>CAVZLS010000029.1:0-86413 GCA_963776115.1 uncultured Alphaproteobacteria bacterium | reverse complement strand
AGGACCAACAGGCGGTATCGTTGCCGGGCGCAAGGATTTGGTTCGAAATGCGTTCCTGCAGAATATGGGCATTGGTCGCGGCATGAAACTTGGCAAGGAAAGCATCCTTGGCACCATTGCGGCACTCGAAGCCTGGGAGAAGCGCGATCATACCGGTATCCGCGAAAAGGAAACGGGTTATCTCAATCTGTGGAAGCAGACGCTATCGGGCAAGCCCGGCGTCAGTGCTGAGATCGAGCCGGATCCAACTCACAATCCGCTTGACCGTTTGCGGGTGACCGTCAACCCGCAAGAAGCGCATATCACAGCGTGGGACCTTGCCGATGCGCTGGCGCGAGGTGCGCACCCGATCATCGTCCGTGATCATGAAGCCGAGCATGGGTTTTTCTACATGGATCCATGCAATCTGCATCCGGGCGAGGAGAACATCGTCGCGAGCCGTCTTGACGAAGAACTGAATAAGGCGCGAGCCTCGAATGAAATCATCGCAACCCCATTCGAAGAACGTTATGCCCGTCGTATCGCTGGTCTGATGCGCTGGCCAGATTGACTGGAGGACAGCTCATGGAAAAGCCAATCGCTCCCGTTCTGTCGGTTTCGAACCTGACCACATCTTTCTTGATCGATGGACAATGGCGGCCGGTGGTGCGCAACGTCTCCTTCGACGTTGCGCCCGGCGAGACAGTGGCGATTGTGGGCGAGTCCGGGTCCGGCAAGAGCGTCACGTCGCTTTCTGTCATGCGGCTTCTGCAAAAGGACAAGAGCCGTATCGAGGGGAAAATCATGCTGGGCGGAAAGGATATTCTCGCCCTGCCGGAGAACCAGATGCGAGGCGTTCGTGGCAATGATGTCGCGATGATCTTCCAGGAACCAATGACCAGCCTCAATCCGCTGTTCACGGTGGGCCAGCAGATCAGCGAGGCACTACTTTGCCATCACAGCATGTCGCGTTCCGAGGCAAAGGCGGAAACCATCCGGCTTCTCGAAAAGGTGCGGATACCTGCTGCGAAATCGCGATTCAATGAGTATCCACACCGCTTCTCGGGCGGGATGCGACAGCGCGTGATGATTGCGATGGCGCTGGCGAGCAAGCCAAAACTGCTTATTGCCGATGAACCAACGACAGCTCTGGACGTGACCATTCAAGGACAGATACTCGACCTTATCAAACTTTTGCAGGACGAGGAGGGCGCCTCTGTTCTCTTTATCACCCACGATATGGGTGTCGTGGCAGAGATCGCCGACCGGACCGTGGTCATGTATAATGGCGAGGCGGTCGAAACCGGCAAGACCAAAGATATCTTCGCACGGCCGCAACATCCATACACACGCTCGCTGCTGTCGGCAGTTCCGGTTCTGGGTTCGATGAAAGGGCATGAGCGGCCTTTGCGATTTCCGGTGGTCGATCGCGCTACAGGCACATCCGATACACCGGTCGAAGCGGCCGATACGGTGCAAGCGGGAGCGCAGCCGCTTCTCGACGTGCGCAATCTTACGACGCGTTTCAACATCCATTCTGGTATGTTCGGCCAGCTTGAGGGGCGGGTGCACGCCGTCGAAAATCTGTCCTTCACCCTGCAGCCCGGCGAAACCCTTTCGCTCGTCGGCGAGTTCGGCTGCGGCAAATCAACGACGGGACGCTCGATCATGCGCCTCGTTCCAGCGCAGGCCGGCGAAGTCCTGCTCAATGGCCAGGACGTGCTGACCATGGACCCGAAGCAATTGCGCGACATGCGTCAGTCCATGCAGATGATATTCCAGGACCCGTTCGCCAGCCTAAATCCGCGCATGACGGTGGGCGCGGCCATTGCCGAGCCGTATCTTGAACACAAGCTTGGAACCCGTGCCGAAGCACGCGAGCGTGTCGCCGATCTACTGGAGCGTGTGGGCCTCACACCAGCAATGGCAAATCGTTATCCGCATGAGTTCTCCGGCGGCCAGCGTCAGCGCGTTTGCATTGCCCGCGCATTGGCGCTCGACCCGAAGATCATCGTTGCTGACGAATCCGTCTCGGCACTGGACGTCTCAATAAAGGCGCAGGTCATCAACCTTTTGCTCGATCTGCAGGCCAGCCTGAACCTCGCCTATCTGTTCATCTCGCATGATATCGCCGTGGTCGAACGGGTTAGCCATCGCATCGCAGTAATGTATCTCGGTGAAATCGTCGAAATCGGGCCGCGCGCGGCGATCTTCGAAAATCCCCAGCATCCCTATACGAAAAAGCTGATTTCAGCAGTGCCCGTTCCGGATCCTTCGCGGCGAGGTGTAAAGCGGCCTGTGTCCAATGACGAGATCAAAAGCCCTGTTAGAGCCCCGGATTTCGTGGTTCCAATCCGCCAATATGCCGAGGTTTCGTCGGGACATCTGGTTCAGCTTTAGAGTCGGGGCTTGAGACATTGGCCTGATCGTGACATGACATTGCGACAGTTGCCCCGTCATCAGGCGCAGAGCAGGAAAAGCCATGTCCAAGCCCTTTATCGACCACCTGTCTTCCGAACTCGAGGGGCTGAAACAGTCCGGGCTTTATAAGACCGAACGCGTCATCACTTCCAAACAAGCCGGACAGATCGTTGTCGATTCCGGTGAAAAAGTGCTCAACTTCTGTGCCAACAATTATCTCGGACTTGCCGACAACGATGAACTTGCGGCAGCGGGCAAGGCGGCGCTCGACCGCTACGGCTATGGCATGGCTTCGGTACGCTTCATCTGCGGCACGCAAGAGGAACACAAGCAGCTCGAAGCCCGGATCTCCAGCTTCCTCGGTTTGGAGGACACGATCCTTTATTCCAGCTGTTTCGATGCCAATGGCGGCCTGTTTGAAACTTTGCTCGGCGAGGAAGACGCTATCATCTCCGATGCGCTCAACCACGCCTCGATCATCGACGGCGTGCGTCTCTCCAAGGCCAAACGTTTCCGTTACGCCAACAATGACATGGCGGCGCTCGAAGAAGAGTTGAAGAAAGCCGAAGGCAGTCGCTTCAAGATGATTGCGACCGACGGCGTGTTTTCGATGGACGGCATCATCGCCAATCTGCAGGGTGTTTGCGACCTTGCCGAAAAATATGGTGCCATGGTCATGGTGGACGACAGCCATGCCGTGGGCTTTGTCGGAAAAAACGGTCGCGGCTCCGCCGAGCATTGCGGCGTCGAAGGCCGTGTCGATATCATTACTGGCACGCTGGGTAAGGCGCTGGGCGGGGCTTCGGGCGGCTATACATCCGGCAAGCGCGAAGTGGTCGACTGGCTGCGTCAGCGCTCGCGGCCCTATCTTTTCTCGAACACCCTCGCTCCCGTCATTGCAGCAGCATCGCTGAAAGTGTTCGATCTGATTGACCAGGGCGCGGATCTGCGCGCCCGTCTCAGCGCCAATGCCGCGCATTTTCGCCGTGATATGACAAAGCTTGGCTTCAATTTGGCCGGCGCCGATCATCCTATCATTCCGGTGATGCTTGGCGAAGCGACGCTGGCGCAGGAGATGGCCTCGCGCATGCTGGAAAAGGGCGTTTATGTCATCGGTTTCGCCTTTCCGGTGGTGCCGAAAGGCCAAGCCCGCATTCGCACGCAAATGTCTGCCGCCCACACCACCGAAGACGTCGCTCGCGTGGTCGAGGTTTTTGCTGAAGTCGGGCGTGATCTCGGCGTCATAAAATAGGATAGAACCATGTCGAACATGATGAAGGCACTGGTCAAGGCGAAGGCGGAACCCGGGATCTGGATGGAACGCGTTCCGGTCCCGGAACCCGGTCCAAATGACGTGCTGATCCGGGTCAAAAAGTCAGCCATTTGCGGCACTGACGTGCATATCTACAACTGGGACAAGTGGGCTGAGGCCACGATCCCGGTGCCAATGGTCGTGGGTCATGAGTTCAGTGGCGAGATTGCTGAAATCGGTTCGGCCGTGACCAAATACAAGGTCGGGCAGCGCGTCTCCGGCGAGGGCCATATCGTCTGCGGTATTTGCCGCAATTGCCGTGCAGGCAGGGGCCATCTCTGTCGTAACACGCTCGGTGTCGGCGTACACCGGCCCGGTTCCTTCGGCGAGTATGTCTGCATTCCGGAAGACAATGTCGTACCGATCCCGGACGATATTTCCGATGAAATCGCTGCGATCTTCGATCCCTTTGGCAACGCCGTGCATACGGCTCTGAGCTTCGATCTGGTTGGCGAAGATGTGCTGGTTACCGGTGCAGGCCCCATCGGCATCATGGGCGCCCTGGTTGCAAAGCGCTCAGGAGCCCGCAAGGTAGTCATTACCGATATCAATCCGGCGCGCCTCGCGCTCGCCCGTAAACTCGGGATAGATCATGTGGTCGATGCGTCGACGCAAAACCTCGCCGACGTCATGAAGGATATCGGCATGACCGAGGGTTTCGATGTCGGACTGGAAATGTCCGGCGCAGCACCAGCTTTTCGTGACATGATCGACAAGATGAACAATGGTGGCAAGATTGCCATTCTTGGCATTGCACCGACAGGTTTCGAGATCGACTGGAACAAGGTGATCTTCAAGATGCTCAATCTCAAAGGCATCTATGGCCGCGAGATGTTCGAGACCTGGTACAAGATGATCGCCTTCGTGCAAGGGGGGCTCGATCTGTCGCCCATTATCACGCACCGGCTGCCGATCGATGATTTCCAGTCTGGCTTCGATGCGATGCGGTCTGGCAGTTCAGGTAAGGTGGTTTTGAGCTGGTAACGTAGGCGCATCGGGTGGTTCCATAATACTCGTTATGCAATCTTCGAATCTACAGATGTGAACTGGAGTCCGAATGTATCTGCAGTGATGGACTACTTCACGTAACAATTCCCCGTTTTGCGCTCTGCAGCGGGAGTGAAGAAAACGAACATGTTTGCCACGGCGATCGTGCCTGCGAGAAAGTAAAAGACGGCCGCCAGCCCATACATGTCGGCCAGGATTCCGCTGACACACCGCCCGGAATATTGGACAAAGCGCCGGCAATGTATTGGACCGTGAGAACGGTGCCGATCTCGCTGTAACTCAGGCCGAGCTCTTTTCCGATTACAGGCAACAACAGATAAAATGTGGCCGGATACCAGTGGGTCAGCGCGTGCCCCGCTGTTATCACCCATGCCTCAAGATAGGACCTTCCCCCGGCACGCTCCTCTGAGGGAGCAGCGATCACTGCGGTTTCTGCTACTTGAGATTGGTCCATGATCCTGGAAAAACACTTTTGGCTGGGGGAGGCGGCCATAAGCGGCATGGGCCGCTCAATTGTTCAATGGCCTCTGTTCTATGGCTTTGCAGAAACGACTTCGTCGAAGACGTTCCGCCATTTCTTCCCCTCATCGAGGACGATTTTTGAATCGATCACGCTGAGCTTGAGATTCTCTGGCAAAGGAAACAGCGATATGTTCGTCGGAGTGAAGCCGCGCTTCGCCAGGATCGATTGAGCATCGGTCAGTTCGAACTCATAAAAAAGGAGCGCCGCATGCGGATGGGTCGAGTGACGTGAAACCCCGATGCCATTGACGCGAGCCGGAATAGGCGCAATCCCGAACCATTCTATCGGGGCGCCGTCCTGTTTCAGTTGCTGCGCCTTGTACTGGTAGACGGTCATTGACATAGGCACTTCGCCGGACGCTGTAAGATTGGTCAGCAAAGTGTGACCCTTGCGCACCGAAAGACCATTGGTGGCGGCAAGTTTCTTGAAGAAATCGATTCCCTCGGCTTCCGAAGGAAAGTTCTTCACCACGGCGGCGAGCCAGTCGAAGTCCTCGGCCTCAATGCCCAGTCTGCCTTTGAACGCCGGGTTCAGGAAGTCGGTCCACGTCTTCGGTACATCAGCGGCCTGCACCAGATTGGTATTGTACGCCGACGTGATGACGTTGAGCCGCGTTCCGATCCAGCTTCGATGCTCGAAGAGGGCGGAGGGAAATATCTGGTTGAACGTCGGTGAGGAGACCGGCTGCAATATGTTCTCGCGCGTCAAGGCCTCGAGCTCCGGGCCATTGGTTTCGAGAATGTCGGCAGTATAACGGCCCGCGCGGGTCTCCGCGACGCCGCGCTGAAGAACGTCTTCAGAACTGCCGCGCCAGACTTCGACCTTTACACCGTATTTCTCGGTGAAAGCGCTTGTGAGCGCGGTCATGTCATCGACGGGCGCGGACGTGTAGATGGTCAGCGTGCCTTCCTGTTTCGCACCATCGATCAGTTTTTGCATGCGATCCGCGCCGTCATATGTGGCAAGCTCCGCGATGCTGGTCTGCGCGAAAACGGGCGTTGTGACCAGAAGCGACGTGAGTAACGCTGCGGCGAAACCCGACAGGATCTGACGCCGAGATATCGCCTGGCCTTCACAAGAATGCTTTTTCATGATTGTTCCTCCCTATTGGATTTCTGAGTCTTCTGTCGTGGGTGTCTAACTCGGCGGCAAATCCGCAAGCTCGGTCTCGTAGGCAGATTCCATTCGTGGCGACAGGCCGTTTTTAGCCAGCGATTCGGCAAACATCGTCCGCACCAATTCGCTCTCGTCGGCATAGTCGATCTGATCCCCGCCAAGACGCCGGCTGATCCATGCTTTTGGAACACCTTGCGCATTGCGTATGGAAACCACCTCGTGCTTGAAAGCGAGATAGCGCGCCGGCGTCGTGCCCGTGTTGAAATGCTGATGGAACCACATGTTCGGCGGAACGATCAGCGTGCCCACCTCCCATTCGTAGCGCCTCGGTTCCTCGCCCTCCGGCCACATCAAGGAGTAGCCTTCACCACTGAGAATGATGACATACGCACCGGGACCATGGGCATGCCCCTTCTTGTAGGTCCCGACCGGAAACTGCGAAATGTGGCTGTTCATCGAGCCCTTCGCCATATTGAAGCGGATGTGACCGCCCCCGGCGCCGCGTTCCTTGGCACTGATCAATGGCAGGCTCACTGCATCTGCAACAAAGTTAGTTTCGAGCAGCAGACCTTTCTGCTCGCCCTTGTTACTGAAATAGTCCGGTTCGCCAGAGAAACGATTGGGAAAGTCGTGCTTTGAATTGAAGACGAAATCGAGGTCTTCATAGAGATTGATGATAGGAGGCGCATTCGTAACGCCGATGTAGCGCGCAGGCTGCTGACCCGAACCGTTGAAATGTTGATGTAGCGTATTAAGAGGAATGGCAAAGAGCGAGCCCGCCTGCCACTCGAAGCTGATCTTCTTGCCGGCATCGTTCCATACGGTAGTGGATCCACGTCCCTCAAGCACGAGGATCATTTCCTCGTAAAGCTGGCGATGTGGCGCAAGTGACTTGCCCGCGGGGATCTCCATCACATAGCTGTCGTTGGAGGTGCGCGATGCATCATGATTGACGAAGACGGCGTTACCGCCACGCCGCGCCCACGGCTTCAGGGGCACAGTCCTGAGATTTCGTACGTAGAGCGCCGGGATGATATCGAGCCCTTCATCCCTTATCCAGCGCGTGTAGGGCGTTTCCTTTTCGGTGGCGAACTTGCTTGCCATGTCCTCGGAAACGAGCGCGTCTTTCGCCATCTGGCTTTCCTTTCTTGGTGGTATCGCAAATGTCTATCGGCTTTCTTTCGTTGCCAAGTCAGTCCGCAATTGGGACGGCGTGCTGTGAGAATGGCCGTGGTGGTGATCGTGATCGGAGCCATGATCATGAAGGTCAGAACCATGATGGTGATGATGCGTCGCATGCGAATGCGAATGGGGGGGACTGACCACCCTTTCGCGGTGGTGCAGGCGCTGAGGCTTGCCCGGATTTGAGGCACTTTCATTGAACACGAGAGATTTCACCGTCACTGGCACCGTCCTCGATGGGAGCCGGAGACGGCCAAGATCGACAAAATCAAAATCCCGCAATGCGAGGCCATCCAGCACAAGAACTTCGCCAGGCACGCCAAGTTCCTCTTTGAGGATCGCGCCGAGCGTCATGGCAATGTCACCATCGAGCATCACAAATAACGGTTGACCGGCATCGATGAGTACACGAAGGCCAGTTTCGATAGCCTCTGCGAAGGCGCGGATACGCGCATATTCAGGTGTACCTCCCCATTCGAAGGCGAGCGCAACGTTGGGGCTGGTAGCAACTACCTCGAACATTTGAAGATGCCGTTGGATCATCTGCCCTATCCTGACTGCATCGATTTCTTTGGAGAGATCGACGGGCGGACGCAGGACCTGAAGGTTCCGCTGCGGCAGCAGAGTGCCGGGGTCCGACAAGAAACAGGTGTTACCGCTGAGCTGGATGCTGTATTCGGAAGCGCCGAGCGCCGTAGCGCGAATGCACTCGCCCGCCTCAACAAGCGGCCAGGGTATGGCGCCGTTGTCCAGCCGAAAACGTAAGGCTCGGCCAAGCCGGGAGCCGAGATCGCCGAAATCCCGCGATTCCCGGCCATAGACAAATTCACCAACTCCTCCAGAGAAAACAACCCCGTCCAGGTCGCCGAGTTCCGGCAGGCGGTCCGTAAGAAAGAGATGCGTCACATCCTCGCCCGGGTCCCGACTGACAATGGCTGCGATCAGCGTATCAGCCATGATGGACGCGACGCGATCGAGATCACCGACGTCGATCCGGTCACCCTCCGACCAATCGAAGCCTGCCCGCTGTGCGTGGTGCCGGCCCGCTGGATCGAGCCGCATGATCCGGCCGTCCTCATCCACGACCTGAAGACGACCACCGACGTGAAAGGCCGCCGTCGCCAAGATCCGGCCATGATCCACCAGCGCGAGCTTTGTCGTGCCGCCGCCAATGTCGATATTAAGGAGCCGCGTTCCCTGGTCGAAACTGCGCCGCGCGGCACCGGATCCATAGGCGGCGAGCATCGCTTCCATATGATGGCCGGCCGCAGCACAAACGAACTGGCCACCCTGTGCTGCCAGGATCGAAGCGATCGCATTGGCATTCTCTCGGCGAAGTGCCTCTCCCGTTAGGATGACTGCGCCAGTGTCGATGGCATCTGGAGAAAGTTGCGCGGCGGCATAGGCGTCGTCGATAATTTCTCCCAACGCCCGGGCATTGATCAGCGCTTCGCTTTCGTAGGGAGTAAACCGCACCGGGGATTGGTAGAGTGTCTCGCGCGAAACGATGATGTACCGGCTCGTCAGGTCTTCACCACTGCGTCGAAGATGAATCCTCGAAAAAATCACCTGTGTTCCAGACGAACCAATATCGATGCCCACGCTTGCCAGAAAAACATTGTCCTGAATCCAGATGGGATTGCTCGAAAGCGGCTCGGGCGGACCATAGTCATCGTGATCGTGATCAGCATCCGGCCCGTGTTCATGTGCAAGTGTGTCGTCATACAGGTGATCGTTCAGGGTGTGTCCGCCCTCAGCGCCTTGTTTGTCGCGGTCGATCATCGGTTCTCCTCCCAAAGCAACCCGGAAACACGTCGCCGACCCCCGGCTTCCGCCGGCCAGTCGCCACGCCTCCGCCGTACGCGAAAGCTTCAACCTTCGTTCCTGTGGATCGACTGCTCCTACGAACCCGCAAGCTGTTTCCTCGCCCTCCGGTTCGGTGTATCGTTCTTCTATACGGAACGTCGGTCCACATCTAGAAACGTATTTTCGTTTCGAGGTTCTGTCAACGTCCTGAACGCTACTATCTATATTTTGGAGAACGGTCGTTGTGGGCCATCGTTGTCATTTTGGGAAGAACGAATGCCCAATCCTGATTTGAGGCGCGGCCTGCTGGACTCAATCAAGAGGATGGTGACATTGGAGATATATGGAGCTGCCATCGTATGGCTGAGTATGTGGCAGGACTCTTGGATATGAGTTGGGCATACGCATATCAAAGGCTTGGCGCGCGGAGTGATGCCCACCGCGTCTTTGAGGCGCCAACGGTGATTGTTGCTTCGTGATGAGAAAACTGCTCCTTGCAAATCACCATTAGGTATTCACACGGTAAGCCGGTTCTCCTCCTCAATGCGTTCAAACATTTTCAAGAATCGTACATCGCCTCGGATGGGGTTTAAATCAGAATCATTTTTGAACCACATAGTCTGATAGTACGAACTTTTGGGTAGGACGCTCTGCAGCAATTGGATAGCTTTCTCGATCTCACCTATGATCGAGTACACGCAGGCAACGTTGTACTGCGCTACCACATCATCTGGATCGATTGCCAATGCCCGGTCAGCCCACTCCCGGGCTCGTTGAGGGTCACCAAGGTGCGCCCAAGCCAATGCACCACGATGGGCTGGTCCGGAGTTTTCCGGATTTTTGGCCAGAGCCTGTTCCGCCCGCCATACTCCAACACGAGCCCAGCTCTCGGTTTCCGCCACTTTACCGAGAGAGCTATATGCACTCATTAAATGGATGGGCGAGAGATAATCATCCGGCTTCAACTCGGCAGCTTGTCTAAAATAGTGCACCGCAGACTCGAAGTTACCGCGCATGTAGAAGAAGCGAGCATAGTGGAAATTGGCTTCGTGAAGTCCCTGATCGATCGCGAGTGCTCGCTCGAAAGAGGCCGCGGCCTCTTCATCACGACCGGCCTGATGTAGAGCCAATCCCCGGGATGCGTGCGCTTCGGCTAAATTTGGATCCAGCTCGAGCGCTTTAGCGGCCATAGCTGAAATTCTTTCCAGCGGGAAGTCATCCGGTTGCCAATCGCGCAATGCTGCCTCGCAGTCAGCAATGCCAGCGTAGGCCCGGGCATAATCTGGATCCAATTCTACTGCCTTGCAGAACATGCGCCGCGCCAAATAAAGGTATGATTTGGTCCAGGCATGCGAAAACTGCCGTCCCCGTAAATAGTAGGTATAAGCCTCGACATTCCCGGTTGGCTCAGTGTCGATTGCTTTTCTTTCTTCTGGCAAGAGCTTGATTTTGAGTTGGCTGACGATCGCGTGGGTTATTTCATCCTGTATGGCAAAAATATCGGTCAGATCCCGGTCATATCGTTCTGCCCACATGTGGCCACCATACAGCGCGTCGATAAGCTGCCCGGTTATCCGGACACGCTCTCCGACCTTGCGCACACTGCCTTCCAAAACATAACGGACGCCAAGATCCTGCGCGACCTGCTTAATCTTCACGGACCTGCCCTTGTAAGTGAACACAGTATTACGTGCCACGACGTGAAGGCTGGAAATCTTTGATAAATCCGTGATGATATCCTCGGTGATACCATCGGAAAAATACTCTTGTTCGGGATCGCAGCTCATGTTGGTAAATGGCAAAACGGCTATGGTTTTTTGCGCTTGATCAAGCGACCCAACTATCGTTTGCGTAGTAGTTTCTGTGCTGGATGGATTGTCAAAACCAATCGTATAGACACGGATATTTTGCTTGATGTTCTTAAGTGAATGTTCGCCTCTATCTACGAACTTCAAATTCAACCGGGAGCCCACTTGATCGCGTACTGATGCTGCTACCGCAATGCACCCGGCGTCGGCAATGCTTTCCAGACGGGCTGCAACATTGACACCATTTCCAAAAATGTCGCCGTCCTCGACGATTATGTCACCGAGATTAATTCCTATCCGCAAATCGATGCGGTGGTCCTTAGCCACGCTTTGGTTACGTTCTGCCATGCCACGCTGGATATCGGCGGCGCAGGCGACAGCGTTGATCACGCTGGCGAACTCAACCAGCATTCCATCGCCGGTCAGCTTAAAGGTTCGACCTTTATGGTCATTGATCAAAGGGTCAATCAGTTCACTGCGATGGCACTTGAACCTGTTCAGCGTACCTTCTTCGTCAATGCCCATGAGATGACTGTAGCCCACGATGTCAGCAGCGAATATAGCGCTAAGCCGGCGTTCCAAATGACCCCCAGGTTGCGATTTAAATGCAAGAACATCGGACTGTAACCGCTTCATCGCTTTAAGTCGCGTCCATCTTTCGATTGACGACAAGGAGTGACGATATCGATTCCCGCTTCCCATCCATCGCCGCATTCTTATGTTTAGATGCCAAGCGACAATTACACCGTGAGATCGGCAACCTTGCGCTTCAGATCAGCGACATAATTGGCAACTGACAGTGGCGAACCGGTCGCCTGCTGCAGCAATTCGCCCGGTGTCCGCGACCGCCCATATTGATGAATATTCTCGTTCAGCCAAGTCTTCAAAGGAGTGTAGTCGCCCGTATCCAACCCCTCTTTCACCGCAGGAACAGCCTTCGCACTGGCGAAGAATTGCGAGGACATGATGTTGCCGATCGTATAGGTCGGGAACGATCCCACCATACCCGATGACCAATGCACGTCCTGAAGTACGCCAAGCGTATCGTTTGGAACATCCAAACCAAGATAGGACCGCATCTTGTCCCGCCAGACGGCCGGCAGATCGCTCACCCGGATTTCTCCGGCGATGAGCCCCGCCTCTATTTCCGAACGCAGCATGATGTGGAGATCATAGGTGAGTTCATCTGCCTCGACCCGAATCAGGCTGGGACGCGGTGCGTTGACGACACGCCAGAAATCCTCGACCGAGACATCGGCGAGTTGTTCGGGAAAGAAGCTGCGCAGTTCGTCGAAGTGAATCTCCCAGAAACGGCGAGAGCGGCCAACACGGTTTTCCCAAAGTCTCGATTGGGACTCGTGTGCGCCGAAGCTGCTGCCGCCCACCGCATAAAGGTTGATGAAATCGGTTGTGAATGTGGACCTGGTAAAGCGCTCGGCTACCCCTTGCTCATACATTCCATGACCTGCCTCATGCCAAACCGCAAAAAGGCCGCCCGGGAGCCAATCTTCGCGAAACCGGCCAGTGATACGAACATCCGCGCTGGTGAAGGAGATCTCGAACGGATGAACCGTATCATCCAGACGTCCCCGTTGAAATCGTAACCGAAACGCTGGGAAATCATGCTGGAAAATGCTCGCTGACGTTCAATCGGGTAAGTGCGATCGAGAATCTCAGTGCGCACGGGCCGCGCTTGTCGAGCGTCGGCCAGCAAGGGAACCAACGACTTCTGCAATTCCTCGTAGAGTTCACGCAATTTCGCCCAGGTCATTTCCGGCTCGTAAGTCGAAACCAGCGCATCATAGGGATGCGCATCATAACCAATCGCCGACGCGACCTCGCGCTGCATCTCCATGGTCAGTTCAAGCCACGGCGCGAAGGCCGCGAAATCATCGACGCTGCGCGCCTGTTTCCATGCCGCCTGTGCATTCGTCTTGAGTTCGGCGGCGGCCGAGACAAGTCTTGCCGGGATGCGCGACAGCACACCTATTGATGCCGCCGCCTGCTCGACGGCAGCGCGCTGCAAGGGATCGCCATCTGTATCGGCGCGTGCGCTTTCAATTGCTTTCATCATCCGGTCGCCGGTCGCGATATCGCGGGCAAGACCGACCAGCGTCGCGATCTGCTTGCCGCGTGCATCGACACCTCCAGGCGGCATCATCGTGCGTGAATCCCAAGTCAATAGATTAACGGCGCACAGGATATCATTGACCTTGGCGACTTCGCTTTCGAAGATGGTAAAGCTCATCCGGGGTTCCTCGGGTTCGATTATGAGTAAGCGGCAATCAGACCGCGTCCGCCAGTGCCGATGGCATGGCGCCGAAATCGACAAGATGGCAGGCGGCGCTGTGGGCGGGAGCCCGCTTGGTCAGTGCCGGCCTTTCGACGCGGCAGCGATCGAATACATGCGGACAGCGGCTGGCGAACGGGCAACCGGGCGGAACATTCAGCGGGCTTGGCAGTTCACCGCGCGCCGCGACGACCCTTGATCGATGGGTCGGGTCAAGTTCGGGCGCCGCATCGAGCAGCGCTTTCGAATATGGGTGGCGCGGCGAGGCAAACACGCCTTCGGACGGCCCTATTTCCATTATCTGTCCGAGATACATGACCGCGACGCGATGTGAGATATGGCGCACCAGCCGCAAATCATGGGCCACGAAAATCAGCGTGAGATGCAACTCCTCTTGCAGCCGCAACAGCAGATTGATGACCTGTGCCTGGACGGACACATCAAGTGCCGAGACGAGCTCATCCGCCACAATGACATCGGGTTCCACCGCGAGCGCGCGGGCGATGCCGATGCGTTGACGCTGACCTCCGGAAAACTCATGCGGATGGCGTGAAGCCGCGTCATGTGGCAGTCGCACCAGATCGAGAAGCTCGATAATGCGAGCCGGGATATCCTTCTTCGGCCGCATGCGGTGCACTGACAACGCTTCGTTCAGGACTTGGCTGACGGTCATTCGGGGATTGAGCGAGCCGTACGGGTCCTGGAAGATCATTTGCACCCGCTTGTTGAAGGCGCGGCGCTCGGCAGATCGCAAGGTCGAGATGTCCCTGCCCTCGAAGCGGATAGCGCCGCCGTCCGGATCCAGCAAACGCACCAGACACCGTGCCAAAGTGGATTTGCCGCAACCGGATTCGCCGACGATACCGAGCGTTTCACCGCGATGCACCTCGAAGCTGACATTGTTCAGCGCATGAACCGCCAATGGCGGCTCGCCGGCCAGGCGCCGCATCAGCGAATACGAAGCGCCAAATTGCTTGGAAACTCCATCGACGGAGATGATTGGGACAGCGCTCAAAGGATCGCCTCCGCAGCCGCTACACGATCATGATGGAAACAGGCGACCTTTCGGTCAGTACCAAGTGATTGGAGCGGTGGCCGCTCCCTCTTGCATATATCGGTTGCAAAGCTGCAACGCGGGTGGAATGCGCATCCTTCCGGAAGATCCGTCAGGCTGGGCGGCGTGCCCTCGATCGATGAAAGCATGGTTCGGACGGCGCCAGCACGCGGCACAGACCCGAGCAAACCACGCGTGTAGGGATGGCGGGGCTGTTGGAACACGTCGATCACCGTTCCCATCTCGACGATGCGCCCGGCATACATCACCGCCATGCGATCGCACGTGCCGGCAATGACACCGAGATCGTGGGTAACGAGCACGACACTCATCGCCAGTCTGTCGCGCAGGTCGAGTAACAATTTGAGGATCTGATCCTGGATTGTGACGTCGAGAGCAGTTGTGGGTTCGTCGGCGAGAAGCAGCTTTGGTGAACAGGCCAGCGCGATGGCGATCATGGCACGCTGACGCATACCGCCGGAAAACTGGTGCGGATATTCATTGAGCCGCCGTTCCGCCGCCGGTATGCCGACGATATTCATCAACTCCAATGCCCTCGCCCGTCGTTCGCGCGCATTTAGCCGCGTATGCGCCACAAGGTTTTCCTCAAGTTGCAGCCCAACAGGCAGCACGGGATTGAGGGCGGTCATCGGCTCCTGAAAAATCATCGCAATTTCACTGCCGCGGATACGCCGGAGCTCTTCGGCCGGCATGGCAACCAGATCGCGTCCCCCCCATTCAACCTTGCCCGTGACATGACCTGGCGCCTGGATGAGGCCCATGATTGAGCGCAGGGTCACGCTTTTGCCCGATCCGGATTCACCTACCAGCCCCACCATTTCTCCGGGCCCGACATCAAGATCGACATCAGCCACGGCGAGCGCTGTGCCGCGAGGCGTGTCGAAAAGCGTTGTCAAACCACGAACGGTCAGGCCAAGACCAGTGCCGATTCCCACACTCATCGGCGTACCCTCATAAGCTGTGCCAGCCCGTCGCCGAGGAGACTGAAACCAAGACCGGTGATGACAATGGCAATGCCGGGAAAGACAGAAATCCACCACGCGGTGCTCATGAAATTCTTGCCATCGGCGATCTGCACGCCCCATTCGGCAGCGGGCGGTTGGGCACCAAGCCCGAGGTACCCAAGACTTGATCCCAAAAGGATCGCCAGCGCCATATCCGTCATCCAATAGACTATCGCGGGTGTAATTGCATTGGGCAGGAGATGGCGAAAGACAATCCGCATCGGCGTATATCCCATGACCCGTCCAGCATCGGCATAGTCGAGACGTTTCTGTACCTTGACCTCGGCTGCGACGAGACGGGCATAGAATACCCAGCCGACAATTCCGACAGCAACGTACATGTTGCCGAGGCCAGGCCCCAGAACCGAGACGATCGCGATCACCAAAACAAGAAACGGGAATGTGATGACAGCATCGACGACGCGGCCGAAAATGGCCTCCGCCAAACCGCCCGCATAGCCGACATAGGCTCCTACAATCGTTCCGATGATGAACGGCCCGACTGTAGCGAACACGGCGATCTGCATATCGATCGTATAGGCATGGATCACACGGGACAGGACATCGCGGCCAAAACTGTCGGTTCCGAACGGATGCGCCAATGTCGGCCCCTTCAGCAGGGCTTTATAGTCAAACGCAATGGGATCATATGGAGCAAACAGCGCTGGAAAGAATGCGATAAGCAAACTCACACCAATAATTATCGCGCCGGAAATCAACGTACGTGGCAATGCAAGCCGCCGGAATCTTGGGTACAGCCCAATTTTCTCAACAGCGACGCTCATCGGGCAACCCGAGGGTCAAGCCAGGCTTGAAAAATGTCGGTTGCCAGAAATGTCAGCGACACCAGAACCGCGAGCGCAATCGTCAATCCTTGCAGCACAGGGTAATCGCGGCCGTAAATACTGTCGATCATGAGACGGCCGGCGCCAGGCACGGCAAAAACCGTCTCGGTAATGACCGCGCCACCAAAGAGCGTTCCGATCTGCAGTCCAAACAAAGTGACCGTCGATATCAGAGCGTTGCGCAGCACGTGTCTGGTCATGATAATGCGGGGTCGCAGCCCTTTGGCCCGGGCGAAATCGACATATTCAGCGTTGATGACGCCTATGATCGAGGACCGTAAATTGCGCATCAACACGGCAGAAAAGCTGAACGCCAGTGTCAAAGCCGGCAGAAACAGGTGATAGAGCCTGTCGGCAAACGTGTCGCCATAGCCACCGACCGGGAACCACTTTAGCGTTGCGCCGAAGACGGTCAACATCAGGATACCCACGTAAAACACAGGCATCGACAGTCCGACCTGGAATGTGCCTCGAATGACCGCGTCGGCGGTCTGTTCCCGCTTCAGTGCGGCAAGGAACGCCAGTGGCACCGCCAGAATGAGGGCCAGCAGCGCTGCCATCAAGGTCAGCATCAGTGTCACCGGCAAGCGTTGCATTATGATGGTCGTCACAGGCAGCTTCAGAGCGATTGACGTGCCAAGATCGCCGGTGAAGACGTTCTTTACGAAATACAGGAACTGAACGGGGATCGGCTTGTCCAACCCAAGGCTGGCATTGATGCGCTCAACGTCAGCATCGATTGCGCGATCGCCGAGCATGGCGCTTGCGGGATCACCAGGCAGAAGCCTCACAAGGACGAAGGTGACGACGAGGATAAATACCACCGTCGGGATCATTTGAAGAATGCGACGCAGAACGAAACTGAAAAGTGGCAATGAGCCGCTCCCGATGTTTTGCATTAGTATCCAGAGTGAGCGCGGGTGACATGTCAACCACCCGCGATATGCACCTGAACTCCAGTTACTTATCCAGCCAAGCGCGACCGAAGAAATTGTTGCCAAGCGGTATCTGCAGGAAGCCATGAACTTTCTTGCTCAGCGCCACGGGATAGGGTGTCTCGTAAAGCGGCACGATCGGTCCTTCAGCGTTATAGATCTCCTGGATGCGAGCGTATTGAGCCGCGCGCTTGGTAGCATCGATCTCTTTCTGCGACGCATCGAAGAGCTTGTCCGCTTCCTCGTTTTTCCAACCCGTGTGCAAAGCATCGATGGTTGGCGAATAGACGAAATACGATGTGATCTCGTTCGGATCCGCAATATCATCGGTCCATGCAGCCTCACGCATTGTGAAAACGCCATCGCGATATTGCTGGGTACGGGTGGCATTGTCCACCTGCTGCAACTCAAGTTTGATGCCTAGTTCCGCCCACATCTGCTGTAGCGCAGTCGCAATGCCGATTTCGTCCTGATTACCCGCAAGGACGAGGATGCTCGTATCGAAACCCTTTTCGAATCCGGCCTCCTTCATCAGGCTCTTCGCCTTTTCGATATCATAGGCATAGAGTGGCTTGTCGCCCGTATGCATCGGCGTGGCCGAAGACATGTAAGACGTCAGAGGCTTGCCGACGCCGTGCGTTACGATCGCAATGATTGCGTCCTTGTTGACGGCATAGTTCATTGCCTGACGCACTTTTGGATTGGATAGCGGATTGTCCTTACCCTTGATCTGCGGCCGTGCATTCATGGTGACATACTGCACGCGGGTCGAAGGGAACAGCTCCATATTGAGGTTGCCGGCGGACTTCAATTCTTCGACGCGCGAATAGGGAATGAATTCCGCCCCGTCGATCTCGCCAGAATTCAGCTTCAAAATGCGCGTGGCGTCATCCGGCAGGACTTCGAAGGTAACACCGTCAAGATAAGGCAAAGGCTTACCGTCTTCCCCCTTGCCCCAGTAGTGCTCGTTGCGAACGAGCTTCATGGTTGATCCACGATCCCAGGATTGCAACACGAATGGGCCGGAACTGACCGGATGCTCGGCAAATACCTTTGCTTTGTCCGCGTCGGTGGCACCGGCAGCCGCCTCGAATACCTTCTGAGGCAAGATCGCGGTGTTGAAAACGGTCAACGCAGCGAGGATGGCCGGGTCTGGATGCTTCAACTTCAGGACGACCGTTTTGTCGCCTTCCGTCGTTACATCGTCGATGGAACTTACGAGGAAGTTCCAAATGCCGTTGTCCTTGTTGGCGGCACGCTTCAGCGACCAGGCCACGTCGGCCGGTGTGATGGGCGAGCCGTCGGAAAATTGGATGCCGTCACGCAATGTGAGATTGACGCTCATCCCGTCATCGGAAACCTTCCATTCGGTGGCGAGTCCAGCCTGAACCCCTTTGCCATCATCTGTGGGAAGGAGTAGCGTGTCGTAGAGGTTGGACAGGATCCAGATGTCGACGTTGGCGTCGTTGAGCACCGGATCAAGAAAGAGGCTGTCGGCGTAACGCCCATAGGTCATGACACCACCCCTTTCCACAGCAGCGGCGGAAAGGCTCGTACCGACGAGCAATACGGCGGCAAGAGCCGCCTTGGCGATCTTTTTCATTCGTATTCCCCTTTGTTGTGAACTACCTAAGTGTTCTTATTGGGTATAACGATTTCACTTACCTCCGGCGCTGTCAACAGTTTATAATTTGGTGGCTTGGCTCGCTCTGGCCTTGCGATTAGGACGCGCCCGGTATAATCGTAATAGTCTACTAGAACAGCCAAAGACTGGGTTCATGGAATTCTTCATCGACCGCGATTTGCCGGTTCCGCTCCGAACACAACTCCATGGGCTCATAGAGTACGGCATCGCCTGTGGGGAATTGCTTCCGGGCGAAGCTCTTCCTTCCGTGCGCGAGCTTGCGGAGAAGATCGGCGTGGCGCCGATGACGGTCAGCCAGGTTTATGCTGATTTGAAAGCCGAGGGATTGATCGACGCACGTCCAGGTTCAGGTACATTTGTCAGCGACAGTTTGCAGGCACGGCTCGCCGGCCGTTCGGACCAAACGAATTTGCATCGTCACATCGATGCGTTGATCGAGCAGAGTCGCGCCCTTGGCATTCGCTCTGCCGAGTTTGTCTCATTGGTCAGCTCAAGAGTCTTCTACCGCGAAAGCCTTGGCCAGCGCATGCGGATCGTCATGATCGGGCTATTTCCGGAAGCGACCGCCAGTTATGCGCGTTTCATCGCTGCCCGTCTCGGAAAAGGCGTAGCAGTGGAACCCTTGACGATCTCGGCAATCGAGCGTGACCCGGAAACGAGGGCGCGGGCAAATTCGGCCGACCTTGCGATAACCTTTGCCAACAGGCACCGGGAAGTGGCAGCCTTGGTGCCGAACACCAAGGTGGTCACAATCAGTTTCACCCCATCCGAAGAGACCCGAATGGCATTGGCCTCGCTGGATTCGCTGGCTTCGATCGCTGTTGTCTCGCGGTTCCCAGACTTCCTGCCGATCATGAAAGCGGGCGTTCAAAGGTTTGCGCCGCATGTCCGCGAGATTGCGGGCGCGACGCTGGAAACCGCGGGGCTCGACGAAATTATCGCGCATGCCAGCGTTGTCATCTTCGCGTCAGGTGCCGAGGAAGTCACAAGCCGACTGCGCCCCGGTGCCCAAGCGATTGAATACCGCCACGCTCCTGACGTAGCCGATATTGAGAAAGTGATCTTGCCCATCATTCGGGCAGCAGGCGGACTTCCGCCACCCGCATCTGAAAATGCGTTGCGCATGGCCAGCATGGACAAATAAAGAAGGGAACCATCGTGAAAGTTTCACAAGCAAACTGGCAGCAGATCGAAGAGTATTTACGCAGCGACGACCGCGCCGTTCTCCCCTTGGGAAGCACCGAACAACACGCCCAGTTGTCGCTCTCAGTCGACTCCATCCTGTCAGAAAAAGTCGCCACGGATGCAGCAGAGCCACTCGGCATACCGGTATTTCCGGTCGTTGCCTACGGTCTCACTCCCTATTTCATGGCTTATCCCGGCACGATCAGTCTTCGCCTGGAGACATATGTGCGCATCGTTCGCGATATATTGGACGGGCTGAAGGCACAGGGATTTCGTCGCATCCTGATCGTCAACGGCCATGGCGGTAACCAGCCAGCGGGAAGCCTGGCCATCGAATGGATGGCAGACAATCCGGGGACAGCGGTCAAGTTTCACAATTGGTGGAATGCACCCGCAACCTTTGCCAAGGTGCAGGAAATCGACAAGGTGGCTTCTCACGCCTCGTGGATGGAGAATTTTCCTTGGACTCGGTTGCCGGGTACGCAAATGCCGACGCAGCAGAAGCCAATGATAGACCTTGCGCGCATGCGTGTCATGGATCCGGCAGGCGTCAGGGCTTTTCTCGGCGACGGCAATTTTGGCGGATACTATGAGCGTCCGGATGAGGAAATGCAGGCGATATGGGATGTCGCGGTGGCAGAGACACGGGCCTTGCTCGAAGGAGCATGGGCATGAGCGGGCCGATCCTCATCTGGGGTGCTGGCGCAATCGGCGGTACTCTTGGAACGGCATTCATCCGGGCGGGACATGAGGTGATTTTCGTCGACAATGCCGCCGATCATGTCGCTGCAATAAATGCCAACGGTCTAAGGATCGAGGGGCCGATCTTTCAAGACACCGTTAAGGCCAAGGCCTTTACCCCGGAGGGTCTGCAGGGCAAGTTCGAGCGCATTTTCCTGTGCGTGAAGGCCCACCACACCGAAGCCGCGGCGAAAGCTCTGCTGCCGCATGTAACAGACGATGGTTATGTCGTGTCGGCACAAAACGGCCTCAACGAAATGGTCATCAGCAAGGTTATAGGTGAGCATCGGGTCATCGGTTGTTTCGTCAATTTCGGCGCAGACTACCTCGAGCCCGGCGTCGTGCATTACAGCGGCCACGGAGCAGTCGTGGTCGGGGAACTGGACGGTAAGCGCACAGCCCGCATCGAACAAATCTATGCGTTGATGCGGGAGTTCGAACCGAAAGCCATTTTGACGGATAATATTTGGGGCTACCTGTGGGGCAAGCTCATCTACGGGACACTGCTGTTCGGTACCGCACTCACCAACGACAGTATCGCGGATGTGCTGGCCAACGAGCATTACAGGCCAATCCTGACAAGACTTGCGCTTGAAGTCGGCTCGGTCGCCAACGCCAACGACGTGGTGCCTGAGGCGTTCGACGGGTTCGATCCGGCAGCATTCGCCCCTACCGCGTCGGCTGCGGACACCGCACGTTCCTTCGACGAAATGGTCACTCATAACCGCCGCTCGGCGAAATCGCACTCCGGCATTTGGCGTGATCTTGCCATCCGCAAGCGCAAGACCGAGGTCGATGCCCAGGTCGGGCCCGTCGTCGAAATCGGGCGATCACTCGGTGTACCGACCCCGCTGGCGGCGAAGGTCGTCGAATTGATCCATCAGATTGAGGCCGGGACTCTCTCGCTTGAGCTTGCCAATCTCGATCTGCTTGCGCGAACGGAGGCCGGCACATGAACATCGAGTTCAGCGGCAAAACCGTTATCGTTACGGGTGCCGCCCACGGCTTTGGCCGTGCAATCGCGCAGGCATTCGCCAGCCGTGGCGCACGCGTGCATGTCTGCGACATCAATGAAGCCGGGCTCGCGGAAACGGTTGCACTTTGTGGAGCGGCATCGTCGATCGCGCATGTTTTGGATGTGGGCGACAGAAGCGCCGTTCAGGCAACCGTTGCAAAAATCGAGGCTGCCGATGGCGGCGCAGACATTCTGGTCAACAATGCCGGCGGTGTACGCGGACAGGTAGGCCGACCCATCGAGGAGATTTCAGAGGGCGACTGGCAGACAATTTTCGACGTCAATCTGTCAGGCGCTTTCTTCATGACGCAGGCCGTCGCCCTGAGCATGAAACAACGGAAATTCGGCCGGGTCATCAATATTTCGAGCGGTGCCGGCCTCGGCATTTCACTCACAGGAATACAGGCCTATGCAAGTGCGAAGGCGGGTCAGATCGGGCTGACGCGTCAGCTCGCGCATGAACTCGGTCCTTGGAACATCACAGTCAACAATGTCGCGCCCGGCTTCGTGCTGTCGAACCCGACAACCGAAAGGCAATGGGAAGCGATGGGGGCAGATGGCCAAAAACGGCTTCTCGACAATATCGCCCTGAAGCGGCTTGGCAAACCCGATGACATCGCCAACATGGTTCTGTTTTTCGCATCGGACCAGGCGCAATGGATCAGCGGACAGGTCATCAGTGTGGACGGTGGCAAATGAATTCCGTCGAGAAATACCTTGCTGACAATTACGAGCATGCTCTCGAGGATTTGAAAGCGTTCTGCCGCATCCCCAGCGTCAGCACCGATCCCGCTTTTCGCACGGGTATCCGGGAGGCTGCCGAATTCGTGGCGAACCGTCTCAAGAAGGCAGGCTTCGCTTCGGTCGAAGTATGGGACACCGGCGGACACCCTGCCGTTTTTGGCGAAGTCATCAGTGATCCCAAGCTGCCAACCATCCTCGTATACGGCCATTATGACGTGCAACCGCCCGATCCGCTCGACAAGTGGACTACGCCGCCCTTTGAGCCGACAATACGTGATGACCGGCTCTATGCGCGCGGCGTTTCCGACGACAAGGGCCCGCTGCTGATCCCGATCCTTGTAGTCGAAGCCTACCTTAAAACCGAAGCCCGCTTGCCGATCAATCTCAAGATACTGATCGAAGGCGAGGAGGAATCCGGCAGCGAGCATTTCGAACCCACACTCGAGCGTAATCGCGATCGCCTCGCCTGCGATCTGGTCGTCTCTGCAGACGGTGCCATGTGGCGGCCGGACCGCCCGTCAATGACCGTTGCGAGCCGTGGAATGGTCGCGCTCGACGTGACAATCACTGGCGCCTCAAAAGATTTGCATTCCGGCCGCCATGGCGGCAGCGCTCCCAATCCGATCCGAGCGCTTTCCAAGCTGCTCGCCTCGCTGCACGATTCCGATTCCCGCGTCGCTGTGCCGGGTTTTATGGATGGTATGAAACCCTTGGACCCGACGATCCTCACAGCAATCGATGCGGCGCATTTCGACGCTAACGCCTACTACCGAGATATTGGCTCGCCCAAACCCGATCCAATCGAAAATGGCGGCCAGCTGCTGGTGCGGCAATGGCTGGAACCTACGCTCGAATTCAATGGTGTCTACGGCGGATACCAGGGACCGGGAACGAAAACGGTCATCCCCTCCTCCGCCAGCGTGAAAATCACCTGTCGCCTTGTCGCCGGTCAAAAACCTGCCAAGGTAGTCGAGGCTATCACCCGTCATCTGGAAACCAGCTTGCCCAGCGGCTACAGCTTGCAAATTGAGCCGCACGGACCGGGCAACGAGGCCTTTTTCGTCGATCCAAACCTGCCCGGCCTCATTGCCGCTGAGTCAGTGCTTGCTGAACTGCTCGGCAGTAACCCCTTGCGGGTTGCGATGGGCGCAACGATCCCGATCGGCACGGCATTCCGCAAGTATCTCGGTGCGGAGGCCATCTTCTTTTCATTCTCCACGTCGGACGAAGATTATCACGCGCCGAATGAATTCTTCCGGTTGTCGAATTTCCGCACGGGTCTTGTCGCGTGGGCAAGATTATTGGGCCGGCTTGCCGATCACCCGAAGCTTGAGCTGACCATGAGGATCTGAAAATCTGTGCCTTTTGTTGTCGACAGCCATTCAATTGTGTCTGCTCAGCTCCAAAGGAGACTTCGGCTATATAGACGGTGCAACGATGATTATGGCTGGCCGCAGAAGTGCGCTGTTGTTGTTCCTATGGTCTGGAACTTGCCGTTGCTCGTTACCGTCGTTGCGCAGATTGTCGTTTTGGGATTCCACCAGTACGTGATCGAACCTTGCCGCTGGGTAAACGCGTAACCGCGTGCCCGCATCTGGGCTTGAGCGCCGCTGGCAGGGCATTTACCAGATCGGCAAGGTCGACCGGTGCGCCCTCCGTCGTGGTAACGGTCGCATCCATGGCGGGCGGCACCGTTGAAGCTGGCACGCCGTCGGTGTCTTCGCCGGTCGACTGACATCCTGCAAGTGTTGTCGCCAGTATCGATATTGCAATTGCAGTACGCATTCGAACAAACATTCTCTCCCCCGGCTCTATGGTTGCTAGTCACGTCAAGGTGCTGGATTTAAAGTGACAGTTGTAACCCCTCCGGCGAAGTTGATGCCCTCCTGTCCCTCCACCGCAACGGGTTGTAAGGAAAATGCTTTGCCCGTGCCGCCTACAAGAATGTTCGCACCGGCGCCGGGGCCAACCGAAGCGTTTGCTCCGACACCGGCATAGGTACCGGCGAGCGCCCCCGCCTGAAGTCCGCTGGTTGCAGCAACGACGCCCCAGATCAGGTGCCCCGATGCAACTTCGCCGAGCGCGATCCCAAATTCGTCGATTGATCCGGTGTAATTGTCGGTATTACCGCCTTTGTCCGACTTGAATGTGCAGGAGAGTTTTTGCTTCTCCACGACAAACATGCCTATCCCTTTAGACACATCGCAGGCGAGCATTCCAATCTGGGCAGATTCCGCACTTGCATCAAAAGGAATGAACACGGCGGCACACCCGAGAAATCTTATGGAAAAAAGTCATTCGTAACTCCTATTCTTCCAGTTGGGAACAACGTTGAGGCGGCTCCTACAATACACTGAAACCACATAGGTTCGTTCCAGACCGCAGAAGTGAAGTACGTAACGGTTACAGGGGGTTTGTCTGAAGTGCGCTTGACCTCAGAAATTCGCACCTGATTTTCGACTTGGGACTGATTGGACCGGGCAATGCAAGTCGTCTAATCAGGACCGACTAACTCTTCTTGAACGCATGGGGAAAAAGGGATGGACGAACTTTCAACCACCAAGCCTGTTCTGGAAATTGCGGTTGGCACGCTGATATTAATCATTGTCATTTTCGTCCATGGCGCGGGCATAAGAGTCATAAATCGACGCTTCAGTAGATCCTGGATTCATATGACAAGAAGCACGCCCCATTGGCGGCTAAACCTGCTGCTGGCAGCGACCATCGCGTCCCTGGCAACGTTGCACTTTGCCGAAACCCTCATCTGGGCCATTCCGATCTCTGTGCGGGGTTTAATTCCCTCGATGCGAGACAGCTATTATTTCGTATTGGAAAACTACACCACCCTCGGCGAAGGCACCATAAGACTGCCCGACCAGTGGCGGTTGCTCGGACCGGTCATAGCGATATCCGGTTTGTTCACCTTCGGGTGGACAGGCAGCGTGCTCGTAAGCATCATGACGGAGTTTGGCAGACTCGATAGGGAGCGGGCCAAGGGATCGGACGATGCCGCTTCTTTAGAAGATCCCGACGCGGGGCGATGATTGGTGCAGGCATACTATCAACCGAAATAGCTCCTGGCGTCCGCCCGTATAGATTGAGTAATTAAAACTTTGAGGGTCTGCCGACAACATCCGTGTTTGTAACTGTTACGTACTTCACTGACAGCTGATCCAAGAATAATTTGTAATAGCAGACTACCTTCGAAGAAAATACTTAGACGGCGTTTGAACGGACGGCACCTCACTGCTGCGAAATTTGCGTAAGCTGCACACCATCGAACACACAATCAGTCATTGCTCGAATCGTTATTTCGTACAGCTGGGAGGGACGATTCAGGCCACCGAACGCGGTCCCGTCATCTCGTCACAAATAAATGCGTAATGTCAAAGGGAGAAGCAGAAAATGACCGGGAGAACCCTGAAGTTCAGTCTTGGCACCGTGGTAGCCGGGACGATATTATGCGGTGCGCTCGCACCCGCTGAGGCGCAGGACGCGCAAAAAAAGCCAAACATCCTGTTCATCGTCTCCGACGACACCGGCTATGGCGATCTCGGACCCTATGGCGGCGGCGAAGGACGAGGCATGCCGACCCCGAGCATCGACAAACTGGCCAGCGAAGGCATGAGCTTCTTCTCGTTCTACGCGCAGCCGAGTTGCACGCCCGGCCGCGCCGCCATGCAGACCGGGCGCATTCCGAACCGCAGCGGCATGACCACCGTGGCTTTCCAGGGCCAGGGCGGCGGTCTGCCAGCAGCGGAATGGACGCTTGCCTCGGTGCTCAAGCGCGGCGGCTATCATACGTACTTCACCGGCAAATGGCATCTTGGTGAAGCCGACTATGCTCTGCCGAATGCCCAAGGCTATGACGAGATGAAATATGCCGGCCTCTACCATCTCAACGCTTATACGTACGCAGATCCGACCTGGTTCCCGGACATGCCGGCGGATCTGAGGGCGATGTTTCAGAAAGTCACGAAAGGCGCGCTGTCCGGCAATGCGGGTGGCCCGGTGACAGAAGAGTTCAAGATCAATGGTCAGTATGTAGATACGCCAGTGATCGACGGCAAGGAAGGCGTGGTCGGCATTCCGTTCTTTGACGGTTATGTCGAGAAGGCAGCGATCGAATTCCTTGATGAAGCGTCGCAGAAGCCGGACGAACCTTTCTTCATCAACGTCAACTTCATGAAGGTGCATCAGCCGAACATGCCGGCACCGGAGTTCCAGCTTAAATCACTGTCGAAGAGCAAGTATGCGGATTCGGTTGTCGAACTCGACACGCGTATCGGCCGCATCATGGACAAGCTGCGTGAAACCGGCATGGACAGAAACACACTTGTTTTCTACACCACCGACAATGGCGCATGGCAGGATGTATATCCGGACGCCGGATACACGCCCTTCCGCGGCACCAAGGGCACCTTGCGCGAAGGCGGCAACCGTGTCCCGGCGATTGCGGTGTGGCCCGGCAAGATCAAGCCCGATACGAAGAATCATGACGTCGTCGGCGGCCTCGATCTCATGGCAACTTTCGCCTCGGTCGCCGGTGTTCCGCTTCCCGATAAGGACCGCGAAGACAAACCCATCATCTTCGACAGCTACGACATGTCGCCGATCTTGCTCGGTACTGGCAAATCCGAGCGTAAATCCTGGTTCTATTTCACCGAGAACGAACTCTCCCCCGGCGCTATTCGCTGTCAACAACTACAAGTTCGTGTTCAACCTCCGCGGCGATGACGGAGCCTCGACCGGCGGACTAGCGGTCGACTCGAACCTCGGGTGGAAGGGCGCGGAAAAATACGTTGCCACGGTACCCCAGGTATTCGACCTGTGGCAGGACCCGCAGGAACGCTACGACATCTTCATGAACAACTTCACCGAGCGGACCTGGATGGGTGTGGTCATGGGCGAGGAGTTGAAGAAGATCATGGCCACCTATGTCCAGTATCCCCCGCGCAAGATGCAGAGCGTTGGCTACACGGGACCGATCACGCTTTCGAACTATGAGAAGTTCCAGTGGGTGCGGGACTCGCTCGCGAAAGAGGGTGTCAGCATTCCGATGCCAACCGGCAATTAATACTCAAATGGCCCCCGGTTCGAACCGGGGGCTTCTTTTGCTTTGCCGGCGCGTCTGGGATGCTCAGATGGCATAAAGGAGATTCATTATGTACAAGGCTTATGATCTTGCCAAAGTAGCCCGCGTTGCAGTGCTGGGCATCGCGGCCATCCTTCTTGTCGCTGTCCCGGCATGGGCACAGGACGATCCACTTCCATCATGGAACGACACGGCTCCCAAGGCGGCGATCGTCGCCTTTGTGGAGAAGGTAACCAAGGAGGGCTCAACCGACTTTGTCCCGGAGCCAGAGCGCATTGCCGTGTTCGATAATGATGGCACGCTGTGGACTGAGCACCCGATGTATGTCCAGCTAGCCTTTGCTCTCGACCGAGTGAAGGCTGAGGCCGCATCGCATCCGGAATGGAAAGACACACAGCCATTCAAGGCAGTGCTCGAGGGTGACATGAAGACCCTCGCCGCCGCGGGTGAAAAAGGGCTCATGGAAATTCTCATGACCACCCACGCCGGTATGACCAGCGACGAATTCCAGACAATCGTAACCGACTGGATTGCTACGGCACGCGACCCGCGGTTCAAGAAACCCTACACCGAGCTCGTCTACCAGCCGATGCTCGAACTACTGGCCTATCTGCGCGCCAATGGCTTCAAGACCTTCATCGTATCGGGTGGCGGTATCGAGATGATGCGTCCGTGGAGCGAAAAAGTTTATGGCATTCCCCCCGAACAGGTTGTCGGCTCGTCGATCAAGACACAGTTTGAAATGCGTGACGGCACCCCAACCCTGATGCGCCTGCCGCAGGTGAATTTCATTGATGACAAGGCCGGCAAACCGGTCGGAATCAATGAACACATCGGTCGCCGTCCTATCGCGGCGTTCGGCAATTCCGATGGCGACCTGGAGATGCTGCAGTGGACAACTTTGGGCGGCAAACCCGGCTTCGGGCTGATCGTCCACCACACCGATGCCGAGCGCGAATATGCCTACGACCGGAATACGGAATTCGGCCGCCTAGATACGGCGCTCGATGCTGCCGCCGTGAACCAGTGGACCGTTGTCGACATGAAAGCCGACTGGAAGCAGATCTTTCCTGCAAAATAGGACGGACAGCCGGGTCACGATGGGATGCAGGTGCGGGTAACGTTGTGCTAACTGAAATGCGAAACATCCGGTTGCGCGCTCGTTCGCATATCACGCTTTGGACGGTCTTTTCGCTTTACGTTCTGCTCGCATTCGTCGGGCAGGCCGTTGCCGCCGAGAATGTTCCAGCTTCCGATACTGATCCCCTGATCTCAGTACATGAGGGATTCGTAGACGAGAACACATGCACATCCTGCCACGTCAATGAGGCCGCAGCATTTGCCAAATCGAACCACGCCAAGGCGATGGCCATCGCCAGTGACAAATCGGTGCGGGCAAATTTCAACAATACCCGCTTCGAGCATAATGGCCTTGTTTCAACGTTCTTTCGGCAAGATAAACGCTTCTTCGTTCGCACCGAGGGACCGGACGGCAAGCAGGCAGAATTTGAAGTAAAGTACACTTTTGCCTATGAACCGCTTCAGCAATATCTTGCCGATATCGGCGGTGGCAGGCTGCAGGCACTCGACCTCGCATGGGATACGGAAAAACAGCAATGGTTCTGGCTGGGTGACGGCAAGCCGGCAAAACCGGGTTCCACATTTCATTGGGCGGGGCCATTCTACCGCTGGAACCGCACCTGCATCGACTGCCACTCAACCGACTCCCGGGCCAATTTCCAGCCTGAGACAAACGAATATAAATCGTCCTATGTCGCCACGAGCATCGGCTGTCAGTCTTGTCACGGCGCGGGCGCAAAACACGTCGCTTGGGCCGAAGAAAAATCCAAAGATGCCAAGATGTCCGCTCCCTCACACCTTGGGCTGTCGAAGGTCGATGCGGGCGCCTGCTTTGCGTGCCACGCAAGACGCACCAAGCTTCTTGACGGCTATCAGCCCGGAAAGCCCTTCCTCGACTACTTCTCCCCGGCGCTGCTGCGTCCGGACCTTTATTTTCCTGACGGGCAGATACTCGACGAGGTGTTCGAATACGGCTCCTTCCAGCAGAGCAAGATGGCAAGGGCTGGCGTCACCTGCCTCGACTGCCACACGCAGCATGAAGCCACCCTCAAGGCGCAGGGCAATGCCCTGTGCACGCAATGCCATACGAAATTGGCGCAGGAGCGCTTTGTGAAATACAATCCTGGCGGCCACTTTGATACTCCGGCCCACACGCATCACCCGATGGCATCGACCGGAGCGCAGTGTGCGAACTGCCATATGCCAGAGCGTACCTATATGAAAGTCGACCCACGGCGGGACCACTCCTTCGTCATTCCGCGTCCTGACCTGTCGGCCGCCTACGGTACGCCGAATGCCTGCACAACCTGCCATGGAGGCAATACCAACGCCTGGGCGGCCGAAACCATGGATGCTTGGTATGGTAAGGCCTGGCGCGAACGCAAAACCGCTGCACACGCTTTTGCCGGCGCTGCAAGGAACGATCCGGCGTCGGTTGAGGCGTTGCGAACGCTGATCGCCGATCGGGAACAGGCTGGTATCGTCCGTGGCAGCGCGGTTGCCGCCATGAGCCGCGTCGGCGGGATAGACGTCGCAGCTGATGTAAAGGCGGCAGCGGAGGACCCGGATCCACTCGTCCGGCTCGGGGCAGCAGAAGGCGGCGCCAATCTGCCGCCCGAACAACGGCTGGACGCGATAGGGCGGCTCCTTGCGGACGATACGCGCGCCGTGCGCGTGGCAGCTGTAACCGCCCTTGGCAGCACTCCGTCGCTCGGTTTGCTGGGTGACGCGAGAAAGAACTTCGACACCGCGGTCGAAGACCTGCGTGCCTATGTGCAGGCCAATGCCGACGTTGCCGAGACACAGAACAATTTTGGGACCTTCCTTTTCGGCCGGCAACGTGCGGGCGAGGCCGAACAAGCATTCCGCCAAGCGATCGTACTCGATCCGGCGCTTGCGGGTGCGCGCATCAACCTTGCCGAACTCTACCGCGTAACGGGACAGAACGAAAAATCCGAACGGGCCTACGCCGAAGCGATCGCGGTGTCACCCGATCAGGCTGATCTTCGCTACGGACACGCTCTGTCGCTCGTTCGCCAAAAAGCGCTGCCAGAAGCAATCCGGGAGCTGGACGAGGCTGTCCGGCTTGATCCCGGCAACAGCCGGTACAAGACAACGCTTGCCATTGCGCTCGATTCGGCCGGGCGCACCGAGGAGGCTCTCACAGTGCTCGATCTTGCGGTTGCGGGAGGAGAAACCGACGCCAGTCTTCTCGGCGCGGCCATCCAGTATGGACTGAAGCTTCGCCGCTACCCGGAAGCGTTGAAATATGCCGAAGCGCTGGCACGACAGCGGCGGGATGATCCACAACTCGCCGAACTCATTCGGCAGTTGCGTGCGGCAACCGGCGGCAAGTAGGCGTCATTTCGGAAAGAGAAACGTGATCGCCAGTCGCGCGCCGAATCCATCCGGTCCATTGTCCGGGCTATCGGCCCAATAGCGGACACCAGCCGAAAGTTGAATCGGCTGTTTGTTGACCTTCACGAGCTTGGATACCACGAAGTTAATTGGGACGGACCAATCTTCGGTCTCCCAATTGTAGGTGCTTTCGGTGTTGAGAGCAAAAGTCCAGGCCTTTGGTGTGGTGTAGGAAATGAACGGCTGCAGGAAGGTGGCGTTTATGTCCTCACGATCATCATCACCCGCGAACGACCAGATGTGGTTTGTCAGCGCACCAATGGTCCATGGGCCATCTTGTTTGAGGACAACGGCGGTTGGCCCCGCGCCCCACTTTTCACCGCCAAGCAAATCGTCGGTAGCAGTCGGCAAAAGAAAGACTGGACCAACGCCCCAGATGATGCCGGAAGCGGTCGGCTTCTTCGGCGAGAAGAACAGGCTTTGGGTGATATCCCCCAAACCGAACTGATCGCCAGATGGTCCGGCGATATCATCCTGCCAGGCGATCGGCAGAATAGTTCGCGAGATGACGTTCCAGTTCTCGTTCAGTGCGAACGGTATGACGGGCTGAACGTTGACATAATATTTCTCGCCATCATTCGGACCGTACCCACTGTCGTAATTGAACTGAAACGGCACGCTGATCATTGACGCGATCGGATTTGACAGTTTCTTGGCGAGGTCTGCGGCTGATTCCTGTGCCGAAGCGCCACAAGCCATCAGTGGTAGCGCGATCGCAGTAACCGGGATCGAAAGCCAGTTCCTGAAGATGTCCATGTAAATTCCCCCTGCAATATCATAACATTATTCGACCGTGCGCGCCAACAACACTCAATGATGATGGTCAAGTTCGCTCAGGGCAATCCTTACGTCCTGCAGGAATCGGAACAGAGCAACCACCAGAAAGCACAAAGACCCGATAAACAAGATAGCTGCTCCGGGTTCATGGCGATAACCCAAAAAGGCAATCACAAAACCAACCAACAGCAGCACTGTGATCCCGATTCCGCCGATCACCGCCATCTGCAGGGATTGGTTCAACAGGATTTCGCGGCGCTTCAGACGGGCGACGTCGGCCTTAAGCCACACCCGCGCAGCGTCGTCATCGGCGATCTGATTGAGGTTCCGGATCCGGTCGGTTATCCCTGTCATCCGATTGATCAGGATGGACACGAAAGCTGCAATTGAGGCCAGCAGAAATGCCGGAGCCACAGCATGAGAAATCATTGTCGAAAGCTGTTCGACGTTGGCGGAAATCTCGAACGACATTTTCGCGCTTGTCTATTATGTTGCGGAACGGGACTAACGGACACCGAGCATGCCACCAATAGACGGATTCAGCAAACGCACTTGCCGCAAGGGCCTTGTGACGGCGACGCAACAGGACTAGGCTGGGGTGTGATCCTCTGGGGCGAAGTAGGTTCTCGTTGGATCTCCGGTCGGGGGACCAAGAATGACACTCAATCTTCTCGCTCGTGGGCGCCTGCGAGCGTTCGGTTGTAAGCCCGAATGCGATGCGCGCTTGAATCATCGTGCAGTCGCGGACGTTCGATCATGAACGACCCAGGCCAAACCATCCGCGACGAGCCCCGATGGGCTCCCGCGCTCGCGATACTAGTCGTGCTCGGTCTTTTAGCAGTGCTGCCCCACCATGTGCAGGTGATGCCGGTATGGGTTTCCTACGGCGTTGCGCTTGTGGTGATCGTGCCCATGATTGTGGTCACACTCACTGCAAACGCTTTGTGGATGCGTATTGAGCGGATCGTGATCATGCTTCTTGGCGCGGCCTACATTGCCAACACGGCAGCGGAGTTGGCAGACATGATCGGAATCATCACGCTTCATCCACCGGAAACCCGCGCTGTCTCGTTGCTCTCCTCATCGCTTGCAATCTGGGTTACCAATGTTTTGACCTTCTCATTACTTTATTGGCAAATCGACCGTGGCGGACCATCCGCTCGGGCGGGCGGGGCAACAACAAAGCCGGATTGGCTCTTTCCGCAGGCGGCAGCACCCGAAGTCGCATTACCCGACTGGCAACCATTGTTCCTCGACTACCTGTTTCTCGGATACAATACGGCGACTGCATTCAGTCCAACCGACGTACTTCCGCTCACGAGACGTGCAAAGACGCTGATGATGCTGGAGAGCACGATCTCCCTCTTGACGCTTGTCATCGTCGCCGCCCGCGCGGTCAACGCTATCCCGTAGAGGGGCCAAACACAGAAAACAACTAATTCAAGAACCGCCACGTGGAGAGGGCGAGATGCAAGCGCTGAGCAGCATCTCCTCATCCTGCCGCAAGCCGAGCAGAAAATTAACCGTAGAGCCAGACAGCGCGAACAGCGATCTCTCGCGAAAAACGATAGCTGGGCGATTGGCTTGTCCACGGAAAGGCATGTGTTACTTCACTCCGACGCCAATGTTGATCGGATTGGTCAGAGCAGCGGCACCGGTGCCACCGGAGCGCTCGCGAACCAACTTTTCCAAAGCCTGCCGGATGGCGTCCCTTTCAGTGCCAGTCAGGTTCAGTTCTGCGAGGACCTCTTCCGCGATAGGATTACTCCATATGATCCAATCCCAAAGTTCCTTGCCGGTCCGAAACTCAGTAGTCTCGGTGATAGTCTCGATCTTGACTTCCTTCAGACCCGCAGCAGCCAGTTCCTTGCCCAGTCGCTCTGGCTCTCGTAGCTGAAAGGGAAGCGGAGGAGGATCCATAGGCGGTCCGCTGAAATCGGGGCGAACAGTCCGGATCGCGCTCACAAAGAAGCCGAGGAATTCGATTTTTTGCGGATCACCGTACACATTCATCAGCACGTGACCGCCCGGTTTGACGACGCGCGCCATCTCGCTGATGCCCTTCGGCATGTCGGGGAATAGCATGACGCCAAATTGTGATCCTGCCATATCGAAGCTGTTGGTATCGAGTTCGAGCGCCTGACCGTCCATCACGCGGGTTTCGATGCTAAGCCCTTCCTTGCGCGCCCGCTGATTAAGCAGTTCGAGCATAACGGGGGATTGGTCTGTCGCCATCACCTGTGCGCCAATGCGTGCCGCCGGGATGCTGAGGGCACCGCTGCCTGCCGCCACATCCAGGAATCGCATGCCTTGACGAAGTCCGGCACGGACGAGGCCCTCATTCCCGAGCCACATCTGAGTGGGAGTGTTGGTTCTATCATAGCCTAGCGCGATCTGGTCCCAGGCAGCCCGATTGCTTTGCAGAGTGTTCATAGTTTCCTTCCTCCTTGTTCGTGCCTGCAGTGTTGCTCTGCAAAATCAAAATTAGGACGGAAGGCGGTGCGCTGCTTCGGGGATACCACCCAATTCGCTCCAGTGCAGCATGGGTAGTATTGCCTAGTGGATGTTCAAATGGTTGAGATCAGCTTGTGTTTGTAGGCATAGGCCGTAGCGGCCGCCCGCGAAGGCAGGTCGAGCTTCGTAAAAATGTTACTTACGTGCCTGTCGATTGTCCGCCCGCTCAGGAACAGCTCAGCGGCGATGCCCTTGTTTGTCTTGCCGGTGGCGATCAACCGAAGCACCTGCAACTCACGCGGGGTCAGGCCATGGGGACGACAAGCAGGCGAGCCGCCCTTTGCAAGAGATTCAACGCGGGCGAGGTCCGGCGCGGCTTCCAACTGTTCGAACACTTCCCGAGCCGCATCCAATTCCAAAGTTGCGCCTTCCTCGTCTGCAAGGATGCGGCAGGCCAGCCCCATCAACAGACGTTCGCGCGCGATCATGTGCGGCGCCTCGACCTGTTGCCACACCTGCAAAGCGCGATGCAGCGAGCCGAGAGCAGCCTGAGCGTCTCCTTCGGCCAATTTCGACTGCACCGAGAGCGTGGGCGGCAAGTGCATCGATAACACTGGTGTCAAAGCGCGCGGCTATCTCCTGCAATTCCAGGCATGCAGATCGCGCGTCCTCGATTTCGCCTGCCTCCAACATGATCTCGACATAGGCGGGCAGAAATTTGGCCCGCTCCAGCGGAGCCTTCGTCGCACGGACGACACGTCGGATCGCTCGTACCGCAATTTCGACGCGGCCCTGCGCCATCCGCAGCAGCGCCAAACCAGGTTGTGGCTCCCAGCCCCAACGGCTTGCACTCCGATAAGCCGCATCCGCTGCCGCGAACTCGCCCCGGAGTTGATGTAGTTCCGCTAGCTGGTAATACGCGCCGGCAGGTCGATGAGGATCGATCGTCCTTTCGAAACGCTCGCAGCCACGGCGCGCCTCCACAATCGCGTCGGACCAAGCGCCCTGGAACTGCATGATCTCTGCGCGATGCACCAAGCACTTGCCGGTAAAGCTCACCAGCTCAGGTTGCGTCTCGCACCATCGCGCAAGGGCGGCTGTCCATTCGCGAGCACGGTCGAGCGCATACACCTGATGACAGCCGTCGATCACGCTGCAATAGATCAAACCCGTAACCAGCGGCGACAATTCCCCGGCGGTGACTGCAAGCATCGCCTCGTCCAGCAGCGCAAGCCCCCTCTCCACATGCCCTTGTTGTATAAGGGCTCGGCCCTGCAGATGCCTGGCGATCGCAATCAAGTCTGGCTCACCGAAGCGGCCACCGATTTCGGCTGCCTCCCCAGCAATGGCATAGGCGGCGTCGCAATCTCCCGAATCCAGCTCTTGCTCCACAGTTGGCAAGAGAAGGTAGCCTTCCTCAACGCAGGACTGCTGCTGCCCCTCAATTAGCCGCCTGGCACGGGAGAACCACCCCGTCGCCCGGCCTGTCTCTCCTCGAAAGAGAAGGCGCAAGCCCAACCAGAAAGCGCAACGAGCCCCGCGCGAACACTCGCCCGCTTCCACACGTGCCTGATATGCACGATCAAGTATGCGCAGATAGTCATCATCCCGAGCAATCAGGTACGCCGACATCGCCAACCGTTCGAGATCCTCGGCGTCCAACGGAGCTATATCGTCGGCGGACGAGAGTGACTTGTACGCATCGGCCCACGCGTGCTGTTCGTAGGACTCGCGACCTCGTTCGAGTTCCCGGGCCAAGTTCGTGACAGACGACCCTTCTTGGCACATAGCGACCGCTCAACTATTCACTCTTTCTCCAGAAAGTTTAGCAGATAATCGAGTTCACAGCAGTCGAGTTTTCTCCGGGTACAACGCCACCTGCTACCAAGTTAGATGGGCTTTCAGCAACGCCTTGCGTCCTTCGCCATAGGAACAAACGTAAACACCCTGGCAACCCGATACATAATCCCTGTCGAACAGGTTGGTGACGTTCAGATCAACGCCCCAGTTGTTCTTCTTGTAGCCGAGTTTCAGATCAACCAATGCCACATCGGGAACCTTCAACGTATTCAACTGGTCGGCATAGCTAGACCCGACATAACGTACACCGCCACCAAGTGCGAGGCCTTCAAGCGCACCATCGAGAAAGGTGTACTGGGCAAAGAGCGAGGCCTGTACTTCGGGGATCAAATAGGGCTGCTTGCCGATCAGTGCCTCGTCGGCGTCTTCCTTCACTTTCAAGTCGAGAGCAGTAAAGGCGGCCGTTAGCCTCCAGGCTTTAGTGATGTTCGCTTGTGCCTCGATTTCGAAGCCACGCGAATTGACCTCGCCGACCTGGAACTGCGCGCCAAACGGTCCAGTCAGTACGTTCTGCTTCGTCAAATCGAACAGCGAAGCCGTGATGAGACCGTCGAAGCTCGTCGGCTGGTATTTTACGCCGACTTCGTATTGCTGGCCGGTTTCGGGCTTCAGGAACGCAAGATTGCTATCGACACCGATCTCGGGACTGAAGAACGTGGCAACGCTCGCATAGGGCGTGATCCCATTGTCGAATTCATAGGCGATACCTGCCCTTCCGCTGGCCTTGACCATCATCACCCTCATATTCCGGCGTGCCTTGTGCGTCCGTCGTCACATAATCATAGCGGCCATTCAACGTGACGAGCCAGCCATCGCCAAAGCGCAGCTGGTCCTGCGCGTAGACGCCGATCTGATGACGTTTGACGACCTGATCGATGTAGGGAGCGAACATTGGACCTTGAGGTTCACCATAAATCGGATCGACTGCGCTAATGGGCGTTGACGCGCCGGTTGCCTGAATCTGATCGATGTCGAAGAACTTGTATTCCGCACCAAACAGGAGCGTGTGCTCGATCGCACCGGTCGTGACCTGGCCTTCGAGCTGATTGTCGACGACGAACGAATGGACCGTCGTATCGTGCATGAAATTGATGCGCGAGAGATCGTAATTGCCGTCGATCGGCTGAGCGGAGAAAGCATCGTATCCAAATGGATATAGATTGTGTTCACGCACGCCGCTGTAGCCATAGCGAAGGTTCTGCCGTACGGTCCAGTCATTGTCGAAAGTGTGTTCCAGTTCATAGCCGATGGAGGCTTGCTCACGATTATAGTCGTCGATCGACGGTTCCGTGAAATTCGCCTTGCGATCGATCTTGCCGAAGGGCGCGTCGACTACAGTTCCATAGTAGGGCAGGAAGCTGCCACCGTCATGGGTAAGGTCCAGATGGGTGTAATTGGCTAGAATGGTGAACTTCGTCGCATCATCCGGCTTCCAGGTGATGCTGGGCGAAATGACACCAAGGAAATCCTTTGAAAAATCGGTGTAATTGTCACCGCCGGATATTTTACCGTTGACGCGATAATCGACTACATCGGATGCCTTGTCGCCAATGTCGAAACCAAGGTAACCGTTGCCATAGCTGTTGATCCCGGTTTCTACATAACGCAGACGTTCGCCGGTCGGACGCTTGCTGATGTAGTTGACGATGCCTCCGGGATTGCTGCCGCCATAAAGCACGGCAGCAGGTCCCTTCAGAACATCGATGCGCTCAATGCCGAATGAATCGATAAAGAAGCCGCCGAAGCCGAAGCTGAAATTCTGCAATCCGTCGAGATATGTCCCCTTCTGCGTCGCATCGAAACCGCGGATGTAGATCCAGTTCGTGTCGTTATCGACGCCGAAGGGCTGAGCAAATACGCCAGATGTATAACGCAGGGCCTCGTCGATCTTCTGCGCACCCTGGTCATCCATCTGTTGTCTGCCGACAACAGATACAGCCTGCGGAATTTCCATAATGGGGGTATTTGTCTTGGAGCCGGTTGCCGAGCGCTTGGCCACATAGCCATCGATCGGACCGGTTGCAGAACCATCTGAATTGCCGCCCTCGATCACGATTGGGTCCAGTTGGATAGAAGCATTGGCATCTTGCGCGCGCGTATCAGTTGCCGACAGCAATACAAACGCCGCCGTCCCACCAAGCAGCGCACCAAATGCCGATCGATAGACACCACTCATGACAATCCCCTATAAGTCTCAAAGCTCGAATATAAGTTGAGTACATATATCAACTTTAATTTCCGGGATTGATTGTTTCTGTTGTCTTTTGAACTTTTTTGGGCCGTTCTTCGTGGGGAATTCAGTTGGCGAAGTCGTCTGGCGTTACAACTGCCGATTCCGCTGCCAGACCGCCGGCGTCACGCCCACCACCCGCTTGAATACGCGCGTGAAATGCGCCTGATCCGAAAAACCCGCGGCGGTGGCTACTCGTGTCAGCGACGATCCGGGTTTCTCCAGCAGCGTCTGCACTTTCCTGATACGGGCGCGTATTTGCCATTGATGCGGGGCAATGCCTGTCGAGGCCTTGAAGGCGTGGCTGAAGTAGGACTGCGACAGGCTTGTCAATTCCGCCAGTTCATGGAGGCGAATGCTTCGCATACAATTATCTTCGATATAGCCTGTGACAGTCCGCAGCTGCCGCGGCGAAAGCTGGCTGCGTTGCCGTTTCTTGCCCTGCTGGATGCGAAAGAGCGCGACGAAAAGGGCCGTGGTCAGTCCATCGCCATAGAGTTCGTGCAGCGGTTCATCGTTAAGACATTCATCGGCAATCAAGTTGGCGAGCTTTGCGACATGCTCGTCGAAAAACATCAGACGGGGTAGTTTCAATCTTTCGCCGATACGATCATCGGTGAAGCGGCGTTCGAAACTGGTGATGTCAAAGTGCATATCGAGATGACGCAGATACTGGATTTCATGAACCCGCCCCCATACCGGCAAGCCGGCGGGAATATAGCTCATTGGGTAAGGCACGCTGCTCCGGATAAAACCCTTCGCATGGGCATTGAGCCCGACGCCGAAGCTGCCATTTCCTAACTTGTCGAGCGTCACGAACAGACGCGGATCCTCCGACACATATTCTCCAGCTGCATCCGGAGCGCAATTGACGGACCATACGTCGGCTACAACTCCCTGCCACGAGCGCCAGCGAAGGTTCCCGATAACGGAGACCCCTTCTACCCGACTCTTCATCCGCGGATGAAATGTCATCCCTTGCCTCTTGTGCTTCTATCCAGCCGTTTTCTCTTTTCGAGCATTGTCGCCGTCAAACCCGCGGCGCCAGTACGCCACCACAAGGTGTTTTTCCCTTTCAAGCTTCCGCTCATTTCGCAAATAGCTGCGAATAGCCTTGAATGCTGCGAATTCGCAGCCCGCCCAGGCAAACACACGTTTCCCGGCGGTCGGAAACGGCACCGCTTTGACGGCATCTTGCAACAGCGTCGTCGTTCCTGCTTTACGGCCATTACGATGCAGCCAGACAAGATCAACATTGGCACCAGATAGTAGAAGCTGCTCTTCGAGCGGATTGTCCACTTCGATACGGACGACCGCTGTTGCAAGCGATGGAAGCCGTGCCAGGATGCGGCCGATTGCCGGAAGCGCAGTTTCATCTCCGGCCAGCAGATACCAATCGGCCTCAGGTACGTCGCCGCCACCCGGCCCTGTCATACCCACCAGGTCACCTTCGCGCGCATTCATGGCCCAATCTGAACCGGGCGTGGCGTCCCCCTCGTGAATGACGATGTCGATTTCCACCTTGCCTGCGTCCGCGTCGATGTTGCGGATCGTGTAGATGCGGGAGACCAGCTTGTGCTCGCCCTCAGGCCAGACCGGGCGTCCGTCTTCCCCCGTCACCGGCCATTGTGGCCGGTCTTCGCCTCTCGGCGGAAACAGCAAATGGACATGCAGTCCTCCATGCGCAAAACGCGCCAGCCTCTCTCCCTGAAGTGTCACACGGCGCATATGCGGCGATATATTCCTGGCATTGACAAAGCGCATTTCCCGGAAAAATGGCGGCTGTCCGCCCGCTGCACAGTCGCCCGCCCAGACGATCCTGGGCTTTTCCTCATTCGCCAGCTCCAGCATCTGATTGGCGATGGCGTATTTCATATAGGCAAGGCCGGTTTCGTCCTCACCCTCGGTCCGGAGCGACAGGCTGTCATCATCTGCTTCGATAGTAGCTGTGCCGAACGGAAGAGCGATACGCCCCTTGCGCGCGGCAAGAGACACATCGCCATGCTCTGAGAAGTAATCCGTTAGCCGCTTAAGGTAGTGATCCGGTGTCGACACAATCACGCGCGCGGTCGCACTCAAGCGGATTTCCGGCATCTCAAACCCCGTGTAGAAACTGCACCAAGGTGCGATAACGGGTGCTTAATCGCAATAATATGATAAATCAAGTCATGTTTATAACGGCGATGGTTTCTCGCCTCCTCGAAGGGCCGGGCACAAATACTGAATGCCCGGCATTATCAATCGATCAGAGGGGCGTAACGTCGAAGCCAAACCACGTCTGCGACAATGTTTTAATCGTGCCATCGGCCTTGGCTTCATCAATTGCCTTGTCGAACATCGCTTTCAATTCCGGTTCGTTCTTGCGTAAACCGACAGAGCTGCCTTTACCCAGGAACCCGCCCTGAAAACGCGGACCGGCGACAGTCATCTCCTCATTGCCCGGCTTGGCGGCTGATGTGGTGAGATAGGCCATGGAGGCCATAACGAGATCGACACGGCCTGCAGCGAGATCAAGGTCGTGCTGCTCGGTGGTCTTGTACTCGCGAACCTCGACAACGTCCTTCAAGTATTTCTCGACAAAGGTCGCACCTGTCGAGGCGGTCTGGACGCCGATGGTCTTGCCTTGCAAGAGTGGCTTAAGCTTCTCCAAAGCGCTGATGGCGCCTGCCTCATTGGATGCCAGCGAGAAGACTTCGCCCTTGAATTCCATGCCTGCCAAAGGGCTTGATTTCAACGTTGCAAAAGCTTGGCCGGTGGAACCATAGGACTGGCTGAAATCGATGATCTGCTCGCGTTTCGCAGTCGCCGACATGCCCGACATGATGGCGTCGAACTTACCGGCATTGAGCGCCGGGATCATCCCGTCGAAGTCCTGGACGACAATCTTGCACTCGACTTTCATGTGATCGCAAAGATATTTCGCAAGCTCGATCTCGTAGCCGTCGAGCGTTCCGTCGGGCTTTGTGAAGTTGTACGGCTTGAATGCGCCTTCCGTTGCGATAGTAATCTGCGTCCATTTCTTGGCTTCCGCGTGGGCGCTCGACGAAAAGACGAGCGCTGACAGGAGCATGGCCTTCAAAGTAAGAATTGCATATTTCATTTCCAGGTATTCCCCTTTTTTGGATTGCGGCTGATCAATTCAGCCTTTGATAAACTGTTTGAACCGTTCGGATTTCGAGTTGACGAAAACATGTTCCGGCCGGCCGTCCTCCTCGACGAGCCCCTTGTGGAGGAAGACCACGCGGCTTGAGACATCGCGGGCAAAGCCCATCTCGTGGGTGACCACCAGCATGGTACGGCCCTCTTCGGCCAGGCCACGCATGACGCGCAGCACCTCGCCGACGAGCTCCGGATCGAGCGCCGAGGTGGGCTCGTCGAAGAGCATCACCTTCGGCCGCATGGCGAGGGCACGCGCAATTGCAGCGCGTTGCTGCTGACCTCCCGACAGATGCGAGGGGTATTGATCGCGCTTCTCAGCGATGCCGACTTTCGCAAGAAGGGCTTCAGCCTCTTCCACGCACTCTTTGCGCGGGCGCTTTTGCACGTGGATCGGCGCTTCGATGACGTTTTCGAGGATGGTCTTGTGCGACCACAAGTTGAAGCTCTGGAACACCATGCCGAGCCGTGAGCGAATGCGCTCGACCTGCGCCTGGTCTGCCGGCCGGCTTTTCCCATCGCGCGTGCGCTGCATGCGGATCGTCTCGTCGCCGACTGATACGTCCCCGGAATCGGGCACTTCGAGAAGGTTGATGCAGCGGAGCAGGGTCGACTTGCCGGAACCTGAAGACCCAAGGATCGAGACGACCTCGCCTTCGCGTGCGCCGAGCGAAATCCCTTTCAGCACTTCGACATTGCCGAAACTCTTGTGCAGATCCTTGACGTCGAGCGCCAATGGCGTGATCGCAGGCACTTGAGCGTTCATTTGCTCTCTCCTTGAACGGGGGTCTGCAGTCGCGGCGCGCGAAGATGTGGGCTCAGCATGTATTCGACGACATGCACCAGCCGCGTGAGCAGGAAATTGATGGTCAGGTAAATCACGCCAGCGACGATGAAGACCTCGATGGCGCGGTAGGTTTCCGAGATGATTTTCGCGGCAACCCCAGTCACTTCCATCAATGTGATGATCGAGGCAAGCGATGTCGCCTTGACCATGGAAATCATCTCGTTGCCATATCCCGGCAATGCCTGCCGGATAGCAAGAGGCAGGACGATCCGCCGGAAAACCATAAAGCGTGGCATGCCGCACGCACGCGCGGCTTCTATCTGGCCGTGCGGAACTGACAACAGCCCGCCGCGGATGATTTCACTGGCATAGGCGGCAGTGTTCAGCGTCAATGCAATGACGGCGCACCAATATGGCTCGCGCAATATCGGCCACAAAATCGTATGGCGCACTGCCGGAAACTGGCTGAGCCCGTAATAGATGAGGAATATTTGCACCAGCAGTGGCGTGCCGCGAAACACGAACACGTAGAACCGGGCAAACCAGTCCAGAACTCGGACCCCGGAAAGCCGGAGCAGTGCCAGACCTAGGGCGAGAAAAGCACCGAGCAGGATCGACGTGGCAGCAAGTTGCAGTGTCAGTGGAATAGCCGCAACCAGGCTGATGAACGTTTCAAGCGTAAATGTCCAATCCATCAGTTCCTCCTGACGCCGCGTGAAAAGTAGCGCTCGGACCATTGCAGCAGCGCACCGGAGAAGGTCGAGATCGTGAGGTAGATCGCGCCGGCCACGACATAGAAGTTGAAAGGCATTCCAGTTGATCCGGCCCCGACCTGAGCCTGACGCAGCAATTCAGCGACGCCCGTAATCGAAACGAGAGCTGATTCCTTCAACACGACCTGCCAGACATTTCCCATCCCGGGCAGCGCATGGCGTAGCGTCAATGGTGCGATAATTCGCCTGAACCGCAGCGCGCGCGACATGCCGCAAGCGATAGCCGCTTCTATTTCACCTCGGTGCACGGCCTTGAATGCCCCGCGAAACACCTCTGTCTGCTGGGCGCCCGACGTGATGCCAACCGCCAAAGCACCGGCCAGAAAGCCGGGAAAGCCGATAAACCCCTCCGAGCCGAAAAAACGCCCGATCGATGTTACCGCAGCACTACCGCCGAAATAGAACAGATAGATGACGAGAAGATCGGGAATGCCGCGCAGCACGGTGGTGTATCCGTCAGCGATACCCCGTATTGTCCGGCCGCCGGAGATCTTTGCCCAAGCGCCGAATGTGCCGATGATCGAACCGATCAGAAAACCGGAAATAGCGATGAGGATCGTCATCCAGGCCCCGGCGAGAAGGGCGGCACCCCACCCTCCCGGTCCAAAGCTGATGACGTCAAGGAAGCCCGGCTGATTCATGGCCAATACGATCCGGCTTCATAAAGACGATTGAACGGCATATCTGTGCCCTACTCTTGAAACTGCGCGCTCAATTCCCGCTGAATGTTGGCGTGAGATCTAGCTTGCTCCACTTTTCCGAAAGCGTCTTGATGACGCCTGCCTCGGCGGCAGATTTGATCGCGGCATCGAACTTTTCGCGAAGATCGGTCTCACCCTTGCGCGTACCAAGCGCCACTTCCGTTGCAAGCATCGCGCCTTTGATAAGAGGGCCAGACATCTGCAGATCCTCATTGCCTGGCTTGGCCAACATTGAGGTTGCGTATACGCCGCTGTCGAAACCCGCATCGATACGTCCTGCCTTCAGGTCGAGATCGCGTTCGGGTGAACTCTTATAGGTGCGGACCGTAACTGCATTGCCAAAATAGGATTGAATAAGTTGTTCCTGGCTCGTCGAGCCGACAACGCCAACAGACTTGCCCTTGAGCTCCTTGCCAATCGCGGCCATCACAGGATCGGCCTTGGCATGATCGTTAAGATTAAGGCGCTCGCCTGTCAGGGGGAGCGCGGCAACCGTTCCATCTTTAAGAGTGAGGAAACTGGCAACGCCGCTCGCATAGGGAACCGTGAAGTCGACGACCTGCTTGCGCTTTTCGTTGATGCCGAGCGTCATGACGAGATCGAACTTCCCGGCGTTCAGACTGGGGATAAGGCTTGTCCATTCGCCGGTGATGAGTTCACATTCGACCTTGGCGCGCGTGCACAGGTCCTGGATCAGGTCGACATCGAAGCCCGACAATTTACCCCCGGAGTCAATCATGTTCCAGGGCGGAAAGGCACCTTCGATCCCCACTTTGACATGGGTCCAGTCCTTGGCGTTTGCCGCCGTACCCGTGAATGACAAAGCGGCGGCTATGATAGCCAACAGCAATTTCTTCTTCATGTTCATTCCCCTTTATTTGGAGGCTGCAAGGCCTCATTTATTCGCGAACTGTTGTCAGGCCGCGTTCAGATCAGCACCGCCTCCAGTTCCGCATTCGCTTCCCGCAAGGCATGGGAAATGCGATTGCGCGTTTGACGCGCGTGCACCGCATAAAACGGCAGCTCGGCAGAACCTTCCGGATGCCGCGCAAGTTGCCTTATCCCCTCCAATGATGGCCAGGCCGGATGTGGCAACGCTGAATCGTGATGGAAGCGCTCGCCGGTCGTATAGTTGAGCGGGACAAGCCGCCGCGATGCGCGCATAAGCGCGGCATTGATACGCAAGGCCTCTTCATCAGTACCGGATCTTCGACTTCGCAAGGAGGGTTGCCGCATTGTCCCGGAGAGCTGACACACCAGTTTGGAGGGCGCTGATATCCAGCCTGTCGCCGAGCTGCTGCTCGAGGTACGCAATTTCGTCAGAGAATGCACCGGCGTAAGCCGTATAATCATAAGGCAGGATACGAGACGTCAGCAGCTGTCGCAGAACCCGAAGCACGATGCCCGTATCGCGAACAAGGTTCTTCGGATCGATGTGCTCGATCGTGTCATGCGGCGTATGCCACCACCAGCCGAGCGCCGTCAGCATTTTCACGGGTCCCGGCGGCTGATGGCTGAGACTCCCGAACATCGAAGGAATGCCAATGCCCCAGAAAGACTGGTCGGCAGCCCGACCATGGCGACGCCCGGCATGTTTCTGGCCGCTGATGGCTTCGACTGCCTCGAAAGCCACTGCCTTCAACTCGTCGACCACACCTGAGTTGGTGAGCACGCTTGCTCCTTCACCACCCGTCGAGTCCACGTTGACGTGGGCGATACAGCGCTGCTCCAGCTCGCTCCAATACTCGTCCGCATACCATGCCGAGCCTGAATAGCGCCCATGCGAGTGGCCCGACCAGAAGCAGACGCGCAGCCCCCTTCGCCATTCGCCGCGATGAGCGGCAAGCAGGCGCGCGGCCTCCAGCATCGTCGCATTGGCGCCGCCATTATCCATAACGCCGTAGTGCCATGTGTCGTGATGACCCGAGAAGAGCACGAAAGGCTCGTCTGCTTTGCCGGCTATTGCACCCAATTCGGCGACCAGCAGAGGTGTTTTGCGCCAGCCCGTATCGACCTCGGCCTGCATGGAGACATTGACCGCCTCCCCTAGCTCGCAGCGCGTGCGCAGTTCCGCCCCTTCATCATTCGGTACGGAACAGATGACCGTTGACGGGAGATTTGAACGTGTATGCTGTGAAGGGCTGCCCCACACAGGCGACACACACATTTCGTAGAGATGTTCGTTAGGACTAATATGAAGCTGGCCGATTGCCTGGGCAGCGCTGGCAAGCGCAGCAACCTCTTCGGTCGCTATGCCATCGACAAGGACGACTTTTCCGGAAACTTTCGCAGCGCTGAACTCCGCCGCTGTGCCTTCGCCCACGTAGACCAGTTCAGCCGAAACGCCGGGTGTGGAAACGGACATCGAATGGGTGATGCAGCGCAGCATCCTGCCATCCACGATGACACGTGCCCTGCCCGGCAAACTGATATAGGCATCATGCTGGATAAGCTTGGTATCATAGCCATAACCCTCCATTTGCGATTGCAGATAGCGGAAGCTTTCAAGTTCTTCAGCCGTGCCGGACAGTTTTACTCTCCGCGAAAACTCGCGAATATGTTCCATCAGTTTGTCTGTGTCCGGTTCAAAGCCTGTCTCAGACATCCGTGTTCTCCGGCAATGGCGGCTCGACGTCATCCGGTATGGGATTGATGAACGGCGTGCCGTCCAGACGCTGTCGATGGTCGGCCCTGGCGGCTTCAATGAAATCCGGATTGGCAAGTAGGTCGATGGCTGTCGCGGCCATCACTTTCGCAGCATGTTCCATGCCCTTGTGCGCTGCAGGCAGCTTGCCCTGGGCAACCAGCTGCCATGAATGTCCCGGCGTGCCGATAGCATAGGTCGCCCCGCGCATCTGCACGGTAGGGACGACCCAGCTCACTGTTCCTACATCCGTCGAGCCGACGATCGATCCGTCGCCGCTTTCGGGAGGGAAAATGCTGTCACACAGCGCCTGGCCTTTCTTAGGCGTCACGTTAAACCGCTTGTAGGAGGATACGATGTCCTCTTGCGAGAACGTCTCCTGAAATTTCCGCGCAGTCTCATGATCGGCCTCGTTGAAATCCGGCGGGCCGAGGCGCTCCAGCTGCGAATGCATCAAGGCTTCGAGCGGCGTGTTGCCGACAAGATTGGCATCGCCACTGATAATGCGGCTGCGTACGGTGGTTTCGGTCATTAGAGCCGCGCCATCCGCGACCTTCTTGACCCGCGCAACAAGGCTGTTGAGTTCGGGCAGATCACGCGCCCGTACCAGGTAGCGTACCGTTGCCCGGGCCTGAACGACATTCGGTGCGGAGCCACCCGTGTCGGTGACGGCATAGTGGATACGTGCGCTCGATGGCATATGCTCACGCATGTAGTTCACGCCGACATTCATCAACTCGACAGCATCCAGGGCGCTGCGACCCAGATGCGGCGTTGCCGAGGCGTGCGACGCACGGCCGCTGAAATGGAAATTGATTTCGTTGCAGGCAAGCGAGATTGGATTGTTCACGCCGGCAAAGGCTGCCGGATGCCAAGAAATTGCAATGTCGACGTCGTCGAATACGCCGGCACGCACCATGAAGCCCTTGGACGAACCGCCCTCTTCAGCGGGACAACCGTAGTAGCGTACGCGCCCCTTCAGTCCATTTTTCACCAGATAGTCCTTGACCGCAGCTGCCGCCAGCATCGATCCCGACCCGAGAAGGTTGTGGCCACAGCCATGGCCATTCCCGCCTTCGACCATTGGCCGCTCTTCGGCCAGTCCTGCAACCTGGCTGAGGCCAGGGAGCGCGTCGAATTCACCGAGAATGGCGATGATTGGTCCGCCTTCTCCCGCTTCGCCCATGACTGCCGTCGGCAGATTGGCGATACCGCGGGTGACGCGAAACCCTTCCTTCTCGAGCAAATGGGCGTGCTCTTCCGAAGAGCGGTATTCTTCGTAGTTCGTCTCTGGCATCTCCCATATGCGATCGCTCAATTCAAAGAACGCATCGCGCTTGGCTTCGACGATTTCCCAGACTTCTCCCGAATTTCTCATGATTTCCCGATTGGCTGTTTTATGATAGTAACCAAAATTGGCACCAATTTAGACGCAAATAATTTTTACGCAACCTCTGGGTAAAATTATTTGTCTGGCGTACATCTCGTAAGGGACAATGGCCTTATAGAGATATGCATTTCGATGGAATATGGGGAAAGACGGATGAGTGAAGCAAAAGCGAAAACAAGGTCACAGCTCAAAGTCGTCGATGTTACCGATTTGATCCTGCACGATATTCTTGCTGGCGTGCTCGCTCCGGGCGTGTGGCTGAAACAGATCGATCTCGAACAGCGCTATCAAAGCACGCAGACCCGAAGTGCGGCGCGCACTCGACAGGCTGGTACAAAGACGTCTGGTCGAACATGTTCCCAATCGCGGTTACCACGTGTTCGAGCCCGATGGCCGCCAGGCAACGGAAGTGAGCGACATTCGTGTCATCCTTGAAACGGCAGTCGCGGACAAGATCGTTGCCAATGCCTCGGAACTGACGACGAAAAAGCTCCGCGACCTTGCGCACCGTTTTGACGATCTCATCATGAACGGAACCATGATCGAGCTTTACGAAGCCAATCTCGCCTTTCACCGCGAATTGCTTGCGCTCTGCGGCAACAGCGAACTGGTGAACCTTGTTACCGAAATCCGCCAAAGGACGTCGTCGGCGCCGGTGTCACAGTGGAAAACACGCGCGCGGATTGAACAATCGTCGCGGGAGCATCACCAGATGATCGATGCTCTGGCAGCGAAGGATATCGAAGAACTGAAACGCGTGACCGTAGTGCACATCAAGCAGATGTAACGGCCTGCGATCTGTCACATTTTGATATTGTCCCTGTTGCGAATCATATAAGTCTGTGCTTATGTATTTGCATGAGCGAAACAGAGTTTTTCAAGGCGCTGGCCGATCCGACAAGACGCGCCGTCTTCGAACGGCTGGCCGATGGCGAGATGAACGCCACGGACTTGCGGCAAGGGTTTGACCTGTCGCAGCCAGCCATGTCGCAGCATCTGGCTGTTCTGCGCTCGGCTGGACTGATCGCGGAACAGAAACACGGCAGGAATGTCCTCTATCGGATCAATCCCGATGGTGTGGCGAGAATCCATCAATGGCTTAGCCGCTACAATGTGTTCTGGCCAAGCCGCGTGGATGACCTGAAGCAGCTTCTAAAGGAGATGGATCAATGACACGCAAGACCGACGCGAGCATAAACCTCACCTATGAGCTGGACGCTGCTCCATCTAAAGTTTGGAGGGCTTTGACCGTGCCGGAATATGTGTCGCGATGGCTGAAGCGACCGACGGTCAAGGACGATGCTCCGGGGAAAAGTACGCTGGAGCCATCCTTCGAATTGCATCTGATATCCGCCGATCCTGATACTCGTATTCGCTATAGAATCAAGGATAACGATGCCATTAGTGTCGTGACATTCCGGATCGGGTCGAATGGTACTGGCGGCACGACCTTCAGTATTGTGCATGAACTTGCGATGAGCGCAGCCAACAGCAATTGCCAGAAACCTCTGCGCGCAGCAGCCTAAAAAGTACCACCCGGAACACCACTGAAAGGAGGTCGCCTATGCGCGACATGATGCAACTCGTCCCTATGGTAGTGGAACAATCCAGCCGCGGCGAACGATCATTCGATATTTACTCACGCTTGCTACGGGAACGCATCGTGTTCCTGAATGGTGAGGTCGAAGACGGAATGGCAGCGCTCATCTGCGCACAATTGCTGTTTCTGGAATCAGAAAGCCCCACAAAGCCGGTTTCAATGTACATCAACTCGCCCGGTGGGGTCATCACCAGTGGTCTGGCGATCTACGACACGATGCAGTTCATCACATGCCCCGTCGCAACGTTATGTATGGGAACAGCACGGTCCATGGGTTCTTTCCTCCTGATGGCGGGTGAACCCGGGCAGCGCACTGCATTGGCCAATTCAAGCCTTCATGTGCATCAGCCACTCGGCGGATTCCAGGGACAGGCCTCAGACATTTTCATCCATGCGGAAGAAATGCGCCAAACCAAGCACCGAATGATCAGCCTCTACGCTCAGCATTGCGGGCGCTCGTTCGAGGATGTGGAAAAGACGTTGGATCGAGATCACTTCATGACCGCGGAGGAAGCCAAGGAATGGGGCCTTGTTGACTCGGTTCTGTCAAAGCGGCCTGGGGTTGAGCTCCCCCCTACCGGCAGGTCCTTTGATTGATCTCCATTGCGTGCAGCAATGCGGGTAGAAACGATTTTTGGCTTGGGCCTTGATGTCCGGAATGGATCTGAGAAGCTTCCTTGCGGTGGCCAGGAGCTCCGATCAGTTGTGGATTTGATCGAAGCTCGGTATCAACGCCGGACGGGATCCAGCCCGGCGTCGCACTCCTACATCATATGGATCAGGCTGTTTCATATGGAAGGACTTGCAAGTAAGCTCATCAGCCAACGCGGCGCCTGCAGACCCGTCAAGCTCGGCAATCACAACTTTGGCGCCTTCTTCGGCAAACCGCCGAACGTACGCTTTTCATCGCCATCGCCCACCGTCAAGACCTGTTATCAGAAACGCCAGATCAGGGGCACGATGAAGACAGAAACCACAAAAAACCAGATCAGCAGTGGCAAGCCGAGCTTCCAGTAATCGCTGAAAGCGTAGCCGCCCGGCCCCATAACCATCAGGTTGGTGGGCGTAGCGATGGGCGTCAGGAACGCCGCTGCCGCCGCCACCGCCGTGCTCATGAGCACGGGACGGGGCGAAATACCCATTGCAGTTGCAGCTGCCACACCGATCGGGATGACGATCAGAGCGGTTGCCGTGTTGCTGATGAGCTGGCCCATGATCGCGGTCAGGATGAACAAGCCAGCAAGCAGCGCTACCGGTCCGGCATCACCGACGAGATTGACGAGATGTTCGGCCATCAGCTTTGCCGCTCCAGTTTCCACCATCGCAGTGGAAAGCGGCATCATCGCGCCCACGAGGATCACCGTCGTCCAGCCAATCGCACGATAGGCTTGCTCGACATTCATGATCCCCGACAGGACAATCGCACCGGCAGCAAGCAGTCCGGATACCGCCGGCGGCACAATGCCCGTCGCGAGAAGCAAAACCATTGCGGTCAAGATGATGATGGCTTGGCGGGCGCCAGGGCCCATGGGGACGGCCTGCCGACGTACCAGCTCCGGTGAATTGACCACAAGAACGTCTGGATCGTCGAGGTGAACGTCAAGGGCTTTCCAGGTTCCCTGGAGCAGCATGGTGTCACCCGCTTGCAGCTCGATACCGCCGGCGCCCTTGGCTTTCACGGCGGCGGTTTCCAAGCCTGGGCGCTGCACCGCCAGAACGATCAGGTCGCCACTTTCGGTGACCATGCCAGGAAAAACCTTCTCCCCGATAAGACCTGAGCGTGGAGGGATGACAACTTCAGCAAGCCCGGAGCTGCGATTGAACAGCGTGTCCTCGCCTTGGCCGGCCGCCTTCTCATCCCGAAACGCAAGATGCATCTGGGCCGCGAATGCAGCGGCCGCGTCACCTTCACCGCGTATCAGAAGATGGTCTCCCTCAGCGACCAAGGTCCTGCGCAGCGGCCCGGCCGTTTCGCCCTCCTGTATGGCTACCAGCTGCAGCCCCGGATGCGCCGATAGATCGACTTGAGATGATGGCACGCCGACAAAAGGTGAGCTTGCCCGGACCCGCAATTGGTAGATTCCGCTGGCGAGCCCATATTGCTCGACCAGGGTTTTGGCGTGGCGGCTAAAATCGGCTGGCATGGTGGCGCCGTTGCGCTCGGGAAGCAGCTGTTTTCCGAACAGCACGATGATGGCCATGGTTCCTGCCAAAAGTGGCACGCCCACAAGCGCGAATTCGAAGAAGCCGAAGCCGCCGAACCCCGCGTCAAGTCCGGCTTCGGAAACCAGCACGTTTACCGGCGTTCCGGTCAGCGCAAGCATGGAGCCAGCATGCGCGGAGAAAACCAGCGGCATGAGTAATTGCGACGAATTACGCTTGAGGCGGACGGCAATAACGACCACTACGGGAAGCAGCGCTGCGACAGCGCCGTTGACGCTGATCAGGGCGGTCAGCAGCGAAACCAGCCCCATCTTCAGCAGCAAAAGGCGCGTCCGGCTTTCTTCGCCAGCACCACGGATGAGCAACTGCCCGGCCCAGGCGGTGACTCCGGTTACCTCCAGCCCGGAGCTGACGACAAAGAGTGACGCAATGAAGACCACCGCCGGATCACCGAAGCCACCAAGCGCCTGGTTAATCGTCAGCACGCCGGTCGCCCACAGTGCCAATGCGGTCAGCATGGCCACAACGACAACTGGCAATTTGTTCCAGACGAACAGAACGACGGCAACGGCTATAATGGCGGCTGTGTATGCTATCGGGCTCAATCGCTCAATTCCTCATTTGGCCCTGACCGGGCTTTCTAGTCGCCCAGCAGTTTGGCCGTCGATGACCGCTGGCATCCGAGTTTTTTTCACGGATGGCTCCGGCCGTCAGAGGGCCTCGCAGGACTATCAGTCATCAAGCGTCGCCATGAGCACGCCGATACGGCAGCCCTTTTCAAACTCCGGAAGGTTCACATACTCCTTGATGGTATGAATCTCAGCCTGGCCGGAACCGATGGTAATGGTGGGAACGCCGTGCTTATCGAGCCAGTTGGCGTCCAGGCCGCCATTGGAGAAAACCAAGACTGGCTCGATGCCGAGCGCCTTGAGCGCCTTGGTCGCACGCTGTACGATCGGAGTGTCCTTGCCGAGTTCGAACGGTGGATAGGAAGTCACATGGCTGAATTTCAGCTCCGCAGTGTCGCCCGCGTCATCCGTGACCTCACTTTGCGCTTTGATGAATGCTTCTTCGTAACCTTTGGCGATCTTCGTCGCGAAGGTGGATTCGGGACTGCGGGCCTCGCCCTTGACGAAGGCATAGTCAGTCACGACGTTGGTCGCGTCGCCTGCGGGTTTGTTGTCCTTGCCGCCGAAGATACCAACATTGCTCGTGCCGCGACCGTCTGATTTGACAACCTTGCCGAACCAGCCGGCCCGGCGTGCTTCGGCAAGAGCCATCGCACCGACCATCGTCGCTGAAATGCCCTTTTCAGGCGCAACGCCGGCGTGCGAGGCGCGGCCGGTTATCTCGGCCTCCCAATTCTCCTGGCCAACCGCGCCAATGATCAGGTCGGATGCCATCTGGCCATCGACATTGATGCACATGACCGCGCCGCCGAGATCGGCCGGATTGAGTTCCCGCGCACCATGCAGCCCGCTTTCCTCGCGGACGGTGAACAACAGCGTTATTGGCGGATGCGGCAGCTTGTTCTTGATAAGTGTTTCGGCGACAACGACGAGAACCGCGACGCCAGTCCGTGCATCGCCGCCGAGCGCGGTGGTGCCGTCCGAGACGATGCGGTCGCCCTCGCGACGCGGCTTTGCTCCTGCACAGAGCGGCACGGTGTCGAGGTGGGTGGAAAAGAGAAGCCGCGGTCCTGGCCGTGTTCCGGGCAGCTCCACGATCAGATTGCCCGTTTCGGTCGGTAGCGGAATACGTTTGTTGGCGTCGTCAAAACGAATGGCCGACTTCGGCACGCCGACGTTCTTCAGAGCGTCGCTGACCGCAGCGGCAATGTTCGCTTCTTGTCCGGTTACGCCCTCGACCGAGAGGAACCGCATCAGGTGATCTTCCGCCGCCGCAACGTCGAGGGGAATAGAGTTGTTGCTCATAATATCCATCCGATCATTTTGTTGTAATCGCTGAGATAGCGTTCGTCACAGGCCCCACGGCAGCCCGAGGGCCTTCCAGACAGCAAACAGAGCCGTCCACAGCACGAATATCAAAACGACATAGGGCAGCATCAGCGAAACTATGGTGCCAACACCCGCCGACTTGTCGTATTTCTGGGCGAAGCCGACGACCAGCGCAAAATAGGCGTTGAGCGGGGTGATTGCGTTCATTGGTGAGTCACCAACGCGATAGGCCGCGAGCACAGCCTCCGGCTCGACTCCGAGCTTCATCAGCAGTGGCACGAAGACGGGAGCGAAGATCGCCCACTTTGCAATTGCGCCGGTCAGCAACAGATCGATGATCGCGACGACGACGATAAACCCGATCAGCAGTGGCAGAGCGCCAATATTAGCCGCCTGGAGCGCGCCGGAAAGGCTGAGTGCCATGACCGTGCCTATGTTGGTGTAGGTAAAATAGGCGACAAACTGGCTGAGGACGAAGAACAGGAAGATTGTACCGCCCATATTCTTGATCGATTTCTCGATGGCAGCGATCACCTCCGACAGTGTCCGCAAGGTGCCGGCGCCAATGCCGTAGGTCCACCCCGTCACCAGAAAGATGAGCATGATGAGCGCGATCAGGCCGTTCATGAATGGGGAATTGCCAATCAGCTCGCCGGTTTCAGGATTGCGCAACGGCGCGCCACTGGGAAGCGTCAACAGCAGGAACACCACCACCAGACCGATCAGCCCGTAGAGTGCAAACCTCAATCCGCGTGACTCCTGCTCGCTCAGCACGGCCCCCTGATCTGGAACAGCGCCGTCAGCTGCTCCCTCCGGCTTGTATTCTCCCAGCCGCGGCGAGATCATGCGGTCGGTGATGAATGCTATGAGGAAAGTGAGGAAGATCACAGACGCGATGGAGAACCACACATTTGATGCCAGCCCGATCGATCGATTGGGATCGACCAGCCGCGCCGCATCGTTGGTGAATTCCACGAGGACCGCATCAAGTGGTTTAATCAGCATGTTGACCGTGAAAGCACCGGCAACTGCTGCAAAACCGAGCGCCAGACCAGCCAGCGGATGTCTTCCGACTGCCAGATAGGCGACGCCGGCGAGTGGTATAAGGACCAGATAACCGGCATCTGCTGCGATACTTGCAAGGATGCCCACGAAGGCCAGGATATAGGTCAGGGCCCAACGCGGTGAAACGATGACGAGCTTGCGTATCAGCGCCGTGACCAGACCGGACTCCTCTGCTACACCCGCGCCGATCATGGCGGCGATCATCAGCCCCACCGCCGTGAAACTCATGAAGTTCGGAATGAGCGATGAGTAGAGGAAGCGGATGCCTTCCACGTTCAGAAGGCTGCGTATTTCCGTTGAAGCGGTTTCGATCTCGTGGGTGTCCGGATTGATGCGTTCAAAGCTGACCGCCGCCCCGAAGGCACCGAGAATGGCCGACAGGACGATAACAATGCCAATCAGGATGAGGAAGATGACGACGGGATGGGGAACCATGTTTCCCACTCTCTCGACGCCATCCAGCAGTCTTTGCATCACGGTCTTTGGCGCGGTATTGGCAGTGGTCATTTCATGTCTCCCGTTAAGCCAACGGATTACGCCGAGTTGTTCGAAGGACACCAAGGTGTGATGGCGCGGTTTCCTGGCTTGCTCAATCTGTGGTCGCCAAGACGACAAGCCGTGGCCGACGGCGCCCTCCCGCTACATCCCGCCAAAGCATCGTAGAAATCGTTCGTAGTTGAACCGCCAATGATCGGATCAGGTACCGATGCTGGCTCCCCTTTCAGTTATCGCGCTTGCAAGCGACAGGCCGAAAGATGAAACTGAAACACCTCCTCTATCCCTATGTGAAGGTCACCAATTTCGCGGCGTGCGACAAGCGCCGCAAGCGCAGTGGTGCGAATATAGTGGTGCTCCAATTATCTGTGATAGGCATGGAATCCCAAAAACAAGCTCTCAGTTCAAATTTCCCGTATTTCATGCCGTGATCCGCATCGAGGGTATCTCGCCTGTGTCAGGATCGCCTATTAATGTCCATCGCTTCAACAACGAATAATTGACGACTGGATAGTTAATATCACCGTGACACCAGTTGGAAATTGACATCACTCTTCAACAAGACAGGGTGTCGATGCATTGTGTCACTGCGGTCGACTTTAAACTGCCATCTCTCTTCGAGGGGGAATCCGATGAAAGCTTATATTTCAGTCTTGGCAAAGTCGTTCTCCGCCGTTGGTCTGCTTGTCGGTATTCTCTTCTTTGCCACATCCCTTACGCCTAGCCTCATGCCACGCTCTTTCCTTGTTCAGGGTGCGCTCTCCGGGTTTTGCGCAGCGCTCGGCTATGGCGTGGGTGTGGCGGCGGTGTGGCTCTGGCGCTATCTGGAAATTCCAGTTCCACGCGCGCGGGTTCAGAAAGCGGCCAAATGGATTGCTGTCATCCTGTGTATCGGAACCGCCGGCGTTTTTCTGTGGAAGGCCGCCGAATGGCAAAACACCGTGCGGAGCCTCATGGGACTTGGGCCGGTCGAAAGCGTGGAACCAATTGAACTTGCAGCTATTGCGCTCGGTATTTTTCTGGTGGTCATTCTGCTCGCCCGCCTCTTCAGGCGGACATTCCGGCTTTTCTCGCGCTGGCTGAACCGTCTCGTGCCGCGCCGTGTTTCCAAGGTCATTGGCGGTGTTCTGGCGGTAGCACTCTTCTGGTCGGTGGCCCAGGGTGTCTTGTTCAAGGTCGTCTTGCGCATGGTCGACACATCCTTTCGCGAGCTCGATGCCAGGATCGATGACGGCTCGATACGCCCCTCGGATCCCACAAAACCTGGCGGCCCAGGCTCGGTCCTCGACTGGCAGGACCTTGGGACGGCAAGGGCGCGCGTTTATCGCATCTGGACCTACCGGTGCGCAGATTGGCAGTTTCTTCAACGCAAAAGCGCTTGATCCCATTCGGGTCTATGTCGGGTTGAATTCCGCGGAAACGGTCGATGAACGAGCGCGCCTCGCGCTTGAAGAATTGAAGCGTGATGGCGGGTTCGAACGATCGGCGTTGATTGTCATCGTTCCGACGGGAACAGGATGGGTCGATCCGGAGGGTATCGACACTGTCGAGTATCTACATCATGGCGATATCGCCAGCGTCGCCATGCAATATTCCTATCTCAGCAGTTGGCTATCCTTGCTTGTGGAACCGGGCTACGGCGCCGAAGCAGGCCAGGCGCTCTTTCGCGAAGTATACCGCCACTGGACTACGCTCCCGCGTGACAGCCGACCCAAGCTGTACTTGTATGGCCTGAGCCTGGGCGCGATGAACTCCGAACTTTCAGCCCATCTCTACGATGTTATCGGCGATCCTTTCCAAGGCGCCCTGTGGAGTGGTCCACCTTTCCAGAGCCGCATTTGGAACTCCGTGACGGCCGGCCGAAATCCTGGTTCGCCAGCATGGCTGCCGCGCTTCCGCGACGGTTCAATCATACGGTTCACGAACCAGAACAATGCGCTCGATATCCCCGGTGCCGTCTGGGGACCTCTTCGCATCGTCTATCTCCAATATGCCAGCGATCCCGTGACGTTCTTCGATTTTCACGCGCTCTATCGGGAGCCGGATTGGATGAAGAGCCCGCGTGGTCCCGATGTCTCGCCAAGCCTCCGCTGGATTCCAGGGGTCACAATGCTGCAGCTCCTGTTCGACATGGCAATCGCGACGACCTCGCCGATGGGATACGGTCATGTCTACGCCCCGGAGCATTACATCGACGGCTGGGTTGCCGTTACCGCCCCGCAAAACATTCAACCGGAAGATGTTTCTCGCCTGAAGGCATTTTTCTCCGAACGGTCGCGGAGCGCCGACAATCCGCCACCAAGCGATTGACCGCTTTTCAATGTGCAGTCGCCCTTCGAAGGAAAAAGAAACACAATGCATAGCTCTGGGATTCATGGCTAATCTCTTCGACGTGTCGGGCACGATATAGTTTTTTGCAGCGCGTCCCAGCGTTAGTCACCGTACAGAACTGGAGGCAACATGTCTGATCTTATCGTGATCGTCTATCCCACCGAACCCAAAGCCGAAGAGGTGCGCAATCGCCTCCTCGAACTCCAGAAAGAATATCTGATCACGCTCGGCGACGCTGTCATCGCCACAAAGACAGATGCGGGCAAAATCAAGCTCAACCAGTTGGTGAGCACGACAGCAGCCGGCGCGGTATCCGGCAGTTTCTGGGGTTTACTGATTGGCGTCCTCTTTCTCAATCCGCTGATCGGCGCCGCAGTCGGCGCGGCATCTGGTGCCCTCGGCGGGGCGTTGACGGATGTTGGCATAAACGACAACTTCATGAAGGATCTCGCAGCCAATATTCAGCCTGGAAACGCCGCCCTGTTCGTGCTCGTGCAGTCGATGACGGCTGACAAGGTCCTGAAGGACATTTCGCATTACGGCGGTGTTGTTCTCAAAACTTCGTTGGATGAAACCAAGGAGCAGGTTCTGCGCGACGCGTTGCAAAAGGCCACATCTTGACCTTAGACAGTAGGGCACAGTCCATGTGCTCACCCGCAGGACCCATCTTCCAGATAGTTATCGAGATGGTTTGCGGAGCCGTCGGGCGAATGGCCGTGGTCCATTGGCCAGGGTCTTCGCCTTGCGCTCCCGGGTAGGCCGGGATCATTGGCTATGGGGCGGGTAGGCAAGGCATGGCAGTTCAATATGCAAAACCGATGATCGGCTACCTCGCGACCGGCATCCTGGTTCTCGCGCTGCTTCGTTTCGGCCAGGCAATCTTCATACCGTTCGCCTTCTCCCTTTTTGTCATCGCCCTCGTTGCGCCACTCCAGATCAGGTTGCAGCGCTGGATGCCCAAACTACTTGCCCTGTTTGTGACGCTCTCTTCAACAATCTTCATCATCGTCGCCGTCGGATCCTCGGTGACTTGGGGCCTAAGCAGGCTTGGCCAATGGCTTTTCGTCAATGCCCGCAGATTCCAGGATGTATATGTCCACTGGACCGACTGGCTGGAGGAACACGGCATTGCCATCGCAGGTCCACTCGCCGACCGTTTCGACGTGACATGGCTGGTGAGCTTTACCCAAGGGTTGGCCGGGCGCCTCAATAGTTTCGCGGGATTTGCCTTGCTGGTCTTTGTTTTCGTCATGCTCGGCCTCCTGGAAATAGAGGATTTCGGCAAGCGTCTTCGCTCTCCCGCCCTACAACCGCAGGGCATGAACATGCTCCATGCCAATCGCGAAATTTCAAAGAAATTGCGCCGGTTCATGCTCGTGCGCACGTTTGCCAGCGTCTTGACCGGGTTGATCGTCTGGGCATTCGCCTATTTCGCAGGCCTCGAACTGGCGGCTGCCTGGGGCGCAATTGCCTTCACCCTCAACTACATACCGTTCCTTGGACCATTCGTAGCGACTGTCCTTCCGACGCTTTTTGCCATAGGCCAATTTGATTCCTGGCAGATGGCTCTGGCGGTCTTTGTCGGACTGAACCTGATCCAGTTTCTGATCGGTAGCTATCTTGAACCCCGTTTAACGGGCGCATCCTTGGCAATCTCGCCTTTCGCCGTCATTTTTTCGGTATTCTTCTGGAGCTTCATGTGGGGGGTGCCGGGCGCATTCATTGGCGTCCCCATTCTCATCGCGTTCATTATCTACTGCGAGAAATCGTCCGTGGCGAAATGGATTGCCGTGTTGCTGTCGGCCAGGTCTTCTGACAATTCCGACAGAACTTCGATCTAATTTCGAACACCTTCAGGTAGAGAGGCCACCGTTTGTGCAACTCGTTTCGTAACAGTTACGTACTGAACAGACTGCCGGAGTTGTGCCACACTTGTGAAGTCGAGCATTTGTAACTGCGCGATACCTTACTCTTGTGGTTTTTTGGAGCAGCCATGCCTGTACTTCCCCCAACAAAATGGATCGAAGTACTACTATGCTCGTCTCTAACAATGAGACAGCGCCACCTATTTGCACGTTGTTCCGGGTACGACAAATGGTGAAATCATGAACGCGCATGATCAAGTCGCGCCATCGGATGCATCGCTCGATCGAAACTTTGCACACGCCGCAGCGGCATCTGCCATCAACTGCCCTCCTCCTCAACCGAAGCGGTCGTCTTCCGGCGCATTCTCTATTCCCGCGTTCAAGTTTGATACCAGCGGCGTGCCGATTGACCATCAGTATGAATCCTGGCGCAGAAGCTTCTCGTCGATGCTCGAGTTTGGCGAATGCAGGGACAGGTCCCGCGGCTTTGAAGGAAAGCAGACCGTCTGGGATCTCGGTCGTCTGGCATTCTCGCGGATCAGAACCAGCGCACTCGAGTTTGCAAGTGTTCCTGGTCACACGCGCAGGGAAGCGCTCGACCACTGGACATTGACCGTTCCACTCGACGGTTCGATCAGCACCGAGGGTCCGGCAGGAAGCTTTCAAGGCGGCGCCGGCATAGTACAGGTCCATTCGCTGGGGCGTTGGTTTGAAGGGAATGTAACAGACAGCGAAATGCTGGTGCTGTTTGTTCCCCGAGATTCCGATCCAGAAGTGGCACATGTCCTCAGTGCTTCCGAGTTCTCCACAGTCGACACGGCGATGGGCCGGCTATTGTCCGATTACTTCATCGGACTAGCCAAGCGGCTGCCAGCGGTCGAGGCGGACAATCTCCCTGAACTCGTGGGCGCGACGCAGGCGATGATCCGGGCCTGTCTGCTGCCGTCTCCAGGCAACATCGAGGAGGCTCAGGCACCTATCGCCCGCGTGTTGCTCGAAAAGGCACGCCGTATAGTGCAATCCAGATTGTTCGACCCATCGTTCAATGCCAATGCGTTGCGGCGTGACCTCGCGATTTCACGCACCGGGCTTTATCGGATGTTCGAGCCATTCGGCGGCGTGATGCATTACCTGCAGCACCAGCGTCTCCTCGATGCACACGCAGCGTTAGCGGACCCGAACGACAAACGTCGTATTATTGAGATCGCTGAGCAGCGATGTTTCAGTGATGGCGCAGAGTTCAGCCGGGCATTCAAGAGGGAGTTCGGCTATACGCCAAGCGAAGTGAGAGCGGGCCGCAAGAGCGGTGTGCCGAGCAGGCCAGCCGGCGAAATCGCCACCGCAGCTCCTGAAGAACGCCTTGGGTTGCTGCTACGCAAGCTTCACGGTTGATCTGCAACCAACGATGAGGTTTTCGATGCGTCATGATGATCTGGACGAGCGGTTGAGAAAACTCGGCGTGAACGTCGGGCCCTTCACGTTCACCGTAGTGTTCCTGATCGGTGTTGCAGCTGCGATCGGAATTGGTTGGTTCCTGTATTAACGGTCGCGCTGCCAACGGTTGAAATTGTGCATTTTTGACCGCCTTGTCCGCAATGCCGAAGGGGATGATTCCAATGTTTGAAAATGACGACTGGAAGCTGGCTATCGAAGATACGCGATTTCGGCAGAATGCTATCGTTGCTCTCATATCTTCGAGCAATAACCAAGCGCTGGGACTTCTCCGGCTATTTTCTGTCATCGCCCTTGCCACGGCGACCGGCGCTGTTACGTCCCTTGCAGCAGGCGAGTTTTCTCCAACGGTTGGCTGGGAACTTGCGTCCTTGACGCTGGTTTTGGTGTGGTCGTCCTGGCAGTGCTTTCAGGCCCTCGAAGTCGGGGACATTGATCTGCCTGGTCGCAATGCCGAATTCTGGCTACTCGCCGCCGATAGCGAAAACGACCGGCCTACATTTTCCCGCCAATACCTCGAAATCTTCAAAGAACGGTACCAGACGAACCGCCGGGTAAGCGAACGGCAAGCCCGCGCGCTTCGAAAAGCAAAGTTGGGGGGAATAATAGCACCGCTGATTGGCATAGCCGTGGGCGCGGTCCTGGCCTTCTTCCAAGCATATTCTCTTTGAACTTGGAGAAGGCCGGCGAGCAGTTGGCCTCTTTGACAGCGCTTTATCCCGGCGGCTGTGAGGAATTGAGCGACCTTCAAAAATACATCGCAAACAAGGGCATCAATTAGGGATGCGCAGGCGGTGAAGCCGCCTGCTTCTCAATTGGGCGCCGCGAACAGCCATTACCTCGCAGCGACTGCACGTCTGATGTGCTATTCGTTGATCTCCGGCTCGACGAGCCTTGCCAAGTTTTTCAGCGACTCCTGCCATCCGAGATAACAAGCTTCCGGTGGAATGACGTCCGGCACACCCGCTTGCGTTATATGGAGCTCGGTCCCGACCGACACTTTGGTCAGCGTCACAGTTACTTCCATTTCGCCAGGCAGGTTGGGGTCGTCGAATTTGTCCGTGTAACGCAACCGTTCACCAGGAACCAGCTCGAGATATTCGCCACCAAACGCGTGGCTATTGCCAGTCGTAAAGTTCCGGAAGGACATTTTGAACGTGCCGCCGACCTTTGCCTCTGAGTGATGCACAGTACAAGCAAAACCGTTGGGAGGAAGCCACTTGGCGAGCGCGTCTGCCTCGATGAAGGCCCGATAAACCTTGTCCGGATTTGTTGCCAGAACGCGGTGCAATCGTATGGTATTCGGCATGGTTGTGATCCTCCTGAATTTGCCGGAATAGGCCCTTAGGACGAGCGAGACTTTGCCAATCCGACACCGTTGTTGAAAAAATTTTGCGCGACCGTAGACGAGCTGCCGGCGCTCTAACGAGTTCGCACCGCACCAACCGATCAAAAGTGCTCCTGTAACCCACACCTCCTTATTTTTTTGACCACAATTCACGCTGGTTTCACGCTGGAATAACAGTGGAATTGTATTCCCCGTAAGTCAGCCAGCTTAGCTGACGTCAAGAAAATGATGGGAGCGGAATAGTGTACAACATTTCGGGAATAAGCATTCCTGTTTACCCGCGCGGGCTCCCAATACACGCAAACGTATTGCCAAAGTTGTGTTTTGTGCCAAAGTTAGAGCGAGAGCCCAAGCACAAGCAAGATAAAGCAATCCATGAGGCTACTCGGGGACCCACGCTGATGGACCGCAGTCAGCACAGCGAAGCGGCTTATCGCATGTACCTTATTGGACCCTTCGCGATCACTGATCCGGAGGGCAAGGTTCTGACGCCTAAATCCCAAAAGTCTCAAGCGATCCTTGCCATGCTGGCGGTCTCCCTAAGGGGATCACGTTCGAGAGTTTGGCTTCGTGACAAGCTTTGGAGCGACAGGCCTGAAGACCAGGCCTCTGCCAGTCTTCGCCAGGCATTGCTCGATATCCGGAAATGCCTGGGTGATGCACGAGATATCCTGGTGGCTGACAAGAACACAGTCTCGCTTCGCATGGACCGCATACGGCTGGATATCGACGAAATCCTGACCGAGGGCCATACGGCAGGAAATGACGAACTGGCTGCTGAACATTTTCTCGAAGGGGTCGACGTCAGAGACCCTGAATTCGAGGAGTGGCTTACACTGGAGCGACAGGTCTGGCAGCGTCGATACGATGAGGGACAATTCCAGCAAAAATTTGAACCAAAGCTTGAGCTGGCGCGTCAGAACCAGGAACCGACGCCACTCGTTCCTTTAACGGCGATCAATCCGGGCAAGAATAGTGGTGGAACTGCAATGAGCGGCGAACGATACAGCTGGTGACTCGATTTCCAACGTCAATTCGAGACAATGGGTAGTCGCGATCTTGCCCTCGCGCATCGCCGGACAAAGCGAAAACGGACAGATTCTTGCGTCGGGAGTGACGAACCTCATCGCAAAATCGCTTGTCGAGGGAACTGATATCCGTGTCACTGATTTCTCCTTCGGCGGAGGGCCTGGGGCGAACTCGTCGAATGATGTTGGACTAGGTAGCGAAACCTCGCTGGCAACACCCCTCGGCATACAGCTGGAACTGACGCTCGCCAGTCAAACCGCCCTTATCGTGGTGAGCATTCTGCGTTTGGCCGATCATAGTCTGATCTGGAAAGACAGTTGCATCGCCGACCGCCTGCCCCTGGAAAGAGGCGAAACCAGTCAGTTGCATGGGCTAATCAATCACTTGATCGATGAAGTCAACGGTAGCTTTCTTTTCCGCGGCGAAGGAGGAAAGCTAGAGCGCGAAACCACTCTGATCGAGGCGGTCAACTCGGTCTTTCGATTGTCTCGGGAAGATCTTGATAGAGCAGAACGCATCCTTCACAACATTGCTGCTGAGCGGCCCTCCTCCTCAGTTTATGCGTGGCTCGCCTTTATCAGGACTTTTCGGGTCGGACAGCGTTTCAATGCCTACGACTTAACGATAGTCGAAGAAGCCCAATTCTACGCCCGTAAGGCATTGGAATTGGACGCCAACAATTCCATCGCACTTGCTCTCGTTGGGCACGTCCATTCATTCTTGTTTTGCGAATACGACTATGCCGCGGGACTGTTCGAACGAGCAATCAAGCTCAACCCAGCACAACCACTCGGTTGGGACCTTTATTCCATGTTGCATTGTTACGCCGGGCAGCCTGAAAAGGCGTTGGCCATGGCCAACTGGGTTCAAAACCTGGGGTTTTACAGTGTGCACAAGTATTATTTCGACACGACGAAGTGCATCAGTGCGGCCTTGGCCGGTGATCACGCAGCCGCCATTTCAGCGGGTGAAGACGCGCTGAAGATGCGTCCTGATTTCAATTCTCTCTTACGCTACATGGCAGCAAGTCATGCACATCGGGATGAGATGGAGTTGGCGGGAAAGTATGTAGAGCGGCTCGAAGCTGTCGAACCGAATTTCTCTATCGAGTCCCTTAAGGACAATCGCTACCCGCTGTTAAAAACTGGGGGAGGCAAGATGCTGATCGCCGGACTTACCAAGGCCGGTGTCAAGCTCCGGTAATTCTTCCTCAATCAAAATTCGGCTCGAATGGATGAAGGATACGCGAAATGGTCAACCTTGCTCCGCAATCACCGCTGATACAGTTCCTGAACAATTTTCGATTTGAGGTCGATGCCGATCATGTATCGCCCTGCCCACCTTTGCCGTTCGCTGAGCTTGACCCAGCGATGGATGGAGCCGGTATCGCCATCCCGGGCGCGCCTGTAGCCGGAGCCGCCACGGCGAGCGGCGGTGTTGCCAACAAATCGGTACTGAACAAATCCTCCCTAAACAAAAACAAGAACAAGAACAAAACCTCATTCGGCGGAATCGGCACCGGCAATGCACAATTGATACCTGCATTCCAACTGCGAAGGCTACACCAACAACCTTCCCGGAACGCTTTTACCGCCGCCGCTCGGTTTACGTGGGAAATGCTCGACATTACTCCACCACCAGGCCCCGACTTCACTCGTCTTGAAACCAAAGTGATGCTGTCGATGCAGAAGCGCGACCGCGAACGGGCCAGACGACTCCCGGATATTCAACAGGAAGCCTCGCTATCGGTCGCCGAGTTTACACGGCCGCTCTATATCGAGAACATAGCAGGGTTCGAACAGACTGAGGCACTTTTTCAAAACATCCTGACAGCGTGCGAATATGTGGGTCTCATCTACAAAAACAAGTTCAATCGCCTGCGACCCAGTCAGTTTGAACCGCGGCTGCGACCCCTTCTGGCAGTCCCCGCGCACGAATCGTATCAAAGCAATCACTCATTCCAATGCTTTTCCATTGTATTCGCATTCAACACGATCCTTCCCGAGCATCCCGCGACCGAAGAGTTGGCGCGAATTGCCCAAAATGTTGCAGAAAATCGTGAATGGGCCGGCCTGCACTATCCGAGCGATACGAAAGCAGGACGTGATCTGGCCCGTCGGTTTGCACCTTATCTGAGAGATGCGTTCGCCGCGACGTATAACGCGGTACACAAGGAATGGGTGTGAAGGATGCGCATTCAGCTTCAGTGATTCCTCCAGCGTAAATGAGGTTAAAGATGGCCCTCCAATCCGACAACACAAAGGCTGCACCTGCCGGCTATTATTATCTCTGGCATTTGGCTGCTTTGGGAGTGATTACCGCGGACTTCGGATCCTCGAGTGGTCCGATCCCTCCCAACAATGAAAGTGCGCTGCGCATCACGCCTTCTCCTGTTATTTCCGGCTCTGTCTGGGACACCATTGCAGGTGTGGCTTCGATTTCGCCCGCAAGGGTAGCGCTCATTGACGTCGGCATATCTCCAGATCACCCGAACCTGGCAACCCGGATCGATCAGAATGCTTCTATTGACCTGGCAACGCACAGATACGGTGCGCGTGCGCTTGCCATCCTCGACGATACAAACAGTACCTACAAGGAGGAGAAACAGGCGTTCTTTGCCGAACTCGACATATCCGGACTCGGCAACCTGGGACTGTCGGTTGATGACAAGGAATACCTGGATGATATTGTGGCGGAGTATGCCGGTTCATATGGCGTATTGCGTCGGATCCTCGATTCCAACACGATGTTTGCAGCTCACGGCACCGCCTGTGCCGGTTTGATCGTGGCCGAGCCGGCCGCCTTGCCATCGGAGGACGGCGAGATCCGTCTCCACCGGAAGACATCTTTACGAGTCCGGATTCGACCGAGACCCATCCCAACAAAAATCCCAACCTGTTACCGTATTTTGGTGCTGATCCTTTTTCGCGCCTCGTTAATATTACGACTTCGTTCGAAGACAATGCCGTACAGTTCATTGCCGCATTCCTTTATGCATATTCGCAGAACGTTGACGTCATCGTCATGCCACGCGGCATACCCGATCCGAAGCGAAGCGCCATGCAGCCCAAGAACGAATTGAAGGCGGACTTGGAGCGCTGGGCCAACCGTGATGCTGCGGATCTATTTGCGCGCATCGCCCTGGCAGAACAGGGACCAGCGGAACTCGAGCCCAAGGCAACACAGCTGGGTTCCAATCCGGACCGCATATGGACGATCCTGGAACATTTGATCATTGGTGTGAGCCGAAAGATTCCGGTGATCTGCGCTGCCGGCAACAGCGGCGAAAGCCAGCTCATCTATCCAGCGAGCCTCGCAGCTCCCGACAACGGGATTGTCGCCGTCGGCGCAGTCACGGTTGAAGGTTTCCGGTCCGGCTACAGCAATTATGGTGAAGGTCTAACTCTCGTTGCACCCTCCGATGATGGCGAGGTATTCAATCGCCATCAATTGCGGATCAATCGGCTGTCTCCCTTGATCGCCAAGCATGAATATAACGCGGATCCCGGTAAGGAATATTGCTATTCGCAGTTCAGCCTTCTCAGCACGGACCTTCCGGGTGTCTTTGGCTATGATGAAGGAAAAGCGCCTTGGTCCTCACTGCTCCCGTCTGCAAATAATCCCGGCATTGGTGGCGGTTACTATACCAGCTTTGGCGGTACGTCTGGGGCCGCAGCCTTGGTCGGAGGCGTCGCGGCTCTCGTGCAACGGGCCCATCGTGCCGTTCACAGTGGGTCAGGCAAGCTAGACGGTATAGCTGTCAAGTCTATCCTCGAGGAAGCGTCCAGCCGAAGCAGCAATGTTGGACCGGGTTTTCGTCCTCTCACACCCGACTGCATGAATGCGGACAATGAAGATGTCATCGATCCCAGGTATTTCTTTGGAGCGGGACTCCTTAACGCCGCCGCGGCTGTCGATGTAGTGCTGAACAGTTGACACAAAGCCCGACAAAACATCCAAAAAGGACCCGCCCGCGGGTCCTTTTTACGTTTTATCCTTCATTTTTGACGGTGCATTGACGGTCAGACAGCGCTTGAGCGACGCCTCCTCCGGTAATATCGACCAATACTCCGGTAACACAATAGATCCGGAGATCAATCGATCTGCGGGAGGAAAAACCGATGTCAACAGTTCTTACCAGAAAATACCGGTGGTCATCATTTGCCAGATTGATCAAGCGGCCGAAATTGCCAGCGGGCTTGTGCCTCACTTACAAAAGCGTCAAAGCATCCATGGAGCGGGAGATCCGACTTATTCATATCTCGATCTTAACTCCAGTGCAGAGACCCGTTTTTCGACCGTGTCCAATTGTCAACAACGTGACTGGGCAGCACCAGCAACGGACATGCCGCGGCAGTTCTCGCTATTTTCGATGAGCTCGTCTGAAGCGGGTATTTGCCTGGCAATTCATAATCGGAGCTCGACGTACATGGTTTTAAAGCGTGAAATATCGATAGACGAATGGGAAGCACTGAACCGCCTGTCACAGGGCGAAACGATCCGGCGAATAGATGGTCGCGCGGTTCAACGCCTAACTGAGATCGGCGCACTGCGAAGCAGAGGAGGAGAAATCAAACTCTCCTACGCCGCAATGCAGCTTTTGATCGAACGCTCGGCACGTATTTGCCGCGCCCGAAACGGCGACAGCAAAACGTGGTGCAATTGAATTTCAATGTTGCAAGCACGTGTCAATGAGTAGTTTTTGGGGACAAGAAAATGTCAGGAATTATGTATGAACGAATACCGGATGCTGATCACGCCGTATACAATCGGCATGCGGCCGCCCGCCGTGCAGCGTTCCACATCGCATCGACAGAACCCCGTCCACAACGGACCCTTGCCATTATTGACGGACGTGCCATTGCTCGAGAGCATCTTTCGAGGGGGCTTATATCGAATGGGCTTGGACTGCGCATGGCTACCTATGGCTCTGTCGAAGATATAGAGGCATATGAAGCGACGGCATTTTCGGTTATCCTTGTATGCGTTGACGACTCCAGGTTCATGGATAATTCCATTGTGCTCGAAATCGGGGCGCTTGTTCGGAGATTTCCGAAGGTCCCAGTCATTGTTCAGGCAAAACTATGCGGATTTCAGCAAATCCTGAGCGTTCTCCAGCAAGGTGCCCATGGCTACCTTCCAGGCAATGCCGGAATATCTGTTTGCATCGAAGCAATATCGATGGCGTTGGCAGGAGGTGTTTTCGTCGCGGCCAAGAACCTGCATGATATTCAAAGCATCCTCGGAACCAACCACCATCAGTCCAAGCGTTTGGAAATGTTCACACGACGGGAACGTGAGGTCATCGAAGTCCTGCGACAGGGAAAGGCAAACAAAACGATTGCCTATGCCCTCAGGCTTGCTCCAAACACTGTGAAAGTTCACGTTCGCAATATCCTCAAGAAAGTTCGGGCGACGAACCGGGCGGAAGCAATTTACAAAATCAACGCCATGTTTGATGAGATCGCATAGAGCGTCGTTCGGTAGCAAAAATAGAACGCCGTTGGGGGCGACGGGGGCCGCTCCTACATCTGACCCTCCCCCTTGTGGGAGGGTCTTTTTTCCACGCGCCTGTAGTACTATGACCACCTTGAGCGGAACCTAACCGCAGACCCGGTTTTCTAAAGTGCAGATACTAGACGGGCCATCGTGCCTCATCACAACGCCTTCAGGTACAACATCAAGCTGAAATCTCGATATCGATAAAGCCCTGATCGCGCAACATATCTTCCAAATCCGTGCGTAGAGGCTGAGGGGAGGCAAACCACGTTTGCTCGAATTCGTCGAACTTGTTAATCAGCGACGTATTGATATGGGCGCTTTTGAACGCCCTGGCATAGTCTCGCTTGGTCGCAACCCGGCTGCCAAGCTCCACCAGCAAATCCGCCTTCGGTATGGTTTTGTATTGACCACGGCGGGTAGAAACGCTGGCGGTCGCGATTGGGGTACCATTCTTCGGCAGGATGGCGTTCAGAATGTCGAGCGGCTCATTTGGCTTGGCGGGGTCACGCAGCGGATTGTCATTCCATGGTGTGGCGTTTTCGCTGCCATGATGGCCGATTTTCAGAAAATCCAGCGGCTTGGCCAACACGGGATGTCGCTTGTTCCACATGACATTCCACGAACCGTTGGCCTCACCTTCATCATAACGCGCGTCCCATTCTGCATCGCCGACAAATAGCAGCCGCTTACCCTTCCATTCTATGAGCAGAACGACGCTGGTATTGTTCGTCACCTTGCCATCGAGATCGGCGAAGGCGAGCGCTGTCGACAGCATTCGCGACTGCAACCGCCGGAAGTCGGCCGTGGCGATATTGGTCGGGAGAGGCGTTGATTTCGAAGGCGCCGTGTTCGGCGGCGTGGATTTTGCAACGACGTCCATGACCGACCTGACACCGTGCATTAACGGGTTTTCGGGTTTGCCCAGATAATAAAGGTCAATGTCGTTTTCCGGTCCAAGAATCCGCAATGCTGCATTTTTCAAGGGCAGCTTGAGCTTATTATCGGTGTCCATGCCAGCATGAACATAGACCGGCTTGATATTGTTTTTTACGGGAATGATCTTTTGCAATGTCTCCATCGCCACGTCGTTCGTTGCTGCATAGGCCGCGAAGAGACCTTCCAGTTCCGGACTGAAGTTGAGGCGCTGCGCCTGCTTGATCATGCCGCCGGCGAAGGCATGGAGCTGTCGGGCGTTCTTGGCCTCCGGATGATCGGGATCCATCGCGGCGCTCATCCACAATGAGCCGATCGAAAAGTCAGCCCAGAGATCCGGCGTGAAACCCAGGATATGGTCCTTGTGCTGATGCGTGACAATGAGCAGATCAAGCCACTTCTTGGCTCCATCGTCAGGTAGCATGATCTTCAGCTTTTCGAGCGCGGCTGTGAGGTAGTCCATGCCGCTTAGCGATCCGCAATCGATGAGAATGTGAAAATCGCGGCCGTCCTCATGCCCTTCGGGAATCCGGCAATAGATGCAGTCGCCAAGACCGACGTCAAACATGCGTATCAGGAGCTTACCTGCCATTGCCGGCCTCCAATGTCGTCGTCCTCGATATCGTCGTGAATGGCAAAATGCGGCGAAAGCTGAAAACGCACTTCGCCGTCGACGCGGTTGAACCCGAATGGCGGGATGGCACGAGCCAGGAGACCAAGCTCGCCGCCGACGGTCTCGCCGATCATGCCTGATTTGATCCGTGCTGCCAGAGCATCGAGAAATGCCTCGCGACGCTTGCGCCCGGCATTGCGCTCGGCGCGTTGCTCGAAGCTGTTACCAAGTTCCTCGCTGCCTGATTTGCGTGCCCAATGGATCTGGTTGCCATTCTGGTCCAGGACGAGCGTTGCACCACACAGCATACTCGTTCGCTCACCGGCAAAGCGACCGAAGCGCTCGCCCTCGAGTGCGACATCTTCCCGCCATATGTATTGCACGACGATCTGGTCGGGGAGTTGCCGCGATTCCGTTGTCAGCTTTTTGGCGCGAACGATCTCGGTGATGATGAGGTCGGCGTTGAGGGGAATGAACAGATCTGCACGATTGTCGTCGAGAAAACGATATGCACCGCCGCGCGATGCACCGATCGAGTCGATGTCATGGTAAATGGTCAGCTCAGGACGATTGAAGACAGCGTCCGGTTCCAAGAGGGACGCGCGATCCGCTTCATCGAGAATACCGCGCTCAACAAATACGTTGAACATCATCTCGCGATAGCCATCGGGATCAGTTGGATTGGACACCTCTTCGGCGCGCAACACCGCCAAAGCATAGTCACGGAACTCAACTTCGCATGGCGGCAGAAAATCCAGCGGCTGTATCGCCATCATTTGCATGCGCTGGATCGTGTACCAGAAGGCATTTGGCAAGGATGGCTTGCTCTTCGGATTATGCTTAAAGCGTTGGTCCATCCGTTCCTTGTATTTGCCAAAGAGCCTGACCATGATGTCAAAACAGGCTCCCGTCAGCACCTGCGAAACGCGGTGAGGCTGGAGATCGTTCTTTATGTCACTCATTGTCAATTTGTTAGCGGCGGTGCGCAGATAAGGCTGACCGATGACCGCATTGCCGAACTCCTGTGCCAAGGATGACAACAGGGTTCCACCAGCAAGGTCAGCGCTCTCCTTGATCATCGCTTTACGGAAATCATTGTTGCGGAAGGCCATGAGGATAGCGGTCAGATCGCCAACGAATTCATGAAAGCCTGCGGTTTGCGGCAAAACGGATTCGTAATAACAGGGTCTCAACCCGTCCAGAACCGCGTGACCGAATTCGTGATTGACGATGTCGCTGGACTGGCAGGTGAAGATGCGCCCATCCTTCCCGTCGAACCAATAAAATTGCAGCGATTTGCTCTGACGATCATAATAGGCGTTTTCGCCATAGCCGGCATGCGGCACCACAATCAGCCGGTTGCCTTCGAAAGCCCAGGTAATCCGGCGGCCAAGAGCAAAGCCGCTCTCGAAAAAGTCGAGCGTATGCTGGACGGTTGCCCACACGCTGAGCTGGCGAAACTGCGGTAGCTTTCTGGTGTTCTCGTCGAGAACACGCCCGTTCGGTGCGACGAAGGCATTGCCCTTGCTGTCCCATACAGCAGGCGGCATCAGGGTGTTGGAGGTGGCATCGTAATCGACCACCGCAAAACGGGCACTGGTCGGTCCGTCCCGCAACCCCGGCTCCCAGGGCACAAAGAAGTTCTGATCAATGGCCGCTGCAGGATTGTTCTTCGCCACAAGCGGATCTTTGAAATAGACATCGATTTGCAGGCGAAGATCGGTGTCCTTCTGCACCTCCAGCGGCAAGAAACGCCGTGCACCATAGAGCCTCCGGCGCGTTTCCGGCGAAAGCCGGTGCTTGTTCTCCGGGGTTTTTCTCGCCATTCGATCCCCCTATTCCTGTCCCGCCGGGCAACGTTCACCCTTGCAAAGGCGTCGTTCAAGGTTTCGGCAAGACGCAAACCGGCGCGACTGAGTTGTGTGTCAAGAACTGGAAGATTTTCCCGTCGATAGTCGTCGTCGAGCACACCATTGGCCGGGACAGAGCGCATAATATTGATAGCGAGCTGATGGCTCTCATTGGCCCAATCGATTGTAGTTCCGGAAGTCACTGAATTGGCGTCTGCGGTTTTCAGCCAACTATTCTCAAGGCGTTCCACGTAGCTGCCCCATGACCATACGGTCTTGTCAATGAGAGTAACATCCCAGACAGCATGAAGGTTGGTATTGAAAGGAATATTGCCGTTGACGCCCTCCTGGGTGACGACCGTGACCTTGACGCTGTTGCCGCCTTCTTCGTCGATGGCGTGCAGAGGTTGGTGCAAGTCGCCTAGGAAATGCACGAGGAATTTAAGCGCGCGCTGGCGTGGTTCGAGTGGAAGAGAGGGACAGGCAACAATACTGAGCTGTCTGTCTATAGCGGCGATGATGCAATCACCATCAGACGCATCAAGAACGCAGTCGCGCGCGGGATCATAACCGGGAGCTATTCGAGGGATATCGGCGAAGTGCCATCTGGTGGTGGTCTTGTCGCGAGCCCGTTCGTCGTCGGCCCAACTGGCAATCGAGGCCAACGATGCGCCGCTGCCAAGCAAGTCTGCGACGTGCTGCAATGTCAGAGGGGTTAGCCGTCTTTGGGCGATTTCGGCGATAATGGAATGACCCGAAGGTCCCCAGGCGAAGGCCACATTCATGGCGGCGAGCAGAAGCGCGACAGTCAATGCAATGCGGCGCATTCCCGAAGCCCTCCGCTCTCTTAAATCATGCTCTGGAATACTCCACCAAATGGTTGTCATGATCAAGCAGCTTGCAACTGTGGGTAGTCATGATTGTCGTCCAGGAGAGGAAGAACGTAGCCGGCAAATCTGTTTTGGTGATTCAGCCTTTGGTCTGCATTGCCCACGAACGATGCCGTTCACCCATGCGACAGGGAGACTAGCTCGAACCATACACCTGGAACGTCAACTCTAATTGGTCATGGAGCGGTACAGCCAGTCACCGTAGCGCATCGAACCAACATGCGTGTCGTTGAGTGGAAGCAGTGTGTCGTCATTTAATTCGACGCCGTAGTAGCGCGCGCTGTTGTCGGTAATGACCTGGCGTGTGTCTTCGTTTGCTGCGAGGTGGATCCGAGCAATTTCATCGAGCCCAAACTGCTCGGGTCCGCTGATCTCCACGGTACCGTTCCTTGCCGCCCCCATCGCCAATTCGGTCAGCATTTCGGCGACGTTATGGGCAGCTATTGGCCTTACCGATGCCGACGGGAGCCGAAAGGCATCTCCCTCTGCTCCCATGTCGACCACGCCGCTGATAAACTCGAAGAATTGCGTGGAATGGAGGATGGTGAAGGGTCTCCGCGCTGCACGGATAAGATTTTCCTGCACCATCTTCGCACGGAAATAATCGCTCTCGACAAGGCGAGGTGTCCCTACCACGGAAAGCGCGACGTAGTGCCTGACCCCGGTCTCTGCTGAGGCAGCCAACAAGTTCCGGGTGGACGTCTTGAAGAAATCCAGGGCCGAGTCATCACCGAACGACTCGGCGTTGGTGACGTCGATGACAACATCAGCTCCCGTCATAGCTTCCCTGAGACCTTTCCCCGTCACACTGTTGATTCCGAGGGAAGTGGATGCCGCTGCCACTTCGACGCCTACCTGTTCAAGTTTTTCCACGAGGTGCGTCCCGACCCGTCCTGTCGCTCCCATAACAGTGACTTTCATCAACTTGCTCCCTCTCGCTGCTGTTCCTTGGCGCACCCGATACGAAAGCGACGACCAACAGACCATTGGATCTCCGCCATCGCACCGAATGTCACTCCACCGGCATGACAACCGGAGCGTCCTTGGTCTTGAGCAAAACGACGATGAATTTCGCGGGTTCAGTCGTGCTCGCGTTGCGGCTGACCAGGTGAATGTCGGAAGGGCTTTCGTAGAAGGTGTCTCCCGGTGACAAGGTGACCTCCTTTTCTCCCTTGACCTGCATCACGATCGAGCCCTCGAGGACATAGACGAATGCATTTGCGTCGTGCTTGTGAATTGGTGAAGACCCTCCACCCTCATACACCACCGATATCATCAGGCCCTCCTTTCCGGGATAATTCGGCAGGTCCTTTTGCATGAGGGGCGTGACTTTTGCACCATCTTCAGCAGCAACGGCTGGCAAGGTGCCGAGCACGCAAGCTGAAGCCGACACAAACAGCGTTAACAAAGCTGACTTCATTGTCGTAATCCCTTTGGTTGTTGATTCATGTGCGTTCGAAACCTGGGCTAAAGACAGGTTGTTCGATGGTTGGCTCAATTCGGCTGTTGAGAGTGACGGAGCCAATCCTCAAAGCCTACTTTGCCGAGCCGCGCACCGTTGCCGGGCACGATCGACTGATCGTTGAGTTCGGACCCGAAATAACGCGCATGGACATCTGCCTCGACCGTCCGCGGATCGTTGGCCGCTTTCAGATACCGGGCAATGATTTCATTCATGGGAGCGCGCTCGGGACCCGCAATCTCGATCGTCCCGTTGAGCGGCTTCCCGACGGCTACGTCTGCCATCGCGTCGGCAACGTCGTCCGATGCGATGGGCTGGAAGGCTGCAGGAGACAGGCGAGCAACGGTGCCGACGGTTGCTTCATCGGCAATGCCCTTCAGAAATTCCATAAACTGGGTGGAATGAACGATTGTGTATGGAATGGGCGATTCCTTGATGAGCCTCTCCTGGGCAAGTTTAGCCCTGAAGTAGCCATTTTCCGGCAGCCGCTCCGTTCCCACGATAGAAAGGGCAATGTGGTGCTTTACACCAGCCTTGGCTTCTGCGGCGAGCAGATTGCGGCCCGATGTTTCGAAGAATTCGAGCACAGCCTTGTCTTCCCACGAAGGCGCATTTGCAAGGTCAACGACCACCTCGGCGCCGACCAGCGCATCCGCCAGGCCTTCGCCGGTGATGGTGTTGACGCCGGTGTTTGGCGATACGGCGAGAACCTCGTGGCCTTTATTGCGCAGACGTACGGCGGTCTTGGATCCGATGAGCCCGGTTCCACCGATAATAACAATTTTCATAACTTATCTCCTCGTTGTGGCCTTTGAGGCTAGTGACTCTATCGCTTCGGAGCATGGCTGGGGAGACAAAAACATTCCATCGTGCAAGGGGGTGGGTCGCTCTAGTCGCCGGGGTTAGTCGACCCATCCTCAAGTTTAGGAACGTGTGACACGAGTGCTAGCGATCGGGACGCGAGCAGTCGATTTTCGTGATGTGTCTGCGTGATGTGAGCAAAAGGCCATAGCTGGCCATCGGATTTCATGCGAGCGTCGTCCGCACCGGCTGTGTTGTGATATCCAGATTTCAATGCTGTTTGCCGATCATCGGATCCCCTTGTAGATTCGTCCGCTGAACGAAGTCCGCAGCACAAAAAACTCTGGCGTTTTATAACACGGACGTGTAGGAGAGGTGTTATGATCGCCAACCCGACAAAGCCCAGGGATCTCATTGATACAGCGGCCCACAGTGCCCGGCCGCCGAGCCTGTATGGCGCGACGGTCGAATACGGCATCCACTGCATGATGTATTTGATCCAGCCGCGTGCAAAGCCCGTGAGCAGCCGTGATCTTGCCGAACTGCAAGGTGTTCCAGTGACATTGATGGCGAGAATTATGCCGCGGCTTGAAAAGGCCGGGATCGTTGTTTCGACCAGCGGCATCAATGGCGGATATAGGCTTGCCAAAGAGCCACGGGAGGTAACGGTGCTCGATATTGTCGATGCCATCGATGGCCGCAAAAATGTTTTCGACTGCAAGGACGTCCGCAAGAATTGCATTCTGTTTGCCGGTGACGCGCCCACATGGATGACCAACGGCGTGTGCGGTATTCATGCTGTGATGCTTCGCGCCCAAAAAAGCATGCGCGAGGAGATGGCGCGCACAACGCTTGAAGACCTTTCCGGTGCCTTCGGTCGTCGGGCCCCGGCAGAGTTTGAAGAAGACGTGGGTGAGTGGCTCGACCATCGCGCGGTCAGCCGGGAAGTTACGCGCATTTCGGCAGTCAAGGACAGTTCAAGGAAAAGAGTACGGCGCGGTCAGCAGGACTAGGCACCGCAGCCGTAAAGCTGCGCAATGCATTGGAGAATGGAAAATGAACATTTCTTTGGGAAATGCAGTCGGCACCATTGAAGCTCGTCCCGAGACGGACCCCCTGGTGCTGGTCGTGGATGATGATGAATCGGTTCGGCTCTCGATCTGTGAACTGCTGGAATCGGTGGATATTGAGACCGCAGGGTTTGGCTCGACCCAGGCACTGTTGGACGCGGACATTCTGGACAGACCAGGCTGCATGATTCTCGACGTACGAATGCCAGGTGCAAGCGGTCTTGATTTCCAGACCCGTCTGGCCGCCAATGGTATCTCTGCCTCCATCATTTTTCTGACCGGTCATGGCGATATTCCAATGACGGTTCAGGCGATGAAGGCAGGTGCGGTCGAATTTCTGACCAAGCCCGTTCGCGATCAGACCCTGCTCGATGCGGTGAACAATGCTATCGCAATTGACAAGGAAAAGCGCGCCGAGCAACTCACAGCCAAGACGAATATAGCGCTCTATGCGACGCTCACCCTTCGTGAGCGCCAAGTCATGGAGGCCGTCGTACGGGGCGCGCTAAGCAAACAGATCGCATTCGATCTCAACATTTCTGAAATTACTGTCAAGCTTCATCGAAGCAGCGTGATGCGCAAGATGAAGACGCCCTTCATCACCCATCTTGTTCGTGCCTGGCAGTCGATACCAGCGGATATGCGTGATGACTACCAGGCCTAGACTTTCGTATGGATTTGATGAGGTAGTGATCAAGCAGATACTAAACCGTCGTGACGAAAGTCCGCTGTGTGAAAGTTTGCGAATTGACCCTTACCCCAATCATTGCAGTCGTCGACGACGATTTGAGTATTTGCAACGCTTCGGCCGAATTGCTCGAGGTATTCGATTTCAAGTGCCAGATATTCGACCGTCCGGAAAAGTTTCTGGCTGCACATACAAGGGGGCGCTTCGACTGCCTCATCACCGATCTCAATATGAAAGGCATGAGCGGACTGGAGCTTCAGGAGAAACTGTCTGCCGCCGATCCCGACTTGCCCATCATCTTCATGTCGGCCCAGCTAGCCCCCGAAGCAAAGGCCCGGGCACTGCGTCTCGGCGCCGTCGCCTTTTTGAATAAGCCGATCAATGACGATGTTCTGCACAGGCACATCATGTCCGCTCTCAACCGAGGAGCAAAGCATCGCGCAGACGACTGGCCCAGAGAGCCGTAGCAATACCGTTTCATCGAATTAAGCATTGACCATCGCCCGGAAAGGTCGCCAATGGATTCCGTTGATCACCCCATCGAAAAAGGCAAACCGCTCGCGCGGACGGCCATCGGGCAGATTGCTTATTGGCAATTTAATCTGACGCGCGCACGAGCGTTGCTTGAAAGCATGGATGGAACCTGCCCTGGCGGGGATCAGGAATGGAAGCCGGATCGATTGGATATGTTGCTTTCTGCCGTCCGAATTGTGGATGTCAACGATGAAGCAATCCGTCTATTCGGCCTGCCCCCAGATCGAGATAAAATTCTGGATCGATCAACTGCAAGCCTCTGGCCGGAACAAAGTCGCGCTGCCCTCGGCGATCTGCTCACGACCATCGCCGGCTCGGCTCACAAAGGAGCGGTAACACGAGAAATCCCCACAGTCGGACGGTTGCAGCATGTCGTGCTGACAGGCTGGAAGGCTTTTGATCCAAGATGTGCGGACACCGTATTCGTCTCTGTCAGGGCAACGTTGAATACACCGAATGCCGTCGTAGAACTCGAGGCGAGCCAGAAACGTTACCGCAACATGATATCATCGCTGCCGATTCCTGTCTGGCAGATCGACGCCCGGCCGGCAGGGCGCATATTTGACCGCCTCCGAGCTAACGGCATCAATGACATCGCCGCATATTCGGATGAACATCCGGAAATCGTCGAACTTGCAAGCGAGATTGTACAAGTCTTCGACGTCAACAAGGAAGCCATGGTCCTTTTCGGCGGGAAACATCGCTCAGAATTCATCGGGTCGGTAAAGTATCTATTTTCAACCACGACCGGCGCGACAAAACGCGTGATGCTGGCGCATTTTTCGGGGGTCAGAAATCACGTCGAAGAATTGAAGGTGAAGACCTTCGATGGCCGCCTCCTCGATGTACTGTTGTTGATGACCTTTCCGGTGCCCGGCGAGCGCCTCGATACGACGATCCTCATGATGATCGACAACACCGCTCGCCTCGAGGCAGAGGCCAAACTTCGGAAGATCGAAGCGGACTTCTCCCATGCGGCACGTCTTTCCACATTAGGGGAAATGACGACATCGATAGCGCATGAAATCAAGCAGCCGCTTTCAGCCATCCTGATGAACGCTCAGACAAGCCTGCGATATCTCAGGCGGGCCGAACCAAATCTTGACAAGGTAGACATCCTCACATCCCGTGTCGTTGAAAGCGCACAGCGAGCGGGCGATATTATCGGCCGGATTCAGGATATGGCCGGCAAGCGTGAGGCCACCTCTACGTTGCTTGATTTCAATGATGTCATTCGTCAATGCGTGGTGTTCCTGCGCCACGAAAGCGAGGATAAGGGCGTCGCCATTGCGACAAAGCTGCAACAGGATCTGCCGCCTGTCCGGGGTGATCGCATCCAGCTGCAACAGGTGATCGTCAACCTGATCGTCAACAGCATCCAAGCCATGAAGATGGCACCTCAAGTGCAACGCGACATTTATCTCGAAACGCGACTGGATGAGAACGCTCGTGTCGTATTCTCGATCAGAGATACTGGGACTGGTATCCCGGTTGAGCATCTAGATCAGATATTCGATGGATTCTTTACAACAAAGGAAGGCGGGCTGGGCATAGGACTGGCCATCTGCCAGTCAATTATAAAAGCTCACGGGGGCGAGATAGCTGCTTCAAACCATCCAGAAGGTGGAGCGATGTTCGGTTTCTCAATTCCGACAACAGCCAAGGGTCATCTCGAAAGTGCGCAGTCGCTCGGTACGTCCTTGAGCGACAGAACGACATAGTCCCTCGTATAATTTAATCTCTCGTCGTAGCCGCGCATCATCGCAGCTTCAAACCGATGTGGCACGCCAGCAGCGATACCGATAAGACCAATTGAGGTCATCATCAACGATCACTTCACTTTCTCGTCCGATGGCATGGGGCCGACACATCTCCCTAGAAACAATCTCGTAGTTGAGCGATAATTACGGTGGCTAAACTGCCCGCCATGGCGCGCTGATCATCCGGACCATGCCCGAGAGCGAGGCATGGTCTCCAGCTATACCACGCCATAGGGTGCGGTCGAATAGCAGGGAGGTAATCATGAAGAAACTGGAGAACGCAGTAGCAAATCACTACGGCAAAGCGGGACTGCTGGAGGCCATTTTAGCTGGACTGGAGACTCTTGGAGCTGATCTTGACAATCTCCAGCCCGCTGATCTGGCACCAGTTGACGAGTTCCACACAGCCGGCCGTTTGACCACGCTCAAAGCGCTGAAGATGATGCCGCTCAAAGCTGGAATGCACGTGCTGGATGCCGGATGCGGCCTTGGTGGAACAGCCCGGGTACTCGCGAAAGAATATGGGTGCCGTGTCACCGGCATCGATCTCACACAGCAATATGTTGAGGTTGCCCAGGCCCTAACCGACCGGATGCAACTCACTGGACGGTGCGCTTTTCAAGTTGGCAGTGTCACCTCGATGCCGTTTCCGGATGCTGTGTTCGACGCGGCCGTGAGTTTTCACGCTGCCATGAATATCCGCGAACGTGACAGATTCTACGCCGAATTGGCCCGCGTGCTGCGGTCCGGTGCACCGCTATGCGTGTTCGACGTCATGAAGGGTCCGTCGCCAGGCATGATCTACCCCGAGCCGTGGGCGGAAACCGCGCAAACCAGTTTCCTCGAGGTCCCCCGCCGAGACAAGCAACCTCCTCCTCGATGCCGGATTTCGTATCGAGAAAGAAGACAGCCTGCGGGAGTTTGCGAGGCAATTCTTCCGAGAGGTCCTGGCGAAGGCTGCCAGTGCAAATGCTCCTCCACCCCTGGGACTTCACCTTTTGACCGGAACCAATGCACCTGAAAAGTTCGCAAACTACGCAAAGGCGCTCGAGAATCATCAGATCGATCCGGTGATACTTATTGCACGGCGCAAATGACCTGCTTCGGTATGGGCTGAAGCCCCTGTCACCGTTCTTCGACGCCGCGCCATCAGCATAATACCGTCTGGCAGGCGGCCTCAACCAACGCGACCCGTAATATACCCAAGGGTCCTCTTGCCAGCTGGTTGAAAATATCCGGACCGAACGCGATGAGTTTCCCCAGGTAAATGAACGCTGTATTACTCGATATGCGTGCCGCCTGCTGCATGTCGTGGGTGACAATGACGATTGTGAACTGTCTCTTGAGCGTATTGATCAGTTCCTCGATGCGGGCTGTCGATATGCGATCGAATGCGGATGTGGGTGCGTCGAGCAGAAACACCTCAGGTCGCAGGGCAATGCAGCGTGCAATGCAAAGGCGTTGCCTGCTGTCCGCCTGAGAGGCTCAGGCCGCTCGCCAGCAACTTGTCCTTGACCTCGTCCCATAGCGTTAACGGAAGTCCGGAGGGCCCTTCAGTTGTCGTGACCTCAGCGAAAGTTGGTTGTCCAGGTCGACAAACGCCCCCAGAAAACTGTCGCAGCGACTGCAAAAAATGGCACTGGAATCGCACAAGTTGCGCCGCACCGCGATCATGATCGCTTTGCAGTTTTGACATTCAAATTCAGGATAATCGAAATTTGCCATAGGCGAATTTTATTACAGTTCTAGACGATGCGCGATTCAGGAATTTGGGTTAGGCAATTCGGCTAGGATGCGCCAGGCCTGCCGCTTCGGGTGGCCATATCGTCCGGAAGGGCTCGACTTCTGCTCAGCTCAACTTGCCTTTCTGTGTGGCAACCCTCTTGCTTGAAGGCGACGTTTTTTTGACGAGAGCTGCGTTACGGACGAAAGGCGCATCGCGCTTTCGCGCCGGGTGGAAGTTCGCGAAGATCCGGAAATCACTGCACAGGGGTCTAAATTCCGGCATAAAGTGCACGTCGCAGTACATTTGCGGGACGGCAGTATCGAACGGGAAACATGCGAAGCACCCCCGCGGAAGCGAAAAATCCCTTGCGTCGGAAGAAGAGATGGTCGCGAAATTCATAAAGCTTACCCGGCGCGTTTTGCCGGAAGAACAACGCAACGACCTTGTTGAGGCCGTGCTGGAAATGGAAAGCCTATCATCGTCCCGCCGATTGGTTGATTTGATGCGCCTGACGTCGCATGAACGACAGCTGGTCGCCCGGCTATCCGGTCTGGTAGACGATGCGAAGGTCAAAGGATTGAATGCTCAGACTGCTAACCTGGAATTTACTCGCTGCTCAAGCTCTGCCGCACTTTCCTTACGTTCGCTGTACCGGTCAGTCAGATAGCCCGACACGTCGCGGGTCAGAAGCGTAAACTTGACCAACTCTTCCATGACATCGACGACCCGGTCGTAGTAGGCCGATGGCTTCATACGACCCTGTTCGTCGAATTCCTGATAGGCTTTCGCCACAGATGACTGGTTGGGTATTGTAATCATACGCATCCAGCGCCCTAGTACCCGCATCTGGTTGACGGCGTTGAATGATTGCGAGCCACCCGAGACCTGCATGACTGCGAGCGTACGCCCCTGCGTTGGCCGGATCGAACCCATCGCAAGAGGTATCCAATCGATCTGCGATTTCATCACGCCTGTCATTGCCCCATGCCGCTCCGGACTTGTCCAGACCTGGCCTTCCGACCACAATGAAAGCTCACGCAGCTCCTGCACCTTCGGGTGATCAATTGGAGCGTCATCCGGAAGCGGCAATCCGGCTGGATCGTAAATGCGGGTCTCGGCACCGAAATGTTGCAGTAGCCGCGCCGCCTCCTGTGTCAGCAAACGGCTATAGGAAATCTTGCGCAATGAACCGCAGAGCAAAAGTATTCTGGGCGCATGCGAGGATTTTGGTGCGGCCAACTTGGACGCATCGACCTTGTGCAGAGCCTGTTCCAAAGTGTTTGGCAGATCAGACAACGCGTCTTCCTTTTGCATCGATGACGGCCTCGCCATCCTCTTTGGTAAACGCTCCCTTTTGCGGCTCCGGCAGAATATCCAGTACCAGCTCCGATGGACGGCTCAATCGCGCACCCATCTCAGTCACCACAAATGGGCGATTGATCAGGATCGGATGGGCTTCCATGGCATCAAGCAACTGTTCGTCAGTCAATGACATATCATCCAGACCAAGTTCAGCAAAGGGCGTACCCTTTGCGCGAATGGCTTCGCGGACAGTCAGCCCAGCTCTTCGAATCAAGTCTTTGAGTTCCTGGCGCGCAGGCGGCGACTTCAGATATTCGATGATCGTCGGCTCGATGCCCGCGTTGCGAATGAGAGCCAGCGTGTTGCGTGACGTGCCGCAAGAGGGATTGTGATAGATGGTAACGGCCATTAAACAGTCCTTTCGATTTTCTGGAAGTTCTGCACGTCCGCGCCGCGCTCGTACCAATTTTTGCTGCGGTTGACGATCCACACGACCGACAACATCAGCCGAACTTCGATCAGGACGCCAAAGCCGCCCCTCGAATCCGACAGGTCACGCATGAAGCCCCTGGTTTTCCTTTGGCGGGCAGCAGGGAACGATATCGGCTAATAGCGGCGCACAGATATCGGGATGTCCGGCACAGCAATCTTTTAGCAAGAAGTTAATTGCTTCGCGCAGGTTTACGAAATTAGCCCGGTAGATAATTGAACGGCTCTGTCGCTCAGAGGAAATCAACCCCGCTCGCAACAGGATCGCGAGATGGGTAGACATGGTGTTCTGCGGAACGTCGAGGAGGCCAGACACCTCTCCAGCCGCGATCCCATCCGGCTCATGCATCACAATCAGCTTGAACGCATCCATGCGGGTTGGCTGGGCAAGAGCCAAAAAAGCTTCGATTGTTTGTTCTTTTTTCATATATCTGGATTTATCGATGCGTTAGAAAATGTCAAGTGCGGATGTCGGTTCTTAGGTCAAAATCAACGGCTGCATTCTTGCGTTTTCTGGTGCCAGACTTCCAGCTCAGAAGTTGGAGAGAAGGCGGATTGCTTCCACTTGACCGCTGAAGTGCCGGCTCTCAGGGCTTTTTCTCAATCGTGCAGATGTCACTGCCGAGCACCAGCCACTTCTGCTCATTACGAACCCGTTACTTGACTTCCGGCAGGCAGCATCCATTTGTTCAATGTCAAATTCAAAAGAACCTGCTGCGACGAAACTCCCAATTTCGCAACGCAGCTACCCGAAAAGTTGAGGTCATATAGATGAGCCAGTTGTTTCAGCCACTGCGATTGGATTCGCTCGAACTAGCGAACAGGATCATAATCGCTCCCATGTGCCAATATTCCGCCGAAGATGGCTCGGCGTCCGGCTGGCACATGATGCATCTCGGCCACCTTGCCCTGTCTGGCGCCGGCTTGCTGGTCACGGAAGCTACCGCAGTAACGCCAGAAGGACGCATCTCTCCCCGCGATCTCGGGCTTTACTCCGATGACAATGAAGCAGCACTCGGGCGTGTTGTCGCCGCAATCCGCGACTATTCGCCGATACCCATCGCAGTGCAGCTGGCCCACGCCGGGCGAAAGGCATCAACACGCGTGCCATGGGAAGGCGGCAAACAGATTGCGCCAAATGAGCCGACCGGCTGGAAAACCGTGGCCCCTTCGCCAGTGCCATATCTGAATGAGTACGATGTTCCAACGGCATTGGATGGCGCTGGTCTTGATCGCATACGGGATGCGTTCGTCAATGCAGCGAAACGCGCCGATAGGATCGGTATCGACGGTATCGAAATTCATGGAGCTCATGGATATCTGCTGCACGAGTTCCTGTCACCGCTCTCGAACAGGCGCGAAGATAAGTATGGTGGAAGTCTGGAAAACCGAATGCGCTTCCCTCTCGAAGTGTTCGAGGCAGTACGGGCAGCGTTTCCCGCCAACAAGCAGGTCTGGATACGCGTTTCCGCTTCCGACTGGGTCGATGATGGATGGGACGTCGAGAGCACCGTGAACTTTGCAAAGGAATTGGAGGCGCGCGGTTGTGCCGCCGTCCACGTCAGCAGTGGCGGTCTTTCGCCCCTGCAGAAAATGCCGGTTGAACCCAACTATCAGGTTCCATTCGCGCGGCGTATCAAGGCCGAGGTGAAAATGCCCGTCATTGCTGTCGGACTAATCACCGAGGCGAAACAGGCAGAAGACATTATTGCCAACGGTGACGCCGATGCGATCGCGCTTGCACGTGCAATCCTCTACGATCCCCGCTGGCCTTGGCATGCAGCGGCGGAACTTGGCGCGCAGGTGGTGGCTCCCGAACAATATTGGCGATCCCAGCCCCGGAATCATGCGGATCTGTTTAAAATCCCCCAAACGGCTTGAGTTAACCGCGAGCGGTCGTAACTAGTCGAGGTTACGACGCTCGTTCTCTGACGAATAATGCGAACGCTTGTCTTCGTACATCAGCAGATCGGCGCGCTTGGCCACAGCTTCCATCTTCTCTCCGACATTACTGGTGGCCCAGCCGATCGATATGTTCAGGGGTATATTGGAATAATACTGGTTGTTGATTTCGATAAGGCTGCGGATTTCATCGATCATGCTTGCGCAGCCAAGCTCATCGATGGCCGGGAGCAGAATAGCAAATTCATCGCCGCCAATACGCGCAGCGTAGCAGGGAGGCTTGACGGCTCCACCCAGCACTTCGCCAACCCGCCGCAACAGACCGTCTCCAACGCCATGCCCCCACTGATCATTGATCACCTTCAATCCGTTGAGGTCGAGGATGATGATCGATACGGGATGGAATTCACGACGTTCGAGCCTGTTCAACTCGTCCACGTAGAACGCGCGATTGTAAAGCTTGGTGAGCACATCATGCTTGCCGAGATATTCGAGATAGGCTTCGGCCTTCTTCCGTGCTGTGATATCGGTCAAGGATATCTGGACCAATGACCAATCCTGTTCGTGGCCCGGCAGAACCGAAAATTGCAGCAGCACATGGCGTTCGGTACCGTCGAGCGCGTAATTTACGGTCTCGCGCTGATGGAAGAGGTTGCCATTCCAGAGTTCGATAAGCTGTTCCCTGAAATGCACATCCATCCCATCCCTGAAAATATCAGGAAGCCTGCGCAACAATGTCAATTTGTCGGGTGCGAGAAACAGCCTGAGCGTCTCGTTGTTGACATCGATGACGCGGATCTCGCTTGCACATTGTCCAACAAATTCAGGATGGACATCGGTAAACACACGAAAATCGGTAATGCCCTGCTCCCGCACTTCATCAAGCAAACGCTTGATGCGGCTGAAATCTTCCACCCAAAGAGATACAGGAGAATGTTCGAACAACCCTTCCGCGTAGCGCTTGCTCTCAATCTGCTGCCGTCGCGCGTCCTCGCGCTCGGTGACATCTTCGATGGAAAGCAATACCCGCGTCCACGAATCTTCATATCCTGGTAAAACTGCGCCTCGAAGCTGAATATCCAGCCGGCGGCCCGCGAGCGTATAGTTCACCGTATCACTGGAGAATTCGGTATCGCCATCCCACAGAGCGGACAGCTCCTGTATATGCGACTGCAGCATGTCGTCGCGAAAGATAGAGTCGAGATTGCCGGTCAGGTGGTTGAAGTCATTCGCTTCGAAAAGAGCAAGCGTCTTCTTGTTCACCTTGAGAACGCGGATCAGGCTTGAGCATTCCTTAATCCGGCCCTCATCCTCACGCAGATAGGATCTGATATCGGTGACGCCCGATTGCCTCCATTTCTCGAACAGATGCTTGACGCCACTGAAATCCTCCAGCCATAACGAGATCGGAGCGAGATCGAATGTTTCGATATCGTCGTGGTGATCGACATGCTCATTCATATAGCGCGAATCTCTCGGCTGGTTCCTGTGTCACCAGGTATCTATATGAACGAAATTCACTGAACAATCGTTACCTTGTGCAGAACGAACGCGTGAAGACCGCACGCCGGTCTCTCACACTGTAC
>CAVZLS010000028.1:0-12697 GCA_963776115.1 uncultured Alphaproteobacteria bacterium | reverse complement strand
TAGGGTTTGTTGAGATTCATGTCAGGGCGAGGCGAAAACGATGGTTTTCAAGCGCCGGAGCGCAGCGTACTTTAAGGTACACGAGCACCGGCGCGCAGAAAAACGCTGTTTGTAGGCCGCCATGGCATGAAGCTGACGATCGCTGACGAATTCCCCGGCAAATGGATTGACAGACAGGGGAGCGCCCCTTACATGGAACCCCGCTGCCCAGATGGCGGAATTGGTAGACGCGCACGGTTCAGGTCCGTGTGCCGCAAGGCGTGGAGGTTCGAGTCCTCTTCTGGGCACCATTTCAGTATTTGCTGATGTTTGTCAGCATCCGAATTGCTGAGCAAAGGCCCCATAATTGCGGGGCTTTTTTGCTTTTATGGCTTCGCTGACGGTTCTCAGTATCCGTGGGCATGTCAACGCTTCAACGTTCAATGCCATTGCCGATGAATGGCCGCATTCTTAAGTTTAAATGCCAAGCGACAATTACACCGCGAGATCGACAACCTTGCGCTTCAGATCAGCGACATAATCGGCAAGTGACAGCGGTGAGCCAGTCGCCTGTTCCAGCAACTCCATAGGTGATCGTGATCGCCCATGTCGATGAACGTTCTCGGTCAGCCAGGCCTTCAACGGCGCATAGTCCCCTCTATTCAACCCCTCTTTCACCGCGGGAACAGCCATCGCACTGGCGAAGAATTGCGAGGACATGATGTTGCCGATCGTATAGGTCGGGAAAGATCCCACCATACCCGACGACCAATGCACGTCCTGAAGCACGCCAAGCGTATCGCTTGGCACATCAAGGCCAAGATAGGACCGCATCTTGTCCCCCCAGATAGCTGGTAAATCGCTCACCCGGATTTCTCCGGCAATGAGGCCAGCTTCGATCTCCGACCGAAGCATGATGTGGAGGTCATAGGTAAGTTCATCCGCCTCGACCCGAATCAGGCTGGGACGCGGTGCATTGACGACACGCCAGAAATCCTCGACCGAAACATCGGCAAGTTGTTCGGGAAAGAAGCTGTGCAGTTCTTCGAAGTGAATCTCCCAGAAGAGGCGAGAGCGGCCGACGCGGTTTTCCCAGAGTCTCGACTGGGACTCGTGTGTGCCAAAGCTGCTGCCGCCGACTGCATAGAGGTTGATGAAATCGGTTGTGAATATTGACCTGGTAAAGCGCTCGGCTACCCCTTGCTCATACATTCCATGACCTGCCTCATGCCAAACGGCAAAAAGGCCGCCCGGGAGCCAGTTTTCGCGAAACCGGCCAGTGATACGAACATCCGCGCTGGTGAAGGAGATTTCGAACGGATGAACGGTGTCGTCCAGACGTCCCCTGTTGAAATCGTAACCGAAACGCTCGGAAATCAGACTGGAAAACGCTCGCTGACGTTCAATCGGGTAGGCGCGGTCAAGAATCTCCGTTCTTACTGGCCGCACTTGCCTCGCCTCGGCGAGCAGTGGAACGAGCGATTTCTGCAGGTCGCCATATAATTCACGCAACCTTGCCCAGGTCATTTCTGGCTCGTAAGTCGAAACGAGTGCATCATAGGGATGCGCATCATAGCCAATCGCCGATGCGATCTCGCGCTGCATCTCCATGGTACGCTCGAGCCACGGAGCAAAGGCGGCGAAGTCGTCAACGCTGCGCGCCTGTTTCCACGCCGCCTGCGCATTGGTCTTGAGTTCAGCGGCGGCCGAAACAAGTCTTGCCGGGATTCGCGATAACAGGGCAATGGATACCGCCGCCTGCTCGACCGCAGTTCGCTTCAAATGATCGCCATCTGTGTGGGCGCGTGCGCTTTCGATTGCTTTCATCATCCGGTCACCGGTCGCGATATCGCGGGCAAGACCGACAAGCGTCGCGATCTGTTTGCCGCGTGCATCGACACCTCCAGCCGGCATCATTGTGCGGGAATCCCAGGTCAACAGATTAACGGCGCACAGGATATCGTTGACCTTGGCAACTTCGCTTTCAAAGGTGGTAAAGCTCATCCAGGATTCCTCAAGTTCGATTTCAATCAGACCGCGTTCGCGAAGGTCGATGGCAAAGCGCCAAAATCAACAAGATGACAGGCAGCGCTGTGTGCTGTAGCCCGCTTGGTTAGTGCCGGCCTTTCGACCAGGCAGCGGTCGAATACTTGCGGACAGCGACTCGCGAACGGGCAACCGGGCGGCACACTAAGTGGGCTTGGCAGCTCACCGCGTGCCGCAACGACCCTCGATCGCTGGGTTGGGTCAAGTTCGGGCGCTGCATCGAGCAGCGCTTTCGAATACGGGTGGCGCGGCGCAGCAAACAGGCTTTCCGACGGTCCTATTTCCATAATCTGCCCGAGATACATAACCGCAACGCGATGCGAAATATGACGCACCAATCGCAAGTCATGTGCGACGAAAATCAGAGTGAGGTGCAACTCCTCCTGAAGCCGCAACAGCAGATTGATGACCTGCGCCTGAACGGACACATCGAGTGCCGAAACGAGCTCATCCGCCACGATGACATCGGGTTCCACTGCGAGCGCGCGGGCGATGCCGATGCGCTGACGCTGACCTCCGGAAAACTCATGCGGATAGCGTGAAGCCGCGTCATGTGGCAGTCGCACGAGATCGAGAAGTTCTGTAATGCGAGCGGGGATATCCTGCTTCGGGCGCATACGATGCACCGACAGAGCTTCGTGCAGGACTTGGCTGACTGTCATCCGTGGATTGAGCGAGCCGTACGGGTCCTGGAATATCATTTGCACGCGTTTGTTGAAGGCGCGGCGCTCGGCGGAGCGCAGTGTTGAGATGTCTCTGCCCTCAAAACGGATGGCGCCGCCGTCCGGATCCAGCAAACGCACCAGACACCGTGCCAAAGTGGATTTGCCGCAACCGGATTCGCCGACGATACCAAGCGTCTCGCCACGATGTACCTCGAAGCTGACATTGTTCAACGCATGAACCGCCAATCGCGGCTCGCCAGCCAAGCGCCGCATCAGAGAATACGACGCGCCGAATTGCTTGGAGACGCCATCGACGGAGATAATTGGAACAGCGCTCAAAGGATCGCCTCCGCAGTCGCGACGCGATCGTGATGAAAACAGGCTGCCTTTCGGTCACTGCCAAGCGATTGGAGCGGTGGCCGCTCCCTCTTGCATATATCGGTTGCAAAGCTGCAACGCGGGTGGAATGCGCATCCTGCAGGAAGATCCGTCAGGCTCGGCGGCGTCCCCTCGATTGATGAAAGCATTGTTCGAACAGCGCCGGCACGCGGCACCGATCCAAGCAAACCGCGCGTATACGGATGGCGGGGTTGGCTGAATACATCGATCACAGTTCCCATCTCGACGATTCGTCCGGCATACATCACCGCCATACGATCGCACGTCCCGGCGACAACACCAAGATCGTGGGTTACAAGCACAACGCTCATCGCCAGTCTGTCGCGAAGGTCCAACAGGAGTTTCAGGATCTGATCCTGGATGGTGACGTCAAGCGCAGTCGTCGGTTCGTCGGCCAGAAGCAGCTTTGGTGAACAGGCAAGCGCAATGGCGATCATGGCGCGTTGACGCATACCGCCGGAAAACTGATGCGGATATTCATTGAGCCGCCGTTCCGCGGCCGGTATGCCGACGATATTCATCAACTCCAGCGCCCTCGCCCGCCGTTCGCGCGCATTCAGCCGCGTATGGGCCACGAGATTTTCCTCGAGTTGCAGCCCAACAGGCAGCACCGGATTGAGCGCGGTCATCGGCTCCTGGAAAATCATCGCGATTTCACTGCCACGGATCCGCCGGAGCTCTTCGGCCGACATGGCAACCAGATCGCGTCCACCCCATTCAACCTTGCCCGTGACATGACCCGGGGTCTGGATGAGCCCCATGATCGAGCGCAGGGTCACACTTTTGCCCGAACCGGATTCACCGACCAACCCTACCATTTCTCCGGGCGCAACGTCGAGATCGACATCGGCGACGGCGAGCGCCGTGCCGCGAGGCGTGTCAAAAAGCGTTGTCAGACCACGAACAGTAAGGCCAAGACCAGTGCCGATTGCCACACTCATCTGCGTACCCTCAAAAGCTGTGCCAGCCCATCACCGAGCAGACTGAAACCAAGACCGGTGATGACAATGGCAATGCCGGGAAAGACAGAAATCCACCACGCGGTGCTCATGAAGTTCTTGCCATCGGCGATCTGCACGCCCCATTCGGCAGCTGGCGGTTGGGCACCGAGCCCTAGATAACCAAGGCTTGATCCCAAGAGAATCGCCAGCGCCATATCGGTCATCCAATAGACGATGGCGGGCGTGATGGCGTTGGGCAGGAGATGGCGAAAGACAATCCGCATCGGCGTATATCCCATGACCTTTCCTGCATCGGCATAGTCGAGACGTTTCTGCACCTTGACCTCGGCCGCGACGAGACGGGCATAGAATACCCAGCCAACAATGCCGACGGCAACGTACATGTTGCCGAGGCCGGGACCCAGAACCGAGACGATCGCAATAACGAGAACCAGAAATGGGAACGTGATGACCGCGTCCACGACGCGGCCGAAAATAGCTTCCGCCAAACCGCCCGCATAGCCGACATAGGCTCCTACAATCGTTCCGAAGATGAACGGCCCGACTGTAGCGAACACTGCGATCTGCATATCGATCGTATAGGCATGGATCACACGGGACAGGACATCGCGGCCAAAACTGTCGGTTCCGAACGGATGCGCCAATGTCGGGCCCTTCAGCAGGGCTTTATAGTCAAACGCAATGGGATCATACGGAGCAAATAGCGCTGGAAAGAATGCGATAAGCAAACTCACACCAATGATTATCGCGCCGGAAATCAACGTACGTGGCAATGCAAGCCGCCGGAATCTTGGATACAGCCCCATTTTCTCAACAGCGACGCTCATCGGGCAACCCGCGGGTCAAGCCAGGCTTGAAAAATGTCGGTTGCCAGAAATGTCAGCGATACCAGAACCGCGAGCGCAATCGTCAGTCCTTGCAGCACAGGGTAATCGCGGCCATAGATACTGTCGATCATGAGACGGCCGGCGCCAGGCACAGCAAAAACCGTCTCGGTGATGACTGCTCCACCAAAGAGCGTTCCGATCTGCAGTCCAAACAAAGTGACCGTCGATATCAGAGCGTTGCGCAGCACGTGTCTGGTCATGATAATGCGGGGTCGCAGCCCTTTGGCCCGGGCGAAATCGACGTATTCAGCGTTGATGACGCCTATGATCGAGGACCGCAAATTGCGCATCAACACGGCAGAAAAGCTGAACGCCAGTGTCAAAGCCGGCAGGAACAGGTGATAGAGCCTGTCGGCAAACGTATCGCCATAGCCACCGACCGGGAACCACTTTAGCGTTGCGCCGAAGACGGTCAACATCAGGATACCAACGTAAAACACAGGCATCGACAATCCGACCTGGAATGTGCCCCGAATGACCGCGTCGGCGGTCTGTTCCCGCTTCAGTGCTGCAAGGAAAGCCAGTGGCACGGCCAGAACGAGGGCCAGCAGCGCTGCCATCAAGGTCAGCATCAGTGTCACCGGCAAGCGTTGCATGATGATGGTCGTCACAGGCAGCTTCAGTGCGATTGACGTGCCAAGATCGCCGGTGAAGACGTTCTTTACGAAATACAGGAACTGAACGGGGATCGGCTTGTCCAAGCCGAGACTGGCATTGATGCGCTCAACGTCAGCATCAATCGCGCGATCGCCGAGCATGGCGCTTGCGGGATCGCCTGGCAGAAGCCTCACCAGGACGAATGTGACGACGAGGATAAACACCACCGTCGGAATCATTTGAAGAATGCGACGCAGAACGAAACTGAAAAGTGGCAATGAGCCGCTCCCGATGTTTTGCATGAGTATCAACAATGAACGCGGGTGACATCTCGATCACCCGCGATATAAGACCTGAACTCCTGTTATTTATCCAGCCACGCACGACCGAAGAAATTATTGCCAAGCGGTATCTGCAGGAAGCCATGTACCTTCTTGCTCAGCGCCACGGGATAGGGTGTCTCGTAAAGCGGCACGATTGGGCCCTCGGCATTATAAATTTCCTGGATCCGGGCGTATTGAGCCGCACGCTTGGTAGCATCGATCTCCTTCTGCGACGCATCGAAGAGCTTGTCTGCCTCCTCATTCTTCCACCCGGTGTGCAGGGCGTCGATGGTCGGCGAATAGACGAAATACGATGTGATCTCGTTCGGATCGGCAATATCGTCGGTCCACGCAGCCTCACGCATTGTGAAAACGCCATCGCGATATTGCTGGGTACGGGTGGCATTGTCCACCTGCTGCAGCTCAAGTTTGATGCCGAGTTCCGCCCACATCTGCTGTAGCGCAGTCGCGATACCGATTTCGTCCTGATTACCCGCAAGGACGAGGATGCTCGTATCGAAACCCTTTTCGAATCCGGCTTCCTTCATCAGGCTCTTCGCCTTTTCGATATCATAAACGTAGAGTGGCTTGTCGCCCGTATGCATCGGCGTGGCCGAAGACATGTAAGACGTCAGAGGCTTGCCGACGCCGTGCGTTACGATCGCAATTATTGCGTCCTTGTTGACGGCATAGTTCATTGCCTGACGCACTTTGGGATTGGATAGCGGATTGTCCTTACCCTTGATCTGCGGCCGTGCATTCATCGTGACATATTGCACACGGGTAGAAGGGAACAGCTCCATATTGAGGTTGCCGGCGGACTTCAATTCTTCGACGCGCGAATAGGGAATGAATTCCGCCCCGTCGATCTCGCCAGAGTTCAGCTTCAAAATGCGCGTGGCGTCGTCGGGCAAGACCTCGAAGGTGACACCGTCAAGATAAGGCAAAGGTTTGCCGTCTTCCCCCTTGCCCCAGTAGTGCTCGTTACGAACGAGCTTCATCGTTGATCCACGGTCCCAGGATTGCAGCACGAATGGTCCGGAACTGACCGGATGCTCGGCAAATGCCTTTGCTTTGTCCGCGTCGGTGGCACCGGCGGCGGCCTCGAATACTTTCTGGGGCAAGATCGCGGTGTTGAACACAGTCAAGGCAGCAAGAATGGCGGGGTCTGGATGCTTCAACTTCAGCACGACCGTTTTGTCGCCTTCCGTCGTCACATCGTCGATGGAACTTACGAGGAAGTTCCAAATGCCGTTGTCCTTGTTGGCAGCGCGCTTCAGCGACCAGGCTACATCGGCCGGTGTGATGGGCGATCCATCGGAAAATTGGATGCCGTCACGCAATGTGAGATTGACGGTCATCCCGTCGTCGGAAACCTTCCATTCGGTGGCGAGTCCAGCCTGAACCCCTTTGCCATCATCTGTGGGAAGGAGTAGCGTGTCGTAGAGGTTGGACAGGATCCAGATGTCGACGTTGGCGTCGTTGAGCACCGGATCAAGAAAGAGGCTGTCGGCGTAACGCCCATAGGTCATGACACCACCCCTTTCCACCGCAACGGCGGAAAGGCTCGTACCGACGAGCAATACGGCGGCAAGAGCCGCCTTGGCGATCTTTTTCATTCGTATTCCCCTTTGTTGTGAACTACCTAAGTGTTCTTATTGGGTATAACGATTTCACTTCCCTCCGGCGCTGTCAACAGTTTATAATTTGGTGGCTTGGCTCGCTGCGGCCTTGCGATTAGGACGCGCCCGGTATAATCGTAATAGCCTACTAGAACAGCCAAAGACTGGGTTCATGGAATTCTTCATCGACCGCGATCTGCCGGTTCCGCTCCGAACACAACTTCATGGGCTCATAGAGTACGGCATCGCCTGCGGGGAATTGCTTCCAGGCGAAGCTCTTCCTTCCGTGCGCGAACTTGCGGAGAAGATCGGCGTGGCGCCGATGACGGTCAGCCAGGTCTATGCTGATTTGAAAGCTGAAGGATTGATCGACACACGTCCGGGTTCTGGGACATTTGTGAGCGACAGTCTGCAGGCACGGCTCGCCGGCCGTTCGGACCAAACGAATTTGCATCGTCACATCGATGCATTGATCGAGCAGAGCCGCGCCCTTGGCATTCGCTCTGCCGAGTTTGTATCATTGGTTAGCTCAAGGGTCTTTTACCGCGAAAGCCTCGGCCAACGCATGCGGATAGTTATGATCGGGCTGTTTCCGGAAGCGACTGCCAGCTATGCGCGTTTCATCGCTGCCCGTCTCGGAAAAGGCGTAGTGGTGGAATCGTTGACGATCTCGGCAATCGAGCGTGACCCGGAAACGAGGGCGCGAGCAAATTCGGCCGACCTCGCCATAACCTTTGCCAACCGGCACCGGGAAGTGGCGGCCCTGGTGCCGAGCACCAAGGTGGTCACCATCAGTTTTACCCCCTCGGAAGAGACGCGAATGTCATTGGCCTCGCTGGATTCGCTGGCTTCCATCGCTGTTGTTTCGCGGTTCCCCGACTTTCTACCGATCATGAAAGCAGGCGTTCAAAGGTTTGCGCCGCATGTCAGCGAGATTGCGGGAGCGACGCTGGAAACCACGGGGCTCGACGAGATTATCGCGCATGCCAGCGTTGTCATCTTCGCGTCGGGTGCCGAGGAGGTCACAAGCCGGCTGCGCCTCGGTGCCCAAGCGATTGAATACCGCCACGCTCCCGATGTAGCCGATATCGAAAGGGTGATCTTGCCCATCATCCGGGCAAGAGGCGGACTTCCACCACCAGCAACGGACAATGCGTCGCCCGAACGCTTCGCCGGAATAGACAAATAAAGAAGGGAACTATCGTGAAAGTTTCGCAGACAAATTGGCAGCAAATCGAAGAGTATTTACGCAACGATGACCGCGCCATTCTTCCCTTGGGAAGCACCGAACAACACGCCCAATTATCGCTCGCTGTCGACTCCATCCTGTCGGAAAAAATCGCCGCGGATGCCGCAGAGCCGCTGGGCATTCCGGTATTTCCCGTCGTGGCCTACGGCCTCACTCCCTATTTCATGGCCTACCCCGGCACGATCAGTCTTCGCCTCGAAACATACGTGCGCATCGTTCGCGATATATTGGACGGGCTGAAGGCACACGGATTTCGTCGCATCCTGATCGTCAATGGCCATGGCGGTAACCAGCCAGCGGGAAGCCTAGCCATCGAATGGATGGCAGACAATCCGGGGACAGCGGTCAAGTTTCACAATTGGTGGAATGCACCCGCAACCTTTGCCAAGGTGCAGGAAATCGACAAGGTGGCTTCTCACGCCTCGTGGATGGAGAATTTTCCTTGGACTCGGTTGCCGGGTACGCAAATGCCGACGCAGCAGAAGCCAATGATAGACCTTGCGCGCATGCGTGTCATGGATCCGGCAGGCGTCAGGGCTTTTCTCGGCGACGGCAATTTTGGCGGGTATTACGAGCGTCCGGATGAGGAAATGCAGGCAATCTGGGATGTCGCGGTGGCAGAGACACGGGCCTTGCTGGAAGGAGCTTGGGCATGAATGTTCCGATCCTCATCTGGGGTGCTGGCGCTATCGGCGGCACTCTTGGAGCGGCCTTTCTCCGGGCGGGTCATGAAGTGATTTTCGTCGACAATGCCGCCGATCATGTCGCTGCAATCAATGCCAATGGATTGAAGATCGACGGACCGATCTTTCAGGACACCGTTAAGGCCAAGGCCTTTACTCCGGAAGGTCTGCAGGGCAAATTCGAGCGCATTTTCCTCTGCGTGAAAGCGCACCACACTGAAGCTGCTGCGAAAGCTTTGCTGCCGCATGTTGCTGAAGACGGTTATGTCGTGTCGGCACAAAACGGCCTCAACGAAACGGTCATCAGCAAGATTATAGGTGAGCATCGGGTCATCGGTTGTTTCATCAACTTCGGTGCCGATTATCTCGAGCCGGGTGTCGTGCACTATAGCGGCCACGGAGCGGTCGTTGTCGGGGAACTGGACGGCAAGCGTACGGCACGTATCGAACAGATCTATGCATTGATGCAGGAATTCGAGCCGAAAGCCATCCTTACGGACAATATCTGGGGCTATCTGTGGGGCAAGTTGATCTACGGAACGCTGCTGTTTGGCACCGCCCTCACCAATGACAGTATTGCGGATGTGCTGGCCAACCAACGTTACAGGCCGGTCCTGACGAAACTCGCGCTCGAGGTCGGCGCGGTTGCCAGTGCCAGGAGCGTGGTACCCGAGGCCTTCGACGGGTTCGACCCGGCAGCATTCGCGCCATCCGCGACACCAGCGGACACCGCACGTTCCTTTGACGAAATGGTGACCCATAACCGCCGTTCGACGAAATCGCATTCCGGTATCTGGCGCGATCTTGCCATCCGCAAACGCAAGACCGAAGTCGATGCACAGGTGGGCCCGGTTGTGGAGACCGGGCGCTCCCTCGGTGTGCCGACTCCGCTCGCAGCCAAGGTCGTCGAATTGATCCATGAGATTGAAGCTGGAACCCGTCCGCTTGACCTTGCCAACCTCGATCAGCTTGCTCAGGCGGAGGTTGGAGCATGAACATCGAGTTCGGCGGGAAAACCGTCATTGTCACGGGTGCCGCCCATGGGTTCGGCCGCGCGATTGCTCAGGCATTCGCAAGCCGCGGCGCACGTGTGCATGTCTGCGACGTCAATGAAGCCGGGCTCGCGGAAACCGTTGCACTTTGCGGAACATCAACGAATGCGCATGTTCTGGACGTAGGCGACAGAAGCGCCGTTCAGGCGATTGTCGCAAAAATCGAGGATGCCGATGGCGTCATAGATGTCCTGGTCAACAACGCCGGCGGTGTGCGCGGACAGGTGGGTCGTCCCATCGAGGAGATTTCCGGGAGCGACTGGCAAACAATTTTCGATGTCAATCTGTCCGGCGCCTTCTTCATGACGCAGGCCGTCGCCCCGAGCATGAAAAAACAGAAATTCGGGCGGGTCATCAATATTTCCAGCGGTGCCGGGCTTGGCATTTCACTCACAGGAATACAGGCCTACGCGAGTGCGAAGGCCGGTCAGATCGGGCTGACAAGGCAACTCGCGCATGAACTCGGTCCTTGGAACATCACCGTCAACAATGTCGCGCCCGGCTTCGTCCTATCGAACCCGACAACCGAAAGGCAGTGGGAAGCGATGGGGGCAGATGGCCAAAAACGGCTTCTAGAAAATATCGCCCTGAAGCGGCTTGGCAAACCCGATGACATCGCCAACATGGTTCTGTTCTTCGCATCGGACCACGCCCAATGGATCAGCGGGCAGGTTATCAGCGTGGATGGCGGCAAATGAACAACGTCGAGACGTATCTTGCCGAGCATTACGATGAGGCGCTGGAGGATTTGAAAGCATTCTGCCGCATCCCCAGCGTCAGCACGGATCCTGCTTTTCGTGACGGCATCCAGGCGGCGGCTGATTTCGTAGCAAATCGTCTAAAAAAGGCCGGCTTCGCCTCTGTAGAACTCCTGGACACAGGCGGACACCCCGCCGTTTACGGCGAGGTCATCAGCGATCCGTCGTTGCCAACCATCCTCGTTTACGGCCATTACGATGTACAGCCGCCTGATCCGCTTGACAAATGGATGACGCCGCCCTTCGAGCCGACGATACGCGACGACCGGCTCTATGCACGCGGCGTTTCCGATGACAAAGGCCCGTTGTTGATTCCGATTCTTGCGGTCGAAGCCTACCTGAAGAACGAAGGCCGCTTGCCGGTCAATCTCAAGATACTGATTGAAGGCGAGGAGGAATCGGGTAGCGAGCATTTCGAGCCCACGCTCGAGTGTAATCGCGATCGCCTCGCCTGCGATCTGGTCGTCTCGGCTGATGGTGCCATGTGGCGGCCGGACCGCCCGTCGATGACGGTTGCGAGCCGTGGAATGGTTGCACTTGACGTGACAATCACTGGCGCCTCAAAGGATTTGCATTCAGGACGCCACGGCGGCAGCGCACCCAATCCGATCCGCGCGCTTACCAAGCTGCTCGCGTCGCTGCACGATGCAGAAGCCCGCGTCGCCGTGCTTGGTTTCATGGACGGTGTCAAACCACTGGACCCCGCCATCCTCACGGCAATCGATGCCGCAAATTTTGACGCCGGCGCGTACTACCGAGATATTGGTTCGCTCAAACCCGATCCAATCGAAAATGGCAGCCAGCTTCTGGTGCGGCAATGGCTGGAACCCACGCTGGAATTCAACGGCATCTTCGGGGGATATCAGGGTCCGGGTACGAAGACCGTCATTCCTTCCTCCGCCAGCGTCAAAATCACCTGTCGCCTTGTCACTGGCCAGAAACCTGCCGAGGTGATCAAGGCAATCACCCGTCATCTGCAAACCGACTTGCCCGCTGGCTACAGTTTGCAAATCGAGCCGCACGGGCCTGGCAGCGAGGCCTTTTCCGTCGATCCGGAGCTGCCCGGACTCCTTGCTGCGGAATCAGTGCTTGCTGAGCTGCTAGGCAGCAAACCCTTGCGGGTTGCGATGGGCGCAACCATCCCGATCGGCACGGCATTCCGCAAGTATCTCGGTGCGGAGGCCATCTTCTTTTCATTCTCCACGTCGGACGAGGATTATCACGCCCCGAATGAATTTTTCCGGTTGTCGAATTTCCGCACGGGTCTTGTCGCGTGGGCACGCTTGCTGGGCCGGCTTGCCGATCATCCGAAGCTTGAGCCAACCATGATGATCTGAGAATCCATGCCTTGTACAAGGGCGCAAGAAAATGCCGATAATCACGGATTTTCCACCAAATCCGATTGGCACAACACTTAGCGCAAGAGCTAACCATCCAAGGCGCAAAGCCGGCGCAATACTCAGATTTTCGCGGAG
>CAVZLS010000027.1:0-113685 GCA_963776115.1 uncultured Alphaproteobacteria bacterium | reverse complement strand
ATTAGACCTCTTCCTTACATAAGACGCGTAAGAGAACGCGGAAAAATAATGTACTGGACAAACAGAACCGATTTCAGCACAAGCGCGGAATGCGGTTCGCTCATCTATGTGGCAGACATTTCGCGGCAATGCCTGGACAAGTCAACCGCGCCGAGGGCTCAGTTCGTTTTGCTTCCAACAGATAACATTTTTTGTAGCGCGATCGCACCAGATAGCGAACCATGGGTTTGAAATGCAAATTGAACGCCAGCCAGAAGTCAGCGGCATTATCGTCACCTACAATCCTGACCTCAAAGGCCTGAAATCGCTGCTTGATGCAATCGTTCCGCAACTCGGCTCGGTGATCATCGTCGACAACGGCTCGAAAGCCGATATCGGAACGTGGCTGCGTGAACAGGATGGCCATGTCGACCTTGTGACGCTCGGCGATAATCTGGGCATCGCCAAAGCGCAGAACGTCGGCATCGAACAGGCACGTGCGCATGGATCGGGATTTGTGCTGCTCCTTGATCAGGATAGTCTCCCCGCGCCCGACATGGTGGCGACGCTGCTGGCGGCTGCAAAAGCGCAGATGTCCGAGGGCGTGAATCTCGGATGTGTCGGCCCGCGATATCAAGACACCCGCCAGAACAACCCGCCGCCTTTTATCCGGACGAATGGCTTCCGGCTAGAGCGGCAGGCCTGCGCGACACCGGATGCCGTTGTGGATGTCGATTATCTGATCGCTTCAGGCTGTCTCATCCCGATGTCAACGCTCGATGACGTTGGTGGTATGCGGGAGGAATTGTTCATCGACTATGTGGATATCGAGTGGGGTCTGCGGGCGCAGCAGAAGGGTTATCGCTCCTTCGGAGTTTGCGCGGCGCTCATGAAGCATGACCTCGGCGACGAACCAATCCGTTTTCTCGGCCGGCAAATTCCCGTTCATAGTCCGTTGAGGCATTACTATCATTTCAGAAATGCGGTTTGGCTCTACCGTCAGCCATGGTTGCGGTTCAACTGGAAGGTCGTGGACGGGTCCCGCCTCCTGCGAAAGTATATATTCTACAGTCTGATGACCGTGCCCCGGCTTCAGCATGCCAAGATGATGACAATCGGTATCTTTCACGGCCTTTTTGGCAAGATGGGAAAGAGGGCCGGCAATGGCTGAACCGCAAGATCTCGAGCTCACAGTCTGTATTGTCATCTTCAAACCCGACAGGCCAACTGTCCTCAGGACGTTGCAAAGCTTGCGAGAGTGCGTTTGGTAGTCTGCCGCCGTTGCAGGTGAAACTCACCATCGTCGATAATTCGCCCGGACGCTTCCGATCATGCCTGGATCGTTGCCGCATGGGGCGATCTGTCGTGCGAGATCATTTCGGGCCAGGGCAATGTGGGATTTGGCCAAGCCAATAATATGGTGCTGGGTCATACCGGCAAGTATCATCTGGTGCTCAATCCGGATGTCGAGATGGAGCCGGACGCGATCGAGCAGGCACTGTCATTCATGCGGGACAACGCGGAATGTGGCCTTCTTACCCCGCAGGCTTTCAATCCCGACGGCAGCAAACAATATCTCTGCAAACGATATCCTACACTGTTCGATCTTCTTTTGCGCGGGTTTGCGCCGCGCTGGCTCAAATCCTGGTTTCATAAGCGCCTGGACCGGTATGAGATGCATGACCAACCGGCCAATTCCATCGCATGGGATCCGCCAATCGTTAGCGGCTGCTTCATGTTTTTCCGAGGCGACGTCTACACGAAATTGCATGGGGTTCGATCCGCGTTATCTGCTGTACTTCGAAGACTTCGACATCTCGCTACGCACAGCAGAAATCGCTCGCATCGCCTATGTACCGACAGTCAGGATCGTTCACGAAGGTGGACGCGCGGCTGACAAAGGCCTTTGGCACATTTGGCAATTTGTGCGCTCAGCCGGGATTTTCTTCACGCAGCATACGATGAAAGTGTTCTAAGGCTCAGACCTAGCCTGAAACCAGTGTCTCCTGCGCCCGTTTCAAGCCCCACTGCAAAAGCTCCTCGGCCCGCTCGTCCGTCGCCGCTTCCGCATAGCAGCGCAATTCGGGCGCGTTGCCGGAGGCGCGATAGTGGACCACCTCGCCGGTCGCAAGCACAATACGAACACCGTCGATAGTGTCGTTTTCCTTGATCGTTCCGAGCTCCGCAAAAAAACTTTCCCGGTAGTTATCGTCACTCAGATTTTGCAGGAAAGGTCCGCTCTGGCTCGCATCGACATGTTCGAGACGGCCGCTGCGTGTAAATCGCGCTGGCAAACTATCGAGCAGCTTCGACAGTGCAATACCTTCTTTTGCAGCCGCGCCCAAGACAGCAAGGATGGGAAGCATCGCGTCGCGCGTCGGCAAGGCGTCGAGACGTCCGCCATCCGCGGTGACTGGCGAACCAAGCAGAACACCGCCATTGGCTTCAAAACCGACGACGCGCTGGTAGCCGTCCTTGCTGGCCTGTTCCATGCCCTCAATGACATATGGCGAGCCGACGCGTGTGCGATAAACCTTTGAAAACAGGCCGCTAAGTTCGATCGCCGTATTCGAGGTCACAGGGGTGACGACCGCATCGGCACGCAGAAAGTGCGCGGTCAGAAGGCCGACACTATCTCCGCGCAAAAACGCGCCCCGCTCGTCGGCGATGAGAGGCCGGTCGGCATCGCCATCCGTGGAAACCAAGGCGTCAAGCTTGTACTTCTTGGCAGCTGCATGGGCAAATTCAACGTCCTCCGGCCGCAACGCTTCGGTATCGACTGGCACGAAAACCTCTGAGCGGGCGAGAGCAACCGCGTCCGCGCCGTAGTCTTGCAAGATGGTCACCATCAAATCGCGCGCGACCGAGCTATGCTGATAAACGCCTATCCGTAGTCCAGCCAAGGATTTTGGTGCGAGAAGAGAAGCGCAGCGCCTGATGTAGTTTTCCAGTGCTTCCGATGCGACCGGCAAAGGTTCGGGCGAGGATACGAGCTGCGGTCGGTTCTGCCTCGAGCGCGGAAAGGATGCCGGCCTCGTCGCCCTTGTCGATTTCACCATCAGGCCGATAGAACTTGAGCCCGTTGCGATCTGCCGGAATGTGGCTGCCTGTCACCATGATGGCTGGCACCTTCAGGCTCATCGCCCGGAAGGCCAGCGCCGGCGTCGGTACCGGGCCGCAGTTTTCGACGGCCATGCCAAATTCCTGCGCCGCGGAAATGCAGGCAGCGGCCATCTGTGGGCTGCTTGATCGCAGGTCATATCCAACAAGCACGACGGCAGGCGCTGCGTGAGCGCTTTGCATATGTTTGAGAAACGCCAACGTATAGGCGCGGCAAACCTGATCCGGCAGTTCAGTTACCAGGCCGCGAAGCCCGCTTGTTCCAAACTTCAAACTTGTCATGGGAATATCATCATCGTTGGCATCTGGGACACTGCTGAGCGTAAACGTCGGCGTTGGGCTTTATCGCTCGTGTAACGCTTTTCACCGGGCATGACAACGAGGGCATGCAGATGTTCGGGGAGCGACAAACGCTCGATATCCGCTAGAGCGGACCGAAGCGCCAAAATCGTTTGTGAGAAGTAACTAATTTTGCTGGCTGGGGAACCTGGATTCGAACCAGGACTAACGGAGTCAGAGTCCGTGGGTCTACCGTTAACCTATTCCCCAAAAGAGCTGGCAGCATTGGCCGGTGCGGGTCGTCATATAGTTGAATTCCACCGATATGCAAACCCCTGATCTCAAGTTTTTTGGCAACCCCTATGCCTATCTCAACAATGACCGTGCGGTTGGCGAGAGGCGCACGATGGTCGGCCGTGCTATCAGATGGGTTGCAAGCCGCGATTGTACTGCCTGCCATGCCGGATTGTCATAGAGCAAATTCCTGAATGCCGATTGGTCAACGACTGAATCGAAACGTGAGAAAACCACGACGACATTCTCACCGAGGCGCACCGGCAAGCGTGTGAAGGTGTTCTGGCTGTGTTCGGAGGCGAAGGTTGCAATAGCGTGGTTGCCCGCGGCGCGCAGAAGGGGTGAAAGGACATCGTTGTAGAAGGCGAGGAAGCCCTCGGCTGACGTTTTCAGCCTATACGTCGCAGCCTCTATGATTGCATGCGAAGGCTCTCCTGAAACACGTCCAGATCGCTCGTGCGGAAGGGAAAAACCGGCGTCACGGCCGACGGGGCGCAGCAGAAGAACATCGTCCGAGTCGATCATGGTATCGTTGGCCGCGTTGCGATGCGCGGCCCAGTCAGGACCGTCATAGAAGGCAGTCAACGCGTGGTGGCGCGCCTGCATGTCATCAAAACCGCGTAGCCAGACAAAGGCGTCGGGGTCATCGATATCGCGAAACTGGCCGATGATCTTCATGCCGCACAATTCCTGACTTTCCAGAAAATGCGTATCGAAGAGCGAAATCAGATCGTCACGCCGACCCGGATGCAAGGTATAGCGGCGCAGTTCCACAATTGGACTATGGAGTTCACTGTCGAGTTTTTGCGCAATTTCGGCGGTGGCCATGAAACGTTCCTCCAAAAACAAACCGGCTGTCCTGTTTTAATAAAACCGGTTGTCCTGTTTTGTCAATTTGTTATTTTAAGTTTTTGAAAGGCTCATCATGACGCAAGACACCATTGAACGGCCCAGACGCATCAACAATCCGCAGGCCATGCGGACACGCATTCTCGACGTCGCGGCCGATCTCTTCCAGCGAAACGGTTATAACGCGACCAGCGTCCATGATGTGGTGCGTGGCGCAGCGACGACCGGCGGTGCGCTGCATCATCATTTCGCGACGAAAAAGACCCTCGGCCTCGCTGTCATTGCCGAACGCGTAGCGAAGGAAGTGGACGAGACCGCGATCCAGCCCATCATGACCGCTACCTCCGCCGCTGCTGGCATTCATACGGTTTTTACTGGCGTGGCCGATACGCTGGAGCGCAACCGCGCGGTATCCGGCTGTCCGTTGAACAATCTGGCGCTAGAATTATCGCTGGCGGATACGGATTTTCGTGAAGCGGTTAATACTGTCTTCGACCGCTGGCGCTCGGCGCTTTCACTCAGATTGCGAGCTGACAGGCCGGATCTTGATGCATCGCGGGCACATGATCTCGCGACACTGGTTGTCGCGAGTTATTCCGGGGCCATGGCAATGGCCAAGGCGAGCCAGAGTGCCGAACCGCTGCGAGCATGCGCCAAGCAGCTGGAAACTCTCTTGGGTTCATAAAGATTTCGATTTTCGTGCTTTTCGGCTGGATCGGCGGCAGAAAATAGCCCAAAGCAATCGAAAAACATCTCGATCCAGGAAACGGCCCATGACCACCGCCCCGGCGCGCTTTTCCAGCGCGTCCATATCCTCGGCAGCACGCAGCGGCGTCCTGCTTATGCTCCTCGGCATGTTGATGTTCTCGCTCAATGACGTCATGGGCAAATGGCTCGTGTCGACCTATTCCGTCGGACAGGTGGTTTTCATCCGCAGCATCGCAGCACTCATCGTGCTCGCGCCATTTCTTTGGTTCAACGGACCGGCAAAGATCGTGCAGGTCGAACGACCCTGGCTACAGGCCGTTCGCGTGATTCTTTCGACGGCTGAAGTCTTCGCCTTCTATTTCGCCGTTGTCTATCTGCCGCTCGCCGATGTCATGACCTATTGGCTGGCCGCGCCGATCTATGTGGCGGCCGTCTCCCCTTTCGTCTTGAAGGAACCCGTGGGCTGGAGACGCTGGACCGCCATCGTCGTCGGCTTCATCGGCGTGGTGATTGCACTCGAGCCCTCGTCACAGGCGCTGACCCCGCAGGCGATCATCTCCATTCTTGGCAGCATGTTCTTTGCATTCATGCTGCTGCTCGGACGGTCGCTTCGCGGCACCCCGGACACGACGCTGGTATTCTGGCAGATCGTCGGCGCCGGACTTGCGGGCCTGGTCGCTGTCAGCTTCGAGTGGACGCCGGTTAGCCTGCGCGACCTCGTTCTGCTGGCATTGCTTGGCGTTGTCGCCATGCTCGCGCACGTACTGGTAAACCGGGCGCTGAAGGTTGCCGATGCTGCGACCGTCGCGCCACTGCAATACACGATGCTTTTCTGGGCGATCGTCTTCGGCTGGCTGGTATTCGGAGATGTGCCGCGCATATCGATGCTCGTCGGCTCGGGCTTCATCATCGCGTCGGGGCTGTTCATCTTCTTCCGTGAACAGCAGCTGAAGCGTCAGGGCAGGATCAAGGCGCCTGCCGAGACCGTGGTCACGGGGTCGGGTGAAGCGCCTTGATACAGTGGGTCAAGCGTTGACGCCCGTGTTTTCCAGGGATCTGCCCAAAGCATCCACGAGTTCTTCCATGCCTTGCCTGCGCACGGACGGGTCGTCGAAGCCGTCGAGATAGGCACCTTGTTCGGTCAGCACCAGCCTCGTGCCGCTGCCCTCCGGGCGAAGCTCGATCGTCGCAAGTGACACCGAGATGCGTTTTTCATCGAGGTGCATGTCATAGGTGTATATGATGCGCTCATCCGGCACGATGTCCTGGTAGACGGCTACGAAAGTGTGCACCGGTCCGCCTTTCGGACCTCCGCTGCTGATCTCCCGCCCGCCAACACGGAAATCCATTTCATATTTGCCCTGGCCCCATTCATCGGGGCCGCCAAACCATTTGGCCTTTGCCTGCTTGTCGCTGAGCGCAAAAAATACGCGCGCTGGAGAGGCCGAATAGCTGCGTTCGAGGACGAAGGTGTCGTGTGTCACGGATCGTTTTGTCATTGATCTATCCTTTTTCCTGATCAGCGAGAAAATCACCCAGTCTGTCGAGGCGATGTTCCCAGGTCTTGCGCCGTTCCAGCATCCACTCTTCCGCGGTCTGCAGAGCTGCCCATTCGATATGGCAGGTGCGAACGCGCCCGATCTTTTCCGAGCGGATAAGTCCGCTTGCCTCCAGCACCTGCAGATGCTGAACCACCGCTGGCAGTGACATGGCAAACGGCTTGGCGAGTTCGCTGACCGAGGCGGGTCCGCGGCTCAACCGTTCAACCATGATGCGGCGCGAGGGATCCGCCAGCGCCTGGAACATGAGATCAAGTGGTGCTTGTTGGTTAAGCATGTACTTAAGTATTGTGATCGAGGAAAATTGTCAATGGAATTTTTTAGTTCTAGACGCTTTCGTAACCTCGGCGCTGGAGCGCCGCCTCGAAATGATTAATCGCTTTTTCGAACTTGTCACGGCAGCCCGTGTTGCAGAATCCAACGACTGCGCCGTTGTAAAGCGTCAAGCTATCCGCCTTAATCGGATCGCCCGACCATGGGCAGGTGGTGTTGATGGCATCGCCGATCTTGAGTTCAGACATGATATTTCCTCCTGTGAGTTCAGACAGGCTGAACGTCGATATGGGTGAGCACGGAATTGGCAATGAAACATTGCTCGTGCGCTTCGTGGTGCAGGTGTTGCTCAGTCTCCGCATCGGGCGCGGCACCCGCATAGGTTACATGCGGTTTCAGCGTGACGCGGCTGACATAGAGCCTTCCCTGATTGTTTTTTGCGAGTTCGCCTTCCGCGGCATCGCGGTATTCGTCAATGACAAATCCCTTCCTGGCGGCGCCGCTGAGAAAAAACAGCATGTGGCAGCTCGACAGTGACGCGACGAAAGCCTCTTCGGGATCGACATTCTCCGCCGTGGAATAGGGCAGGCGGACAATATGCGGTGAAGACGAAGCCGGCACCTCTGCACCGCCGTCAAACAGCCAGACATGCGCCCGGCTATATTTGTTGTCGGTGAAGGCAGCGCCCTCCGGCCGCGTCCACAGAACAGTTGCACCGAATGTCGTCATGGCTTTGCGTTTCCCGAATACGATTTTGTTTGAGGTCAAGCTTGTCAAAACACGCTGGAATTGTCGATAAGGGATGACACGGGAACAACCGGCGAGGACATCATGGATCTGGGTATCAAAGGCAAGCGCGCCATAGTCTGCGCAAGTTCAAAGGGACTTGGTCGCGGCGTTGCGGAAAAACTGGCCGAGGCTGGCGTCGACCTGACGCTGAATGCGCGCACCGAAGCGACGTTGCGCGCCACGGCTGATGATATTGCGGACAAGTACGGCGTCAGGGTCCAGATCGTTGCCGAGGATGTGACGACCGAGACCGGGCGCAACGCACTGCTGAAGGCCGAACCGCAACCGGATATCCTCGTCAACAATGCAGGTGGTCCGCCAGCGGGCAACTGGTCCGAATGGGGCGAAGAGGAATGGCTGAAGGCGATCAACAACAATATGCTGACGCCGATCCTTTTGATGAACGCGATCCTGCCCGGCATGATCGAGCGTAAATGGGGGCGCGTGCTTAATATCACGTCAGGCTCGGTGAAATCTCCGATCTCTTCGCTTGGGCTTTCCAACGCTGCACGCAATGGCCTGACCGGTTTCGTTGCCGGCACTGCGCGGCAGGTGGCCAAGCATGGTGTGATCATCAACAATATTCTTCCCGGATCGCATGATACGGATCGGACCAAGGGCTTTCTGGAGCGCACGGCGAAGGCCAAAGGCATTTCCATCGAGGAGGCGCGCGCCGAAGCCTATGCGGAAAATCCTGCCGGGCGGTATGGCACAGCCGAAGAATTCGGTGCCGCCGCGGCTTTTCTATGCAGCCAGTATTCCGGTTTTATCGTCGGCCAGAACCTGTTGCTCGACGGTGGTGCGTACAATTCGACGCAGGGATAGAGCGACTCATTTCACTCCGCGATGAACCGATAGCCCACACCGGCTTCGGTGCGGATGAACTGCGGGTTGTTGGCATCGTCTTCGATCTTGGCACGCAACTGGCCAACGAAGACGCGCAAATATTGCAAATCGTGCACATGTGCAGCACCCCAGACCGAGGCGAGGAGCTGGCGATGCGTGACCACCATGCCCGCATGCAATACCAGATGCACGAGCAGTTGGTATTCTTTGCGGGTCAGATGCAATTCCTCGCCGTTGCGGCTGACAATCCGCTTGACCATGTCAACGACAAGTCCATTGGCTTCGAAACGTGAGGGAACGCTCGTGCCGGCCACTTGCTGGCGCAGCGCCGTGCGTATGCGCGCCAGCAGCTCGCCGATGCCGAACGGCTTCTCGACATAATCATTGGCACCGAGATCGAGGGACGCGATCTTTTCGGCCTCGCGGTCACGGGCCGACAGAACGATGATCGGCACTTCGGAAAACGCACGTACCGTCTCGATCACTTCCTTGCCGTCCTTGTCGGGGAGGCCAAGGTCGAGGATGATCAGATCCGGCGCACTGGTCGCAGCCAGCCGCTCGGCCTCGGCGCCGGTAGAAGCCAGGATCACCTCGTAGCCCGATGCAGTGAGGGCAGGGTTTAGAAAACGCTGGATCTGCGGCTCGTCATCGACGACCAGAATACGATGCTGGTTCATGTCATCGTCTCGTCAGGATTGGCGACAGGAAGCCGGATAATGAACCGCGTTCCGCGCTTGCGAATGGCGGGGCTTTCCGCCTTGATCGTACCGCCCATGGACTCAATAAAACCGCGAGAGATGGAAAGGCCCAGCCCTGTCCCCGGCGCGCGGCCGTCGCCTTTGACGCGCCGGTAGAACTTGTCGAAAATCTTGTCGAGATCCTTGGGTGGGATGCCCCTTCCCTGATCCGTGATACTGATGGCAACTTCCGGACCATCCTGCTTTGCATAGACGGCGATCGGACCATCCCCGGCATATTTCGTCGCATTGTCCAAAAGGTTGAACAGGGTCTGGCCGAGCAGAGAAGCATCGCCGTTCACCATGGGCAAATCCGGAGCGATGCTGGTGTCGATAGCAATACCGGGCTTGAGCTTTTTGGTGCGCTCAATGGAAGACAAGATAATTTCGGCCGCATCGACGGGAAGATTGTTGGCCTTGAGCGTACCAGCCTCAATCCGCGTCATATCGAACAGATTGGCCACGAAGCGGTTCAATCGCCCGGCTTCTTCCTCGATGGAAAGCAAGAGGTCGTCACGCGTATCGGCTTTGATGCGGCTGCCCAACTGCCGCAGCGTGGTAACCGCGCCGGTAATCGAGGCAAGCGGTGTTTTCAGATCATGTGAAAGAGATGAGAACAGTGCCGTGTGCAGTTTATCGCTCTCCTGCAATGCGGCTGTTTTAGCATTTTCGCGTACGAGCTGCGCGCGATCGATGGCGATGGCAGTCTGATCGAGAATCGCGCTGAGCATGCGGTCGTCGTTCTCGCTCAAAGCCGCACGATCCTGCGTGGACAAGCCCAGTACGCCAGCCACGCCATTCGAAGTGAGAATGGGCAGAAACTGCCATCCGATCTGCGGCAGCGTTGCCGTATCGGAACCCGCGCGCTCGTTCTTTTCGTAAGCCCAGCGTACCGCCGTCATATCCGTGCCATCCAATGTCAGGTCCGGCGGCCATGCCGTCTGCAGCGAAAGCTCGCCATCATAAGGCATCAGGATGACAACACCGGTTCCAAAGGTCGAGTGCAAATGCGTGGCGGTGGAAATCAGAACATCATCGAGCCGCGCCGTGCCGGATAGCTTGCGCGAAAATTCATAGAGCGCCTGTGTATTCTTCGCCTGGTTGCGCGATCGGGCGACCTGGTCGCGCAGGCGACCGGCAAGATCCCCGATCATCAAGGCAACGCCGAGAAAGATGATCAGCGAGAACAGTTGGTGCGGTTTTGCAATGCTCAGATCATGCAACGGTTCAAGGAAGAAGAAGTTGTAGAAAACGAAGGCAAGGCCAGCTGCGATCACCGCCGAAAGCCGTCCGCATATCATTGCCGAAAGGATAACGGCGACAAGAAACAGCATCGACAGATTTTGAGCGTGAACGATATCGCTGGCGGCGAGGCCGAGCAGTGTGGTCACACCGGTTGCTACAACGGGCAGCGCGATTGCCTTGGCAAGTTCGAGCCGGGTACGCTTGCGCATTGACGGCGGCACGTAAGGGGTGCCCTGTTCCTCGCCAGTGACGATATGCACGCCAATATCGGTGAAACGCTTGATGATCTCGTCGGGCAGCGAACGCCGGAAAGGATTGGCGAACCGCGCTGACTTCGGGCGACCCACAACGATCTGCGTGACGTTTTCGCGCCGGGCAATGCGGAAAATTTCTTCGACGAAATCCTGCGCGATAACCCGCCGCGTTTCCGCACCGAGCCGTTCCGCCAAGTCCAGAAGTTTGTCGAGGCGTTTGCTGGTTTCGCCACCAGCGTCGTTGGTCTGGGTCAGCGAGACCACCAGCCAACGGGCGTTCAATCCCGATGCGAGGCGGCTGGCCGTCCGAACGACCTTTTCGGAGAGGCTGTCGGGACCAACGCAGACGAGCAGCCGTTCGCCTGTCGCCCACGGCCCTTCGATAGCGTTCTGCCGCAACAGATCAATCATCTGGTCGTCGACGCGATCCGCTGTGCGCCTGAGCGCCAGTTCGCGGAGCGCCGTCAGATTGGCGGGTTTGAAGAAACCCACTGCCGCGCGCTCGGCATTGCCAGGCAGATAGACCTTGCCCTCCTTCAAGCGTGCGATGAGCTCTGCCGGCGGCAGGTCGACAAGCAAGACATCGTCGGCTCGCTTCAGGACAATATCCGGCACGATCTCCCGAACAGTCACGCCGGTAATGCTGGTGACGACATCTGACAGGCTTTCCAGATGCTGGACATTCATTGCCGTCCAGACATCGATGCCCTGCCAAAGCAGTTCCTCGATATCCTGATAACGTTTCGGATGGCGGCTGCCGGGAACATTGGTGTGAGCGAGCTCGTCCACGATGATAATTTTAGGCTTGCGGGCAATCGCCGCGTCGATATCGAACTCCTCCAGTACCTTGCCGCGATAGTTGACCTGCTTGCGCGGAATACCTTCAAGTCCATCGAGCAGTTCTGCCGTCTCGACCCGGCCATGGGTCTCGGCCAGACCGATGACGATGTCCGCGCCATCCTCCTTGAGACGGCGCGCTCGAAGCAGCATCGCATATGTCTTGCCCACACCGGGGGCAGCGCCCAGAAATACAGTCAGTTTGCCGCGCATCTCGCGAGCGGCAAGTTGCAGCAATTTATCCGGATCTGGTCGATTTTTTTGACCTTGATCGGCCATATACGCCTCAAATTATTCGTTCCGTGCGTGGAGCACCTGAACGTTTAGCCCAGCTTGACTGCAAATGCCAAGGGCGGGTGCGCCTTCATAACGGTTCTGTGCTCGTCGAGCTAATCTCGAGGCCTGATTCCGTTTAGAATAATGCTCAGCACTGCTTGTGCGGTTTGCTCCTTAAAGCCTGGGCGCCCGACCTGGCTGCCCATGATCGCGCGAACTTGCACGTCGAAATCGGCATAATGTTGCGTGGTTGCCCATATCATGAAGATGAGGTGATAGGGATCGACTGGCGCGAGTTTGCCTTCACCGACCCAGCGGCGGATCACAGCGGCTTTCTCATCGACCAGTGGTTTCAGATACTTGGTAAGAAAATCGCTGATTGCTGGCGCGCCATGCAGGACCTCGTTGGCGAACAACCGCGACGCTTCCGGATGAGTCTCGGACATGTTGATCTTCAGGGTTATGTATTTGCGCAATTGCTCGATCGGATCGCCCTCCGCATCGATCTCGGCAAGCGGCGCCAGCCATTCAGTCAATGTCTCTTCGAGCAGCGTCACATAGATGTTCTGCTTGCGCGGGAAATAATAGAGCAGGTTCGGCTTCGACATGCCGGCTCGCTCGGCGATCTGGTCGATCGTTGTGCCGCGGAAGCCATACGTCGAGAAGACGTCGAGAGCCGCGTCGAGGATGAGTCGGCGGTTGATTTCCTGAATCCGCGTCGTCTTTTCCGGCGCTTCTTTCAGTTTTTTCCTCTCCGCCCTCGCCATTCCTAGCGTCCCTCTATTATTTACCCAGACGGGCCTTTTCGTCGCATCCTGGAACTGCTCTAAAGACTTATAAAGCGCTTGACCGTCTTCCTATGCTCTTCTAGCCTGCATTTTGACCAAGTAGTCAAGTTTTTGATTGTGCTGCAAGTTCAATCATTCGGGAACACAAAACAAGCGGTAACATCCGCTCTTCGGAGGCTTCACAATGTCTAAAGCGGCATACGGGACCAATAACCTTGAGGCGTTCTGGATGCCATTTACGGCAAACCGCCAGTTCAAGGAAAATCCTCGTCTTCTGGTCAGCGCCAAGGACATGCATTACAAATCACATGACGGCCGCGAGATACTCGACGGCACCGCCGGGCTGTGGTGCTGCAATGCCGGTCATGGCCGGCCCAAGATAGTCGAGGCCGTGCAGAAGCAGGTCGCCGAGCTTGACTATGCTCCGGCGTTTCAGATGGGCCATCCCAAGGCATTTGAGCTCGCCGCCCGCCTCGCTGCGATGCTGCCATCGCCGCTCGACCACGTCTACTTCACCAATTCCGGATCGGAAGCAGTTGATACGGCGCTGAAGATCGCGCTGGCCTATCATCGCGCCAAGGGCAATGGCACCAAGGTCAAATTGATTGGCCGCGAGCGCGGTTACCATGGCGTCGGCTTTGGCGGTATTTCCGTCGGAGGCATTTCCGGCAACCGCAAGATGTTCGGCAATGCGTTGGGTGGTATCGATCACATTCGCCATACGCACGATCTGGCCCGTAATGCGTTCACCCGCGGCGAACCGGAATATGGCGCCGAGTTTGCCGATGATCTGGAAAAGGTTATCGCTCTGCACGATGCTTCGAATATTGCCGCAGTCATCGTCGAGCCGGTGGCGGGCTCGACCGGCGTGCTCATCCCGCCGAAGGGCTACCTGCACCGCCTGCGCGAAATCTGCACAAAACACGACATATTGCTGATTTTCGATGAGGTCATCACCGGTTTCGGCCGACTTGGCGCACCCTTTGCAATCGACTACTTCGGGGTCATTCCCGATCTCGTCACCACGGCCAAGGGCATCACCAGCGGCGTGATCCCGATGGGCGCGGTCTTTGCGACGCGGCAGATCTACGAGACCTTCATGACCGGTCCCGGAGAACATGATCGAGCTGTTTCACGGCTATACCTATTCCGGCCACCCCGTCGCCTGTGCGGCGGCGCTCGCAACGCTCGACACTTATGAAGAAGAAGGCCTTCTGACCCGCGCCTCCGAGATTTCAAGTTACTGGGAGGATGCGCTGCATGCGCTGAAGGGCCTGCCGCATGTCATCGACATCCGAAACCTCGGACTGATCGGCGCCATCGAGCTTGAGCCGATCGAAGGTGCACCAACCAAGCGGGCTTTCCAGGCGTTCCTCAAGGCTTATGAAAAGGGCGTGCTGATCCGCACCACTGGCGATATCATCGCGCTTTCCCCGCCGCTGATCATCAGCAAGGGGCAGATCGAGCACCTCTTCGACACGCTGGCCGACGTTCTGAAAAATCTCGATTAGGAGCTCTGAAGCATGGCGCTGACAGGAAATCTCCGGATCAACGGCGACCGTCTCTGGGACAGCCTGATGGAGATGGCCAAGATCGGGCCGGGCTTGCGCGGTGGCAATAACCGCCAGACCCTGACGGATGAAGATGGTGAAGGCCGCCGTCTGTTCCAGTCCTGGTGCGAGAAGGCAGGACTTTCCATGGGCGTCGACACCATGGGCAGCATGTTCTTCACTCGCGAGGGGACCGATCCCGATGCGCTGCCGGTCTATGTCGGCAGTCACCTTGATACCCAGCCGACGGGCGGAAAGTATGACGGCGTGCTTGGTGTGCTCGGCGGGCTCGAACTGATCCGCACGCTCAACGATCTCAATATCAAGACCAAGCACCCGATAGTCGTCGTCAACTGGACCAATGAGGAGGGCACGCGCTTTGCTCCGGCCATGCTGGCTTCGGGTGTCTTCGCGGGCATTCACGATCAGGAGTGGGCGTACAATCGCGAAGACGCCAAGGGCAAGAAGTTCGGTGATGAGCTTGAGCGCATCGGCTGGAAGGGCGATGAAAAGGTCGGCGCGCGCAAGATGCACGCGCTCTTTGAACTGCATATCGAGCAGGGCCCGATCCTCGAAGCCGAGGGCAAGGATATCGGCGTGGTCACCCACGGTCAGGGACTGTGGTGGCTGCAGATCACACTGACTGGCAAGGAAAGCCATACGGGCTCGACGCCGATGCCGATGCGCAAGAATGCCGGGCTTGGTATGGCCCGTATCACCGAACTCGTCCACACTGTCGCCATGGCGCACCAGCCGAGTGCTGTCGGCGCAATCGGCCATGTCGATGTCTATCCGAACTCGCGCAATGTCATTCCCGGCAGGGTCGTATTTACGGTCGATATACGCTCTCCCGATCTTTCGACGCTGACCGCCATGAAGACGGAGATTGAGGATAAGGCGCCGAAAATCGCCAAGGAGCTCGGTCTGGAGATCCTGATCGAAGAGGCAGGTCATTTCGATCCGGTGACCTTCGATGAAGGCTGCGTGACCGCGGTGCGCAATGCGGCGGAGCGGCTTGGTTACAGCCACCGCAACATTGTCTCCGGCGCGGGGCACGACGCCTGCTGGATCAACCGTGTCGCTCCGACGTCGATGGTGATGTGTCCCTGTGTCGATGGACTCAGCCACAACGAGGACGAAGATATTTCAAAGGAATGGGCTGCTGCCGGCACCGATGTCCTGTTGCATGCGGTTCTGGAGAAGGCGGAGATCCAAGCCTGACCGATAGCCCAAACAGACAGCGACATGTTCGAAAAAGACCAAAAAGGGGAACGGACACATGGCTACGAAAGTGATCAAGGGCGGTACGATCATTGCCGCCGACCGCACATACAAAGCGGATGTGCTGATCGACGGTGAGATCATCGCTGCCATTGGAGCGGACCTTTCCGGCGACGAGATTATCGATGCGACGGGCTGCTACCTGATGCCGGGCGGTATCGATCCGCATACCCATCTCGAAATGCCCTTCATGGGAACGCATTCCACCGACGATTTCGATACAGGCACTGCAGCGGCGCTGGCGGGCGGAACAACGATGGTTGTCGATTTCGTCCTTCCGGGGTCAGATGGTCTGCTGGTCGCCTTGCAAGACTGGTTCCAGAAGGCGGGCAAGGCACGCACTGACTATTCTTTCCACATGGCCATCACCAGCTGGAACAAGCAGGTTTTCGACGAGATGCCGAAAGTGGTCGAGCGCGGCATCAACACCTTCAAGCACTTCATGGCCTACAAGGGTGCGCTGATGGTGGACGATGACGAGATGTTCGCCTCGTTCCTGCGCTGTGCCGAGATCGGTGCCATGCCGCTCGTCCATGCCGAGAATGGCGACGTGGTCGCCCACCTGCAGCAGAAGCTGCTGGCAGAAGGCAACAACGGACCAGAGGCGCACGCCTATTCACGCCCGCCGGAGGTGGAGGGCGAGGCCGCCAACCGCGCGATCATGATCGCTGATCAAGCGGGAGTGCCGCTCTACATCGTGCATGTTTCCTGCGAACAATCGCATGAAGCCATTCGCCGCGCCCGTGCCAAGGGCATGCGCGTCTACGGCGAGCCGCTGATTCAGCATCTGGTTCTGGACGAGAACGAGTACAAGAACGAAGATTGGGACTATGCTGCGCGTCGCGTCATGTCGCCGCCCTTCCGGGACAAGATCAATCAGAATGGTTTGTGGGCCGGCCTGGCTTCCGGTAGCCTGCAAGTCGTTGCCACGGATCACTGCGCGTTCACGACCGAGCAGAAACGCTTCGGTGTCGGCGATTTCACCAAGATTCCCAACGGAACGGGCGGGCTTGAAGACCGCATGCCTGTGCTGTGGACCAAAGGCGTGCTGACCGGACGGCTGACCCCGAATGAATTTGTGGCTGCGACATCGACGAATATTGCCCAGATACTCAACATCTATCCCCGCAAGGGCGCGATCCTCCCGGGCTCCGATGCAGACATTGTCATCTGGGATCCCAAAGCGAAAAAAGTCATCTCGGCAAAGACGCAGAAATCGGCCATCGATTATAATGTCTTCGAAGGCATTGAAGTTACCGGCCTCCCGCGCATGACACTCTCGCGCGGAAACATCGCCTACAAGGACGGCGAAGTACTGGCGCCCACTGGCAGCGGACGTTTCGTTGAACGCGAAGCTAACCCATCTCAAAACCGCGCACTTTCCACTTGGAAGGAATTGACGGCTCCGCGTAGAGTGGAGCGCGATCCGAAAAACATTCCGGCAGGCGTATAGACCCATGTCCGTTGTCACGCTCCGACCCAAGGCGAAGCCAATGCCACAAGCGGCCAAAAACGTGATCGACGTCAAAGACCTGTCGCTGGTTTTCGAAACCAATGATGGGCCCGTCAACGCCTTGTCCAATATCAACCTCTCTGTTGATGGCGGTGAATTCGTTTCATTCATCGGCCCGTCCGGCTGTGGCAAGACCACGCTGCTGCGGGTGATCGCCGATCTCGAGCAGCCGACATCCGGTTCGATCTCTGTCAACGGCATGACACCATCCGAGGCACGGCAGAAGCGCGCATACGGCTATGTGTTCCAGGCAGCGGCGCTTTACCCTTGGCGGACGATCGCCGGCAATATTTCCTTGCCGCTTGAGGTAATGGGCATTCCCAAGGCGGAGCGGAAGGACCGTATCGCCAGGAATCTGGAACTGGTCAATCTTTCAGGCTTTGAGAAGAAGTTTCCATGGCAATTGTCCGGCGGCATGCAGCAGCGTGCCTCCATCGCCCGCGCGCTCTCCTTTGATCCCCACCTTCTTCTGATGGATGAGCCCTTTGGTGCGCTCGATGAGATCGTTCGCGATCACCTCAACGAGGAGTTGTTGAAGCTTTGGGCGAAGACGCAGAAGACTGTGGTCTTCGTTACCCACTCCATTCCTGAGGCTGTGTTCCTGTCTACGAAGATTGTTGTAATGAGCCCGCGCCCCGGCCGCATTCACGAGATCATCGACTGCAATCTCGGCTCGGAACGCACGCTCGACATACGTGAATCGCCAGAGTTCCTCGAAATCGCCCACCGCGTTCGCGAAGGTTTGCGTCACGGCCATTCCTACGACCAGGCACATTTATGACGTTGCAGCGGGGCACATGATGATCATTCGTGCCGCCAAACTGCGCGACATGTCCGAATGCGCGGAAATCGTCAACGCATGGATCGATGCGACGAAATGGATGCCGCGCGTTCACCCGAAGGAAGATGTCGCAGAGTTTTATCGCGATACTGTCTTCTCGAGGTTTCAGGTATTTGTGGCCGAGAATGACAATCACGTTGCTGGAATGGTTGCGCTGGCCCCGGACAACACCGTCAGTGCGCTCTATGTACGCGCAAGCGAACGTCGCGCAGGCGTCGGTAAAGCACTGCTCGATCACGCGAAGAAAGAGGCCGGCGGCCCGGTCGAACTATGGACATTCGTCGCAAACCGCGATGCGCAGGCCTTCTATGAGCGCGAGGGGTTCAAGGAAATACGCCGCACCGAGGGCGACAATGAGGAGAACCTGCCCGACATCCTCTATCGTTGGCAGCCGGTCGGCTCGGAGACGACGGCATGAACTTCGTCCGCAACAGCGTTATACCTGTGGGAACCGTCCTGATCGGCATTCTCGCACTGTGGTACGTATTCACTGTCATTCTCAATGCACCTTTCGAACGCGATCAGGCAGCGCGGGCGAATACGACGATTTCGACAAGCCAGCTCATTGCGAACACCATGGCGCAGGAACGTCCGGTCCTGCCAGCGCCGCATCAGGTGGCGGCGGAAATCCGCAAGACTGTCTTCGACATCAGCCCCACATCCAAGCGCAGCCTCGTCTATCATGGCTGGGTGACGCTTTCATCGACGCTGCTTGGCTTTGGCCTCGGAACGCTGCTGGGCATTCTTCTCGCGATCGCCATCGTCCATTCGCGCACGCTCGACAAGAGCCTGATGCCGTGGATCATCACGTCACAAACTGTGCCGATCCTTGCAATCGCGCCGATGATCATCGTTGTGCTCAATGCAGTGAATATCACCGGACTATTGCCCAAAGCGATGATTTCGACCTACCTGTCCTTCTTTCCAGTCGCCGTCGGCATGGTGAAAGGCTTGCGGTCGCCCGAGATCATGTATCTCGACCTGATGCGAACCTATAACGCCTCGAAAGCACAGGTTTTCTGGAAGCTGCGCTGGCCGGCCTCGATGCCATACCTATTCACATCGATGAAGATCGCTGTTGCCATCAGCCTCGTCGGCGCCATTGTCGGAGAATTGCCGACTGGCGCGGTGGCCGGCATCGGCGCGCGGCTGCTTGCCGGGTCCTACTACGGCCAGACTGTTCAGATCTGGGCGGCGCTGATTGTAGCGGCGCTGATGGCAGCGGTCCTCGTCAGCCTGATCGGTTTGATCGCTACATTCGTCAACCGGCGCATGGGAGTGCGGGCATGAAGCGTTCGCCGCTCGCGATTGTCGCTTTCCTGCTCGCAGCGGCGTCGTTGGTGCTGCCGACCGGCGCCGACGCACCGGGACTCTTCTTCTTTGCAACGCCTGCCTTGCTGTTCGCAGCATCCGCCCTGGCGCTTTTTGCTTCCGCTTCGAACAGTTCTTTGATCGCCCTGCTGTTGCTGGTCCACTTGGCAGCAATCTTCCTGATCGGCCTGCTTGGCTCCTTTGCGATGGCGCCTCCCGCGATCGGCTATTGGTGTATGGTGGTCGCAGCGTGGTTGCTGGCGTGGCTCGCTGTACAAAGGCTGGCTGCGCTGAGACCGAAATCCTTCACCGCGCAACGAATGGTCAACCTCGCGTTGCCGGTTTTGTTCGGCGCATGGTTGCTGATTCTCTGGGAGATCGTCGTTCGCGGCTTTGGCGTACCGGCAATCCTGCTGCCACCGCCGTCCATGATTGCAGCGCGGATTGCCGGATCGGTGCCAACCCTCTGGGCAGACTTCCAGCAAACCTTCCTGAAAGCTGCGATCGCCGGCTATGTGATCGGCTGCGGGTCGGGCTTTCTCGCGGCGATCGTCGTTGACCGCGTTCCTTTCCTGCGCAAGGGCCTGTTGCCGGTCGGCAATCTCGTTGCGGCACTTCCCGTCGTTGGCATCGCACCGATCATGGTGATGTGGTTTGGCTCTTACTGGGAATCGAAAGCGGCAGTGGTCGTCATCATGACGTTCTTCCCGATGCTGGTGAACACCGTCGCCGGTCTTGCCGCGTCCGGCGCCATGGAGCGCGATCTCATGCGCACCTATGGTTCGAGCTACACTCAGACCTTGTTCAAGTTGCGCCTGCCTGCAGCCATGCCGTTCATCTTCAATGCCCTGAAGATCAATTCGACGCTCGCCCTGATCGGTGCAATTGTCGCGGAATTCTTCGGCTCGCCGATTGTCGGCATGGGCTTTCGCATCTCGGCCGAGGTCGGGCGCATGAACGTCGATATGGTCTGGGCAGAAATATTTGTTGCAGCCCTCGCAGGGTCGCTATCCTATGGGCTGATCACCCTCATCGAACGGGCTGTCACCTTCTGGCATCCCTCCTACAGAACATAACCAAGAAGAACAGAGGAGAACTAAAACATGAAAAACAAAATCGCATTTTCGCTGGGGTTGGTCGCCATGACCTTGATGAGCGGTTCGGCGCTTGCCGCGGATAAGCTCGTACTTCAGCTGAAATGGGTCACGCAGGGCCAGTTTGCCGGTTACTACGTGGCAAAAGACAAAGGCTTCTACGAGGAAGCCGGGCTGGATGTGGAAATCAAGCCAGGCGGGCCTGACGTTGCCCCTCCACAGGTGATTGCCGGCGGTGGCGCCGATGTTGTGGTTGACTGGATGCCTTCGGCGTTGGCTACACGCGAAAAGGGCTTGCCGCTCGTCAATATCGCCCAACCGTTCAAGCGCTCGGGCATGATGCTGACGTGCCGCAAGGAGACCGGCATCACCAAGCCGGAAGACTTCAAAGGCAAGACGCTCGGCGTGTGGTTCGGCGGCAATGAATATCCGTTCCTGTCGTGGATGAACCACCTTGGCCTGAAGACCGATGGCGGACCAGACGGCGTGACAGTTCTGAAGCAGGGCTTCAATGTCGATCCGCTGATCCAGAAGCAGGCCGATTGCATATCCACCATGACCTACAATGAATATTGGCAGGTGATCGACGCCGGGATACCTGCCGATCAGCTTGTAACGTTCAAGTATGAGGATGAGAAGGTGGCGACGCTGGAGGACGGTCTCTACGTACTGCAGAAGAGCCTCGACGATCCGAAAATGGTCGAAAAGCTTGCGAAGTTCGTCAAGGCTTCGATGAAAGGCTGGGACTATGCGCGTGCCAATCCGGATGAAGCCGCGACCATCGTGCTCGACAATGACGCCAGTGGCGCCCAGACGGAAAAGCACCAGAAGCGCATGGTTGCCGAGATCAACAAGCTGACGGAAGGTTCCGATGGCGTGCTCGATGTGGCGGCCGCTGATCGCACGGTCGAGACATTGCTCGGCGGTGGTTCTGATCCGGTCATCACCAAAAAGCCCGAAGGCGCGTGGACGACGAAAATCACGGACGCCGCGAAGTAAGTCGCTACTTTTTAACCCTCCCCCTTGTGGGGAGGGATTCTTGGATTTAGCCTTTTGCTAAATCCTGGAAAATCCAAGAGAGGGGGTAGTACGATGATTGCAAATCCCCTCTCTGCGATTTCTAGCAGGCTCCGCACGGCGCTAAATCGCTGAAATCGCTTCCTCTCCCACAAGGGGAGAGATAATCGGAACTTCACCCTATCTTACTCCCAGTGATCCGGGATCTGCCGGACAGCGCCACGTGCGGCACTCGTTGCCATGGCGCCATATGCCCGCAGCGCAGTGGTGATCTTGCGCTTGCGCTTTTCTTCCGGCTTCCAGGCGGCGGTGCCCTTGGCTTCCATATGAGCGCGGCGGTCGGCGATGACAGCATCATCGACGGCAAGGTGAATCTTGCGATTGGGGATATCGATATCGATGATATCGCCCTCGTGAACCAGCGCGATCAGCCCGCCTTCCGCCGCTTCCGGCGAGACGTGACCGATAGAAAGGCCTGACGATCCGCCGGAAAAGCGTCCGTCCGTGACAAGGGCACAGGCCTTGCCCAAGCCTTTCGATTTCAGATAACTGGTGGGATAGAGCATTTCCTGCATGCCCGGTCCGCCGCGTGGACCCTCGTAGCGGATCAGCACGATATCGCCGGGTTTGACGCCGCCATTCAGGATACCGAGCACTGCACTGTCCTGGCTCTCGAATATGCGGGCAGGACCGGAAAATTTCAGGATCGACTCGTCCACGCCCGCTGTTTTGACGATACAGCCGTCCTCGGCGAGATTGCCATAAAGCACCGCGAGCCCGCCATCCTTGGAATAGGCGTGTTCCGCGTTACGGATGACACCCTTTTCACGGTCGAGATCGACATCGGCGAACCGCCGCTCCTGGCTGAAGGCGACCTGCGTCGGCACACCGCCCGGCGCCGCCATGAAGAAATCATGCACGGATTTGTTCTTGCTGCGAACGACATCCCAGCGATCGAGCGCCGCACCGAGATTGGCCGCATGCACCGAGTAAACCGATGTGTCGAGCAGCCCGGCGCGATCGAGTTCACCCAGAATGCCCATGACACCACCGGCGTGATGGACGTCTTCCATGTGAACATTGGCAACCGCGGGCGCTACCTTGCACAGAACCGGAACGCGGCGCGACAGGCGGTCGATATCCGCCATGGTGAAATCGATCTCGCCTTCGTGCGCGGCCGCAAGCAGATGCAGAACCGTATTCGTTGACCCGCCCATGGCGATATCCAGCGTCATGGCGTTTTCGAATGCGGCAAACGACGCGATGGAACGTGGCAGGGCGGTCTCATCATCCTGCTCATAGTAGCGGCGAGCAAGGTCCACGACGAGGTGACCGGCCTCGACGAAGAGACGACGCCGATCCGCATGGGTTGCCAGTGTCGAGCCGTTGCCGGGCAATGAAAGGCCAAGCGCCTCGGTCAGGCAGTTCATCGAGTTTGCCGTGAACATGCCGGAGCAGGAGCCGCAGGTCGGGCAGGCGGAGCGCTCGATTGCAGCAACTTCCTCATCCGAGATGCGGTCATCGGCGGCAGCGACCATGGCATCGACCAGATCGAGTTTCTTTTCCTTGTCGTCCCAGATAACCTTGCCGGCCTCCATCGGTCCACCGGAAACGAACACGACCGGAATGTTCAGCCGCAGTGCCGCCATCAGCATTCCGGGCGTGATCTTGTCGCAATTGGAAATGCAGACCATTGCGTCGGCGCAGTGGGCATTGACCATATACTCGACGCTATCGGCGATGATCTCGCGGCGACGGCAGCGAATAGAGCATGCCGTCATGGCCCATGGCGATACCGTCATCGACAGCGATCGTATTGAATTCCTTGGCAACGCCGCCCGCACTTTCGATTTCGCGCGCGACAAGCTGGCCGAGATCCTTCAGGTGAACATGGCCGGGCACGAACTGTGTGAAAGAGTTCACCACAGCAATAATCGGCTTGCCGAAATCCTCGTCCTTCATGCCGGTCGCGCGCCAGAGCCCGCGGGCTCCTGCCATATTGCGGCCATGGGTGGTTGTGCGTGAACGATAGGGCGGCATCTGCGTAATTCCTGATGATAAATTGCTGAGGAAGTATCTTTATAGAAAAACCACTTCCATGGCAAAAGAATGGAGGTTTGTTGCCCCGCAGGGCCGTTTTATTTCCAATGATTACATAGGGAAGGTCATTGGCGAATAAAACGGGACGTAATGTCTCGGTTCAGAACGCTGTAAAGGTCATCGTCGTCAATGATCGGGCGATGCCGGTAATGTCGAGCACATTGTCGTTGATGAACTTGCCGATATCCTGATCCTCGGGAATATAGATTTTCATCAGCAGGTCGTAGTCGCCGCTGGTCGAATAAAGCTCCGAGACGATTTCGCGTTCGAAAAGCGCAGCAGCCACCTCATAGGTTTTGCCGGGAAAGCATTGCAGCTGCAGGAAGACGGGTTTCATAAAATTTCACTCCGGAGGTCAAGTCTGATCTCCATAGCCTAATTTGCTTGCGCGCGCAGCGCAATTGCGCGTGAATCAAGCGGCACGTTACACATGTCCTAACAAAACGTGATGCCTCTCATGCCACATACGGGGTGTTTTTGTGGCCGTACTGCCACAAGCCAAGCCCTGCAGAACCCTGCGCTGGCTATTGCGGGTTGGCCTGCCTATCCCCCCATGTTATCGTTTTCTTAAGCTCGGGAGGCGAATTTTATCGATCGCAGGTAAGGTTTCTCCGTATCCGCGGCGTATGTGTGTGTCTCTGAGTTGAGGATTTTACTGGTTGATGGACTTTAAGCGCCCACAGGCCAGTTTGTTTGGTGCAGCCCTTTTGGCTTGTACGGCGCTCGTTTCGCCCGCCCATGCATTCGATCTTTTCGGCATTCATCTTTGGGGTGAGAAGAAGGATGCCGATGCTGATGCGGTGATCGCTGACCCGCACAAATACACCGTCGAGATTGCTTCAGACGAAGACAAGGACACCAAAAAGCTGGTCGAAGGGGCTTCCAGCCTCATCGCGGACAAGGACAAGCCTGCTTCGGGGGCGGCTGGATTGCTGGCCAAGGCGCGGGGAGATTATCGCCGCATCCTCGGCGCGCTTTATGCGGAGGGCCGCTATGGCGGCACGATCAGCATCAAGGTCGATGGGCGGGAGGCGAGCGATATTCCAATTGACGCTGATCTGGCCAACCCGGCACCCGTGATGATTTCCGTCGATCCCGGACCGCAGTTCCTGTTCGCTACTGCCCGTGTCGAGAACATGGCTCCGCCCACACTCGACCGGAAGGACATGGTTGACCGGCCGGAAAAGCAGGGCTTTGCGCCCGGCGATATCGCGAGGTCAACGGCGATCGTCAAGGCGGAACGGCTTGCCGTCGATGCGTGGCGCGAGCAGGGCCACCCGAAAGCGAAGATCGTATCGCGCAACGTGCTTGCGGATCACGACAACAACAAGGTCGACGCAACGATCGACGTCGATCCGGACCGTCGCGCGGCCTTCGGTCCCGTTAGGGTGACTGGCACCGAGCGCATGGATCCCGAGTTCGTCGCCTTCATTACAGGTCTGCAACCGGGCGTCGAGTACGATCCAGACGAAATCGAGCGGGCAAAGAAGCGCCTGTCGCGCCTCGAAGTGTTCCGTTCGGCCCGCATCGAAGAAGCTGACGCGATTACTGATAACGGTTTGTTGCCGATCACGGTCGCCGTTCAGGAACAGAAGCTGCGGCGCTTCGGTCTCGGCGGATCATATTCGACGCTGGACGGTGCGGGTCTGGATGCCTATTGGCTTCACCGCAACCTGTTCGGACGTGCCGAACGCCTGCGGTTCGATGCCAAGATCGGTGGCATTGGCGCACAATCCTATAGTCCAGAGGATTATAATTACACGCTTGGCGTGACCTTCACCAAACCCGGTGTCTATACACCCGATACGGATTTCTTTTCGTCCCTGATTGGCAGGCGGGAAGTTCTTGGATGCCTATACCCAGACTTCGATCACAGCCGAAGCAGGTTTCACGCAGATTTTCTCGGATGAACTGACCGGAAAGATAAGCGCAATTGTCTCCAAGTCTCGCTTCGACGATGACTTCTTCGGCAAACGGGACTTTTTGACCGCCGGTCTCCTCGGTGGTCTTACCTATGACAGCCGGGACAGCAAGGTCGATCCGTCACGGGGCTATTTCCTCGAGGGACTGATTTCGCCATTCTATGAATTCGAGTACGGCAATTTCGCTACCAAATTCACTGCCGAAGGCCGCACCTATTACAGTTTCGATGCCGACAACCGCTTTATTCTTGCGGGACGCCTGAAACTCGGCTCCATCGTTGGCGCCGAGGTTTCTGAATTGCCGCCGGACCAGCTGTTCTTTGCCGGTGGTGGTGGCTCGATCCGCGGCTATGCCTATCGCAATGTCGGCGTCAACGTGACCCGTGATGGCGAGACATTTGTCATTGGCGGTCGCTCGCTGGTCGAAAGCTCGGTCGAAGCGCGCATCCGCATGACCGATACGATCGGCGTCGTTGGCTTTGTCGATGCAGGCTATGTCGGCGAAGAGTCGTTTCCAGATTTCGCCGATCAGATGCGGCTCGGCGTCGGCGCTGGTCTGCGCTATAATACCGGCCTTGGTCCGATACGGCTCGATTTCGCGGTGCCGCTCGATCGAACGAACGACGATCCCGATTTTGCTTTCTACGTTGGCATAGGACAGGCGTTTTGACCCGGATTATCGCAGCTCTCTTTCTCCTGCTCTTTATGAGCCCGATCCTCGCGCCAGGATGCGCTGGCGCAGGACTTGCAAGCGCCGAAGCTGAGAAATCCTTCTTCCTGAGCTTTGTGCAGAACCAGCTGTCCACGCCTAACCGGCAGATCGTCATTTCCGGTATTCAAGGTGTTCTCTCTTCCGAAGCCAGCATAGGCAGCATCACGGTTGCCGACCGCGAAGGCATCTGGCTGAGGGTGACCAATGCCAGGATCGTCTGGAGCCGGCTTGCATTGCTGCGCGGCCGGTTGGACATAAACACGCTTGCTGCCGATCGTATCGATATCCTGCGCAAGCCATTGCCGGACGAGAGCCTGCCTTCTCCGGAGGCCAAGGGTTTCAGCCTGCCGGAACTGCCGCTGGCGGTGATCCTGCAGCAGCTGAATATTGGGCGCATCGCTTTTGGCGATGGTGTTTTTGGTCTCAAGTCCGAAATTTCCCTTGCTGGCAACCTGACGCTCGAAAGCGGGTCACTGGATTCGAACTTGCAGGTGCAACGCCTTGATGGACCGGGTGGCGAATTCCGGATCAAGGCTGCTTATGCCAATCAAAGTCAGCAGCTCGATCTCGACTTGACCTTGAATGAGCCGCAAAACGGTATCGTTGCCAACCTCCTCAACATCGAAGGCAAACCGCCGGTTGCTCTCGCATTGAAAGGCTCGGGCCCGCTCAGCGATCTCCTGTTGCAACTGACGCTCGATGCGGCAGGCAAGCGGGTGCTCACCGGCGATACGAAACTCGACCGCCAGAGTGACGGGCTCGGTTTCAAGACCAATCTCAACGGTGAAATCGCCGCGCTGATCCCGCCGATTTTTCGGGATTTCTTCGGCAATGAAACGACACTGATCGTCAACGGTGTGATGCGCGACGCCGGCGGCGTGGGGCTGGACCGCTTGAACATCAAGAGCAATGCTCTGGTGCTCGATGCGAACGGCGAAACGACGAATGACGGCTTTCTGAAGCGCTTGAAGGTCGATGCGACAATCGCCGATCCGACCGGCAAGAAGGTGATTTTGCCAGTCAAGGGCGGGCAAACGACGGTCGACAAGGCCGTGCTGGCGGTAGGTTTTGGCACCAGTACCAACAATGACTGGTCGAGCACCGTCGAAGTGACCAACTTCACCACGGACAGCTTCGCCTCGAAATCCATCAATCTCGTCGCCAAAGGTCTCGCGGAGAACATCGACAATCCCACGGCGCGCTCGCTGACCTACGATGTGAATGGCGAAGTCGCCGGCATCACGGCCACGCGAGCGGATATCGCCGAAGCCTTGGGGGAACTGATCCAGCTCAAGATCAATGGCGACTGGAAAGCCGGAACGCCCGTCAATCTGAAGCAGGCATTGATTGCGGCAAACGGATTCAGCACGGCTCTGGCCGGGACCATCGACAAGTTTGCCTACCGGGGCGATATCTTCGTCAAGGCTTCGAGCCTCGCGCCGTTTTCGGCGCTGGCAGGGCGTGATCTTGCCGGAGCGATCGACCTTAAGGCCAATGGCCTTGTCGAAGCGCTTACCGGCGGCTTCGACCTTATGCTCGACGGCCATGCCACCGGCATGACACTCGGCATTGATGCTGCCGACAAGGTGCTGGCGGGTGAAACGCGGATCACTGGCGGTGTGGCGCGAGGCGAAGCCGGGCTGAGCGCGAAGAACTTCCGGGTCGAAAATCCGCAGACGCTGGTAACGGCCAACGGAACTTTTGCCACGGGTGCCGCGAACTTCGATTTTGGCCTCGACCTCACCGATCTAGCGCTCCTTTCCGAGAAAGCAGGCGGAGCTTTGAAGGTCAAAGGCAGCGCGCGCGGCCAGGACAATATCATCGCACTCGCTTTTAATGCCGGGGTCCCTGAAGGAACGCTTTCCGGCCGCAAGCTGACGCAGGGCGATCTGACCTTCAACGGTACGCTCTATAAGGATATCGTCGATGGCAAGGTCTCGGGTCTTGCCTTCCTCGACGGTATTCGCGCTGACCTTGCGACGGAAATCGCGCTGCATCAGGACGAAAAGCGTCTGACCAACATCTCCTTCATCGCAGGCGGCACGCGACTGCGTGGCGATGTTACGCAGTCGAAACAAGGCCTCTACAACGGCAATCTGACACTTGCCTCGAGCGATGTCTCGACGGCTGCCGCGCTGTTTCTCGTCGAGGCGACGGGCAAGGCCGATGCCACCATCGCCCTCTCGCATGACGACGAGAAACAGAACGTCGATATCAAGGCTCAGATCGACAATCTCAAGGCCAACGACATCGTCGTCGGCAAGGCAGCGATCGCATTGGCCGCGCAGGACATTTTCAAGGTTCCCTCCGCGAACGGCAGCGTGACTGCATCGGATGTTTCGGCCTCGGGCATCGTCGTCAACAACCTTGACGCTCAGGCAACGCAGGATGGGAAGACCACCAACTTCAGGCTCAACGCCGGGCTGAACAATGGCGCAAGGACGTCACTTCAGGGTGCCTTGCAGCCAACGGACAAGGGCTATCTTCTGTCGCTGGCCAATGCCGAGCTTACCCGCGGCGCGCTCGCTGCGAGGCTGGTCCAGCCCGCCGCCATCAATGTCGCGGGCAGCAATGTGTCCTTTGGCAATATCGTGCTCGACGTCGGGCAGGGCAGGGTTACAGTCGGCGGCGAAGTGGCGGAAACGCTCAATCTTGCGGTCGCGATCCAGAGATTGCCGCTCGATATCGCCAACACGATCAAACCTGACCTTGGACTTGGCGGCGAGATAAATGGCACAGCGAAAGTCGGGGGTACGAGGCAAAGGCCTGACGTGAATTTCGATATGCAGGCACGCGGGGTCACTGCCGCCGCGCTTAAAAAAGCCGGGCTCGACGCGCTCAATCTCGATGCCAAGGGCACGTCGACGACGGACCAGCTCAATGTCGATGCGCATCTGACCGGGGCGGGCGGGCTCGATGCTTCGGCGAGAGGCTCGGTGCCGCTGGCACAGGGACAACTCGGCGTCGATTTCGATCTGAAGAGCTTCCCATTGACGGCGCTGAATGGCGTCGTCAAAAACCAGAATCTTGCAGGCATTATTTCCGGCAGGGGCCGGGTCACCGGTACGTTGCAAAGACCCAATGCCGAGTTCGACCTGAAAGGCGCGGGACTTTCCGCCAGGCCGCTGCAGGAGGCGGGGTTGAGCCCGTTGCAGCTTGCGGCAGCGGGCCGTTTTGCCAACAATACGCTGACGCTTTCCTCGGCCAAAGTCGATGGCCCGCAAGGGTTCACGGTTTCGGCCAGCGGCAATGTTCCGGTGTCCGGGTCCGGCCTCGGCATCAACGTCACGGGCAATATTCCCTTGTCGTTGGCCAACCGCTTCCTTGCGGATCGAGGTACGCAGGCCAGAGGAAACATCGACCTGACGGCATCCGTATCCGGCAGCTTCGCTCAGCCGCAGATCAGAGGCATGTTCTCCGCCAATGGAGCCGAGGTCATCGATCCAGAAGCCAATCTCCGCCTGCAGCGCATCACCCTGCTCGGCAGCATGGAGGGAACCACCGTCACCATCCGTACGTTCAACGCTAGCTTGTCCACCGGGGGCACCATCAGCGCAACCGGGACGATTTCGACCGATGCGGCCGCCAACTTTCCTGCCAACATCGATATCAAACTGGACAAGGCGCGCTATGTGGATGGCACTCTGGTTGCGGCAACCGTGACCGGTGCACTTGCGGTCAAGGGCCCGTCTGACCCGAGATCCTGTTATCTCAGGCAACGTCAACATCGACCGGGCGGAAATTACAGTTCCTGAAAGCTTTGGCGGCTCGTCTGCCGTGATCGACGTCAAACACAAGGATCCGTCAAAGGCGGTTGAGCAGACTTTGAAACGCGCCAGGGCTGATCAACCTCAGGTGGCAACGCCAACTGCACGTCCAAGCGTAGTGCGGCTCGATATCAACGTCACGGCGCCCAACAAGATTTTCATTCGGGGTCGCGGTCTCGACGCGGAAATCGGCGGTTCCGTCCGGCTTACCGGGCCGGCAACCAATATCCAGCCCGTTGGTGCATTCGATCTCATTCGCGGCCGCCTTGGAATTCTTGGCCAGCGCATCACTTTCACCGAAGGTCAGGTCACTCTGGTTGGCGATCTCGATCCGGACATAAACTTCGTAGCCAGTACGCAAGGCTCCGATATCACCGTGAATGTCATGGTCAGGGGCCGCGTTTCGGACCTGCAAATCACCTTCTCGTCGCAGCCGGAATTGCCGCAGGACGAGGTCATGGCCCGGCTGATCTTCAACCGCTCGATCAGCGAATTGTCCGCATTCCAGGTAGCGCGGCTCGCTGCGGCAGCAGCAGAACTCGCCGGTGGTTCGAATTCATCCTTGCTGGACAGTCTGCGCAAGAACACCGGGCTGGATGACCTCGATGTCGTTACGGACAGCCAGGGCAACGCCGGCGTGCGCGCCGGCCGTTATATCCGCGACAACGTCTATCTCGGCGTCGAGGCCGGCGCGGCGGGTTCCACCAAGGGCACGATCAACCTCGATATTACGCCGAACCTGAAAGCCAAAGGCGCGGTTGGAGCCAATGGCGATTCCGGCGCAGGATTGTTCTTCGAAAAGGACTACTAGCTTGTACTACTCATTCCCTCATCCGGCCATCGGTCGGATGAGGGGGTAGCTTGCTACCGTCAATTATCCCTGCACCACGTCCTGGCGCTGCTCGCCAAGTCCCTCGATACCGAGCGTAATGACATCGCCTTCCTTGAGGAACACATTGGGCTTCTGTCCGAGGCCGACGCCGGGAGGCGTACCTGTCGAGATGATATCACCGGGATGCAGGCTCATGAATTGCGACAGGTATGACACGAGATACTTGACGCCATAGACCATCGTTGCCGATGTACCGTTCTGGTAGCGATGGCCATTGACATCGAGCCACATCTTCAGGTTCTGCGGATCTTCGATCTCGTCCTTTGTCACCAGCCATGGGCCGGTCGGGCCGAACGTGTCAGCGCTTTTACCCTTGGTCCATTGGCCCTGGCGCTCGGCCTGGAAAGCACGCTCCGATACGTCATTGATCAGGCAATAGCCGGCAACATGGTCCATCGCTTCATCTTCGCCGACATACTTTGCGTGTTTGCCGATGACTACGCCGAGTTCGACTTCCCAATCAGTCTTGAGCGAGCCGCGCGGGATTTCAACGTTGTCGTTAGGACCAACGATCGCCGAAGTCGCCTTCATGAAGATGATAGGCTCCGGTGGCACCGTTGCCCCCGTTTCAGCAGCATGGTCGGAATAATTGAGGCCGATGCAGATGAATTTTCCGGTGCCAGCGACGCAGGGGCCATAGCGGTCTACGTTGACGACGGGCAGGCTTGCCGGATCGATAGCCGCAAGCTTCTTCAAGCCGTCGGGAGAAATTGCATCGCCTGCGATGTCTTTGACGTGGGCGGAGAGATCACGCACCTTGCCATCCTTGTCGACAAGACCGGGCTTTTCCTGACCAACAGGGCCATAGCGCAAGAGTTTCATGGGATAACCTTTTCTTGATTAGAGAGACTAATAGGTGGCACGGCCACCGGAAATATCGAAGACGGCACCGGTCGTGAACGAGCATTCCTCGCTGGCGATCCATGTGATCAACGATGCCAGCTCTTCGACCTTGCCGAAGCGCTGCATGGGAATTTTCGAGAGCATATAGTCGATGAATTCGGGCTTGAGCTGCTGAAGGATCGGTGTATCCACCGTGGCAGGGGTAATCGCATTGACGGTGATGCCATCGCTGACGAGCTCCTTGCCGAGCGATTTTGTCAGGCCGATGACCGCCGCTTTCGATGCGCTATAGGCCGAGGCGTTGGGGTTACCTTCCTTGCCTGCGATGGAAGCGACATTGACGATCCGGCCGTAACCGTTCTTCTGCATGATAGGCACGACAAAGCGATTGCAGAAGAAAAGCCCATGGATGTTGATGTCGAAGACGCGCTTCCACTGATCGATTGGATAATCGGCAACTTTGGCGTTCGGGCCGGTGATGCCGGCAGAGCAAACCAGAATGTCGATCTTGCCGTGTTTCTCGGCTGTTTCCTTTGCAGCCTTCTCCACCTGATCCGGATCCGAGACGTCAAGCCTTACACCGTGCGTTGACGACGATCCAAGTGCGTCACGCGCCTCATCGATCTTGGCAGCATCGACATCCCAGAGCGAAACCGTGCCGCCCTCCGACACAATTCGCTCCGCGGTTTTGAAGCCGATGCCGGAAGCGCCACCGGTAATGACCGCGTGCCGCCCCTCATAGCGCCTGATCGAATTCGCCATATTTCCTGCTCTCCAGGTCAGTGATTATCGCGGGGCAGACCCTTGGTCTGGGCGACGCGCTGATACTTCACGGCTGGCTTCAGCACCATGCCCTCATCGAGCTGGCCGACCATGCTGCGCTGGATTTCCTGCCACGGTGTCTGGCTTGCCGGATATTTGTATCCGCCCGCCGCGATCAGATCGTCCTTGCGCTTTTGCAACTCCTCGTCGTCGATCAGGATATTGGCCGTGCCCTTGTTGAGATCGATACGCAGATGATCGCCGGAGCGCACGAGCGCCAAGCCGCCATTCACTGCCGCTTCCGGTGAAGCGTTGAGGATGGACGGCGAGCCGGACGTTCCGGACTGACGCCCGTCACCGAGGCAGGGCAGTGCATGGATCCCCTTCTTCAGAAGGTAAGCCGGAGGTTGCATGTTCACGACCTCCGCTGCACCCGGATAGCCGATCGGCCCGGTGCCACGCATGATCAGAATGCTGTTCTCGTTAAGAGCAAGCTTTGGATCGTCGATGCGGTGGTGATAGTCCTCTGGTCCGTCGAATACTTCGGCAATGCCTTCGAACGCTTCCGGATCGTCCGGGTTGGACAGATAGCGCTCGCGGAACTCTTCGGAGATCACGCTGGTCTTCATGATGGCGCTATCGAAGAGATTGCCCTTCAAATTGATAAACCCGGCCTTCTTTTTCAGCGGCGCATCATAGGTCTTGATGACGTCCGTGTTGAGATTTTCGGCATTTTCGCAGTTTGTGCCGATGCTCTGGCCATTGACGGTCAGTGCGCCCGGATGCGGCAGCTTGCGGGCCTTCATCAACTCCGCGACGACGGCGGGCACGCCGCCGGCACGGTGGTAATCTTCGCCGAGATATTCGCCTGCCGGCTGCAGGTTGACCAGCAGCGGCACATCGTGGCCGATAGCCTGCCAGTCGTCGTTGTCGAGGGGAATGTCGAGGTGGCGGGCGATGGCGTTCAGGTGGATTGGTGCATTTGTCGAGCCGCCAATCGCGGAATTGATAACGATGGCGTTTTCGAATGCCGCGCGGGTCATGATATCCGAGGGCTTCAGATCTTCCCACACCATATCGACGATGCGCTTGCCGGTATCATAGGCAATCTGTCCGCGTTCACGATAAGGCGCCGGGATCGCAGCGCCGCCGGGCAATTCCATGCCGAGCGCCTCGGCAAGCGAATTCATCGTGGTCGCCGTACCCATCGTGTTGCAATAGCCGACCGAAGGAGCCGACGACGCAACGATGTCCATGAACTGGTCATAGTTGATTTCGCCCGACGTGAGCTTTTCGCGCGACTTCCAGACGATGGTGCCGGAACCGGTGCGTTCGCCGCGATGCCAGCCGTTCAGCATCGGTCCGACGGAAAGCGCGATCGCAGGGATATTGACGGTCGCCGCGCCCATCAGCATGGCCGGGGTGGTCTTGTCGCAGCCGATAGTCAGAACGACACCGTCCAGCGGATAGCCGAACAGGACTTCAACGAGGCCAAGATAGGCAAGGTTGCGGTCGAGCGCAGCGCCCGGGCGCTTGCCGGTTTCCTGGATCGGATGCACCGGAAACTCGAAAGGAATTCCGCCAGCCGCAATGATGCCATCACGCACGCGCTTGGCCAGCTCGATATGATGGCGGTTGCACGGCGACAGGTCGGAGCCGGTCTGCGCGATGCCGATGATCGGCTTGCCCGATTGCAGCTCGGCGCGGGTCAAGCCGTAGTTCAGGTAGCGCTCCAGATAAAGCGCCGTCATCCCCGGATTGTCAGGATTGTCAAACCACTCCTGCGAGCGAAGTTTTTTCGGAGTGTGGGAAGTCGTCATTTGCAAGGAGCTCCTGGGTGTCCGCTATTCCTTGACCGCGCCGGTCATGGAAGAAACGTAATAGTCGACAAAGAATGAGTAGAGAATGACGACCGGCAGCGATCCGAAAAGTGCGCCTGCCATCAGTGAGCCCCACTCGAAAACATCGCCTCGCACCAGTTCCGTCAGGACGCCGACCGGGACAGTCTTGTTTTCCGAGGATTGGATGAAGGTCAGCGCATAGATGAACTCATTCCACGACAAAGTGAAGGCAAAAATACCAGCCGAGATCAATCCCGGTACCGCCAGCGGCAATATGACCCTGATGAGGATCTGCCAGCGCGACGCGCCATCCACCAGTGCGCTTTCCTCAAGCTCGAACGGGATCGAACGGAAGTAGCCCATCAGAAGCCAGGTGCAGAAGGGGATCAGGAAGGTCGGGTAGGTGAAGATCAGCGCGAGCTTGGTGTCATAGATGCCGAACTTGAAGACGATGACGGCAAGCGGAATAAACAGGATCGACGGCGGCACCAGATAGGCGAGGAAGATCAAAAGGCCGACAGGGCGCGATCCGGAGAACCGCACTCGCTCGATAGCATAGGCCGCAAAAACGGATGCCGCCAGAGATAGCGCTGTGGCGCACACCGCAACGACCAGTGTGTTCCACAACCAGCCTGGATAGGACGTCTCGAACAGCAGGTATTTGATGTGGTCGAGCGTCGGCTTCACGACCCAGAACGGACTGAAGTTGTTGTAGTCGGTCAGCTGCGAGTTTGGCTTCACCGCCGTGATCGCCATCCAGTAGAATGGGAATATCAGCACGAAGACAAAGACTGCGAGCGGCAGATACAGGACGACGATCCGCCGCGGCAGCCGATTGAGATAGCTCATGCCCTGCGCGTCGTCGGTGAGAACATGCGGGTTGGTCTGTTCGGTAATGCTCATGTTCGTTTCCTCCCTCAATCCTGTCCGCCCTGTTGCCATTTGCGGCGCTGCAGGCCGAAAAATGAGAACAGGATCGATGCAAGCAGGAACGGGATCATGGCAACGGCAATCGCCGCACCTTCGCCAAGTTGACCGCCGGGTATGCCGCGCTGGAACGAGAGGGTCGCCATCAGGTGCGTGGCGTTGACCGGGCCGCCCTTCGTCAAGACGTAGATCAGCTGGAAATCAGTGAACGTGAACAGCACCGAGAATGTCATCACCACCGCGATGATCGGCGTCAGCATGGGCAGCGTAATGAAGCGGAAACGCTGCCATCCCGTCGCCCCATCAAGGGACGCTGCCTCATGCAGCGATTGCGGGATAGTCTGAAGCCCGGCGAGCAGCGAAATCGCGACGAAGGGGATACCGCGCCAGACATTGGCTGCGATCACTGAAGCGCGTGCGTTGTTGGGATCACCAAGGAAATTGATCGGGCTATGGATCCAGCCGAGTTTCATCAATGACCAGGAAATGATCGAGAACTGCGCATCATAAATCCACCAGAATGCGAGGGCCGAAAGGACGGTCGGAACCACCCATGGCAAAAGAATAATGGCGCGGAAGAACGACTTGAATGGCAGATGTTCGTTGAGAATCAATGCCAGCCAGAGGCCGAAGCCGAATTTGAGGATCGAGGCGATGAGCGTGTAGAAAATCGTATTATACACCGCCATCCAGAAGACTGAATCGCGGGCGAGCGCCTCATAATTTTCGAGCCCGATGAAAATACCGTCCCTGCCGATTGTCGTGTCGGTAAAGCCGAGCCAGACGCCGAGGCCGAGCGGATAGGTCAAGAAGCACAGGAGAAAGACGGCGGCCGGCAGCATGAAAAACAGGCCGACGGCAGTATTGCTCCGGGCGATATTTCCGAAGGCCAAGGGCTGCTTCGCAGTTGTCGTCATTGTCATCGGATATCTCCGGTTGCCAAATTAGCTTAATGAGTCTGGCTTCCGCTGCCTTTCGGGACAGCGGAAGCCGGTCTCGTTGCCTAGACCTTGTAGTAACGGTTCGCCCGCTTCTCGGCCTGGGCGATGGCGTCTTCTGGCGTCATCTGGCCGGTAACGGCGGTCGCGTACATATCGACCAGGACATAGTCGGCCATCGTTCCCGCCGAGGCTGCGCCAAGCGGGCCGGCATAGCCGTTCGGCCGCAGGGTTCCGGAAGCCTTGGCATAGGCGGCATGGATCGGATTGGAGGTCCACACCGGATTGGCGGCGAACTCCTTCAATGGCTGGCAGCAATAGGCGCTGGCACCCTCGATCCAGGCATTCATGTTATCGGCCTGATACATGAACTGCAGGTAGGCTTTCGCGGCCTCCGGATATTTGGTGTGCTTGAAGATCGAAATCGTCGATGTCTGGTGCAATTCGACCGATTGACCAACGGGCCCGATCGGCAGGTTGGTCGAGCGCATGTCGTCGGCGATCGCCTTCATTGCGGGATCTTTCACTGCGGCGTAGTAAACCGACACGCCATTGGCCGTCAGTGATACCTGACCGGCAAGGAATGCGCGATTGTTGTTGACGTCCTGCCAGCTTTCCGTACCCGGAATGAAGGTCTTGTAGAGCTCCTGCGCATATTTGACAGATGCCAGCGTCTCGGGGCTGTTGATCACCACCTTGCCGCTCTCATCGACCATCTTGCCGCCATGGCTCCAGAGCAGCCAATGGGCATAGTTGTTGCCGTCGCCGACCGCCTTGCCATGCGGGAAGCCCGCCGGCGTCCCCTTTGCCTGCATGGCCTTGCAAAGTTCGAGGAAACCAGCCGTATCTTTCGGGAATTCGCTGAAACCGGCAGCCTTCATGTGGCTATCGCGATAGACGACCGCGTTACCGATGGCACAGAGCGGCAGTGCGATGAACTTGCCGTCGCGCTTGGCATAGCCTTCGAGGCCTGGATACCAGCCGCCATGTGCTCCGCCGAGATATTCGCCAAGCTCGGTCACATCGACCAGCTTGTCCGGATATTGCTGCGGATCATCGAACCAGCTCATGACCATGTCCGGGCCCGAGCCGACATTGGCCGCAACGGCAGCCTTCGGGCGAACGTCTTCCCAGCTCTCCTTGTCGATGCGCACCTGAACGCCGGTGGCGTCACTGAACTTCTTGGTGTTGGCAAGCCATGCGGCTTCTTCAGCGGGAACGAACGGCACCCAGCGCAGGAGGCGAAGGGTTGCGCCCTCTTCCGGTTTATAGGCGGGCGCCGATTGCGCGAAGGCCGGCGTGAGACCGAACCGGTTCAGTCCGGCTGCGGCAACGAGCCCGGCAGATGCGCCGAGTAGGTGTCTTCTGTTGATGGTCATTGATGCTCCTCCATTTAACGACCGGATAAACTAGAAAGGCTTGTTCAAAATGCTCCCGCATTCCGGGCCTGCTTGCGGGGAATTGTATCCGGCATCTGCACCCCGACTGGCAGATGCCGTTAAGCTTTAGGCCAAGCGCTTGCCCGTCTCCGCATCGAACAGATATGTCGCCTCCGCGTGGATCGACAGGCCGACAGTTTCGCCGGGTTTCGCACTGATGCGCTGATGGAAAACACCGGTAATGAGATCGCCGCCGACGCGCATGATCATCTGGGTTTCCGACCCGGTTGGCTCGATGACCACCACTTCGGCCGGGATACCACCATCTGCAATTGTCATGTGTTCGGGGCGTAGACCATAGATCAATGTGCGGCCCTTGGCGCTTTCCGGTGCCTTCACTACAGGAAGTACGACACCGTTCTCTGTTGTGAATTTCAGCCCATCGTTCGGATCAAGCTTACCCTTGATCATATTCATCGCCGGCGAGCCGATGAAGCTTGCCACGAAGAGATTGGCCGGCTGGTCATAAAGCTCGAGCGGTGCGCCGATCTGTTCGACCAGGCCGTCATGCATCACCACGATCTTGTCGGCCATGGTCATGGCTTCGATCTGGTCATGCGTGACGTAGACGGTGGTCGTTTTCAGGCGCTGGTGCAATTCCTTGATTTCCGCGCGCATGGCGACGCGCAGCTTGGCATCGAGGTTGGATAGCGGCTCATCGAACAGGAAGACCTGCGGGTCGCGCACGATGGCGCGGCCCATGGCAACGCGCTGGCGCTGACCGCCGGAAAGCTGGCGTGGAAAGCGGTCGAGCAATGGCGAGAGGCCGAGGATTTCTGCTGCGGGCTTCACACGCTTGTCGACCTCCGACTTTGGCGCACCCTTCAGCTTCAGCGAGAAGGCCATATTGTCGGCGACGGTCATGTGCGGATACAGCGCATAGTTCTGAAACACCATGGCAATATCACGCTCTTTCGGCGCGAGGTTGTTGACCACCTTTCCGCCGATCTTGATCTCGCCCGCAGAGATGTTCTCAAGCCCCGCCAGCATGCGCAGCAATGTGGACTTGCCGCAGCCGGAAGGCCCGACGAGAATGACGAATTCGCCGTCGGCGATCTCGATATCGACACCCTTGATAACCGGGTGTGTCCCGAATGATTTTCGTACATTGGCGAATTCAACCGATGCCATGCCTTCTCCTCCAAAATTTCTGTGAGACAACGTTTTTCGAAAAATCGCTGTCGAAATATGTTTTAGCCGCGTCCGACGAGCGGCATCTTCGTCGCCATGATCGTCATCGTCAGTACATTGGCCTCCAACGGCAAGCTTGCCATATGCACCACCGCATCGCCGATATAATGCGCCGGTATGGTTGGCTCGCTGGCGGTCTCGCCATTGGCTTGTAACACGCCGGTTGCCATCTTCGATGTCATCTCGGTTGTGGCATTGCCGATATCGATCTGACCGCAGGCAATGTCGAATGGTCTGCCATCCAGCGCTGTCGATTTGGTCAGGCCGGTAACGGCATGTTTCGTTGCCGTATAGGGCGCGGAATTCGGCCGCGGCGTTTGTGCCGAAATCGAGCCATTGTTGATGATGCGTCCACCACGTGGTGTTTGCGCTTTCATCAATTTCATCGCCTGCTGAGTGCACAGGAAAACGCCGGTGAGATTGGCGCCGACAATCGAATTCCAGTGATCGAAGGTGAGTTCTTCCATCGGGATATTCGGAACATTGACCCCTGCATTGTTGATGAGCAGGTCGAGCCGCCCGAACTCGGATTTGATTGCTTCGAAAAGCGCTGCGACCGATTTCGGATCGCTGACATCGGCGGAAATGGCTTTTACGATGCCACCTGTTTCGGCCCCCAATGCCTTGGCGGCATCCTCCAGTACATCCTTGCGGCGACCGGAAATCACGACCGTATAACCTGCGCCAAGCAGCGCCGTGGTAATAGCCTTGCCCACGCCGGTGCCGCCGCCGGTAACCAGCGCGATCTTCCCCTTGCCTGAATCGTCTTTACTCATGCCGCAACGTTCCCGCCCAGTTCGTCTTCGATATGTGCCTTGATGATATCATCAAAGGCAGTTTCTGCCTTGAAGCCGAGCTTCGTCGCACGCGTCGTGTCGAAATCCGTCGCCCATCCGGCGACGATTTTCTGAATTGTTGCATCGGGTTCGCGGCGGATCAGCTTGACCGCCTTATCGCCGGCCACGCGGCGCAGCGCGGCGATTTCCTCGCCGACGAGCGCCGAGAGCCCCGGCATGGAAAGATTGCGGCGCGCACCGACCTTGTCGAGATCGAGCGTGGCGGCGTGGATGAAGAACCCGACGGCAGCGCGCGGGCTGGCAAACCAGTGGCGTACATTCTCATCGACCGGGAGTATCGCTTCCTGGCCTACCAAAGGTTCGCGCAGAATATTGGAAAAGAAACCGGACGCCGCCTTGTTGGGCTTGCCCGGACGAATGCAGATAGTCGGCAAACGAATGCCGATCCCGTCGAAGAAACCGCGGCGGCTGTAGTCCGACAGCAGCAGTTCGGAGATCGCCTTCTGTGTGCCATAGCTGGTCAGTGGGGTTGTGAAAAACTCGTCGCCGATCTTCTCCGGAAACGGCGTTCCGAACACGGCGATCGATGAGGCAAATACCACGCGGGGCTTGTAGGGAGCATTTCGGCTTTCCAGCCGGATCGCCTCGAACAGCGCGCGCGTGCCGTCGAGATTGACTTTGTAGCCTTTTTCGAAATCGGCTTCCGCTTCACCGGAGACGATGGCGGCGAGATGGAAGATCATGTCGGGACGGCTTGCGATCAGTGATTCCGCCACGCCGGGGTCCGAGAGGTCTGCCGCCTTGGTCACGGAAATGCCGGCAAAGGATCCGGGCGCGGCGGGTTCGATGACATCGACCAGTGTCAGCCTGTCAATGTCTCCACCCAGGGAGCCGGGCTCTGCAGCGATCCTGTCGAGCAATTTGCGGCCAACCATTCCGGCTGCACCGATCACCAAAACATGCATAAGAAGAAGTCCTCCCTGCAAGCCCCTCCCGGGCTCGTCGCACTAATATATAAGAACGTGGTGCAAAGTTATGCACACTGACTAGCATTCATCAAGCCTTTTATGGTAGCGCTGTCATAAATCTTGTCAATCGCACTGGATTGGTGCCAATGCCGCGCAAACGCAACGCTCACCGAAGTCCCGATATGCCGACGCTTGCCGATGTTGCGCGGCTTGCCGGCGTGAGCGAAATCACGGCGTCACGCGTTGTCCGTGCGCAAGGCCCTATCGCCGATGCAACCAGAGCGCGTGTGCTGACGGCCATTGCCGAGCTTGGTTATATTCCCAACCGTGCCGCTGGCAGCCTTGCTTCTGCAGGATCGACGTTGATGAGCGTGCTGCTGCCATCGCTATCCAACATCGTCTTTCCCGATGTGCTGCGCGGCATCCACACGGCGCTCACCGAAACGGCGTTTCAGCCAGTGATCGGTGTCACGGACTATGATCCGCTGATCGAAGAGCGGATTCTCGTCTCCTTTCTTGCATGGCAGCCAGCAGCGGTGATCCTCGCCGGCCTGCATCACACGCCGACCGCGCGCCGGCATCTCGAGCATGGCCGCTTCCGGGTCGCCGAGTTGATGGACATCGATGGAGAGCCTGTAGACATAGCCGTTGGCATGTCGCATCGCCAGGCTGGCTATGAAACCGGAAAACATCTCATCCAGCGCGGCTATCGCCGCTTCGGCTATGCCAGGCACAATGTAACGACAGACGATCGCGCCAGTGCCCGTTATGAAGGGCTTTGCTCGGCATTGCAGGAGGCTGGCCTGTCTCTGGTTGCAGAGCATTGTTATCCCGACGCGAGTTCGACCAAGGCAGGGCGCGACGCGCTGGCGATACTTCTTGCTGCCCATCCCGACCTGGACGTTGTCGTATTTCCGAATGACGATATGGCGATGGGCGGCATTTTTCACTGCATGCATGCGGGAATCGCCGTGAAGGAGAAGCTCGGTATATTTGGTTTCAATGGACTCGATATCGGCCAGGCCATGCCCATGCCTCTGTCTACGATCCTGTCGAAGCGCTTTCTGATTGGAAAAACCGCAGCCGAAAAATTGCTTGAAAGCCGCGAGCGGCCCGCCGAAAAGACCATCATTAATACCGGGTTCGACATTATCGAAGGCGCAACGGCATAGGGAAATGAGCCGGGTTCGTTTACCCATAGATTGACATAAGCTTTCATTTTCGTTTTCGTATAGACTGCAGAAAAACGAAAATGAAAGCGCAAGCCATGTTTCTCGCTCCCAGGCACGCCGAAATTCTGGAAATGGCCAAGGAGCACGGACGCGTTCTCGTGGACGATCTCGCCGTTCATTTCAATGTCACGCCGCAAACCATTCGCAAGGATCTCAACGACCTGTGTGACCAGCGCCTGCTCAACCGTATCCACGGCGGCGCGCTGTTTCCCTCCGGCGTGCAGAATTTGGAATATGAGGCGCGGCGTTTGATTGCTGCGAGCGAAAAAGAAGCGATTGGCCGCGCCGCGGCCGACCTCATCCCCGACAATGCCTCCCTATTCGTCAACATCGGCACCACCACGGAAGCGGTGGGCCAGGCCCTGCTCGATCGCAAGGGCCTGATGATAATCACGAATAATATCAATGTTGCCAATAAGTTACGAATTTACCCCGACATTGAGGTGGTTATCGCGGGCGGTGTCGTGCGTGGGTCCGATGGCGGTATCGTTGGCGAAGCGGCGGTCGATTTTATCCGTCAGTTCAAGGTGGATTTCGCCGTCATCGGAACGTCCGCCATCGACAGCGACGGCGCGCTGCTCGATTTCGATTTCCGCGAGGTCAAGGTGGCGCAAGCAATCATGGCCAATGCGCGCCATGTAATCCTCGTCTCCGATTCAACCAAATTCGAGCGCACGGCACCCGTTCGCATCGGCCATCTTTCGCAGGTCCACACCTTCATCACCGATCGCTGCGAGAGTGAAGCAATCCGCCAGATTTGCGTCGACGCGGATGTAAGGCTCATCGAAACTTCGATTTGACAACGCTCTTGTGCGGCGCAGCCATGCGCGGTATAGTTCCTTTCAGTTTCGTATTGGTTTCGTAATGGTTCCGTATATCTTTCGCAATTGCGAAGAAATGGTGCGTTGCGAAATGGGGAGCGCAGGGATTGTCTAATCTGGTCGACATGGTCTACGACATTTTTGTCATCGGCGGCGGCATCAATGGATGCGGCATTGCGCGTGATGCTGTCGGCCGTGGATTTTCGGTCTTCCTCGCGGAAATGAGCGACCTTGCCAGCGGTACGTCCTCCGGTTCGACCAAGCTCATCCATGGCGGTTTGCGCTATCTTGAATATTACGAATTCCGGCTGGTGCGCGAATTGCTGATGGAGCGCGAAGTACTCTGGGCCAGCGCGCCGCATATCATCTGGCCGCTGCGTTTTGTTCTTCCGCATCATGCGGGGCTGCGTCCAGCCTGGCTCTTGCGGCTCGGACTCTTCCTTTACGATCACATTGGCGGGCGTAAGAAGCTTCCGGCCACACGCACGCTGGACATGACCCGCGATCCTGCAGCCAAGCCGCTGAAGTCGCTCTATACAAAGGCCTTCGAATATTCCGACTGCTGGGTCAACGATGCGCGGCTGGTTGCGCTCAATGCACGTGACGCGGCAGATCGTGGCGCGGTCATCCGCACACGTACGAAAGTTGTCAGTGCCCGGCGCGATGCGGATCACTGGACGCTGACGCTGCAGGACGGGTTGACCGGCGCGACGGAGGAAGTCCGCTCGCGTCTTCTGGTCAATGCCGCCGGTCCATGGGTCGATGAGGTATTGACCGGTGTCGTCGGCAGCAATAATGCGCACAACGTTCGTCTCGTGCAGGGCAGCCATATCGTCGTGAAGAAAAAGTTCGATGATCCGCGCGCCTACTTTTTCCAGAACACCGATGGCCGCATCATTTTCGCCATTCCCTACGAACAGGATTTCACCCTCATCGGCACCACCGACCAGGACTATCACGGCAATCCGGCCGAAGTGAAAATCAGCGATGCCGAAATAGACTATCTCTGCGCTGCCGCCAGCGAATATTTCGTCGAGCCAGTGAAGCGCGACCAGGTCGTCTGGACTTATTCGGGCGTGCGCCCGCTCTACGATGACGGTGCCTCGAAGGCGCAGGAGGCCACGCGCGACTATGTATTGAAGACCGACGCGCCGGAAGGCCAGGCGCCGCTGCTCAATATATTCGGCGGCAAGATCACCACATTCAGGCGCTTGTCCGAGCATATGCTGGAAAAGATCGAAGACCAGCTTGGCAAGCGCGGCAAGCCTTGGACGGCGGCCGGAACACTACCGGGCGGCGACTTTGCAGCCACCGCTTTTGATGCGGAACTGCAAAGGCTGAAAGCCGATTATCCATTTCTCGACCCACGACATGCACATCGCCTGTTCCGGCTCTATGGTACGAAGGCACGTACACTGCTTGGCAAGGCCGCTTCTGTCGCCGATCTTGGCAGGCACTTCGGCTCTGACCTTTACGAAGCCGAGGTGCGCTATCAGATCGAGCATGAATGGGCGGTGACGGCTCAGGATGTTTTGTGGCGTCGCACAAAGAAGGGTTTGCATTTGAGTGCCGATGAGGCTGCTGCGCTCGACCGTTTTATGGAAAATGCTGTCGATAGACGGCGCCAGATCGCGGCGGAATAGAATTGAGTGACACGGTGCAGACAGGTCTGCACCGTCTCTGGGAGGAGTTGGAATGTTGGAACTGCGGAATGTATCCAAGGTAGTGGGCGGAAAACCCCATCTCAGCGATATATCGCTGACTTTGGAACATGCGACGCTGAATGTCCTGCTCGGGCCGACCCTGTCCGGCAAGACCAGCCTCATGCGCATCATGGCAGGACTGGACGTGCCGACCTCCGGCTCTGTCTGGTTCGACGGCAAGGACGTGACCGGCGTGCCGGTACAGAAGCGCTCGGTCGCCATGGTCTATCAGCAGTTCATCAATTACCCAGCCTTTACGGTCTACGAGAACATTGCTTCGCCGATGCGCGTGGCCGGCGCCGACAAAGCGACAATCGACCGCGAAGTGCGCAAGGCGGCCGAAATGCTGAAGCTCACGCCCTTCCTCGATCGCACGCCGCTCAATCTTTCCGGCGGTCAGCAGCAGCGCACTGCGCTGGCGCGCGCTATCGTGAAGAACGCCAAGCTGGTTCTGCTCGACGAGCCGCTTGCCAATCTCGACTACAAGCTGCGCGAGGAACTGCGTCAGGAACTGCCGAGGATTTTCGCCGAATCCGGTACGATTTTCGTCTATGCCACAACCGAGCCGCACGAAGCCCTGCTGCTTGGTGGCAACACGGCGACACTGTCCGAAGGCCGCATCACCCAGTTCGGGCCGACCATAGATGTCTTCCGCAGGCCGGATGATCTGATAACTGCGCAGACCTTTGCCGATCCACCACTCAACACGATTGCGCTGGCGAAATTTGGCAAGGCATTTCAGCTCGAAGGCGGCGTTGCGCTACCGGTACCGGCGCATCTCGCGGAGTTCGCCGACGGTACCTATACGATCGGTTTCCAGCCGCATCATGTGAATACGAGCCGCAGGAATCCTGACGAGATCGGCCTTAAAGCCACGGTTACGGCCACCGAAATCACAGGTTCTGAAAGCTTTGTCCACCTTTCCTTCGCCGATGCGCGTTGGACGATGCTGACGCATGGCATCCATATCTATGCGCCCGATGAGGAGATCGACATCTTCATCGATCCGCGCAATCTGGTGATTTTCGACGCGAGCGGCAATTCCGTCAGCCGCCGCCAGAAGCTGGCGGCATAGGGGGAACCATGGCACGCATCGACCTCAACCATATTCGTCACGCCTACGGTCCCAACCCGAAGTCGGATAAGGACTACGCGCTGAAGGAAGTCCATCACAGCTGGGAAGACGGCGGTGCCTATGCGCTGCTCGGACCGTCCGGTTGCGGCAAGACCACGCTCTTGAACATCATATCCGGGTTGATCCACCCCTCGCACGGACAGTTGCTGTTCGACGGCGTCGACGTGACCAACCTGTCCACACAGGAACGCAACATCGCGCAGGTGTTCCAGTTCCCGGTCATCTACGACACGATGACCGTTTACGACAATCTCGCCTTTCCCTTGCGTAATCGCGGCGTTCCGGAAGCGGAAATCGACCGCAAGGTGCGCGAGACGCTGGAGATGATTGACCTTGCCAGCTGGGCCAAAAAGAAGGCACGCGGCCTTACCGCCGACCAGAAGCAGAAGATTTCGCTCGGCCGCGGTCTCGTCCGTTCCGACGTCAACGCGATCCTTTTCGACGAGCCGCTGACGGTCATCGATCCGCACATGAAATGGGTGCTGCGCTCGCAGTTGAAACAGTTGCACCAGCGCTTCGGCTACACGATGGTCTATGTCACGCACGACCAGACGGAGGCGCTGACCTTCGCCCAGAAAGTCGTCGTCATGTATGACGGCGAGATCGTGCAGATCGGCACGCCGGAAGAATTGTTCGAGCGGCCGAAACACACTTTCGTCGGGTATTTCATCGGCTCGCCCGGCATGAACGTCATGCCCGTGAAACTTTCCGGCGGGATGGCGCAGATAGGCAGCCATCAGATCGAGTTGCCTTCGCCGGTGATGCCCGCCAATGCGAAGATCATCGAACTTGGCATCCGTCCGGAATATGTGCGGCTCGGGCGCACGGGGATGCCGGTGAAAATTGCCAAGGTCGAGGATATCGGCCGGCACAAGATCGTCCGGACCCGGCTCGAAAACCAGGACATCGCCATCATTGTCGAGGAGGGCGGGGATATCCCGGCCGAACCGCACATCGCCTTCGATCCGAAGGGCATCAACATCTATGCCGATAGCTGGCGCGTGGGAGGGCTGTAGCCATGGAGAAAACCTGGAACAACAAAGCCTGGTTCATGGTCCTGCCCGTACTGCTGCTCGTGGCCTTTTCAGCCGTTGTCCCGCTGATGACCGTGGTCAATTATTCGGTGCAGGATACTTTCGGCAACAATCAGTTTTTCTGGGCCGGAACCGACTGGTTTGACGAAATCCTCCACTCCGAACGCTTTCACGCAGCGCTCGGGCGCAATCTCATCTTCTCCTTCATCATCCTTGCTATCGAGATCCCGCTGGGCATCATCATTGCGCTCAATATGCCGCGTAAGGGCTGGGGCGTTCCCGTCTGCCTGGTCCTGATGGCACTCCCGCTCCTCATTCCGTGGAATGTAGTCGGCACGATCTGGCAGGTCTTTGGCCGCACCGACATCGGTCTGCTCGGCCATACGCTGGAAAGGCTGGGCATCCACTATAATTACGTCCAGAACCCGATGCACGCATGGGTCACCGTCATCATCATGGATATCTGGCACTGGACGAGCCTCGTCGTGCTTCTTTGCTATGCCGGTCTCGTATCCATTCCCGATGCGTTCTATCAGGCGGCCAAGATCGACGGCGCCTCACGCTGGGCAGTATTCCGTTATATCCAGTTGCCGAAGATGAACCGCGTGCTTCTGATCGCCGTACTTCTGCGCTTCATGGATAGTTTCATGATCTACACCGAACCCTTCGTCGTCACCGGCGGTGGACCGGGCAATTCGACGACGTTCCTGTCGATCGATCTCGTCAAGATGGCGGTCGGCCAGTTCGACCTCGGGCCTGCCGCGGCCATGTCGATCATCTACTTCCTGATCATTCTCTTGCTGTCATGGGTCTTCTACACCGTCATGACCAATTACGATGCGGAGCGCTGATATGAGCGTGCAGAACGACACACTTGCACGAACGAGCGGGCGGCCCGAAGCCGAACAGCGCCAGATTGACAAGGCGCTGGCCCGTCGCATGCGCAAGCGCGGCGACGAATCCAAATTCTGGTGGCTGATCCCGACGCTGTACATCATCTTTTTGATGCTGCCGATCTACTGGCTCATCAATATGAGCTTCAAGACCAACCAGGAAATCCTTGGCGCTTTCTCGCTGTGGCCGCAGAACCCGACTCTGAACAATTATGCGGTCATCTTCACCGATCCATCCTGGTACAAGGGCTATATCAATTCCATCATCTATGTGGTGATGAACACGGTGATCTCGGTGCTGGTGGCGCTGCCTGCAGCCTATGCCTTCTCGCGCTACCGGTTCCTCGGCGACAAGCATTTGTTCTTTTGGCTGCTGACCAACCGCATGGCACCGCCCGCCGTGTTTGCGTTGCCGTTCTTCCAGCTTTATTCGGCCTTTGGCCTGATCGATACGCATATCGCCGTGGCGCTGGCACATTGCCTGTTCAATGTACCGCTCGCCGTGTGGATACTCGAAGGTTTCATGTCCGGGGTGCCCAAGGAGATCGATGAGACGGCGTATATCGATGGATACTCATTCCCGCGCTTCTTCGTGAAGATCTTCGTCCCGCTCATTGCCAGCGGCATCGGCGTTGCGGCCTTCTTCTGCTTCATGTTCTCATGGGTGGAACTGCTGATCGCCCGCACCCTGACGACGACTGCTGCCAAGCCGATCGCCGCGATCATGACCCGCACGGTTTCGGCTTCCGGCATGGACTGGGGCGTTCTTGCTGCAGCCGGTGTGCTGACCATCATCCCGGGCGCCATCGTTATTTACTTCGTCCGCAACTACATCGCCAAGGGCTTCGCCCTGGGGAGGGTATAATGGAAACGACTAGGCGTTGGCCTGTAGTGCTGGCGGCAGTCGTCGCCGCTTTCGCAATCATGGTCGGGCTGCTCGTGGGAGCGGTTCCTTTCAAGGATGGTGCGCGCGATTGGTTCGCGCCACTGGTCAAAGGCGGTTGGATGGCCTGGACGTTCCCGACGGCACTGTTTTTCTTGACTATTTTCTTTCTGATGTCGCTGATGGCCGTATGGGAATATGCAGCTCCAGGCGGCAATCCGCGTGTCGGCATCCTGCGCTTTGAAACCACGCGCGGCGACCGGCTGTTCGTGTCGTTGCTCGGCAGCGCCTTCATTCATCTCGCCTGGCTTGGACTTGTCGGTCCGAACCTCTGGTGGGCTTTGGCTTTATCCGCGGTCTACGCCATCGGCGTATTCCGCTATGTCTAGAAATTAAGTGTAGGGCATCCCGCCCCGCACTTGACGATGCAATCGCAACTCTGGGAGGACAATATTATGCGAACGCGAATTTTAACGACAACCACAGCCTTGGCGCTGCTGTTCGGTGCAGGCAGTGCCTGGGCCGGAATGGACGAAGCCAAGGCATTCCTTGACAAGGAGATTGGCGACATGTCGACCCTCGACAGGGCGGCACAGGAAAAGGAAATGCAGTGGTTCGTCGATGCGGCGAAGCCTTTCGCCGGTCTGGACATCAAGGTGGTTTCCGAGACCATCACCACGCACGATTACGAGTCCAAGACACTCGCCAAGGCATTCACCGATATCACCGGCATCAAGGTCACCCATGACCTGATCGGTGAAGGTGACGTGGTGGAAAAGCTGCAGACGCAGATGCAGTCGGGCGAAAACATCTATGACGCCTATATCAACGATAGCGATCTGATTGGTACGCATTGGCGCTATCAGCAGGCACGCAACTTGACCGACTGGATGGCCAACGAAGGCAAGGATGTCACCAATCCTGGCATCGACGTCGATGATTTCATCGGCAAATCGTTCACTACGGCACCGGATGGCAAGCTTTATCAATTGCCGGACCAGCAATTCGCCAACCTCTACTGGTTCCGCTATGACTGGTTCAACGACGAGAAGAACAAGGCGGATTTCAAGGCGAAGTACGGCTATGACCTCGGCGTACCGGTCAATTGGTCAGCTTACGAGGATATCGCCGAGTTCTTCACCGGCCGGGAGATCGATGGCAAGAAGGTCTTCGGCCATATGGACTATGGCAAGAAGGACCCATCGCTCGGCTGGCGCTTTACCGATGCGTGGCTTTCCATGGCTGGTAATGGCGACAAGGGTATCCCGAATGGTCTGCCAGTCGATGAATGGGGCATCAAGGTCAACGAAAAGTCACAGCCTGTTGGTTCATGCGTCGCTCGCGGCGGTGATACCAATGGCCCGGCCTCAGTGTACTCGATCCAGAAATATCTCGATTGGCTGAAGGCTTATGCTCCGCCGGAAGCTCAGGGCATGACCTTCTCCGAATCCGGACCGATCCCGGCGCAGGGCAATGTCGCCCAGCAAATCTTCTGGTACACGGCCTTCACTGCAGACAGTGTCAAGGACGGGCTGCCGGTCGTCAATGCTGACGGTACGCCGAAATGGCGCATGGCCCCGAGCCCGCATGGCGTTTACTGGAAAGACGGCATGAAGCTCGGCTATCAGGATGCGGGTTCCTGGACGCTGCTGAAGTCCACTCCGGACGATCGGGCCAAGGCTGCCTGGCTCTATGCCCAGTTCGTGACTTCGAAGACCGTCGACGTGAAGAAGAGCCATGTTGGTCTTACCTTCATTCGCCAGTCCACGCTCGATCACAAGAGCTTCACCGACCGTGCGCCAAAACTCGGCGGTCTGGTCGAGTTCTATCGCTCGCCGGCACGCCTGCAATGGTCGCCGACGGGTACCAACGTTCCGGATTATCCGAAGCTGGCTCAGCTCTGGTGGCAGGCGATCGGCGATGCGTCTTCCGGCGCGAAATCCGCACAGGAAGCCATGGACTCGCTATGTTCCGAGCAGGAGAAGGTTCTCGGACGCCTCGAAAAGTCAGGCGTGCAGGGTGATATCGGTCCGAAACTGGCCGAAGAACATGACCTTGCCTACTGGAATGCCGATGCCGTCAAAAACGGCCATCTGGCACCCCAGTTGAAGATCGAGAACGAAAAGGAAAAGCCCCAGACCATCAACTACGATGAGCTGGTCAAGAGCTGGAGCAAGTAAGTTTCAAGCGTTTTGGTGGGGGGAGGGGTGGCGCTTCGGCGCTGCCCCTTTTTCGTTCACAGCAACCACTCAGAGCTGCCAAGGCTAACTCAAGAAGAGCCGTCTTTAGCCTACTCATTGACAAACAGACGCGGCTCGAAGGAATATCCAAGCGCTGCGTAGGCTGCATCGACACAAGGTCGAAAGGGCAATGCCCGCCTCCATGATGTAACAATAGATGCGCCTATGCCGAATCTTGAAAATCTTAAGAAGCAAGCTAAGCAGTATTTGCGCTGGCATCGGGAGCGGTACTATCCCGTGGCTGCTGAAATCAGGGCCGTTTTGCCGCGGTTTCAACACTTTGGTGACAGTGAGATACTGGAAGCGAGCTTCAAACTCTCTGACGCGCAAGAACTTGTCGCACGTCAAATGGGATTCGAGGGATGGCTGGCGCTCAAGTCAGGAGCCCAATCCATGAGCACGCAATTCAAACGGACTGCACTTCGTCCCGTTCTTGCTTCGACCTCGGCGCAACTCTTTGTGAGCGACATTGAGGTGTCGTGCAGCTTCTTCACCGATAAGCTCGGATTCACCACTGACTTCGTCTACGGCGAACCGCCATTCTATGGACAGGTCATTCGCGACAATGCGCAGCTCGCTCTGCGGCTCGTGTGCGAACCAGTATTCGTGGGTGACATCCGGGAGCGTGAGCACCTGCTCTCCGCATCGATCACAGTCAAGACAGCCGATGAGATCAAGCAACTTTTTCTGGATTTTCAGGCGAACGGCGTGCCGTTTCATCAAACGATCAAGAAAGAGCCGTGGGGTGCCCGAAATTTCATTGTGTTGGATCCAGACGGGAATCTCATACTATTTGCGGGTCCAGCAGGCTGAATTCCGGTCCGATCTTCAAACGCCATAAACCTGCAGCAGGTTCTTCATGCGGTTGACCGCAAGCTCGGGCTTGTCCAGCACGTTTGCCTGATCGGCCAGCCGGAAGATATCCGCGTAGTGGACGATGCCGCGGGCGGACTGCATGCCGGCCGGCATGGTGAAGTGGCTTTGATGGCCGTTGAGCCAGGCGAGGAATACCACCCCGGCCTTGTAGTATTGAGTAGGGGCTTCGAAAATCTTGCGCGACAGCGGTACCGTCGGCTCGATGACGTCGCGGAATGCCTGCAGTTTCGCCTTTCGCAAGATGCGCCAAGGCCTTGGACGCCGACGGCGCTACAGCGTCGAAGATACCAAGCAGCGCATGGCTAAATCGCTGGCCGTCGCCTTCGATCAGTTCGGCATAGTTGAAATCATCGCCGGTGAAGCAGAGCACGCCTTCCGGCAGCCGCTGACGCAATTCGATTTCCTTGGCGTTGTCGAGCAACGAAATCTTGATGCCTTCGATCTTGTCCCTGTTGTCGCCGATGATGGCGAGAGCGGTTTCCAGTGCATGTTCGAACGACGGGGAGCCCCAATAGCCGGCCAACTGCGGGTCGAACATGTCTCCAAGCCAGTGCAGGACGACCTTGTTGCCGGTCTGGCGCAGAATCTCGCCATAGACCATGCGGTAATCGTCGGCCGAACGTGCGACGCGGGCCAGAGCTCGGCTCGCCATCATGACAGCCCGTCCGCCCTCCGCCTCGACAAATCCGATCTGCGTCTCATAGGCATCGATCACGTCGTGGAGGCTCCTGGCATCCTCCGGCTGCCAGTTGATCGGTACCGGCGCCGCAGGCAAGATCGGCGCCCGGCACAGTTCGCGATTCTGCAAGCGAGCGCCGGATCAGTTCCTGTGCACCTGCCCAATCAACGCCCATGCCGCGCTGTGCCGTATCCATCGCTTCGGCGATTTTGAAACCGAGCGACCAAAGGTGATGGCGAAAGGCCATGGTTGCGTCCCAATCGATTGCTGGTGCACCCCAAGGCTGGGCGTCGCGCAATGGATCGGAAACCACATGAGCGGCCGCATAGGCGATCCGGTTGAACGTTGGAGGGCTTGAAGGCGCGGCAATCGGAACGCCGCTCAAAACGTAATCGGCGGTCGTCCCACTTCCATTCGGCAATTGAATTTTGAGGGTCATTCTGCATTGCTCCCAGATCAAGCGGTCTCTTTTAATTTGGAACGTTCCAAAAAACAAGCGACAATTTAATGACACCAGAAATCAATAATATCCCATGATAGCGCCTTGTGGGATAAAAACGCTTGACGAATTTGGAACGTTCCAATTATATGAAGGCCGATGGAGGATTTTCGTTGAACAAAACCCGGACCAGCATTGTGGATATTGCGCACGCCGCCGGCGTGTCGAAATCCACTGTCTCACTGGTCCTGCAGGGCAGTCCGCTCGTCAATGAAAAAACCCGCGAAAAGGTCAATGCGCTGATCGGCGATCTTGGCTACGTCTACAATCGCGGCGCCGCCAACCTGCGGCAGTCGAAGTCGAAGATCATCGGCATCGTCGTCAATGATCTCACCAACAGTTTCTTTGCCGAGCTTGCTGTCGGCATGGATATGATGGTCCAGTCGGCGGGCTACGTACAGTTCCTGGCTCACAGCGGCGAGAGTGTCGATCGCCAACGCGAAGTCATTTCTTCGATGCGCGAGAATGGTATTGCCGGGCTGATCCTGTCACCGGCGCGTGGCACGGAAGCCAGCGATATCAAACCGCTCGCCGATAGCGGCATCCCCGTTGTGCTGGTTGTCCGCAACGTGCCCGGCGCGAAAGTCTCGACGCTCCTTTCCGACAACTATGCCGGTGCCAAGGCTGCCATCCGCCATCTGATCTCGCTGGGCCATCGCCGGATTGCCTTCATGGGCGGCTTTGCCGATACGGCGGTTTTTGGCGAGCGGCTGCGCGGCTATCGCGATGCGCTGGCTGAGGCGAATATCCCGATCAACGAAAAATTTGTCATCCACTCCGCGCCATCGCGCGCCGGCGGTGTCGCTGCGGTCGAACGCATGATGGTCTTTGCCGAACGCCCGACCTCTGCCCTCTGCCTCAATGATGCGGTGGCGTTTGGCGTCTGCGACGGCCTGCGTTCCAATAATATCGAGCCCGGCAAGGGTTTTGGCATCATCGGTTTCGACGATGTGATCGAGGCGAAGACGGCCGTACCTGCGCTGACAACGGTTTCGGTCGATCCGCAGGGCATGGGGCAGCGGGCGGCGCAGCTGGTCCTGAAGCAGATCAATGCCGGACAAACGGATCCGGAATCCATTGTAACATCGGTGCGCCTGGTCGTGCGCCAAAGCTGCGGTGCGCCTGTAAAACAGTTGGAGGAGTTGGCATGACACGCTGGGGATTGATCGGCGCAAGCACCATTGCGCATGAGTGGGTAATCGATGCGATCCGCGCCAGCGGCGGTGAAATCGTCGTCTGTGATGAGCACGAACGAAGAGCGCGGCAAAAAATATGCGGCGGACCACAACATCCCCAAGTCGGTGACCACGCTCGACGCGCTGGTCAGCGATCCGAACGTCGACGCGGTCTATATTTCGACGACCAACGAGTTGCATAAGGATCAGGTGCTGGCCGCTGCGAAGGCCGGCAAGCACATTCTGTGCGAGAAGCCGCTGGCGACGAGCCTTGCCGACGCCCACACCATGGTTGACGCCTGCCGCGCCGCCAATGTCGTTTTCGCCACCAATCATCATTTGCGCAATGCGGCCAGCCATACTGCGATGCGTGAAGCGATTGCCGCTGGCAAGATCGGCACGCCGCTTGCCGCCAAGGTTTTTCACGCAGTCTATTTGCCTCCGCATTTGCAGGGCTGGCGGCTTGATCGTCCGGAGGCCGGCGGCGGGGTCATTCTCGATATAACCGTACACGACACGGACACGCTGCGTTACGTCCTTGGCGATGATCCTGTCGAGGCCACGGCATTTGCGCAGAAAAGCGGCTTGGCCAAGGCCGGACTTGAAGATGCGGTCATGGGCGTCATGCGTTTCAAGTCGGGAGTGATAGCTCTTTTCCATGATGGTTTCACAACCAAATATTCCGAGACCGGCTTCGAGGTGCATGGCACCGAAGGCTCGCTGGTCGGACGCAACGTGATGACGCAAAAGCCGATCGGCACGGTCACCCTTCGCAACAAAGACGGCGAGACTGAACTGAAGCTCGATCAGAAAAACCTTTACGAAACCGGCATTGCCAAGTTCCATGCCGCCATCGCGGGCCAAGGCAAGCCGGCAGCCAGTGGCGAAGATGGCTTGTGGTCGCTGGCCGCCGGGCTCGCCGTCGCTGAAGCGGCCAGGACCGGTACTGCTCAAAAGATCAATCCGGGCCTCTGAGAAAACGAATACTGATATGAATAAGCACATCACCCCCGAGGAGGCCGCGAACCTCATTCCAGACGAAGCGATCGTTTCGGTCTCGTCTTCGAGCGGTCTCGGCTGTCCGGATCTGATGCTGAAGGCCATCGGTGCTCGTTTCGACGCGACGGGTCATCCGCGCGATCTGACGACACTGCATCCGATTGCGGCGGGGGATATGAGCGGCATCAAGGGTATCGACCACATCGCCAAGAAGGGCTTGCTCAAGAAGATCATCGGCGGCTCCTATCCGTCCGGCCCGTCCAGCGCCGAACCTCCACTGATCTGGCAGATGATCGGCAATGATGAGGTAGCGGCCTACAATATTCCTTCCGGCATCCTGTTCGACATGCACCGTGAAGCGGCGGCGAAGCGCCCGGGCGTTTTCACCAAGGTCGGGCTCGATACTTTTGTCGACCCGGACCGGCAGGGCTGCGCCATGAATGCGTCCGCCGCCGAAGAGCCGGTTGTTCGCAAGATCGAGTTCGGCGGCGAAGAGTGGCTGTTCTTCAAGCCCATCGTTCCGCAGGTCGCGATCATCCGCGCCACCACCTCGGACGAGCGCGGCAATCTCACCTACGAACATGAAGGCGCCTATCTCGGCGGCTTCGATCAGGCGCTCGCGGTGCGCAACAATGGCGGCATCGTCATCGCGCAGGTGAAACGCATCACCAAGAGCGGTTCGATGAAGCCGCACGATGTGCGCGTTCCCGGCATCCTCGTGGATTATATCGTCGTCGATCCCGACCAGAAGCAGACCACGCAAACGCTCTACGATCCGGCTATTTCCGGCGAGATTTTCCATCCACTGGAAGATTTCGCGCTCCCGGATTTCAATATCCAGAAAGTCATTGCGCGCCGCGTCGCAACCGAGCTCGAAGCTGGCAGTGCCGTCAATCTCGGCTTCGGCATCTCTGCGAATGTTCCGCGTATTTTGCTTGAGGAAGGCTTGCACGGGGCGGTTACCTGGGTGATCGAGCAGGGACCTGTCGGCGGTATTCCGCTTCTGGATTTCGCGTTCGGCTGCGCTTCCAACGCGGAAGCCTTTGTTCCGTCGCCGCACCAGTTTACCTATTTCCAGGGCGCAGGCTTCGATGCCTCGCTATTGTCGTTCCTCGAGATCGACAAGTCTGGCTCCGTCAACGTGTCGAAGCTCAGCTTCCGTCCGCATGTGACCGCTGGCGCAGGCGGTTTTGTCGATATCACCGCAAGGGCGCGCAAGATCGTCTTCTCCGGCATGTTTAATGCCGGCGCGAAAGTACATGTCCAAGAAGGAAAGCTGGTCATCGAGAAGGAAGGCAAGCTGAAGAAGCTCGTCACGCAAGTCGAACACGTCACTTTCTCCGGCCGTCGCGCCGTCGAGCAAGGCCAGGACATCACCTACGTCACGGAACGTTGCGTCATGGTACTTCGGCCGGAGGGCGTGGTCCTGACGGAAATCGCGCCGGGCGTAGACCTCCAGACCCACATTCTCGATCAGTCGGAATTCCCGCTGGTCGTTGCCCGCGATCTCAAGCTGATGGATGCGCATCTGTTCGCGCCGGAGCCATTTGGCCTGAAGTTGCCGCAGAAACCGCAAAGGACGCTCCATGGCTGATCCGCGCATCAACGTCACCTTCGCCGGTCCTATCGCCACGATCACCGTGTCGCGTCCGGAAAAGCTCAATGCCTTCGACCTCGACATGTTGAAGGAGTTGAGCGCTGCCTGCGATGCAGTGGAGGCCAACGCGCAGGTACGTGTTGCGATCCTCACCGGCGCTGGCAAGGCATTTTCTGCAGGCGGCGATATCAAGGCTTGGGCAGCGATGACGCCGAATGAGTTCGGCCATGCCTGGGTGCGTTTCGGCCATCGTGTCTTCGAGCGTCTGGCGACACTGCGTGTGCCGCTTGATCGCGGCTCTTAACGGCCATGCACTGGGCGGAGGCCTGGAATTGGCCGCTGCCGCGGATATCCGTATCGCCGAAACACAGATCAAGCTCGGCCTGCCGGAAACCGGCCTCGGCATGGTCCCTGGCTGGTCCGGCACGCAACGTCTCGTCCGGCGCTTCGGCGCGCAAGTGGTTCGCCGCATGGCGCTCGGCGGTGAAATTTTCAGCGCAAGCGAAAGCCAGGCACTCGGCCTCGTCGACCATGTGGTCGAAACCGGTACCGCGGTTTCCGCGGCGCAAGCCTATGCGGAACGCATCGCCAAGCGCGGCCCGGCTGCCGTGGAGGTGGCAAAACTGATGATCGCTTCAGCCAATGGCGAAGACAATGGAACGGCGGTCGAAGCGTTGGGTTCGATCCTCGTCGCAAAAACTGCGGACCTCAAAGAAGGTGTTTCGGCCTTTGCTGAAAAGCGTGAGCCCGTGTTCAAGGGAGAATGGTAATGACAGTTCTGGTGCGGCCTCAGGCACTCGACAATTTCAAGGTGCGCGAATTCCAGATGCTGATCGACGGCCGATGGACGGATGGCGCTGAAGGCGGCGTCATCGAGCGCAGGAGCCCCGGTCATGGCGTGGTCGTCTCGCGTTATCAGGCAGCGACCAAGGCTGATGCCGAGCGCGCAATAGCTGCCGCCCGCCACGCTTTCGACAATGGCCCTTGGTCCACAATGACCGGCGCGGAGCGTTCGAACATCATTCTCAAGGCAGCCGACCTCATCGCAGCGCGCTCCGATGAACTTGCCTATCTCGACTGTATTGAATCCGGCAAACCAATAAGCCAGGCCAAGGCAGAGCTCGGTGGCGCCGTCGATATCTGGCGCTACGCGGCTGCACTTGGCCGCGACTTGCATGGAGAAAGCTATAATACGCTCGGCGATGCAACACTGGGTGTCGTCCTGCGCGAGGCGATCGGTGTCGTCTCGATCATAACCCCCTGGAATTTCCCCTTCCTCATCGTAAGCCAGAAGTTACCCTTTGCGCTCGCCGCCGGGTGCACCGCTGTGGTGAAACCATCGGAGCTGACATCCGGCTCGACGCTGGTGCTCGGTGAAATTCTGATGGAAGTCGGCGTTCCGGCTGGCGTGGTCAATATTATCGTCGGGACGGGTGCTGAAGTTGGTGCGCCGATGACCACGCATCCGGATGTCGATATGGTTTCGTTCACAGGGTCGACGTTGGTTGGCAAGCTGACCATGGCAAATGCGGCGCAGACCCTGAAGAAGGTCTCGCTTGAACTTGGAGGCAAGAACCCGCAGATCGTTTTTGCAGATGCCAATCTCGATGATTTCATCGATGCGGCGGTGTTCGGCGCCTATTTTAACGCAGGCGAATGCTGCAATGCCGGATCCCGCCTGATCGTTCACCGCGATATCGCCGATGAAGTCGTCCAGCGTGTCGCAGCGCTTTCCGCCAAGGTCAGGGTTGGCGACCCGCTCGATCCGCGCACCAAGGTCGGCGCGATCATCACGCCGGAGCACCTCGCCAAGGTCGGCGCCTATGTTCGCAATGCCGCTTCCGCGGGGGCGCATGTCAGCCATGGCGGTGAAACGCTCGACCTTGGAATGGGACAATTCATGGCACCGACGATCCTTTCGGCAGTCCAGCCGGAGATGGCCGTGGCACGGGAAGAGGTATTCGGACCGGTGCTGTCTGTGCTAACATTCGACAGCGCTGGAGGAAGCCGTCCGTATCGCGAATTCCATCGACTATGGACTGTCCGCTGGCGTCTGGAGCCGCGACTTCGATACCTGCATGACAATCGGCCGCCAGGTACGTGCTGGAACGATCTGGATGAACACTTTCATGGACGGTGCGTCGGAACTGCCTTTCGGCGGATACAAGCAATCCGGGCTCGGCCGTGAACTCGGCAGGCACGCGGTAGAGGACTATACGGAAACCAAAACTTTGAACATGCACATGGGTAGGCGGAAAGTAGTATGGTCAGGAGATTAAATCGATTGTAATAGCCTTTCTGCCTATTGTATGAATGCCCCGGACCTAAGGGCACCTTCGGTCGGAAATGTTAAATTTTATCTCTTTTTTCTCGTGGGAGGATCGTTATGAAAAAGCTGATGAATACTGTTGCCGCTGCAGCAATGCTGCTCGGTACAGCAACGATGGCCCGTGCGGCCGAAAACGTCGAGGTCCTGCATTGGTGGACCTCCGGCGGTGAAGCGACGGCGCTGGAAGTGCTCAAGAAGGATCTGGAATCCAAGGGCATCACCTGGTCCGACATGCCGGTTTCCGGTGGTGGCGGTACGGAAGCGATGACCGTTCTGCGTGCCCGTGTTACTGCTGGCAATCCGCCGACGGCCGTACAGATGCTCGGTTTCGACATCACCGACTGGGCGAAACAGGGTGCTCTCGGCAATCTCGATGAAGTTGCTGCCAAGGAAAAATGGGATGACGTGATCCCGACCGCCCTGCAGAAGTTCTCGAAGTATGACGGCCATTGGATTGCTGCACCGGTCAACGTGCATTCGACCAACTGGATCTGGATCAACAAGGCGGCCCTCGACAAGGCCGGCGGCAAGGAGCCTGCGAACTGGGACGAGCTGATCGCTCTTCTCGACAACTTCAAGGCGCAGGGCATCACTCCCATCGCCCATGGTGGCGTGCCGTGGCAGGATGCGACGATCTTCGATGCTGTCGTCCTGTCGCTCGGCAACGACTTCTACAAGTCGGCGTTCATCGACCTCGATCCAACTGCCCTCGGCAGCGACAAGATGAAGGAAGCCTTCGACCGCATGACCAAGTTGCGTACCTATGTGGATGACAACTTCTCCGGTCGCGACTGGAATCTTGCTTCCGCAATGGTCATCGAAAACAAGGCAGGTCTGCAGTTCATGGGCGACTGGGCCAAGGGCGAATTCATCAAGGCTGGCAAAGTGCCAGGCAAGGATTTCGTCTGCATGCGCTTCCCGGGTACTCAGGGTTCGGTCACGTTCAACTCCGATCAGTTTGCCATGTTCAAGGTCAGTGAAGCACAGCTCAAGCCGCAGCTCGTCATGGCATCGGCCATTGAAAGCCCGACCTTCCAGTCGGCGTTCAATGTCGTGAAGGGTTCTGCTCCTGCACGTACCGATGTACCGGACACGGCATTTGACGATTGCGGCAAGAAGGCCATCAAGGACCTTGCCGAAGCCAACAAGGCTGGCACGCTCTTTGGGTCGATGGCCCATGGCCATGCCAATCCGGCTGCTGTCAAGAACGCGATCTATGACGTCGTGACCCGTGAATTCAACGGCGACTTGACCTCGGAAGAAGCAGTCAAGGAACTCGTTTCCGCTGTTGCTGCTGCGAAATAAGTTGGGCGTTTCTGTCCGGGGCGATGTCGCCCCGGACAGGTTCCCGCGATACTTTGCGGCAATATAAGATTACACATCGAGGGGTGAGGCTATGGATACCCGCAGCCGCATACAGGACCTGATACCGAAACTGGTATTGGGACCGAGTTTTCTGATCGTCCTGATTTTCGTTTACGGCTTCATCGCCTATACCGGCATCCTGTCTTTCACCGACAGCAAAATGCTGCCATCCTACGGCTTTGTCGGGTTTGATAACTACCGCAGGCTCTGGGCGTTGCCGCATTGGTGGCGCGCGATCACCAATCTCGGTATTTTCGCCTCGCTGTATATCATCATTTGCACTGTGATTGGCCTCGGTCTCGCCATCCTGCTCGACCAGAAGATCCGCATCGAAGGGTTCTTGCGCCCGATTTATCTCTACCCGATGGCACTTTCCTTCATCGTCACTGGCGTTGCCTGGAAATGGTTCCTCGATCCAGGCATCGGTCTTGAAAACACAATGCACCAATGGGGCTGGGAGAGTTTTCATTTCAACTGGATCAAGGACTCTAAAATGGCGATCTATACGGTGGTCATTGCCGCCGTCTGGCAATCTTCCGGCTTCGTCATGGCTATGTTCCTCGCCGGCCTGCGCGGTGTCGACAATGAAATCATCAAGGCGGCGCAGATCGATGGAGCCTCGACCGGCACGATCTATCGCCGCATCATCATTCCGCTGATGCGCCCGGTTTTCCTCTCGGCCTTCGTCGTGCTCGCCCATCTCGCCATCAAGGCCTACGATCTTGTCATTGCACTCACCGGCGGCGGACCGGGCCAAGCCACCGAATTGCCCGCGACGTTCATGTATTCCTATACGTTCACCCGCAATTCCATGGGCATCGGCGCTTCGTCGGCCATCATCATGTTGATCATGATCTTCTCGATCATCGTTCCCTATCTCTACTCAGAAATCAGAGGGGGCAACAAATGAGTGCCCAGAGCCCGGATAATGCTATCTCCAGCGGCAAGCTGACACGCGTTCTGATATACGCTGCATTGTTCCTGTTTGCCTTTTACTATCTGCTGCCGCTCTATGTCATGCTGGTCAATTCGCTGAAGCCGCTGGAAGAAATCCGCCAGGGCGGCATGCTGTCGCCTCCACGCGAATGGACAATTCAACCTTGGCTTACTGCCTGGTCGACGGCACAGATCGGCGTGCAACCGACAGGCCTAAGGCCCTATTTCATCAATTCGATCCTCATGGTTGTGCCCGCGGTCGCCATCTCCACTGTTGTCGGTGCGCTCAATGGATATGTCTTGACCAAATGGAAGTTCCGCGGCTCCAATCTGATGTTCGGCATGCTGCTGCTCGGCTGCTTCATCCCGTTCCAGATCGTGCTCATTCCCATGGCGCGCATGCTCGGGCTGCTCGGTATGGCCGGGACGATCCAGGGCCTGATCCTCGTTCATATCGTCTATGGCCTTGGCTTCACCACGCTCTACTTCCGCAACTATTATGAGGCGTTTCCAACCGAACTCGTCCGCGCGGCGCAGATCGACGGCGCGAGCTTCTTCCAGATATTTCGCCGCATCCTTCTGCCGTCATCGGGGCCGATCATCGTCGTATCCGTCATCTGGCAGTTCACCAATATCTGGAACGACTTCCTGTTCGGTGCCTCCTTCTCCGGTTTCTCAAGCACGCCCATGACGGTTGCGCTCAACAATCTCGTCAATTCGTCTACCGGCGTGAAGGAATACAACGTGCATTTCGCTGGCGCCATTCTCGCAGCGCTGCCAACTCTCATCGTCTACATCGTTTCCGGACGCTATTTCGTCCGCGGCCTCATGTCCGGTGCCGTGAAGGGATAAATCAATGTCATTTCTCCAGATCAAAGACCTGCATAAGTCCTACGGCAATGTGCCGATCCTCAAGGACATCAACATCGAGATAGATGAGGGCGGCTTCCTCGTGCTCGTCGGTCCTTCCGGCTGCGGCAAGTCCACGTTGCTCAACACCATCGCCGGGCTGGAACCGATCACCTCGGGCGATATCTCCATCAAGGGCAAGTCGATCAGCGGACTGCATCCCTCCAAGCGCGATATCGCGATGGTGTTTCAGTCCTATGCGCTCTATCCGAATATGACCGTTGGCGGCAACATCGCCTTCGGCATGGAAATTCGCGGCGTTCCGAAGCCCGAGCGCGAAAAGGCCATCAAGCAGGTTGCCGACATGCTGCAGATCGGCCATCTGCTCGACCGCAAGCCCAGCCAGCTTTCTGGTGGCCAGCGCCAGCGTGTCGCCATGGGCCGGGCGCTTGTGCGCAACCCGCAGGTGTTCCTGTTCGACGAACCGCTCTCCAATCTCGATGCCAAGCTGCGCGTCGACATGCGCACGGAAATCAAGCGGCTGCACCAGCGCATGAAGACCACGATCGTCTATGTGACGCACGACCAGATCGAGGCAATGACGCTCGCCAGCAAGATCGCGGTTCTGAAGGATGGCGTGCTGCAACAGTTCGGCACCCCGGCGGAAATCTACAACAACCCGACCAATCTTTTCGTTGCCGATTTCATGGGCTCACCGGCAATGAACCTGCTCAAGGCCAAGATTGATGGCAGCGCATCGGATCTGCATGTCGTGCTCGAAAGGCCCGATGCGGCGCCACTGCGCCTGCCGATCAAGAAGACCAACAGCGCTCTCGTCGGATATGCCGGCAAGGATGTCATCTTCGGCATTCGCCCCGAAGCGCTGACTGATCCGGACGGCGCGGACCGCAATGCGGGGTCGTTGGTTGAAGGCGAATGCCTGATCGAAGTGGTCGAGCCCGCAGGTTCGGATACTTTCGCGGTGACGAAGCTTGGCGGCAAGGAAGTTGTTGCCCGCCTGCGTGCGGATGCGCAGATTGTTCCCGGGGCGAAAACACAGCTCGCCTTCAATCTGGACAAGGCCGTATTCTTCGATCCGCAATCGCAATTGCGTATCGGCGCCTGAAATCGCATGAACGGTCAATGCGCATGAGCCAGGAGATACAACCGGCCACAGCCGCAGATATCGTGATCATTGGCTCAGGCATCGGCGGCGCGACAATGGCGGCAGGACTTGCCGCCTCGGGTGTGGATATTCTCATCCTCGAGGCGGGCGATCATCTGCCGGATCGCCCCGAGAATCGCGATCCCCGGGCGATCTTCCAGCGCGGCTTCTTCCGCCCGAAGGAAAACTGGTACGACGAGACCGGCAGCGCCTTCAATCCCGGCAACTATTACAATGTCGGCGGCAATTCGAAATTCTACGGGGCGGTGCTGACGCGCTATCGCTCCGAGGATTTCGAAGAGATGCAGCATCTCGAAGGCGTGTCGCCTGCCTGGCCCTTTCCCTATGAGGAACTGGAGCCCTGGTATGGCAAGGCCGAAGCTTTGTTTCAGGTTCGCGGCAAGTTGGGCGAAGACCCGACGGAACCACTTCATTCGACACCTTACGACTTTCCCCCGGTTCCTGACGAAGCACCCATCGCTGCCTTGCGGGAGCGGCTGAAGACGGCGGGTGTTCACCCATCCACCCTGCCGCTCGGCGTCGATATCGATGCGTGGCTGTCGCACGGCAAAACACCATGGGATGCGCATCCCAATAGTTTCAACGGCAAGATGGATGCCGAGACCACAGCTCTTGCATCTGCGCTCAAATACAAGAATGTCAGATTGCAGACCAATTCTAAGGTCACCCGGCTGCAAACTGCGCCCGACGGTACGGCCATCGCCGCGGTACATTACGATAAAGACGGCAAAAGCTATGTCATAAAGCCCAAGCTCGTCAGTGCTTTCTGCCGGTGCCGTCCAGTCTGCCGTGCTGCTCCTGCGTTCCGCCGATGATGCCAATCCCGCCGGCCTTGCCAATCGTTCCGACCAGGTCGGGCGCAATTTCATGAACCATAATCTCTCGGCGGTCATCGGCTTCGACCCACGTTTCAGGAACGATTCCGTCTATCAGAAAACCTTTGGTTTCAATGATTTCTACCTGTCCGACGGCAATGGCGGTGCGCCACTCGGCAATGCCCAACTGCTAGGTCGCATAAGCGGGCCGGTGCTCAAGTCCGACTTGAAGCTCGTGCCCGAATGGATACTCGATCGCTTCTGCGCCCATACGGTGGATTTTCTCGCCATGAGCGAGGATGTGCCAAAACCGGACAGCCGTGTCCGCGTCGATGGCGACAGGATCATCCTGGAGTGGATCCGCAGCAATTGGGCGGCGCATCAAAAGCTGGTTGCGCAGATCAAATCGGTGCTGCGCGCGGCCGGCTTTCCGCTGGTTCTCTCCAAGGCCTTCGACCGCAAGACCCCCTCGCATCAATGCGGCACGGTCCGCATGGGTGACGACCCGGCACAGGCGCCGCTCGACATCTATTGCCGCGCCTGGCAGCACCCCAATCTGTTTGTCGTCGATGCAGCGTTCCTGCCAACCTCGGCCGCCGTCAACCCGGCACTGACCATTGCTGCGCAGGCATTGCGTGTGGCGGATCATATCGTGTCGAAGGAGCTTGCGTGATGAAACCTGTCGCTCTCGTCACCGGCGCGCGCCGTGGCATCGGGCTTGGCATAGCCAAGGCTCTGGCGTCGAAGGGCTTCGACCTCGCCATCACCGACATTGTCGAGGACGCAGCCAGTCAATCGGCAATCAAGGCGCTGCAAGAAGCTGGGTGCAGAGCACGGTCTTCATCCAGTCGGACATAGCTGATCTGGCAAGCCATGGCGCAACAGTCGAGACCGCCATTGAGAAGTTCGGCCGCATCGATTGCCTCGTCAACAATGCCGGTATCGGCTCGAAAGTTCGCGGAGACTTCCTCGATCTTGAGCCAGCTAACTATAACGCGATTTTCGACATCAATCTGCGCGGAACTGTGTTTTTCACGCAGGTCGTATTGCGAACGATGCTGGCGCAAAACCGTCGTCCCATCCGCGTTCGATCATCAACATTACATCGGTTTCTGCCGGGATGACCTCGCCGGAACGGCTCGATTACTGCATGACAAAGGCCGCTTTGGCTGCCTTCACCCAAGGCCTCGCCCTGCGTCTGGCCGATCAGGGCATCAGCGTCTTCGACGTGCGCCCCGGCATCATCCGTTCAGACATGACCGCGGTTGCCGCGGCGAAATACGACAAACTTATCGCCGAAGGCCTGGTGCCGATGAAGCGCTGGGGCGAGCCGGAAGATCTCGGCCGCATCGTCGCGGCGCTCGCCAGCGGCGATTTCAACTTTGCCACCGGCTCCGTCATCAATGCCGATGGCGCCCTTTCGATAAGCAGGCTTTAAAGCAATTGCAGGAAAAGTGGGAACCGGTTTTCCGTCCGGAGTTGCGTAAAAACAAAGAGATAGACCATGACCTACGACTACATCATCACCGGCGCGGGTCCTGCGGGTTGCGTCCTCGCCAATCGCCTCAGTGAAGATCCGGCGATTTCCGTGCTGCTGCTGGAAGCAGGTGGCGGCGATTGGAACCCGCTGTTCCACATGCCCGCCGGCTTCGCCAAGATGACCAAGGGCGTCGCCAGCTGGGGCTGGGAAACCGTGCCGCAAAAGCACATGAAGAACCGCGTCCTTCGCTACACGCAAGCCAAGGTCATTGGTGGCGGGTCGAGCATCAATGCGCAGCTTTACACGCGCGGAAATGCAACCGACTACGATTTGTGGGCGAGCGAGGATGGTTGCAAAGGCTGGAGCTATCGCGATGTCCTGCCCTATTTCAAGCGCGCCGAAGACAATCAGCGTTTTGCCGACGATTACCATTCCTATGGCGGGCCGCTGGGCGTCTCCATGCCTGCGGCCACCTTGCCGATCTGCGATGCCTATATCCGCGCCGGTCAGGAGCTGGGCATACCCTATAACCATGATTTCAACGGCAAGACGCAAGGCGGCGTCGGTTTCTATCAGCTGACCCAGCGGGATCGCCGCCGGTCGTCCGCGTCGATGGCCTATCTCACACCCATAAAAGATCGCAAGAACCTGACGGTCCGTACAGGCGCACAGGTGTCCAAAATCATCGTCGAGGGCAAACGTGCCATTGGCGTTGAGATCATCAACAACAATGCCCGCGAAATCATCCGGGCCAACCGCGAGGTACTGGTGAGCTCCGGCGCAATAGGCTCGCCAAAGCTTCTGCTGCAATCCGGCATTGGCCCCGCCGATCATCTGAAAAGCGTCGGCGTGCCGGTCGTGCATGATCTGCCGGGCGTCGGCGAGAACATGCAGGATCATCTTGATCTGTTCGTCATTTGCGAATGCACCGGCGATCACACCTATGATGGTGTAGCCAAGCTGCACAGGACCCTGTGGGCCGGGCTGCAATATGTGCTGTTCCGCTCGGGCCCGGTGGCATCCAGCCTGTTCGAGACCGGCGGCTTCTGGTACGCCGATGACAAAGCCCGCTCGCCCGATATCCAGTTTCATCTTGGTCTCGGTTCCGGCATCGAGGCAGGTGTCGAACGATTGAAGAATGCCGGCGTCACATTGAATTCGGCCTATCTGCATCCCCGTTCGCGCGGCACTGTGCGGCTGAAATCGGCTGATCCATCCGCGGCGCCGCTGATCGATCCGAACTACTGGAGCGATCCGCATGATCGAAAGATGTCGATCGAGGGGCTGAAGCTTGCCAGGGAAATCATGCAGCAGGCGGCGCTGAAACCATTCGTCATGGCGGAGCGCCTGCCCGGACCAAAATACAATACCGACGAGGAACTGTTCGACTATGGCTGCGCCAATGCCAAGACCGATCATCATCCGGTCGGTACGTGCAAGATGGGCACCGACCCCATGGCCGTCGTCGATCTGGATCTGAAAGTTCGGGGTCTTGAGGGCCTGCGCGTCTGCGACAGTTCGGTGATACCGCGCGTACCGTCGTGCAACACCAACGCACCAACGATCATGATGGGCGAAAAAGGCGCGGATATAATCCGTGAAATGACGCCGCTGCCTCCAGCGATCTTCTCCAATGAAATGAATGAAAAACGCCCGCGGGCGACGGGCAGATATTCGCTGACGGGGATGCCGATTATCTCTCCCCTTGTGGGAGAGAAAGCGATTTCAGCATCTTAGCCCTTGCTAAGTGCTAGAAATCGCCAGAGAGGGGATGGTGTCTGTGGGATCAATAAAGTCCCCTCGCTTGGATTTTCTAAGGATTTAGCAAAGAGGCTAAATCCAAGAAAATCCTATCTCCCCCACAAGGGGGGAGATAAGTGCCGTCGCATCTTAATGCAGTCGGGTATCCAGAAATACACCAGCCTCGCGCGCGGCGCTGATAAAGGCATGGCGCGCCTTATGCGCGGGCTTCCAGCCATCAAGCGCATCGAGACAGGCTTGCACAGCCCGGCGATAGCTCGGTCCTTTCTTGGCGGGCCAATAACTTCGCAGGCATTCGATCGCTTCCCAAACGCTGGAGACTGCTCGTTGACCGGCAGTTCCAAGAGTGATCATAACCGGGATGGGAAAACGCTTGTCGTTCATCACTTCCTCCACAAATGTCGGACAGTTTGGCAGCAGTTTTACGCTGCTCAGCCAACCATAGAAATGAGTCCGGTATGAGTCCGGTTCCATGACAATTGGAAGAATTATTTTTGAATGGTCGATTGCGCGGAGCAGGCCGTTAAACCGCCTTCGATCACCAGTCATCTGTTTTTTAGATGACCCCAAACAATCTATGTATTGGATAGGTGCCGGAACTCCTACTAACCATCGATATACGCCGGATTCCGGACGGGGAACGGGCTTGCGGCACATTTCGCCTGGAGAGCGGGGCGGCAAGGGAAAATGGGATAGTATACTGGGAGGAAACATGATGAATATCGACAAACTCTGCCGCGGTTTTGCACGATCTGCCGCCTGCGTAGCGCTCATCAGCGGTATGCTGCTCGGTCCGGCACTGGCACAATCCGCCATCGACGAGATTGCAAAGTATGGTGGCCCGGATCGCATGGACCGGCTGGTCGCGGGAGCCAAGAAAGAAGGGGCGCTCACGCTGTATACCGCGACACCCGTCGAGGACGTCACGGCGATCACCAAGGCTTTTGAAACGAAATATGGAATTCCCGTTACCGTCTGGCGCGGCAGTTCCGAAGACGTCCTGCATCGTGCGGTGACGGAAATCAAGGCCGGCCGCCATGATGTCGATGTCATTGAAACGAATGGACCGGAATTGGAAGCGCTGCACCGCGAAGAAGTGCTTCAGCCGATAGAATCGCCGGTGATGTCCGACATTTATCCCGACGCGGTTCCACAAGCCAGGGATTGGGTAGGAAGCCGGCTCAATATCATCACTGCAGCTTATAATACGAGCCTTGTCAAAGAGGCAGATCTGCCCAAGACATGGCAGGATCTTCTCGATCCGCGTTGGTCTGGTAAAATCGGTCTGGAAGCCGAGGCCTATGACTGGATGGCAACCGTTGCAGCGACATTTCCCTCCGAAGAAGAGGGCAACGATTTTTTCCGCAAGCTTGCGGCCACGAATGGCCTTTCGCTGCGCAAGGGTCACTCTCTGCTAACCCAACTCACTGCTTCGGGTGAAGTACCCTTTGCCTTGACGACCTATCTGTATAAGGCCGATCAGATGCACAAGGATGGTGCGCCGATCAATTGGTATGCGCTCGGTCAGTCCGTGGCGCGCATCAACGGCCTTGGCGTGGCCCGCACCGCCGAGCACCCGAATGCCGCCGTGCTTTTTCAGAATTTTACCTTGACCGATGGGCAGAAAATCCTCGCCGATCGCGGGTTCACGCCAACGAACGTCAAACTCGTCCCACTCCCGGAGGGATTGCAGGTCCGCGTCGTCGATCCATCGAGCACGCTGGATAACCTGCCGAAGTGGCGCGAGACCTTCAACGCGGTCGTCAAAGGCCAATGAGATCGCAGTGACGGCACCGCTCTGAACAGCAAGCAATCAGGAACTTAGAATGACTCCCAAAAAACTTACGATAGCCACGACCGACTATGATCACTTTCGCGATTTCCGCACTGGCGCAGTGAAAGCGGAGGGACTGGACCTGAACTGGTTGACCTTGGGTCACCACGAGATTTTTGCGCGGTTCACCTTCAATCGCGAATGGGACATCAGTGAGCTTTCGTTTGCCAAGTTCATGGCGCAGATCAGCCGGCCCGATAGCGACATCATCGGCTTGCCGGTCATCTGCTCGCGGCTGTTCCGGTTCAGCTCTTTTTATGTCAACAAGAACAGCGGCATCAAGACGGTCGAAGACCTGCGCGGGAAGCGTATCGGCTCGCCGGAATGGGCACATTCCGCGGCCGTCTACATGCGCGGCTGGATGCACAATGATTGCGGCGTCAAACTGCAGGACGTCCATTGGTATCAGGCCGGGGCAAACGCATCCGGGCGTATCGAGAAGGTCGATCTCGACTTGCCGGAAGGTGTCAAGCTGACACGCGTCGGCGACAAGTCTCTCTCGGAGATGCTCGCCTCCGGCGAGATCGATTGCGCTATCATCGCCCGGCCGCCCACCTGTTTCCTCGAGGGAGATCCCAATATCGAACGGTTGTTTCCAGACTACCTGGAGATGGAGGAGGAATATTATGAGCGCACGCGCATCTGGCCGATCATGCATATCATCGCGCTCAAGAAACACCTGCTCGACGACAACCCATGGATCGCCCGCAATCTCTACAATGCCTTCGAGGAGTCGAAGAACCGCAGTCTCGAACGTCTGCTCGATCCTGCCGTCTCGCGTTATCCATTGCCGTGGCTTGCCACCTACGCCCGCCGTATGCGCACGCTCTTCGATGGCGATACATTTCCCTTCGGTATCGAAAAGAACCGGGCAACCTTCGAGCAGATGATGCTCTATACCTATCAGCAGGGTATCGCCCAACGGCACATGACTCCGGAGGAGATTTTTCCGGCGGGCATCATGACCAGGATCGTCATCTGATTTAATCCTCGGCGGGCTTTATTCCCTTTAAGAACGTCTTCCGGCGGAAGACGTTCTTCCGCATGACCTGATCTTGCCGGCATGGTAAGACGGGCCTCGTGCAGAGGAGAAAGATCGGTGAGGGTTCGTCAGCTTGAATCATTCGTTTGTGTTTGTGAGAGCGGAAGCATCACGCAGGCCGCGGCCATATTGAACATAGTCCAGCCGGCGCTTGGCTCGCAAATCAATGCGCTTGAGCAGGAGCTCGGTGTGCAATTGCTGGATCGCAGCCCAAGGGGCATCAAGACAACGCCTGCAGGCCAGTATTTTCTCGAAGAAGCCAGGGACCTGCTGGGACGGTTCGCGACGATCAAGAAGAATATAAAGACCTTCAACAACCCGGAGCCAGCGCATCTGTCGATCGGACTGACAGCCAGCCTATCGATGCTGCTCGCAGCCCCGCTGGCGCAGGAATTCAACCGGCAGAACTGGTCCGCCAAAGTCCATATCATCGAAGATGTCAGCCACAATCTGCCGGAGCGGATTGCCAAGGGTGAGATTGATCTGGCGTTGGCATTCGACGTCGCTCCTCATAAGACGGTCAACTGCACGCCGGTCCTGACCGAGTCGATTTTCTTCGTCACCGGTCCATCAACGGAATTCAACAAGCAGGGGCCAATCGATCTCGCCGAACTTTCCAGGGCGACTTTCGTGATCTCCACCGAAAAGAGCCAGATCATCCAGCTTGTCAAACAGGCGATGGAGCAACTGCACTTGCCACTCGATGTCGCCTATCAGATTGAATCGAAACAGGCGATCAAGGGACTGATAGCGCAAGGTACCGCTTCTGCGCTTCTGCCCTATGGCGTCGTCGCGCGGGAGGTGGAGGCCGGTACGCTGATTGCGCGCAAGATTGTCAATCCACCGCTCACGCGTACGCTGTTTCTATTGCAACCTTCGGGTCACCCTGTCTCCGGCCATGCGGAAGCCGCACTGAGGATTATCGAAAAGTTCATCGCCCATCTCGCCGACAACATCGCTTTCGAATTTGTCGAACCCGCCGGCCAACAACGGCTCTATCGCGGACGTACCAGCCAGCCGTAGAGCGCGCCGAAGCCAAGCATCACGCAGGTGCCGAGGAAGACCGCGCGCATGCCGAAATGCCCGCCAACGAACCCGCCGGCAAGCGGCCCGATTACTTGCCCGGCATATTGCGAAGAGGTGGCATAGCCGAGAATAGTACCGGCAATGCGGTCGGGAACATTGTGGCGGATCACGCTGGTGATACAGGGCAGAAGCCCGCCGAGCGAAAGCCCCATCAGGAAGCGCAATATGACAAGTTGCCAGCCCTCGGTTACGAATGCCTGCGGGATCAACAGGAGCGCCGATACACCAAGCGCCGCAACGATGACGTTCCAATGGCCGATGCGGTCAGCGAGCTTGCCGAGACGCGATGCTGAAAGGATGCTTCCAAGCGCTGCCGCCGACATGACGATACCGGCGACCATTGTGATATGGGCCGGATTGTCGACGAGTTGCGCCACATAGACCGTGATGATCGGTTCGATCGACATATTGGCGAGCATCAGCAGCATGCCTGCCAGCAGCATCACGACGATTGGCCGCTTGTCGGGAATGGCCGACCAGCCGCCGCCCTGTTTGTCAGTCTTCGACTTTGCCGGGCGCCATTCTTCCTTGATGAAAAAACTTGTTGCCAGAAAGGTGATGAAAATGACGCCGCCGGCCAGCCAGAAGGTCTGGCGGATGCCGATCAAAGGCGGCAACGCACCACCGATCAGCGGACCGACAAGATTGCCGGCCATGATGCCCGAGGCAAGGGTCCCGAGTGCCCAGCCGGTTCGCGCCTTTGGCGTCTGTGTTGCCACCAGGACGGTGGAACCCGATGCATAGCCGCCGAGCAGTCCGGTCAAAAGTCGCAGGAACACAAGCTGCCAGACATCGGTCGCCATGCCAATCAGCGACATCGCGACCGCCATGCCGAGACTGGCGCGGATGAGCATCAGTTTGCGTCCATAGAGATCGGCGAGACGCCCCCAAAGCGGCGCCACGAGCGCCGCTGTGAAAAATGTTGCGCCATAGGCAACACCCGACCATTGCACGATCGCCGCATGGTCTTTCACGCCAAGCTGTTCAACGTAAAGTGGCAGGAAAGGCAGGATCAACGTCATCGCGACGATCGTCGTAAAAGAGCCAAGCAGGCAGACGACGAGGTTCTGCCGCCAGTAGAGCGACTCACTCGAGGAGCCGGATTCATCGATGTCAGTCATGCCGGGAATCAGATTTTCCCACCGGAAAAATTTTCGATGGGCCTCTCATTGCAAGAGCGAATAGGTCACCAGTTTTTCACCTGATTGCGGCAATAGCAACATCGTGGCAGAGGAAGGCGGCAACGCGCCGCACGATTTGTCGACGGCAGCCTGATCCGGGCGAAAATAAAACAAAAAAGCGCGATTCTTACACGGTTTGATCCGATTCCTATGTAAGAAAGGTCGAATCCGGGACAAGAATCTCATCCTGCGATTGAACTTTGGATGCAAGCGGTTGAGGCCGTTACTTCAGCCGCGCCGTAACGTCGATGGGTATTGCTTTGCCTATTCTATCCCAGCCCGCCGATTTTTGCGATTGCCGCGCATAATAGCGATACGATGTGCTCGACCAGTCCCTGACCGAATTGGTGCGGTTATCGAGAATAAGGTCGCCGTCTGAAGTGCGAACAGTCAGCACCACATGACCCTCATTGCTGAAGGGAAGACGGGCAACCGTAAGTAACAGTGATGCCGCTGGCCAGCCTCGTTTCAGGAGTTCGCGCTTCTTCAGGATGGCGAAATCTTCACAGTCCCCCGCTTTTGTCGGGATCGTCCAGAGGTCCTCGACACCATTGGTCTGCATGTCGCTCTGTTGCTTGATGCTCGAGTTGACGGTTGAGTTAACCGTTTGAAGTTGATGGCGTTTATCCGCCGTCAACTGGACAATCCTGGCGCCTGAGCGGGTGTTGCAAAGGCTCGCGAAGCGCCCGCAAAAGGAGCGGAATGCCGGTGGGCCAAAGCCCTTGCCGTTGAGTTGCATTTCAGTGCCCCGCGCAAATGCCGGAGCTGAAATTGTGCTTCCAATTACTAGTGCCGTCAAAACAAGCAGAGAATATTTGCGAATCATTCGACGCTCTCCCGCGAATTGCCAAACGCAGCTTGCGCGTTAACCCGTTAAAATCATGTTCTCGGCCTTGAAATTTTACGTCGGTTATTAACATGCCGTGACGGCATTAATTTCAGGGCCTGAGGCTGGGTACGTCGTCTTTGCCGCTACTGGCGAGGATTAACACTATCCTCTGGAACGATTGGGCGGCTGATAATCCGCGACGGGATCAGGTTAAACAATACGGTATATTTTGAATCATTTCATTAATCTTTTTATAAGGCCCCTAAGCATCATTGTTAAATAGTAACCAAATAATAATTAGCTTACAGATTGGATAAGCAATAAAGCCATCAATGGCTAAGAAAAAAACGAAATGTTTTCCTAGTATGGTGAGTTGCTTATAAAGTTAACTCTGAGGGAAACGTAAAATGCCTACAATAACAAACAAAATAAGCAAGGCAAAACGCGGTGGTTTACTCGCTGTAATGGCGATTTCCACTTTAGGATTAGTTTCGACGACGTTTTCGAGCGCCCCAGCATATGCGCAAGCCAAACGCGCTCTTTTTGCCAGTGCAGCTCAATGTCGAACACTTACTAACGATAACGCAGGGCTTTGCTGCTTTGCTCTCAACAGAAAACTGATCCTTTCAAAACAACAACTCGATATGTGTCCGCCATTAACTACGGGGGCGATCAGCACAACTTCAACTGCCGAGCGTACGGGCGGCGATGGAACAGCAGGCCGCGGCAAGTCGGGCGGAAAATCCGGGAATGGCAATGCTGGCAGCGGCGGCAGTGCCGGCGCGGGCAGTTCTAGTTCTGGCACAGGTGGTTCTGGCACAGGTGGTTCTGGCACAGGTGGTTCTGGCACAGGCGGTTCTGGCACAGGCGGTTCTGGCACAGGTGGTTCTGGCACAGGCGGTTCTGGCACAGGCGGTTCTGGCACAGGTGGTTCTGGCACAGGCGGTTCTGGCACAGGTGGTTCTGGCACAGGCGGTTCTGGCACAGGCGGTTCTGGCACAGGTGGTTCTGGCACAGGCGGTTCTGGCACTGGTGGTCCTGGCGGCACACGGCGGTCGGCAACCACGGCGGTGGTGGCAACCATGGTGGCGGTGGCAACCACGGCGGTGGCGGCAACCACGGCGGCGGCGGCAACCACGGCGGTGGTGGCAACCATGGTGGCGGCGGCAACCACGGTGGCGACGGCAATCACGGCGGCGGTGGCAACCATGGTGGTGACGGCAACCACGGCGGTGGCGGCAATCATGGTGGCGGCGGCAACCACGGCGGTGGCGGCAACCATGGTGGTGACGGCAACCACGGCGGTGGCGGCAACCATGGTGGCGGCGGCAACCACGGCGGTGGTGGCAACCATGGTGGTGACGGCAACCACGGCGGTGGTGGCAATCATGGTGGCGGCGGCAACCACGGCGGTGGTGGCAATCATGGTGGCGGCGGCAACCACGGCGGTGACGGCAACAATGGCGGCGGCAACAATGGCGGCAACAACGGCGGCGGCAACAATGGCGGCGGCAACAATGGCGGCGGCAACAATGGCGGCGGCAACAATGGCGGCGGCAACAACGGCGGCGGCAACAATGGCGGCGGCAACAATGGCGGCGGCAACAATGGCGGCGGCAGCAATGGCGGCGGCGGCAATGGCGGCGGCAACAACGGCGGCGGCAACAATGGCGGCGGCAACAATGGTCATGGCAACGGCGATCAAGACGCTCCCGGCAATTCGGGCGGCCACAACAACGGCGAGAACGGCGACCATTCCGGACAGGGTAATTCCGGTGGCGGGAACGGCAACCAGGGCGGAAACGGCGGCAACAACGGCGGTGGCAATAATGGCGGCGGCAATAACGGCGGTGGCAAAGGGGGTAACGGCCAACGATAGGCCAAACTATCCGACTATCTGAGGTTGAAATTCAAAGCAGGCTTCGAATCTTCGGAGCCTGTTTTGATTCGACAGGGCTAAGCTTTCCCGTCTTGGGATTGGAACCTCACCGACTGAACAACCAACCTGCAAAAAGCACCGCGACGGTTACTACGACGAAAAGCACCACGTAGGGTCGCATCGGCGTAAGATACGGATCATACTCGGCTTTTGGCGGGTCTTGGTCGTCTGAATCCATTTCGGATCATATGCACTTTCATGGAAAAAAGGCCCGGCGGGGCTGGGGGATGGGCACCGGGCCTGCTGGGGTCAATCAGCCACGCCAGTCTGCACGGATATGGCAGTCGCTTCAATCAATCGCGGTTTGCTACTATTTCTTAGACAGTATCCAAAAGTATTGCGCCGAAGCTCTCGCGCACTCGTTTATTAATACAAGGTATTTTAGACAAAATTCGCGACGAGCGCTGCCACTATCACGCCAGCAACAAATATGCCGAGGTACCAGCCGAGGGAATTGTGAACTGCCCAGACATCTTCGTCGTCTTCGTCGAAATCATCGACCATGGTATCATCCTTTCGGTGGCCAGAGCGATGTGGCTCGATCGCAGGGTGCAATAGCAGAACGCCTTGGTATGCCGATGGTTTCATTCCGCCAAGGTTGACCTTCCCAACCAATTTCCCTGATGTTACGTTCACTCTCTGTTCGCGGCTGATTCGCGAGGCTGCCTGTTGGGAACCATATGAGCGCTGCCTATCTGGAAAAACTGAATGCCGAGCAGCGCATGGCGGTGGAATATGGCGTAGGTCAGGTGGCCGGCCCGCTGCTGGTGATTGCAGGTGCCGGTTCGGGCAAGACCAATACGCTTGCGCATCGCGTCGCACATCTGATCGTAAATGGAGCTGATCCGCGCCGGATTTTGCTGATGACGTTTTCACGCCGGGCCGCCGCCGAGATGTCCCGCCGCGTCGAGCGCATATGCGGTCAGGTGCTGGGTGCCAAGTCCGGTATTATGGTCGACGCTCTGGAATGGGCCGGTACATTTCATGGTATTGGCGCCCGTCTCTTGCGTGAATATGCGGACCAGATCGGCCTCAGCCCGGATTTTACCATTCATGACCGCGAGGATTCTGCCGATCTGATGAATATCGTCCGGCACGAGCTGGGTTTTTCCAAAAAGGAAAGCAGATTTCCGACCAAAGGCACCTGTCTTGCTATTTATTCCCGCACCGTCAATTCGGAACAGCCACTCGACGAAGTGCTCAAGATCTTCTTTCCCTGGTGCGCTATGTGGGATACCCAGCTGCGCCGGCTTTTCGCCGCCTATGTCGAAGCCAAGCAGAACCAGAACATTCTCGATTACGACGATTTATTGCTTTACTGGGCACAAACCGCCAGTGTCTCAACCCTCGCCGACGATATGGGCGGCCGGTTCGACCATGTTTTGGTCGATGAATATCAGGACACCAACCGGCTGCAATCCTCGATCCTCCTGGCGCTGAAGCCGGGCGGCCATGGCCTTACCGTGGTTGGGGACGATGCACAGTCGATTTACTCGTTTCGCGCCGCCACAGTTCGAAACATCCTGGATTTCCCCAAGGCGTTCAACCCATCCGCGGATATCATAACGCTCGATAGAAACTACCGCTCTACCCAGACCATCCTTGCCGCTGCCAATGGTGTCATCGACCTTGCCTCGGAACGATTCACCAAGAACCTCTGGACGGAACGGCAATCGGCTGAACGGCCGCAACTTGTCAGTGTTCGCGACGAGACCGATCAGGCGCGTTATATTGTGGAACGCGTGTTGGAAAACCGCGAAACCGGAACCCTTTTGAAACAGCAGGCAGTGCTTTTTCGAACGTCGCATCACAGCGGGCCGCTGGAGGTAGAGCTGACACGCCGCAACATACCCTTCGTCAAATTCGGCGGGCTCAAATTCCTCGATAGCGCTCATATCAAGGATATGCTTGCCGCGTTGCGTTTTGCGCAGAACCCGCGCGACCGCGTGGCGGGTTTCCGGCTGATGCAGCTTTTGCCCGGTGTCGGGCCGTCGTCCGCGCAACGTGTGCTGGACCAGATGGCGGAAAAAACCGATCCAATTGCAGCACTCACCGACATACCCGTCCCGCCGCGCGCCGGCGGGGACTGGATGAGCTTTGTACAAATGCTGCAGCAGATCGGTGCAGGGAAAGCGGCGTGGCCGGCCGAGATCGAGCAGGCACGGCTCTGGTACGAACCGCATTTGGAACGCATCCACGAAGACGCGTCGATGCGGCAAGCTGATCTGTTGCAATTGCAACAGATTGCGGCGGGTTATCCATCGCGGGAGCGATTCCTCACTGAATTGACGCTTGATCCGCCGGACGCGACCAGCGACCAGTCCGGCGTGCCGCTGCTTGACGAGGATTATCTGATTCTCTCGACTATCCACTCGGCCAAGGGCCAGGAATGGAAATCCGTCTATATGCTCAATGTTGTAGATGGCTGCATGCCCTCCGACCTCGGCGTCGGTTCCACGGCGGAACTCGAAGAGGAACGGCGATTGCTCTACGTCGCCATGACACGGGCCAAGGACAATCTCCACCTTGTTGTGCCGCAGCGCTTCTTTACCCACGGCCAGAATGCCCAGGGCGACCGGCATGTCTATGCTTCTCGGACACGATTCATCCCGGCGACGCTGCTGCAATATTTCGAATGCATCGCATGGCCTCTGGCACGGTCCAGTGCTGCCGGACAATCGGAGCAGCCGAAGATGCGCGTGGACATCGGGGCGCGTATGCGAGGAATGTGGCAGTAGCGGGCGTCGAAAAGCGCGAATAGAAGGTCGCGACACATAGTGTAATGACAGAAGCAACCGAATTTAACCTGGAAAGGTTTGTCCAAGCGCAGGAACCTCTCTTTGAGCGGGTGCTCGAGGAGTTGAGGTCAGGACAAAAACGCAGTCATTGGATGTGGTTCGTCTTTCCACAGCTGAAGAATCTTGGCCACTCCTCCATGGCACAGTTTTACGGCATAGCATCGCTTGAAGAAGCGCGAGCCTATCTGGGTCATCGGCTACTAGGCAATCGGTTGGTGATCTGCACTGAAACATTGTTGACCCACACCGATATGCCTCTCAATCGAATACTGGGATCTCCCGATGATCTGAAGTTCTGTTCGTCGATGACCCTCTTTTCACTGGCATCGAGTGATCCCTTTGTTTTCAAACGTGCTTTGGATCAATTTTGCGGCGGTCGCATGGACAAACGGTCGCTGGCGATTCTAGGGTTTTGAAGCGACACGTGGCCCTCGATCGCCAAACAAGAAGGGTATAAGAGCCGAGCCCGCCTTCGATGATATTGTCCGAAGCATTGCCGCCGATTGAATCGTCGAAACGGCTTCCAATGAAATGTTCTATATCAAGATAGTAATCCGGACCGATATCGGCGGGATCATCTGCCTGGGACATGTCCAGCGTGTCGAAGCCTTCGCCGCCGCAGGCATCCAATTGGTTTGCAGGTTCGCCTTCTTCGGCGGCGACCCCTACTACTGCCGGTAATTATCGAGACCAGGCGGTATTATTATTCCCCGAATATTGATACCAGTTCAGGTGTTGTCGAAGAGATGTGTCTTGCAGGATCCTCGTGGTAGCACTTGTGCCATGTCGACAGCAGAGGCAATGTCACCAAGGAGTGTCGATGTCTCAATCCGTGAAACTGATATCAATCGGCACAGCAGTGCCCGCCCACATTATTCAGCAACGTGATGCCGCTGCTGCGGCACATAAGGCTTTTTCGGCCCGATTCCGAGACTTTGACCGTTTGGCGAAAGTCTTCGAGAGTTCAGGCATTCGCACGCGCTATGCTGTCCAGCCACTGGAATGGTATCTGGAACCTTTGGGGTGGCCGGAAAGAAATGCCGCCTATATCGAGGGAGCGTGCAGTTTGTTCGCCTCGGCGGCCAATGCCGCCCTGGAGAAGGCGGGTATCAGGGGAAAAGACGTCGATACGGTTGTGACAGTTTCGTCGACGGGTATCGCCACTCCGAGTCTGGAAGCCCGCGTGGCCCAGCAAATGGGATTTCGCGATGACATCGAACGAGTGCCCGTTTTTGGTCTGGGCTGTGCGGGCGGTGTGTCCGGGTTCTCCATTGCCTCTCGACTTGCGAAGTCAAGACCTGGAACCGTCGTCCTGTTAGTCGCTGTTGAACTGTGCACACTGGCGTTCCGGTTGGATCAACTGACAAAAGCCAATATCGTTGCCAGCGCGCTTTTCGGGGACGGTGCGGCGGCATGCGTCCTGAAGGTTGCAGACGAAGGAATAGCCGACATCGAGATGTCCGGCCAGCACACCTGGCCAAACACGCTGGACATAATGGGTTGGAGCGTTGACAGACAGGGTTTCGGCGTCATTTTCGATCGCGATATTCCGCCTTTTGCCGAAGAGCGCATCGCGCCGGCCATTTCCGGAATCCTCGGACGCGCGAATCTTGAACTTGCGGATATCGATAGATTTGCCTGTCATCCCGGCGGAGCCAAAGTCGTGACTGCCCTGGAGACTGCGCTTTCCCTTGGTCAAGGCAGCCTGGACCATGAACGTGACGTGCTATCCAAATACGGAAATATGTCGGCCCCTACAGCACTGTTCGTTCTGGACCGCGTCGTCGAGCCGGGTTTGCCATCCCGCACATTGCTGACGGCGATGGGCCCGGGCTTCAGCGTCAGCTGTGTTTCGCTCAAGAGAGCCGCATGATCGCGGCTTCGATGCTCCTCGCTTTCGTCACCATCGAGCGTCTTGGTGAACTCCTGCTCGCCAGACGTAACACCAAAGCCCTGCTAGCGAAGGGAGCATATGAAGCCGCGCCGGGTCATTATATTTTCATCGTGGCGTTGCACGCTGCCTGGCTTGTCGGCTTGTGGATTTTTGCCTGGGATAGGCCGATTGAACCAGGATGGCTTGCCGTTTTCATATTGCTTCAAGGCCTGCGGTTCTGGGTGCTTGGGACGTTGGGCAAGCGCTGGACCACGCGTATCATCGTTTTCCCGGGAAGCCCTCTCGTGAGAACAGGCCCTTACCGTTTCCTTTCGCATCCGAATTATGTCGTCGTGATCGGAGAGATCGCCGTGCTGCCCTTGTGCTTTGGGCTGGTATCGTATGCTGTCGCATTCTCCGCGCTGAATGCCTTCGTTCTGGCGGTAAGGATTCGGGAAGAAAATTCCGCGCTTTCGGAGTTGCGCCATGATGCAAAGCCCTGATGCAGGCGAAGCGCGGTTGCCAAGTCTTTCGACTTGGCTGGGCTTCTTCGCAATGTGCATCGGGATGTTCATGGCTATTCTCGACGTCCAGATCGTCGCCACGTCACTACCAACAATCCAGGGTGCTTTGGGCATCAACCCAGATCAAATGAGCTGGATTCAGACCGCCTATTTGATCGCCGAAATCGTTGCGATCCCGCTCACGGGTTTCTTGACCCGCTTGCTTAGTATGCGTTGGCTTTTTGTATTTGGCACATCGCTGTTTACCGCTGCTTCCGTCGGATGTGCACAAAGCGATAGTTTCAATGCGCTGCTGTGCTGGCGCGTCTTGCAAGGGTTTTCGGGTGGGACATTGATCCCGTTGGTCTTCTCTGCGGTTTTCCTGTTATTTCCGCAGCGGCACCAAAGCATCGCCACAACCGTCGCTGGTGTCGTCGCAGTCATGGCTCCGACAGTCGGACCAATCATCGGGGGGTGGATAACGGAGACGTATTCATGGCACTGGCTCTTTTTAATTAATATCGCCCCTGGCTTGGTTGCGGCATCATTGGCGGCTTTGCTGCTTCCGCGTGCGCCAATGGAACTCAAGTATTTCCGTTCGATTGATTTTCAATCGCTGGCAATGATGGCGATGGGTCTTGCCGCCTTGGAGATCGCATTGAAAGAAGCGCCGCAACGCGGCTGGCTAGGCCCCGTCGTTTTGTCACTTTCGGCGTTCAGTGTGGTTATGCTGGCCGCCTTTATCCGGCGAACATGGACGTCGCTCACGCCTATAGTCGATTTGCATAACTTCAAGGACCGAAATTTCACTATTGGCTGCATTCTGAGTTTTGTTCTGGGGTTCGGTCTGTTCGGATCTGTATACCTCATGCCCGTTTTCCTGGCTTTCGTCAGGGGCCACAACGCGCTGCAAATAGGCGAAATAATGCTTGTGACCGGCATTGCGCAGCTGATGATTGCGCCCTTTGCCGTCATGCTGGAACAACGGGTCGAAGCGAGGCTGCTCTCAACCATAGGCTTTCTGTTGTTCGCAATTGGCCTCGGCTGCAGTGCCTTTCAAATCCCGCAAACCGATGCTGCCGGGATGTTCTGGCCCCAAGTCATCCGAGGTCTGGCAATAATGTTTTGTCTGCTCCCGCCGACGCGTCTTGCTCTTGGTGGTCTCCAAGATGACAGGGTTCCGGATGCCAGTGGCTTATTCAATCTGATGCGCAATCTAGGCGGTGCGATAGGTCTGGCGCTGATTGACACGGTCATTTATACGCGATCGACAACGCACGGCATCGCAATTGCCAACGGTTTGCTGGCGGGTGATCAGCGGACGGAAAGATTTATCGGAATGCCTGTCAATGAGGTTGTTGCGCATATGCCGGGTAAATTCGATGCGATTGCTCAGAGCATTTTCAGCCCAATGGTTGCAAGGGCGGCGATGGTTCAATCCATCAACGAGGCCTGGGCCATGATAGCCCTGATAACTTTGATACCTCTGCTGATCATCATGTTTGCCTACCAGCTTCCATCGAAGGCCTCACCCGTGAATCATTGATGGCTATGCCGTCGACTCCATGTTTCGCGCTACCCATTTCGAAACCAGTCACTTTCACGTAGATACTGATCTCACGCGACTGGTTTTGCCTTCTTGGCACTGCGTCTTGCCAGAAGATTGGCAACCACGAGCAATATGATCGAAAGCAGCATCATGAGCGTTGCGGCGGCGGTGATTGCCGGGCTCAGCCTCTCACGCAGGCCGATGAACATTTCGAGCGGCATCGTTCGCTGGTTGGCGCTGGCAAGAAACTGAGCAACGACGACCTCATCGAAGGACGTGACGAAGGCAAAAGCTGCTCCCGACAGGACGCCGGGCAGGATCAGGGGCAGCATTACGCGGTAGAATGCTACGATGGGTTTTGCGCCGGCAATGGATGCGGCCCGCATAAGGTTGCGATCAAATCCCGTCAGACTGGCACCAACGGTCACAACCACAAAGGGGCTGGCGAGGGCGGTATGAGCGAGAATTATCCCCAAATAGGTGCTGGCCAAACCAACCCGTGCATAAAAGAGATAGGACCCTACAGCGGTGATGACCACCGGCACGATCAAGGGGGAGATCACCAGCGGCATGATGATGCGTCGCGCCGGGAATCTGTCGCTGGATAGCGCTATCGCCGTCAACGTCCCGAGCGCCGTGGCGAGGGCGGTGGTGCCGAAGGCGATGATCAGACTGTTCCCTATTGCCGTCTGCCAGCGGTCGGTGCCAAGAACCACCTCGTACCAGCGCGTGGAAAACCCCTCCAGCGGAAACACGAAGAAGGCTCCGCTGTTGAACGAAAGCGGCACAGGGATGAGGATCGGCACCATCAGAAAAGCGATTACGAGTGCTCCCCAGAGCCACAACAATGTAACCCGTATTCGTTCACCGATCGTGGGATAGGGAGATAACAGCATGATCACACCGGCTTCAAGCGATCGAGACCGAGCATGCGGGCAAACACCGCATAAAGTCCCATGGTGAAAACGAGAAGGATGAAGCTTAGCGCCGCAGCCATTTCCCAATTCAGTTCGACATTGACGTAGTTGGCGATGAAGTTGCTGATCAGCTGGTCGCCAGCGCCGCCGATAAGAGCTGGCGTAATGTAGTAGCCGAGGCAGAGAATGAACGTCAGCAAACAGCCCGCCATAATCCCCGGCACCACCTGCGGAAGATAGACGCGCAAGAACGATGTCAACGGCCTGCCGCCGAGGGAATAGGCTGCCCGCATCTGCGATGGCTGGATGGTGCGCATGACGCTGTAGATCGGCAGTAGCGTGAACGGTAACTGGATGTGGGTCATGGCAATGATGAGCCCAAGCCGGCTGTACATCAGGTCGAGTCTGGTGCCGGTCACGCCGAGCCAAAGGAGAACATCATTGACCAGTCCGAACTTTTGCAAAAGCACGGTCCATGCCGCTGTCCGCACAAGGATCGACGTCCAGAACGGCAGTAGAACGGCAACAATGAGTATCGCCCCAAGTGTTTTTGGCACGCTGGAAATCAGGTAGGCGAGAGGAAAGCCGAGTATGAGCGTAGCAAGCGTAACCGTTGCCGCTACGAGGAAGGTACGTGCGAAAACGCGCAGGAATATAGCCTGCTCGGGAGGGACGCGTTCGATGCTTCCGTCGGCGTTCCAGCGAAGGTCGACCGCGCTCAAGAGATAGAATGAAGTGAGGGCATGTCTTCCTCTTTCTATCGTCGCCCACGTGCCGGGGCTGGTCCAGAACGGCACCGATTTGATGACGGATACAGTGTCAGTCACTCCTTCCTTGTCGAGTGCGCGGGCGGTCTTGAGGATCTGGCTGCGGGCGCCGGGCAATCGCGCATTCAAACTTTTCGCAAATTCGGAAACATTTCCATTTTGCTGACTGGCTTTCAGATCGGCGGCGAGTGCTTGAAGGGTTCTGTCATCGGGGATTCCGTTGCCGCTCCAGCTCTGCATCGCCGCGCTGGTGAGCGGCAAAGCATTGGCGATCGTCGGATCGTAAACAGCCCGCGACAGGAGAATGGCGATCGGAATGCCAAAACTGAGGAGCAATAGGGCCAGGAGCGGCGTGGCAAGCGCGAACGAGCGCAGGCGTTCTCGCGCCTGGGATCTCCGGATCGCCGCCGCGACCGATCTCGTGTCGGCCGCGTTGGGAGCGGTTTTAATGAACTGCCCCTGATCCATGTTTGTGGGCTGGACCGTGGACATGGACTATTGCGCCAGCCAGGCGTTAAAGCGCTTGACCAGATCTTCGCCATAATCGCCCCAAAACTCGGTATCGGCGACGAGATAGGATTTCATGTGCTCTGGAGCATTCGGCAATTTGGGCAGGGCATCGGCAGCCACAAACTCGGTTGCGTCGGTACGCACCGGACCATAGGTGATATGACTAGCGAGCTTGGCGTTGTTCTCGGGCTTGCTGATATAGGCGAGATACTTATAGGCAAGCTCCGGATTCTTGGCGCCTTTCGGAATGCTGATCATGTCATATTCGAGGATCTGACCATCCCAGACGATCTTGAACGGCTTTGAATCCGTGTCGATCGCATTCTGGATGCGGCCGTTCCATGCCGTCGTCATGACCACTTCTTTTGAGGCAAGCAATTGCGCCGGTTGTGCGCCGGCATCCCACCAGACAATATCGTTCTTGATCGTATCCAGCTTCTTGAACGCGCGATCAACGCCTTCCGGGGTGCCAAGGACCTCGTAGACCTGATCCGCCGGCACGCCGTCGGCCATGAGCGCCCATTCAAGATTCTGAGCGGGGAATTTCCGCATTGCACGCTTGCCGGGAAATTTCGTCGTATCGAAGATGTCGAGCACCGATGTTGGTGCTTCCTTCAGGACATTCGGATCATAGGCGAGGATGTCGCCATAGGCATCGAGGCCGACACCGCACTTGAGAGCCGAGCCTTCAATGAATTTGGATTGATCGGCAATTTTTGAATAGTCGAGGGGCTCGAGGATGCCTGCGTCACAACCCTGCAGGACCGTGGCGGTCTCAACCGTGACAAGGTCGATCGGCACATTACCCGTGTCGACCATGGCTTTGATCTTGCCGAGATCGCCAAGATATTCCTGTTCGACAATCTTGATGCCGGTTTCCTTGCTGAAAGGTTCGAACCAGGCTTTACGCTGCGCGTCCTGCCACGCACCGCCGCTGGCCATGATGGATAACTCCTCGGCAATGGCGGAATGACTGAAAAGTGCGCAGACGGCGACTGTCGCCAAGGCAACGGAATGGAAAGAATTGCGTTTCATGGGTCCCTCTCTTGTTCTTAGTTGTGGTCTTTGTACCTATTGCTGTGCCGGAAATGCGCGGCAATCGGTGTGCGACCAGCCGAGCTTAATTCGTTGAGCCTCTGTCGTTATCGTTTCAGGGCCAACCTTCACGCTCAGCAGTTGGCCATTGTCGAGGCGCGCAAGGAGCCGCAAATGATCGCCGAGATAGATCCTTCCCTCGACGGTTGCCTCGAAATCGTTCTCCTCAGCGGCAGCCGCAGCGATCCGAATGCATTCAGGGCGGATGGCGACCTGGCACGAGGTTCCTTGAGTTCCAATGTCGATGGCAGTAGCGCGGAGGAGTCCGCCACCGCTCAAGGCCACTTGGCAAACATCGCCCGAAATTTGTTCGACTACGCCTTCGAGCGTGTTGTTCTCGCCGATAAAACTCGCGACGAAAGAGCTCTCCGGTTTTTTGTACAAACCGTCCGGCGTGCCGATCTGGGCTATGCCGCCGTTGTTGAATACAGCGACGCGATCCGACATGGTCAGCGCTTCGCTCTGATCGTGGGTGACGTAAACGATGGTCACTCCCAACATGGAATGAAGCTGCTTGATCTCAAGCTGCATGTGTTCGCGCAGTTTCTTGTCAAGCGCTCCAAGCGGCTCGTCCATGAGAACAAGGCTTGGTTCGAACACCAGCGCTCGCGCTAGCGCGACGCGCTGCTGCTGCCCGCCCGAGAGCTGCCCAGGTCGACGGTCGCCGAACTTCCGCAGCTGGATCATATCCAGCGCTTTATGGACGCGGGTGGTTACTTCAGCCTTCGAAAATCTGCGTACGGAAAGCGGGAACCCGACGTTCTCCTCAACAGTCATGTGCGGAAACAGCGCGTAGTTTTGGAAGACCATGCCAATGTTGCGTTCATAGGGCGGGCGACGATCGACGGATTGCCCGTCCAACATGATGCTGCCATTGGTTGGACGCTCGAAACCAGCCAGCATATTCAGCGTGGTCGTTTTGCCGGAACCTGAGGGGCCGAGCAATGTAAGGAACTCGCCCTTTGCTACATGCATGTTGAGCCGTGTCACTGCAAACGTCCGTCCGTCGTAGGACTTCTCGACGTCGACGAATTCGACAAAGCGATCGGGTTCCGCGTGGGAGACGCCTTTCGCGGTCAACGTTTCGAATTGTCTATTCGTATGCGCGACCATCATTGGACCGGTTCACCAGTGACAATATGCGGTGTGCCCGGATCGAGTTCCAGCTTCCACGCTGCTTCACGCAACCAAAGTTTTGGGCACATCTGCTCCTCCTCAGGGGATTGTTGAACTTATGTGATCATACAATCGGCCGTCTGGTGGGATAATGAACCATACAATCGGTATGTCAAGTTCTAATTGTGTGGTTTTTTCGACAAAAATAATGTTGATTGAAAAGTTATCCTACATGAATTCGATTGTTTGGCCATTTGTCGTATGGTACAAGCCGGATGTTAACGCGCAGAATGGCTCAATATTGATGATGCAAGATTTGCAGCTTTCCGGAGGCGAAGGCCCTGTTTACCGTCGTCTTGCGGACGCAATTGCCGACCGGATCGCGAGCGGTCTGCTCACTGCCGGCGAACGATTGCCGCCCCAGCGCGAGATCGCCCAAAGCCTTGGAATCAATGTAACAACCGTAACGAGGGCTTTCTCCACGCTTCAGGAGCGCGGGCTCATCGATGCACGGCCAGGCAGGGGTATGCTGGTCGCGGATCAGAAGAACGACGCTAGGCCTGGCTTCGTTTCTGCTCCGAGTGAAGAGGCAGGTATTGTCGACCTTTCGATCAACCGTCCCGCCACCAATGCCTATCTCGACGTTTTCACAGCGCTTCTGCCACGGCTCGCCAAGAACCCCCACTATGAAGCAATTCAAGACTACCATCCTGCTGAGGGGCCGCTCTGGGCGCGAACGGCAGTGGCGGATTGGCTGAAGCCCGTTGTAGGTGACGGCGATCCGGGGAGGGTGGTACTGACAATCGGTGCCCAGCATGCCCTCGACTGCGTCCTTAGTGCCGTGACCCAGAAAAGCGACGTCATTCTAGCCGATGAAGTGACATACCAGGGCATCAATGCCCTCTGTCGCTCGCACGGTCTCGACCTGCGGGGCCTCGCGATGGACAAGGGTGGGCTTCGGCCCGACGCCTTCGACGCCGCCTGCGCACAATGGCGACCGAGAGCGGTTTTCCTGGTGCCCAGCCTGCATAATCCGACAACAATCACCCTCTCGGAAGCACGACGCAGAGAAATTGTTGAAATAGCGCGGCGACACAATGTGCTGATCATCGAAGATGATGTCTACCGTCCGCTGCTCAACGAGTCCCCGCCGTCGTTCGCTAGTCTCGAACCGGAACTAACCGTTTATATCGGCGGATTTTCCAAGTGCGTGGCGCCGGGATTGAGGTTTGGCTTTGTCATTGGGCCGCGATTCATGATGGGGCAGGTGGCGGCGGCGCTCCGGATCAACTGCTGGAGCGTTAATCCGATGGCGGCGCTGATCGCAACCATTCTTCTCGAAGAGGGCAGTGCGGTTGAGGTGATCGAGGCCCAGAAAGCGGAGCTCTCACAACGGCAACACATTCTCACCGAAGTGCTTGGAGACTTCGACCTTCAGACCGATGTGACCTCAACCCATGCTTGGTTACACTTGCCCGAACCCTGGCGCGGCGCCGGCTTTGCACGCACGTGCCTGCAGCGAGGTGTTGGTGTTTTGCCTGGCGATGCCTTCGCAATCGGACGTGAGCCCGTGCAGCACGGCGTACGCATCAATATCGGTGCGGCGCGCTCCCGGGACGACCTCCGGCGTGCTCTGAAGATAATGCGCGAATTGCTGGAAGCGGGGCATCTGCAGATGCCGGGCTTCGTCTAGGAGAATCAAGTGAGCGAGTCAAAGAGCGTCGAAATCGCAATTGTTGGCGCTGGCGTCATCGGTCTAACGATAGCGCTGCGACTGGCTGCAGAGGGGCGCGAGGTCGTCATGATCGACCCGAATGAGCCAGGCTCGGGAGCGTCGTTCGGAAATGCCGGAACATTTGCAGACTACGCTTGCGTGCCAGTGGGCAACCCGGACGTTCTCAAAAATCTGCCGCGGCTATTGCTCGATGCCGACAGTCCGTTTTCATTGCGTTGGGCAGCACTCTTCCAGATTTCACCTTGGCTGGTGCGATTTGTGCGTCAATCCCTGCCTGCGGCTGCCCGCGCAAATGCCGCTGCTCTGGCAGACTTGCTCGTCAAAGCTCTGCCGGCTTGGGAAGAGATGACGGTGGAAGCCGGAGCCGAAAAGCTTATGCGCAGGAACGGGTGTCTCTATGTGCAGCAAAACACAGGCAACCGCTCCCGCGGGTCGTGGGGCCATAAGATTCGGTGCGAGCTTGGGGTGCGTCAGGAAACACTCAGTGCGGAGGAAGTGGCCGCGATGGAGCCGACGATCCCGCGGTTCGAGGGCTCCGGTGTCTTTTTCCCCGACTCCATACATGTCACGGATCCGAGCGCGTTGATGCGTCAGCTGGCTGCAGCAGGAAACGCCAAAGGCGTGTGCGTTCATAGATCGCGAGTGGTTAAACTCAAAATCAACGGCGATCGGACGCATCTTAGTGGGCCCGATCTCGATCTGACGGCCAAAACCGTAGTGATCGCGGCTGGTGCTTTCTCCAGGGAACTCGCTTTGCAGGCGGGGGACAGGATTCCGCTCGAGACCGAGCGTGGTTATCATCTCGAATATGCAACGGAAAGTCCGCTGCTCCAGCGTCCTGTTTGTCCCACCCATCTCGGATTTTACATGACGCCGATGGCCGGGCGGCTTCGGGTAGCCGGCACGGTGGAACTTGGAGGAACCTCGGCTGGCCCCAATCCTTCGCGGTTTGAACTTCTGGACCGCGGAGTCCGCCAGTATTTCCCCGAATTGGATCAGGCTTCAGCGAAGTGGCTGGGTTTCAGACCGTCTCTGCCGGATTCGCGGCCGGTCATTGGACGGAGCCGCAATAGCGATAATGTGGTGTACGCCTTTGGCCATGGCCATCTCGGACTCACCTTGGCCGCCATCACGAGCAGATTAGTCGCCGGGCTCATTAACGGCAACACTGACCCGGTGACGGCGCGCTTCACGCCAGAACGATTTGGAAGATAAACGATACAAAGTATCGTCGACGGGTGCTTGCGGTGCTGCGGTAACCAAAAGGTTGCAACAGAACTGTTAAGGGGGTTTTTTCCAGGAAGTCAGGACAAAACTTAATGAACGGCTTCTTCATGCGAATAAAAGTTCGTGCTCTGGGCTTTCAACCTGCAGCTCGAGCTAGGAAGGAGAACACCAATCGAGTTAGACTGGTACGCTTCGTCTTCCGCTAACTCCGCTCAGGGAATGATCATGAACAGACCAACAACGGCTCTTCTTGCTTTGGTCTTAGCGATCAGTTTGCATTCCTCGTTCGCATTTGCCGACGAGGACAATGCATCACAGCTCGCAACGATCAACAAGATCATAAGAGGGGAGGGAAAGCCTGGTGAAACCGCTACAGCGAAAAACGGGGAAGTTATTTACACCGTTCTAGAAGGCGGCATCGTTGAAATCAGAAATTTGCGCTACAACACCGTACAACGGTTCAGTACAATAAAACCGAACGATAACAACAGGTCAAAATAACAAGGGTTCCGATCTCCCTCAGTACTCCTTGTTCCGTATTGCCCTGACCGTTGCCATACCCCGCAAGCCGTCCTTGCTGCCCGTAGCCGCCACGGCTTCAAACACCCGCTGCGCATCGGATAGGCGATTCAAATTCAGGTAAGCATAACCGCGCAGAACCATGAGGTCGTTGCGCTCCGGTGCTATGCGCGCCCGTTGGTCAAGTGCGAGCAAGGCCTCGTTGTAGCGGCCGGCGGTAAAAGAATCTGTGGCGCGGGACGCCAGCAGTGCGGTGTCGAGTTCGATCTGCCGTGATTGTCGCTGCCGCGCTTTGGACGCGGCGACAGCAGCCTTGTCGGCAAGTCCAGCGCGGAGATAAGCGAGGCTCTGGCCGTAGGCGGCGTCGCTCTTGGCCGCTTCCGATCGGCTGAGCAAACCTCGTTCGAATGCTGCCGCCGCTTCAAGGGGACGGTTGATGTCCATCAGGCACCAGCCGCGCGTCAACGCGCTGTCGGGCGAGAGCGTTTGCGGATCGATCGTTGTCGTGCACCCCCGAGATGCGCGCTGGCCGGTGTTGACCGTCGTCTGCTGAGGTGGACGTGTACGTCGCGGTTCTGGGGCCGATTGCACTGGTTCGGTTTGATTTTGCGGATTCTGCCTGGTCGCCCTGGTCCGAGCGATGGTTTCGGCGACCCGGTCCGCAAGAGTAGGGGCAAGATTTGGACTGAGCGGATTGGCTGCGACAACTGAACCATCCGGAGGCCGCGCCGTCGGCAAAGCTCCGGGGTTTGTTGTGGGTTGCGTCAACGGTTGGCTTGCCGTTGAGGTATCGGTGCCAAAGCGCTCCGGTGACGGAACGAGACCTCGTTGACGCGTGTTGCGCAATTCGCCGAGCCGCTCGATCCGGTCGGACTTGCCTGCCCAGCGCCGCTGGATATCGGCGACTCCCGCCGTATCGCCAAGCTGCTCGCGGGTTAGAACCAGACCATAGGATGATGGCTCGTCGTCGGGTTTCCATAGAAGTGCTGTTGAAAACCAGCCGGACGCCGTCTCGAACTGGTTGAGGAGGTAGGCATACCAGCCGAGCTGCTGTGCAGCATTGGCGTCCTTGGCCTTCATGACCTCGGGAACCATACGCTGCAGTATCGCCGGAGCAATCTCGACAGGTGGGTCTTGTGCCAGAAGATTTGCAACGGCAGCCATATAAACGGCTTTCGCACCGTCTGAACTGTCGCGCCATTCATAGATGGTTGCCTCGGCTTCTGCAGGCCGCGACTGCGCGATCATCGCAAGCGCGAGGCCCTGCGAAGACGAGGCCGCATTTTCACGGTCATGGGAAAGCCTGAACCATTTTTCGGCAGACACCGGGTCGTTGCGACGCAGGTAGTACCAGCCAAGGATCAACGGGTCGGAAGGCTCGACAATGTCATTCGCCAGCTTCTCGACACGGCTCATATCGGCTGGCGGTACCACGAGCTTTGGGTCTGCGCCCGCATCGGCAACTGCCTTTCGTGCGAGGTCATTGCGAATGGAATCGAATTCCTTGCTGCCGTCCTTATTCGTCTTTTCTCTTGCGAGCAAAACGTCGAGGTCGGTCCGGCTCAATAGCGGCAACGCTTTTTGAACTGTCGCCAGCCGTTCTTCGGGCTTGGTGCAATTGTCAAGAATATAACCATAGGCGTCTTTCGCCCGTGCAGCACGGTCAGTCTTGGCAAAGGCTTCGGCAACCCGCCAAAGCACATCGACATCGCTGCAAGTCAAAAGACTGTTGTGGGACGAACCGATGCGGATGACGGTATCATACTGCTTGAGGTCTGATGCGTTGATCAATTGCTCGCGTGATTCTGCAAGTTCCACCAGCTGCAACATATCTGCCGGAGGCTTCCAGCCCGGCTCGGAGGTCTGTCGTTCCTGAATGGCCTTGCGCAGTTCCGGGAGTTTTCCAGCTGCGTAAAGCTTCCACATCGCATCGAGCGCCGTGTCGGCTTGCGGGAGCCACGGAGGTTGGATCGTCAGGAGGCGTCCAGCCAGGGTAAAGTGCGCGCAAACGAGCGATCTCCGCTTCGAGCCTGCGCTTGTCTCCTTGACGGGCGAAATAGCGAAGCGCCGTTTCATCCACCTTGGGCGCAGGCGCTGCATCGGGCGCTGGAGCAGCCGGCTTGGGAGTTTGCGTTTTTGGTGCTCGCCCGGACTGTGCCACGACATAGCCATCGTGGGCTTGCGAGTCTTGCGCCGGATCGCTGCTCTCAAGCATTGCCAAACGGAATGAGCCGTTCGTGGTTGCGAGAGCTGGAACATAGTCCAACTGAACCGCAACCAGTCCGGCGAAGGCGGCGACAATGGGAACGATGAGCAGTGTCGACTTCTTCATAGGCATTCCGGATGTTGGCCGTAGACAAAGGATAGCGACAACAAATGGAGTGTCGATGGGTAATAGAGCGTTGGCCGGAAGGACGTTACGCTTTCGGGAAGCTTCTTCTTGTCGAGCACGCAATCGACCAGCGCAGGAATAATTGTGTAACCAGGATCGGTCAGGGTCTCTGTCGCAGTTCCGCTCGGAATATCGACAATCGCGACGTTTGTACCGTCAGGCGACATGCCATGGCGCAGCGGTTCGAGTTGTGCGCGATCGGTGACACCTGCACGCATCATATAGAGCGGGATACGCAAGGCGTTGTAGCCGAATTCAGGCGGGAATCCCTTGGCTGGTTTGAGAACCGTTCTTGCAGAGATCCAGTCAGCAGGCAAAGAGCGTGGACCGCCGCGCGCGGCATCGATCAATAACAAGCCATCCTTACCAAGCCTGTTCCAATCGGTCGTTTCGTCGAGCGCTGCAAACTTTCGAAAATGCCTCGAAAATCCAGTAGGACAGGTTGATAACCGGGCCATCCTCGCGCTCGGTCGCGGAAAAGCCGGTAACGCCGGGAAGCAGCAGGAGTTGTTTCTGCGCCTCGATCACGTTGGCTTTGCCAATGGCCCGGATCATGGTTTTCGCAGTTGCCGTCAAATCTTTGCGGTCCCACCCCGATCCTGCCAGCATAAGCGCGTAAGCGATTAGAATGTCGCCGTCGGAGGCGTTGTTGCTGTCGGTCACATGCGGCTTGCTGTTTGGGTCCCATTTCCATACGGCAAGGCCATCGTCACGCAGCAAGAACTCCGTGCGCGTGAACGACCAGATGAGGTCGAAATCTGCCTTGCTGTTGGCGAGGTACGCAAGGAGCAATCCATAGCCCTGGCTTTCACTGTGGCTGATTTTACCGTTGGCATCGTCGATGACACGGCCGCTCGCGTCGACGAAACGCGACTTGTAGGCCTGCCAGTCATCCGGCTTTATGTGAGCCTTTGCCGATGTTTGCGCCATGGAAGTGTTGCTCCAAACGAGAGCCAGGAGAACTGCCAAGGCAAGACTGTACAGCCTCATACGCGCCTCCCCAAATTGGAAAGGAGACGCGAGGTGGCGACGCCAAGCAAAGTCGAAAAGACGATGAGCAGCAGCGAAAACGAAAGAATATTGCCGGAAAGCCAGTTGGCGATGATCAGGCGCATATTGGAAAAGGATAGGGGCTGTGTCGGCACAAAAGTAAATTCACCGACCGGCACCTCCTGAATTTCATCAGTGCCGCCTTTGTAGATGGAGATATGGCCGTCGAGTTTGGACCAGCGATCCTGCTGTGTCATGGCGCGAACACTGTCCGAGAAGGCTATCGTCCGTAGGTGCGGTAACCAGGGTCCACACGCCATCACCCGCAGGATTAGCCCTCTGCGCGACCAGCAGCGAGGCGGCCGGTTCCGGTGCATAGGGCTCGTCGCGGCCAGCATAAAAAGAGAATGAATTCAGCGAGATATTGAAGGTACGGTTGAGCCATTCATCGAATGACGAGATCTGTCCGCGCCAGCCGCGTCCGGCGAGCCGCTCACGCCACTGATCGAATTCGACCTGCGTGGGACCGGTATCGGCCGCCGGTTCGACGCCCCGCACGTCGCTCCAGACTGTACGGATGTTCTCGGCAATGCCGGTCTGGGTCAGCACCGTCGACTCGATCTGGGGAATTGCGCCCATAAACAGGGCGTTTGAATTGACGGTCGAATTCGCCGTGGCGCGAGGGTCGACCTCAAGCGGCCTTCCTGCTGCGACGGACATGCGTGCGAGCAGAGTGGCCGCGGCGGAGTAACTCTTTTCTCCTCCATTGTTGATAATCACCGGCAGCGGTTTGTCGGAGCGGCCATAGGGAAAGCTCGTGCCACTCAGGCCTGCCAGATTGGGCATGGTGCCGATCCTGGCGAAGTCAGGCATCACGAATTCTGACGTGTCGAACAAAGCGAAACGCGTAGGGGAGGTTGCGCCCGTTCCTGGTGCACACACCGTGTCAGAACGCGTGTTGAGTACGGCTTCCATCGTAATCAGATTAGCGCCGGGACGGAAATGCCGCATGGTGAAACCGATAGGAAAATGCCGAAGAATTTCGCCGCCTCTCGTGGTTATGGGAAGCGTCGCAGCGATATTGTCATTGACGTAGATATTGATCTGGCTGCCCGGCAGAACGTCCTCGGAGTAAGCGGCATCCAGCAGAATTGTCGCTTTGCCATATTCATTGGCATAAAAGTCCGATGGCACGCCGATTGCAAATTCCGTGCGCAAACGCCGCCCGTTGAAATTGCGTGTTGCCACACCGAGCTCACTGAACTTCGCCCGGGACGCAGACGTGAACAACGGGACATCGGGTGAGCGCCATGTCTGTGTTGACAGGAACGAGCGCGGCACGCCGATTTCGCGCTTCAAAGGATCGACTATGCTGGCGACGGCATTCGTTACGGTCTGCCAATCCGGCCCGCGCACGCGCAGTACAGAACCTCCGGTAGCCGGATCATCGACGAAAGCGGCAAGGGGTGCTCCAGGGGTGTTTGCGAGCAAGGGTTCCGGCAAGCCTTGCAGTTCATCGTCGGTGCCAACCAAGATCGTGAGAGAGCCGGGCAATTGCTCTTTCGGCATTGCCGGAGAGATCGTAACCGCCTGATTGGGCATATTGGCAAGAACTGCCAGTGCTTCAGCCAGATGCAACATAGGTGCTGTCGCCGCCATACGGTTGATGGCGGGCACGACAAGATTAAAGGTCGTGCGGCCTGCCGCATCAACGCCGATGGCCCGTATATCATTGATCTTCCTGAATCTGCGGGCACCATCTCCTGTAAATGACAGAAAGGTCTTGGACGGATCGACTTCCGTCCACAATTCATAGGTCGACTGCACGGTGCAGTCCGTCCGGTGACGTAGGCTGGTACTCATCTTGAAGACATTGAGACCTGCCTTCAATATTCCTGCCGGGACATCGACAGTCAGCGTCTTCCGGTTTTCCGAAGATTGCACAGGTTCGTTGACGATCCGGGCATTGTTGATTGCCAACGTCAGTGTCGACCATTCCGGCGCGACGATAAGGCTGTTCTGGTAAGTCAGTGACAACGTTGCCGCAGACGCCGCCTGATCCTCTGTAATGAAGACGGCCCAGGTTTTCTCGCCGGTCTCTCCACTGAAGGACAAGCTGTCTTGCGGGATGATATAGCGGATTGTCGGGACTTCTGCCTTCGGAGCGGGCAATACGGGAACGAGATCGGGCGTTGCAGGCACAGTCGGCTGTTCCGGTGGTGGAGCTGGTTCCTCCGCTGGTTTTTCAGGTGACATGTCGAACGGCGAGACCTGCGCCTGCAAGGGCAGCGTGGCAAGCATTGTCAATAGGCAGGCGGTGAACAGCCGTTTCATCACGTGCGCTCCCATCCCACCTTGTCCCTTCCGGTGATCTGCCGAGCAAGATAGGAGAAGCCCCGGTAGGTCTGGAACATGGCTACACCGAAGAACCAGATCGTTCCCTTGATCAGGCCCGGATTGCCGCGCCTGTCGAGCTGGAATTTCGTCCATTGCGAAGAGTTTGCAAAGATCAGATCCGCTATCAGCGTATGGTCCGTCGGATCGTCGGGCATGAACAGGCAGCCAACCGCAGTCTCGCCAGCCTGTTTTCGGATGTTTCGCACCTGAATGGGAAGATCGCCCATTTCGCCAGTCGCCGATGTCTTGAAGCGGACGTCCGATGCCATTTCGATGGATAGCTCGTCGGTCAGATTCCCCAAAAGCTGAACGCGTATGCCATTGACGGAAACATCATCTATCGTCCCCGGAACCCATTTGTCGCCAATGCGGAATTCGCAGCGCCTCGAAACCTTGACGCGGCGGGAGGGCCGTTTATCGCCTCGTTCGGAGACCACGCCAAGGGCGCAACCAGCAAAGATCAGGTTGAGCAGGTTCCAGGCGCCAACAACCAACGTGACATCGGCCTTATATGGCTCCGTATAAATACGATAGATGGTCACGCCGACACCGACGAGCAGCACGAAAAATATGACGAAGAAAGGTGCGGCCAGTTCCGACAGGCGGCTGCGGTCGATCCGTTCATCCTTCGCAGTCACCTTGAAAGTGGGTTTGCGCGGATTCAGCATCACCGAGATGACAGCGGGCAAAAGATGGATTGTTTGTACGTATTCGTAGAGTTCCGAAATCCACGGCCAGCGGAATGCGCCATAGAGATAGTTCTGCATCATCAGGTTCACGATCATGTAAATGAGCGTATAGGCAAGGAACTCGCCGCCGGATGCGGTGAAGATTTCGAGGCCGAAGAAAAGATAGAACAGGGGAGCAACGAGGAATATGGCGCGGGGAAAGGGGAACAGCCAGAACAGCGTTGAGGACAGGTAACACAGACGTTGCGGCAAGGAGAGACCGCCATTGAAAAGCGGAAAACGGAAGCGCAGAATTTGCATCATGCCTTGTGCCCAGCGGCTTCTCTGGCCGATGAAACTCGCAAAGGTCGCAGGCTGTAGCCCTGCAATAAGCGGCTTGTCGAGATAAACGCTGTTCCAGCCGCGTGAATGCAGTGCGATCGCCGTCTCGCAATCCTCGGTGATGCTGACGCCACTGAAACCGCCGGTCACGTTCAAAGCCTCACGGCGCAAGACCGCCGCTGATCCACAGAAGAACGCGGCGTTCCATTTATCAAGGCCGCGTTGGATGATGCCATAGAACATTTCATTTTCGGACGGCATCTGTTCAAATGTCCGCAGATTGCGTTCGAGCGGATCGGGATTAAGAAAGAAATGCGGTGTCTGGACAAGAAACAGCTTCTCGTCCTCATTGAAATAGCCAACTGTTTCCAACAGGAAATCGCGTGCAGGCGCGTGGTCGGCGTCGAAGACCGCGATCAGTTCGCCCGTCGAATGTTCCAGACCGTTGTTGAGATTGCCGGCTTTCGCATGTGCATTCTTTTCGCGGGTCAGGTAGTGGACGTCAAGCGCTTCGCAGAGTGCTTTGAGGTCGGTGAAACCGCTTCTCCGCGCTATGGGCTTCAACGATCTTTTCGGCATTGCGCTTTTGTACGGTCCCGCCATCATCAAGAATCCAGACGGTCATCCTATCGGCGGGATAATCCATGGCTTTTGCCGCCGCCATGGTATTCGCCAGGAGCTCGATGTCCTCGTTGTAGGTCGGAATGAAGACGTCGACGCTCGGCAGTTTGCCCTTGGATATTGGCCGGTCGGGCCGGTGCGGCAGAGGCATAGCCACCACGAACAGGCTGAGCGCCAGCATCATCACGCTATACATTTCCGCCAGGTACAACAGGAAACCCGGGATGAAGTTTTCCAGCTGGTTGATCGGAGGCAGGGTACTGGTCGTGCGCCAGTAGACATAGCGCATGACGATAGCCGTGCCGAAGGCTAGCGCGATCAACCGCCAGATACCGCCTGCATTCAAAGTCTTGAGCACCATCATGATGGCGAGAACCGTCGCACCGGCGATCAACTGCGTCTGCAGGTTCACTGGTAAAGTGACGAGCAGGAGCACGCAGATTGACATGAACATCCATATGATGATGATGCCTAGTCTACGCATGAATCACTACTTGGATCTGATGATGGGCAGTTGAGGCGTTCATATCATTTCCCGATTGTGTGAGGTTGTAACCGCTTCGTGTATGCTTCCCCCGATGATTGTAACGCTCCAAAAGTTTCTGGTTTACTGCTGGCCGGTTGCCGGAGGCGGTGGAACGTAAATATTGCTATTCGTATTTGCTGGCCGAGTGCCCGCTCCCGGCACTACCGGAGCGGTACCGATCGGCTGGCTGGTACTCGTGCCCTGCATGCCGGGCGGAGGCGGAACGAGCGGCCCGATGGGTGCAGGCCTCACTCTCACAGGAACTGCAGGTGCAGCTTGGGTATCGACCCTGCGCTGGATCTGCTGCCGCGCCTGCGCCCGTACCGGCGGGCGGGAGGCGGCATCAGCGCTTCGGCGGGCGGTGCCTTCGGGCCCGACGGATAGACGTCTTCACCGGATTTTCCAAGATTTTCGGCAGGGCCCGGGGCGTCGCCGTATGGATTCCAGCTATAGTCATTGAATGCCGCGTTGACGCTGTACCCGTACATGAACGCCAGCAATTGCTGTTCGGTCAGGTTTGAATCGCACAGTCGCAATCGAACCTGGATGGATCCCCGGCCGGTCAGCCAGCGGGTCTGGCTTTCCCCGGGGCGGATGCGCTGCCACGCGTAAACGCATGTATCGCCTGAGCGTGACCGTCCCGACGCGTAGCCAAACGGACCGTAGCGATTTTGTGCATAGTTCGGCGAACGATGCATCGCTATTCCTGGAAGCGTACCGCGCATTTCGCGCGAAATGTCGGTGACGCCCAACTGCGAGTCGCGCAATTTATCGCCTCCAGACAAATTGGCCTTGACCGGCCCGAAGAACTGCACGCGTAACACATTCTGGCCGGGCGTCCGGGCGGAGGTGGCGAGCAGAATTTCCTGCTGGACAGCATTGTTATAGGGACGCTCAATGACGCTGACGATCGACGGACCGCCAGGCGGCGGCAGCGCAAAGGCTTGGCTGGTATCGACGGTACGGGTCGATACCAATATCTGCGGCGCGCCACCGGCGGCGCAGCCCGCTAGCAAAGAAATTAAGATCAGCCCTACCGCCTTCATGTACATCAAAAAAGCGTAGGTCATCGTACTGATTCGTTCAAAGGTTGTGGTCCAAATACCTTGGGAAAAGTCGGATTATCCGGTTTATTTCCGCAGATAACGTTGATCTTGGGACGATGGACTGTCAGCGCATAGGCAACCCATAGAGTTCGCGCATGCCTTCCGTCGCAGTGCTGTCAACACCGTCTTTCATTTGGTGAAGCGGCTCAACAAGGAAGTCCCTATCTCATCCGCCCTTGCGAAAGAGGTCGATAAGCCCTGGTCGCTCTTGGGGCAGGCTTCGGAAGTGCAGCCCAATCCAACACCAAGGTGTGCGGTGCAGCAACGATTCATGCTTGAAATGTTCAGTAAAAAGGGTATTACTTAACAAAATTACTCAACACGATGGGGATATCGTGTGAGAACAAGGGAACGAAGGATCTTTTCAAAGAGCGGCGCGGTGTCGCTTGTGTATCTGGGAGGAATGCATGAAAACGATAAAGCAGGCCCTGCTCGGGGCGACCTCGGCGTTTGTGTTGTTCGTTGCAGCGCCGAACCTTGCAAAAGCCGATGAGCTGACCTTGTGTTGGGCGGCCTGGGACCCCGCCAACGCATTGGTTGAGCTCTCGAAAGATTTTACGTCTCAAAGCGGAACAACAATGAAGTTCGAATTCGTGCCTTGGCCGAATTTCGCCGACCGCATCCTCAATGAACTCAACTCCGGTGGCAAACTGTGCGATCTTCTGATCGGCGATAGCCAGTGGCTCGGTGGTTCGGCGGAAAACGGCTACTATGTGAAGCTCAATGATTTCTTCGACAAGGAAGGGATCAAGATGAGCGATTTCGCCGATGCAGCGGTCAACGCCTATGCGACGTGGCCAAAGGGCACGCCGAATTATTGGGCGTTGCCAGCGATGGGCGATGCCAATGCCTGGTTCTACCGCAAGGACTGGTTTGCCCAGCCCGAAATCCAGGCCGAATTCAAGAAGAAGTACAATCGTGATCTGGCCGCTCCAACAACCTGGGATGAGCTGCTGGAGGTTGCCGAGTTCTTCAATGGCCGGGAAATCGACGGCAAGAAGGTCTACGGAGCCGCGATCTTCACCGAACGCGCTTCCGAAGGCATCACCATGGGCGCAACGTCGGCGCTTTATCCCTATGGCTTCAAGTATGAAAATACGCCGGGCAAATACGACATGGAGGGCGCGGTCAACTCGCCAGAAGCAGTCGCCGGGCTTGAAGCCTACAAGAAACTCTACAAATGCTGCACCCCGCCCGGATATACCGATGCCTATATGGGCGAAAGCCTCGATGCGTTCAAATCCGGACAAGTTGCGATGGCGATGAACTGGTTCGCCTTCTTTCCGGGTCTCTACAAGGACGAAAAGGTCGGTGGCGACAAGATCGGGTTCTTCGTCAATCCGAAAGAGAAGGTTGCGGCATCGACACTGGGCGGACAGGGAATTTCCGTCGTTGCCAATACTGACAATATGGATGGCGCTCTTGCCTATATCAAATGGTTTGCCCAGCCGGATGTTCAGAAAAAATGGTGGTCGCTTGGCGGATACGCCGTGCACAAGACAGTGCTGAACGATCCGACATTTACGGAGAGTCAGCCATTTGCCGCGGACTTCCTGGTGGCCATGAACCAGGTTCAGGATTTCTGGCAGGAACCGTCCTATGCTATCCTTCTGCAGGCAATGCAGAAACGCCTTCACGATTACGTCGTTGCAGACAAGGGCACGGCGAAAGAGGCGCTTGATGGGCTGGTCAAGGACTGGACCGAGGTCTTCAAGGACGACGGGAAGCTTTAAAGCTCCGGCGCTTCAGATGACCCCGTGCTGAAATGACTGCCCGGATCCGAAAACGTACCGGGCAGTTCTTTCGAATGCGACGCTTTAAAACCCAGGTGAAGTCCGTGACCGATACAAGTTCCACCATTTTGGGTGAGGCTGTTGCCCGTGCTACGCCGGCGCCCATCGCTTCCAGAATTCGCGGCCTGTCCGATCGCTCCATGGCATGGCTGTTCATTACGCCCGCCATCGCTTTGCTTTTGGCCGTCAATATTTTTCCGCTCATCTGGGCGATCTATCTTTCCTTCACGAATTTCCGGGCGAACCGGCCTAATGCCGCGCTGGAAAGCGTTGGCCTCAGCAATTATAGCCGGGTGCTGAATGATCCCAATATCTGGCAAGCCATGCAGACGACGGCGCATTTCGTCTTCTGGACGATCCTGCTGCAGACGCTTATCGGATTTTCCCTCGCTTATCTGATTGACCGGAAATTTCGCGGGCACGCTTTCTGGACGACAATCATCCTGGTTCCAATGATGTTGTCTCCAGCCGTCGTCGGCAATTTCTGGCGGTTTCTCTATCAACCGCAGATTGGTCTGTTCAATCACATCGTGTCTTTTCTAACAGGTATCCCGCCGTCCTCGTTCGAGATGCTGGGTTCGGTTCGGCTTTCGCCCTGGGCGATTATCATTGTCGATACGTGGATGTGGACACCTTACGTCATGCTTATCTGCCTGGCCGGATTGCGATCGATCCCCGACTATATCTACGAGGCTGCCGAGGTGGATCGCGCTTCGCTTTGGCGCCAATTCTGGTCGATCACGCTGCCGATGGCGCTGCCTTTCATCATGCTCGCGGTACTCTTCCGCGGTATCGAAAACTTCAAGATGTTCGACATGGTGACCCTTCTTACCGGCGGTGGCCCGGGTTCGACAACGGAAGTCGCCTCCATCACGCTGAAGCGGGAGGCATTTGAAAGTTGGCGCACCGGACGTGCATCTGCCTTCGCCATCATTCTGTTTGTCGCAGTGTTCGGTCTCGCCAACATCTATGTGAAAGCTCTCAACAAGGTGAAACAGCGATGAGCTCTGTCAACACCGCCCATTCGGTCGTCGAGCCGAGCCGTACTTCCAAGCGCATCGCTGCGACCATCGTCATAGCCTATGCAGTGATCACGATGATCCCGCTCCTATGGATCGTTCTGACCAGCTTCAAGTCCCCGCCGGATTCAATCAGCTACCCGCCGAAAATCGTATTTCAGCCGACGCTGGAGGGTTATTGCAACCTGTTTACAACGCGCACCCGGCAGACCCCCGAGTATATCAGTTCGCTTGGGGCTCCGACGAGTACCTGCGATGAAATCACACGAAGCCGCAACATGGTCATCGCCGGGCCTTCGAACTACTGGCCGCGTTTCCAGAACTCGCTGGTGATCGCTTTTGGCTCGACGTTCCTCGCCGTCTCGCTCGGCACGCTCGCAGCCTATGGATTTTCGCGTTTCAAGGTTCCTCTCGCGGAAGATCTTTTATTCTTCATTCTCTCGACGCGAATGATGCCGCCAATCGCCGTCGCAATCCCCATTTATCTGATGTATCGACAGCTTGGTCTGTCTGACACCGCGCTGGGCATGATCCTGCTTTACACGGCCGTAAACGTCTCGCTTGCCGTCTGGCTCCTGAAGGGTTTCATCGACGAAATTCCGCGCGAATACGAAGAGGCAGCCATGATCGACGGCTACACGCGCATGCAGGCCTTTTTCAAGGTCGTCCTGCCGCAGGCGACCACGGGCATCGCCGCAACGGCCATCTTCTGCCTCATCTTTGCCTGGAATGAATACGCCTTCGCGGTGCTCTTGACGTCGGGCGCAGCCCAGACTGCGCCGCCGTTCATTCCAACGATCATTGGTGAAGGCGGGCAGGACTGGCCGGCCGTTGCTGCGGGAACAACGATCTTCGTCGTGCCGATCCTGGTTTTCACGATCCTTCTGCGCAAGCAGCTGTTGCGCGGTATCACTTTTGGAGCTGTACGCAAATGACGGCGCAACCACCTGTCCCCTCGAAACAAAAACGGCCGTTCTTTCTCAGGCGCGGTCCTATGGAGAACATCGCGACTGGTCTGATCGGCCTCGGATTCCTGATGCTGTTCCAGCCCTTCCTTCTGATCTTCTACACATGGTCGCTGGTCACACTGCTGGTAGGTACTCTCATGTTCATCATCGTTTCAAAGTTCCCGGAGTAGACGATGGCAGAGATCAGAATAGAAAATCTGCGCAAGGAATTTGGTGCTTTCAGCGCAGTGGAAGATTCGAGCTTCGTTGTCCGTGATGGCGAATTCCTGGCTCTGCTTGGCCCGTCAGGCTGTGGCAAGACAACGACGCTACGGATGATTGCGGGTCTTGAGCTGCCGACCAGCGGCAAGATCTTCCTTGGCGGTGAAGATGTCACGTTCAATCGAGCCCGGGAGCGGGATATTGCTTTTGTCTTCCAGCTCTTTGCGCTTTATCCGCACATGAATGTACGCAAGAACATAGCGTTTCCACTGCTTGCGCAAGGTGTTGCCAAAGCAGAAATCCGCGCGCGCGTCGAGGAGACGGCAAAGCTCTTGCAGATCGACCATATTCTCGACAGGTCGGTATCGGGACTGGCGGGCGGCGATCGTCAGCGCGTGGCGCTCGGAAGGGCAATCGTCCGGCGGCCAAAGTGCTTTCTTATGGATGAACCTCTCGGCACACTGGATGCAGAGTTTCGCGATCTGATGGTTCGGGAACTGCGGGAGCTGCATAACAGGATCCATGCCACCACGGTCTACGTCACCCACGACCAGCTGGAGGCGATGGCGATGGCGGACAAGATCGCTGTGATGAACCACGGTATCATCGAGCAATTCGGTACGCCTCAGGAGATCTACAATCGTCCGGCGACCATGTATGTCGCTGATTTTATCGGCTCGCCGCCGATGAATTTTCTGCGATTTACGGCTGGCTTACAAAAAGGCGCGCGATCCGTTGTCGTCGATGGCGTAGATATTTCTGTGCCGGAAATCCATCTCGACCTTGCGGAAAGCGAACTCGCGCTTGGGGTGCGGCCCGAAGATATAAGTTTCAGCGATGTATCCCCTTTGCGCGGCGCTGTCTTTGGCAGCGAGTATCACGGGACCAACCAGATCGTCGCCGTGGAGATGGGTAAAGGACTGGTCAAGGCGCGTGTACCGGCTGACCAGAATTTCCGCATCGGCGAAACCGTGGGGCTTGAACTCAACTACGACAGACTGTCTCTCTTCGACTGCAAATCGGGCAGGGCGGTTCCGTCGTCCCGCTATGCGGAGCATCATCATGGCTGAAGTCGTCCTGCAAGGCATCAACAAGAATTTCGGCGAAACCCCTGCCGTCGCGGATGTGAATCTGGTTGTTGCCGACGGAGAATGCGTCGTCCTGCTTGGCCCCACGGGTGCCGGCAAGACCACTACGCTGCGCCTGATTGCCGGGCTGGAGCGCCCCGACAGTGGCCGCATCATTATTGGCGGATATGATGTGGCGAAAGAAGCGCCTGCGGGTCGCGATGTCGCGTTCGTTTTCCAGCAGTATTCGCTCTATCCACACCTGTCGGTCTACGACAACCTGGCCTTTCCCCTGCGGTCGCCGGCACGCCGTCTCGGCAAGGATGAGATCGACGGCGGGTGCGGGAGGTCGCACGGATGGTGCGCATCGACCACAAGCTCGAAAACCGCTCGACCCGGCTTTCGGGCGGCGAAATGCAACGCGTCGCCATAGGCCGGGCGCTTGTACGCCGCCCGGCGATCTATCTCATGGACGAGCCGCTTTCCTCGCTGGACGCCAAGTTGCGCGCCGATCTTCGGCTGGAACTCAAACGCATTCAGAAAGAGCTCGGATCAACGCTTCTCTACGTGACACACGATCAGATCGAAGCCATGACAATGGCCGATCGCATAGGCATTCTCACCGAGGGTCGATTGGTGCAGATTGGAACGCCGCGAGAAATCTACAGCAACCCGGCGAATGTTCATGTCGCTGCCCGCCTTGGGCAGCCTCACATTAATCTTTTTCCGGCTAACCTTCTGCCGGACAGCAAGATCCCGGCAGGTACACGAACGATCGGGGCGCGGACCGAACATCTGGACATAACGCTAGGCGGCGATGTCAATGCGCACGTCGATTGGGTGGAGCACCTCGGAGACCAGAATCACCTGCATATACGGGTCGGCGACTGCAAGCTGATCACCTTGGCCAACCCGCGTCTGCCGGTAAAACCGGGAGATCCAATTGGCCTAGCGCTCAGAAATCCGCTCTATTTCGGTGCGGATGGCAACAGGGTGTTGTGAGGGATTGCCACGTTCCGAATTGTTAATCTAACAGCGTAAAAGGCGAAAGACTGGAAAATGCCGATGAAACATTTTTTCAACCGCAGAGAAAACATCGTCACCGAGGCGCTTGATGGACTTTTGCTGACACGTCGTCCAGGAATGCTGGCGCGGCTTGACAGCTATCCGGATATCAAGGTCATCCTGCGAGCGGACTGGGACAAATCCAAGGTCGCCGTCATATCGGGCGGCGGTGCGGGTCATGAGCCTTCCCACGCCGGGTTTGTCGGAAGGGGCATGCTGACGGCTGCTGTATCGGGCGAGATTTTTGCCTCTCCCAGCGTTGATGCCGTGCTTACGGCGATCCGTGCTGTTACAGGGCCGAAAGGTTGCCTGCTGATCGTCAAGAATTACACCGGCGACCGGCTGAATTTCGGGCTCGCCGCTGAAAGAGCGCGCGCCGAAGGGTTCAAGGTGGAGATGGTCATCGTGGCCGACGATATCGCGCTTCCCGACCTTGCCCAGCCGCGTGGAGTTGCTGGTACGCTGTTCGTTCACAAGATCGCCGGCTTTCTCGCCGAACGCGGCGATAGCCTTGAAGATGTGGCTGCGGCTGCTGCATCGGCGGCCGGTGAGATTGTGTCGCTGGGTGTCTCGCTGTCGACATGCTCGATCCCGGGCCAGCAGCAGGAACAACGCCTCGGCGCTGACGAGGGCGAACTCGGTCTTGGCATTCATGGCGAGCCGGGGGTCGAACGGATCGCGCTGCAGGAGTCCGGGAAGATCGTCGCCATCATGGCGGAGCGGCTTGCCGCGTCTCTGCCGGGGACGGGCGATTATGCGTTGCTGATCAATAACCTTGGGGCCGTGCCGCCATTGGAAATGTGCCTCATTGCCCATGATGTTCTTGCGTCTTCGCTGGCGGATCGGGTGAAGCTGGTGATCGGCCCCTCGCCAATGATGACAGCGCTCAACATGAACGGCTTTTCGCTTTCTCTCATCCGACTCGACGCAGAACGTGAGACAGCGCTTGCCTCTCCCGTCGACCCGCATGCGTGGCTTCCGCCGGTTCTGCGGCATGGCCTGGAGATTCTTCCCGCGCCCAAGGTCCCTGTTGGAGAGGCTATCGCCGCGGCGAGCCGCGATCCGTTGGCGGAAAAATTGGTAACCGCCGTGTGCCAGCATCTGATCTCGCTAGAAACCGAGCTCAATCGTCTGGATGCCCGCACTGGAGACGGTGATACGGGGTCGACAGTTGCTGCCGGGGCACGAGGGGTGCTTGGCAAGATCAAATCATTGCCTCTCGCTGATAACGCGGGAACATTTGCAGCGATCGGTGGGATTTTGGCAACCAGTATGGGTGGATCAAGTGGGGTTCTGCTCTCGATCTTTTTCACGGCAGCAGCCAAGGCAATGACGGAGAAGAACAATCTTCCCGCCGCGCTGCTTGAGGGCCTCGACCGCATGACTTTTTACGGCGGAGCCAGACCAGGTGACAGAACCATGGTGGACGCGCTCGATCCGGCATTGCGAGCCTTGGCGGCAAGTGGACCGTCTCACGCTGCCAGAGCGGCAGCTGCGGGTGCCAATGCCACCATGGCGATGACCAAAGCAAATGCGGGCCGGGCATCGTATGTGGGTGCAGGGCATCTCGCCGGTGTCGCTGATCCGGGAGCCATCGCTGTCGCTGCTGCTTTCGAGACTGCGGCAAAGGTGATCGATGGTAAAGTCGCGCGAGGGGAGACTTCCTTCGTTGCAGACTGATCGGGAACTCATGCTGGGACTGATCGAAGCCTGCCACGAGGCCATCGTGATCCATGCTGATGACCTGTGCGAGCTCGATCGGGCCATCGGCGACGGGGATCACGGGACCAACATGCGGCGTGGTTGCGAGGCGGTGTATCTCGATCGGGAAAGGCTTTGCAGCCTGCCGCTGCCACAGGCGATCGAGACGATTGGAATGACGCTTGTCATGAGCGTCGGCGGCGCTTCAGGGCCGCTGTACGGAACCTTGCTAATAGAGATTGGGCGGCGGCTCAGCACCTTGGCCAACGAGGCGGATTTCGCCGTCATCCTCGGAGAAGCGATCGACGCTGTAGCGCGGCGCGGGCGCGCTCATGCGGGTGACAAAACGTTGCTCGACGTGCTTTACCCCGTTCAAACAGAAATGGTAAGGCAATCGGCCCTGATCAATATAGCCAAAAGGGCGGAGGTATCTGCTCAACTAACCGCTGACATGAAGGCGATGCGGGGACGTGCTTCGTTCCTTGGAGATCGTTCCATTGGCCATGTCGATCCGGGGGCATCGAGCTGTGCCCTTCTGACAACAGCCATTTGCCGCTATCTGAGGGAGTACCGTCCGGCATGAAAGGCAAGACTGCAAATGTGGGTATCGTGATCGTATCGCACTCGCCACTCGTTGCGAAAGGCACTGCCGATATGGTGCGCCAGATGGTCGGCGATACCGTGCCGCTTTCATGGTGCGGAGGCAATCCCGAGGGTGGTCTCGGTACCAATGCGGCGGGTATTCTTGCGGCCATAGAGGCAGCATGGTCCGATCATGGAGTTGCGGTATTCGTTGATCTCGGCGGTGCGGAGACCAACAGCGAAATGGCGATCGAAATGCTGGGCGAATCGCGCTCCGGGAGGGTCGCCATCTGCAATGCACCTATTGTCGAGGGTGCGGTCATTGCCGCTGCGGAAGCGTCGGGTGGGGCGTCGCTCGCAAAGGTGGTGGCTACAGCCGAGGAACTCTCGCCCTCATGAGCGACAAGCAGGATGCAAGAATACGGGAGACGGATCGCGTGACGGCGCAGCGGCAGACAGAAATCGAAGTCGTGCACGGGACCGGATTGCATGCCCGGCCTTCCGTGATTTTCACCCGTCTTGCCAAATCCTTTCCCTGCACGATCGAGATAGAGGTGAACGGTAACAGCATCTGGCTGAACGGCAAAAGCATCGTAAAGGTTATGGGAGCCAAAATCCGAAAGGGTTCCGTTCTGAAAATTCGGGCCGACGGAATTGGTGCGGCAGAAGCGATTGCGGCGTTGAAGGAACTGGTCGAACACAATTTCGACGAGGGAAAAGTCGATGGCCGAAATGTTTAGATTGCGAGGCCATCTACGGCTCGAGTTCAACGACGCTGACGGCACGCCGGCGGCGGGGAATTAGGATGACGCGGGAAGTCATGGAAGATCCCATTGTGGCCTACAAGACCATTCTGGCCCAGATTATCGACAATCGCCCATCAGGAACCCGTCAACGTCTGGCCGCTGCGCTCGGTAAACACCGGAGTTTCGTCACCCAGATTACAAGTCCAACTTATTCCACACCGTTGCCGGCGCGGCATCTGGCGACAATTTTCAGGGTTTGTCACTTTAGTCCGACTGAGCAGGAACAGTTTGTGGCGGCCTATCATGCCGCGCATCCGGGAAAATTGCCGGACTTTGGCAGTACCGAAGGATTGAGATCGCTGTCCCTGATGGTTCCGGATCTTGGAGACGATAAGAAAAATCGACTGGTGGATGAAGCAATTACAGACTTTGTCCAGAAGATCGCAACACTTTTGGGGAATTCAGATTGAAAGGTCTGATCCTAGCTCGTTATTCTCAGGATGGCTTGGTGGAAGGTCAAGAGCCGTGCTTGAATAAGTCGATGCCAGTGGAGGGGCACGATGAAAAAGTTCATGAACAAGGCCGCGTCTATGGTTGCCGAAAGCCTTGAAGGCTTCGTTTCGGCCCACGACCGTCTGGTCGTGTTCGGTTCCGACCGGAAGTTTGTGAGGCGGCGCCATCTTACGCCAGGAAAAGTTGCGATCATATCGGGTGGGGGAGCCGGTCATGAGCCTATGCATATCGGCTTCGTGGGACTGGGCATGCTGGATGCCGCCTGCACCGGACATATCTTTACCTCTCCGACGCCCGACCAGATTATCGCCGCCATCGAAGAGACAGACACCGGGGCGGGATGCCTGCTCATCGTCAAGAACTATGACGGGGACTTGATGAATTTCGAAATGGCTGCGGAGGTGGTGACGGGGCGGCACCGGATCGAGACGGTCATTGTGAGCGACGACATTGCGGTGCCAGGCCCGCCGCGAAGCTCCGGCAGGAGGGGGGTTGCCGGGACACTCGTCGTCGAGAAGATTCTTGGAGCGGCCGCCGAGGCTAGAATGGATCTTGCCGGATTGAAGGCGCTTGGTGACCGGTTGAACACGCGGATACGTACAATGGGCGTGGCGCTCGGTGGCGTCACCGTTCCTGACACGGCACGTTCCACCTTTGTGCTGGACCCGGACGAGATGGAAGTCGGGGTCGGGATACATGGCGAGCCCGGGCTTTCCCGGCAGAAACTGGCCGATGCCGACACTATTGCCAGCATGATCTGCAATACCATCCTCGCGGATATAGATCTGCAAAACACGGACCGTGCGCTGGTCGTGGTAAACGGCTTCGGGGGTACTCCGACGCCAGAACTTTACCTTATTTACAACATTGTCCGTCGCCTGTTCGAAGCTAAAGGCATCAGTGTCGCGAGATCATTGGTAGGAACCTACGTGACCTCGCTCGATATGGCTGGTCTTTCCGTCACGTTGTCGTTGCTTGACGAGGAAGGGTTGCGTTTTTGGGATAGTCCCGTTTCGACAGCTGCGCTGCAATGGAGCTCTCCGGAAATCTGAATATTGCACCGGCTTTGCGACCTCTGACAGCTAGCTCTAGACCGCAACAATTCTCGCCAGTTCGAATGATTGTCTTCCACAAGACATCTATCGGAAAGTGCGATAGGATGAAATCAGTTATGCGTTATCAGCACCAACTGTTGTGATGTGCAGGGGTGCCTGGGGAACTTCCGCCAACCCGAAAGACTGATTTGTCACATGTTTCAGAGGCTAGAAATCGACGCTTCCAGCTGATTCTAATCAAACCGTCGCACTATGACGACAACGGATATGTGATCCGTTGGTGGCGCGCTATGATTCCCTCGAATTCGCTCGCTGCTCTATACGGCATTGCCCTTGACTGCGCAGATCGTGAGGTACTCGGTGCGGATATTGCCATCGACATCACGGTCATCGACGAGACCAACACACGCGTCAATATTCCGATGCTCTTGGATCAGTTTCGGCGGAACGACAATTTTGGAATGGTCGCTCTGATTGGTGTTCAGTCCAATCAATATCCGCGCGCGCTCGACATTGCCCGCCCCTTCCGCGATGCATCGCTGCCCGTCGCCATGGGAGGCTTTCATGTGTCGGGTTGCTTGGCCATGCTTGATGGAAGCGCTGTCGGGCTCGACGCATGTCGCGAAATGGGCATTACCATGTTTGCCGGCGAGGCCGAGGGCCGGCTGGAGACCGTGCTGCGCGATGCTGCGTCGGGCCAACTCCAATCGCTTTACAACTTCATGAATGACTTGCCGAGCATCGACGGTGCCCCCGTACCGTTCCTGCCCAAACGTTACATTGAGCACACACTCGGCCTCAGCGCGAGCTTCGATGCTGGACGCGGTTGTCCTTATCAATGTTCATTCTGTACAATCATCAATGTGCAGGGACGCAAATCGCGCTTTCGCTCGGCTGATGATGTCGAGAAACTGGTGCGCCTGAACTGGGCGCATGGCATCCACAAGTTCTTCATTACCGATGATAATTTTGCGCGAAACAAAGAGTGGGAAGCGATCTTCGATCGACTGATAGCTTTGAAAGAGAAGGAAGCGATCCCGCTTGGTTTGATGATCCAGGTCGATACGCTCTGCCACAGGATTGAAAACTTCATAGAGAAGGCGAAGCGCGCCGGTGTCACCCGCGTTTTCATCGGGCTGGAGAACGTCAACCCGGACAATCTCATCGCGGCAAAAAAGGCCCAGAACAAGATCACCGAATACCGCAAGATGCTGCTGGCGTGGAAGGAGCAGGGCATCATGACGCTGGCTGGCTACATCCTCGGCTTTCCGGCGGACACGCCCGAAACGATCAGACGTGATATTGCGATCATTCAAGAAGAGCTTCCGATCGATGTCATTGAGTTCTTCTGCCTTACACCGCTGCCCGGATCGGAGGATCATCAGACCCTGTGGAAAAGTGGCGTCGAGATGGACGCCGATCTCAACATTTACGATGTAGAGCATGTCTGCACCGCCCACGCCAAGATGAGCAAGCTTGAATGGGAGGCCATTTATCGGGAGGCCTGGTCGCTCTACTACACACCGAAACACATGAAGACCCTGCTGCGTCGCGCGATCGCAACTGGCGTTCCAGTCGGCAGTCTTGTCAAGGTGCTCGTCGCGTTCGCGACGATGGTCCCTCTCGAGCACGTGCATCCATTGCAGAGCGGTATCCTGCGTTTGAAACGTCGGTCAGAACGACGACCCGAATTGCCGCAGGAAAATCCCCTGATCTTTTGGCCTCGCTTTGTTTGTGGAACGCTTGCCAAGCACGTCATCCTTGCCGCTACGATTGTCCGGCTGGTCTCGACGGGATTCTTGATTTCGCAAAGCCCGGGCTCAAGGAAATACATGGATCGGGCATTGATGCCCGTCGGTGCTGATGATGAAGAGAAACTTGACCTCTTCACCAGGACGGCAGGTGGTAGCGCGGCGGTGAAGCACGTGAAAAAGATTGCGCGGCTGACACACCCGGGTCGAGCCATCTGACGCGCATGGATCAAAGTAGTGGACTACCGGCTCCGGCAATAAATGTTATCATCTATTTGACACTGCAATCATCTGGCGTTGGGATCATGCCATGGGAACGGGCGCACGCGTCATCATTGCAATTGCATTGTTTGCAGCCATGGGCGTCGGGTGGCTGGCACTACAGGATTTAAGTTTCGAGCGTGACCGCACCCTATCGGAGTGGAGATCGCTGTCGGAGGCCGAAGACCTCCTGAGGCAGAAGTCCATTCCAGAAGCGTGGCCAGCGGGCCTGTTTATTTCGGAGCGGGGATTGAACACCGCACTGGAGAGCCTGAAGGATGCACAAATTGCCTACGACCCTGAATTCAAGGCAGATGAGGACACCGTCGTACATCTGCGGAATGTTACCGTCGACTTTCAAGCTGGTTTCGCCTGGGCATTCCTTCGCCTCGACGCCTATTCGAAGAAAAGGGATCTGACTGTAAAATTTGATGGCCAAGCCTCCCTCGTTTTCAAAGGCATAGAAGAAGGGGCAAATGGGGAAGCGCAAGCCGTCTTCGCTCTCTCTCTGTTGAAACTCGATCCCGAATTCGGATGGGGATGGTCTATTATCAAGTCGAGGGGGTATGCGAGCGACCTCATCGAAACGGGTCTCATGCCGAAGTTCACCGAAGCTTTCACCTTGAAGCTCCCGTTCAAAAACAGCTTCGCCTACGATTTGAAGCAGGATGTGACAGAGACAGTTCCAGTTCGCGATCCAAAAGATGAAAACTGGATCAAGGTTCAGATCGCCGTACCGCCAAACGAACTGGCGCAAAAAATTCACGCCGCCAACGCTGTCGTCCTCGATGGCGGGATATGGCTGCTGACTGATTTCAACGAAAAACCAGTGGCAACCAGTATAGATGAGCCCCCGCCCGAAATTCAGGATGACATCGTCAGAATGCGAAAAGATCTGGAGAGAATCCGGATACCCAAATTGAACGACGCCGATATTGCTCTTTGGATAAACGGGACGGTGGCTCACCTGGTTCAAGACAAATTCAACCAACTCCCTGCTGTAAACAGGACTGCAACCGTCAAGTCGGTGCAATTCAAGGGCCGGCTTGCCGATCAAAAATGGAGTGCGGATGTTCTAGGTGAAGGCGGGGTTTCCGCCGAGCTTGCTGATCCAGGAGCGGTAGCGGCAACAATGGTGGTCAATGCAGTCGGCATATCTTGGACCAAAGGGCGACGCTTGAAGGTTTCGCTCGATGCCCAGGTCGACGCCAAGGCATCCGTAGATCTGCATGTCGACCCCTTGATAGGAAGAGGTGTCGGTACGACGGTCGACCTGCTCGGAAACACAGCTATAGCGTCCGGCTTTGATGCAGGCTTCGAAATAGGGGAGGTGGGTGGCAACACAGTCGTGATGCTAAAGCCCGACATCGGTTGCCGCGACATCAAGCTGGCGCTCAAGACAGACAGAAAAGCGGAGTTCGAGGAAGCTTGGGTATCAGTTCCGTCAGTCGGCGCAAACGTTACTGTTCCGGTTGGCCTGCAGACCGCTCCGGATGTGGTGCTCTTGAGTGATTTGCCTTTTCAGAGACGGGGCCGTGGTCCGGATGGCAAACCGCTCAAGGTCAGAGGCGGGGAAGACCACTTGCTGTTCACACCGGCGTGGGTCGAGGCCCAGTACGCACTCGTCCCAAAACGGGTCGAAGGTGATGATGGAGGACTCTGGATAGCAGCCAATCTGACCATCAAATTGCTTGGCTCCGAGTTCGACAGGCTACGATCGCGCTGCTGCAGAAAAGAAACTGGCTGCCGCGGCAACCGGAGGACAGGCCAGGACCAACTGCCCCGGCGAACCTGGCTTCGCGCTGACGATCGGCGATCTTGAGTTTGGCGGCAACAAAGAGCTTGTGAAGTTCTTCCAGAAACGAGGACTGCCTTTGCCGCAGATACTAGGTGGATTGCCAGGCATTCCTGGCACAGGCCCGACGATACCATCCCCAGTATTGCCCGTTCCAGGCCTCACGGTTCCGACACCATCCCCGATACCGTCCACTAACGATCTCACAATTCCGAAAATACCGTCCCCGATATCCCCTATTCCCGATCCCGCGATGCCGAAAATACCGTCCCCTTTGCCGCCAACTTCCGACCCCACAATGCCGAAAATACCGTCCCCCCTACCGCAAACTCCCGGTCCAACGGGCAATTCGGTCGACTAAGACCTCGAACCAGCGGCTGGTGCAGGCCGAAACGGACCTGGAAGTTGCCTTGGTCGGATCGGTCTCCACGTTAGTGGGAATTATGACTGCTTGTGGCGCAAAGCCGGCTTCACGCTGTCCAATGTTCCAGGTTCGTGCTCCAAACGTTGTATAACGTTTCATCGGAACCGCACTTATTAACGATGCGGATATGACGTCAATTTTCTTGCTTTCCCGCTT
>CAVZLS010000026.1:0-52442 GCA_963776115.1 uncultured Alphaproteobacteria bacterium | reverse complement strand
CGAGGAACTTATGCGACGAATAGAGCGCGATGTCGGCACCCTCCGCGAGGAAGATTTTCAGATCGTATTCGGAAGCGGCGTCGACAATGACCGGAACGCCGCGCGCATGGCAAACCTCGGCAAACTTCTTCAGGGCGATCAGCCCGTACTGGACCGTGTGGTGCGAGACCACGAAGACCGCGGCAGCCGTACGCTCATTGATGGCACCGTCGAGATGGTACGGATAGCAGGAGGTGGCCTGGCCGATGAGCACCGCCTTCGCGCCCGCAAGCCTGATGCCTTGGTCAACCGGCGCGCCGTAACTGACGACATGGCCAGTCTGTATGATCACTTCGTCCTTCAGACCGGTCGTGTTCGGCAGTCGCTCGATTGCGGCGAGATCGCTTCCGGTCATTGTCGCCGCCACGGCGAGACTGATTCCGGCCGAACAGGAAGCAGTGACAAAGCCCGCATCGCCGCCCGTCAGACGTGCGATTACCGGGCTCGCCATCTTGTGCAGATCGTTGATTTCCACGAATTGCGGGAGTATGGCACTCATTGCGGCGACCGCCTCCGGCACCACAATCGACGCGCCCAGCGATGTCATCGTCCCGGAAACGTTGATCACGGGTCTTAGTCCAAGCGACTGGCGTATATCGGGCTGCATGTGAGAGTCGGTCATGGTATTCTCCTCGAAGAGTATTCCGTTTTCTTGGCATATATGCCGTTATAATGTAATAAAGGGTCGAAAGACTTTAGCGATCGTGCCAGGAGCTTAAGAGTGGACGCGAAGACATCAGACATGGACGCACCCGGGAATATTGCCAGCGAGGAAACGACCGCTCGTCGTTCGCGTGTCAGCGGTATCGATCGTGCTCTGCAGGTTCTTGACTATCTGTATGAAACGGGAAGTCCGGCCGGCGTCTACGCAATAGCCAAGGCTATTGGCGCCCCCCTTTCCACCGTCTATGTGATCATCGACGACCTCGTCGAGAAGAACCTTCTGTCGCGCAATGGCGATAACACCGTCTGGCTGGGTGCGCGGCTCTATCACTACGGTCTTGCCTATGCGCGCTCGCTGGATTTTCTCAATGTCGCCAATCACGAGATGCACAATCTCAGCCGCGTTTCGGGCGAAACGGTACAGGTCTGCGGCCGCGACGGCGATCATATGATGGTGCTGGCGATGGCTGACGGCCCGGGGCATTTTCAGGTGACGTCGCGCGTCGGCACCCGCGTCCCGCTCAACTGGACTGCATCCGGCCGCCTGCTTGTTGGTCATCTCCCGGAACAGGAACGGCTGGACTTGTTCGAGCATTGCGCGAAATCTTCTCCGACCGGGCGTGCCGTGATCGATCCGTCCGTTTTGTCCGAGTCGGCCAAACAAGCCTTGCAGGCACGCATTTCCATACAGGCGGGCGAATCCGACTATGCCGTTGCCTGCGTCGCCTCGCCCATCTGCGATGACAATGGCGCCTGTATTGCCACCATTTCCATCGTTCTGCCCGAACAGAAGATCACCGACAATCCCGATCGCTACACGGCCGAGGTCAAGGCTTCGGCGGAGCGGATCGAAACGGTGATGGGCTGGCGCAGTCATTCCTGACCTAGTCCTTCAACGAGATGATTGCCTCGATTTCCACGGTGATATTGCCGGGCAGCGAGCTGAAGCCAACGGCTGAACGCGCATGGTTGCCAGCTTCACCAAAAACATTGATCAGCAAGTCCGAGCATCCGTTGATGACCGAGGGATGATCGGCAAAATCCGGCACTGCATTGACCATGCCCAGAAGCTTCACCACACGTTTCACCCGTCGCAAATCTCCGAGCGCCGAATGCATGACCGCAAGCAGGTTGATGCCGGTCAGACGCGCATGCTTGTAAGCTTCGTCGACGCTCACATAACCTCCGACCTTGCCGGTATGCATGTACCCGTCATCTTCCCGCGGCCCCTGCCCCGACAGGTACAGCATGTTGCCTTCCTGAATGTGGGTAACGAAATTCGCGATCGGGCTCGGCGCCGGGGGAAGAACTATGCCCAGCGCCTTGAGACGATCATAGGGGGAAATGTCGGCATCGATTGCCGGACTTGGTAGGTCACTCAAGGCGAATTCCTCAACGGTATGAATAGGGCGCAATGGCGCCGGATGTTTCAGGCTTGACGGGCTGGTAGCGGCTGGCGGCGATTGGTTCATTGCCGAGCACCGCCCAGTGTGGTTCGAACAGCTTGTCGAGCCTTGCTTCGTAACCCATCGAGTCGATGACTGTGAGATCGGAATCGGCGAGCTCGAAGATGGTGAAGTCCGCACGCGTTCCGACCGAAAGCAGGTTCTCTGTCGGCAGATTGATCGCCGACGCCGGAGAGATTGTCACCGCTTCCACCACCTTGTCGAACGGCATGCCGACGCTCAGGAGTTTGGACATCGTGGTGCCGAGGTCCCACACCGCGAAGTTCAGGCTGCGCAGATGAATATCGGTCGAGATCGAAAACGGCAGAAGTCCGCGCTGGATCGCGACTTCTGCCACGCGGAACGAGAACGATGCGCCGCCGTGACCGATGTCGAGACGGATGCCCTCACCTGCACAACGCGCCGCCAGTTCGAAAAGATCATCGTCCTCGATGATGCTGCTGCCGACCTTGCCGTTGAAGCAATGCGTGATGATGTCTCCTGGGCCGAGGATCTCCAGCACCTCGTCGTAGAGCGCCGGCGGTTCGCCAACATGCACCATCATCGGGATCTTCAGTATCTTGGCGAGCTTCTTGCCGACTTTAACCGGAGTGACACCCCAGGAGCCGGTGATCACATGGCTGGCACGCACCTTCAGTCCGACGATGTGATCGCGGTTTTCATTGACGCAGGCAACGGTGCGATCGATATCGATCGACTTGATATCGCTGAGTTCGCTGACCCGGTTGCAGGCTACCAGCCCGATGGAGCCGAGGTTCAGAAACGCCTTGATACGTTCGCGTGCCGGATCAATGATGTATTCGCGAAATCCATGGAAATTGGCTTCACCCGCCGAACCCGCATCGACGATGGTGGTGACACCTCGCTCGGCGCCGCATAGTTGCGGACGCACCGAAATATCCGTGCCGCCATGCCAGATATGTGTGTGCAGATCGACCCAGCCCGGGGAAATCCATGCGCCCTTGCCGTCGACACGGCGTACATCGCCGTGAACGTTCAGCGAAGGACCGAACTCGGCAATCTTGCCGTCAGCATCGATCAGGATATCGATGCTGGACGAAGGCGTATTCGGTCCGAACGAAACCGGTTTGACATTGGTCAGCAGCAAGCGCCCTTCCATTGGAGAATCGGCGGTTGCAGAAGAGGCAGGCATGATCAAAGATCCTTTCTGAGGCGGGGGTCGAGAAGGTCGCGGAAACCGTCGCCGACCATCTGCAGGGAAAGAACGGCGAGCACGATGGCAATGCCGGGAAACAGCGTCATCCAGTCCGCCTTGCCGATATATTGACGGCCGGACGCGATCATCGTGCCCCAGGTTGGCACTTCCGGGCTGACGCCAAGCCCGAGGAACGAGAGACCCGCTTCCGCGAGCATGGCATTGGCGAAGAGGAATGTGCCCTGCACGAGGATCGGCGATAGCAGATTGCGCAGGATATGCCGCGTCATGATATGCGGCGTCGAGATTCCAAGCGATGTCGCCGCCTCCACATAGGGCAGTTCGCGAATGACCAATGTCGAGGCGCGAACGATACGAGCGAGGCGCGGTGCATAGACGATACTGAGCGCGACAATGACCGTGGTCAGCGATGGCCCGAGTGCTGCAACGAGCGCAATCGCCAACAGAATATCCGGAAAGGCCATCATCGCGTCGATAAGGCGGGTAATCGGCGCGTCGAGCTTCTGGAAAAATCCGGCGAGGATGCCGAGGGTCACACCGATCAGCGATGCAAGCACCACCACGGCGAAACCGACCAGCAGCGACAACCGTGCCGGAAAAGATCGTCCGCGAGAACACGTCGCGGCCGAATTCATCCGTGCCGAAGAACCACTTCATGCTCGGCGGCTTCAGACGGTTGACGATGGACAATTTGCTCGGCGAATAGGGTGTGATCAGGGGTGCGAAGACCGCAAGGAGCACGAAGATGGCGAGAACGATCAGCCCGAACAGCACGGTCTTGCGCCGGATCAAGATCCGGAAAAACTTTGAGCGCTCGCTTGTCGGGGCGTTGGTTGCGATATCGGCCATCAGTAGCGCACCCTTGGATCGACGACGAGGTAGAGCATATCGATGGCAAAGTTGATGAGGACGTAGAGCGCAGCGATGATCAGCAGCGCGCCCTGGATGACAGGGTAGTCGCGCCGCAGCACCGCCGACACAACAAGACTGCCGACGCCGGGAAGACCAAACACCGTCTCTGTGACGACAGCACCCGAGATCAGCACGGCAGCTGTCAGACCCAGTACGGTGAGGATCGGAATCAGCGCGTTCTTGAAGGCATGTTTCAACACGACCCGGCGCTCATCCACGCCCTTGGCGCGCGCTGTGCGGATATAATCGTCGCCGAGCACATCCAGCATGGAGGCGCGGGTGAAACGCATGATGAGCGCGGACGAGACGATGCCGAGCGCGAACGCCGGCAGCACCAGATATCCAAGCCGTTCCATCAACGATGTTCCCGGCCCGCCATAGCCGGATACTGGAAACAGGCCGAAGCGTACGGCGAATATCTGCATCAAGATGAGTCCCAACCAGAAGCTCGGGATGCTTGCGGCGAGCATCGCTACTGCCGTTGCCGCCTGATCGAAGAACGACCCGCGCCGGTATGCGGCATAGATGCCGATCGGAATGGCGATGACGCTGGCGATCAGCAGCGAGAAAATTGTGAGAAAGAAGGTCGGTTCGGCGCGCTCGGCCAGCGCCTGCAGTACGGGCTGGTTGAGAAAGATGGACTGCCCGAGATCGCCCTTGAACAGATTGCCGATGAAATAGACATATTGCAGCAGAATGGATTGATCGAGCCCGAGTTGCTGACGCAGCGCTGCAATATCCGCCGCAGTTGCCTCCGGCCCGAGCATCACGGCAGCGGGATCACCCGGCGTGACGCGCACGATGATGAAAACGATCGTCACCACCAGGAACATCACGATGATCATGCCGATAAAGCGTTGGAGTATGTAGCGGAGCATCTGGTCGGATCGTTCTCTCTTGCAGCTGTTACTGAAGGATGGTCGCAGGCTGGTGAGGCCCTGCCCGCGACCGTTGCGCCTGCGCTATTGCTTCAGCGATACGTTCCAGAAATAGGGCCATGGCGCTGGCGTGAAACCTTCCAGCTTTGGTGACTTGGCCGAGAGCGCATTGAAATCGCCGATCTTGATGATCGGGACTTCGGCATAGATCACCTTCTGTACTTCGGCCCAAAGTGCGACGCGCTTCTTTGGATCGACCTCAGCGTTGAAGGCATCGACGGCCGCCTTGCGGGCCGGCGTATCCCAATTGCCGGGCGCGCTGGTCGACATGGCACCAATCAGAGCCGGTTCCGGCAGGAAGGGGCTGTGGCTGATATAGATGTCCCAGAGTTTCGGGTCGGCGCGGCGCTGTGTCAGCGTCGCCCAGTCCACTACCTGCATATCTACCTTGAAGCCCGCAGCCTTCAGATACTCGGCCGCAACCTGCGCCATCTTGTAGTGGAATTCGTATTGGCGGCTGGTCAGGATGCGGATCGGCTCGCCATTGTAGCCGGCCTTCTTCATCAGCTCGGCAGCCTTTTCCGGATCGGCGACGTTGTAGGCGCCTTCGGTGCCCGCATCGGTCTTCCAGCTATAGCCGTCGGGATACATCGACGGATTGAGCGAATAGAAATCCGTACTGCCGAAGGCCGCGGCCATCATGTCCTCCATGCTGAGCGAATCGCGAATGGCCAGTCTGATATCCTGGTTCTTGGTGATGCCCATGCTGGTGTTCATGACGAAGACCGGCCAGCCGAATGGCTTGAGCAATACGGCTTCAGTCGTTTTCTGATCCTTCAGCCGGTCATAGGCTTCGACCGGCAGGCTGTCGACGTAGTCGAACTGACCCGAAACTGCGCCTTCGACACGTGTATTGGCATCCGGCACAGGAACAAAGCGGATTTCATCGAGATACTGATGACGGGCACCGCCATAGCCGTTTTCGTCGCCTTCAGGTGATTTGTAGCCGTCGAAACGTGCCAGCTGGATATACTGGTCAGCCTTGCGCTCCTTCAGCATGTACGGCCCCGTACCAACCGGATCGGTCATCGGGTTTTGCTGCTTCTCGCTCGGGAGGATGATCGCGGCGGCATTGTTGAAAGCCAGCAGCGAAACGAGCGGGGCATAAGGCGCGTTAAGGGTGATTTTGACAGTGGCGGGATCGACAGCTTCGATCGAAGTGATCATCGAGGCTGTCTGCTTGCCGCGCGAGGCAACTTCCGTCCAGCGCTTCAACGACGCGACGACGTCGGTCGAATCCATATCCGTGCCGTCATGGAACTTGACGCCGGTGCGAAGTTTTATGGTGTAGACTTTGCCGTCGGTCGAAACTTCGGGAAGACTGGCAGCGAGAAGTGGTGTGACGTTCCAGTTTTTGTCGAACGTGTAGAGGGTCTCGAAAATATGCTGCGAGACGATGCCGACGAGGTCCGCTGTCGAGGCCATGGCATCGAGCGTGGGCGGCTCGCCGATCGTGGCGACATTGATGACGCCGCCTTTTGTCTGAGCGAAAGCGGAGGGGCTAAGAGCAATCAGCGCTGAACCAAGAAGGAGTGCAAGCTTCAGTGATTTCATGACGGGTTCCCTTGTTATTCCACAATAATGGATTATAGTGTTTTATAGTAGAATAAGAACAAATGCTGACGGGGCTGTCAATTCAAAAAACAAAAGGGCCGCGCGATGAAGCGCAGCCCTTGCTTTATGATAGAGAGTAGCTGGCTTAAATTATTCCCCCGCCGCCAGCGACACTTACCGGTCGTTCCTTGCCAATCAATTCGCGGTAACCGCTCTTGCGATAGGTGGCGATAGGATCGATCGCTCCAGCTGACCGTCGACGGGCCTCGGCGAGGATTGGTTCGACATCGGTGCGGTAGGCTCGCTTCAATGCGTCGGAAGCCATCAGCGCATCGTTCTCATCCTGATAAGCGCTCAATGCCTTTCGATCCACCAGCAGAGCCTGGGCGTAGGCCCGGCGAATTTCATTGGCGCTTGAGATCAGGCTTTCGATCGGATCGGTGACATTGTGCGACTGGTCGATCATGTGGGCGGGATGGAAGTTTTCTACGCCGCGATCTTCCGCATCGACAAGTTCATTGAAGACGAGAAACAGTCGGTAAGGATCTATTGACCCGGCATCGAGATCGTCATCGCCATATTTGGAATCGTTGAAATGGAAGCCGCCAAGTTTCTTGAACTGGATCAGCCGCGAAACGATCATCTCGATATTGGTATTCGGGGCATGGTGGCCGAGATCGACAAGACAATAGGCTTTCGGCCCCAACGTCTGCGCGATGAGATAGTTTGTTCCCCAATCCTGCACCACCGTCGAATAGAAAGCCGGCTCATACATCTTGTGTTCGGAGAAAATACGCCAATCATCCGGCAGCGCTTTATATATCTCCGACATTGATCCGAGATAACGCTCGAAGGCTTTGGCAAAGTTGCTCTGTCCCGGAAAATTGGAACCATCGCCAATCCACACGGTCAGGGCTTTCGAGCCAATCGCTGCACCGATCTCGATACATTCGATGTTGTGCTCGATCGCCTGCGCCCGCGTCGCCGCATTCACATGGCTGAGCGATCCATACTTATAGGAATGTGCCTGATCGGGCGCATCGGAGAACGTGTTGGAATTCATTGCATCGAAACCAAGGCCGTGCGCATCGGCATGGGCCTTCAGATGTTTCGGATCCGCCTTGTCCCAGGGGATATGCAACGACACATTCGGTGTTGTCCGCGTCAATTGCTGGATCACCGCACAATCGTCGAGCTTGTCGAAGATGCCGCGCGGCTGGCCTATGCATGGAAAGCGCGCAAAGCGCGTTCCACCCGTGCCAACACCCCACGAGGGCACGGCGACGAAAAATTCCGCGACCTTGTTGGTGATTGCGTCGATGTCGATGTTGCGTCGCGCGAGATGAGCGCCCAGCGCCTCGTAGTCGCTCTTGTGTGCAGCGAGCAGCCGGTCGTTTTCGGCTGCAATCAGTTCACCGGAAATATGTAGCTCAGCCATGATGTCCTCCCGAGACTGGACAGTACTAACGCGTAAAGCTCTGCGCGTTGCCCGCATCAACATTGATGATATTACCAGTCGATTTGGCGGATGCATCCGAGGCAAGAAAATATATCGCTTCGGCGATGTCTTCCGGCAGCACATTGAGCTTCAGCAGTGAACGCTTGCGATAGTGTTCCTCGAGCTCGTCAACCTGCAGATTGGACGAGGCGGCGCGCTGCTCCCGCCATTCGCCATTCCAGATTTTCGAGCCCCGCAGTACCGCGTCGGGATTGACCGTATTGACGCGAATGCCACCTTCAGCGCCTTCCAGCGCCAGACAGCGGGCAAGATGAATTTCCGCAGCCTTGGCCGCGCAATAGGCGCTCGCATTGGGCGATGCGGCCAGACCGTTCTTCGAGGCGACGAAGACAACGTTGCCGCCAATCTTCTGCCTGCGGAACAGCCGGAACGCCTCGCGCGATACGAGAAAATAGCCGGTTGCAAGAATATCGATATTGCGGGTCCACATCGAAAGCTCGGTCGTCTCGATTGGTGCCGAGGATGCGATGCCCGCATTGGAAACCAGAATATCGACGCCGCCAAACTCCACGGAAGCTTCGGCGTAGCTGGCGATCACCCCTGCCTCATCCGTCACGTTCAACTGAACGCTGCGTACGCCATCCGCTGTATAGCGTTTGGCGAAGTCGTCATGCGCCGTCTTCAGTGCTTCGGCATCAATGTCGGCAAGCACCACGCAGGCGCCCTCGCCCAAAAGCCGTTCCGCCGTCGCCCGGCCGATACCGCCGGCGCCACCGGTGACGAAAGCCACCCGGCCTGCCAATGACTTGGGTTTCGGCATGCGCTGAAGCTTGGCTTCTTCGAGCAGCCAGTATTCGATGTCGAAGGCTTCCTGTTCGGGCAGGCCCTGATACTCGGAGACCGATGAAGCGCCGCGCATGACGTTGATCGCATTGACATAGAACTCACCAGCGATGCGGGCGGTAGCCTTGTCTTTGGCGAAGGACAGCATGCCGACGCCGGGAATGAGGAAAATCACCGGGTTAGGATCGCGCATCGCCGGCGAATTGTCGTGCTTGCAGTCATTGTAATAGCGGGCGTAGTCGGCGCGGTATGCTTCCAGCGCGTTGTCGAGCGATGCGACTACCGCGTCCACGTCCGGGTTTGCCGGATCGAAGTCGAGCACGAGTGGCCGAATTTTCGTGCGCAGGAAATGGTCCGGACAGCTCGGTGCCGAGGGCCGCGAGAGGGCGCAGATTGTTCGAGTTGACGAATTCGAGCACCGCCGGTTGATCATCGAAATGACCAAGCTTGCGTTCCGACACACCGATTTTCCCGCGAATTTCCGGCATCAATTTTGCTGCAATAGCACGTCGTTCGGCGGCGCCCAGACTATTGGTAATCTCTCCGCCGAAGGCGGCTTTTCCGGCCGTTTTCTGATCGAACCAGATGATCGCCTTGTTGATGATGTCCAGCGTCAGTTCATAGCATTCCTTGGCGTCATTGGCCCAGGTGAAGAGACCATGGCTTTCGAGCACGACACCTTTGGAATTTGGATGCGCAGCCACATAGGCGCCAAGGTCGAGACCGAGCTGGAAACCGGGACGACGCCACGGCAGCCAACCGATCTCGTCGCCGAAGATTTCCTGCGTCAATTCGCGGGAGTTTTTCGACGCGGCAATGGCGATGATCGCATCGGGATGCATGTGATCGACATGTTTAAACGGCACAAATCCGTGCAGCGGCGTATCGATGGAGGCGGCGCGGCTATTGAGGTTGAAGGTGCAGTGCGGCAGGAAGCCCGACCATGCGATCCTCGTCCTCGACGCCCTTGTAGATGGACTTCAGCGATTCCAGCTTTTCCATATAGAGCGTGGCAAAACCATCGAGCTTGATCGTACCGACATCGCCGCCCGATCCCTTGACCCATAGTACCTCGGCCGGATTTCCGGTCAGCGGGTCGGTTTCGATTACTTTCGCGGAAGTATTGCCACCGCCGTAATTGGTGATGCGTTTGTCAGCACCCAGCAGATTGGAACGATAAAGCAGCTTGCCCGGCTCATCCAGACCAGCGGCCTTCTGATCATCCCAACGATTATCCAGAAGTTGGACCTTGTCTGCCATATTCGCCTCCCGAAAAGTCAATTGCCAGCGCAGGACAGATCGTCCGGCCGCTGCTTATTTACGTCTAGCTATGGAGCAGATCGCATTTTGTTGTCAATCACAAACGGTCAAGTTCAGTCATAAACTTACTATTGTGCAGTGCAATATGAAACTATTTGACTGAAGTTGATTGACACTCGCGATGTTTTTGCGCCATAGATTGTCACAAGAGGAGAACAAGCATGCACGAGCGTGAGCGCCACCGCATCATTCTGAGCGCTGTTCAGGAAAAGCCGGTCATCACCATTCAGGACATTGCCGAACTGACGGAAGCGTCGGAAGCAACGATCCGTCGTGACATTGCCTCGCTCCATGTCAAAGGCAAGCTGCGCCGGGTGCGTGGGGGCGCCGAAGCTGTGCATCCACCGCAACTGACACCCCTCGCCGGCCGGCATTTTCACGTTTCCGAATCGGAAAACGCCGACAAAAAGCGCGCCATCGCCCGCGAGGCCGTAGCGCTGTGTGAAGAAGGCGACGCCATCATCATCAATGGCGGCACGACAACATTCCAGATGGTTCATTTCCTCGCGTCGCGGCGGTTGCAGGTGATGACCAATTCATTCGCCATTGCCGAGCATCTGGTGAAGAATTCCAAGAGTTCGGTCACTGTGCCCGGCGGGGCGATCTACCGCGAGCAAAGCATCATCCTTTCGCCCTTCGACAATGATGTGACGCGTAATTTCTACGGAAAGCGCATGTTCATGGGCTCGCAGGGCGTTGGCCCGTTCGGGGTCATGGAGTCCGACGCGCTCATTATCCAAGGCGAGCAGAAACTGATCAATCAGGCCGATGAGCTCGTCCTGCTCGTCGATTCGACCAAGTTCGCTCGCCGCTCGAGCCTCATCCTCTGTCCGTTGCAGCGCGTTGCCACCATCATCACCGATGACGGCATTTCGGATGCGGACCGGAAAATGGTGGAGGACGCAGGCGTCAGGTTGATCATCGCAAACGTCAATCAGGAAAAATCAAGGAATTCCGTTTCCGTCGCGTGACCGAAACGGTGTCGACCAACAATACGGTTCAATCTCTGGGAGGACAGACAATGAAACTTTTGAAGAAACTCGCATTGGGATCGGCATTCGCCTTTGCCATGCTCGCATCGCAGGCGCACGCCGCCGATACGGTCAAGATCGGCCTTGTCGTCAAATCGCTTGGCAACGGCTTCTTCGAAGCGGCCAACAAGGGCGCGCAGGAAGCTGCGAAAGAGCTCGGCGACGTTGAGGTCATCTATACCGGTCCGACATCGACGACGGCGGAAGGCCAGATCGAGGTCATCAACGCGCTGATCGCGCAGAACGTCAATGCAATCGCGATTTCCGCCAATGACCCCGACGCTGTCATTCCGGCGCTGAAGAAGGCCATGGCGCGCGGCATCAAGGTCATTTCGTGGGATTCCGCGGTTGCCAAGGATGGCCGCATCATGCATCTCAATCCATCGTCTAACGAGTTGATCGGCAAGATGTGCCTGCAGCTCGCCGCCGACCATCTGAAGGACGGCAAGGGCGATTTCGCCATTCTTTCCGCAACGACAACCTCGACCAACCAGAATACCTGGATCGAGGAGATGAAGAAGCAACTGCCGAATTTCCCGGGCCTCAATCTCGTGACGACCGTCTATGGTGACGACCTTTCCGACAAGAGCTACCGCGAAGCACAGGGCCTTCTGACCTCGCAGCCGAATGTGAAAGTCATCGTCGCTCCGACGACGGTGGGAGTCCTTGCCGCATCGCAGGCCGTGGCCGATGCCAAGAAGATCGGCGACGTCTATGTAACAGGTCTTGGCCTTCCTTCTGAAATGGCCGGCGCGATCAAGTCCGGTGCGACCAAGGAATTCGCCATCTGGAACCCGATCGATCTAGGCTATTCGGCAACCCAGATCGCCTATCGCCTCGTCAAGGGTGAGACGGACGGTGCTCCCGGCAGCGAAATTGCAGCCGGACGCATGGGCAAGATCAAGGTCGGCGACAATGGCGAAGCAGCCATGGCCGATCCATTCGTTTATGACGCCAAGAACATCGATCAGTTCTCCAAGATATTCTGATCCGTACGTCTCGTGACCAGCCCGGCAGATTTTCTGCCGGGCATTTTTTCCCTTCCGGTATATTTGATGAACAAGATTACCCTGCCCGAGCCAATGTCAGAGACGCCTCTCCTCGAGATGCGTGGCATCTCGAAGTCGTTTCCTGGGGTGAAGGCGTTGAACGATGTCAACATCGCGTTGTTCCCGGGCCGGGTGACGGCGCTGATCGGCGAAAATGGCGCGGGGAAGTCGACGCTCGTCAAGATACTCACCGGTATTTACGAGTCCGACGAGGGCGAAATTCAGGTCGACGGTAAGCCGGTAGTCTTTGCAAATGCGCAGGATGCAATCGATTTCGGTGTCACCGCAATCCATCAGGAGACCGTGCTTTTCGACGAATTGTCGGTCGCCGAAAATATCTTTCTCGGCCATGCGCCAAAAACCAGGCTCGGTTTGGTCGACTGGAAAGCGGTAAACGCACGCGCGCTGGCTTTGCTCCATTCCCTGGAAAGCAATATCGATCCGCGTGTGCGTCTGAAGGATCTCTCGATCGCCCAGCGCCATCTCGTGGCCATTGCCCGGGCGCTCTCCGTCGATGCACGCATTGTCATCATGGATGAACCAACCGCCGCGCTTTCACGCAAGGAGGTCGATGATTTGTTCCAGATCGTCAAGCGCCTGAAAGCGCAGGGCAAGGCCATCCTGTTCATCAGCCACAAATTCGATGAAGTCTATGAGATCGCCGATCACTACGCGGTCTTCCGCGATGGCAAGGCGGTTGGCAGCGGCGCGCTTGCCGGTGTCGGACAGGATGAGATCGTCAAGCTCATGGTCGGCCGTTCGATCGAACATGCCTTCCCGAAAGTCGACATTCCGCTCGGAGAGACAGTGCTTTCGGTCGAAAACTACACGCATCCGACCGAGTTTCGCGACATCAGCTTTGCCCTCAGGAAGGGCGAGATTTTCGGGATCTATGGTCTTGTTGGCGCAGGCCGCTCGGAAATCTGCCAGTCGCTCTTTGGCGTCACAAAACCCTCCGGCGGCACTCTCAAGCTGGACGGCAAGGAGATCGTAATCCGCTCCCCGAGCGACGCCATCAAGGCCGGCATCGTCTATGTGCCTGAGGAACGCGGCCGCCACGGCGCGGTGTTGCAGCTTCCGATCTACCAGAACATTTCGCTGCCCTCGCTGACACGCACCTCTCGTTCAGGTTTCTTGCGCGCGGCGGACGAGTTCGCCCTCGCACGGAAATATGCCGAGCGTTTTGACTTGCGCGCTGCTGCCCTTTCCGTGCCGGTAGGTACCTTGTCCGGAGGCAATCAACAAAAGGTCGTCATCGGCAAATGGCTGGCAACCCAACCGAAGATCCTTATCCTTGATGAACCGACCAAGGGCATCGACATTGGATCCAAGGCGGCGGTCCATGCCTTCATCAGCGAACTCGCCAGCGAAGGTCTCAGCATCATCATGGTCTCGTCGGAATTGCCGGAGATCCTCGGCATGTCGGATCGCGTGCTGGTGATGCGCGAAGGATTGTCGGCCGGTATCTTTGAGCGTTCGCACCTCAATGCCGAAACTCTGGTCCGCGCCGCGACAGGCAATGCGTAAAGGTTGAGTATGATCAGGCAATTGTTCAAATTCCGCGAAATGCTGCTGGTGATCATCATCGCCATTCTGCTTGCCGTGTTTTCCACCCGCTCGCCAGGCTTTGCCACGCCGGGCAACCTTGCGAATATCTTCAATGACACGTCGATCCTGATCATTCTTGCGCTTGGCCAGATGACGGTGATCCTGACGAAATCCATCGATCTTTCCGTCGCAGCCAATGTGGCTTTTACCGGCATGGTGGTCGGCATGTTGAATGCCGCTCACCCGGAACTGCCCCTCGTGCTGATCCTCATTGTCGCTCTTTGTATCGGTGCCGTTCTCGGCGCGATCAATGGAATTTTCGTCTGGAAGCTCAACATTCCTTCCATTGTCGTCACGCTTGGAACACTGACGATCTATCGTGGCATGGCGTTCGTTCTCTCCGGCGGCGCCTGGGTGAACGCGCACCAGATGACAGCGCCCTTCCTGCAGACGCCGCGCCAGCTATTCCTCGGCCTGCCCATCCTTGGCTGGACGGCCATCGTGATCGTAGCCGTTATGTATCTCGTCATGTCACGCACGTTTCTTGGCCGGGCGATTTATGCCTCTGGCGGCAATCCGACAGCGGCGGTCTATGCCGGTATCGATGTCGGACGTACCCGCTTTTTCGCGTTCGTCATCTCCGGAACCCTCGCGGGTCTCTGCGGCTATCTCTGGGTGTCGCGCTACGCGGTTGCCTATGTCGACATTGCGGCAGGCTTCGAGCTCGACACCGTCGCCGCCTGCGTCATTGGCGGTATCTCGACACTTGGAGGGATTGGTTCGGTTGCTGGCGCCGTACTCGGAGCGCTGTTCCTCGGCGTCATCAAGAACGCGCTGCCGGTCATCAACATTTCGCCCTTTGCGCAAATGGCGATTTCCGGCTCGGTTATCATTGCTGCCGTGATCTTCAATGCTCGTCAGGAACGGCGGCGTGGCCGTATAATCCTGCGTGATCGCGGCGCGTCGGAACAGATCGAGGTGGCAGCATGAACGCGATACCTGAAAAGCGGCTTATCCCGGACCGGCTTGGCACATCGGCAACGCGTCTGTTTGGGAGCTGGGAAGCACTCCTTTTTGCTGTCGCCGTGCTGATCTTCATCGCCAATTCCCTCGCCTCGCCCTATTTCCTGAATGCGTGGAATATGTCGGACGCCACGTTCAATTTTACTGAAAAGGCCATGGTGGCGTTTGCCATGGCGCTGTTGATCATCTCCGGGGAGATCGACCTTTCAGTTGCTGCGATCATCGCGCTTGCTTCGACTGCAATGGGCGCTGCAGTGCAGGCAGGGATCGGTACGCCTGGTCTCGTTGCCATCGGGATCGGCGTTGGTGTCGGTTGCGGCGTGGTCAACGGCATTCTCGTCGCAGGACTTCGTCTGCCTTCCATCGTCGTCACGATCGGCACGATGAGCCTGTTCCGCGGCATCGCCTATATCGTCCTTGGCGACAAGGCCTATGGTGGCTATCCGGCTTCGTTCGCCTATTTCGGCCAGGGGTATGTCTTCTGGGTCTTTTCCTTCGAGTTCGTGCTTTTCGCCGTGCTGGCGATCGTCTTCGCGGTCCTGTTGCATGCGACGAATTTTGGCCGCCGGGTCTATGCCATCGGCAACAATGAATTTGCCGCACGCTTCTCCGGTATTCGTGTCGAGCGCATCAAGTTCACCCTGTTCCTCCTGACCGGCCTGATGTCCGGCATCGCAGCCGTCTGCCTCACCTCACGCCTCGGCTCGACCCGGCCGTCGATCGCACAGGGCTGGGAGCTCGAGATCGTCACCATGGTCGTCCTTGGCGGCGTCTCGATCCTTGGCGGTGCCGGAACGATCGGCGGCGTGGTCATCGCTGCCTTCGTCATGGGGTTGGTCACCTTCGGCCTTGGCCTGCTGAACGTTCCCGGCATTGTCATGTCGATCTTCATCGGCCTGCTTTTGATTGTGACCATTACGCTACCGGTCATTATCCGTCAGTTCCGGCACAGGAAGCCCGCATGAGTGCGATGGAAAAATATGCGTTCACGATGACACTCAATCCCGGTATGGAGGCCGAGTACAGGCGCCGTCACGACGAAATCTGGCCGGAACTCGTGGATCTCCTGCATGAGGCGGGTGTTGCCGATTATTCGATCCACCTCGACCGCGCCACGAATACGCTCTTTGGCGTGTTGATCCGCCCCGTTGGTCACACCATGCAAAGCCTGCCCGATCATCCGGTGATGAAGAAATGGTGGACTCATATGGCCGATATCATGGTCACCAATCCGGACAGCTCACCTGTCCAGACGGACCTCGTTTGCCTTTTCCATCTGCCATGAGCGACAGCCGCCGCATAGCCGTCATGGATGTTGGTAAGACCAACGCCAAGGTTGTTATCGTCGACGCCGCGACAGGAACAGAAGTCGCCTCGCGCAGCACGCAGAACCGCGTCGCCAAGGATGGGCTCTATCCGCATTATGACATCGAGGCGCTGTGGGGATTTTTTGTCGATACACTGACAATCTTTGCCCAATCGCCAGGCTTCGACGCGATTTCTGTCACCGCACATGGCGCAGCCGCCGCATTGCTGGGCGAAAATGGTCTGGCGATGCCGGTCATCGACTATGAGCATGTCTATCCTGACGAGGTGCGCGCAGCCTATGCGGCTTTGCGGCCGGATTTCGCCGAGACTCGCTCGCCGATTCTCTCCGGAGGCCTCAATGTCGGTGCGCAAATCCACTACCAGAAGACGCAGTTTCCGGCTGAATTTTCCACGGCCAAGACCATCGTCACCTACACACAATACTGGGTTTGGCGCCTGACTGGCATTGCGGTGAACGAAGTCACGTCGCTTGGTTGCCATACGGATCTGTGGAACCCGCAAGAGGGCGAATATTCCAGTCTTGTCGATACGCTGGAGCTTCATCCGTTGATGGCGCCCATCCGCTCTGCTTTCGACCGGATTGGCGATCTGCGCGATCCGCTCACCAGGCAGATCGGCGTGGTCAAGGCAATTCCGGTTCATTGCGGCATCCACGATTCCAATGCTTCGCTGCTGCCGCATCTGATCACCCGCACGTCGCCCTTCTCCGTCGTATCGACCGGAACCTGGGTGGTGTCTTTTGCAGTCGGCGGAAGGTTGGATCAGCTCGACCCGGCTCGGGATACGCTTGCCAATGTCGATGCCTATGGGAAGGCGGTGCCGTCGGCACGGTTCATGGGCGGACGCGAATTCGATCTTTTGACCGGCGGCAGTACCTTCGAACCGGATGCGGATACGCTGGACCAGGTGATCCGCGAGCAGTTCATGATCCTGCCGAGCATCATGCAGGGATCGGGGCCCTACCCCGCGTACGCCCCCATCCGGCTGAACGACGAGTCGCGATCGGCGCCCGAACAAAACGCCGCTGCCTCGCTATATACAGCGCTCATGACCAATACCTGTCTCGAGCTGATTGGTGCAGCTGGCCCGACAATTGTCGAAGGACCGTTTTCCCGCAACCGAACCTATCTGTCTGCATTGCGGTCGCTGACCGGACGCGAAATCGTCGCTTCTCCCGGCTCCACTGGGACCAGTCTTGGCGCTGCACTCCTTGCCGGCGCCAGATGTCCGCTCAAACCAGTCTCGGACGATGTCGCGCCGCTGAACGAAGCCTTCGATGTTTATGCACAGAACTGGCGGGATAACCTTCGGCGCAAATAGAAAAGGCGGACCTGGTCGGCCCGCCTTTTACTTGAACCAGTCTTATTCTTTAGCTTGCGAGCGCCAGCGCGTCCTCGTCGGCGAAATCGCCGCTGAGCGCTTGTGCGAGCTTATTGGTATCAAGCTCGCCTTCCCAGCGGGCAACAACGATTGTCGCTACCGCATTGCCAACAAGATTGGTAAGCGCGCGACATTCAGACATGAAACGATCGATGCCGAGGATGAGCGCCATGCCCGCGACCGGAACTGCGGGAACAACCGACAGGGTTGCAGCGAGCGTGATGAAGCCCGCACCGGTGATGCCTGCAGCACCCTTTGAACTCAGCATGGCGACAAGCAGCAGCAATACCTGGTCCGTGAGTGTCAGATGCGTGTTCGTCGCCTGCGCGATGAACAGTGCAGCCAGGGTCATGTAGATATTCGTACCGTCAAGATTGAACGAATAACCGGTGGGAATGACGAGGCCGACCACGGACTTCTTGCAGCCTGCCTTTTCCATCTTGGCCATCAGTGTCGGCAGGGCGGCTTCGGATGAACTCGTTCCAAGTACCAGCAGCAGTTCTTCCTTGATGTAGCGGATCAGTGCCAGGATGGAGAAGCCATTGTACCAGGCGACAGCGCCAAGAACGACGAGCACGAAAAGCAGCGACGTCAGATAGAATGTACCGATCAGGAAGATCAGATTGGCAACCGACCCGATGCCGTATTTGCCGATGGTGAAAGCCATGGCGCCGAAGGCACCGATCGGTGCGGCTTTCATCAGAATCGCGACGAGCTTGAAAACCGGCGCTGAAAGCACCTGCAGGAAATTCGTAACCGGTTCCGCCCTCTCGCCGACCATGGCGAGTGAAAGGCCGAACAGTACCGAGAAGAACAGTACCTGCAGGATATCGCCCGAAGCAAAGGCACCAACGATTGTTGTCGGGATGATGTTCGTCAGGAAGCCGACGACGCTCTGCTCATGCGCCTGTTGTGTATAGGTCGCGACGGCGGCGGGATCGAGCGATGCAGGATCGATATTCATGCCGGCGCCCGGCTGAACGACATTGGCGACGATGAGACCGACGATCAACGCAAGCGTAGAGAACGTCAGGAAATAAAGCATCGCCTTGCCGGCAACGCGGCCGACCTTTTTCAGATCACTCATGCCGGCGATGCCGGTGGTAACCGTCAGGAAAATGACCGGCGCAATGATCATCTTCACCAATTTGATGAAAGCATCGCCAAGTGGCTTCATGCTGGTGCCAATATCGGGATAGTAGTGGCCGAGCAGAATGCCGATGGTGATGGCAACAATCACCTGAAAATAAAGATGGGCGTAAATCGGTGTTTTGCCGCGTGGCTGCGGTGCTGCGGTTATCGTCACAGGACTCATAACTTCCTCCATAGTGCGAGCCGCGTCTGGCGCGATAAAGCCTGCCAGCCTCCTGGGCTCTCGTTACAGGGCGGATAGACCGTCCCCTCGCGAAAAGCATTGCAAGCACCATGCCAATTTGCGAGATAAGTCTAAGTAGTTGGAAGCAAACGATATAAATTTTTTGGCCGCATTCTTTACCACTAAAGTTGTGCGGTTATTCGCACGTACCTCTTGAGATTTGTGCGAATATCTGCACACTGCTTTCATGGAAAATCGGTTGGTGGTGCACTCGGAAAGCATTCTGCACGCGGGGATGACAAGCCCGCTCGTGAAGATTGTTTATGGGCTCCTCGCTGCACTTCTTGTCGTAGGCGCACTTTTCATCGCCAATGATTATGGCCGCAAGCGCGCTTACGAATCGCTGCACACCCGGGCGCAGAGCGCGGCCGAACTCAATGCCGTCCTGCTACGGACTGTGCTTGAGAAACAGCGGTCGTTGCCCTTCGTCCTGTCGCAGGACCGCGATGTGATCAGCGCGTTGACGACGCGCAGCGACAGCCTGTTGCAACTTGTCAACCGCAAGCTTGAAAGCCTGATCAGCGGTACCCGCTCGTCGGTGATTTATCTTCTCAACGCTGATGGATTGGCACTGGCTTCCAGCAATTGGCGCGAACCGACGAGCTTCGTCGGCACCAATTACAGCTTTAGACCCTACTATACCCGCGCTGTCGCCGCCGGCAGTGCCGAGCATTATGCGTTCGGTACCGTCAGTAAACGTCCGGGTCTCTATATTTCAAGACGCATCGATGGACCTTCGGGAACGCTCGGCGTTATCGTCGTCAAAGTCGAGTTCGATGACCTTGAGGCCGATTGGCGCCGCAACAGCGATCCTTCCCTGGTTGTTGATCAGCGCGGTATTGTGCTGATCACAAGCCTGCCCGGATGGCGGTTCATGACCGAGGGCCCAATCGTTCCTGACCAGATGGGACCGATCCGCGAGAGTTTGCAATTCGGTGATGCGCCCCTCGCGCCGCTCGACATTACGCCTGCCTTGCCACAGGGCCCGCCTGATATTGTTCGGGCGCGCTTGCCAGGCGCGGCGAAGGCAGAAGAATTCGTGCGCGTACAAACGCCGGTTCCCACCACGACCTGGAACCTGCAACTCCTGACCCCGGCGGCGTCTGCTGTGGCCGAGGCAACGCGGACAGCTCAGTTGCTGGCGCTGCTTGTTCTTGCGCCGCTTCTGGGGTTCACCGCCTTCTTATTGCGCCGTCGTGGACTTGCCCTGCGGCGTGCCCGCGAGCAAGAAGCAGCACGGCTTGAGCTTGAGCGGCGTGTTGCCGAGCGCACGGCAGATCTCAGCACCGCTCACTCGGAACTCGTAATGCAGGTCGAGGAGCGTCAGAAGACGGAAGCCAAGCTGCAGACAGTACAACAGGATTTGGTGCAAGCGAACCGACTTGCCATTCTCGGACAAGTCACCGCCGGTGTTGCCCATGAGATCAACCAGCCTGTCGCTGCCATTCGCTCCTATGCGGACAATGCCAAGACTTTTCTTGGCCGCAACCAGATCGATTCAGCCAAGGACAATCTGAAAGCGATTGCAGGGCTGACGGAGCGCATTGGTGGCATCACCGATGAGCTGCGCACCTTCGCGCGCAAGGGAACGGGCGACGCGGGTCCCATCAGCGTCAGCGATGTGATCGAGGGTGCGTTGCTGCTGCTAGGCACCCGGTTCCGGCAGAGAGCCGGTCAGATCATCACGCAGACACCACCGTCGGATATCAAGGTTCACGGCAATCGAATGCGTCTCGAGCAGGTGCTGATCAATCTCATGCAGAATGCAGTGGAGGCAACGGAAGGCGGTCCGGCCAGCAAGATCAGCGTGGAAACCCGGGTGACCGAAGGCGAGGTCCAGCTGATTGTTTCCGACAATGGGCCAGGTATTCCTGAAGCAATCATGCAAGCGCTGTTCACACCTTTCAATACGTCCAAGGATCGCGGCCTCGGGCTCGGTCTCGTCATCTGCCACGACATCGTCGCGGATTATGGCGGGCGCATCGACGTCAAAAGTAGCAGCGCCGGAACAAAATTTACTGTTCATCTTCCAAGGGTCTCTTGATCATGAATTTTCAGCCCAGTGTCGCTTTCGTCGACGATGATGATGATCTGCGTAATGCCAATCGCCAGACCCTGGAGCTTGCAGGTTTTACGGTGATGCCTTTTGCGGATGCGATGAGCGCCTTGCGCTTTTTGACACCGGATTTTGCCGGCGTTGTCGTCACTGACGTGCGCATGCCGAATATCGACGGTCTGGAATTGTTTCGCCGACTGCACGCCATGGATGCCGATCTGCCCGTCATCCTCATCACCGGCCACGGCGACATCGATATGGCGGTCGAGGCGATACAGGAAGGCGCCTATGATTTCATTGCCAAGCCTTATCCGGCTGATCGCCTCGTCCAGAGCATCCTGCGAGCGGTTGAAAAGCGGCGGCTGGTCATGGAAAATCGCCAGCTGCGCCTCGCGCTCGAGACATCCGACGACAATCTGCCGCTCATTGGACAGACCCCTGTCATGCAGAACCTGCGCAAGACATTGCGCCACGTGGCCAATGCAGATGTCGACGTGCTGATTGCCGGTGAAACCGGCACCGGCAAGGAAGTGGCGGCAAGCCTGTTACATGAATGGAGCCGTCGCAAGCAAGGCAATTTCGTCGCGCTCAATTGCGGTGCGCTGCCGGAGACCGTGATCGAAAGCGAGCTGTTCGGTCATGAGGCTGGTGCATTTACCGGAGCGCAAAAAAAGCGTGTCGGCCGCATTGAACATGCCAGTGGCGGCACACTGTTTCTCGATGAGATCGAAAGCATGCCGCTATCGACGCAGGTCAAATTGCTGCGTGTGCTTGAAACCCGCGAGATCACGCCGCTCGGCACCAATGAACATCGACCGGTCGATTTGCGTGTCGTTGCAGCGGCAAAGGTAGATCTCGGCAGTCCGGAACAGCGCGCGAATTTCCGCGAAGACCTTTTTTATCGCTTGAACGTCGTTACGATTTCGATCCCGCCTCTGCGCGAGCGTCGGGAGGATATTCCGCTCCTGTTCACGCATTTCCTGCAGCGCGCCTCAGCACGCTTCAAAAGCGAGCCGCCGGAGATGACCGGAGCGTTGCGATCGCGTCTGATGGAACATGACTGGCCAGGCAATGTGCGCGAGCTTTCGCATTTTGCCGAACGGGTTGCGCTCGGACTGGGCGAGCTGGAGAGCGAGCGACTCAGTCAGACGACCAACATTGTAAACCTGCCCGAGGCGATGGAGCAGCACGAGGCAAAACTGATCCGTGATGCGCTGAGCGCAAACCATGGCGATGTGCGTTCGACCCTTGAAACCCTTGGGATCCCGCGCAAGACCTTCTACGACAAATTGCAGCGTCACGGCATCGATCGTGCCGACTATGCGAAACAAAAGCTCGGGGACTAGCCGAAGAACGCCAGCTTTGCGGCGCACTCCGCCACCGATAGCCGCTCCACCAGCGGGCATTCGAGCTTGGTGATCGGATAGCGCATGCCCGATGAGCTGCGCAAAGCCGTCCAGTTGCTCGATTGCCCAGCGTCCCATGGCCCGGTGCGGCAGGACTGAAGTCGTCAATTGCGGATGGAGATGGCGCGAGATTTCTTCGTCGTCATACCCGATGACGGAGATATCTTCGGGAATACGCATCCCGGCCTCCTTCAGCGCCTCGTAACAGCCAATCGCGGTGCGGTCGTTCTGGCAGAAAATGGCAGTGGGTCGGTCGTCCAGCGTCAGCAATTCCTTCGTTGCGGCATAGCCCGCGCTTGCCGACCAGTCGCCCTCGATCACCAGCTCCGGATCGAAAGGGATATCGGCCGTCGCCAAAGCGCGCCGATAGCCCTTGAGCCGGTCCTTCGCGGCTTCCATCCATGGTTCGCCAGTAATAGTGCCGATGCGCCGATGGCCATGCTGGATCAGATGACGGGTCGAATGCTGACCGCCCGCGATCTCGCTTGGTACGACAGCAGGAAAGGCATGGTCCGTCGTGTAGCAGTTGATGAGAACGACCGGAATGTCGAGTTCGTAAACCGCCGCCGGCAAGACCACCTCGCGCGTAAAGATCGCCATATAGATCAGTGCCGAAATTCCCTGCTCGCGCAGGGCGCGGATCGTGCGGGGCTCCATCTCGGGGTCGTTGAGCGTCTGGGCGACCAGGATGATGTTGCCGGCATTCCACGAGGCCTGGCGTGCGCCTTCGATAGCGACGACTGCTTCCGGACTGGTCGCAAGCTGGTCGACGACAAAGCCGATCTTGCCGTCGATCGCAGGCGTCAGGATATCCGCGGTGTCGAGATGGGCGAAGCTCGGTGCGGCATAGCCGAGCGAACGCGCCGCCTCTATCACCCGTTCGCGTGTTTCGGCGGCAAGCTTGATGCCCGGTGTCTTGTTGAGCACGAAGGAGACGGTGGCCTGCGAGCACCCTGCAACCCGGGCGATGTCGGTCATTGTCACACGCTTGCTGACGCGTTTGCGCCGCACTGCCAAGCGCGTGGTCTTAACTTTGCCAGTGGTAGAATTATCCACCGTATCACCCATCCGGAACGACGTTTCCAGCGGCCCGAAGACTGGCCGGAATCGATGAAGTTATGGGGAATATTACGAACAGTTTGCCCGACTAATCAACATAAATAATTATTGACTAATTTTTATAAGTAGCGATGATCGCCGCAGTGGGATCGCCACGAGCTAATTTCTGGGAGGAAATTTTCAATGAATATCACCCGTCGGACTCTGCTGTTTACTTCAGCCGTTGGGCTGGCCGCCTCCATGGTCGCTGGCAACGCATTGGCTGATGCGCCGCCGCTCAAGAAGAAAGACACTTACAAGGTCGGCTTTGCCCAGACCGAAAGCAACAATCCATGGCGCCTGGCCCAGACTGCCAGCATGCAGGAAGAAGCTAAAAAGCGCGGATGGCAACTGGTTTATACGGATGCCGCCAGCTCCGCCGCCAAGCAGGTCGCCGACGTCAATTCGATGATCGCCCAGGGCGTTGACCTGATTTTCCTCGCGCCACGTGAGGAAAAGCCGCTGATTCCTGCAATCAAGGCCGCCAAGAATGCCGGCATCCCGGTTATCCTGCTTGATCGCAACGTCGACGCCTCGCTGGCCAAGCCCGGCGAGGATTATGTAACGTTTCATTGGCTCCAATTTCATCGAGGAAGGCCAGCGTGTTGCCGATTGGCTTGTCAAGAACGCCAATGGCAAGACCACGATCATCGAGCTTGAGGGCACGACCGGTTCTTCTCCGGCCAATGATCGCAAGAAGGGCTTCGACGATGTGATCGCCAAGAACTCCGACTTCAAGATTGTCGCCTCGCAGACCGGCGATTTCGCCCGCGACAAGGGACGCCAGGTTGCCGAAACGCTGCTGCAGGCGCATCCCGACGCCAATGTCGTCTATGCCCATAATGACGAGATGGCCATCGGCGCTATCTCCGCCATCGAGGCTGCGGGCAAGGTTCCGGGCAAGGACATTCTCGTCCTGTCGATCGACGGGGGCAAGGAAGCAGTTCAGGCGGTTGTCGATGGCAAGATTGCAGCCGTTGTCGAATGCAATCCCCGCTTCGGACCGAAAGCTTTCGACACGGCCGTTGCCTACGCCAACGGCGACAAAATTCCAGCCAAGACTCATCAACCCCGATCAGTTCTACGATGCCAGCAATGCCAAGGACCTGCTGAGCACCGCCTATTGATTTTGTGGCTCTGCCAGCGCTCTTATAGGGCGCTGGCTTTTTTTCGGCATTTGCTGATGCCGGAGCCTTCCGATGCGTTCAGAATTGGCTTTGCAATGAACACCGATAACCTTTTATCGATGACGGGAATCGACAAGCGCTTTGCCGGGATCCCTGCTCTGTCCGGCGCCTCTTTCGCTGTTGGACGCGGCGAAGTTCATGCGCTGATCGGCCAGAACGGTGCGGGCAAATCGACGCTTATCAAGGTGCTGACCGGCTATTACATGCGCGATGCCGGTGAAGTCGTGTTCGATGGCAAGCCATTCGAGGTCTCCTCGCCGCAACAGGCGCAGGCGAGCGGCATCAGCACCATCTACCAGGAAATCAACCTCGTCCCCTATCGCTCCATCACCGAGAATATATGCCTCGGCCGCGAGGCTCGTCGCTACGGCCTGCTTGATTGGAAGCGCATGCACCAGGAGGCTGAGGCGCTGCTGCAGCGCTTCAATGTGCGCGCCGATGTGCGCCGTCCGTTGATGGAATTCAATACCGCCACGCAGCAGATGGTGGCGATTGCGCGTGCCATCGGTTTTTCGGCAAAGCTTGTCATCATGGATGAGCCCACCTCCTCGCTCGACGAGCGTGAAGTCGCTGTGTTGTTCAATGTCATCCGGCAGTTGAAGCAGGAGGGCGTTTCAGTTGTTTTCGTCAGCCACAAGCTGGATGAGCTTTATGAGGTTTGCGACCGCGTCACCATCATGCGTGATGGCCGGACCGTAAAGACTGCGGCCATGAACGAGATCGACAAGATCGGTCTTGTCTCCGCAATGCTTGGGCGCGCCATCGAACGCGCCGAGGGCCACGCCACCGCATTCAGCGATCGCGACGAAAAGAAAATCGGCAAGGTGCTGCTGTCAGCCGAGAACCTCGCAATCAACCAGATCGTGCAGGACGTATCGTTCAATGTGCGCAGCGGAGAGATCGCCGGGTTTGCCGGACTTCTCGGCGCGGGGCGTACGGAAACGGCTCGGCTGGTCTTCGGCATCGATCGTCCGCGCGCGGGTACAATGATATTCAACGGGCAGACGTTCGATCCGCATAAGCCTTCCGATGCCATCGCTGCTGGCATGGGATTCTGTACCGAAGATCGCAAGAGCGAGGGCATCGTCCCCGAGATGAGTGTTGCAGAAAACATGATGCTGGCGCTGATGCCGAAGCTCAGCAAATCCGGTGTCATCGATGAGAAGGCGCAGCGCGACATCGTCGAGCGTTTCATCAGGCAACTCGGTATCAAATGCTCCGGGCCGGACCAGAAGGTGCGCGAACTTTCCGGTGGCAATCAGCAGAAGGTCCTCCTCGGCCGCTGGCTGGCCATGAACCCGCGTCTGCTTATTCTCGACGAGCCGACGCGCGGCATCGATGTCGGAGCCAAGGGCGAGATTCAGGCGCTGATCAAGACGCTGGCTGATCAGGGGCTTGCGGTCTTGATGATCTCCTCAGAACTCGAAGAGGTGATCGAGGGCGCCGATCGTGTGTTCGTCCTGCGCGAAGGCATCAGCGTTGCCGAATTCGATCGCGATGAGGCAACCGAAGACGCCGTCATGTCCGCCATGGCTCACGGCAGCGCGCCGACTATCGCGGAGGCTGCACCATGACCGATACTGCGCGGCAACAACTTATATCGCGGCCGTTCGACCCATTCGATTTCATGGCGCGCTACGGCACCTTGATTGCACTGGCTCTGCTTATCCTGTTCAATTTTGCTTTTACCCGCAACTTCGCCACCATGCAGACGCTTAACGTCAATCTCACACAGGTCTGCACGATTGTCATCGTTGCCGTTGGCATGACGCTGGTCATCGCGACCGGTGGCATCGATCTTTCCGTTGGATCACTCATGGCGATCTCCGGCGCGCTTGCGCCGATGATCTTCCTCGGCAAGATTGTTCCCATCGACAATGTTGCTCTCGCCGTTGCCGCGGCCATGATTATCGCGGTCGGTGTTGCTGGCTTGTTTGGCTTGTTCAATGGCTGGCTCATCGCCAGGTTTCGCATCCAGCCCATCGTTGCGACGCTGGTTCTGTTCATTGCCGGCCGCGGCATTGCCCAGGTCCTGACCAATGGCAATCTCCAGACATTCCGCGTTCCGCAATTTCAGTGGATAGGTCTCGGCCGCCTCTTCGGCATTCCGGTGCAGGTTGTGCTTATGGTGCTCCTGGTGATCGCTGCCGCATGGATGCTGAAGCGCACGGTTTTCGGCCGTCAGATCATCGCCATTGGCGGCAACGAACGTGCGGCAGAGCTTTCCGGTATCGCCGTCTCCCGGGTGAAGCTCGTCGTCTATGCGATCAGCGGCCTTTGTGCCGGGATCGCCGGTCTCGTCGTGATCGCCATCAATTCCTCCAGCGACGCCAATCTGGTCGGTATGGGCATGGAGCTCGATGCCATCGCGGCGGTTGCTGTTGGCGGCACGCTTTTGAGCGGCGGCAAGGCGACCATTATCGGCACCCTGCTCGGTGCCATGACGATCCAGCTCGTGCGCTACACGCTCCTTGCCAATGGTGTGCCTGATGCTGCCGCCCTTGTGGTCAAGGCGGGCATCATCGTACTCGCCGTCTGGATACAGCAACAGGGCAGGCGCGCATGACAAGACCACGTTTGATCTCCTTGCTTGGCAGCTATGGTGTCGTTCTGGCGCTGCTGCTGCTCATCCTCTTCGGATGGGCACGCTATGATTATTTCCTCGGCTTTTTCAACATCACCAGCGTTCTGCGTTACAATTCGATGTTTGCGCTCGTGGCTCTCGGCATGTGCTTCGTCATCATGACCGGCGGTATCGATCTGTCTGTCGGCTCGACTGCTGCGCTCGGCAGTGTCGTCGCGGCGCTTGCCAGTCCGCAGGGCGCCTGGATCGGCCTTGGAGCCGGGGTCGGCGCCGGGCTTTGCGTCGGCCTGATCAATGCAATTCTCGTCACGCGGCTGAAGATCATGCCGTTCGTCGCGACCCTCGCGATGATGCTGGCGGCGAGCGGTACCGCGCTTCTCCTCGCCGACAACCAGTCCGTGTCGGTATCGTATGAAAGCGGTTTCACATCGATCGGCCAGGACAATTTCCTCGGCTTTCCCAATTCCCGCCTGGATTGCGATCGCGGCCTATGTGATCGGCTGGGTTGTTCTGAATTTCACCAGCACCGGTCGCGGCGTGCTCGCCGTCGGCGGCAACGAAGATGCAACGCGGCTGATGGGCCTCCCCGCTGACCGCATCAAGTTTCTGGTCTATCTTGCGAGTGGCGGCCTTGCCGGGCTTGCAGGCGTCATCCTCGCGTCGCAGTTCGGCGCGGGGCAGCCGATCGAGGGTGTCGGCTGGGAACTCTTCGCGATCGCCGCGGTGGTCGTCGGCGGAACCCTGCTGACCGGCGGTGTCGGTTCTGTCGGTGCCACGCTTGCGGGTGTGCTGCTGCTTGGCATCCTCTTCAACGTTTTGAACTTCGAGAACGGCAAGGGCTGGATATCGCTCTCCGCCTACTGGCAATCGGTCATACGCGGCCTGTTCCTGCTGGTCGTCGTGATCTTGCAGGCAAAACTTTCCTCGCGCGGCAGCGTCGCTGTCAGGGATTATTGATGCGTGACAATGCGCAACCAGAGCTATTCGGCACGTTTCAAGGCGAACCGGTATTCCAGGTAACGATCCGCTCACCTGCCGGGGCCGTCGCCAGAATTTTGAACTGGGGTGCCGTCATCAGGGATCTGCAAATTCCCTTGAGCGATGGGATTCTCCAGCGCGTCGTTCTGGGTTTCGATGGTTTTGACGACTACCCGGCCCTTTCACCTTATTTCGGCGCACTTGTCGGCCGCTACGCCAACCGTATAGCCGACGGGCGTTTCCTGCTCGATGGAAAGATCGTTCAGCTCGACCTTAATGAACATGGCGTTCAGACCTTGCACGGAGGCAGCGGCGGGGTTTCGCAGCGCCTGTGGACCATTGCCGGTTGGAGCCAGTCTTCTGTCACCCTTTCAATCAATCTGCCCGATGGCGATCAGGGCTTCCCCGGCAACATGGATGTGCACTGCACCTACAGCCTCGATGACCTCACGCTTTGCGTTGAAGTCGAAGCAGTCACTGACGCACCAACCGTCGCCAATTTTGCCCAGCATTCCTATTTCAATCTCGATGGGTCCAGCGATATTCGCGACCATCGCTGCGGATACTTGCCGATGCCTACACGCCCGTTGACGGGAGCCTCATTCCCACTGGCGAAATCACCGGGATTGATGAAACGGCCTATGATTTTCGCCTGCCGCGTCGGATCGGCACGAGCGGCTCAACCCTCTACGATCATAATTTCGTTCTGAGTGAGCCAATAAGCGATGGTATGCGTTTTGCAGCCTCGCTCGTCGCGGGCAATGGCCTTGCCATGCAGGTCCACACGAGCGAACCCGGCCTGCAATTCTATGATGGGGCAAAAATACCTGCCGTTACCGGGATTGGCGGCATGCACTATGGTCCGCATGCCGGCCTCTGCCTTGAAGCGCAGCATTTCCCGGACAGTCCGAACCAGCCGCAGTTTCCGGATACGATCCTTCGCCCGGGCGAGACCTATCGCCAGCGCACGGAATTCCGCTTCCATAACGTCTAACTTGCCAATCACAATTTCCCGTCCTATGCCGGTCGGCAGCAAAGTGGAGGCATTGATGGCTACGAATGTTGCATTGACGGGATTGGCGCGGGATATGCAGGCGCGGGCGGATACGGGCCGTCCGATCCGCATCGGCCTGATCGGTTCGGGCGAGATGGGCACCGACATCGTCACGCGTGTGGCGCATATGCCCGGCATCGAGATCGGGGCGATTTCCGAACTCAATTTGCCCAACGCGATCAAGGCCGTCGACATCGCCTATCAGGAACAGGGCCATTCGCGCGAGGTGTCGAATGCTTCGGCGCTCACCGCGGCGATGGAAGCGGGCAAGATCGCCGTCACCGATGATGCCGATCTGATCCTTGAGAACGATCTGATCGATGTGGTCATCGATGCGACCGGGGTGCCGGCGGTCGGGGCCGAGATCGGCCTGAAGGCAATGGAGCACGGCAAGCATCTCGTCATGATGAATGTCGAGGCGGACGTGACCATCGGCGCGTACCTCAAGAGCGAGGCCGACCGGCTCGGCGTCACCTATTCGCTTGGTGCCGGCGATGAGCCGTCCTCGTGCATGGAGCTGATCGAGTTCGTCTCGGCCATGGGCCATCCGATCGTTGCCGCCGGCAAGGGCAAGAACAACCCGCTCAACATCGATGCGATACCCGACGATTACGAGGAAGAAGCCAGACGCCGCCACATGAATGTGCGCATGCTGGTCGAATTCGTCGACGGTTCGAAGACCATGGTGGAGATGGCGGCGATCGCCAATGCCACCGGGCTCGTGCCCGACAAGCCGGGCATGCATGGCCCGGCGGCAACGCTCGACCAGTTGTCCAAGGTGCTTGTGCCGGAAAAGGATGGCGGCGTGCTCTCAAGGGTCGGTGTCGTCGACTATTCGATCGGCAAGGGCGTCGCGCCGGGCGTCTTCGTCGTTGCCGACATGTCGCATCCGCGCATATCGGAGCGCATGGAAGACCTGAAGATGGGCAAGGGTCCGTATTTCACCTTCCATAGGCCCTATCACCTGACCTCGCTCGAGGTGCCGCTGACCTGCGCCCGTGTCGTGCTTTACGGCAAGGCCGACATGGTGCCGCTGGCCAAACCGGTGGCCGAGGTCTGCGCCGTGGCCAAGAAGGATCTGAAACCCGGCGACAGGCTCGATGCGATTGGCGAATATTGCTACCGCGCGTGGATCATGACGGCGGGCGAAGCGCGCGTCGCCGGTGCCATCCCCTGCGGCCTGTTGCAGGGCGGCAGCGTCACGAAAGCCATCAGGAAGGGCGAACTCATCACCAGCGCCAATGCCGCCCCCGCACAAGGCTCCAAGATCGTCGAACTCAGGGCCCGCCAGGACAAACTGGTTTATGGATGAGAATCAGCGTCTATGAATTACTCAGCCGTTCGGGCCCAAGCTCGAACGGCTTTTATTTCGCCTTCGTAACGAGTTGTCTATTTTGTTGTTAAAACAAGTCACTTAGATCTAAATCCGCACTTTTTGGAAGAGACCGCAAATTTATCTGTGCAAAACTTCCATCTCCTTGAAAAAGACCGGTTAGCCAACAATATTAATAAATGGTTAACGCTTTTGAGTCTTTGCTAGGAGCATGTAGTGCCGGCATATCAGGTCAAATTCGCTTATCTGACAAAGTATAAACAGACACGTCATCTGTTTCACCAGCTTGTCATCGCCGATGACGAGGCAAGTGCGCTGGCGCGTGGTCGCCTGATGATGAACAAGCGCTCTCCCAATGCGCGCATCGTGCACGAATCATGCGTGCTGCGTCCGGACAGTTCCGAGGTTGAAAGCGCCACGGCGCAAGGCTGGACGCTCAACGACAATTGGTGGTCGCGTCCCATCAAGCCCGATGATGATCTTGCCGCAATCGCCAAGCACGGTTTCGCGCACAGCAACCATATCCACGCCAAATCCGCCATGGACTGTGTCGCTATCGACAAGCGCGCTGCCTAAAGGTTCGTTCTCACGCTCCACAATTCCGGGAACAGCACCACTTCCAGCATCTTGCGCAAGTAGTTGACGCCGGATGTTCCGCCGGTGCCGGTCTTGAAGCCGATGATGCGCTCGACTGTCGTCACGTGATTGAAGCGCCAGCGCCGGAAATAGTCCTCGAAATCCACCAGCTTTTCCGCCAGTTCATAGAGCGGCCAGTGGCCTTCCGGATCGCGGTAGATCACCAGCCACGCGTCGCGCACGCTGTTGTTCGGCTGGTAGGGCAGCGAGCAGTCGCGCTCCAGCACTGATTGGTCGATAGCAAAGCCCTTGCGCGCCAAAATCCGGATAGACTGGTCGTAGATGCTCGGTGCGTGCAGGAATTGCCCAAGCCAGGCATGGATATCCGGCTTGTGCTCGTGCGGGCGCATCATCGCGGCATTCTTGTTGCCGGCGAGGAACTCGATCGCCCTGTACTGGAATGACTGGAACCCCGAAGACATGCCGAGCGCTTCGCGGAAGGTCGTATATTCGCTGGGCGTCATTGTCCTTAAGACGTCCCATGCCGAGTTCAACTGGTCGAGAATGCGCGAGACCCGCGCCAGCATCTTGAAGGAGGGCGCGAGATCATCCCTTGCGATGTGCTCGCAAACCGAAGTCAGCTCGTGGATAACGAGCCGCATCCAGATTTCGGACGCCTGATGCTGCACGATGAACAACATCTCGTCATGGGCAGCGGAAAGTGGCGTCTGCGCTGTCAGTATCTTGTCGAGCCGCAGATAATCGCCATAGGACATGCGTCCTTCGAAGCCCATCTGCGCGCCGTCAGTTTCCGGATCGTAGGGTGTACGTGTCACGTGACGGCTCCCCTCACCTGATATTCAGGCTGGTCCCAGGCGCGCGTTGCAAGGATTTCCTTGAGAATTGCCGCAGCTTGCGCCACCTCCGCGAAGCTCAGGTAAAGCGGCGTCATGCCGAAGCGAATGATATCCGGCGCTCGGAAATCGCCGATCACGCCGCGCGCAATCAACGCCTGCATGATGGCATAGCCATTGTCGCAGGAATAGGACACCTGACTGCCGCGCAGGTCGGAGTCTCGCGGCGTCACCAGTGTCAGCCCAAATTCCTCGGCAAATTCGCCGACTTCCTGAATGAAGAAATCGCAGAGCCCGATGGATTTCGCGCGCACGGCCTCCATGTCGACATCGTCCCACAGCGACATTGCCTCGTCCATGGCTACCATCGCCAGCACTGGCGGTGTCCCGCACAGATACTGTTCGATGCTGCTCGACGGAGCATAGACGGAATCGAAATCAAATGGCGCGCGATGCCCGAACCAGCCGGAAAGCGGCTGGCGGAACCCGCCCTGATGGCGTGGATTGACATAGAGAAATGCCGGAGCGCCGGGCCCGCCATTGAGATATTTGTAGCCGCAACCGATGGCGAAATCGGCCTGCGCGCCAGTCAGGTCAACCGGCATTGCGCCTGCCGTATGCGCGAGATCCCAGATGACGAGGATACCCTTGTCATGCGCCGCCCTGGTCAGCGCCGCCATGTCGTGGCGATAGCCGTTGCGGTAATTGACGTGGGTCAGCATCAGCACAGCCACATCTTCATCCAGCAGGTCCGGGATATCTTTGGGGACATCGGCAAGAACCAGCCGGTGACCCTTGCCGATCTGCTTGGCCACGCCTTCCGCGATATAAAGATCAGTCGGAAAATTGTCGCGCTCCGAAACGATCTTGCGGCGTTCCTGATTGAGGTCGAGGGCGGCCGACAATACCTTGAACAGATTGATCGAGGTGCTGTCGGCTGCGACGACCGTTCGCTCCTCGGCGCCGATCAGCCGTGCGATTTTCTCGCCGACGCGCTGCGGCAGGTGCACCCAGTCAGCGGTATTCCAGCTGCGGATCAGCTGCTCACCCCATTCCTCGCCGATTGTCTTCGCCACCCGCTGCCTGACGGACTTCGGTAGGGCGCCGAGCGAATTGCCGTCGAGATAGATCACGCCCTCCGGCAGTTCGAATCTGTCGCGGTATGCGCGCAGCGGATCGGCCAGGTCAGCTTGTGTGGCATCGATCTTGATAGTGGTACTGTCCATTTCTTCTTTCTTGATAATGAATGTAGTGGCGTCAATTCACGGCTTTGCACAAGTCGCTTAACGGCTACAATTTACTTTGGTATGAACTTGTCAATATAACCAGACCCTGCTCGATAGTGGGGCATAAAAGGGAGAATAACAAAATGATCGGCGCAAAATATGCAGTGCGGACAGCGCTGGCTGCAGCACTTGGCCTGGGGCTTGGGCTTGGAGCCGCCTCGGCCGAAACCAAAATCGGCATCGCACAATTCGGCAAGCACCCGCAGCTGGACGAAACGGTCACCGCATTCAAGGCAGAACTGACCAAGCTTGGTGTCACAGATGCCGTCTATGACGAATTGCAGGTGAATTTCGATGCGACGCTTATCCCGCAAATGGTCACCAAGCTCGTTTCCAGCAATCCGAAGCTTATCCTCGCCATTACCACGCCGGTTGCGCAGGGCGCACGGCAGATCGTCGGTAATTCCGGCACGCCTGTGGTTTTCGCCGCCGTCACCGATCCGGTTGCGGCCAAACTCACACCCTCGTGGGAAGCGGGCGATACCGGCATGACCGGCGCTTCCGATCTGCAGGACGTCAGCTCGGTCGTCAAGTTCATCAAGAAGCTGCTGCCGGACGCCAAGCGCCTCGCCTATCTCTACAACCCCGGCGAAGACAATGACGTTGCGGTGCTGAAGCTGATCACGGAAGCTGCCAAAGCCGAAGGCCTGGAACTGGTTGAAGTCGGTCTCGACAACACCAATGATATTCCGATCCGGGTCAGCTCGCTCGCCGGCAAGGCCGATGTGATCTATGTTCCGGGCTCCAATCTGGTCCAGCCAGCAGTTCCGGCTGTGGCTGCTGCCGCGCTCAACATTAATATCCCTATCGTCAATGCCTCGGCGCAGGCGGTACGCGACGGCCTCGTCGCGGCGGCTTTCGAAGTCTCCTACACCAAGGTCGGCCAGAATGCGGCCAAGCTCGCATCGGAGATTATCGCTGGCAAGTCACCGGCAAGCCTTGCACCGATCAAACCGACCTATGAGGACCACACGGCGCTGATCAACGAGGCTGTTCTGGCAAAAACAGGCCAAAAGGTACCCGATAGCCTCAAAGATTGTGAATGCTTCGTGAAATAAGCCTTCTCCTTTAGCCTGCAAACATATAGTTCCTGCGCCAGCCAAGGCGCAGGAACTTTTGTTAAACGCGGTTCTTGCTCTGGTTTAGAGGCTTACACATGACAACCGATATGCTGTCCGTGACGGGCGGCACCAAGATTTTCTATCGCGGCACCCTTGACGAGCGCCGGGCGCTCGATGGCCTTGATGTCGCGCTGAAGCCCGGAGATTTTTGCATCGTCATTGGTAGCAATGGCGCTGGCAAGTCGAGTTTTCTCAATGCTGTCTCCGGCAAGCTGCCGCTGGACTCGGGCCGCATTTCCATTGATGGACAGGATGTCACCCGGCTGAACGCCCACCGCCGTGCCCAGTTCATTGCCCGCGTGTTCCAGGATCCGATGATCGGCACCGCGCCGACCATGACCATCGGCGAAAACATGCTGCTGGCGGAATTGCGCGGCAAGCCTCGCGGCTTTTCCTATGGGCTCACCGCCGCCCGCCGGGCCAAATACAGCGAGCAACTGGCCGAACTCAATCTCGGGCTGGAAAAGCGTCTCGACATGCAAGTCGGCCTTCTCTCCGGTGGCCAGCGCCAATCCCTGTCTCTGGTCATGGCGGTGTCGACACGGCCGAAACTCCTGCTTCTGGACGAGCACACGGCAGCGCTCGATCCGCGGACGGCAAAGCTGGTGATGGATACGACTGTGCGGGCTGTGGAAGCGTTGCAACTGACGACACTGATGGTCACGCACAACATGGAGCACGCGATCAAATACGGTAACAGGATCATCATGATGGACGCGGGCAAGGTTCTCGTGGAGATCGGTCAGGAAGAGAAAAACGGTATTACCGTTGCGGATCTTATCGAGCGGTTCCACACCAAATCCGACGCTATCGCGTTGCAGGGAGGCTTGAGGTCATGGACGTATTCAACAGTTTCTATGGCCTGATCCCGGTCACCATCGCCCAAAGCCTGATCGTCTCCTTCGTGGTGCTCGGCGTCATGCTGCCTTTCCGCATCCTGAACTTTCCCGATCTGACCTCGGAAGGCGCCTTTCCACTTGGCGGGTGTGTCTGCGGCACGCTGATAACCGCCGGCGTCAATCCATTTCTCGCCTGCTTCGTTGCGCTGCTTTGCGGTTTTGCCGCCGGTTGCACCACGGCGTTCATTCATCTGCGTTTCAAGATCAACACGCTGCTCGCCGGTATCCTGGTCATGACGATGCTCTACAGCATCAATCTGCGCATCATGGGCCGCACCAATATTCCGCTCTTCACCTATGACACGGTCTTCACCATCCTTGCCGGTCCCTCCGCCAATTTCCCCTGGACCAAGATACTGATTGTCGGTTTGCTGGTTGCGCTGGTCCTCGGCGCCATGCTGTATTTCTTCATGTCCGAAAAGGGTACGGCGATGCGCGCGGTCGGGGCTAGCCCCGATATGGCCGAGGCACAGGGCATCGACGTCGGCACGGCGACGATTATCGGCGTCGGTGTCGCGAGCGCACTTTCCGCGACGGGCGGCAGTATCATGGTGCAGACGCAAGGTTTCGCCGATGTCAATATGGGCTTCGGCATACTTATCAACGGTCTTGCCGCGCTGATCATCGGCGAGGCCATTACAGGCCGCCAGACGATCTTGCGGCAGGTTCTGGCGCCGGTTGTCGGCTCGCTGGTGTACTACCAGCTGATCTCGTTCTGTCTGACGCTTGGTCTTGCGCCTGCGGATCTGAAATTTGCCACCGGCGCATTCGTGCTCCTGATGTTGGCTCTGCCGAACTTGCGCAGGTCCGGCGGTGGTGTGCAGATAAGGGAAAAGATCAGGGAATAGGGAGACATGGGTACGACTGCAGCTATCGACTGGGACGACGCCTATTCGAACTTCGCGTATATTCCAGACGGCTTCGAATATCCGGCCAGATGGCTGGCGGAGGCCGCGCAATTTCGCGAGGAAATGCAAGAAAAAGGCCTGCTCAAAGCCGACCTCAGCTACGGCCCGCATTCGCGTAACCGGCTCGATCTGTTCATGCCCTGGGGCGACCTGAAGGGCCTCGTCGGTCTTCGTGCACGGCGGGTACTGGATGGAAGATTTCGACAAGTCCGCGTGGTCGCATCTGGCAAAAGGCGCTACTCACCCATGGTTTCGCCGTGGCCGTGCCATCCTATGCGCTGTGTCCGGAGGTTCGCGTCAGCGATATCACCGTACAGGTCGGGCTCGCTATCACCCGCGCTGCAAACGAGGTTTCGGGCCCAATCCATCTGACGGGACATTCCGCAGGCGGACACCTCGTTGCCCGCATGGTGACGGTTACGTCACCGCTGAACCAGGCGATCCGGCATCGCATCCGCAAGACGGTGCCGATTTCGGCGATAGCCGATATGCGTCCGCTGATGAAGACCGAGATGAACGATACGCTGCATCTCGATGCGGTAGAAGCACGGCTGGAGAGCCCTGCCCTGCTCGAGCCGCAGGAAGGCATCGACGTAACCGCATGGGTTGGTGCAGCGGAGCGTCCCGAATTTCTGCGGCAGAATGCCTTGCTCGCCAATATCTGGTCGGGGTTTGACTGCCGGGTGGATGCTGTCGAAGAACCTGACAAGCACCACGCCAATGTCATCGAGGGATTGACCGAGCCCGACCACCCGCTGACACGCAAATTGTTGTGTCTGTAGCTCGTCGCCCGGAATCAAAAAGCTGTCAGAGTTGGGATATCACTCTGACAGCTTTTTGGGTGCCGATTTATTAGTGGTAGTAGAGTTTCAGGCGCTGAGGCGCTTGGAATCTTCAAGAATCATTGCGTTGCTCGGGAGACCAAGCGCATGTGCAATGCGTTCCAGTTTGTGCGGATCCGAATTCTGGCCGCTTTCGATCGTTTCGATTTCGAGGGATGTCAGACCGCACGCAACGGCTAAATCCTCGATGGAATATCCGAATTGTTCGCGAAATGCTCTGACAATATTTGTACCATTGGCAAGCGCCGTGGAAATCGTTTCTGGCAATGAATAGTCGCCGGCGGTTTTGTTCATCGCTTTGCTCCTAACGTGAAAGGTTTAGTTAACAAATCGGAAGGCAGAACTTATACGTCCATCGTCGCGGATCAACCCCTTTATGTCACTTCACATAAAACGTGATCAGGAAACGGAGCAGGAGCCTGCCTTATTGTGGCACCAGATTTCCGTAAGATGTCAAAGATGCCGACCGTAAACTCGACCAATTACTGAAGAATATCAGTGGATTGTTACGCTACTGTGTCACTCGTAACTGGCTATATATAGGAGCGACGCGAGGAAAAATGAACCCTCTTCATCGAAAATATTCCACAGCCCTGTTTCTGGTGCTTGTAACATTCGCTCCCGTGCTCTCCGGCTGCGCCCGTGTCTATTATGGCAGCTTCCGTTACGACGCCACGTGTGTCGATCATGATCCCCGCTATCCGGGCGACGGCCCGGTCTGCGTGGTCAAGAAGACGAGGTAGAGGCTGGCGAATATTTAGGTCCGCCAGCTCTGTTTATTCTCCAATCAAACCGCGACGTCGAACACCGCCTGGGTTTTCGCCTTGATTTCCTCGACCGTTACGCCGGGCGCAATCTCGACGAGTGTCATCTTGGGCTCGCCGCGTCGCTCCACCGTGAAAACGCCGAGATCGGTGATCACCAGATCGGTGACGCGCTGTCCGGTCAATGGCAACGTGCATTGCTCCAGGAGCTTTGCTTCGCCCTTGGCCTCATGTTCCATGACGACGACGACTTTCTTGACGCCGGCGACAAGATCCATCGCGCCGCCCATTCCCTTCACCATCTTGCCCGGGACCATCCAGTTTGCGAGATCGCCATTGCGCGCGACCTGCATTGCGCCGAGAATTGAAAGGTCGATATGACCGCCGCGGATCATGCCGAAACTGTCGGCGCCGTTGAAATAGCTGGTCGTCGGCAGCTGGGTGATCGTCTGCTTGCCGGCATTGATCAAGTCGGCGTCTTCCTCGCCCTCATAGGGGAAAGGCCCCATGCCGAGCATGCCGTTCTCGCTCTGCAGCTGCACGCTCATTCCCGTCGGGATATAATTGGCAACGAGCGTCGGTATACCGATGCCAAGATTGACGTAAAAACCGTCTTCAAGTTCCTGTGCGGCCCGTTCGGCCATCTGATCGCGTGTCCAGGCCATCTCAGTTTACCTCACTTGCAGCGACAAGGCGCGGGCGGGTCGTCCGTTGCTCGATATGTTTGACGGGGTTGGGCACATGTACGATCCGCTTGACGAAAATACCGGGCGTATGCACCTGGTCGCCATCGATCTTGCCCGCGTCGACCAGATGTTCGACTTCGGCCACGGTGAACCTCGACGCTGTCGCCATGATCGGATTGAAGTTCCGTGCGGTCTTGCGGTAGACGAGGTTGCCTTCCGTATCGCCCTTGAAGGCGTGGACGATGGAAAGGTCAGCGAATAGTCCACGCTCCATCACGTAGGATTCACCGTCGAATTCGCGCACGTCCTTGCCCTCGGCGATGATGGTGCCGACGCCGGTCTTGGTGAAGAAGGCCGGAATACCTGCCCCTCCGGCGCGAATACGTTCGGCGAGCGTTCCTTGCGGGTTGAATTCCAGTTCGAGTTCGCCCGACAGATATTGCTGGGCAAACAGTTTGTTCTCGCCGACATAAGACGAGATCATCTTGCGGATCTGCTTGGTCTCGAGCAGCACGCCAAGTCCGATGCCATCGACGCCGGCATTGTTGGAGATGACGGTCAAATCCTTGACGCCGGAATCGCGGATCGCGTAGATCAGCGCCTCGGGTATGCCGCACAGGCCGAACCCGCCGGCCATGATGGTCATGCCGTCGAACAGCACGCCGTCCAGCGCATCGCTGACGTTTGATTGAACTTTTTTCAAGAAAAATCTCCCATTTCTCTATCCTCTGCTTGAACCGTATGGCTTGTACCGGCGCCGCAGATAGTCGTATTAATACTGCATGACAGCACCGGAGTTATCCAGTTCCGACATCCTGAATCCTGGAAGCGCAAAACACTTCCGGCTGACGGATCTGCCGGTGCCGATGGTCTATGCCACGCACCGTATCATACGCGATTGCAATTTCGAATTCGCTGAGACTTTCGGCTATGAACGTCACGAACTGATCGACCAGAGTTTCTCACGGCTTTATCCGAAAATCAGGGATTTCGTCCGCACCGGCGAAATGTGGCGCACGAACTTTGCCGGCGGCAAGGTATATCACGACGAGCGCATCATGCGGCGGCGTGACGGTTCGAGCTTTTGGTGCCGGGTGCGCGGGCGCAGCCGCAATCTGGCGGATCCGTTCGCCGAAGCGCTCTATTGCTTCGAGCCAATGAATCGAGCGATTGCCGGCAACGCCAGCCTGATTTCCGACCGGCAGAAACAGGTGCTGACACTGGTATCGCAAGGCAAGACCAATGCGCAGATCGCCCAGGAGATCGGCCTGTCGAAACGAACCATCGAGGCGCACCGCGCCCGCATCATGCGTAGCTATGGTCTACGCAACAGCGCCGAGCTGATCGCCTGGTTTTCGTCGCTGCGATAGCCGGTTCAAACGCCATCGAGATCGAGATGGTAACGTGTGTGTCTGCGCTCTCCGGTCCTGGTCAACCCGCCTTTGACAACCAGGTCTGTCAGGTCTCTCGTTGCTGTTGCACGGGAGGTTCCGGTGATGCTGATGTAGTTTTCGGCGCTGAGACCGCCTTTGAAACCGTCGATCCCCGCGCGGAACATACGGGCAATGACTTTTTCCTGACGCGGGTTGAGTTGCCCGCGCACCCGGTCGTAAAACTTGGCCTTGACGATGTAGAATTCCACCCGCTTCAGGGTCGTGCGCTGTGCTTCCAGCACAGTCTCGGCAAAATAGACAAGCCACCCCGTAATCTCGTTGGTTTTGTTGCTGCGTTCGAGCATGTCGTAATAGGCTTTGCGTGCACGCTGAATGGTATAGGCCAAAGCGATAAGGCTAGGCTGGCCGAGGTTCTGGGCGAGAGACTTTTCAGAGATTGCCCGACCAATACGGCCATTGCCGTCTTCAAAAGGATGAATGCTTACGAAGTATAGATGCGCCAGCCCTGCTCGGGTCAGTGCCGGCAGAGCCGTCTTCCCCTCGGGCGCCGTCGCGTTGAACCAGCTTGCAAATGCATTCATCTCTTGCGGAATGCGTATCGATGGCGGTGCCTCGAAATGGATTGTCGGCTTGTCGGCGCGGCCTGACACGACCCGCATCGGCTCCTCGTGCGTGCGATAACCTCCAATCTGGATGGCATCGCTCTCGCCAGCCATTAACATCCTGTGCCAGTTGAACAATGTATCGTGTTGGAGCGAATCGGCGAAAGTCCGGTACAGGTCGACCATCATCTCCGAGATGCCGCGCTCTGCAGCGGGAACACGTTGATTGCCGGCCGCCAAGCCGAATTGTTGCCGAAGTGACGTCTGCAAACTATCGCGGTTGAGGAATTCTCCCTCGATCTCCGAGGTTTTCAATGCCTCGTCGCCGATCAGCTCGATTCGCAGCGTGTCCCGGTCATCGGTATTCACATGGCGAAAAGCGCCGAAAAACTCGCCGGAATGCAGCAGGAACTGGCGCTCCAGTGGTTCAAGCGCAGTTGCGTCATAGGTGAAATTGGGCCAATCGGCCTGCTGCCAGTTCCAGATCATGAGGAATAGATCGCCTTTCTATAACTCACCCTGACGTATATCATGAGCTATAGCAAGCCCTTCTATGCCTCATACCGTCTTGAGGATCGCCGAAAACCTTGGATCGAAAGTCCGCGCGATGGGCTCTGCCGCGGCGCCGAGTGCGGCGGACCAAGGATCGGCAAGCCCTGCCTGCAATCTTGCTTCCGGATAGCGGCGGGAACGCTCGGCGATCGAGGGCAGCAGCGGCTCGATCTTCTCGACAAGGCGATCGATCAGCACTCTTGGCGCTCCACCGCAGAGAATGATCGTCTGCGGATCGAAGATTGATTCGAGAATTTGCACTGTCCGGCGCAAGCGCTCGGCGACACTGTCCATCCACTGTTCCAGCTTGGGGCCGCCGCGCAGGATAGCATCGGTGATCATGGCGAAAAGCTCCGGCTCGGATGGATCGAAATCGAGCAACTTGCACAGTGCCGCCATGGAGGCGTAATGCTCCAGGGGCTCGACGTCGGGACCGTCACCGGGCACAAGCGCAAGAATCATACCGATCTCGCCGGCGTTGGCATGCGCGCCGCCATAGAGTTCCCCGTTGAGGATCAAGCCCGCCCCGAGACCGTAGCCAAAGTAGATGCAGATTGCGTGGTCGAGCCCATGTGCCGCGCCAAGCAATCGTTCCGCAGTTGCTGCGGCTGCCGCGTCGTTCTGCAACGCAACTTCCAGCCCCGTTCCTTCGGCGATCCTGTCCATGAGCGGGAAGTTTTGCCACGCCGTCATCATCCATGGGTCGTCGTAGAGCGTGTTGATGCCAAATGGCCCCGGCATGGCGACGCCGAGACCGACGAGCCGTTTTTCGGCCTCCGGCGCCTGTGCCGTCAGCGCGTTGCGCGCCTTCCTGATCAGGTCGAGAATAACCACAACACCTTGCGCCGGCCCGCCGGGAGGCAGCTTGGCTTCCATCTGGACCAGAACATCGCCGACGAGGTTGACGATGACGGTGCGCGTCACATGGCGGTCGATCTGCAGGCCGATGGCAAAGGCGCCTTCCGGTACGAGCTGATAGGGCGTGGCAGGCTGGCCCCTGCCCTTGCGCACGCTGGCCTGCGAACGCACCAGACCGTCCCGCGCCAGCTCCTCGATGATATTGGAAACGGCCTGCGGGGTCAGTCCGGTGGCGCGCGCAAGGTCGGCCCGCGATAGCGCACCATTGACGCGCAATGCGTCGATCATGATGCGGCGGTTATGCGCACTCGCACCGCCGAGATTGGTTCCGCTCTTTGCCCGTATCGATCGTATGCCGTCCATCCGTCATCCCTCTTGACACCAGAAGAATATTCATCAACTAATAAGTCAAGCGAATTGATTTAATAAAAATCGATCAGGGGAATGTGAGCACTGGTTTGGCGAAACGCGTCACGAAAGGCTCTCGATTGCAACGACCAGGCGTCTGTCCATGACGGCCAGCGCTGTCAAACAGGAGGTAATGATGTTGAAATCCGTGACGAGCGCGCTTCTGGGCGCCACACTTCTGGGAGCGGCGCTGTCTTCGCCTGCCCATGCAGAAACCAAGATCAACGCGCTGTTCATGGCGCAGGCTGCCTACAGCGAGGCCGATGTCCGCGCAATGACGGAAGCCTTCACCAAGGCAAATCCAGACGTGACGGTCAATCTCGAATTCGTCCCCTATGAAGGCTTGCACGACAAGACCGTCCTCGCTCAAGGGTCGGGCGGCGGCTACGATGTCGTTCTATTCGATGTGATCTGGCCTGCCGAATATGCAACCAACAAGGTCCTTGTGGATGTAACTGACAAGATTACGCCGGAAATGACATCGGGCGTGCTTCCGGGTGCCTGGACCACCGTTGAATATGACGGCAAACGCTATGGCATGCCCTGGATTCTCGACACGAAATATCTGTTCTACAACAAGGAAATCCTGGAAAAGGCCGGCATCAAAAACCCGCCGAAGACTTGGGCAGAACTTGCCGAACAGGCCAAGACCATCAAGGACAAGGGCTTGCTTGCAACGCCCATCGCCTGGAGCTGGTCGCAGGCTGAAGCCGCGATCTGCGATTACACCACGCTGGTCAGCGCCTATGGCGGCAGTTTCCTCAAGGACGGCAAGCCGGTATTCCAGACGGGCGGCGGTCTCGATGCGCTCAACTACATGGTGGACAGCTACAAGTCGGGTCTCACCAATCCGAATTCCAAGGAGTTCCTCGAAGAGGACGTCCGCCGTGTGTTCCAGAATGGCGAAGCGGCCTTCGCCCTTAACTGGACCTACATGTACAACATGGCTAATGACCCGAAAGACAGCAAGGTTGCCGGCAAGGTCGGTGTCGTCCCTGCCCCCGGTGTTGAAGGCAAGAGCACCGTATCTGCAGTCAACGGTTCCATGGGCCTCGGCATTACCTCGACCAGCAAGCATCCGGATGAAGCCTGGAAATACATTACGTTCATGACTTCCCAGGCAACGCAGAACCAGTACGCCAAGTTAAGCTTGCCGATTTGGTCCTCTTCCTATGATGATCCTGCCGTTTCCAAGAATCAGGAAGAATTGATCGCGGCGGCCAAAGTCAGTCTAGCCGCCATGTACCCGCGTCCGACGACACCGAAATATCAGGAACTTTCGACAGGACTACAGCAGGCAATTCAGGAAGCGCTCCTGGGGCAGGCCGCTCCCGAGGCTGCATTGAAAACTGCCGTCGAGAACAGCGGTCTCTGATAGCATGATGAAGGCGGCGGGCAGTCCTTCCGCCTTCATTTTTCCCAATGATTGATATTGTGGCAGGCTTCATTTCATGACGAGCACCTGGATCACCACCCGCGCATGGCTCCTGATGCTGCCCCTTCTGATCGTCATGGTTGCGATTATCGGTTGGCCGCTCGTCGATACGGTGCGGCTCTCCTTCACCGATGCCAAGCTCGTCGGGACCGAGGGCGGTTTCGTTGGCATCGATAATTATGTGAAGATACTTTCCGGTTCGAATTTTCAGCGCACGCTGATCACCACATTCTGGTTTGCCGTTCTGTCCGTATCGGCGGAGATGGTCATCGGTGTTCTTGCTGCCTTGCTGCTCAACCAGCAGTTTTATGGCCGCTCCATCCTGCGCGCGCTGATGATCCTGCCCTGGGCGCTGCCGACCGTGGTCAATGCCACGCTGTGGCGGCTGATCTATAATCCCGAATATGGCGCACTCAACGCGATGCTGATGCAGTTCGGCCTTATCGATGCCTATCGTTCCTGGCTGGGCGAGCCTGGCACTGCTCTCGCCTCGCTTATCGTCGCCGATTGCTGGAAGAATTTTCCATTGGTGGCGCTGATTGCGCTGGCCGCCCTGCAGGCCGTGCCGCGCGATATCACCGCTGCGTCCATGGTCGATGGAGCCGGTGCCTGGTCACGCTTCCGCTTCGTCATCATGCCTTATCTCGCCGGGCCCTTGATGGTGGCACTTGTCCTGCGCACCATCGAGGCATTCAAGGTCTTCGACATCATCTGGGTCATGACGCGCGGTGGTCCTGCCAACAGCACACGCACATTGTCGATCCTCGTTTACCAGGAGGCGTTTTCCTTCCAGCGAGCGGGATCGGGCGCATCGTTGGCCCTGATTGTCACCTTGCTGGTGACTGTGCTTGCCGTCGCCTATGCCGCGCTGATCCGCAAAAGCGCGGGAGTGTCATAATGGAACGTCGTAGCCTCACCGCATCGGTACTCGTCCATCTCGCCGCTTTACTGCTTCTGGTCGTGATCCTCGCCCCCGTGGTGTGGCTCTTCGTCATGAGCATTTCCTCAACGCCGGATCTTATTGCCAAGCCTCTGCACTGGTGGCCCGATACGGTCGATCTGTCCCGCTACGGTGTCCTGCTTTCTTCAGTCGCGAACAGCGCCGGTGAGGCCTTCGTCGCGTCGCTGTTCAACAGCATCAAGGTGGCCGGTATGGCGACTGTGGCGGCGCTTATCGTAGCCGTCCCCTCCGCCTGGGCCGTATCACGCACACCTTCCGTTGGCTGGTCGCTTTACGCGGTCATCGCCACTTATATGCTGCCTCCGGTAGCCTTGGCCGTACCGCTCTACATGACGCTGGCCTGGGCAGGCCTCCTCAACAATGTCTTCGGTCTGGCACTGGTTTACCTTACCATCCTAGCCCCGTTCACCACATGGTTGATGAAATCGGGCTTCGATTCGATCCCGCGCGAGATTGAAAGCGCGGCGACCATGGATGGCGCCCGGCTCGACCAGATCCTGCGACTGATCACCCTGCCGCTCGCCGCACCCGTCATGGCGACGGCTGCACTGTTCGCGTTCCTGCTTGCCTGGGACGAATTCTTCTATGCCCTGTTGTTCACTTCGGACCAGCGGGCCAAAACCTTGACCGTTGCGATCGCTGATCTCGCTGGCGGACGCGTCTCGGACTACGGATTGATTGCCACAGCGGGTGTGCTTGCCGCCCTCCCCCCGCTACTCGTTGGTCTCTTCATGCAGCGCGCCCTGATCGCGGGCCTGACAAGCGGCGGTGTCAAAGGATGAGCATGTCTTCGCAAATGAACAAACCCATCAGTCTTATCGCCATCGAGAAAGAAATGGCGCGGCAGAATGCCGATGCGATTTCCTCCTTCGAGGCGGCTGCTCCACTTGCCGTGACCATCGCCCAATCCCTGCGTATGACCGGGCGTCTGCTGCTGCTCGGCATGGGTGGTTCGCATGCGGTTGGCCGCGCGGTCGAACCGCTGTATCGCGGCCTTGGTATCGATGCCGTGGCACTGCCGTTGTCGGAACAGCTTGGCCAGCCGTTACCATTAGTCGGCAAAACAATTCTTGTGACCTCGCAGTCGGGTGAAAGCGCCGAAATCCTGCGCTGGTTTGCCGAGGCTGGCGTTCGGGCCGATACTTTCGGCTTGACGCTCGAAGGCGGTTCCACCCTTGCCCGCACCGTGCCGTCACTGGTCGGTTCCGGCGGTACGGAAAATGCCTTTGCGGCAACGCGCAGTCTGACTGTCAGTTTTGCCCTGCATCTCGCTGTGCTCAGTGCGCTTGGCGAGGATCCGGCCGAAGCGCTCGCCATCTTGAATACCGACAGCAAGCCGAATGTCGATGCTGCAGTAGCCGCATTGTCGGACGTATCGGCTGTCGTAACCTCCGGTCGCCGCATGCAGGGTGTCGCGGAGGCGATTGCGCTCGGCCTCACCGAACTCTCACGCATCCCGTGCTTTTCGCTTGAAGGCGGACAATTGCGCCACGGTCCGATGGAAATGCTCGGACCGAAGGTCGGTGTCGTCCTGTTCCGCGCCAAGGATGCAACATCGGAACTGGTCGCCCGCATGGCGGTCTCGGCACGGGAAGCCGGGTCGCCGGTTGTGGTGTTCGATGCATCCGGGGAAGCGCCACTCAAAGGCACCACGACGATTGATGCGGGCGTAGCCAGCGGTATAGCGGCTGTTTTTGCACTCCTGCCCGCCGCCCAGCACTTCATGCTCGGTTTTGCCGGCGCGCGCGTTGCCGATCTCGGCACGCCTGTGCGCTCGACCAAGATCACGCGGGACGAGTGAGAGCGATGCTGCCACTCGCCGTCATCGGAAACGTCAATGTCGATTTGATCCTCGGCCCGGCCGATCCATGGCCGACGCCCGGAACCGAGATCATGGTGGATTACGACGAATTGCGCGTCGGCGGTTCGGCCGGCAATGCCGCGCTGACCTGGGACGGCCTCGGTCTCGATTTTCAGATCGCCGCCAATGTCGGCAATGACCAGTTCGGCGAATGGCTGCGGCAGGGTTTCGGCAAGCATTCGGCGCGCTGGCCGGTCGCACCCATGGGCACGACACTTTCCGTCGGCATTACCCACCCGAATGGCGAGCGTACTTTCTTTACGACGCGTGGACACATCGCGGCATTGTCCTGGCTCGACGTCATCACCACGCTCGACACCGAGCGGCTGAAGGGCGGCACCGCCATCCTTTGCGGCTCCTTCCTGACCGACGCCCTCGTTGCACAATATGACGAATTGTTCGATTGGGCCGATGCCAATGATATCCGCATCGCGCTCGACACCGGCTGGCCGATCGACGGCTGGACCGAGACCAACCGCATCAAGGCGCGCGGGTGGCTGGCACGCTGCCACATCGCCCTGTTCAATGAGGTCGAGACGACGCGCCTCGCCAACAGCGTCGAGCCTGCCGAGGCCGCGCACAGGCTCAAGGCCCTGATGCCGAGGGATGCCATCGTTGTCGTCAAGCGAGGACCCGATGGGGCACTGGCAGTCGGCTCCGATGACAAGCTTGTCTCGGTAACTGCTCCGCTCGTGCAGGTTGCCGATACAATAGGTGCCGGTGACGTGTTCAATGCCGCCTTCCTCGCCGCGCTGGCAAACGGCCAAACGCTCGGGGCAAGCCTTGCGGCTGGTGTTCGCGTTGCGTCCAAAGCCATCTCCACAATTCCGCGCCGCTATGATGGCGAAGATCCGCAAACCTCACCGGAGGAAGCTCAATGAGTGCGCTCGAGCTGATCAATGTTCGCAAGCGCTATGGCGCTGTCGAGACGCTGAAGGGCATCGACCTGTCGCTCGCCAGCGGCGAATTCCTCGTCTTGCTCGGTCCCTCCGGCTGCGGCAAGTCAACACTTCTCAACATCATCGCGGGTCTGGCCGAAGCGACAGAGGGTGACGTGCGCATCGGTGCTCGCTCGGTCACCGGCGTGCACCCCAAGGACCGCGACATCGCCATGGTGTTCCAGTCCTATGCGCTCTATCCCAACATGTCCGTGGCGCGAAACATCGGCTTCGGCCTTGAGATGCGCAATGTACCTGCGGCCGAACGCACCGAGGCCGTGCAAAAGGCGGCAAAAATCCTGCAGATCGAAAATCTCCTTGGCCGCAAGCCGTCCGAACTTTCAGGCGGACAGCGGCAGCGTGTCGCCATCGGCCGGGCACTCGTGCGAGATCCGCAAATCTTCCTGTTCGACGAACCTCTGTCCAATCTCGATGCGAAACTGCGCATGGAGATGCGAACTGAGCTGAAGCGCCTGCACCAGATGCTTGGCACCACGATTGTTTATGTGACGCATGACCAGATCGAGGCGATGACGCTCGCAACCCGCATCGCCGTCATGCGCGACGGTCAGATCGAGCAGCTCGCCACTCCGGATGAGATCTACAATCGCCCTGCCACGCGCTATGTTGCGAGCTTTGTGGGTTCGCCGCCGATGAACATGCTGGATGCTACGGTTGCCGATGGTATCGCGCACATTGATGGCTCGCTCAGCGGCATCCCCCTCCCCCCTGCGTTACGGGAAAATGCGGCAAGCGCCCGCGATGTGATCATCGGCATACGTCCCGAGAGCTTGACGCTGGCGTCCTCGGAAAACGCCAACCTTGCCATCGAGGCGAAGGTCGAAGTGGTCGAGCTGACCGGCCCGGAGCTGGTCGTTACCTCAACGATCGGCAGCCAGCGCCTGACAGCGAGCTTGCCTCCTCGGTCGCAAATCGCAGTAGGCGCGCCGCAACGCTTCAATATCGATGCGAGTGCTTTGCACGTCTTCGACAAGGCGACCGGGAAGCGCATCTAGTTTTACGCCGCCAGACTCGGGCGCGTCACAACATACGCGGCGCAGGCGATGAAAAAGACTGCCACCACTCCTCCGAGCAGAGGTGACGGCCGGGCAAAATACATGAAAGTGGCGTAGCCCAATGCCATGCCGCCGCAAGCAATCCATTTTACGCGTTTCGGTACTGCCCCGTGCTCGCGCCATTGCACCAGTGTCGGCCCGAACACCGGATGTTCGAGCAGCCACTTTTCAAATCGCGGCGACGAGCGGCTGAAACACCAGGCGGCGATGATGAGGAAGATCGTCGTCGGCATAACGGGCAACAGCGCGCCAATGAAACCGAGCGCCACCATCACCCATCCGAGCACGAAATAAAATGTCCGTTTGGTGCCGTTCATCCCGCTCGATTCCTGATAACCTTGGAACGGTTTACATGGCCGGATGTAGAATGTCAGCCCATTGCATTCAAAGGCCGAGATGACCTTTCAGGCCGGGCACCGAATCCAGAAGCTGATCGACAAGTTTTGGATCGGCGTATTCCTTGGCATGGGCCAGGACCGCAGCTCCGGCTTCCTGGATCTGTTCGACGGTCAGCCCGCTCTCTTTCAGTGCGGCCACACCATTGACGAGCGCACCAACCTTTTCACCCGCCGCGCCACCAAGCATGCTGGTCACGCTCGACAGGAAGCCACCCGACTGGGCCCGGCTTGCCATGACATCGAAGTTTTGAGCAAGTTCGGTAGCACCAGGGATCTTCGCGAATATAGTTGCTGCTTGTTCTGGAGCCTCATGTTGGAGCACTGAGAGCACCGTGCCTGCGGCCTTCTCCGCCGCTTGCGGGTCGAGGTTGGCTTGCGTGGCAATCGAATCGACGAGATCCTGAATAGGCATGATTTTCTCCTGATGTGTGGCTACGGCACGGTCATGGGATTGACCAAGTTTCGATGACGGCAGGGTTTCAGTTAAAACGCCCGGACTGGATGCCCGGGCGCGGTTCAGTGCATCTTTAAACTACAGGGCCGGTATTATTCGGACTTGAGGCGCGTGTTGCAGGCGCTCCAGTATTGTGGCCAGGTCATGCCGCGGGTTTTGTTGGATGCTTTGGCCTGTTGCCACTGATCGCCGCATTCGCTGATGCGTGCCCGGAATGCGACCTGAGCGGGAGACAGAGGCTTGCCATCGGCGGAGGTCTGTGCCTTGGCCACCTGTGTCTTGGTTGTTTTGGTAGCAGCCTTGGTGGGTGCTGGTTCGTCAGGAACGGTCGCATCCGAATCGTCCGATTTCAGACTGTCGCTGCAGGCAGAAAGGAACTGCGGCCACTTCTGGCCATTGAGCGTGCCCGCCGTTTTGGCAGCCTGATACTGTGTGCTGCATTCTTTGGTGACGGCTTTTGCCGACATCCCGCCGCTGGTGGTTGCAGTCGCCGTTTGCGTCGTCTTGGCTGGTTTCGTAGCGGTATCCTTTGCCGTCTTTTTGGCAGGTGTCTTGTCGGCGGGCGCGGCTGCCGCTGCGCCATCATCGGTCTTCAGCTTCGCGCTGCAGGCTGACAGAAAGTCCGGCCATTTCTGGCCTTTCAGCGTACCAGCCTCCTTGGCAGCTTGATATTGTGTGCTGCACGTCTTGGTAACGGATTGTGCCGATGCCGGGAGCGTGAGAAATGCCAGGCCAGCGCCGGCAATCACCGTCGCGGCGAGTATGTTGAAACGAAACTGGTTCATCGTGATCTTCCTTGCGATAGTGTACGCGTTTCCCCCGGGGACGCACCATGCGTTCCGGTTGGCAATGCTGCGATGCGTTCGTCCCTTGGATAAAATGTCGAGTGGAGGCATTCCTCCGAAGCCATCGCTCCGAAAGTTGCACCTAGATTGTGTGAAAATGTCTTGGGTTTTAGCAATTCTGCAGGTGAATGACGCATCAGGTTAACCCGTGTCAGCGATCGACGGCATTGCCAAGGTCAGAATGCCGCGTTCATCTTTTGATTGCAAGCATGGATATAGCGCTACCGTAAGTATCAGGCTGCGCGGGTTGGATGCCGGAATATCATAGTGGTAGAGTGTAGGTCTGCTTCACGATCTGACTGGGCACGTCGGTTTTGACATTCTGAATTCCATTTTTCCGCGTCAGGTGCGCGGCCTGGAAGCGCCGGTAGTCATCCAGATCGGCTACGACCACGCGCAGCAAGGCGTCACTCTCCCCTAGCATGATGTAGCACTCCATTACCTGGGGGAGCTTCTTCATGGCATCCATGAAATGATCGATGGTTTCGGCATCCTGAGCCGTCAGCCAGACCCGCGCGAACATCGACAGACTGAGGCCGATCTTCGAAGAATTGAGAATCGCCACATAGCGGTCAATAATCCCGGCCTCCTCCAGGAGCTTGACCCGCCGCAAGCAGGGCGAGGGTGACAAACCGACCTCTTTGGCAAGCTCCACATTCTGCAACCGTCCATCGCGTTGCAGGGCGCGAAGGATACGCCGATCTATATCATCCAATTTTGTTGGCATGTGATGCTAACTTTCTGGCCCATGAAGACTCCAATGCCAAATCTAGGTCTCACAATGGCATCTTCGCAACCAAATTCCGAAACCGCTGTCCTATGATTCCGATCATGGAAACAGGAACAATGATTTTCTTCACCGCAACCGTGCTGCCCTTGATATGCACGCCCGGCCCCGACATGCTCTTTGTGGGATCGCAAGCTTTGTCGGGTGGAGCATCCGCTGGCTTGCGTTCGACCGCAGGCATTTGCCTTGGTTATATAGTTCATTCCGCCCTCGCCGCCGTCGGGGTCGCTGCGATAATCGCCGCATCCCCGACGCTGTTCGAGGCGTTGCGTTGGCTGGGTGTGACGTATCTGATTTATCTGGCTTTCCAGCTTATGCGATCTGCGGTGAAGGCAGGGCAGATCACCCTTTCGGCCGTACCGGCCAACGGCCAGCTTTGGCGGGGATTTCTGACTGCGTTCCTCAATCCCAAAGGCATGATGATCTATTTTGCGATCCTGCCGCAATTCATGCAGCATGGCGGAAGCATTCCTCTACAGGCGCTGATCCTGTCTGCGATCTTCATCGCCCTTTGTGGGATCGTCTACACGAGCTTGAGTCTCGGGATCGCCGCAGTGGGAAAGAAGAGCGGCTTCAGCGATTGTCGCCGCAGATGGATTGAAGGAGTAGCAGGCGCATTTTTGATCGTGGCGGCTGGTCGGTTGGCGACAAATTAAAGCGTGGGATTTACACTGCTGTGCCATTCTCTGTGCTCTAATGTAAGCAGAGCAAATTCCCGGGCACGAGGTCTTTAGGGCAATGGTATACCAATGGACTCTTGGCTGGAAACAATACGATTTGTGTCCATGGCGCAACCAATGGACCAACTTCCAACAAACGCTTGGCACATAGGTTCCGCTTAGAGAACGTCGCGGGATGTTTACGATCGCGGAGAAAAACCGGTGCCCATCAGCAGAATTGATCACGTTCAACTAGCTATGCCAGTTGGCAAGGAGAGCGCTGCTCGGGATTTCTACGAGGGTTTGCTTGTTGATGAAGACCTGCCGCAAGCTGGGCATCTCCTTCTTCACCTATCTCGGCGACCGACTTGGGCTGAACAGGCAGGAAAGTTCTCAGCTGAGAATTTTCGTCTTAAAGCACCTGGCTCCCAATACGAGAATTGGCAGGCTGCCTAAAAGTTCTCAGCTGAGAACTT
>CAVZLS010000025.1:0-57315 GCA_963776115.1 uncultured Alphaproteobacteria bacterium | reverse complement strand
TCGAGAACTTCCTTGGAAGCGACTGTCGAATCCGCATTGAGCTTGTAGACGATCGGAACGCCAGTCGCGATCTCCTGCGCGACGATCTCCTCGCCCGTCAGGCCCTCCAGCGCCATGACCAGCGAGCGCAGGGAATTGCCATGCGCGACAATCAGCACATTTTCGCCGCGCAGCACATGCGGCTGCACGTCGTGCATGTAATAGGGCCAGACGCGCGCACCCGTATCGCGCAGGCTTTCGCCGCCGGGGGGCGGAACGTCATAGGAGCGGCGCCAGACATGCACCTGCTCCTCGCCCCATTTCACGCGGGCATCGTCCTTGTTGAGGCCGGACAGGTCGCCATAGTCGCGCTCGTTCAAGGCCTGGTCGCGGATTGTTTCAAGGCCGGTCTGACCGATCTCTTCGAGAATGTGATCGAGGGTCGCCTCGGCGCGCGAGAGCACCGACGTAAAGGCGATGTCGAAATGCAAGCCCATGGCCTTCAGCCGCTGGCCCGCATCCTTGGCTTCCTCGTGGCCGAGCTCGGTCAGCGCGGGGTCGCGCCAGCCGGTGAAGAGGTTCTTCAAATTCCATTCGCTCTGGCCATGGCGGACAAGGACGAGGGTTCCGGACATTGCAAATTCTCCTGTTGATCGAAGCTATTGATTGAGGCCGAGGACGTCGGCCATGGAATAAAGGCCAGGTTTGCGGCCTCTGCCCCAAAGCGCCGCCTTGACGGCGCCGCGCGCGAATATCGTGCGATCTTCCGCATGGTGCGAGAGGGTGATGCGCTCGCCCTGGCCCGCAAGGATGACGGAATGGTCGCCGACGACGGAGCCGCCGCGCAACGCGGCAAAGCCGATCGTGCCATTCTCGCGTGCGCCGGTGTGGCCGTCGCGCACGCGTACGCTATGCTGGCCGAGCCCTATGTCCCGCCCTTCGGCGGCGGCTTCGCCGAGCAGCAATGCGGTGCCCGAGGGCGCATCGACCTTGTGCTTGTGGTGCATTTCCAGAATCTCGATATCGAAATCATCCGCGCCGAGCGCACGCGCCGCCTGTTTGACGAGGACGGCGAGCAGATTGACGCCAAGGCTCATATTGCCGGATTTGATGACGACCGCATGACGGGCGGCTGCGGCAATCTTTGCATCGTCCTCGCTTGTGCACCCGGTCGTGCCGATGACGTGGACGATACGCGCCTGCGCTGCCAGCCCGGAAAAGAGACACGGTCGCGGCGGGCGTAGTGAAATCGAGCACGCCCTCGACGCCGGCAAACGCTGCTGCCGCGTCATCCGTGATCGAGACGCCGAGATTGCCGACGCCGGCAAGTTCACCCGCATCACTGCCGATATGGGGTGAGCCGGGCCGTTCAATGGCTCCGGCAAGTATCGCGCCGGGGGTGGCGTGGATGACGCGGATCAGCGTCTGGCCCATGCGCCCCGCTGCGCCGACCACGGCGAGTTTCATTGGCGTCGTTGGCTGTTCCGCTGGGCTCATTCGGCTGGTCTCGCTATTCGATGTGGCATTTCTTCGCTATCATCGATGATGGGCGACTCTTCCTTGCCCTGCAACTGGTAGAAGCGGGCATAGACCCCGTTGGGACGGGCGAGCAACGTCTCGTGCACGCCTTCCTCCACGACGCGTCCGGCCTCCATGACGACGATATGGTCGGCGTTGACGATAGTCGACAGGCGGTGGGCGATGACGATCGTGGTACGCCCTTGCATGACGCGTTCCAGTGCCTGCTGCACGCGTTTTTCCGATTCATTGTCGAGTGCCGACGTCGCCTCGTCGAGAAGCAGGATGGACGCATTGCGGACGATGGCGCGGGCGATGGAAAGCCGCTGGCGCTGGCCGCCGGAAAGGGTCACGCCGTTCTCGCCGACTTCCGTGCCATAGCTCTGCGGCTGCTGGCGGATGAACTCGTCGGCGTTGGCGAGCTTCGCCGCCTCGATGATGTCCTCATCGGTGGCGTCCGGGCGGCCGTAGCGGATATTGTCGGCGATCGTTCCTTCGAAGAGATAGGGCTGCTGCGAGACATAGGCGATCGACTGGCGCAGCGAGTGCTTGCTGACATAGGCGATATCCTGCCCGTCGACGAGGATACGCCCGCCATTGATATCGTAAAAGCGCTGGACGAGGCCGATCAGCGTCGATTTGCCGGCGCCGGAAGCGCCGATTATGGCCGTGGTCTTGCCGGCTTCCGCCGTGAAGCTGATGCCATGCAGCACCGGCACGTCATTGCCGTAGCTGAAGGTGACATTGTCGAATTGCACCTCGCCGCTCTGCACGGTGATCGGCACGGCGCCGATGCTATCCGCCTGTCGCGGCTCGATATCGAGGATCTCGTAAATCATGCGCGCATTGACCAGTGAACGCTCGAGCCCAACCTGGACCCGCGCCAGACGGCGCACGGGATCATAGGCGAGGAGCACCGCCGTCATGAAGCCGAACATGGCGCCGGGTGGCTCGGCATTGTAGACAGCGCGGTAGCCCGTATAGATGATCATCGAGGCGATGGCGACGCCGGCGATGAGTTCGGTGATCGGTGTCATCCGCTCCGAAACGCGGGCGATCTTGTTGGCCCGCTCCTCGGCCCGCTTGATCAGCGCGCTGATCTTGATGCGCAGCTGGTCTTCCATGGTGAACGCCTTGACGATGGCGATGCCCTGCGTCGCCTCCTGCATGGCGCCGAGCAGGTGCGAGTTCAGTGTCACGGATTCGCGATGGATGCTGCGCAGCCGTCTCGCCAGATAGCGGACGACAAGTATCAGCGGCGGCCCGACGAGCAGCGCGATCAGCGACAGGAATGGGTCGAGCAAAACCATGCTCACGATAAGGGCGATCAGCGTCGGCACGTCCTTGGCAATGGTCGTGACGACAATATCCAAAAGCTCGCGCACGCCGCCAACGTTCTGGTTGATACGGGCTGCAAGCTGCCCGGAGCGTGTGTCATGGTAGAAGTCGAGGCCGAGCTTCATCAGGTGATCGAAGACACGGGCTTGATAACGCGCGACGATGTTATTGCCGATTCTCGCCATGGTCACGGACTGGACGTAAGTCGCAATGCCGCGAATGACGAAAGCACCGAGAATGCCGAGACTGATTGGAAGGATGAGGTCTTCGCGGCGTTCGTAATAGATCTTGTTGATCACGTCCTTGAAGATATAAGCGACGAAAGCCGTCGTGCAGGCAACCGCAAGCATGGCGACGATGGCAATGGCATAGGAAGACCGGTGATCGCGGACATTTTCACCAAGAACCCGGCCGATGACGCGCTTCGCCTCGGATGGATCGATCTTCTTTTTCCTGGTCTGTTCGCTCATTACAGGCGGCAACTCGCTGGTACTGAAAATCCGGCAAGGCATTGCTCTTGCCGCTTATTCAGTCCCTATAGCGTTATTGATCCGGCTTGCCTATCGGTTTTGGCCGCGGTTTCGCAGGGAGTGTAGAAGTGTTGCTCTTGTGCCGACCAGTGATTTAGTCGCGCCGCCAGCGCCGTCCTTCAATGGAAACGCCGAAGCGGGTCGGTGTCCGTGAGAATGCGGAAAGGCCGCTGAGCGCCGCGAGCGGATGCGTAATGACATAAACCGGCGTCTCACGCAGGATATCTCCATGCGGCGCCTTGTCTTCGAAAGCCTGACGGAACGCCGGATCCTTCAACGGCTCGATAATCTTCTGGACGATGCCGCCGGCAAGGTAAACGCCGCCGCGGGCCATGAATGTCAGTGCGAAATCACCCGCAAGCCGGCCGAGATAGGTCACGAACAGGGCCAATGTTTCCTTGGCCTCGGCGGATTCTCCCGAAAGGCCGGCCGAAGTGATGTCGGCGGGCGTCTGCAGTGTCGCATCGGTGCCGCTAACCTTGCAGATCGCGCGATAGATATTCTGCAGACCACGGCCGCAGAGCAGCTGTTCGCCAGAGATGCGCCCCTCGATATGCTCGAGATGCGGGAAGATTTCGAGATCGCGCGGCGTGCGTGGCCCCATGTCCACATGGCCGCCTTCTCCCGGAACCGGAACCCAGCTTGAGCGTGCGCGGACCATGCCTGCGACCCCAAGGCCGGTGCCGGGTCCGAGCACGGCGCGGCTGCCATGCGGATCGCCTGCACCACCCCCGAGTTTTTCCAGATGCTTGGGTTCGAGCGACACGACGGCGAGCGCCTGGGCTTCGAAATCGTTGAGCACGGTAATATCGCGCAGGCCGAGCGTCTCCATCATCTGGTGCGGCTTGACCACCCAGGCGCAATTGGTGAGATCGATCTCGTCGCCTTCCACCGGTCCGGCAATGGCGAGGACCGCCGAACGCGGCTGGATCGAGGTATGGTCGAGAATGGCGTTTTGGATCGCCTCGTCGATAGTCGGATAATCGGCGGTCTGCAGAACCGGAAATTCCTTCGGGTCCGCATAGGCGTCGACCAGAATGGCGAATCGCGCATTGGTACCACCGATGTCACCAACCAGGATCGGAAATTTCATGATGTGGTCGGTATCTGCCTGTGTAACCATTATCGCTTCCCTATTTTAGTGTTACTGCGACCTTTGCGTGTCCAAGGGAGCACGCGGCGCAGTAAGTGTATTTTCCGCTGCGTCATCGCGCAGCAAACCTCTCTTTTGCACCAGAACCTCGGCAGTCGCCCGGTTCAAGGCCATCGGAATATCGTAGACGCTTGCGAGCCGCATCAGCGCCTTGACGTCGACATCATGCGGCATGGGAGACAGCGGGTCGACAAAGAAAATCAAACCGTCGATCTTCCCCTCGGCAATCAATGCGCCGATCTGCTGGTCGCCGCCGAGCGGTCCGCTCTTCACCCGCCTGATGGTCAGCGAAGGACACGCTTCCTGAACGAGCCCACCCGTCGTGCCCGTGGCAACTATCGTGCAAGGTGCAAGCAACCTTTCATAGGTGCGAGCAAAATCCACCATGTCGTCCTTTTTCTGGTCATGCGCTATCAGCGCGAGGCGAAATGGCTGTGTCATGAAAACTCTGTATCGGGTCCAACCCTAAATCGATTGAAACCCTATACTCAATTCATGACAGCATGAAAAGACCAGAGATAAAAAAGACCGACCCTGACGGCAGACCCACGCATGACAGCAATGCGATCAGTCAAGACTACTGCGCCGGCACGTCTTCCGGCATATCGCCCCCTTCCGGGGCATAGGCCGTTGCCGGAGTTCCTGCCGCAGCCGGCTGCGCAACCTTCGCGCCTGCGCCGTAGGTCACTTGATCAACCGATTTCGGCCCTGGCGCGTTGAGGATCAACGCGCAGGCCTTCGGCAGGTCCGAGAGCATCGTAACCTTCGGCTTCTTGGGTTTGGCAGGTTCGGGTGCTTTTTTCCACGGCTCATCGGTAAACCACCACGCAAGCGACTTGCCACAACCGTCATCGGCACCGATCGGTTCTTGCGGTTTGCAATTGGGCGATCCGGGCTGGCATTTTATACGCACATGGAAATGGTAATAATGCCCCCAATAAGGCCGGATTTTCGCCATCCAGCTGCGGTCGCCCTGTACACTGTCGCACAGCTTCTTCTTGATGCCGGGGTGAACGAAAATGCGCTCCACCTCGGGGTAGCTGGCGGCGCGCTTCAAGAGCGCCGTTCGGGAGGGTGTCCACCTATCCGGATCGACATAAAGTGTGTCGCCCTTGAGCATGGACGTGGCTGACACCTTCTCGCGCTCATCGTCGGTAAAGCGTTGCTTCGGCATCGGCGTCAACCAGATATCAGCGTCCAGCCCCACCTGATGCGAGGCATGTCCGGTCAGCATCGGGCCGCCACGCGGCTGCGATATGTCGCCCACGAGCAGACCCGGCCAGCCATCCTTGGCGGCGGCATCGCGCGCCAGCTTTTCCAGAAGGGCGATCATGCGCGGGTGTCCCCAGCGGCGATTGCGCGACAGGCGCATAACTTGCCAGGCCGGTCCATCCACGGGCAACGCGACACCGCCTGCAAGACAGCCCTTGGAGTAAAAACCCGCCGATTGGGGTGCACTGACAGTCGGAAGGCTCTGTGCCCCGAACAATTGCTTGGCTGGACCATCCACGGCAATGGCATCGATGGTGCTGGTGAACGAAATGAGTGCGCCGAGGGCAAGACGCAACAGGGTTTTCGATTTCATGATCGCTGTCCCCACAAGTGACCTTGGCGAATTTACGCTTCGGATCGGGGCTTTATGATGGCCAGATTCGCGGGAAAGTCGCAATATAGCAATGCGGACCTCACTTTGATTCGAACGGAACATCGCCATGAAAGCAGTCATTTTTGAGCAATTCGGCCAGACGCCGCGTGTGCAGAATGTTGCGGATCCAACACCCGCTGCAACGGGCGTGGTCATCAAGGTGGAGGCGACTGGCCTGTGCCGCAGCGACTGGCATGGCTGGATGGGGCACGACGCCGATATCGTCCTGCCGCATGTGCCGGGACACGAACTGGCCGGGACCGTTCAGGCGATCGGCAAGCATGTGACGCAATGGAAGATTGGCCAGCGCGTCACCGTGCCCTTCGTCGGCGGCTGCGGCCATTGTTTCGAATGCAATTCCGGCAATCATCAGGTCTGCGAAAACCAGTTTCAGCCGGGTTTCACCGCCTGGGGCTCCTTTGCGGAATATGTGGCGGTGGATTTCGCCGATACCAACCTCGTCGCGCTCCCTGATAGTCTCGATTTTGCCACGGCGGCAAGCCTGGGCTGCCGCTTCGTGACCTCGTTTCGCGCCATCGTCGATCAGGCAAAGGTCAAGCCAGGTGAATGGGTGGCGGTGCATGGTTGCGGCGGCGTTGGTCTTTCGGCGATCATGATCGCGACGGCGATGGGTGCCAATGTTGTCGCCGTCGACCTGACCGAAGAGAAGCTTGTCTTCGCCCGCGAGCTTGGCGCTGTTGCGACGATAAATGGCCGCGAGAGGCAGGATGTGATCGGTGCGGTTCGGGAAATCACCAAAGGCGGTGCGCATGTCTCGATCGATGCGCTCGGCCATCCTTCGACCTGTTTCAACTCTATCGCCAATCTGCGCCGCCGCGGCCGCCACGTGCAGGTGGGGCTCATGCTGGGCGACCACGCGCATCCGCCGATCCCGATGGACAAGGTCATCGCCCATGAGCTCGAGATCTATGGCAGTCACGGCATGCAGGCATTCCGCTATAAGGCGCTGATGGACATGCTTGAAACGGGGAAACTGCAGCCGCAAAAGCTGATCGGCAAGGAGATCACGCTGGATGATGCCCCCGCCGCGCTCATGGCGATGGACCGCTTCGAAGGTATCGGAATCAATGTGATAACGCGCTTCTAGCGCCAGCTTCCATCGCGCCACATGGTCGCAAAGGCGGTGCCGTAATCGGGATAGCGGAAGGAAAAGCCGAGCGCCTTGATGCGTTTATTGGAAACACGTTTGTTCTCGCCGTAGAACGAGCGCGCCATTGGCGTCAGCGGCGCTGTATCGAAATCAGTCTCTTCCGGGGGTTCGAGGCCCATCAGCTCCGCCGCATAGGCGACGACGTCCTGCGGCGGTGCCGGTTCATCATCGGTTATGTTGAAAATGCCGGCCTCATTGCGCAGGCTGAGAAAAACCAGAGCACCGGCAATATCATCGACGTGGATACGGTTGAACACTTGCCCTGTCTTGTTCAGGCGGCGCGCGTTGCCGTTGGCGAGATTGACGAAAGCATTGCGGCCCGGCCCATAAATGCCGGCAAGTCTTAAGGTAGCGAGCGGAACACCGCGCTCATCTGCCAGTTGCTGCCAGCCGCGCTCGGCATCGACACGTTCGACGGACCGGGCTGAGAGGGGATGGCATGGCGTATTCTCGTCGACCCATGCACCACCGTGATTGCCATAGACGCCGACAGTGGAAAGATAGCCGATCCATTGCAGCTTGGGCATGGCGTGCCGAATGGTCTTGCCAAACTGTGCCAGCACCGGATCGCCGCTCTGCCCGGGTGACGTCGATATGACGAGATGCGTGACACCGGCGAGGACGTCGACAATCTCCTGCGAGGCATGGGTACCGTGAAACAGGAACGGCGTAATGCCATCCTTCTTGAGGTCCGAAAATTTGGCGCTATCGCGCGTCGTCCCGCCGATGAAATCCGCTTGACCATCAATGACTTTGGCAAAGGCGCGCGCCGAATATCCGGCGCCGAAGAGAAAAATGTTCATTATTGATTTTTCGCGGCTTTGTGCCACTCGGTCAAGACGCTCGCGTCATTTTCCTGCGCTGCTCCATGCATGCGCAGGGCTGCGAACTGGTCTTCGTCCAACAATTCACTCAACGCCCAAACGGCGGCACCGCGCACAAGGGGCGAGGGGTCGGCGAGATGTGTCTTGACGGTTTCGATCAGGACCGGGTCGCCGGAGTTGCCGCTGGCGATAAGCACATTGCGTATGAAACGGTCGCGGCCGATGCGCTTGATCGGTGAGCCCGAGAACATCGTGCGGAACGCCGCGTCGTCCAGCATCAGGAGCGATGCGAGCGACGGCGATTTCAGGTCATCGCGCGCCTGTAGTTTGGTTTCGCGGGCAGTCTCGGCAAATTTGTTCCACGGGCAGACGGCGAGGCAATCGTCGCAGCCATAGATGCGGTTGCCCATCGCCCTACGGAATTCGAACGGGATGGGTTCCTTGTGCTCGATGGTAAGGTAGGAGATGCAGCGCCCTGCATCGAGCTGATAGGGCGCGGGGAACGCGTGGGTCGGGCATACGTCGAGGCAGGCGTGGCACGAGCCGCAATGATCTGCCTCGCGTTCATCGGGCGGCAGTTCCGCAGTAGTGAAGATCGTACCGAGGAACAGCCAGGAGCCATGGCTGCGGCTGACGAGATTGGTGTGCTTGCCCTGCCAGCCGAGGCCGGCGGCTTCCGCCAGTGGCTTTTCCATGACCGGTGCCGTATCGACAAAGACTTTCAAATCTTCGCCCGCGGCGCGTGCGGCGAAACGGCTGGCGACGCCCTTGAGCTTGCCTTTGATGATGTCGTGATAATCGCGGTTCTGTGCATAGACGGAAATCGCGGCCTTATCCTTGTGCTGGAGGATTGCCAGAGGATCGCTGTCCGGCCCGTAGTTCATGGCAAGCACGATGATCGAACGCACCTCAGGCCACAGATTGTGCGGATTGGCGCGGCGCTCTTCCGTTTCCTGCATCCAGTCCATGCTGGCGTGGCGTCCGAGCGCCAGGTATTGGCGCAGGCGCTCTTGAGCGAACGGGATGGCATCCGGCCTGGTGATGGCGACCAGATCGAAGCCGGCCGCACGCGATTCCTCAAGCATGAACTGTTTCAGCCGCTGCTGTTGGTTTGAGTTCATCCTGCATGAACCTTGCGCACGCACCAATTTATCTCTCCCCTTGCGGGAGAGAAAGGATTTTCCAAGGATTTAGCCTCTTTGCTAAATCCTTGGAAAATCCAAGTGAGGGGGTAGTTCAGTGAAGCAAATCCCCTCTCTTGCGATTTCTAGCACTTAGCAAGGGCTAAGGTGCTGAAATCGCTTTCTCCCCCGCAAAGGGGAGATAAATCGGCGCTATCAAAAATCCAGATCGCCATAATGCGACGAAGGCGGCAAGCCGCGCACCCGATCCGACAACAATGGCCGGAACGACGGACGCGATTTCATCCGCGTGTACCAGTCGCGCGCTGCTTTATAATCGCCCCATTTGATCTCGCCAAGATAGTCGAGAATCGAGATCGATGCGGCGGCCGACATGTCCGCATAGCTCGGTGCCGGTCCGGCCAGCCAGTTGCGCGTTGCCGTCAGCCAGTCGATATATTTCATGTGCTGGGTGATATTGGTTCGGGCAGCACGAATAGCGCCTGAATCCGGCGCTCCGCCACCCTGCTCCGCAGTCATGTGCAATTTGAAGATACGCTCCCGCGCCATATGCCGGGTCACTTCATTTTCCAGCTTTGTCAGGAACCAGTCGACCAGCCGGCGCACCTCGGCGCGGTTGAGCGAATCTTCAGGAAACAACCGGCGGCTGCGCTTCAACGCGCCGCGTGTTTCATCGATATATTCGGCGATCACGCAAGCCCCTGAAACCGGAACATCGCCTTCCGCCAGGAGTACGGGCAGAGTTCCCGCCGGGTTGAGCGCCAGAAACTCCTTGCGCCGCGCCCAGCTGTTTTCTTCGATCAGCTCCACTTCAATGTCATATTCATTGAGGATAAGCCGGGTGTAGCGCGAGCCGGTGGACATAGGATGATGGAAGAGCGTCAACATGGCAGATTGGTAAATCTTTCAAACTGGTATTTTATCCGCACCGTCGTCTCGCGGCAGCCGCGTCGGACCTGCGCCAAACCTATAGGCGCAACCTTAGCACGAGACAAGTAAACAGGATTTCACCAACAGCCGGTTATCTCCCAGCCGGCATCCATCAAGAAAGCGGTAATTATGGAAACACAGACGATTGTCGAAGCGGCCTTTCTTGGCTTGCTGGAAGGAATAACCGAATTCCTGCCGGTGTCCTCGACGGGGCATCTGTTGCTCGCGGGTCATTTCCTCGGCTTCGAATCGAACGGCAAGACATTCGAGGTGTTGATACAGCTCGGCGCTATCCTGGCGATTCTCAGCGTCTATTTCGGCCGCCTCGTGAAGATTGCGCGCGATCTTCCAACCGATCCGAAAGCGCGCCGTTTCGTTACGGGCATCCTTATCGCGTTTCTCCCGGCAGCGGTTATCGGGGCGCTCGCCCATGACATCATCAAGACCGTGCTGTTCGAATCGCCCATGCTTATCTGCGTTATGCTCATCATCGGCGGGCTGATCCTGCTGTGGGTCGACCGTGTCGAACTGAAGCCGCGCTATACCAATGTCATGGATTTTCCGCTGGGCCTCTGCTTCAAGATTGGCTTGATCCAGTGCTTTGCCATGATTCCCGGTACGTCGCGTTCCGGTGCGACGATCGTCGGAGCGCTGCTGCTCGGTACGGACAAGCGCTCGGCGGCCGAATTTTCATTCTTTCTGGCAATGCCGACAATGGCGGGCGCCTTCGCCTATGATCTCTTCAAGAACCGTCACATACTGACCTTCAACGATGCGTCGCTGATCATTATCGGCTTTATCGCGGCTTTCATCTCAGGCGTCTTCGTCGTCCGTTTTCTGCTGGATTATGTCTCGCGCCACGGTTTTGCATTGTTCGCATGGTGGCGGCTCGTCGTCGGGACGCTCGGATTGGTCGCGCTGATTTTGATGCGGTGATTCACGCCATGGCGGCCTGCAAATGGCAATTTTCTGTGCTTCCGGTGCTCATGAACCCAAAAGTTCACTGCGCGCCGGTTCTCGAAAACCACCATTTTCGGCGCGTCCTGACCTGAATCTCAACGCACAGTGGTCGAGCCTTAGGCGGGTGTCTGGCTGGAATATTGTCCGTGGCTCCGGAAACGCCAGAGATATGACGGCAGGATGGTCTCGATCGTCTGCGGCCGGATTCCAAGCCCTTCGAGGGTGCGGCCCTCTTCTTTTGCAGCGTGCGACACCACATTGTCGTGCTGCAGGAGCAAGACTTGATCCCTTGTCAGCGGTGGCTTTGGCAGATAGCCAAGGATAGAGCCCTGAATTCTGGCGATCCAGAACGGGATCGATACGAACATGCGCTTGCGGCCGGTGACGCGCAGCACTTCCTCGAGGCATTGCTTGAACGTCAGAACTTCACCGCCGCCAAGTTCGTAGACTGCGCCTGGCTTCAATGTGCCATCGACCGAACGTGCAAAGACTTCGGCGACATCACCGACATAGACCGGCTGGAATTTGGTGTGGCCACCGCCGATCAGCGGCAGGAAAGGCGACATGCGCGCCATGCCGGCAAATTTGTTGAAGAAATTGTCCTCAGGCCCGAAGACGATGGATGGGCGAATGATGATGGCGTCCGGTAGCGTATCGTGCACGGCTGCCTCGGCGCGGCCCTTGGTGCTGGCATAAGCGGAATGAGAACGGGAATCCGCGCCAATCGCCGACATATGTGTCAGGGGAACGCCAGCCGCACGGGCCGATTCCGCGACCGCGCGAGCACCGAAATCGTGCACTGCGCTGAATTTCTGATTGCCGCCTTCGAACAGCAGTCCGACGAGATTGATCACATGGTCGCAACCGGCAACCGCACGATCCACGGAAGCACGGTTACGCAGATTTGCCTGTACGGCCTGAATCTGACCGACGCCGCCAAGCGGCTGCAGATCGAATGCGAGATCAGGGCGTCTGACGGCAACGCGAACGCGGTAGCCGCGCTTGGTCAGCGCACGCACGACATGACGACCGATAAAGCCGGAGCCTCCGAAAACGGTGACGAGTTTTGGCTTAATGATTGTCATCGAGCTCTCCTAAAATGCAAGCGGGCAACAGATGCTGTTTAATGCGTTTTGTCGCCGGCGCAAAGGGGAATGGAGCTCAAAGTTCGCGGCGCGTTGCCGCGCTATATGCAGATGCGTGGCCCGGCAAAAGTCGCCGAACCACGCGCTTTGATTGATTACTGCAACATCACGGTGCGCAATTCGTGTTCCTGCGCGCCGACAAGCACATTGTCGCGTTCATCGGAAAGCACGATCGGCTCGCCATTGGCCGCAAAAAGCGCCCAAAGTTCGACGCCCGGCGTCATTGGCGGGAGTGCCGGAAAGCTCGTGGCGAGGTCATCGGTTTTGACCTTGCGCATATAAGCCACCTGGCCAGCGCCAAGACGCGCAAATTCAAGCTCGGTCAGGAGATTCTTGTGATCGGTAGTTTGCATAATAGCCTCCATGTTCGGACAGTCCATCCTTAGGCCCTGTCCAGTTAGAGCTACGGCTAGTCCTGAACCGCAATATTGATGCGCTTGACTAGTCGTTCGGGTTCCGGCCGGTCGAGATCGATCGACAGAAGCCCATTCTTCAAAGTGGCGGCGCTGACGCGCATTCCATCGGCAAGAACGAAGATGCGCTGGAACTGACGTGCGGCAATACCACGATGCAGATATTCGCGGGTCTCTTCTTCGGCCTGCCTGCCGCGAATGATCAACTGATTGTCTTCCGTGGTGACCTCGAGATCGTCATTGGAGAAACCCGCAACGGCGAGAATAATTCGAAGCTGTTCACGGTCATTGTCGCCGCGGATACGCTCGATATTATAAGGCGGATAGCCATCGCCCGACTTGGCGATACGCTCCAGCGTTTTTTCCATCGAATCGAAACCAAGCAACAAGGGGCTTGAAAACGGTGTCATTCGTGTCATTTGTGCAGTCCTTGAGAAAAGCGACCTAAAAGCAAAACCCGTGATGTTAAGGCATTTCACTTCTGTCCATTGATATGGTCGATTGAACTGCAGACTTCAAGAGAGTGCCGGTTGCAGCCCTAAAGAAAGTAAGAAATGACGCGTAAAATCATAATCGATACGGATCCCGGCCAAGACGATGCTCTCGCAATCCTTCTGGCATTTGCCAGCCCGGAACTGGAAGTCCTTGGAGTGACGGTTGTAGCCGGCAATGTGTCACTGGCCTTAACTGAATTGAACGCAAGGAAGATCTGCGAGCTTGCCGGTCGTCCTGACGCGCGAGTCTTTGCCGGCGCCGATCGCCCTTTGATGCGTCCGCTGGTCACGGCTGAACACGTGCACGGAAAGACGGGGCTTGACGGCCCTGATCTGCCGGAACCAGCGATGCTGCTGCAAGATCAGCACGCGGTTGATTTCATCATCGAGACTTTACGCAAGGAGGAAACGGGAAGTGTTACGCTATGCGCACTTGGACCCCTCACGAACATTGCACAAGTCTTGATTCGCGCCCCGGAGCTTGCACCCCGTATCCAGGAAATCGTGCTCATGGGCGGCGGGTTCTTCGAAGGCGGCAACATTACACCGACGGCGGAGTTCAATATCTATGTGGATCCGCATGCGGCGCAGATCGTGCTCCGGTCAGGCGTTCCCGTGGTCATCCTGCCGCTCGACGTAACCCACAAGACGCTGACTACCGCCAAGCGTATCGAGCGTTTTCGGGCAATGGGGACAACGGCTGGTGACGCCTCCGTTGCCCTTCTGGAATTCTTCGAACGGTTCGACGAGGAAAAGTACGGCCGGGATGGCGGTCCGCTGCATGATCCGAATGTCATCGCATACGTGCTGAAGCCGGAGCTATACCGAGGCAGGCATTGCAACGTCGTCGTCGACGCCACGAACGACTTGACACTCGGCATGACCGTCGTCGATTGGTGGGGGGTGACCGATCGCCCCAAGAACGCGCTTTATATCCGCCATGTCGACGATGAAGGCTTCTTCGATCTTTTGACCGAACGCGTCGCGCGCCTGCCGTAAGCGTGACCTATCCTGTTGTTTATTCACGGAAAGTTGAAATCGCGTAAACCATCAATAAGTAATTCTCGGACAAAATCCCCTTGAGCGAGTAGTGTCCAAAGGATGGACAGCAGAGAACTTGGGGTTTGATATGCTGACACGGCGCGGTGTTCTTACCGGTCATACTTGCAGCGGCGCTGGCGCCGCAGGCTGCGCTGGCGGCCCCAAAGAAGAAGAAAATCTTCGTCATCAATCCGGAATTCAGCCCACAATATGTATCGTACGATTCATCCTATGCGCCGGGCACAGTGGTGATCGACCCTCGTGGCCGGTTCCTTTACCTGATCGAAGACAGCTTCACCGCACGGCGTTATGGCGTTGGGGTCGGACGCGCTGGCCGGGTCTTCCACGGCGTCGCGAAAGTCGGCCGCAAGGCGAAATGGCCGCGCTGGATCCCGACGAATGGTATGATCAGGCGTCAGCCGGAAAAATATGCGCGCTATGCCGGTGGTGTCGCAGGCGGTCCCCACAATCCGCTAGGTGCCCGCGCCCTCTATCTTTATCGCAATGGACGCGACACCCATTATCGCATCCACGGAACGACCGAGCCGTGGACGATAGGACGCGCTGTCTCCAATGGTTGCATCCGCATGGTCAACGAACACGTCATGGACCTGTATGCCCGGGTGCCGGTTGGCGCGCGCGTCGTTGTAATCTAGGCTGCGACGCTCTCCCGCTGGGTGTCGGGAGCCAGGGTGATTTCGAGACCATTGAGCTCTGCAGTCATTATGAGCTGGCAGGAAAGACGAGAATTGTCCTCGACGTGAAAGGTCACGTCGAGCTGGTCGACTTCCTCGTCAAGCGGTTCAAAGAGCTTTTCCGACCAATCCTGATCGACATAGACGTGGCATGTACCGCAGGCGCAGGCGCCGCCGCATTCCGCCTTGATGTCGAGCCCCCAATCGCGAATGACTTCCATGACGCGGAAGCCCTCAAGGGCCTCCAGCGTATGGCGCTTGCCGTGCTGATCGGTGACGTGGATATAGAGGGACTCTGAGCTCATCAGGGTTGTTACCTATGCCGCCTTCAGTTTCTTCTGCAGGGAGGTGGATGACGTTGTGTACTGGAAGATGATCCGTTCGCCTGGCGAAACAATGCGTTTGGCTGCCTGGCTCATCAGCGCGGCTTCATGGAAGCCGGAGAGGATCAGCTTCAACTTGCCGGGATAGGTGTTGATATCGCCAATCGCGAAGATACCTGGCTCGGAAGTCTCGAATTTCTCCGTATCGACGGCGATCAGGTTCTGATTGAGATTGAGGCCCCAATCGGCAATCGGACCGAGCTTCATCGTCAGGCCGAAGAATGGCAGAAGACGCCCGGCGTCGAGGATTTCTTCGCCTTCGGCGCCCTTGAGGATGACCTTTGACAATTGGCCGTCCGCACCTTCGAGACCACTCACCTGACCCATGCGGAACTTGACGCGTCCGTCCTTCTCCAGCGCCCACATCTTGTTGACGCTGTCGGGCGCGGCGCGGAATTCCGGCCGGCGATGCACGAGGGTCACCGATTTGGCAACCGGTTCGAGATTGAGCGTCCAGTCGAGCGCACTATCGCCGCCGCCGACGATAACCACATCGTGGCCGCGGAAAGCCTCGATCTTGCGTACCGCGTAGTGAACGCTGACGCCCTCATAGAGCTCGATTTCCGGCACGGGCGGGCGCTTGGGCTGGAAGGAACCGCCACCAGCCGCGATGACGATGACCTTGGCGATGAAAACCTCGTCCGCATCGGTCTCGACGCGGAAACGTCCGTCCTCGAGCTTCTCGAGCGCGGTGACCATGGTGGAGAAATGGAACTGCGGATCAAACGGCGCGATCTGCTTCAAGAGATTGGTGGTGAGATCCTGTCCGGTGACTTCGGGCAAACCGGGAATATCGTAGATCGGCTTTTCCGGATAAAGCTCGGCGCACTGGCCGCCGGGGCGATCGAGAATATCGATCACATGGGCGCGCAGATCGAGCAAACCAAGCTCGAACACGGCAAAGAGGCCGACCGGGCCGGCGCCGACAATAACCACATCTGTTTCAATCAATTCGGACATAAAAGTGCCTTCTGGATAACGAATTCGAGTTTTTTTGTGGAGTTTCACGCCCCGGGAACGCGGCGCCAGCTATAGGTGCCGGACACTGTGTGTGAGCCTCGTCCCGGCTGGTAGTAACCGGGAACATCGTGAAGATTATGGCCGGCAAGACGGTTCAGTGTCACCGCATGGCTGACCTTCATCGTGTCGAAGCCGGTGCGCAGCATATAGGCGACCTGATCGATCAAAACATCCCCAACGGCGCGCAACTCACCCTTGAAATGATGCTGGTTCTTGATCAGCTCGGCCTTCGAATAGGAGCGCCCATCGTTGAAAGCCGGAAACTGCAGCGCAATCACCGGGATTGAATCCAGCAATGGCAATAGCGGCTCAATGTTTTCACCCGGCGCGACGAGAACGCCGATCTTGCGATTGGAGGAATTGCGGATCTCTTCGGTGAGACCGAGCCATGCGCCCAGCGGCAGGATCACGGCAGGTGCATCACCGGCTTCCTCCAGCGTTTCGGCTATGACGTAGGGATCTTCGCGGAACCCTTCGCGGCCCCAAAGTTCACCGGCAGATTTTTCAATGTCACTCATAAACTCGAATCCGTCAGCGAGATGTTGCTCAGTTCGTCGGTAAGTCCGGTCAGGTGAATGCCGCACTCGGTCTTGTCGGAGCCAGCCCAACGGCCAGCGCGATCGTCTTCGCCGTCCTTGACCGGCAAGGTGCAGGGCATGCAGCCGATCGAGCGGTAGCCTTCGGCGACCAGCGGATGCGGCGGCAAATCATGCGCGGCCATATAGGCCTTAAGGTCGGCCGAGGTCCAGTGCGCGAGCGGGTTGATGCGGACACGCGCGCCCACAGACTCGAACACGGGCAGTGCTGTACGCGTCGATGCCTGGAATTGCTTGCGGCCGGTCATCCATGCGCGGTAGGGCGCGACGGCACGGGCCATCGGCTCGACCTTGCGGATATAGCAGCAGCGATCCTTGTTGGTCATCGACAGTGCGCCGAACGGGTCCTCATCCTTGAGGCTCTGCTTCAGCGGGTGGATATCATGCACGTCCGTCATGCCAAGCTCAGCGATGAGCTGGTCGCGGTAGCGCAGCGTCGCCGGAAAATGCTTGCCGGTCTCAAGGAAAAGCACTGGCGTCGCGCGGTCGATCTGCGCGATCATGTGCAGCATCACTGCGCTGTCGGCGCCGAAAGAGGAAACGACGGCGATCTCCTCGTTGAAGAGGTGATCGACCGCAAGCTCGATGACATCCATCGGCTCGAGATTGCCGTAGCGGGCCTGAAGCGCGCGCGCCTCATCCGCCACGGTCTGATCATTGACTTCAAGCAGCATTTGCAGCCTCGCTATAGAGCGCATCCTTGAACGGTGCTGCGCCCACGCGCCGGTAGGTGGCAAGGAAGGTCTCTTCCTTGTCGGTTCTGATTTCGAGATAACGATCGACGATCGTCTCGATTGCATCGACGATTTCTTCCGAGGAAAAGCCGCGGCCGGTAATGTCACCGATCGTGCAGATCTCGTCGCCCGAGCCACCGAGCGAAATCTGATAGAGCTCTTCACCCTTCTTCTCGACACCGAGGATGCCGATGTGGCCGACATGGTGATGGCCGCAGGCGTTGATGCACCCGGAGATCTTCAGCTTGAGTTCGCCGATATCTGCCTGACGCTCCGGATTGCCGAAGCGTTCGGAAATGCGCTGCGCGACGGGGATCGAACGCGCCGTCGCAAGAGCACAATAGTCGAGACCGGGGCAGGAGATGATGTCGGTGATCAAACCGGCATTGGCCGTTGCCAAACCATCCGTCAAAAGCAGATCGTAAACGATGCGCAGATCGGCGATCGCCACATGCGGCAGAACGAGGTTCTGCTCGTGACTGACGCGGATCTCGTCATAGGAGAATTTCTCGGCGATATCGGCAACCAGATCCATCTGCGCATCGGTGGCATCGCCCGGAATACCGCCGATTGGCTTCAGAGAAATGGTCACGACGCCGTAATCGGGATTCTTGTGCGGCGTTACGTTCTGGTCGACCCAGGCGGAGAATGCATGATCCGCCTTGCGTGCAGCCGCAAGCCCGGACCAGCCTTCCGGGCGCTGGACCAGATTGGGCGGCGCAAAGTAGGTGTCGATGGCATCAACGTCCTGCTGCGGCAGTTTGAGATCGGTTTCCTTGATCGCCTGCCATTCAGCCTCGATCTGGCGGGTGATTTCTTCGGTACCGGTCTCATGCACGAGAATCTTGATGCGCGCCTTGTACTTGTTATCCCGGCGTCCATTGAGATTGTAAACGCGCACGATGGCTGTCGTGTAGGTCAGCAAATCCTCGACGGGCAGGAAATCGCGGATTTTCTTGGCGACCATCGGCGTGCGGCCCTGGCCACCGCCGACATAGACAGCAAAGCCGAGTTCACCGGCTTCGTTCTTCTTCAGATGCAAACCGATGTCATGAACCTGGATAGCAGCGCGATCGCGGTCAGCGCCTGTCACGGCGATCTTGAACTTCCGCGGCAGATAGGAGAATTCCGGATGCATCGAGGACCACTGGCGAAGGATTTCGGCATAAGGGCGTGGATCCCCGACCTCATCCGCAGCGGCACCGGCAAAATGATCGGCGGTCACGTTACGAATGCAATTGCCCGAGGTCTGCAGCGCGTGCATTTCCACCGAGGCGAGTTCGTCGAGAACTGCAGGAATATCCTTGAGCGCAGGCCAATTGTACTGGATGTTCTGGCGCGTGGTGAAGTGGCCATAGCCGCGATCGTAGCGGCGGGCGATATGAGCGAGCTTGTGCATCTGGCGGCTGGACAGCGTGCCGTAAGGCACCGCAACACGAAGCATATAAGCGTGCAACTGCAGATAGACGCCATTCATCAGCCGCAGCGGCCGGAACTGCTCTTCAGTCAGTTCGCCAGAAAGACGGCGCTCCACCTGATCCTTGAACTGTTCAACGCGAGCAGAGACGAACGCGTGATCAAACTCATCATAACGATACATACTGCGGTCTTTCGATTTTCAGGTCAGGCAGCTTTGGGCTTTTCAGCCTGTTTGCCGAGGTCAAGACGAATAGTGGGTCCGAGCTGACGGATGCGCTCGCGCAGGCGGACCGGATAAAGATCTGTGCCGCGCTCTTCGACGTCGATGACATTCACGTCGATGACGAGGTTGGACTTGATGGCGGACTTGCCGGCTTCCTCGAGCGCATTGACCGCCTCCGCGTGTCGCGCGATCAGCGCTCCATCGATATGTTCCAGCCACTCGCCATTGGCGCCGAGCCACACAACTTCGCCATCGGTCAGGCGGTTTGCAGTCAACACTTTAACGCTCATGATCTTCATCCTTCGCAGTTACGCAACATTGGGTTCAAGGTGGTGCTGCTCCACGGAATTCTTTGCATTGGCGGAAAGAGGTTCGGCCTTGTCGATGGCAGCGCCTGCAACCGCATCGCCGATAATCACCATAACCGGGCCGTCAAGATCGTCGCGCTGTTCCAGCGCCGGCAAATCATTGAGCGTGCCATGGAACATGCGCCTGTCTGCACGGCCGGCATTTTCGATTACGGCAACGCCGGTATCGGCATGAAGCCCCGCCTGCATCAGCCGTTCGGCGACGGAAGCAGCGACGCTGCGGCCCATGTAGACAGCGATGGTCGCACCGGAAATAGCAAGGCGTGCCCAGTCCGGCAGAACTTCGCCAGCCATGTCGTGACCCGTGGTGAAGACGAGGGAGGACGCGACACCGCGCAGGGTCAGAGGCAGCTGCATATCCGCTGCAGCGGCAAAGGCGGAGGTGATGCCGGGTACGATCTCGAAGGCAACGCCGGCGTCGCGCAAGGCGGCCATTTCTTCACCTGCACGGCCGTAGACCAAAGGATCACCTGACTTCAGGCGAACGACACGCTTGCCTTCACGTCCAAGCGCGACGAGCAGATCATTGATCTCGCTCTGGCTCTTGGTGTGGCAACCCTTGCGCTTGCCGACGGAGAGCCGGGTCGCATCGCGGCGGCCCATGGCAACGACGGCTTCCGGCACCAGAGCATCATAGACGATGACATCGGCCTCCATGAGGACGCGGTGCGCGCGCAATGTCAGAAGATCTTCCGCGCCGGGGCCGGCACCAACCAGCCAGACATAGCCTTTAGGGGCGGCTTGATCATCGAGGAGACCAGCTGCCGCCTGGTGGGCGCCCGTCAGGTCATTGTTGTAAATCTTGCTGGCGACATCGCCCGAAAAGAACGAGCGCCAGAACAGGCGGCGCGGCAGGCCTTGTCTGACCAGCTTCTCGACCACAGGGCGATAGGCATTGGCAAGACGCGCAAGATCGCCGAGCCGCGGCGAGAGGGCGGCGTCGATGCGGGCGCGGATCATCTGCGTCAGCACGGGGCCGGTGCCTTCCGAACCGATGGCGATGGCGAGCGGCGCGCGATTGACGATGGCGGGCGTAAAGAAATCGCAAAGGTCGGGGCGGTCGACGACATTGACCGGAATGTGCTGGCGGCGCGCTTCATCGGCGATTTCCGCATCCTGGTCTTCGTCGCCAGTAGCGACGAAGACCAGCTTTGCGCCGGTCAGTTGCTTGGGAGCAAATTTTTCTGCGACGTGTTCGTAGCTGCCGTCACGTAGGAAAGCGGCAAGTTCGGGTTCAGGCTCAGCCGCGATTACCCGAACGGTAGCGTTGGTCTGGCTTAAAAGCCGCGCTTTGTTTAACGCTTCCTCGCCATTGCCAATCACCACAAGCACTTCATTCCGCACACGGAAGAAGGCAGGAAAGACCGAAAGCTGGCTGGAACGCATGGACATAAACAGGGGTATCCCGATGGTTCCGAGGATTATCCCTGATCCGCCTTCGTTTTATAAGGAACAGAAGTGCGCCAATTGTCGCGGGTGAGCATGGAATTTCTGAAAATGCCGAAACAAGCGGATTCGCATTCTATGCGCTCAAAGGGACACACACCCGGCCATCGCCTCCTGAAGGCAAAGCACGACATGCTTGATCGTCCGTATTCGCGAGGCATCGATACACGACTAGATTTATCGTGTTAGCGAGCAAATGCAAGTAATTTTTTTCTTGATACGAATGTCGGATCGCGGAACTCCGGTTCGTCCTCTATAGGAAACGCGTTGAACGAAGAGGAGATTTATTTCATGCGCATGATTTTCGTGAACCTGCCAGTCAAGAACATTGAGGCTACGCGGGCCTTTTTTGCCGCTTTGGGATTCAGTTTCAATCCCGATTTTTCTGACGACAAGACCGCCTGCATGGTGATCGAGGAAAACATCTTTGCGATGCTCATGGAGGAGGATCGGTTTCGGGATTTCATCAACAACGATATCAGCGACGCCACCCGGGCGCAGGAGGTGCTGATCGCGCTTTCTGCCGGGAGTCGTGCGGAAGTGGACGACATGCTGGCCAAGGCGCTTAGCGCAGGCGGCAAGGCGTGGAAGCCAATTCAGGATCTTGGTTTCATGTATGGATGCAGCTTCCAGGACATCGACGGTCATGTCTGGGAAGTCGCGTACATGGACATGTCCGCACAGTAGAAAACTCTGCAGCAACTGGCCGTCCTCATGCGAGGGCGGCCAGTTGCATTTTACCAGATACCGGGGATGAGGTGCGACTTTACCTTTCGACAATAGGCGTCATACCCCGAGAGATTTGCTTTCAGATAGCGCTCCTCATCCAGCAACCGTATGACAATGACGACGCTCAAGAGCATCGCAACGGGAAGCGCCCATAGCGAGCCGAGCGCCAAAGGCGTTGCCAGGAAAAGTACCACTGCGCCCGAGTACATCGGATGACGCACCAAAGCGTAAGGGCCGCTGGAGATAACGTTCTGGCCGGATTTCACCTCGATGATGCTCGACGCGTGGCCGTTCTCGCGTAAGGCCAGAAACATGATCCAGAATCCGACGACAACAAGGATGTTAGCCAAGACGACGAGCCAAACCGGCAAGGGCAGTCCGGTGAAATGCCGCTCTATGCCCGGTACGATGTACATCAGGAGGCCGACCACGCTGGCCGCGCCCTGAATCCATTTCTGCGTGGTTTCACGTTCGGCGCCCGCACCGGCTTTCTGCCGGCTGGCAACAAGCGCCGGATCATGCTTGAGAAAATAGAATGTCAGCCAGAACATGCAGAGCGTGAAGACAACCAGATAGAGCCACCCCTGCCAGAAGCGGAATGTCCACGCGGGAACATGCACCAGTAGCACCAATACCACCAAGGCCTTGATGCATCCCCCGATTGCCGTTTTGCGCAGCTTTTCGAGGTCAAGTTGTTGCGTCGTCACGCTATTTCTCCTCAGGCTGTAAATACCGCAGGCACGTGCACAGGCCAGCGCCATGGCAGGATAGCAACAAGATCGAAACGAAGAGAGAGGCGGGAATGGTCTGGCTGGCGCGCCAGCCATAGATCGGCGGCGGCTTCGATACGGCGCATTGTCACAACGTTCACCGAATCCATGGCTTGTTCAAGCGTTGTTCGAGCCTTGACCTCGACGATAAGCACGACATCTCTACGCCGCGCGATCAGGTCGATCTCCCCGAGTTTCGTGCGATAGCGGCGGCCGATGATGCGATATCCTTTCAGCATCAGGGCAAGAGCAGCAAGGCGTTCGGCGGAGTGACCGCGACGGTAGGCCTTGTGGCGCTTGCCAAGCTCTGTCATTTCATCGCCAGGAGCCGTTGATACAGCTCGCCTTTGGGCCGTCCGGTCATGCGTGAGGCCTCACCAGCGGCCTTGGCGGGAGACATTTCAAGGCTAAGTGCACCGCAACAGCGCATCGATGTCATCGTCGGTTCGAGGCACGTGCTCATCTTCCGGAGGAGGAGCGATGACCAGCACTACCTCTCCCCTTATGCGATCTTCGCCGTCGAATTCCACCGCCAGCTCCTTGAGTGGCAGGGTGACGATCGTCTCGTAGGTCTTGGTCAGTTCGCGGCAAAGCGAAGCCTGTCGTTCAGGGCCGAACACTTCGACCATATCTGTCAGGGTCGTTGCCGCGCGATTGGGCGATTCAAAGAACACCAATGCAGCATCGAGCGACTTCAATTGTTCAAGCTTGGCGCGTCGCTGGCCTTGTTTCGACGAAAGAAAGCCGGCAAAATAAAACGCATCCTTGAACAAGCCAGACGCCGTGAGCGCCGCAAGAACCGACGATGCGCCGGGGATGGGGACGACGCGAATACCTGCCGCCTTGGCTTCCGGCACCAGGCGCCCGCCCGGATCGGAAACCAGCGGCGTGCCCGCGTCGGAAATCAACGCCACGCTTTTACCCGCCACCAGCGCCGCGATCAGCTTGGGTCCCGCCATGTCCGCATTGTGTTCGTGATAGGCATAGGGACGCCGCGAAATGCCATATCTATCAAGCAAAACGCGGCTGACGCGGGTGTCCTCGCAAGCGATGACATCCGCAGCGGCCAAGGTTTCGATCCCGCGAATGGTCATGTCGCCGAGATTGCCGATCGGTGTCGCCACGATATAAAGCGCTGGTTCCAGCGGCCGGGCGCGGAACGACGCGCTGCCGATCTGATAGTCTCGCTCTTTTGCTTCCCCTTCGGACAAGTCTCTTCCTTAAGCTGCGAGATCAGCGATGACCGCATTGAGCACGATTGCACCTTCGGGCGTCGTGCGGATGCGGCTGTTGCCGATATATTCGATAAGACCCTGTTCGGCCAAGGAAATCACGCGGCTCTCCTTGACGCCGTGTCCGGTCAGGCGTTCGTAACGGGAGAGATCTATACCCTCGACGAGACGCAATCCCATGAGCAGGAATTCATCGCCCTCCTGTTCATGCGTCAGAAACTCTTCTTCGACGACTCCGTGACCGGTGGTTTCGACGTTCTGCACCCAGGTTTCCGGGTGCCGTTCGGTGATTGTCACTGCGCGGGTGCCGTTCTCGATGAAGCGGCCATGCGCTCCCGGGCCGATACCGACATATTCGCCGTACCGCCAATAGACGAGATTGTGCTGCGACTCCGCACCCGGCGCGGCGTGATTGGAAATCTCGTAAGCGGGCAGACCATGCCGGGCCGTGACCTCTTGCGTCTCCTGATAGAGCATTGCTGCATGATCACCATCAGGTGTCACCAGTTTACCGGCTTTCCAGAGGTTATAGAACGGCGTGCCCTCTTCAATCGTCAGTTGATAGAGCGACAGATGGTCCGCGGCATAGGAGATCGCCTTCGCCAGTTCGTCGCGCCATGCGGCAATCGTCTGGTCGGGCCGAGCGTAGATCAGGTCGAACGAGAGCCGGGGAAAAATCTCCCGCGCCAGTTTGATCGCGGCAAGCGCTTCGTCGACATTGTGCATCCGGCCGAGGCGACGCAAATCGGCATCGTTGAGTGCCTGAACGCCAAGCGAAACGCGGTTCACACCGGCAGCGCGGTAACCCCGGAAACGGTCGGCTTCAACGCTGGTCGGGTTGGCTTCGAGCGTGATCTCGATATCGTCTGGCACATGCCAATTGCGTGAAATCTCGTTGAGAACGGATGCCACGGTTTCCGGCTGCATCAGCGAGGGTGTGCCACCGCCGAGGAAAATGCTCGAAACCGTGCGCGATCCGGTCCGTTCCCGCATTGTCGCCATTTCGCGTGCGAAGGCTGCGGCAAAGCGCGGTTGATCAACAGCTTGATGCCTGACATGCGAATTGAAGTCGCAGTAGGGGCATTTGGCCATGCAGAACGGCCAATGGACATAGACGCCGAATCCGGACTCGCCTCTGTCGGACTGGTTCATTCGGCGACCAGACAATCTTTGGCAAAATGCTGGAAGGCGCGCGCGCGATGCGACAGCGCGTCCTTGTCGCCAGGCTTCCAGCCATGCTTTTGTTCCGCCGTCATTTCGCCGAACGTCACGTCGTAGCCTTCCGGCTTGAACACCGGGTCGAAGCCGAAACCCGCGGTACCGCGCGGCGGCCAGACAAGCTCGCCTTCCACCTCGCCGCGATAGTAATTGGCTTCGCCATCCGGCCATGCAAGGCAAATGACCGAAACGAAACGGCCGCGCGATTTTCAGGCGCGTTCGCACCCGCTTGCTGCAGTCTCCGCTTCAACCTTCTGCATGCCATGGGCAAAATCGCGCTTGCCATCCGGCAATTCCGCCCAATTGGCCGTATAGACACCCGGTTTGCCGCCTAGCGCGTCGACGCAAAGGCCGGAATCATCGGAAAGCGCGACAAGACCGGTCGCCTTGGCAGCGGCGAAAGCCTTGATATAGGCATTTTCCTCAAAGGTCGTGCCGGTTTCATCCGGTTCCGGCAGCCCAAGATCGCTTCGCCGATACGACTTCGAATCCGAACGGTCCGAGCAGGTCGATCATTTCATCGATCTTGCCCTGATTGTGGCTGGCGACGAGCAGCTTGCCCTTTTCGAGTGTCTTCATGTCAAATTCCATAGTTTTGGTTCAGCAAATTCGATCGAGTTACCCGACGGATCGCGGAAATACAGCGAATGCGCCCCATTCGGCCAGTCGAATTCGCTTTCGATGGCAACGCCATGCGCTTCAAGATGGGATTTCCATTCGGCAATTTCATCCCGTGTCGCGCGAAAACACACATGACCCGGACCGGTGGCACCATGGGAGGGTATCGGCAAACCACCTTTCGGGCGTTCCTTCAGTTTTTCGGCATTGAACAGGATCAGCACGCCCGGCCCGCAGCGGAAGAACACGGATTCTTCGCCAGCACGCAGGATGCATTCAAGCCCGAGAACATCGCCGTAGAATCGTGCAGCCGTCTCGACATCGGTCACATAAAGCGCTGTTTCCAATATTCCCGAGGGCTGCATGGTCCTGACCCTAGCTAACGGCCATTTTCTGCAAGGAAACCAAGCGAGTGATGCCGTTGCGGGCAAGGCCCATCAGCGACAGCAATTCCTCTTCGGAGAAGGGTTCGCCTTCGGCGGTTCCCTGTACTTCGACGATACCGCCCTTGCCGGTCATGACGAAATTGGCGTCTGTCTGCGCGGTCGAGTCCTCAAGATAGTCGAGATCGATCACAGGCGTGCCGTTGGAAATGCCGCAGGAAATGGCCGCGACATGGTCCTTCAGCACCTTTTCGACCTTCAGCATCTGGCGCGTTTCCATCCAGCGCAGGCATTCGTGCAACGCAACCCAGCCGCCGGTAATCGCTGCGGTACGGGTGCCCCCATCAGCCTGGATGACATCGCAATCCACCGTGATTTGCACTTCGCCGAGTGCCTGCAGGTCAACGACCGCGCGCAGCGAACGGGCGATCAAGCGCTGAATTTCCAGTGTGCGGCCGCCCTGCTTGCCTGAAGAAGCTTCGCGGCGCATGCGATCGCCGGTCGAGCGTGGCAGCATGCCGTATTCTGCAGTCACCCAGCCCTTGCCGGTGTTGCGCATCCAGCCCGGCACTTTTTCCTCAAGGCTGGCAGTGCACAAGACGTGCGTGTCGCCGAACTTGACCAGGCACGAGCCCTCGGCATGTTTGGAAACGCCGCGCTCAAAGGAAATGGCGCGCATTTCGTCGGGGGCTCGCTTGGAGTGACGCATGGGTAGACCTCTTGTTGATGTGTTCTCGGCCTTTTAACCGTGATGGGGTGATGAAGCAAAGGCTTTGATCAAAGGCTTTGATGATTGCGCAGAGAACGCTTATATCAAGGTCTGACAAGCAAAAGCTGAGGCACGATGAACAGGACTGTTGTTCCGGACACATTGCAATCGCTCGACCAGCGATCGCGCGATATTTTCCGGCGCATTGTCGAGAGTTACCTCGGCGATGGCGAGCCGGTGGGCTCCCGTAATCTGTCGCGCATCCTGCCCGTGTCATTGTCCCCGGCGACGATCCGCAATGTGATGAGCGATCTCGAGCATCTCGGCCTTGTCTATGCGCCGCATATATCCGCCGGCCGCTTGCCGACCCAGATCGGCCTGCGCTTCTTCGTTGATGCGTTCATGGAAGTTGGCGACCTTTCCAAGTCCGAACGCAATTCCATCGAGGCGCAGGTCAGGGCCGGGGAAACACAATCTGCCGAAAACGTGTTGACGCAGGCGAGCCAGATCCTTTCCGGCATGTCGCGCGGGGCAGGGCTGGTGCTGGCGGCAAAGGCGGAAGGTGCGCTCAAGCATATCGAATTCGTCAGGCTCGAACCGACGAGGGCTCTCGCCGTGCTGGTCACGCAGAGCGGCGACGTCGAAAACCGCGTCATCGATCTGCCGATTGGCGTGACGCCGTCGCAATTGATCGAAGCTTCGAATTTCCTCAATGCACATATTCAAGGCCGCACCATCACCGAGGCGCGGCAGGAAATCGCCCGGCTGAAGGAAGAAACCCAGCAGGCGCTTGACGCCCTCTCGCAACATCTGGTCGAACAGGGGCTCGCCATCTGGGGCGGCGATGGCGGCGGCCAGCCGGCACGGCTGATCGTGCGCGGGCGGGGCAATCTGCTGGAGTCCGTCAACGCCGAAGCGGATCTTGATCGTTTGCGGCACCTCTTCGATGATCTCGAGACCAAGGAGGGCACGCTGCAGCTTCTTGATCTGGCGGAAGCGGGCCCAGGCGTGCGCATCTTCATCGGCTCGGAGAACAAGCTGTTTTCGCTTTCCGGCTCGTCGCTGGTTATCGCGCCTTACCGCGATTCCGAACAGCGCATCATCGGCGCGCTCGGTGTCATCGGCCCGACAAGACTGAATTATGCGCGTATCGTACCCATGGTAGACTACACCGCCCAGCTCGTCTCGCGCCTCTTGAGATAGTCATTTGCACTTGATTTTTATGGCCTAAACCTCGATATCCAGCGCAACTTACGAATAATGAATGGACAGGATACATGGCTGAAGACAAGAAAAATCACGACACTCCCGATCTCGACCAGCGCGACCTGAAGAATCCGCGCGATCGCGATGCGCTGAAGCGCGCTGCCGATGATTTTCTCAAATCACGCAAGGCTGAAGAATATGCCCTCGCTCAGGACGACGAGATGGAGGCAAATGCCAATAACTGGGCCGAGCTTGATAAATTGCGCGCCGAGAATGGCGATCTGAAGGACCAGCTGTTGCGGCTTGCTGCCGATATGGAAAACTTGCGCAAACGTACCGCGCGCGATGTCCACGATGCGCGTGCCTATTCGGTCGCCAATTTCGCCCGCGACATGCTCTCCGTTTCCGACAATCTGAAGCGTGCTTTGGAGGCCATTCCCGCCGACGTGCTGGCAAGTGGCGATGCCGGGTTCAAGACCCTCGCCGAAGGCGTCGAGATCACCGAGCGTTCGCTTATGTCGGCCATGGAGCGTCATGGCGTCAAGAAACTGGACCCCTTGGGCCAGAAATTCGATCCCAATTTCCATCAGGCGATGTTCGAAATTCCAAATGCCGATGTGCCGCACAACACGGTGCTGCAGGTTGCGCAGAGCGGTTTCGTCATCGGTGACCGCATGCTGCGTCCGGCGCTTGTCGGCGTATCAAAAGGCGGTCCGAAACAGGCATCTGCCGAAGGTCAGCCTGAGCCTGGCCCGATCAATCCGCAGGCGGAAAAAGACGCCTGATCCGATCGTCAGATCAGCTTTGAGAGCCACATTCCAAGCGGAATGTGGCTCTTTTCATTTTACCGCCATGCACTATCGTAACCAAGCCACGAACCTAGAATAACGGCGCAGGGGGAACTGCCGATGACTATGATCCAGCTCTTCAACTATGCCGGAATATTCGTCTTTGCTGCGACTGGGGCTTTGGCGGCATCGCGTCGCCAGCTCGATATTATCGCCTTCGTCTTTCTCGCGGCCGTCACCGGCATCGGCGGTGGCACATTGCGCGACTTGATCCTTGGCGTACCGGTGTTCTGGGTCAAGGATCCCGGCAATCTTATGGTCTGCGCTGCGGCAGCCATTCTCGTCTACTTTTCCGCCAATCTGCTCGAATCGCGCTACCGCGTTCTGCTTTGGCTCGATGCGCTCGGTCTTGCCGCTTACAGTGTTATCGGCGCGGCCAAAAGCCTGGCGCTGGGCTTCGACTCAACGATTGCGATTGTTACCGGAATCATGACTGCGACGTTTGGTGGAATTCTGCGCGATATCATATCCGGAGAACCGTCCGTGCTGATGCGGCGCGAGATCTATGTGACCGCCGCTCTCGCCGGATCGGTGACATACATAGTGCTGCACAGCGTCGCCGTCGGACCGGAGATTTCCGCACTCGTCGCAGCGCTCGCCGCGTTTGTCGTACGGGGCGGTGCGCTCTATTTCGGCTGGGCGCTGCCGACGTATCACAAGCCCGGTCGCACACCGGAAGAGCTGAAACGCGAGGGCTATATCAAATCAAAGTAGTCCGGCCTGCTCGGCAGCCGCTTTCAGGTTCTGCTGCGGCCGCGGACCGATCTGCTGAATGACCAGACCTGCGGTCAACGAACCGAGCTTCGCGCAATCCGTCAAGGATCGGCCGTTCGTATAGCCGAACAGGAAGCCGGCGGCATAAAGATCGCCAGCGCCGGTCGTATCGACCAGTTCGGAAATCTCGATCGCCGGAACCGCGACAGTCTCATCCTTCGAGACCACGACGGAGCCCTTTTCGGAACGGGTGACGGCTGCAAGCTTGCAATCCTTGCGGATGAGTTCGAGGCCCTTTTCGAAATCATCGGTCTGATACAGCGACTTCAATTCCGCCTCATTGGCAAAGACGATGTCCACCGTGCCGGAGCGCATCAGTTCAAGGAACTCCTCCCGATAGCGATCGACGCAGAAAGGGTCTGACAGCGTCATCGACACTTCGCGCCCATGTTCATGCGCGATCTTCGCCGACAGGCGGATTGCTTCCTTGGCCCGGGGTGGATCCCAGAGATAACCTTCGAAATAGGTCACCTTGGCTTCGGACACCTTGGAGCTTTCAACATCTTCCGGTCCAAGCTCGACGCAGGCGCCGAGATAGGTGTTCATGGAGCGCTCGCCATCGGGCGTGACGAAGATCATCGAACGCGCTGTAGGCGGAGGGGCATTCAAAACACGGGTGTCGAAGGCAACGCCTTGTGAGCGGATATCGTGGATGAAGACATGCCCGAGTTGGTCGTCTGCGACCTTGCCGAAATAGGCGGCACGCCCGCCGAGACTGGCGACGCCTGCGGCGGTATTGCCGGCACTTCCGCCAGAGGCTTCGATCGCTGGACCCATGCGCTCGTAGAGGAACTCCGCGCGATCGGCATCGATCAGGTTCATCGCGTTCTTGATTATGCCGTTCTTGATGATGAAATCATCATCGGTGCGGGCAATGATATCGACAATGGCATTGCCGATGCAAAGCACGTCAAAGTTGGACATGAAAACTCCGGGATTGAACTGTTCGGTACCTGTTGGCAGTTATTTTGGCGCCTGTCCTAGCGCGTCGGCAGCCGGTTGACTACCCCTTCTTTGGCGTGTTGCCTTGTCTTGACTGTGAACTGCCCCTATGTCCGCAACCCGGAAACCTTGGAGAGCGACCCTAAATGATCGTTGAAAGCGCCCGCGCTGCGGCCAATCATCTGTTTCGCCCGGAGTTTCGTGCTGTCCTGTGGAAATCGATCGGACTGACTGTTTTGCTGCTCATCGGCATATGGTTCGGCCTGCGGGAACTGTTCGAGGCGCTGGCCTGGCCATTCTTCGACCAGATGCTGCCGGAACTGCCGTCCTGGGCTGGATGGCTCGGCTTCATCGCCGGCATTTTTGCCAGCATCGGTCTTGCGCTTGGACTGGCGCTGCTCATCGCGCCCGTCACGGCAATCGTTGCCGGGCTGTTCCTCGATGATGTGGCGGAGGTTGTGGAAAAAGAAGATTATCCGCTCGATCCGAAAGGACGGCCATTGCCCGCTGTCCGATCATTGATCCTGTCCGTGAAATTCCTTGGCGTCGTTATCCTCGGCAATATTGCTGCCTTGCTGATGCTGCTGATCCCAGGCGTTAACATCATCGCCTTCTTCGTCGTCAATGGCTATCTGCTCGGCCGTGAGTTCTTCGAATTTGCCGCGATGCGCTTTCGCCCGGAAATGGAAGCCAAGGCGCTGCGCTCAAAACATGCAACGACAGTGTTTTTGGGAGGGCTGGTCATCGCCGCCTTCATGGCGATTCCGATCCTCAATCTTTTGACCCCGCTCTTTGCTGCGGCGATGATGGTGCATTTGCATAAGGCGGTCGCGCAGTCCGAGCCGCCAGCCACTGTGATCAGATAATTTGTGGCGGCAGCGGCACCAGCGGCGCCGGTATTTCCGAGGTCTTTTCCGCCGCCTTGCAGATATCCGCGATAACGCAGGAAGGGCATTCCGGTTTGCGCGCCTTGCAGATATAGCGGCCATGCAGGATAAGCCAGTGGTGCGCGTGATAGAGATATTCGGAAGGAATAACCTTCATCAGCCGCGCTTCTACCTCCTCCGGCGTCTTGCCGGGTGCAAGGCCAAGCCGATTGCCAATACGGAAGATGTGGGTGTCCACCGCCATGGTCGATTGGCCGAAGGCCATATTGAGGACGACATTAGCCGTCTTGCGCCCAACGCCGGGCAATTTGATCAGCTCGTCGCGGTCATCCGGAACCACGTTGCCATATTGGTTGATGAGCGCCTCGGACAAAGCGATGACATTCTTCGCCTTGTTGCGCCAGAGCCCGATGGTGCGGATATAGTCGCCGACCTTTGCTTCGCCCAAGGCCAGCATCTTTTCTGGCGTGTCCGCAACCTTGAACAGGGCTCGCGTCGCCTTGTTCACACCGGCGTCGGTCGCCTGCGCTGAAAGCACTACGGCGACGAGCAGGGTGAAGGGATTGATGTGCTCAAGCTCGCCCCGGGGCTCCGGGCGCTGGATCGAAAAACGCCGGAAGATTTCATGGATTTCCGCAGCGGTATAGCGGGTGCCCGGAACGTTGCGCGCTTTTGCCGGCTTCACCTCACTCACGTCGATCTGATCAATTTTACGCTTGGGATTTTCCATGCTCAATCTATACTCAACGCCTATGAGCCAAACAATGAACCCAATTGACGCTGCGGGCCAAAACGAGGAAGAAATTTTTCGTGCGCTTCTCGTGCCTCATCGTTCGCTGGGTCAAACTGGTTTTCTCATTCTTATGGCAACGATGGGCGTCAGCAGCTTCTTCACCGGCCTGTTTTTTCTGTCGCTTGGCGCCTGGCCGGTTTTTGGCTTCTTCGGTCTCGATGTTCTGCTGGTCTATATCGCGTTCCGGATGAATTATACCTCGGCAAAGGCCCATGAAGAAGTGAGCGTTTCGCGCATCGCCTTGCAAATCCGCCAGGTTGCCCCGTCAGGCCGGGCCAAATTGCATGAATTCAATCCTTTCTGGACGCGGTTCAGTGTCGCCCGCCATGCGGAAATCGGCATCACGTCGATGCTGGTCGAAGGACAGGGCAAGGCAGTGACGATCGGCTCGTTTCTCAATCCTGATGATCGTGAAAGCTTCGCTTCCGCATTCCAGATGGCGCTTGCGACAGCCAAGCGACGGTAAATCCACACCTTGCAAGAATCGGGTGGCGACAAGAGCCGCAGAGTGGTCATATAGCCTCAATAGAGAGGTAAAACTCATGAAACCACATGTCATACTTCAGAAAGACATCACCCCGACCGGCGACGATTATGCGATCGTCAGCCATATCATCGAACGTATTAGCAAGGACTACCGCGACCAGCCGTCGCTTGAGACGCTGGCCCGCGATACCGGGCTGTCGCCAACCGCGCTGCAGAAGCTGTTTACCCGCTGGGCGGGCCTTTCTCCCAAAGGCTTCCTGCAGGCAGTTACCATCGATCACGCCCGACGTCTGCTGGACGAGGGGATGCCCTTGCTCGAAACCGCCTACGAAACGGGACTTTCGGGTCCAAGCCGGCTGCATGATCTGTTTGTCACGCACGAAGGCATGTCACCGGGCGATTACAAGACCCGCGGTGCAGGGCTGACAATCCGCTACGGCTTTCTGATTTCGCCGTTCGGCCTGGCACTGGTGATGGTGACGGACCGCGGGCTGGCGGGTCTGGCCTTCGCCGATCCGGGCAAGGAGCGCGAGGCATTGGCCGACATGACATCGCGTTGGCCAAATGCCAATTATGTCGAAGATCTGGCGGCCACTGCACCCTATGCAGCGCGGATCTTCAACCCGGCAGAATGGCGCGCCGACAGGCCGCTCAAGGTCGTCACGATCGGCACGGATTTCCAGCTGCGTGTCTGGGAAGCATTGCTGAAGATCCCGATGGGCAAATGCGTCGCCTATTCGGATATCGCCGCCGATATCGGGTCTCCCAAGGCTTCGCGCGCCGTAGGTGCCGCTGTTGGCGCCAACCCGGTCAGTTTTGTCGTCCCTTGCCATCGGGCAGTGGGCAAGTCCGGAGCGCTGACGGGCTATCATTGGGGCTTGACCCGTAAACGGGCCATCCTTGGTTGGGAAGCCGGTCAGTTGAGCGGGGAAGCGGCGGATCAGGCACAGGCTGGTTAAGCCGGACGTCCTATCTCTCCCCTTGCGGGAGAGAAAGCGATTTTAGCATCTTAGCCCTTGCTAAGTGGTAGAAATCGCCAGTGAGGGGATTGCAAACATTATTTTATCCCCTCTCTTGGATTTTCTAAGAATTTAGCAAAGGGCTAAATTCAAGAAAATCCTTTCTCCCCCACACGGGGGGAGATAAGTGCAGCACTTTCTCACCCTTCAAGACCCCTTGACCTTCCAGTTACTGGAAAGATTACCTTTGATGCACTATCTGGTTCATAACCGAAAGTTGCATCATGAAACACGACCATCCCCATCCCAGCCACGATCATTCCTGCTGCAGCGGGGAGAAACGCGCGGAAGCTCCAATAGTGCGCGATCCGGTGTGCGGGATGACTGTTGACCCGGGGGCGAACAAACCGACAGCCGAACATGGCGGGCGGCTGTTTCATTTCTGCTCAGCGGGCTGTCAGAGCAAGTTCATAACGGAGCCGGACGCCTATCTCGAGGCGATCGATCCAGTCTGTGGCATGAAAGTAGATCGGGCGAGCGCGAAACATTTCCTGCGTCATGAAGGTGAAAAATACTATTTCTGCTCGGCGGGTTGCCTCGCCAAATTTGAAAAAGCGCCGCAGGATTATCTCGGCGACCGGCCAGCGCCGAAACCAATGCCCGCCGGGACGCAATATACCTGCCCCATGCATCCGGAAATCGTCAGGGATGGTCCGGGTTCGTGCCCGATCTGCGGCATGGCGCTGGAGCCTGCGGGCATCCCGACTGGAGATGAAGGGCCGAACCCGGAGCTGGTGGATTTCACCCGTCGCTTCTGGATCAGCGCTGTGTGTTCGGTTCCTCTGCTTCTGATTACCATGGGACCGATGCTCGGTTTGCCGCTGCGTGGCTGGATTGGCGAGAGTTTGGCTACGTGGCTGGAATTCGCGCTGGCAACGCCGGTCGTTGTCTGGGCGGCTATTCCGTTCTTTGAGCGGGCCTGGGCTTCTTTCATCAACCGCAGCCCCAACATGTGGACGTTGATCGCCATCGGTGTCGGCACAGCCTACGCTTTCAGTGTCGTCGCCACATTCCTGCCGGATATTTTTCCGCATTCCTTCCGCATGCATGGTGGCTCGGTGCCTGTTTATTTCGAAGCGGCGGCGGTGATCGTAACGCTTGTCTTCCTCGGCCAGATACTCGAACTGCGAGCACGTGAACGTACCGGTTCCGCTATTCGCGCACTTCTGGATCTCGCGCCCAAGTCGGCCCGGCGCGTTGCCGAAGACGGAGCAGAAACGGATGTGCCGCTGGATGAGATACTTGCCGGCGACCGGTTGCGTGTGCGTCCCGGGGAAAGCGTGCCGGTGGACGGCATCGTGCTTGAAGGGCGCTCCTCCATCGACGAATCCATGCTCACTGGAGAACCTCTGCCCATTGAGAAGGCCGAACATGACACGGTGACTGGCGGCACACTTAACCGTAACGGCACGCTGATGATCAAGGCGGAAAAGGTCGGCGCCGATACGGTGCTGTCGCAGATTGTCGGCATGGTCGCCTCGGCCCAGCGTTCGCGCGCGCCGATCCAGGGCCTGGCCGATCGCGTTGCCGCCTGGTTTGTTCCGGCTGTGGTGCTGGTTGCTATCATTGCCTTCATCGTCTGGTCACTCGTCGGACCCGAGCCGAGCATGATCTATGGCCTGGTTGCCGCGGTTTCCGTGCTGATCATCGCCTGCCCGTGTGCGCTGGGTCTGGCGACACCAATGTCGATCATGACCGCCACCGGGCGCGGGGCGCACGCGGGCGTGCTGATCAAGGATGCGGAAGCCCTCGAACGATTCGCCGCCGTCGATACGCTGATTGTCGACAAGACTGGAACACTGACAGAAGGTAAGCCAAAGCTTACCGATATTGTTGCGCAACCGGGTTTTGCTGAAGACGAATTGCTGACTCTTGCTGCAAGCCTTGAGAAAGGCTCCGAACACCCGCTCGCCGAAGCGATTGTCGAGGGGGCAAAGTCGCGCAATCTCACGCTTGCCGATGCAATCGGCTTCGAAGCAGCGACAGGCAAGGGGATATCCGGGACGGTCAACGCTAGAAGCGTGGCGCTTGGCAACAAGGCCATGATGCAGGACATCGGTGCTGAAGTTTCACAGCTGGTTGAGCAAGCCGACCAATTGCGCGCGCTGGGCAAGAGCGCGCTTTTCATCGCAGTCGATGGCAGGGCCGCCGGGATCGTTGCGGTTGCCGATCCAGTCAAGGCGACGGCCGTGGAGGCAATTCGCTTGCTGCATGAGGCGGGGCTGAAGGTCATCATGGCAACCGGCGATAACGCCGTGACGGCGCAGGCGGTTGCGCGCTCGCTCGGTATAGACGAGGTCCGGGCCGATATGCTGCCGGAGGGCAAGAAACAGCTCATCGATGCGCTGCATGCCAAAGGCGCCAAGGTCGCCATGGCCGGCGACGGCGTCAATGATGCGCCTGCACTTGCCGCGGCCGACGTCGGCATTGCCATGGGCACGGGAGCGGATGTCGCGATGCAGAGTGCCGGGATAACATTGGTCGGAGGCGACCTCAACGGCATCGTTCGCGCCCGCCATCTTGCCGTCGCCACGATCCGCAATATCAAGCAGAACCTGTTCTTCGCCTTCGTCTACAATGTGCTCGGTGTGCCGGTCGCGGCAGGTGTGCTGTATCCGGTGTTCGGTCTGTTGCTTTCGCCCATGCTGGCTGCAGCGGCCATGAGCCTTTCATCCGTGTCGGTGATCGCGAACGCGCTGCGGCTGCGGACAATAAAACTGTGAGGTCCCATGAATATCGGTAACGCTTCTGATAAATCCGGCCTGCCTGCCAAAACGATCCGCTACTATGAGGATATCGGCCTCCTGAAGCCGGATCGGGCGAATAATGGCTATCGCGATTATTCGATGTCGGATGTGCACAAGCTGCGCTTCCTGCAGCGCTCTCGCGGGCTGGGGTTTTCGGTTGAAGAGTGCCGCCAGCTGCTGGCACTCTATGAGGATAAAAGCCGCGCGAGCGCCGACGTCAAGTCGATCGCAAAGTCAAAGCTTCAGGAAATCGAGCGCAAGATTATCGAATTGCGCGAACTGCAGCACACACTGAAGCACTTGGTTGACCATTGCCATGGCGACCAGCGGCCGGATTGTCCGATTCTCGAGAGCATTTCCGGCACGGGTTAGAGCAGTTCCATTCTCAACGGAGTCACGGAATTGCTCTAACTTTTTGTTTTTACGCAATTCCGGACGCAAAACCGGTTCCCACTTTTGCTGGAATTGCTCTAGCTGAGCGTCGATACCACATCCGCAGAAATGCGCAGTTCACGTAGCGGCCGGACGACAGCCGTCGTTTCGCTGTAGATCGGATGCGCCTTGTAGGCGGCCAGCGCCTCCGCGTTCTCGAATTCGCCATAGACGACGACGTCGATCTCGCCGGAAATCGGGTCCGTCTTGGTATTTGGCATCACTTCAAAAACGGTCGCGTGGGGGATTTCACCAAGACGCCGGAGGCCCTTCACGATTGTAGCGACGTCTTTCTTTTCACGGGCGCTGAAGAATACAATATGGCGGATCACGATGTTGCTACCTGCTGCATTTTCACTGCGCCGGACTTTTCATATTCCGCCCCTGTCAGTCAATAGATGCGCTGTCGCAGCCCGCAATCGAACCCCGGAGCTTACTCGGCGGCGAGCTTCGCCATCGGATTGTTCGGATGCGTGGTCCAGTTGGCGTAATCCGGCTGGATCGGCATTTTGGTACGCGGATCGACGCCTGAAACCATCGGTTCCATGGTGATGCAGTTTTCAACGGGGCAAACACTGACGCAGAGGTTACAGCCGACGCATTCCTCGTCGATGACCTCGAAGTGCCGCGCGCCATCGACCATCGATGTGATCGCCTGATGCGATGTGTCCTCGCAGACGATGTGGCAGCGGCCGCATTTGATGCAAAGCTCCTGATCGATCTGCGCCTTGGTGATGTAGTTCAGGTTGAGGTACTGCCAGTCGGTGACATTCGGCACGGCGAGGCCCTGGAAGTCGTCGATGGTGCGGAACCCGCGGGAATCCATCCAGTCGGAAAGACCGGAAATCATTTCCTGCACGACCTTGAAACCATAGGTCATGGCTGCCGTGCAGACCTGTACATTACCGCAGCCGAGTGCGATGAATTCCGCCGCATCGCGCCATGTGGTGATACCGCCGATGCCGGAAATCGGCAGGCCACGCGTTTCAGGATCGCGGGCGATTTCCGCTACCATGTTCAGCGCGATCGGCTTGACCGCCGGGCCGCAATAGCCGCCATGCGAGCCGCGTCCATCGATCGTCGGGTTCGGGGCAAAGTTATCGAGATCAACTGAAACAATCGAGTTGATGGTGTTGATGAGCGAGACGGCATCGGTTCCGCCGGATTTGGCGGCGCGCGCGGGTTTGCGGATGTCCGTGATGTTCGGCGTCAGCTTGGTGATGACCGGCATGCGGGTATATTGCTTGCACCAGCGCACCACCATTTCAATATATTCCGGCACCTGGCCGACGGCGGCGCCCATGCCGCGCTCGGACATGCCATGCGGGCAGCCGAAGTTCAACTCGATGCCGTCTGAGCCAGTAGCTTCCACCAGCGGCAGGATGGCCTTCCAGGCTTCCTCCTCGCAGGGCACCATGATCGAAGCGATAAGGGCGCGATCCGGCCATTTCTTCTTCACCTCGGTCATTTCCCGCAGGTTCACTTCGAGCGGCCGGTCGGTGATGAGTTCGATATTGTTGAAACCGAGCAGGCGCCGGTCCGGACCGTGAATAGCGCCGTAGCGCGGTCCGTTGACATTGACGACAGGTGGGCCTTCTTCGCCCAGAGTTTTCCAGACAACGCCGCCCCAGCCGGCCTTGAAGGCGCGCTCGACATTATAGGCCTTGTCCGTGGGTGGAGCAGAGGCGAGCCAGAAAGGGTTCGGAGATTTGATGCCGAGGAAATTCGTTGAAAGATCAGCCATGGCAGTTTCCTTTAGCTGACTAAATGACTTGGATGATTGGGTTGCTGTTCCGGAACCGACGCGCCGTCTGAATTATCGGCCAAGATGGCTTCGACGAAGCCGCTGACCTTTTCCGGTCGTTGCATCAGCGTACGGTGAATTGATTCCGCCGCTATCTTGCCGTCCTGTACGGCCGCGACGGTCAGATCCTCGCCGTCTGCAACACAATCGCCGCCGGCCCAGATGCCCGGGACCGAGGTCCGCCCTTCATCGTCCACGCTGATACGGCCGCGCGACAACGCAAGACCAGCCTCGCCAAGGATTGCTTCGGCGGGGGTTTGACCTATCGCCTTGAATATCTGATCGCTGGCGAGCGTGATGCTCTCACCTGAAACGCCAAGGCGGCCATCAGTCATGACAGTGTAATCCAGCGTTATACCGCAGACCTCACCATGTTCGTTGCGGGTCAGCGCGCGAGGCTGCAGCCAGTGGCGGATAATCACCCCATTCTTCAGCGCGAGTTCCTGTTCGAAGTCACTGGCATTCATGTTTTCCGGGCCACGACGATAGGCGATAATGACATTTTCTGCGCCGAGCAGTTTCGTCTGCACGGCGACGTCAATCGCGGTCATGCCGCCGCCGATGACGATGACATCCCGTCCGACGGGGATTTCTGACAGATTATCGCTCTGGCGAAGCACTGAAATGTAATCCACCGCATCGATGCAGCCGGCAGCGTCTTCGCCCTCGAGGCCAAGGTCGTTGACGCCCGGCAGGCCCATGCCCAAGAAGACTGCGTCGAAACCCGCCCTCAGCGCATCGAGGCTGATATCGCGCCCAAGTGCCTTGTCGTTCTGGATGGTGATGCCGCCGATTTCGAGAATGAAGTCGAGCTCCTTCTGGGCGAAGTCGTCGACGCTCTTATAGGCGGCGATACCGTATTCGTTGAGGCCGCCTGCCTTGGGGCGCGCTTCGAAAATGGTCACATCATGACCGTGCATGGCCAGACGGTGGGCGGCGGACAGACCCGCTGGTCCAGCTCCGACGACTGCGATGGATTTGCCTGTAGGCTCGGCGCGCTTGAAGGGATGCTGGCCATTGGCCATCAAATGATCGGTAGCGTAACGCTGCAAGAGTCCGATCTTCACTGGCTTGCCTTCCGCCACTTCGCGTACGCAAGCCTGCTCGCACAACGTCTCGGTGGGGCAGACGCGGGCGCACATGCCGCCAAGGATGTTTTCGGAGAGAATGGTCTTGGCAGAACCGGTAGGATTGTCTGCAGCGATCTCGCGAATGAACAGGGGAATATCGATGCCGGTCGGGCAGACATTCATGCATGGCGCGTCATAGCAGAAGTAACACCGGTCCGATTCGACGAAGGCTTCGTGCCGGCTTAGCGGCGGATGAAGATCAGAAAAAACTTCCGCGTAGACGCCGGATGCAAGCCGTCCGGCTTTGACGTCACGGATTCCAGAATCCATCGATCCCATGAAATCTCATCTCCTCGTTTTGACTGCGTCCGGTTCCCATGGATCAGCAGTCTTTTCGATGGCCGGTACGTCCGGACCTGTAGGGAAGAATGGCAGATTTTCACGGAAGGTCAAATTTTTTATCAAACGGTCAAGAAATGACGTCGTCGCGGCGAAGCTCAAAAAGAGATGGCCCGAACGCATCGGGCCATCTTTTTGTACATCACAATGACAGTCATTCCTCAATCGGCCATGCGCCGCAGTATAAGCTCAGCGATATTGGCCCGGTTCGATATGCCATTTACACCACCTACACCATTATTGCCGGTGTAAGTTGAATTCGAGGCGAGATAGGACATGTTGTAAAAATCGCTAAATTTGATTTTGTAGATTTACCGGCTGTCAGCGTCACCGTGAAAGCGGTAGATTCGCCCCAGATATCCCAGTTCGGCAAATGCGGCATGACCACAACACCCTTACTCTCGATCGGCCCGCCGTCCACCGCCACGTCTATTTGCTTGACTGCCGCTGTCACGCCGGTATTTACAGGGCCAAAACCATTACCGTAGCGTAAGAGAAGTTGATATTTTCCGCCGATAGATAGCCTGACTGGAAAGGTCAACTCTTCGCCCGGCAGGCCCCAGCCTGCCCAATGTCTGCGGCCATGGTCGTCCTTCAATTGCGCGCGCGAACCTGCAACCGATGTATTTGTAGCGTCGTTCGGCGCCGATGAATGTCAACCTTTCATTCCCAATAACAAGCCGGATTGGTGCGTTGTGATACATTCTTCAATCCCTGTCGTAATATTGCCGTTCCAGCGAATAGCACAATGTCGCATTGTCCAATGTGCGGGTTTGGATCTTTCCAGCTTTTACCCGATATCGTTGCCGCCTTAACCAGTTCGCCATTGCGGTAGACATTGATTGTCGTTCCGGCTGGTGACTCATCGGTCCAGGACAATTTGACCAATCCGTCCGCGTCTTTTTTTGCTGCCCAGTCGCCTGCGGTCAGATCAAGGTTGAGCGGTTCAGGGCCGTAGAAATCGTCGGCTTTGGCAACGAGTGCCGTCCCGCCGTCGGCTGTGTTGTCAATCAAACCGATGACAAAGACATTGACCTTGTCATCCTTCAAATCCGTTGAAGCTATGTAGCTATCCCGGTCGATCTGGGCATCGTTCAATTCCGCTGTTGAGACTGAGTAATATCCATCATCACTCGTACCAACTGGCGGCAAATTCACTTTTACCGTTATTTTTTTGCCACGATAAACGAGACCATTCAATTGCAGCTGACGGGCACCATTAAAGATGTTCTTATGCATCTTTTTGGTGATGAAAGGCTGGAACCGGATGCCCGTCATGTTGGCTTCACGCCCGAACACCACGTCGAGAACTGAGCCGATATAACCGCCAACCGACCATAATTGCTTATCGGAATCGATTTCAGGGCGGTCTTCAGCCTTAGCTGCTGTCACCGCAAGCTTGGTGAACTCGAAATTCTCCATGTTGGACAGGTTCAATGCTGCGCCGTTGATGAGCGTCGTCGAAGTTGCGGTTAACCACATCGGCGTTCTGCCCCTTGGCCGCGGCCTTGATCAGATAGCTGGAACAAACGGCCAGATCGCCCTGTTGTGGTAGACCTTCACACCGCGCATCTGGGGCCAGACAACCGGGGCACCAGCGGTCGTGTGCGGGTAGTTCTGCAGGATACTCGCTGTCTGATCCTTGTCGGCAATGCCATCCTGGATAGCCAGCGCCTCGCCTAACAATTCGTAGCGGCGGACCGGAGCCTGATCGAGTTCGGTTGTCTTCATCATGCTGAACAGGCCAGCATCCTTCAACCACAGATCCAGTCGTTGATCGTCTGTTTTCAGCGTCTGGCCCATTGCCCGCATACTTGGCGGCATCCGAAGTTTCGTTCAGTTCGGCAGCCATCTTCGCGGCGACATCCAGAATTTTCCAGTGATTGATGTTGGTCGACAGGGTTTTCGACATGGCGATATGAACCACCGTATCCTTCGTCCAATCGGGATAGGTCTGCTCGCGCCAATCGAGGAATGAGGTCTCACCGCGATACAGTCCGTCACGATTGTCATAGGCGGCAAGGCGATCGTTTTCGATCGTGTTGCGAATGGCGGTGTAGGCGTCCTTGAGAAATTGCGCGCGTTCGTCGCCATCGAGATATTTCAGCAGTTCGAAAGCGGCTCGTGCCCAGACGACACGGTCGGTGCTGACCGGCCAGCTGCCGCCACTGCCGGTATCCTGGACGATCTCCGTTGTTTCAGGGCCAAGCGTCTGCGTTGCATTGCGGCGCTTTGACAGTTTGAACAAGCAGGCTGTTTTTGGCGACCTGCGGGTTGATCTGCGCCAGGCCAAGATCAACCGCATAGGCCGTATCGCGTGTCCACACATAGGTCCACTCGTCTCCCGACTGGTAGCAGCCGATCTTGTCGCCACAGGATACCGGATTGTTGTTATTGTACGCGTCATCCTTGATCGACGTGACGGTCAGTTCCCTGGCTTCCTGCATTGCCAGGGCAAACAGCCCATCGAACATCTGGCTGCCGGTACGGATCATCGGAGCGTCTGGCTGTTCCGTAATTGTTGAGTTGTTTGGCCTTTGTTCGCTTTTCGCTGGTCCTGAGTGGTCTTCAGTTGATAGGTGCGCAGACCCGAAACCGGCTCGGCAGTAGTGATCTCGGCACTGCTGCCATTCCAATCCACACGCTTGATGCCATCATCCCGATTGACGGGATCGGTAGCGGGCGGAACTTTGATTTCGACGCATTCGTCACCGACACGAGTGCCCCTGTCTCACACGCGCTAGTCACCACATCGGTTTGACGACGCATTTGTCGCCTTCAAGGGTGCCCGTCTCGCAAATCAGGTGATCACGTCGGGCTTGACGACGCACTTGTCGCCTTCAAGGGTGCCCGTCTGGCATACCAAGGTTACATCCGGCTTGACGACGCATTTGCCATCAACGAGCGTTCCCGTCTCGCACGTGCCGGTGATATGCCGGCTTGACGACGCACTTGTCAACTCAAGGGTGCCCGTATCGCATACGAAGGTCGCCTCGGGCTTGTCACGCATTCGGTACCAACGAGTTTCCTTTTTCGCACGCACCGGCAGTCACGCGGTTTGACGACGCACTTGTCGCCTTCAAGGGTGCCGGTCTGGCATACCGAGGTTACAGCGGGCGTGACGATGCATTTGCCATCAACGAGCGTGCCCGTCTCGCACACGGAGATCGCAACGGGTGTCACAACGCATTTTCCGTCGATTAATGCGCCTTTCTCACACGCGCTCGTAACTACTTCCGGCGTGATGACGCACTTGCCATCAACAAGGGTGCCTGCGCACGAGACAAAGGTTCCCGACCCATCGTCCGTACCCGCTGTTTTGTTTGAGTCATTGCAGCCGGCCAGCATGAAACAACATGCCAAGGCTCCCAACAGCATTCGAAACGAAGCCATGATTCCTCCCAGTATGAATAAAAAATGCTTCTCTTAAAAATAGTGCGCATGCAGTAACGACCGGCCGCCAACTCGCACGATGGCACGGACTGTAGAAAAGAGTTTCGGGGTTTCCTCCCAAGGGAACCGCAGGATTTGGCTATAGGTGCAATAGAACGCCGTCAATAATACGATAGTCAAAGAAATTCGGAAATCGAGCCGATTAGCGCAACTTGATGCCCGAAAATCTCGGATCGCGGCTATTCCGCCGCCAGCGGTGGTTGCGAGGCGACTTCCAGAAGTTCGCGGTTGAGCCGTGCTTCTTCCTCGGCTTTCGGCTTGGAGAAGCCGGCCAGCAGCAGATAGGCGACCGGTGTCAGGAAGAGCGTCGAGGCGGTTGCCATGCCGAGACCGCCGACGATGACCCAGCCAAGGGCGATACGCGCTTCGGCGCCCGCACCGCTGGCGAGGACCAGTGGCACACCGCCAAGGATGGCGCAGAGCATGGTCATCACGACGGGGCGCAGACGGATGTTCGAGGCCTCTTCGATGGCTTCTCTTACATTTCTGCCCTGATCGCGCAAATGATTGGCAAATTCGACGATCAGAATACCGTTCTTCGCCATGATGCCGACGAGCAGCACCAGTCCGATTTGACTGTAGACGTTCATGCTGGTGCCGGTCATGACCATGGCGAAGACAGCGCAGGCAAGGCCAAGCGGAACCGTCGCCATCACAACGGCCGCACTGATAAAGCTCTCAAACTGCGCCGCCAGAACCAGTAGAATGATCAGGATGGCAAAGCCGAAAGTCGTGACCATGCTGGATGAATTTTCCCCCAGCGTCGCGGCTTCAGCCAGCGGAATGATGCGATAGCCGGAGGGCAGCAAAGGCGCGGCGACCTCCTGCACATGCCTTGTAGGCATCGCCGAGTGCAAAATCCGGGCTGAAGGCTCGAGGTGATGGCGACGGAACGCATCTGCTGTTCGCGCGTCAATGCCGGTGGAACGGCGACTTCGGTGAGTTTGGCAATCGTCGACATCGGGACAAACCGGCCGTCGCCGGTGCGCAGGAAAACGTTTTCAAGGTCTGTCGGATCATTGATGGGATTTGTGCTCGATACGAGTTTCACATCGTAGGAACGATCTTCGATATAGACCGAACCGACCTTGTAGCCATCGAGCACCGATTGCAGTGCTTCGGCCAGGCCAGTGATATTGATATTGAGATCCGAAGCGCGCTCGCGGTCGATCGACACGGCCAGTTGCGGCTGGGTCGGCTCATTGGTCAGGCGCGGACGATCGAAGCGGCTGTCTTTCTCAAGCTCGGCCACGATCTTGGCGGCGGTGGTTCCGAGCTCGGCGTAGCTGGTGCCGACGACAGCAAATTGCAGGCCGTTACCTGCACCGCGGATACCAAGCGAGTTCGGCTGCGCGGCAAAAACCTGGATACCCGGAATATTTCGGACCCGTTTTGAGACGTCGGCGAGGATCTCCTGCTGGCTCCGCGTCCGCTCTTTCCAGGTGGCGAGACTGAGGACCATGAAGCCACGGTTGGTATTGCCATTCTGGCCGGCGATCGAGAACGTATTCTGGATTTCGCCACTATCGCGTAATGGCTGGATCAACTGCTCGATCTGACGCATCTCGTCACCGAGATATTCGAGACTGACGCCCTGCGGCGCGGTAATGCGCAGGAAAGCCGAAGCTCGGTCTTCGACCGGTGTCAGTTCCTGCTTGAGAAGGGAAAACGCGCCAAACGCCGCGCCGGCAAACAGCACCGAGATCACGACAACGATCCACGGGGCGGCAAGGCAAACATGCAACATGCGTTTGTAAAGATTACCAAACCAGCTTCCGACACGAGCCACCCGTCCCGGTGTGTGGGTGACATCCTGATGCTTGGCCTCACTCGCACTAAGCAAACGGGAAGCCAGCATCGGGCAAAGCGTCAGCGCCACGACAGCGGACAGAAGCACGCAGATCGCCAGAACGAAACCAAACTCGCGAAAGAGTCCTCCGGTCTGGCCAGGAAGGAAGGATAGCGGCACGAAAACCGCCGCGAGCGTCACCGTCGTCGCGATGACTGCAAAGAACACTTCCTCCGTCCCGAGAACCGCGGCGGCGCGTGGCCCCATGCCCTGATTGCGGCGGCGCACGATGTTTTCCAGCACCACGATCGCATCGTCCACTACCAGACCTGTCGCCAGAACCAGGGCGAGCAGTGTCAGGATGTTGATTGAGAAACCGGCAAGATAGATAGCAGAAATGGTGCCAATCAGCGCAACCGGCAGACTGACAGCCGGGATAAGGGTTGCGCGAATGTCCCATAGGAAGAGGTAGATGATCAGGATGATGATGACGACAGACACGCCGAGCGCAATTTCCACCTCATGGACTGCGCCATTGACGAAGTCAGCATCGTCGCTTGTCACGCGGATGTCGACACCCTCGGGTAGCGTTTGCTGCAATTGCGCGACCGCGGCACGGACGCCTTTCGAAATATCGAGCGTGTTGGATTGAGCCTGGCGGATAATGCCGAGGCCAATGCCGGTTTTGCCATTGGCACGCAGAATCGAGGTGCCGATGTCGGGGCCCATCGTTACCGTGGCCACGTCGCGGATCTTCGTCTGACCTTTGATGATGATGTTTTCGAAGTCTTCCGGCGTTGATACCGGAGCCGTTGCACGAACGACGATGCTCTGATCATTGCTGTTGAGCTGGCCGGCAGGGGTATCGAAGGCCATCGTCGTCAGTGCGTTGCGAATGTCCGCGATGTTCATGCCGAGGCTGGCGACCTTGCCCTGATCGATGTCGATGCGGAATATTTTGCTGCGGTTGCCATTGACCTGAACGTCGGCGACGCCCGGAACCGAAGCGAGCACGTCTTCGATCTGGTCTTCGACGAGGACCGTCATGTCCTCGACCGCCATGGTGTCTGAAGTAACCGCAAGGCGCATCACCGCATCGGAATTCGCATCGGCTTTGACGATACGTGGCGGGTCGGCCTCATCGGGCAATGTGTTGGTTATGCGGCTGATGGCATCGCGCATGTCAGCCGCGGCAACGTTGAGGTCCACGCCATCATTGAACTCAACGGTTACGCGGCTACTGCCGAACGACGAACTGGACGAAATCGACTTGACGCCTGAAACGCGCGATACAGCGCCCTCTATCGCCGAGGTCAGCTCCCGATCCACAGTTTCGGCGGCGGCGGACTCGAAATCCGTCGAGACCGTGACCACCGGGCGGTCGACATCAGGCAATTCGCGGACATCGACGCCATACCAGGCGGCAAGACCCGCGACGACGATCAGGGCATTGAGCACCAGCGCCATGACGGGTCGACGAATGAAAAGTGCGGTAAAACTGGAATCGTTCTGTCCGTTTGACGTGCTCACCGCTGGACCTCAGCCCCGCTCGCCGACGGAGGCAGTTGGCTCCGCGCTGGTATTGGCCTCTGGAGCCGGCTGTCCCTGAATTTGGACAAGACCGTCCTGACGGACTGACTGCACGCCTTCGGCGACAATCTGATCGCCAGGCTTTATGTCGGCATCGACCAGCACATAGGCTGTGTTGCGCTGGACAACACGCACCGGAACGCGCGTCGCCTTGTTATCGTCAATCTTCCAGACATAGGCCCCCTCCGTACCCCATTGAACGGCGAGGGGATCAACCGTCGGGTAGGTGTCTCCCGGAAAGCCGACCGACATCTGGAAGGCCATGCCTTCGCGCAAGGCATCGTTTGGGTTGGTGATTTTCGCCTGAACATGCAGCGTGCGGCTCGTCGGATCGACACGGTTATCGATGGCGCTGATGGCACCTTTGAAGGTTTCACCCGGGCGGGCGATAGATGTCGCCGTCACCGGCAGGTCGATTGATATGGCCGGCGCAAAGCGTTCAGGCACCCAGAAATCAACCAGAAGATCGGAGCGGTCATCGATCATTGCGACGGTGGTCGATATCGTGATGTAGTTGCCCGCGTTTATAGGCAGGATGCCGACAATGCCACCAATAGGGGCTTTGATTGCCCGGCGATCCAGGGCGAGTTCCGCCTCGCGAACGTTGAGGGCGGCGTTATCGACCGCCAATGCGGCTTCGGAAAGCTGAACAGCGGAGACCGTGTTGCTTGAACGCAGGCTTTCCGCGCGTTTGAGCTTGGTCTGTGCGTCCCTCAGTGCTACCCGCGCTTTGTCGACAAGGATGCTTTCGGCTTCTGAATCAAGACGGGCAATCACATCGCCGCCTTTTACTTTGGTCCCTGATGTGACGAGAATTTCGGTCAGGCGCCCGGCGGTGAATGGAGTAACTGCAACGGAACTCTTGGCCTTGCCGGTGCCAATGGCCGACAATTTGTCGTTGATCTTCGCTTCAGCCGCAGCACGGACGACGACGAGCGGCAAAGCTTGTCCGCCGCGACGCTGTCCCCGGGTGGTGGCGGGTTCGGTTGCTGCGGTCGAGTTGCGATCAATGCCAGCCTTCGAGCCTGGATAGAAGTACAGCCAGCCAGCTCCAGCAAGAACCAGAATCAGTACTGCAAAAATCAGTTGCTTCGAAAGCCGCATATATCACTCCAAAAGGCCGGTCCCGCACAAGCAGAGCCAGCACAAAATGATCATATCCCAACGCACAAGTCAGCGCGAACGGTTGTTTGTCGGGCAGAATAAGAGGGTTTTACCTAACCGTTAATGACAATTCCGTTATGTTACAAATATTTAATGGAGAAAGCACGGCCACTCGATCCGCCGAAATTAGCCGGATTTGCTTGTCACTCCTTGAAGGCCCGGTTCTGGCGTGCAACATGACGGGCGGAAAATTCGCAAGGAAAGCAGTCAATGGCGACGAAGACCGATATCGCACGGCGCGTGTTCAACCACACGTTCAAGCTCGATCCGATCGTCCGCAGCCTGCTCGACACGGATTTCTACAAGCTGCTGATGCTGCAGATGATCTGGGGCGTCTATCCCGAAGTGGATGCGACATTTACGCTGATCAATCGCACGAACAAGGTACGGCTTGCCGAGGAGATCGACGAACAGGAATTGCGAGAGCAGCTCGATCACGCGCGGACGATCCGCTTTTCCAAAAAAGAAATGATCTGGCTCGGGGGTAACACTTTCTACGGTAAGCGCCAGATATTCGAACCGGACTTTCTCGAATGGCTGTCGAACTTTCAATTGCCGGAATACGAACTGACGAAGCGGGACGGACAATACGAACTGAATTTCTACGGGCCGTGGATGTACACGACGATGTGGGAGATACCGGCGCTGACCATCATCAACGAGCTGCGTTCGCGTGCTGCCATGAAGAAGATGGGCCGGTTCGAACTTGACGTCCTTTATGCCCGCGCCAAGGCCAAGATGTGGTCGAAGGTGGAGCGGTTGCGTGCACTCCCCGACATCAAAATTTCCGACTTCGGCACACGTCGTCGCCATTCCTTTCTTTGGCAACGCTGGTGCGTCGAAGCCCTGAAAGAAGGTATCGGTGAAGCCTTTACCGGTACCAGCAATGTGTTGATGGCAATGGATAACGATCTGGAAGCGCTCGGCACCAACGCACACGAACTGCCTATGGTACTTGCTGCGCTGAGTACCACCGACGCAGAGTTGCTGAAATCACCCTACAAAGTTTTGCAAGACTGGAACCGCTATTATGGCGGTAACCTGCTGATCGTCCTGCCGGATGCGTTCGGAACGGCAGCGTTTCTTCGTGACGCGCCGGACTGGGTGGCGGACTGGACAGGTTTTCGCCCGGACAGTGCGCCTCCGATCGAGGGAGGAGAGAAAATCCTTGCCTGGTGGCGATCAAAGGGCAAGGACCCACGGGAAAAGCTGCTGGTGTTTTCCGACGGGCTCGATGTCGATACGATTGAGGAAACCTATCGCCACTTCGACGGCAAGGTGCGTATGAGTTTTGGTTGGGGCACCAACCTTACAAATGATTTCGAGGATTGCGCGCCACGCTACAATGATCAGCTGAATGCGATTTCACTGGTGTGCAAAGTCAGTGACGCCAATGGACGACCGGCCGTGAAGCTGTCGGATAACCCGAAGAAGGCAACTGGCGATCCGGCGGAGATCAAACGTTATCTGCAATTGTTCGGGGCAGAGGACCGTGTGGAACAGGTCGTGAAAGTCTTAGGATCTGTTTATATTCACGCCATGACGGCCTGCAAATGGCGCGTTTCTGCGATCCTGCTCGTTCAACAGACCCTGGAGCAGATTTGACGTCAAGCCGACATGCGCAACATGATTTCGGCGTTTAGAAGGATACGCTGGTCGGCGGGAATCTCGATCTTCGCTTCATCGTTTTCGCCGAGCTTGTCGAACAATAGCTTGATGGCCAACCTGCCGATTTCATTGTAGTTCTGCGCGACGGTCGTCAGTGGGGGGCACATATAACGCGACAGCGGCTGGTCGTCATGGCCGGCAACGCGCAGGTCGCAATCCGCGCCACGCCCTACCTTGAGGCCCGCTTGGTAGGCGGCAGCCACTACGCCGAAAGCGATACGGTCGGTGGCGCAAAGCACGGTCTTTGTCGGGAAACCGCCTTCCCTGAGGATGCGAGTCGTCGCATCGAAGGCAAATTTTTCGAACTCCCAGGTCAAACCCGGATCGATTTTGACGAAGCGGGGTTCGAGATTCAGGTTCTTCATCGCCTCGTTATAGGCGTCGCGCCGCTCATAGGCGTTGCTGTTGACCGGAGACATGCCGAAATAGCAGGGCTGGTCACCGGACCGCGTCAGATAGTCTACGATCAGTTTGAAACTTTGCCGGTTATCGGTGCCGACGAACGGCGACGTCGCATCGAGCGGTGAATCGACGTAGATGAGTGGAATTGATTCGCCGAGCTTGGCCAGCTTGTCGTGATGCGACTTTACGCCGAGCGGTCCAATTATGGCACCCGCGACGTTCATGGACTTGAAGGTCTCGATGGCACGTTCTTCAAGCTCCGGCTTGCCGTCGGAACTCAAAACGAAAGCCAGATAACCGGTCTGTTCGGCGATGCCTTCGATGCGCCGCGTCAGCGCCATGTAAAACGGGTCGGTCGAATTCGGAACGATGATACCAAGAATATTGGTGCGGCGGCGGTTGAGATTGACGGCGAATATGTTTGGCCGGAAGCCGGACTTCTTGATGGCCGCTTCGATGATGTCGCGGGTTTTCTTGCGCACCGAAGTGGGGTCGTTGAAATATTTAGACACAGTGGGGCGCGACAATCCTACAAATGCAGAGAAGTCTTCCATTGTCTTGATCGGCTGATTCACCGCGGCATTCCTTTTTACAATCCCTTGCTCATTCCAAAAACCGTATGCCGGCGAAGAAATTGCGAAGGACATTTGCAATCATTGCTGAAAACTACGCCGACGCAATACATCTCATGATTGATATAGGGCCACTCTTAATGGTTGAAAATTTACAGCATGAGTGACATGCGTCAAGATTTTATTTAAACCGCATCAACTAGATAGAGCTATTTGCGGTTCGCTCGTCCTCCTCAACGCACTGCACCAAAAAGTTTTCTCGTTCAATCATTAAAGTTTACGTGCGATAACTTGCGCCAAGCTGACGTCGCTGAAAATGCCATGTGAGGTTGCATTGGGTTGCTACTCCAGTAGCATGTGACCTCTGATTGCAAACATCGACCAGCAGCAACGGGAGGGTGCAATGGAGGGCGGTATTCCGAATCCGGAAGTCTTCACCCATGTACGCGTGATTATCGGCATCGTACTTGGCCTGAGCGTCTCGCGTTTGCTGACCGGCATCGCCCGCATTATCCAGCATCCACAGCGCAAGAATATCTATGCGGTGCACCTTGGCTGGGTGTTGTTCGCTTTCCTCACGGTCGTGCATTTCTGGTGGTTCGAGTTCTATCTGCATGCGCTGGTCTTGTGGAAATTCGAGGCCTATCTCTTTGTCATTTTCTTTGCCAGCCTGCACTTTCTTGCGTGCAGCATGCTTTTCCCCGACAGCATGGAGGGCTATTCCGGCTATGAAGATTATTTCATGTCGCGAAGAGCCTGGTTCTTCGGAATACTGATATCCATATTCATTTGCGATTTTCTCGACACCGCCATGAAAGGCATGGCTCATTTTCGAACACTCGGAGCAGAATATCCCTTCCGCAACCTCTTCCTGATCGCGCTGTTCGGATTGGGAATTTATGTTCGCCGGCAAAAAATCCAGCTGGTCGTACTGGCTTTGGCACTTGTTACGCAGGTGGCGTTTATCCTGGTCCAGTTCGATACGATTTGATAAGAGTCTGAATTGCCAAAGAAAAACCCGCCGGCTCGCACCGGCGGGTTTCATTTGTTTCAAGGTCAGGAAAAGAACTTAGTTCTTGTCGCGGCTCTTCAGAGCGGCACCGAGGATGTCGCCGAGCGAAGCACCGCTATCGGTCGAACCGTACTGGGCAACAGCTTCCTTCTCTTCGGCGATTTCCAGCGCCTTGATCGAGACCTGCAGCTTGCGGGTCTTCTTGTCGAAGGCGATGACGCGAGCGTCAACCTTCTGACCGACCGTGAAGCGTTCCGGACGCTGTTCGTCGCGATCGCGGGACAGATCAGCGCGGCGGATGAACGAGTCGAGGTCATGATCGACCAGACGCACTTCAAGACCACCATCGGTGATGCCCGTGACTTCAACGGTGACAACGGCGTTCTTGCGCAGTTCACCCGAAGTAGCGGCTTCACCGACCTTGTCGCCGGTCAGCTGCTTGATGCCGAGCGAGATGCGTTCCTTCTCGACGTCAACATCGAGAACCTGCGCCTTGACCACGTCACCCTTGTTGTACTCTTCGATGACCTGCTCGCCCGGACGGTTCCAGTCGAGGTCGGAGAGGTGAACCATGCCGTCCACATCGCCATCGAGGCCAATGAACAGGCCGAATTCGGTCTTGTTCTTGACTTCGCCTTCGACGATCGTGCCGACAGGGAACTTGTCCGCGAAGGTCGTCCATGGGTTGTCGAGCGTCTGCTTGAGGCCGAGGGAGATGCGGCGCTTGACCGGATCCACTTCGAGAACAACGACTTCGACTTCCTGGGTTGTCGAGAGCAACTTGCCCGGATGCACGTTCTTCTTTGTCCAGGACATTTCGGAAACGTGGATGAGGCCTTCGATGCCTGGCTCGATCTCGACGAATGCACCGTAGTCGGTGATGTTCGTAACCGTACCGGTGATCTTTTTGCCGATCGGGTACTTCGCACCGATACCATCCCAAGGATCGCTTTCGAGCTGCTTCATGCCGAGCGAAATACGATGGGTTTCCTGGTTGATACGGATGATCTGAACCTTGACCGTCTGGCCAATGGACAGGATTTCCGACGGATGGTTGACGCGGCGCCATGCCATGTCGGTCACATGCAGACAGACCATCGATGCCGCCGAGATCGACGAACGCACCGTAATCGGTGATGTTCTTGACAACGCCTTCAACGACCTGACCCTCTTCGAGGTTCTGGACGATCTCGGAACGCTGTTCGGCACGGCTCTCTTCAAGAACGGTACGGCGCGATACAACGATGTTGCCGCGGCGCTTGTCCATCTTGAGGATTTCGAAGGGCTGCGGGTTGTGCATCAGCGGGGTAACGTCGCGGATCGGACGGATGTCGACCTGCGAGCGCGGCAGGAAGGCTACGGCGCCGTCGAGATCGACGGTGAAACCACCCTTGACCTGATTGAAGATCACACCATCGACGCGTTCGCCGCGGTTGAACTTCTCTTCGAGACGGACCCAGCTTTCTTCGCGGCGTGCTTTTTCACGCGACAGAACTGCTTCGCCGAGGGCGTTTTCGATGCGCTCGACGTAAACTTCAACGATATCGCCCGGCTTGAGCGAACCGTCCTTGGCTTTCGCGCCGAATTCCTTCAGCGGAACGCGGCCCTCGACCTTGAGGCCGGCGTCGATGATCGCCATGTCTTTTTCGATGGCGACGATACGGCCCTTGACGACATAACCTTCAGCAAGGTCATTGGTGGCAAAGGACTCGGCGAGAAGAGCTTCGAAATCTTCGCGCGTTGGATTGGCTTCAGACATAAATACTCCTGAGTGTCCGGAAAACTCGTCGGACACAGCACCGGTGGTTCGTGTTTCGGTTCACCTGCATGCCAACCCGCCCATTGAAGGGCAATCCGGTGCGTGGGTCGGTTGCAGATGGTCTAATGCGTGTTCTTCGCGAGAGCCTGATCAATCAGGGTTTTGGCGCTAAGAAACGCGGTCTCTATATCCATTTCCGTCGTATCTAGCAAGTGCGCGTCGGCAGCGGGCTTTAACGGCGAATCGGTACGCCCCATATCGCGGGCATCGCGGCGCGTGAGATCTTCGAGAATCTCCTCATAATTGGCACCGCCGCCATTGGACCTGATTTCATCATAGCGTCTTCTGGCGCGTGCCTCGGGCGACGCTGTAATGTAGAGTTTCACCGGCGCATCGGGGCAGACCACCGTGCCGATATCGCGCCCGTCGAGTACGGCACCGGGCGGGCGCTCGGCGAAACTGTGTTGCATGGCGACAAGAGCGCGGCGCACTGCGGGCATGACTGCAACCTTTGATGCCGCCTCGCCGACAGCGTGGGCGGACAGTACTGCGCGATCGAGCTTCGTCAGATCGACGCTGCGGGCCGCCTTTTCAGCGAGAAATTCATCGTCCAGCGGCATGTTCTGGTCCATCAGGGCCTTGGCGACGGCGCGATAGGTTAGGCCGGTATCCAGGTGATGAAAACCGTAAGCCTCGGCAATCCTGCGGGCGAGCGTTCCCTTGCCCGAGGCCGCGGGACCGTCGATCGCGACCGTAAAATGCGTCTGCGGTGTTGGCAGGTCCTTTTCGTCCTTGTCGAACAGCCATTGTCCGAGCGCAAAGAGCAGATAGGCTGCAGCCAGCACGAGAGTGATGATAGGCGTGATCCCGATTGTGACGAAGGCAAAGCCACCGAGCGTCGTCAACATGGATTCAAGCCAGTCAGGCATGGACGTTGCAAAATTCTGCAGCAGCGCGTCGATGCTGAAGATCAGCACGAACTGAAAGACGAACAGCCAGAACAGCAGCGCAAACAGGCCAAAGCGAACCCGCAGACCGAACCGTTCGATCACATAGGGAATGGCAACGACGGCAAATGACGTCAGCAGGAAAAACATCAGATGATCCTTCTCTTGCCCATGAAATAACCAATACCGTATCCGGCGATCGATCCAAGTGCCGGCGGCAGCAGCAGAAACTGGAATGGTACCCACTCGCTCGTATTCGCCGCCTCCGCACCGGCCGAGACATTCCACGCATAGAGGAAGATGACCGTCAAAGGAAGAAGGACGCGAAATATCGTGCTGGTTATACCCGGCCATGGTGCGGGCGCCGTGCTCGCGACCGTGCCGCTATAGGCGCTTCGTCCTGCCCAGACAAGGAAGGGCACGCTGGACATGGCATACAGGAAATATACGGTGAGACGCGATATGAGCTCGGTCATCGCTGATTTTCTTGCTCGTTTTCAGATTTCGAGTTCGGAAATCTCCGCACCCATTCCCGTCATCATGTCCATGAATTCCGGGAAGCTGGTAACGATCATGGTCGAATCGTCGATTGTGACGGGCTTTTCGGCGGCGAGGCCGAGGACAAGAAAGCTCATTGCGATGCGATGGTCGAGATGGGTTTCGACACTGCCGCCGCCAAGCCCCTTGCCATCCGGACGGCCGCGAACGGTCAACGTGTCATGACCCTCGGTGCAATCGGCGCCATTGGCCTTGAGGCCGTTGGCAACAGCCGAAAGCCGATCGGATTCCTTGACGCGCAGCTCCTCGAGCCCGTTCATCACCGTCTCGCCAGTGGCAAAGCAGGCCGCGACGCTAAGCACGGGATATTCGTCGATCATCGACGGCGCGCGGCTCGCGGGCACGTGGACGCCCTTAAGTTCGGAGGCGCGAACGCGCAAATCCGCGACATCCTCGCCGCCGGCAAGGCGCGCATTGAGTATCTCTATGTGAGCGCCCATCTCCTGCAGCGTCAGGATAAGCCCGGTGCGTGTCGGGTTCATCAACACATTGCGAATGGTGATATCGGAGCCAGGCACGATGATGGCCGCAACCAGCGGAAAAGCCGTGGACGACGGATCACCCGGCACGTCGATGGTCTGGCCGGTCAGCTTGCCCTGACCCTCGATGCGGATATGGCGCACATTATCCCTGTCGGTCTCGACGGAAAGGTTGGCGCCGAACCCTTGCAGCATCTTTTCCGTATGATCGCGCGTCATGACCGGTTCGATAACTGTTGTAATGCCTGGCGTGTTGAGCCCGGCGAGTAGCACGGCGGATTTCACCTGCGCTGAGGCCATCGGCACGCGGTAGGTGATCGGCGCTGCGACTTTCGGACCGCGCAGCGTCAGGGGCATGCGGTCGCCTTCCGCGGCGGACACCTGGACTCCCATTTCGCGCAAGGGATTGAGCACGCGGCCCATCGGCCGCTTCGACAATGAAGCATCGCCCACGAAGGTCGTCTCCATGGCATACGTGCCAACCAAACCCATGGTCAGGCGCGCACCGGTGCCCGCATTACCGAAATCGAGCGGCGCTTCCGGGGCAAGCAGGCAGCCATTGCCGGTTCCCTGAATGACCCAGACATCGCCTTCCTTGGCGATTTTCGCGCCCATCGCCTGCATGGCGCGGCCCGTATTGATGACGTCCTCGCCCTCGAGCAGGCCGGTGATGCGTGTTTCGCCGGAAGCGAGTCCGCCAAACATGAAGGAGCGATGCGAAATCGATTTGTCGCCGGGAATACGGATATCGCCGGAGAGAGCCTGTGAGCGGCGGGCAGTGGCGGGTTTTGGCGGCGCGGAATGGGACATGGAGAGGATCAATCGCGATAAATGAAGGTCATTGGGATGCGGGCATCCTACTAACACAGCTTGTCAGTGTGGTCATCTTGCAAATTCAATGATCGACACAAGCTTTTTTCGCTTTGACAAATGCGTTGAATTGCGTTTATGGACCGCAAATTCATTTTGATGAGTATCGGCGTAAACGGTTGGGGCCAATAGGGACCTGATATCAGCCGGTCGCAGGCGAGCGCAGCAAGACGAGGCAAAACGTGGCGAATCCAAAACTTGGCACCAAGCGAGTTGACCCGGAGACCGGGCAGAAATTTTACGATCTGAATCGCGATCCGATCGTTTCGCCCTATACGGGCAAGAGCTATCCGCTCAGCTATTTCGATTCCACCGCTTCGTCCGCGCGCGAAGAAGAGGAAGAGGTCGAGACGGAAGAACTCGACGTTGCTCTCGAGAAGCCGGAATTCGTTGCGCTTGAAGAAGCAGACGCCGAAGGCGACGACGTTCCGGATATCGGTGATGACGATGTCGAGGTCGAGGACACCGATGACGACGACACGTTCCTCGCGACCGACGAAGAAGATGAGGATGACGATGTCACCGATATTCTTGGTGGTGGCATCGGCGACGACGACGAGAATTGATTTTGATTATTCCTGTTCACCGAAAATATCCGGTGAACAGGACTTGATCTTCCGGACGGCGGGCGATAAGTACCGCCATCTTTGCGAAAGCAAGAGGCAAGGCTCCAGACCTTGCTCGACAGTTTACCGGGTCATCCGGTGGCCTAAACGGCCATTTTGAATGGGGCCATAGCTCAGCTGGGAGAGCGCTTGCATGGCATGCAAGAGGTCAGCGGTTCGATCCCGCTTGGCTCCACCATAAACTTATCAGTCA
>CAVZLS010000024.1:255000-257500 GCA_963776115.1 uncultured Alphaproteobacteria bacterium | reverse complement strand
AGGCGCAGCGAAAGCGAGTCTGAACAGGGCGTTCAGTTCGTTGCATTAGACCCGAAACCAAGTGATCTAGCCATGAGCAGGTTGAAGGTAAGGTAACACTTACTGGAGGACCGAACCCGCATCTGTTGCAATAGATTGGGATGACTTGTGGCTAGGGGTGAAAGGCCAATCAAACTTGGAGATAGCTGGTTCTCCGCGAAATCTATTTAGGTAGAGCGTCGATTTTATACCTTCGGGGGTAGAGCACTGGATGGGCTAGGGGATCTCACCGATTTACCAAACCTAACCAAACTCCGAATACCGAAGAGTACTGATCGGCAGACACACGGCGGGTGCTAACGTCCGTCGTGAAGAGGGCAACAACCCTGACCACCATCTAAGGTCCCTAAGTTATGGCTAAGTGGGAAAGGATGTGAGGATCCCAAAACAACCAGGATGTTGGCTTAGAAGCAGCCATCATTTAAAGAAAGCGTAACAGCTCACTGGTCTAAATAAGGGTCTTTGCGCCGAAAATGTACCGGGGCTCAAGCCATACACCGAAGCTGTGGATTTGCTTAGCAATAAGCAAGTGGTAGCGGAGCGTTCTGTAAGCCGTTGAAGAGGGACCCGTGAGGGCCTTTGGAGGTATCAGAAGTGAGAATGCTGACATGAGTAACGATAAAGGGAGTGAGAGACTCCCTCGCCGAAAGTCCAAGGGTTCCTGCTTAAAGTTAATCTGAGCAGGGTTAGCCGGCCCCTAAGGCGAGGCCGAAAGGCGTAGTCGATGGGAACCACGTTAATATTCGTGGGCCTGCGGGTAGTGACGGATCGCGTGTGTTGTTCCTCCTTATTGGATTGGAGGGGCTTCGAAGCGGTCCCAGGAAATAGCTCCCGCGTATAGACCGTACCCTAAACCGACACTGGTGGACTGGTAGAGCATACCAAGGCGCTTGAGAGAACTGCGTTGAAGGAACTCGGCAAATTGCACGCGTAACTTCGGAAGAAGCGTGACCCTTTTTGACGCAAGTCGAGGAGGGTGGCACAGACCAGGGGGTAGCGACTGTTTACCAAAAACACAGGGCTCTGCGAAGTCGCAAGACGACGTATAGGGTCTGACGCCTGCCCGGTGCTGGAAGGTTAAGAGGAGAGGTGCAAGCTTTGAATCGAAGCCCCAGTAAACGGCGGCCGTAACTATAACGGTCCTAAGGTAGCGAAATTCCTTGTCGGGTAAGTTCCGACCTGCACGAATGGCGTAACGACTTCCCCGCTGTCTCCAACGCAGACTCAGTGAAATTGAATTCCCCGTGAAGATGCGGGGTTCCTGCGGTTAGACGGAAAGACCCCGTGCACCTTTACTATAGCTTTACACTGGCATTCGTGTCGGCATGTGTAGGATAGGTGGTAGACTTTGAAGCGGGGGCGCCAGCCTTCGTGGAGTCATCCTTGAAATACCACCCTTACCTATATGGATGTCTAACTGCGGTCCGTTATCCGGATCCAGGACAGTGTATGGTGGGTAGTTTGACTGGGGCGGTCGCCTCCTAAAGAGTAACGGAGGCGCGCGATGGTGGGCTCAGACCGGTCGGAAATCGGTCGTCGAGTGCAATGGCATAAGCCCGCCTGACTGCGAGACTGACAAGTCGAGCAGAGACGAAAGTCGGTCATAGTGATCCGGTGGTCCCGCGTGGAAGGGCCATCGCTCAACGGATAAAAGGTACGCCGGGGATAACAGGCTGATGACCCCCAAGAGTCCATATCGACGGGGTTGTTTGGCACCTCGATGTCGACTCATCGCATCCTGGGGCTGGAGCAGGTCCCAAGGGTATGGCTGTTCGCCATTTAAAGCGGTACGTGAGTTGGGTTCAGAACGTCGTGAGACAGTTCGGTCCCTATCTGCCGTGGGTGTAGGAATATTGACAGGATCTGTCCCTAGTACGAGAGGACCGGGATGGACGTATCTCTGGTGGACCTGTTGTGGCGCCAGCCGCATAGCAGGGTAGCTATATACGGACGGGATAACCGCTGAAGGCATCTAAGCGGGAAACCCACCTGAAAACGAGTATTCCCTATCAGAGCCGTGGAAGACCACCACGTTGATAGGCCGGGTGTGGAAGTGCGGCAACGCATGAAGCTTACCGGTACTAATAGCTCGATTGGCTTGATCATTCTCATTACTTATATCCATCTTGATCCATTGAAAATGGATCAAATCCAAAGCGCTCACGCACGTACGCCCTTCGGGCTGTGCTCCGCGAGGGCCTGCGGACGACCTAGCGGTCTACGGGGCGCCAAGCCCTGAAAACCATGAAAACAAAAAAAAACCAGCTTCTCAACAACGTGCGCTTTGCTGACCTGGTGGTTATAGCGGAGCGGCTGCACCCGATCCCATTCCGAACTCGGCCGTGAAACGCTCCTGCGCCGATGGTACTTCGTCTCAAGACGCGGGAGAGTAGGTCGCTGCCAGGTCTGCCAAACGCACGTTGAAATCTTCTCATCGTCTTTCCAAAGATCGAAAACCATT
>CAVZLS010000024.1:0-250000 GCA_963776115.1 uncultured Alphaproteobacteria bacterium | reverse complement strand
TTATGGCTAAGTGGGAAAGGATGTGAGGATCCCAAAACAACCAGGATGTTGGCTTAGAAGCAGCCATCATTTAAAGAAAGCGTAACAGCTCACTGGTCTAAATAAGGGTCTTTGCGCCGAAAATGTACCGGGGCTCAAGCCATACACCGAAGCTGTGGATTTGCTTAGCAATAAGCAAGTGGTAGCGGAGCGTTCTGTAAGCCGTTGAAGAGGGACCCGTGAGGGCCTTTGGAGGTATCAGAAGTGAGAATGCTGACATGAGTAACGATAAAGGGAGTGAGAGACTCCCTCGCCGAAAGTCCAAGGGTTCCTGCTTAAAGTTAATCTGAGCAGGGTTAGCCGGCCCCTAAGGCGAGGCCGAAAGGCGTAGTCGATGGGAACCACGTTAATATTCGTGGGCCTGCGGGTAGTGACGGATCGCGTGTGTTGTTCCTCCTTATTGGATTGGAGGGGCTTCGAAGCGGTCCCAGGAAATAGCTCCCGCGTATAGACCGTACCCTAAACCGACACTGGTGGACTGGTAGAGCATACCAAGGCGCTTGAGAGAACTGCGTTGAAGGAACTCGGCAAATTGCACGCGTAACTTCGGAAGAAGCGTGACCCTTTTTGACGCAAGTCGAGGAGGGTGGCACAGACCAGGGGGTAGCGACTGTTTACCAAAAACACAGGGCTCTGCGAAGTCGCAAGACGACGTATAGGGTCTGACGCCTGCCCGGTGCTGGAAGGTTAAGAGGAGAGGTGCAAGCTTTGAATCGAAGCCCCAGTAAACGGCGGCCGTAACTATAACGGTCCTAAGGTAGCGAAATTCCTTGTCGGGTAAGTTCCGACCTGCACGAATGGCGTAACGACTTCCCCGCTGTCTCCAACGCAGACTCAGTGAAATTGAATTCCCCGTGAAGATGCGGGGTTCCTGCGGTTAGACGGAAAGACCCCGTGCACCTTTACTATAGCTTTACACTGGCATTCGTGTCGGCATGTGTAGGATAGGTGGTAGACTTTGAAGCGGGGGCGCCAGCCTTCGTGGAGTCATCCTTGAAATACCACCCTTACCTATATGGATGTCTAACTGCGGTCCGTTATCCGGATCCAGGACAGTGTATGGTGGGTAGTTTGACTGGGGCGGTCGCCTCCTAAAGAGTAACGGAGGCGCGCGATGGTGGGCTCAGACCGGTCGGAAATCGGTCGTCGAGTGCAATGGCATAAGCCCGCCTGACTGCGAGACTGACAAGTCGAGCAGAGACGAAAGTCGGTCATAGTGATCCGGTGGTCCCGCGTGGAAGGGCCATCGCTCAACGGATAAAAGGTACGCCGGGGATAACAGGCTGATGACCCCCAAGAGTCCATATCGACGGGGTTGTTTGGCACCTCGATGTCGACTCATCGCATCCTGGGGCTGGAGCAGGTCCCAAGGGTATGGCTGTTCGCCATTTAAAGCGGTACGTGAGTTGGGTTCAGAACGTCGTGAGACAGTTCGGTCCCTATCTGCCGTGGGTGTAGGAATATTGACAGGATCTGTCCCTAGTACGAGAGGACCGGGATGGACGTATCTCTGGTGGACCTGTTGTGGCGCCAGCCGCATAGCAGGGTAGCTATATACGGACGGGATAACCGCTGAAGGCATCTAAGCGGGAAACCCACCTGAAAACGAGTATTCCCTATCAGAGCCGTGGAAGACCACCACGTTGATAGGCCGGGTGTGGAAGTGCGGCAACGCATGAAGCTTACCGGTACTAATAGCTCGATTGGCTTGATCATTCTCATTACTCATATCCATCTTGATCCATTGAAAATGGATCAAATCCAAAGCGCTCACGCACGTACGCCCTTCGGGCTGTGCTCCGCGAGGGCCTGCGGACGACCTAGCGGTCTACGGGGCGCCAAGCCCTGAAAACCATGAAAACAAAAAAGAAACCCAGCTTCTCATGAATGTTGCGCTTTGCTGACCTGGTGGTTACAGCGGGGTGGCTGCACCCGATCCCATTCCGAACTCGGCCGTGAAACGCCCCTGCGCCAATGGTACTTCGTCTCAAGACGCGGGAGAGTAGGTCGCTGCCAGGTCTGCCAAACGCAACGTTCATCACGCATGCGCCCAAAAAGTTGCATGACTTTTTGGAAGCTTGCATGCGAAACAATATCTTCTCAAAACAACAACAGACCTCAAAAGGCCGCGCATGCGGCCTTTTGCTTTTGCAAAACACAATGCGTAAGAGCATACTTACCAGCAAAAGCACGACATTCGGCAAAACGCCGATATGGTGAACCCGGGGTGGAGCAGCACCCCGTCCGGCTCGACAAAAGCACTCTTCGCTTTTGCGGCCGGACAAACGGAAAAATCCGGGCTGCAGCGGCAACTTTGCCGTATCTTGGTGGCGCGGGGTGGAGCAGCCCGGTAGCTCGTCAGGCTCATAACCTGAAGGTCACAGGTTCAAATCCTGTCCCCGCAACCAAATTCCTAAAACAATCATTCGCGAGAAACGCCGGGATGAAATCGATCTACCGGATTGATTGCTCCTTACGGTAGGTGTTTCGTTCGATCCATGGTCGTCTTTCCATAGGCGCAATCGTTGCGCAACGGACAGGAAGGGCACCTCAAATGGCCATCCTTGCAGAAGTCCAAACCGATTTGCTTGATCATAAAATGATGGTCTTCTCGATCTTTGGCTGTCCATGTGTTCGGAATTTGCCTTTCGAAGCAGGAAGCGGCTTTTTCAAACGGCGTCTCACGGGTGATAAGGCCAAGATGCCTCGCGACGCGCCAGTGATGTGTATCGACAATGAGAGCGGGCATATGCAATCTGCTGGTATTCAAAACATAAGCGCTGATTTTGGGTCCGACGCCCGGGTAGCTTCTCAAGCCATGCTTGAGCTTTTGGAACAGTCCATCCCTTTAGGAAATCGAGGCTCAGCGTGCCTTCTTTCTCTTTAATCAGGCGAAGAGCCGCTGGAATGAAATTGGCATACGTATCGGCATAAGTGATGTTTTGAATACAGGTATGGACCTCCTCATAGGGAGCCTTAATCATCAAATCCCATGGTTGAAATGCTGCCCGAAGCCTGCAGAATGCATCCACCGATACCTTGCCGAGGGTCCGGTTGCTCGTCATGGCAAAAACAAGGTGATCTATCGGATCGGAGCGAATTGAAACAGGCCAATCCCGTCCATAATGTGCCTTCAAGCGATCATGGACAATGACGAGCGGGCTCGGAATTCCAAAATCCATAACATATTGCATGCCTCAATTATAGAACAAAAAGAGAACAAGTCTAGCAGTCAGGGATGTCATGAGGCGGCCGGCGGCCTTTTTACTCATGCGGTAATATCGATTACGCCACAATCACCACCTTCTGTGCCGAATACCAACCTGTGCCCGCTTGTGTCCCAGTTCATCGAGGACATCGCGCTTTTACCGCCACGGCGCAGGAGAACTTCTTTCTGATCGCCGAAACGGCCGACCAGAATCATCCCGTCTGAGTAACCAATCGCCACGATTTCTTCGACCGGATGGCAGGCAACAGCGGTGACCAGGCTATCGCCGCGTGTTCCAAGCTCAAGAGGCGCCTTGCCCATTGGGCCATCCTTTCCGGAAAAGGGCCAAATGATAGCGGCGGGTGCACCCGATGTGGCCAGCCATTTGCCTTTCGCGCTCCAGGACCAGCTCTTCACCTTGTTGGGATAACCGGTCATGCGCATATGGCGATTGTCCTCAAGACGCCATCCGTGCAGGGCGTTCTCTTGCATTGAGGTGACGAGAAAACGATTGTCCGGTGAAAAAATGACGGAGACGTGTGCACCTTTCCATTCAAGCTCTGTCGGAGCGCCGTTCGTTGCCGGCCAATGCAGGGTCACGCCATTATAACGGGAGACAGCCAATCGAAATCCTTTCGGGGCAAAGGCTATACCTTCAACGCTGCGCTCCTGCAGAATCTCGCGAACTGTGCCATCGGTCGACTTTACCCATGCCGACCGTCCCGACGCAAAGGCGATCGCACCATTCGGCGCTGCAGCCAAGGCCGTCATCCATTTGCGCGGGATGAGGCTTAGCTCTTTCGCTTGGCCGTTCAAGTCAGTCGCACAGATTCGGCCATCCTCACCGCCGGTCAGGAGGGACTTGCCGTCAAATGAGGGCACTGCACAAAGCAACCCGTCATGGGCTTCCGTGACCTTATGACCATTGTCGAGGCGGTGGATGGTGCCATCGGCCAACGCAAAGAAAGGGACATCCTTGATGAAGTGCGCGTCAATGCAATGGCCGGCAAGGTCAAGCGGGGCAATGGTCGGCATAGGTCGTAAACTCGTGAATAGGATTGAAATGGCGCCTGAAACGGCAAGAAGAGGCGAGGAGAGACGTGAAGGGCGGGGTCTTTCCCCCGGCCAAACGGTTCGACATGGCAGCTTGCAGCGGTTTCGGCGTCTGGACGATATGGTCCATCTTCCCGGCAACATCGTCGCAAAGGACTTGAAAATGGATAAACATTTCCTTCGCCTTTGCTCCTTGTATCCGAAAAGATGGCCTCATACCATTTCGACCCTATTCATGAGTTCACGACCTAGGCAAGACAGCTTTCGAGGCCGGATTTCAATGCATCATGGTCGAGTTCCCGGCCGATAAATACGAGACGGCTCTCATGTTTTTCGCCGTCCTTCCAGGCACGCTGATGGTCACCTTCGATGATCATGTGCACACCCTGGATAACATAGCGTTCATGATCATTCTTGAAAGCCAGAATGCCCTTCAGCCGAAGAATATTCGGCCCCTGCTCCTGTGTGATCTTTTGAATCCATGGGAAGAATTTATCTGCGTTGAGCTCACCCGTCCGAAGCGAAACTGACTGAACCGTTACATCATGTATCGGGGATGCATGATCGTGATGATGATGGTCGTGTCCATGGTGGTCATGCTCATGGTGATGATGGTGTTCGTGATCGTGATCGCAATCAGGGCCGCATTCATGATCTGGATGATCGTGATCGAGGAAATGCGGATCGCTTTCCAGAGCCCGAGCCAGATCGAACGCGCCGCGATCGAGAACACGAGACAAATCAATGTCGGCCCGCTCTGTCCGGTGAATGACCGCATGTGGATTTATGGCGCGCACAGTCGCCTCAACCGCGGCAAGCTCTTCTGGAGTTACAAGGTCGGTTTTATTCAGAAGCACGACGTCGGCAAAAGCGATCTGGTCCTCGGCCTCGCGGCTGTCTTTCAGACGCAGTGGCAGATGCTTGGCATCGACCAATGCAACCACCGCATCGAGCATCGTTTTGCTGCGGACGTCGTCATCCATGAAGAAAGTCTGGGCAACGGGCACGGGATCGGCAAGGCCGGTCGTCTCGACGATAATGGCATCGAACCGTCCGGGACGACGCATCAAGCCCTCCACCACGCGGATCAAGTCGCCGCGTACCGTGCAGCATATGCAGCCATTGTTCATTTCATAAATTTCTTCGTCCGATTCGACGATCAGATCGTTGTCGATACCGATCTCGCCAAATTCGTTGACGATGACAGCATAACGTTTGCCGTGATCTTCACTCAGGATGCGGTTGAGAAGTGTTGTTTTTCCTGAGCCAAGATAACCAGTCAGGACTGTCACCGGGATCTGGGCGGGACGTGCAGCTTCCGCTGCCATAGACTTCGTCTGAGCTTCACTCATCGTGTGCCTCTTTGAATGGATAGACCCACGATATAGGTGATCAGATCAGTTTTTGCCACACCTATAGCGTTCAAATGCGTGAATGAGTGCATCAATCCAGTTGAGGTGCATCAGCTGAAGACGGAGCAATCAAACCTGCCGACGTCTTCAAGCAGTTCGACAAGACCTTTCACACTGTGAGCGATAATTTTTTCGCCAGCTTCTGCGGTAGCGAAGGCGGCGTTGCCCGCTACACCCTCCTTGTTCAGGTCCGTCATTTTCCAACCGAAAGCATGTGGGCCATAAGCGCGCAGGTGTTTGTAGGTTTCAGCGTAGTGGCGTTGATTGGAACCGAAGTTTCTTGCTCTGGTCATATCCACAAGCTCGGGATGCAAGGCGAGCATCACCGAAGTCTCGATGAATCCACCGTGAATATCGAGTGCTTTGTCCTCGGGCGATATCATGCCATCCGGCAAACCAAACCGGGTCCAGCTTGTTGCCACAGCAAGCATATTGAAACGAACCCGCAATTCTGTAGCGACGATCGTCATGAGCGGGGCGTTGCCGCCATGGGCATTAAGAAGGACCAGCTTCGATATGCCTCGCCGTGTCACACTTTCGCCGATGCTGATCCAGCGATTTGCCGCCTCGTCAAAGGTCAATGTCCGGGTGCCGGCAATACCCATGTGTTCGATGGAGTAGCCAACCCGTTCGACAGGTAGAAAATCGACCGATAACGCCTGTGGGAGGGCATCCTTAAGCCGATGGACCAGACCTGCAGCGATAAGTGTATCGGTTTCATAGGGCAAATGCGGGCCATGCTGCTCATGCGCACCGAGAGGAAGAAGGGCAATCGTCGCTTGCTTCGGCATTTCCGGCTCATTTGTCCTGTTTAACCCGATGGGTGTTACCGGTGCGAGGATAGTCCTGTTTGATTGCAGTTTTACAGGCTTATTTGGCGCCACGCATAAATTCGTCGGCAAATTTCATCAGATTGTCATATAAGAATTGTAACGCGGGTTTGCTGTGCAACGAATGGTCGATTCAGGTCGATTTGCTCATTCGGTTTGGGATTTGCTATTGTAATGGCTGTGTCAGCGCATAATGTTCGTCTGTTAACTACCCCCACAACAAGAACTAGCCGCCTTATCATCAACCGGTCAATACGTGATGTGCAAGCAGGAGTTTGAATGGTCAAGGATCGTAAACCCCTCATTCTTCATCGTCTGCAATCGACCGCAAGATTGACGCGGACGGCGCTGGCCACCCGATTGCTTGGCCATGGCTTCTATGCAGGGCAGGATGCGGTGATGCTGCAACTGGCGCACGAAGATGGTCTATCGCCGAGCGTTCTTGCCAAACGCCTTGGAGTGCGCCCGCCAACAATTACCAAGACGATCTCCCGGCTGCAAACACAAGGTTTCGTCAAGAAAGAAGGGTCCACGACAGACCAGCGTCAAGCCCATATTTTCCTGACAGATACCGGTAACGAGGCAATCAAATCAATCGAGAAGTCCATTCGCAAGACTGAAAAGGATGCGATGAAGGGGTTTGACAAGAAAGAGCGCAAGGCCTTTGTAAAAATGCTTTCGCGGCTTGAGATCAATCTCTCCGCAGCGGAACTTTTACGTCAAACTGCCCCCGATGACGATCATGACGATGATGATGCCGACGACGAATAGACGATTGGCAAAAGTTTTTTTCAATTTGCGGTTACAAAACGCATGAACTTGTTATCATGGCGGCAGTTCCTTCCCGCCTGATTGGTAAACCTGTTGTCTCCACCCCTCCCTTCCTCGCAGGAAGTCGCGCCGGCTGCCGCAATTTTCTATATTTTCGCGGCCGGCTTTCTGTTCTCATGTCTCGATTCCAGCGCTAAATATCTGGTTCTGTCTGGTATTCCCACTGCGTTCATTTCCTGGATGCGGTTCGTAGAACACGCGATCCTGGCGCTGATCTTCTTTCGGGCTTGGTCGAATCCGCGGTTCTTCAAGGTTCGCAACATCCCGCTTCAATTCTTGCGTGGGCTTTGCTTGTTTGGCTCAACATATTTCAACTTTTATGCGTTGCAGACGATGCAACTCGGCGAAACGATTACCATAACCTTTGCAGCGCCGATGGTAATCGCAGCTTTGGCAGGTCCCCTGCTTGGCGAATGGGCAGGATGGAGGCGGTGGGCAGCCATTATCGTCGCATTCATAGGAGTGCTGATCATTGCTCGCCCGGGATTTGGCGCGTTCAATCCCGGATTGCCTTATTCGATCGCTGCGATGCTAAGCTATTCGCTATACGTGCTTTTGACGCGGCGTATGGCGGTAACGGAATCTCCAGAAAGTCTGATTTTCTTTTCTGCCCTTGCACCGGCTATATTGATGTCGCCTGCGGTGATGCAGGCGGTCATTCCGGAAACAGCGTTTCAGATTGTTCTACTGCTAATACTCGGTTTTTTTGGCGGTCTTGGCCATTATCTGATCATCCTGGCTTACAGAAGAGCGACAACGGCTGCACTAGCGCCCTATCCGTTCCTGCAAATCATCTGGATGCTGGCGTTCGGATATTTATTTTTCAACCAATTTCCGGATGCATATACGCTCTTTGGTGCGGTTATTATCATTGGCAGTGGTCTTTACGTCGTGCACCGCGAACGACAGGCGCGGGAGGCGGGGTTGAAAGGACTTTGATTTATTTGATTGCAATGGCATAACGCCGAGTACCATAACGTGGCTTATTTGATGATACTGTGGGGAGGCGGTTTTTTTGGCGCAGAAAATTAAGCTATCGACTATTGCCGACGCGCTGAAAGTGTCTACAGCAACCGTATCGCTGGCTTTGCGAGATAGTCCGCTCGTGGCCGATCAGACGCGTGAAAAGATAAAAGAACACGCGCGCGCCATTGGGTACATCTATAACCGGCGCGCAGCCAGCCTTCGCACTTCGCGATCGGGCATCGTGGGTGTCGTGGTTCACGACATCATGAACCCGTTCTTTGCAGAAATATTGCGTGCAATCGAAGGCGAACTTGATCGTTCCGGCCAGACATTCATTTTATCCAATCACTATGATCAGTTGGATAAACAACGGACATTCATAGATACCGTGCTGCAACTCGGGGGAGACGGAGTAATTATGTCCCCGGCTATTGGTACCCCGGCGGAAGATATTCGCATGGCGGAGGAAAATGGATTGCCGGTTGTGCTGATCGCCCGAACCGTCAAGGATGCCAATGTACCGGTCTTCCGCGGGGATGATGCTTATGGCATTGGCCTTGCCACAAACCACCTTATTTCCTTGGGACATACACGCATCGCCATGGTGGGCGGCACCGATCAGACATCCACAGGCCGCGATCGTTACGAAGGCTATCTTCATGCAATGCAAAAAGCGGGCCTTGAGGCGAAACCGGAGTGGCGCATACCTGGCCCGCGAACCAAACAGGCCGGTTTTGACGCCGCACCTCAGTTTCTTGCCTTGAAAGATCATCCGACTGCTGCGGTCTGCTGGAATGATCTTTCGGCGATCGGCATGATGAATGGCATTGCTCGCGCCGGATTGGTTGCCGGCGTTGATATTTCCGTCACGGGGTATGACGACCTTGAAGAGGCGGCAATCGCTACGCCGGCTTTGACAACTGTGTGGAACGGCCAGCGCGAAGTGGGACAGCGAGCAGCGAGAGCTCTGCTCGATCAGCTTAACGGTGCCGACACGCACGCACGGCAGGAATTGATCAAGCCGGAATTGCAGAATCCGCCAGTCGACCTCAAAACCAAAAGAGAGATAGCGGCAGCGCGCCAGATAACTTATGCGGATGCTGCTTCACCCTTCATTAATTCTACGCGACTAGGCTTCACAGGGCGTTTGTTTCCCGTGGAGTATAGTATGTTACTGGGTAAAACGACTTGTCTCGGCTTCGTCACTGCAGCGGCAGTAGTCGCCATGTTCCTCGATTTCGCGACTTTTACCTCTGACGAAGATGCTGACGTCGACATACAGACGACTGCGTCTGTACCAGCGGACACGGGTAGCCATGATGTGCCAAGATTTGTCATCAGTAGCCCAGGCGGAGGGGCGAGCTGCAAGGCGTTTCCTGTGGAAAATGGCACACCCGGCCACAATGCGCTTACGATCGACAGCAGCTGCAGAAATCTCTATCAACCGTTGGCAAACGCCAGGACCTGGCACAACAACGAAGATGGCACGATTGACCTTGCCGATAATCTCGGCCGTACGATCGTAGAATTCAGCCCAGGCGACGGTCTCGCCTACATCAGTGTCGAGCCGCGTTCTGTGATTCTATCGATGTCCACTGAGGGCGTTGACGCGTTCTAAATTACTCCGCCGCCTGCATTCGCTCGCGGCTTGCCTTGTGAGCGCGCGCGGCGTCGCCAAATGCTGCAAATATCTTGCGTGATGGACTATCACTTTTTACCCAATATTCCGGGTGCCACTGAACTCCAACAGCAAACGCGCGGGCAGTCTTGACTGAAACGGCTTCAATCGTGCCGTCATCAGCAACCGCTTCAATGTCGAGCTGTGGCGCGGGCTGGTCGATGGCTTGCCGATGTACGGAGTTTACCTGGATAGCGTCGCTTTGCATGACATTCGCCAGACAGGATCCCGGCTTGATGTGCACAGGATGACGAATGGCGAAGCGTTCGGTCTGTTGATCGGATTGTGGCGCGCGGTGATCCATGCGCCCGTCGAGCTCTTGTATCTCGGTGGCCAGTGTACCGCCAAGCGCTACGTTCAGCTCCTGAATGCCGCGGCATATGGCTAATAACGGTACGCCGCGCTCGATGGCTCTGCGAATCAGCGGAAGCGACGTAGCGTCACGCGCCGGGTCGTAAGGTTCGTGTGCTTCACTGGGTGCGACGCCGTAGAGAGCCGGATGAACATTCGATTTCGATCCGGTGATGAGAACGCCATCGACGCCGTCAAGAATGGCATCAATATCAAGGCTTTCGCCAAATGACGGCACGATCAACGGAATAACGCCAGCCGCTTCGTATGCCGCCATAAGATATTGATCCGGGGCTGCGTGCCACGTGTAATTTTCGAACGTACGTACATCTGACGTTATGGCGACGAGAGGTTGCCGCATCATGTTAACTCCATAAAAGACCTTGACTGAATGTAGTGTAAATCGCCCCCATTTCCAATGGCGATGCGAGCGGTGAAAAATATTGCGCGATGACACATTCGACGCTTGCGTTCAGCCATTTCAATGTGTCGTTCTGCATGGAGGTTCATCTGCTGGACTTGAATTGACGAGTGTGTATGGTGATCACGAGATCGGGAGGACCAGACGGGATCGTCTGGTGATCTGGGCCGATAGAATTGAAGATCAATAGTCTGGAGGAGAATGTATGGATCGTCGTTCGTTCATCACGAAGGCAGGATTTGCCGGGGTAGGAGCTGCAGCAGCCACCACGCTTGCGGCGCCTGCGATTGCACAATCAACGCCGAAGGTCACCTGGCGTTGCGCATCGTCATTCCCGAAATCATTGGATACGATTTACGGCGGCGCCGAAGTCTTGTCGAAGTACCTGAGGGAAGCGACTGACGGTAACTTCACGATTCAACCATTCGCCGCTGGCGAAATCGTTCCTGGTCTTCAAGCCGCTGATGCGGCAGCGGCCGGTACGGTCGAACTTTGCCACACCGTCGCGTATTATTACTGGGGCAAGGATCCCACTTGGGCCCTGGGTGCCGCGGTGCCCTTTGCGCTCAATGCGCGCGGCATGAACGCCTGGCAATATCATGGCGGCGGCATCGATCTCATGAACGAATTCTTCAACAAGCAGGGTCTGCAAGCCTATCCGGGCGGCAACACCGGCGTGCAGATGGGTGGCTGGTTCCGCAAGGAGATCAAGACCGTCGAAGATCTCAAGGGCCTCAAGATGCGTGTTGGTGGCTTTGCCGGCAAAGTTTTGGAGACACTTGGCGTTGTCCCACAGCAGATTGCAGGCGGTGATATCTATCCGGCTCTTGAGAAAGGCACGATCGATGCCGCTGAATGGGTTGGCCCCTATGATGATGAGAAGCTCGGCTTTCAGAAGGTAGCGCCTTATTACTATTACCCAGGCTGGTGGGAAGGCGGCCCGACCGTCAGTTTCATGGTCAACAAGCAGAAGTGGGATTCCCTTCCTCCAGCTTACCAATCGCTGTTCCGTACGGCAGCTCAGGCCACTGATGCCAACATGCTGCAGAAGTACGACTACGTAAATCCTGCAGCGATCAAGCGTCTCGTGGCTGGTGGTGCGCAATTGCGGCCCTTCAGCCCGGAAATCCTGACCGCCTGCTTCGAAGCAGCCAACGGGGTCTATGCACAACTCGAAGACAGCAACGAGGCGTTCAAGAAAATCTGGAGTTCGATCAAGGCGTTTCGCAACGAACATTTCCTGTACGCACAGGTTGCGGAATACACTTTTGATACGTTCATGATGGTGCAGCAACGTAACGGAAAGCTGTGATTCATTGTCGCCAAAGAAAAACGACGACCCCGGCGCGCATAGGGCCGGGGTTCTTTATGCCGCCTGTTGCCAGCTCTCAAGGAGCAGTCTAACAGTGACGCAACAATTCGGCACGATGTTCACTGGTATTTTCAATGACGGATAATCCTTCTATTTCTGTTGCGGGCAAGAATATTGCGGTTACCGGGGGCTCTTCTGGCCTGGGTCTGAGAATGGTGCAGGTACTTGCTGCTCATGGTGCGAACGTCGTTTCGATCTCGCGAACGCCCGCTCCCGACAATGCGCATCGATCCAACATTCTCAACATCATTGCCGATGTCACGGTCGCGGCTGATATCGGGCGCGCTTTTGACGAGGCGGAGCAAAACCTTGGAACCGTGACGGTGGTGTTCAACAATGCTGGTGTGGCTACGATCGAGCGGGCTCTCACCACGACCCGCGAACAACTGCGGCACATCTTCGAAGTAAACGTCGAGGGTGCATTTTTTATCGCCCAGGAGGCTGCCAAACGAATGATAGCCAAGGGTGTTGGCGGCTCCATTATCAATCTCTCAAGCATTCTGGCTGATGCGCCCCTCAAAGGTTCAGGTGCATACGCCATGTCGAAGGCGGCAGTAGCCCAGATGACCAAGTCGCTGGCGCTCGAATGGGCGCCGCACGGCATCCGGGTCAACGCTATTGCACCTGGCTGGTTTCCGACCCGTCTCAATGAGACAATCATGGATGGGCCGGCCAAAGGCTTTCTCAAGGGCAAGAATCCCATGCGCCGGTTAGGGGAGGCGGAAGACATTGATGGGGCAGTGTTGATGCTGGCTTCGGACGCCAGCAGCTATATTACGGGGACGGTTATTACGATCGACGGTGGCCATAGCCTGCAAGGCTAAATGCGCTCGGTTTCTTGAACGTTAGTGCGTGTGGCGAGGACAAAAACGAGCAGGGAAAATACGGCCGCATCCCGCCACAAGACAGAAAAGTATCCACCCCATAAAGATTCTATGATGCCGATGACCGCTGCACCGAATGCCGCGTACAGGGGCCGTGAAAATCCTCCGGCGGCAGTAATAAAGAGGATTTTCAAGCCGAAGATCATACCGGTGTTGAAACTGACATTGCCGTAGTAGAGCGCTGCAAGAAATCCAGCGAGCGCACACACACCATAGGCCGCCAGGATAGCCTGTGTCCTCACTCTCGATGGATCGATGCCGCAGAGCGCCGACGCTGCGGGTTCATCGCTGACAGCGCGCCAGATTCTCCCTGCGGACGTGCGCAACATGATCATCTCGCCAACGGCGATAACGGAGAAGGCGATCACGATGTTTACGATCTGCAACTGGGTCAAACTGATACCAATCGCCGGTCCGAGCAATCGAACAGGGTCTGCAAGCAATGGCGGTAGCCAATAGTCCCTCGTGTTCGCTGCAATGCGCGACAGTTCCATTAGAAAAATACTTAGACCAAGCGTCGCCACCAGCACTGTATTGCGGTTCCCTGCATCGAGCGGGGCGTAGATGAATCTTGCTATGATGTAACCGCCTATGCCGACATAAACGATAGCAATGAAGGTTCCGAGTGAAAGCGCGGCTGGCAACGTCATCCACAGCACAGACCATCCAAATGCTGTCGCCAGAATAAAGGTCTGACCGGAAAAGGCGAAAATAGCACCAAGCGACAGGTCAGTGCGATGCGTCAGCCCATGGATCAGCACATAACCATAGGCGAGCAATGAATAAAGCGCGGCGTTGTGAATGCCATTTAAAAGAAGTTGAAGAAAATACGCCATCTGCCGCTCTCTACTCGCGTCCATTCTAACTTGCAAAATGGATTTTACCAGTTAGAATTTCGCCATGACGTTTGATTGGAATGCTCATCGATTCAGTGGAGGTGTGTTGGCCCTGGACTTGGCGAACACGGTGATTTTTCGCGGAGACCCGGAGCGCTCGCTAGATCGTTTTGATGATCCGGTTGAATTGCCGCGCTTTGCGGAAGCTGCTGCAATTTTCCGGATTGGCGAATGGGGAAAAGTGCAGTTCCACCCTCCATTGTCACAAAAGGGAATCGAAGCGCTCATCGGCATTCGTGAGGTAATCAACAGCTTGTTTCGAAGCGCCGTTCGCGAAGATAGCCTGAAGGCCGAAGACTTATCCACATTCCTGCGTCTCGGCTCCGATCTTGTATGCAATGAGCCGGAAGGGCGGGACCTCAGGCTACCAAATCTGTCGGAAAAGAAGCGTGAATTATCTCTGGGAGCAGCAGCCTTTCTTTCGGCTATGCGTCTACTCGATCCCGCTCGACTGGAACGGATCAAGGCCTGTCCGAATTGCTATTGGCTTTATCTCGATGAGAGCCGTAATCGGAGCCGCCGGTGGTGCGATATGAATGTCTGCGGCAATCGGGCAAAAGCCAGGCGGCATTATAATCGCAACGTAAAGCAGGCTGGAAACAATCATGTTTGACAAAGCAAGATTCGTGCGTCCGGGAGTGTTGCTGCTTCTCGTCGGACTTCTCTGTCTGGGCGCTTGCCGCGACGCAGGCGAGGGCGATTACGTGAATGTCTCCGGGAAGATTTTCGTCTTCAACTACCGTATAGCAGAGGCAACCTATCTGCTTACGTTGGCAAAGCTGCGCCCGTTGCCCGATGGCTCAATGCTGGAGACGACTTTTGAAAATCCAGCGGGGGGCGATCCGATGATTGTTCGGCAGAAGATATGGCCGACGATGGAAAAAATCACAATTGAAAGTCCGCCAGTCAAATGCGTGAAGGCAAACCGGGAATATAAAGTCAGCATGCGCCTTGAAGACGCCAATGGTAAATTATTGCAAACAATTGAGCGGAAGATGATTTCAGACACGGATCAGTCTGTCATGCCGGATAAACCGCTGGTTGTCGGTCCTTTCTATGATCCCAATCCGGATAAAGGCTCAGCAGGAGATCCCTCTGCGGCTTGCCCTGCTTAGGTCGTTTACGACTTAATTCAACTGATGCCGGCGTCCGTTGAAATACAGAAGGTCATCGTATTCTGGTTCTTTTCAGGAATTGGTAATTCTATTTTCCTAATTATGAAATTTAGATTTGACATGCGGTAAGAATAAATACTCTAACTCGTTGTCCAATCTCTGTTTTCATTGTCGTTGGCGTTTCTATGTAAGTAATCGGTAACGTATCCGTGGCGGGTACAGTTGTGCGCGGGCATTTGATGAGAACTGACCTCAGCGAGAGCATGTCACTCGACACCATTTTTCTTCGCACACTTTATGCGAACAAGAAGGCAATCTGGTGGACCTCCATCGTACAGATTACCGCCACCTTGATGATCTATATCAAGACCCAGAATCCGATCTATATTGCCTTCGCCGTCGCGTTCTTCGTCACTGTTATTGGCAGGATGGCAAATGCAAATGCTTTCGAACAGGCTAATCTGACCGAAGCAACGGCGGCTACCTTGAAGAAATGGGAATGGCGTTATTTGTCCGGTGCGCTGGGCACTTGTATCCTTCTTGGATTTCTGTGTTTTGTCAGTATCTATATCTTGGCTGACCCATCGGCAGCCATCACCAGTATCATTATCGTTGTTGCTTCAACGGTTGCACTCGTTACGCGGAACTTCGTTTCACGTACAGTTGTGATCGGAATGTCGGTCGCTCTGCTTGCGCCGCTGTTCGTGACGTTCATCCTTCTCGGCGGTTTTTATAATTGGCTGCTCGCTTTGCTTATTCTCCCCTTCCTATGGAGCAATATCGGCATCGCCGCAAATTTGCGCCAGTCGCTTTTCGATGCACTGCTGGGCAAACGGCAACTTGGTATTGTCGTCAACAATTTCGACGCGGCACTTAACGGCATGCCGCAAGGCCTGCTGATGTTCGATCGGAACCAGACCATCACGGTTGCCAACATGAAGGCCGCGAAAATGATGGGGTTCGACAATCCTGAACAGCTCCGAGGCAGATCATTGGAAACGCTGTTGCGGCTGGCTCAACTGCGGACCTACTTTTCCAGTGAGGCACTGGAAGCTTTGCGTACGAAGATGCGGGATCTTTTAGCGGGGGCAAAGCAACGGGACGTGTTCGTGTCGCCGGCCAAACGCCACTTTGAGTTTACGGCGACGCCTGATCCAGAACGCGGTACAGTTTTGATATTTCAGGATGTTACCCGCCGTGCGGAAGCTGAAGCGCAAATTAGCCGGATGGCACGTTACGATAGCCTTACCGGCTTGCCGAATCGCAGTCAGTTTGCCGAGATCGCCAGTTCATATATCGAGATGGCTGAGCAAGACGCACAAATCGCTCTCATGGTCGTCGACATCGATGGGTTGAAACGAACGAACGATACGTTTGGCCACCGCATTGGCGATGAGCTGCTCCGCGCGTTTGCCGATCGCTTGACGTTGGCGGACGCCAACGGTCCCGTGATCTCACGCTTTGGAAGCGACGAGTTCGTGCTGCTGTTCTCCGCGCCGACGCGGAATGCGGCGCTGGAATCTGTGGACCGCATCATGCGCATGGTTTCCGGCCAATACCTTGTTTCCGGCCATGATATTTTGACCGGCGCGAATGCCGGCGTAGCGATTGCCAATGCAGCCGAGTTTGATCTTGTCGTGATGCACATGAATGCCGATCTGGCGCTCGACGTTGCGAAGAAGGACAGCAAGAAAGATTGGGCTGTCTTCGTCGAAACCATGGATCATTCGTTCCGCAGCAAGCAACGGCTCAAAGCGGATTTGCGGAAGGCGATTGCCGAGAACGCATTGACCGTTGCCTATCAGCCCATAGTGAACGTTCGGACCTTGCGCATGACGGCTTGCGAAGCCCTGTCCCGATGGCATCACCCGGAATTTGGCCCGATTTCTCCGGCTGAGTTCATTCCCATGGCGGAGGAAATGGGGCTTATTTCCGATCTCACCCGGTGCGTCGTCGAACGCGCCATCAAGGATTGCAATGGATGGGAGTCACGGATCGCCGTCTCGGTCAATCTGTCATCCTATGATCTGCAGAACATGGACATGGTGAATATTATTCGGTCCGCTTTGAGGCGGTACGACGTTGAGCCGCATCTGCTGGAGGTGGAAGTAACGGAAGGTGCGCTCATAACTGATCGAGAAAGTACCGGGAGCGTCCTTTCGGAGCTCAAAGATTTTGGCGTACAGGTCGCAATTGATGATTTCGGCACGGGCTATTCAAGCCTGAGCTATCTGAAGGATCTTCCGGTCACGAAGGTCAAGATCGACCGCTCTTTTATCGCCGATATTGTCGCGGAGGGAAGGTCCCTCAAACTGCTTCGTGGCATCGTGCAGATGTCGCACGAACTGGGATTGTCGGTGACAATCGAGGGACTTGAAACCAACGAACAGTCTGAGTTGATCAGTGAATGGATCGGCGCCGAATATGTGCAGGGTTTCTTGTATGGTGCTGCGATGCCCGCGCAGGATATTGCTAGGCTTCTTGATGCTCCAATGGAACAGAAATTGGTTGCAGCAACAGAATACGCTGCATCCTTGCATTGATCTCAGGATTTCAGTTTCTCACAACGAACAATGTCCATTGGATAAGGTGCTTCTCGCGCTGACATCGGGACGGCGCTGACCTAAGCTGCACTTTGAAACATTGCCGCCGATGAAACGCAAATAAGGAAGAATCAACATGATTGCTCAGATAGCTATTGCACCACTCGTCGCCTTGATTGCAGGGATACTTATTCTGATCGCCCCTCGGCTGCTTAATTATATCGTTGCGCTTTATCTGATCATTATCGGCGTGACAGGACTGTTTCCGCATCTCCTCGCATGAGGCAGCTCTATCGTTCGGGAGTGAATAAACTCTTTCTTTGATTTATATCGATTGAGTGCCCTGCAAGCGACTATCTGCGCATTGCGCTGATGCGGTGTTTTCGCTATTGCCAATGCGACATCGACTATAAGAGGTTTGAAGATGGCTGATCATCACGATACTGCGCCAGCAGAATTGGGCGCTCCCATGGATTACAAGGAACATGAAAGCACCTACAATCTGTTCCTTTCGCTCTCGAAATGGGGCGTGGTATCCTGTGCAGCGTTGCTGGTTGCTATGGCATTCGGTTTTTTCGTCGGAGGCTTCTTCTCTGCCACGCTCCTTTTCATCATTGTTTGCGTTGCCGCTTGGTTTTTTCTCTAAGGCAGGCTGTTCTGTAACATACCGGGCGGATAACCTGCCGAAAGGCGTTCACTCGAACGATCACATATCAGGTTTCCAACTGTCATAAGACGCTAGCCGCGCTGGTCTCGGGACGAGACCACTGGTTTTGTTGTGTTTAACTTGCTTGGGGGTGAGAGCTTGGCTCAGACACTGTTCATACCGAAAGAGATCGACGAGCCAAGGGTTGGCGGTTCGCCGGAGACGGTCAAGAAGCTGATAGCCCTCGGCTTTGCGGTTGTTGTCGAGGCTGGCGCCGGGGTTGCCTCGCGCATACCGGACGGCGAGTTTGTCGCGGCGGGAGCTACGATCGGCAAGGCGGCTGATATCGCCAGGGCCGATGTGGTGCTGAAAGTGCGCCGGCCGTCCTCGGCCGAGCTCAAGGCCTACAAGAAGGGCGCGGTGGTCATCGCCATGCTCGACCCTTACGGCAATGATGCGGCGGTCAAGGCGCTGGCCGATGCCGGTGTGACGGCCTTCACCATGGAATTCATGCCGCGCATCACCAGGGCGCAGGTCATGGACGTTCTGTCGAGCCAGGCCAATCTTGCCGGCTATCAGGCGGTGATCGATGCGGCGGCGGAATATGACCGCGCGCTTGCCGATGATGATGACGGCTGCCGGCACCGTGCCTGCCGCGAAAGTGTTCATCATGGGCGTCGGCGTTGCCGGGCTGCAGGCGATTGCCACGGCGCGCCGGCTTGGTGCGGTGGTGACGGCAACCGATGTGCGTCCGGCGGTCAAGGAACAGGTCGCCTCGCTCGGCGCCAAGTTCCTCGCGGTCGAGGACGAGGAATTCAAGGCGGCCGAGACGGCGGGTGGTTACGCCAAGGAAATGTCGAAGGAATATCAGGCCAAGCAGGCGGCCCTGGTTGCCGACCATATCGCCAAGCAGGATATCGTCATCACCACGGCGCTCATTCCGGGGCGTCCCGCCCCAAGGCTGGTGACGCGCGAGATGTATGCGCGCATGCGTCAAGGCTCGGTCCTCATCGACCTGGCGGTGGAACGCGGCGGCAATGTCGAAGGCGCGGTTGCCGGCAAGATTACCGAAGTGGACGGCGTCAAGATCGTCGGCCACCTGAATGTCGCTGGCCGCATTGCCGCGACCGCCTCGCAGCTTTACGCCAAGAACCTCCTCGCCTTCGTCGAGACACTGGTCGACAAGGATGCGCAAGACCATCAAGATCGATTTCGACGACGAACTGGTCAAGGCCACCGTTCTGACGCATGGCGGCAAGGTGGTGCACCCGAACTTCGCCAGTGCCGCAACTGCAGCGTCAGCACCTGCAGCCTCGGTGGCAAAGCCCGCCGCCGGCAAGAAGGCTGCTCCTGCGAAGGCCGCAGTCGTCGAAAGCGGCTCCGGTTCAAAGGCAGCAACGGCCAAGGCGGCCCCCAGGAAGGCGGCGACACCAAAAGCCAAAACAGCCGCAAAGACCGCTGCGCCCAAACCCGCTGCAGCAAACCCCTGCACCCATCCCCTGCAGCCCAATCGCCTGCAGCAAAGACTGCCGCTAAAAGCACAGAAGGAGAGGCATGATGGCTGCCGATGCAACCCTCGACAAGGCGCTCGATGCCTTGAACCAGGCGACCGAGATGGTGCGTCAGGCCGCCGGAACCATGCCGGATGCGGCAGGCGCTGCGGCGCATGCGGTCACCGGCGGTGCGGTCGATCCCTTCGTCTTCCGCCTGGCCATCTTCGTCCTGGCGATCTTCGTCGGCTATTATGTCGTCTGGTCGGTGACGCCGGCGCTGCATACGCCGCTGATGGCCGTGACCAACGCCATCTCCTCGGTGATCGTCGTCGGGGCGCTGCTCGCCGTTGGCCTCTCGGCCAGCGGGTTTGCCACCGGCTTCGGCTTCATCGCGCTCGTTCTCGTCAGCGTCAATATCTTCGGCGGCTTCCTCGTCACCCACCGCATGCTCGCCATGTACAAGAAAAAAGAAAAGTGAGGCGATGACCATGGGCATGAGCGTTAATTTCGCAACTTTTCTGTATCTCGTCTCCGGCGTCCTGTTCATCCTGGCGCTGCGCGGCCTGTCGCATCCGACGACCAGCCGCCAGGGCAATTTCTACGGCATGACCGGCATGGCCATCGCCATCGCCACGACGCTGGCTCTGGCCGAGCCAAGCATCAAGGGGCTCGGGCTCATCGTCGTCGGCCTTGCCATCGGCGGCAGCGTCGGCGCCTATATCGCCAAGCGCATTGCCATGACGGCGATGCCGCAGCTCGTTGCCGCCTTCCACTCGCTCGTCGGCTTTGCCGCGGTGATGGTGGCGGCCGCCGCGGTCTATTCGCCGGATTCCTTCGGCATTGGCGAGGTCGGCTCGATCCATGGCCAGGCGCTCGTCGAGATGTCGATCGGCGTTGCCATCGGCGCCATCACCTTCACCGGCTCGATCATCGCCTTCCTCAAGCTCGACGGGCGCATGTCGGGCAAGCCGATCATGCTGCCGGGCCGCCACGTCCTCAATGCGGGCCTTTTGATCGCCATCGTCGTTCTCGTCGTGGCGCTGGTGATGACCGAAAGCCATCTCGTGTTCTGGCTCATCGTCATCCTGTCGCTGATCCTCGGCGGTCTGATCATCGTGCCGATCGGCGGCGCCGACATGCCGGTGGTCGTCTCGATGCTCAACTCCTATTCCGGCTGGGCGGCGGCGGCGCTCGGCTTCACCCTCGGCAATCTGGCATTGATCATCACCGGGGCGCTGGTCGGCTCGTCCGGTGCGATCCTCTCCTATATCATGTGCAAGGGCATGAACCGCTCGTTCATCTCGGTCATTCTCGGCGGCTTTGGCGGCGAGACATCCGGGGCGGCGAGCGGCGAGGTCGAACAGCGCCCGGTCAAGCAGGGCTCGGCCGACGATGCCGCCTTCATCATGAAGAACGCCTCCAAGGTCATCATCGTGCCGGGCTACGGCATGGCGGTGGCGCAGGCCCAGCATGCCTTGCGCGAGATGGCCGACAAGCTCAAGGCCGAGGGCGTCGAGATCAAATACGCCATTCATCCCGTCGCCGGCCGCATGCCGGGGCACATGAACGTGCTCCTCGCCGAAGCCAACGTGCCCTACGATGAAGTGTTCGAGCTTGAGGACATCAACTCGGAATTCGCCCAGGCCGACGTCGCCTTCGTCATCGGTGCCAACGACGTGACCAACCCGGCCGCCAAGACCGACCCGAAGTCGCCGATCTTCGGCATGCCGATCCTCGATGTCGACAAGGCCGGAACCGTGCTCTTCATCAAGCGCGGCATGGGCTCGGGTTATGCCGGCGTCGAGAACGAACTGTTCTTCCGCGACAACACCATGATGCTCTTCGCCGACGCCAAGAAAATGGTCGAGAATATCGTCAAGGCACTCGATCACTGACAGCGGATCATTCGAGTTAACAAAAGGCCCGCCAGACTTGGCGGGCCTTTTGTTTTGATCAGATCAGTATTTGCAGTTTCTGTGTAAGCAGCCTCTCGAAGGTAGCCAGTTTACCGGCGGCAATCTTCTCTGCATTGTAAAGCGACACCATCGAAAAACGGGCCTTCGGAGCACATGTACCAATGATGGCGCGGGACAGGATTCTCCGAACGGGGCGGAACATGATGAACCAGTCGATCCACCAGGGCGAGCCAAGAGTTGTGATTGCAAAGCAGGACTGCAGCTGTGTAAGCTTCGGGATCATGCGGCCAAAATCAGGCGTGTGATCATAGGCAACGCCGGGCACGAATACCCGATCGATCCAGCCCTTCAAAATAGCGGGAAGTCCGAACCACCATGTGGGGAAGATGAGGACAAGCACATCGGCGGTACGAAGCGCCTCGGTGTCCTCGGCAACCGCACTCGCATCATGCTCGGCATAATAACTCCGCCGTTCGCTTGACGTGAGGCGAGGATCGAAATCACGCTCATACAAATCGACGATCCGTAGATCGTGTCCTGCGTCAGTAATCAAAGAAGCAGTGAGAGATGCAAGATGCGCACAAAGACTATTCTTAAGCGGATGAGCCAGGACAACGACAAAGCGTTTGCCCTTGGCGTGCATCAAGAAGTCTTGCGTGTGCGAGCCAGACCGTCGCGTGCGGGCTTGTAATTGGGATCCAATTGCACGGCCCTAGCGTAGGATTTCGCAGCGCGGGCTTTGTCGCCGCGATGTTCATAGATCAGCGCCTGATTGGCCCAACCCTCTGCGATGTCACCATCAAGTTTGATTGCGGTATTGAAATCATCGAAGGCGTTGTCATCATCGCCAAGCGCGACGTAGGAAATGCCGCGACCGTTATACGGCTCCGCTGCATCCGGCTGCAGTGAGATTGCCGTCGAGAAATCCTCGATCGCCTGCTTGTGCTGGTTGCGCGCCTGATAGATCAGGCCGCGGTTGTGATAGGCGCGTGCGTCCGTCGTGCTCAACTGGATGGCTTGGTTGAAATCATTCAGGGCCTGATCCAGTTGTCCTTGCTGGCGATAAAGGTTGCCCCGGCCAATATAGGCCGCATCATATTGCGGATTGATCTGGATTGCCTTGCTGTAGTCCGCCGCTGCCTGTGCCGTGTTGCCCATGTTGCGATAGACGAGCGCGCGATTGGCGTAGGCTTGATAGAAATTGGGGTTGAGCTGCAGCGCCGTATTGAAATCCTTGATCGCGTCGCTGTTCTTGCCGGCACGACCATAGGCCGATCCGCGGACATTATAGGCTTCCGGGTCTTTCGGATTGTTGCGGATAACGTCGTTGAGCGAGCTGATATTCTCGGTAGAACCCTGCGCCTTGTCGATGCCAGTCATGTCGGTGGTCGAGGTGCTCTGGCATCCGGCGATCGCGAGCGTGAGAACAGAGGCAATGACGAGTCCCGTGACACGCACTGTTTTAGGGGCCGCCCAGATTGCGCGATGTGAGGCCAGTTCAACCGGATGTGTCATGTCTTATGTGTCCCGTTTCAATGAAAAGCCGTAGAGGCTTTATTGTTCCGATGGCACCAAACGAAAAAGGGCGGTGTGACGCAAGCCACTCCACCCCGTAATCGGGTCAAGGCGTCGATGAATCGAAGATCAACGAGCCGCTGAAGCGCGAACCGGTGTCTTTTTCACAGGCATTGGAAGAAGGCCTTCGCGCTGGGCCTGCTTGCGAGCAAGCTTGCGGGCACGGCTGATTGCCTCTGCCTTCTGGCGGGCGCGCTTGATCGAAGGCTTTTCGTAATGATCATGCATCTTCATTTCGCGGAACATGCCTTCGCGCTGCATCTTCTTCTTGAGAACGCGGAGAGCCTGATCAACATTATTTTCGCGTACGAGTACCTGCACGTTTTATCCTGTATCTCTTAGAATTTCGTTGAGCCTGACCTCAATCCCCAATCCTTGATTATGGGACAACAAACCAGACTTCGCGACGGTCATCCATCGCAAACTAGGGTGGCCATTATCAGAAAGTTCGGGGTATGTCCATGGTTCTGTTGCGGGCAATGGCGGATATTCGGATAGAAATGTCCTCGTCCCTCGTAATTTTAGATTAACCGGCATGCAGCGCCAATCTCCGTCGCAAAATGGCAAAAGAGCTTTAAGCGGATACGATACTGATGCATAAAAGCATGATCCTCGCTTTCAAAATCGATGTCGATTTCTGAACAGGCCATGCAAGTAAACTGGTTTGAACAATAGCTGTGCGATGGCTCAATTGCTGGGCCAAGTTGCTGGGAATGAATGATGCGGAAATATTCGGTGTTTGCCTTGGCCCGCGAGGCTATGCGTGCCCATAAAGGCTGGGATCAGCAATGGAGTTCGCCCGAACCCAAGCCGGAATATGACGTCATCATTGTTGGCGCAGGCGGGCATGGGCTTGCCACCGCATACTATCTTGCCAAGGAGCACGGCATCACCAATGTCGCCGTTCTTGAAAAGGGCTGGCTTGGTGGTGGTAACACTGGCCGCAATACGACAATCATCCGGTCCAACTATCTCTATGACGAATCCGCCGGTATCTACGAGCACGCTGTAAAGCTTTGGGAAGGTCTCAGCCAGGACCTCAATTACAATGTGATGTATTCGGCGCGCGGCGTGATGATGCTGGCCCACAACATCCACGACGTGCAGGTGTTCAAACGCCATATCCACGCCAACCGGCTCAACGGCATCGACAATGAATGGCTGACGCCGGAACAGGTCAAAGAGTTCTGCCCGCCGATCAATCTTTCAGCGGATGCCCGATATCCGATAATCGGCGCAGCGCTGCAACGGCGCGGCGGCACCGCCCGGCATGATGCTGTGGCCTGGGGCTATGCCCGTGCAGCAGCCGATCGCGGCGTTCACATTATCCAGAATTGCGAAGTGACGGGAATTCGCCGCGCACCCAATGGAGCAGTTGTGGGGGTCGATACCAATCGCGGCCCGATCAATGCCAAGAAAGTCGGCGTTGTGGCAGCTGGTCATACCTCCGTCATTATGAACATGGCCGGCGTGCGTATGCCGCTCGAGAGCTATCCGTTGCAAGCGCTGGTATCCGAGCCAGTCAAGCCGCTTATCCCCTGCGTGATCATGTCTAACACGGTTCACGCGTATATTTCGCAGTCAGACAAGGGTGAGATGGTCATCGGCGCAGGAACCGACCAATACACGTCCTATTCGCAGACCGGCGGCCTCCACATCATCAACCACACGCTCGATGCGATCTGCGAGATGTTCCCGGTTCTGACACGATTGAAGATGCTGCGCTCCTGGGGCGGCATTGTCGATGTGACGCCGGATCGCTCGCCGATCCTGGCCAAGACCCCTGTGTCCGGGCTCTATGTGAATTGCGGCTGGGGCACCGGAGGTTTCAAGGCGACGCCGGGCTCGGGCAACGTGTTTGCCCATACGATCGCTCGCGATGAGCCGCACCGCATCAACGCGCCGTTCACGATTGAGCGGTTTACCACCGGGCGCCTGATCGACGAGGCCGCCGCCGCTGCCGTTGCGCACTGATTTTCAAGAAACGAGATAGAACCATGCTTCTCATCAAATGCCCTTATTGCGAAGAAGAGCGCCCGGAACTCGAATTCCGCAATGCCGGGGAAGCGCATCTCGTGCGCGCCAATCCGATCATCGAGCAGTCGGACGACGATTTTGCCGGTTTTCTCTATTTTCGCCAGAATCCCAAGGGGCTGCAGTTCGAGCGCTGGCGTCATATTCATGGCTGCGGTCGGTTCTTCAATGCGGTGCGCGATTCTGTCTCGGACAAATTCCTGACGGTCTACAAGGCCGGCGAGCCACGTCCTGATGTGAGTACGCTGCTGTCACCGGTGGCTGCCGAAACCGAACCCCCCGTAACGAAACGCCCCCGCGCCAAGAAAGTGGAGGTATAAGCCAATGAGCACCTCTACCCACTCCGGCAGTAACCGTATCCCTGGTGCAGGCCGCTTGACCCCGGCGAAGACCGTTCGCTTTACATTCGACGGGCAGAGCCTGACCGGCCTCGAAGGTGACACGCTTGCCTCCGCACTGCTTGCCAACGGTATTCATCTGGTCGGCCGCTCGTTTAAATATCACCGGCCGCGCGGCATTCTTTCTGCCGGCAGCGAAGAGCCGAATGCGCTGGTCGATATCGAACGCGACAAATCGCGCAAGCAGCCCAACGTGCGTGCGACCGTGCAGGAGATTTACGACGGTCTCAAGGTCAAATCACAGAATCGCTGGCCGTCGCTGACCTTCGATGTCGGCGCGATCAACGATGTGTTCTCGCCGATGCTGCCCGCAGGCTTTTACTACAAGACTTTCATGTGGCCGAAATTTGCCTGGAAGACAATTTACGAGCCGAAGATTCGCGCCGCTGCCGGGCTCGGCGTGGTTCCGGGCGAGCCGGACACAGACCGCTATTCCAACCGGTTTGCCCATTGCGACATGCTGGTTGTCGGCGCGGGTGCCGCTGGTCTGACTGCAGCTCTCAGCGCAGCGTCGACCGGAGCAAGCGTGATAATCTGCGACGAGCAAGCCGAGCCAGGCGGTGCACTGCGTTATGAAAGCGATGTGATCATCGACGGAGTTCCGGGTTTTGAATGGGCCGTTGCAGCGATCGCGAAGTTGCATGCGATGGACAATGTCACCGTCCTGACCCGTACGACAGCGTTTGGCTACTATGCTCAGAATTTCGTCGGTCTGGTAGAGCGCATCAGCGACCATTTGAGCAACCCGGCGTCCGACATGCCGCGTGAGCGGCTCTGGCAGATTCGGGCGAAGAAGGTCGTGCTGGCCACGGGCGCCATCGAGCGTCAAATGGTCTTTGCCAACAATGATCGCCCGGGTGTCATGCTCGCTTCGGCAGCGCGAATATTCCTCAATCAATATGGCGTTGCCATCGGCCGGAAGGTCGGTGTCTACACCTCAAACGATTCAGCCTATGCGGCGGCGATCGACCTCAAGCGCGCCGGTATCGACGTGCCCGTCATCGTCGATACGCGCGACAATCCAACGCCGGCCGTCGTGGATGCTGCCCGCTCGCTCGATATCGAAGTCCTGACGGGCCACGCCGTTTTCAGTGCCGGTGGCAAGCGGCGGGTGTCGTCCATTTCGATCCAGCCGACGAGGGGCGGTAGCGAACGCAAGGTCGCCGTCGATGCGTTGATCATGTCCGGCGGCTGGACGCCATCGGTGCATCTGTTTTCGCAGTCTCGCGGCAAGGTCGCCTGGGATGCGGCAAACGAGCGCTTCCTGCCGGGCACCTACGCGCAGGAATGCGTTTCGATAGGAGCCTGCAACGGAACCGACGGTTTGCAGGCAACGTTAGACGAGGCCCATGCAGCGGGCGGAGGCAAGGGCAAGGCTATCGTTGCGACTGGCGGCACCAATTGGATCGGCGGCATGATTGGCTCGGCGCCGGGCGCCGGTGCCGACACAACTGTCAAGGCTTTCGTCGACTTTCAGAACGACGTTACGGCGAAGGATGTGCGGCTTGCAGTGCGTGAGGGCATGCACTCGATCGAGCATGTCAAACGCTTTACCACCAATGGCATGGCGACCGATCAGGGCAAAACTTCGAACCTGCATGGCCTCGCGATCGCCGCCGAGGCTCTGAACCGGCCGATCCCCGCCGTAGGTCTGACGACGTTCCGCGCTCCATTCACGCCGGTTACCTTTGGCGCGATTGTCAATCACGCCCGTCATGATCTGTTCGATCCAACACGCCGCACACCCATGCACGGGTGGCACCAGACGCAGGGTGCTGCCTTCGAGGACGTCGGCCAATGGAAACGTGCCTGGTACTACCCGCAGGCGGGCGAAGACATGCACACTGCGGTCAATCGTGAGTGCGTTGCCGTGCGCAATCAGGCTGGCATCTTCGATGCGTCGACGCTCGGCAAGATCGAAGTGGTCGGCCCGGATTCTGCGAAATTCCTTGAGCTGCTTTATACCAATCCTTGGGAAAAGCTTGGCGTCGGACGCCTTCGCTATGGCATCATGCTGCGCGAGGACGGCTTCATCTACGATGACGGTGTTGTCGGGCGGCTGGCAGAAGACCGTTTTCATGTGACAACGACGACGGGCGGTGCGCCGCGCGTCATGCATCATATGGAAGACTACCTCCAGACCGAATTCCCGCATCTTGATGTCTGGCTGACCTCGACGACCGAGCAATGGGCCGTGATTGCGGTGCAGGGTCCGAAGGCCCGCGAGATCATCGCGCCGCTGGTCGAAGGCATCGATATGTCCAACGAAGCCATGCCGCATATGAGCGTGCGCGAAGGGACGATCTGCGGCGTGCCGACACGGCTGTTCCGCATGTCGTTTACCGGCGAAACGGGCTATGAAATAAACGTGCCGTCCGACTATGGCCGGGCCGTCTGGGAGGCCGTCTATGAACGGGGCAAGCCGCTGGGCCTGACGCCCTATGGCACCGAAGCGATGCATATCCTGCGCGCCGAGAAGGGGTATATCATCGTCGGCCAGGATACGGACGGGACCGTCACACCGCAGGACGCCGGGTTGACCTGGGCCATCGGCAAGAACAAGACGGACTATGTCGGCATTCGCGGCCTTTTGCGGCGGGACCTGGTGGCCAATGGCCGTAAACAGCTTGTCGGTCTGAAGACGGTTGATCCGACGACGGTTCTGGAAGAGGGCGCGCAAATTGTCGCCAACCCGAACCAGCCGGTGCCAATGACCATGATCGGTCACGTGACATCGTCCTATTGGTCGGAAAATTGCGGCCGCTCCATCGCTTTGGCGCTGGTGATCGACGGATCGAAGCGGCTTGGCGAAACGCTGTACGTGCCGATGCCGAACGGCGTGATCGAAGTGGAAGTCACCGGCACCGTATTTTTCGATGAGAAGGGGGAGCGCTTGAATGGTTGAGATCGTCCAGGCAACACGACGTCATCCGCTGCAGGCGGGCCAGCTTGATGTCGCTTCCGTCTCGGTCACCTTGGCTGACAACGCGACCCGTGTTTCGCTTCGCGCCAAGAATGATGCAGTTAGCGCGCTGTCCAAGGCGCTGGGTATAACATTGCCCATGAAGCCGAAGACTTCCGCGTCCAATGGCGGGCGTTCAGCACTCTGGCTTGGCCCGGACGAATGGCTGATCATCGACAATGCCGAGAGTGGTGTTGTTGCCGATCTTGCCAAGGCGAAAGTCCTGCATTCGGCGGTCGACATTTCACATCGCAATGTCGGGATCATCGTGGCTGGCAGGGGCGCCGCTGCTGTGGTCAATGGAGGCTGCCCGCAGGACTTGTCGCTGAAGGCCTTCCCTGTGGGTGCCGCGTCGCGGACAGTCCTCGGCAAGATCGAGATCGTCTTGTGGCGGACAGGCGAGGACGCTTTCCGCGTCGAGTGCTGGCGATCATTTTCCAATTATGCCTATGCATTTCTGCAGGAATCCGCGCGAGACGTTGCTATCTAGCGAATTCCTGATTTTTCGTATGTCAAAGAACAGGGTGTGCTTTCCCCTTGCCACGCCCTCATCCCGAGTCTGGCCATTGCTTGCATTGTGGGAAGACGGGCGGTCGTCGAAGCGCGTCTTGGTAGAATAAAATGCGATCCGAAGACCGCCCGTCCGGCGTCTTTTGATCCCGTCCGTTCCGCTTGGGAGGCCTCGGCTTTGGCTGAATTGCTTCACCCGCTGCCGAAAACCCCTTTCGAAGTGCTCGTCCAGCACACGCCAGTCGTAGTACCGGCAGGGGAACCCTTGGACAGAACTTCCCCGGACAGCGGGTCCGTTACCCGCCATCGGAGGCGCCGATCCTCTCCCCACTTCGAACGGCTCCGGAAGCAGTTCCCCGTGGAAAGGACGGGGATAGAATAAGTCAGGTTTGGAGGGCGTGGATAAATAGCCACGGACTTTCAGTGAACGAAGCGCAGATGGCCGATGCTCGATTATCTCTCCCCTTGCGGGAGAGAAAGCGATTTCAGCATCTTAGCCCTTGCTAAGTGCTAGAAATCGCAAGTGAGGGGATCTGCGCCAGCATGAAAACTTATCCCCTCTCTTGGATTTTCTAAGGGTTAGCTGCGCTAACACCAAGAAAATCCTTTCTCCCCCACAAGGGGGGAGATAAGGCAGTACAAACCGTAGCGATTATATGCTAGTGGCGCTCAACTTCGGACGGTCCACCACAATTGCGCCGCCGTTCGCCCCAATGAGATGCCCGGTGGCTGCAGTCTTACGCGGTCTCTTCGCATAGAGAATCGTGATGGCTGTTAGAAAGCGTCTGGTTATCAATTTTACCGGCTATGAAGGGTTGCATCCTGACAAGGTGCGCGGCCGATATTTGAACAGCTCTGCTGACTTCAGCCGCCTCTGGCACGCGGAGACGAAGACCGAACCGATGCTGGTTGAAGGGCCGAACATCGCTTCCATGCATATCGAAACCACCGGCGCAAATTGGCAGACCGAAACGGAATTCTGCCAATATGGCAGCGCCGATATTTTCGACACCTACGCTGCGAGAAACGTGGCGACGCGTTTTGCCACGGGGCTCATGGCATTCCTCGATATCATCTTGAGTGGTACGTTCTTTCGCTATCTTTGGACGAGTTGGCGGTTCTGCATCTTCTTCCTATGGCCGTTTGCCTTCGCTTGCTTCGTCACGCTGGTGACAATCTGCCTTGGCCTGTTGCCACTGTTGGGCGGGTTCAACGCACTACATCTGATCTGGACAATACCACTGGCATTGCTGTTCGGCCGGCTGCTGGTCCGTTGGCCAGGCGACAAGGTGTTCTTCTCCTATTTGCTAGATGATTGGACCGCCGCATCCGACCGTATTCACCACCGCAATCCGAGACTGTTGCAACGCAGACGCGAGTTTGCGGAGCATCTCGTGCATAAATTGCAAACGAGTGATGCCGATGAGGTTGTGATCGTCGCGCATAGCCTTGGGACGGTTCCTGCCGTGGAGGCCATAGCCGATGTCTGGCGCAGCAACCCGCAACTTCTAAAACAAAAGCCTGTATCTCTGCTGGCCGCAGGCTCATGCCTGCTGATGATCGCCTTTCACCCGCGAGCGACGAGCTTGCGCGAAGATGCAAGGGTCGTCTTCCAGGAAACGCCGGTGCTTTGGGCCGAATTTCAGACCATCACCGATATCATTCATTTCTATAAGTCGGATCCCGCAGCTGCCCTTGGAATAACCCCGCTCGACCAACCGATCATCCGGCAAGTCCGTTTCAAGAATATTCACAGTGTTACACGCTATGCGCGTGCGAAGGCCAATTTCTTCAAGATGCATTTGTTGTTTCTGAAGGGCGCACAAATCCGCAATCCTTACGATATGGGGATGTTCGTGCAGGGCCCGTTCGAGTTCAGGGACCTCGTGACGATCTATCGGGAAAGTGGTGCGCCGCTCGATGCAGCCGGCCGCCTTACTTGAACCTGTTCAGTCCATTTCCGGTGGATGCTCGAGCACCGCGATAGTCAGCCAATTGGCAACCAGCGCGGGTTTGAGGGAGTTTTCGATCTCAAGCGTTACTTCATAATTGTTGAGAACACGGCCCGAAGGGCGGATATCGGCATCCACGAGCTTGAAGCGGGCACGCACGCGCTTGCCGGATTTAACCGGTGTCATGAAGCGCACTTTGTCGAAACCGTAATTGATGCCCATGGTCGCGCCTTCGATCATTGGGAGCGCCTCATAGGCCAATGTCGACAGGAGCGAGATTGTCAGAAAACCATGAGCGATAGTGCCGCCAAAGGGCGTTTCCGCGGCGCGTTCCGGATCGGTGTGAATGAACTGATGATCATCGGTTGCGTCAGCGAACAGATTGATCATCTCCTGGCTGACGACGCGCCACTCCGAGCAGCCGATTTCAGTTCCGATGGCCGCCGTCAGTTGCTTGAGCGTAACCGCTTCTTTCATAATCCCGTTTCCAAACGTATTCTCGAAACTGTTCGATAGACCGTTGCGGCCAGATTGTCATCCCTCAAGCAATTTTTGTCTAAGCGGTCCACTGCTTGATGTCGTCGCGCTCGCCGATCAACGCGAGGCCGTGAGCGATCGAGAGGAGTTCGCCGCCGCTCTCGATTCGATCACGGTCGAACCGCTCGGTAAAAATGCGACGGACTGCCGGAACGAAGGATGTACCTCCGGTCAGGAATATCTTGTCGATCTGTGCAGGCGAGGTCTTGGTCTTTTCGAGCACATCGTCAAGCGCGCCTTCGATACGTGCCAGATCGCTGGCGATCCAGCCTTCGAAGTCGGAGCGGCGGATAGACTTGTGGCCACCGCGCCCGAGTGGTGCAAAGTCAAACGCCGCTTCATCTGCCGATGAAAGCGCTATCTTGGTGGCGGACACTGCCTGATACAGCGGATACCCTTCATCGTGGTCGACCAGATCAACAAAAATCTCCAGCTTGTCCGGCTCAAGACTGTCACGGACGAGTTTTTTCAAAGCGGCAAACTCGCGCGAGGTCTTGAAGATCGAAAGCTGGTTCCAGCGGCCGAAATTCGCATACCACGAGGCGGGGACTTCGAGAGTCTTGTCGAAGCTTCGAAACAAGCTGCCTTTGCCGATCTGCGGCGCGACGATCTGGTCGATCATACGATAATCGAAATGGTCGCCCGCTACGCCAACGCCAGAATGGCCGATCGGCGTCGCGCTGAGCTTGCCAGCGGATGTTTCGAAGCGAATGATCGAATAGTCGGTCGTGCCACCACCGAAATCCGCAACGAGCACCGTTGCATCGGCTTTGAGATTTTGCGCGAAGTAGAAAGCTGCCGCGACGGGCTCATAGACGAAGTGGATTTCCGGAAATCCAAAGCGCGTCAATGCTTCGTTGTAGCGCTCGGTCGCCAGCGCCGGATCTGGATTTGCACCGGCGAAATGTACGGGGCGTCCGGTGACCACACGCGTGATGTCCGAAGGCCAGTTGTCGTCCGCATAGACTTTGAGGCGCCGCAGGAATATCTCCATCAGGTCCTCGAAAGTCTGGCGCTTGGCAAAGATCAAAGTGCCCTGGAACAGCGCACTTGCGGCAAAAGTCTTGATGGATTGCAGGAAACGGCATTCGCCGGGATGATCGATGAACTGCCGGATGGCTGCATGTCCGGCCTCGACTTTCAAAGCGGATGCGCCTGCGAGGGGATCCTTCATAAAGGACAAGGCGGTTCGCATGCTGTCGGCGGTGCCGGCCGCACTGGTGAATGCCAGCGAGCGGGTCGACGATCCATCGGCCAAGGCCATAACCGTATTTGTCGTGCCAAAGTCGAAACCCAGCGCCTGAGCCATGGCAGCGCTCCTTTTGTATCGGAAATTGATAGGCCGAGAATCTATGAAGGGCGGGGCAAAGCACCGCCTCGAATGGGGAGCGCGCGTCATGGCATAGTCGCTCGGTGGATGCAAGAGATCTAGGTTTGAACTTGCGGATGTTCCGTATTCTTGATGAAATCCACAAAAGCCCGAAGTGGTGCAGGCATATGTCTGCGGCTCGGATAGTAGAGGCGCGGGCCCGTAAAGCTCTGCCACCACGGGCTGAGCACCGGGACGAGCTCGCCGCTGGCGATGGCCGGGCTCAAGTATTCCTCAAACGTATAGATCAGCCCGATACCGGCAATGGCGGCGCCAATGCCGATGTCTGCAGTTGAGGCAATAAGCGGGCCTTTCGGCGTGATTTTTATCAGCTTGCCGTTTCGCTCGAATTCCCAGTTTGGAACCACGCCGCTGGCAAATCGGTGACGTATGCAAGCGTGATGGATGAGATCGCGTGGATGCTCGAGCCCGCCGCTTTTTGTGAGGTACGATGGTGCTGCCGCGACCATGAAGCGCTGGGTGCGGGGACCTATCGGGATTGCGATCATATCGCGCTCGATGCTTTCGTCGTAGCGGATCCCGGCATCGAAGCCTGCCGCCAACACATCGATGAAAGTGTCGATCGCTGAAATCTCCAGCGTGATTCCGGGATAGCGCGGCAAGGAACCGGTTGATGATAGGCGGCAGGATCTTCTGCGCCACGATGACCGGCACATTGAGCTTGAGCGTGCCGGTGGGGCTGTCGCGAAAGTTGTTGAGAGCATCGAGCGCTCCGGCAATCTCTCCCAGAGCCGGGTCAAGGCGTTCGAGCAGTTGCGTCCCGGCTTCGGTTGGCGTGACGCTGCGTGTCGTGCGGTTGAGCAAGTCGGACGCCGACACGTGCTTCCAGCCGGCGGATGGCTTCGCTCAAGGACGACGCCGACACACCGCGAATCGCGGCCGCCGCGCGGAAACTGCGCGTATGTGCGACAGCTACCAAAGCACCAAGGTCGGACAGGTCAGGCTCATTCATTGTGCATTTTTCCAAACAACCCGTACACAATAGACGGGATTATCGCACAAACATAGTTGTTTTATATTGATCGGGAACGTTGAAAAACCGGAGTTAGAATATGCAATATCGTCAACTTGGAAAAACCGGACCGCGCGTTTCCGAAATCGGTCTTGGCTGCATGGGCATGTCGGGTATTTATGGACCCTCCGATCGCGCCGAAAGTATCTCGACAATCCACGCTTCGCTTGATGCAGGGATCAATCTTCTCGATACGGGGGATTTCTACGGCCAAGGCCACAATGAGCTGCTGATTGCGGAGGCCTTGAAGGGCAAGAAGCGTGAAGACGTGGTCATCAGCGTCAAATATGGCGGACTTCGCGATCCCGCGGGTGGTTGGTCCGGCTTTGATGCGAGGCCTCAGGCAACCAAGAATTTTCTCGCCTATTCACTGCAACGCCTGGGTGTCGACTATATCGACATATATAGGCCGGCGAGACTCGATCCCAATGTGCCGATCGAAGATACGGTTGGTGCGATCGCCGACATGGTCAAGGCTGGTTACGTCAAGCACATCGGCCTGTCCGAGGTTGGTTCGGCAACCATCCGGAAGGCCGCAGCCGTCCACCCGATCGTCGACTTGCAGATCGAGTATTCGCTGATTTCGCGCGGCATCGAAGATGGTATTCTTGAGACCTGCCGCGAACTCGGGATCGGAATCACTGCCTACGGCGTGCTTTCACGCGGTCTCATCAGCGGACACTGGACAAAGGGCAATACGGGTCATGGTGATTTCCGCACGCACAGCCCAAGGTTCCAAGGTGACAATGTCGACAAGAACCTGGCGCTGGTCGAGGCCCTGCAGAAAATTGCGGCCGGCAAGGGTGTGACGGTGGCGCAGATCGCCATTGCCTGGGTCGCGGCGCAGGGCGAGGACATCATACCGGTGATCGGTGCGCGACGGCGTGACCGGTTGAGTGAAGCATTGGGCGCACTCGGCACCAATCTTACACGCGAAGACCTGAGCGCTATCGAAAATGCCGTACCGAAAGGCGCCGCTGCCGGGACGCGCTATGCCGAAGTGCAGATGGCGCATCTCGATAGCGAAGTTGGCGCTCGCCATTGAGTGCATATCCCGGAAGCAGTATTGTTTCCGGGATATTTTCTTGTGATTACATGGGCGGAACGACGCCGTTCGTGCCGACGACGACGCGCTTCGAGGTGAGGGTGCCATCGCTGCCCTTCTCGGCAGCGACGAAGACGGTAGCGCCCGGCTTCAGATCGTCCTTTGTGGCCTGTGCAAGGGTGACGATCGGCGTGCCGTCGGGAACTGCAATTTTCTTTTCGCCACCACGATAGGTGACTGTGAGGGTGCGGCCATCGACGTCCTTGACGGCATCGGCAACTGTGGCGTTTGTCATGCTGCTATTCGGCTTCAGATCCCATGGACGGTCGCCTTCACCTGTGCCCTTGAGTGCAGCCGGAAAGATCACCACCTCAAGCGCGCTGTTGCCCCCTTCACTTTTAGGCACGTTGGTTATCCCGACGAAATCGCCCTTCTTGATGTCATCCAGCGACGCCTTGGCAACACCGCCGACAACCCAGCCATCACTCAAGGTGACGGTTGCATCCGGTCCCTCGCGCGTTTTCACGACGATGGACGTGTCGTTAAAGCTCTCGATTGTTCCACGGACATTGGCCCTGTTGGACGCCTTCGTCGTCATGGTTGACTGACCCTTCTTCATCATGCTTTGAGCGCTGGCCTCCAGCGGCAGCGCCATCGCCACGCCAGCGGCCAGAGCCAGTATCGGAAGGGTTGATCTCAGCATTTTCATATCCATGACTTTGTACTCCTGTATGCACAGGCGTCCGGCGGGCGGGATTACCCAGCCGGTTTCGGCGCCTGTTTTTCCACGTGTCCGCCAAATTCACGTCGCATGGCGGACAGGATCTTGTTGGCAAAGTCGGCATTGCCGCGCGAAGAGAAGCGTTCCTGCAGGGCAGCGCTGAGAACGGGCGTCGGTATGGCCTCGTCGATCGCGGCCATGACGGTCCAGCGGCCTTCGCCCGAATCCGAGACGCGTCCCTCATAGCTCGCGAGCGCCGGATCGCCGTGCAAGGCATCGGCTGTGAGGTCGAGAAGCCACGAACTGACGACGCTGCCGCGACGCCATACTTCGGCAATGTCGGGCAGGTTGAACTCGTACTGATAATGCTCGGGGTTCTGCAACGGCGTCGTTTCAGCATCGACCTCATGCGAGCGCAGGCCGATATCGGCATTGCGCAGAATGTTGAGGCCTTCCGCATAGGCAGCCATCAATCCGTATTCGATGCCGTTATGGACCATCTTGACGAAATGTCCGGCACCATGCGGCCCGCAATGCAAGTAACCTTGATCGGCCGTGCTGCCGGCGACCGGGTTCTCCAGCCGGCTCGGTGTTTCGGGTACATTGCCTTTGCCGGGAGCGAGAGCGGCAAAGATCGGGGAGAGGTGTCGAACGATATCCTTTTCGCCGCCGATCATCAGGCAATAGCCGCGTTCGAAGCCAAATATACCGCCGCTCGTGCCGACATCGACATAGTGGATGCCGCTCGCTTTCAATTCGCCGCTGCGGCGGATGTCATCATGGTAGTAGGAATTGCCGCCGTCGATGACGATATCGTCCTTGTCGAGCAGCGGAACCAATTGTGCCAGAACCTTGTCGACGACCGCAGCCGGCAGCATCAGCCAGACCGCGCGGGGCTTTGTCAGCGTCGATACAAATTCCGGCAGCGACGTGCTGCCCTTGGCGCCGAGGCTTTGCAACTCCACCATGCTCTCGGCACGCGTGTCGTAAACGACACATTCGTGACCATGCTTCATCAGGCGCTGAGCCATGTTGCTGCCCATACGCCCCAGTCCAATCATACCAAGCTGCATCTCGAATCTCCGCCGAAGGGTTGGAATTGTTCAGAAGGCTACACCTAAACGGCGACAGGGCAATGCCACCGTCAACGTAGGCCGGCGTATCTGGCGGCACAAGCGACGCACGTGGTCATAAGATCGTGATGGAAGACAAAGCCAAGGGAAACGAACCGGAGACCGGTGCAGTTGCAACTCCGTCTCCGGTGGTGCTGCGACCGCCCACCTGATTGAGGGGCGCGAGTAGAGCAATTGAAACAGTGTCCAATGGGCCATGCAGGCTTGCGGAAAGCGGCAATGCCGCCACCATGCATCGTCCGCCTCGAAGGCGGTAACGGGATCGCACATTGTCGGCGTTATCATCTGCTGAGAATACTGCGTTTGGCATCTGTCGGTTTTAAAACGACGGCCTATTTCCCAAGCACTGTGCCCTGTGATGATCGCGGCAGTACAGGAGGCATATACTACCATTGTCGAATTGATCCAAGGCTCCCGATAAGACAAAGTCCGCTGACCGACGAACGCGTTGCGCCCCAGCCCGTGCGGAAATACTTGTCGACAAAGAATGTCTTGGTCGTGACGACAACCTGATTTTTATTGTTTGCTACAGCGGCTGGTCGGTGGAAACCTTGTCCGTTCTACGATCGAATGAACGAGATAGCGGGAAACAAGCATCTCATTGTCCTGAGTGTTGGCGGCAAGATTGCAAAACAAGCGATCGACGACGGTAACGTTGTTCTGTCTGTGGGTCACTTAGCAGCGGCGTAGTACAGGGTCCCTGGGATCTCACCATGGTGGGACCCGGGTGAAGCATAATCCGGTCGAGAGCACAGGCTGTTAATTTTTAAAGGTGATATTTAATGGCATTTACTGAAGCAAGAAGCAGTTTGAAGCAGCATCCTGGCCTTCTGACCATGTCGCTCCTATGCGGCTTGTCGTTGCTCCCCCTGAGTATATTTTTGCCGTCGCTGCCAACTATATCGAGCGACTTAAGAACCGACTACGCCGTCGTCGGGCTCTCCCTGGCGGGATATACGGCTGCGAGTGTTGCTTTTGAGATGGTGGCTGGGCCGCTTTCCGATAGGTATGGTCGAAGACCAGTATTGTTGACGTGCCTGGGGCTCTTTATCATTGGCTCTATCGGATGCGCAGTCGCGACCAACATATGGTCGTTTTTGGTCTCTCGCCTTCTTCAAGCGACAATCACCTCTGCCTATCCGCTTTCAATGGCCGCTATAAGAGATACATCCAGCAAGGAATTTGCAGCAAGCCGCATAGGATACGTGGCAATGACTGCTGCGATAGCGCCCTTGGTTGGTCCAACTATTGGCGGCTCAATCGACCAATGGTTCGGATGGCGAGTGATTTTCTGGTTGCTGGCCGTTGCGGGAGGCGTCCTGTTTATATGGTGTTTCTTTTGTCTCAGCGAAACCAATCAGAGTTCGAAGCAGACATTTCGTGAACAAGTGAAGGTGTATGTATCGGTTCTAGCGGTTCCGCTATTTTGGTCCTACTCCCTTTGCTTGGCGTTCTCGGTTGGCACATTTTATGCGCTGATGGCTGGTGCGCCGCTAGCAGCAAAGGAAACCTACGACATTCAACCTGTAACGCTTGGAATGTACATGGGGAGCATAACTGCTGGTTATATGCTCGGAAGTTTTCTGTCAGGCCGGTACGCCAAAATCCATTCCTCAACCGCGATGATTCTGGTTGGCCGTGTAACAGCCTTGATCGGTCCCATTGTCGCCTTGGCGCTCCTGGGCTTGGGCCTCAATCACCCCCTCGCAATGTTCGGTCCATGCATCTTCATCGGGATCGGCAATGGCCTGACAGGCCCCAGCGCGAATGCAGGCGTGATGTCCGTTCGAGCGGGATTGACGGGCAGTACGGCGGGGCTTGCGGGCGCGGTCACCGTTGCCGGCGGCGCTATCTTTTCTTCCATCACCGCAGCCGCGGTTACGGAACGAAATGCAATCATTGTCACGCTGTACATCATGCTAGCTACAACTCTTTGCGCTTTCCTGGCTGGATGCTGGGCTCGGTTCTTAGACGAACAGCAAAAAAAGCGCCACGAAAGTTAAAAGTTAAGAAGGATCGAGGCTTACGCAATCGATTACAATACTTTTCGGCGGCCCAAGCCGAGAGCACTTGGCATTTGAGGCTGGTTGTGACGGCAAAGGAGATCGCTAAGTCAATGATTTTTGAGGGTCAGATGGTGGGCGTGACAGGGATTGAACCTGTGACCCCTACGATGTCAACGTAGTGCTCTCCCGCTGAGCTACACGCCCATCTGACGGGCGCATACACCATATTGAATTGGCTCCGTCAATAGCTGTGGGGAGAACTTGTCAGGCTTTCTTCACAAGAAGGAACGAATGCCGCCGCCTATCAAGCTGCGACGAGCATTTTCTCGATTTCATTGACAAGATCGCGCAGGTGGAAAGGCTTGGAAAGCACCTTGGCGTCTTTCGGAGCCTTCGAATCGGCATTGAGCGCCACAGCAGCAAAGCCGGTGATGAACATGATCTTCAGGTCGGGATCGATTTCCGAAGCGCGGCGCGCCAACTCGATACCATCCATTTCCGGCATGACGATATCGGTTAAAAGCAGTGAAAACGGCTCTTCTCGCAATCGATCATAGGCGCTGGCGCCATTGTCGAAATGCGTGACGTGATATCCCGCTTTCTCCAGCGCCTTGACCAGAAAGCGCCGCATATCATTGTCATCTTCCGCAAGAAGGATTCTCTTCATCAGTCCGTCCGAATTGGTTAGCACCCGATCATCCCCAGATCAGCGTCCATCACGATTCAAGAAACGCTTTTTTGGTAAAGATCGCGTGAATGATTTGCTAGAAATAAGCGTGAACGCTGCAAAAGTCGAGGTGCCGTTTCGCGGGAAAAGCACCCCAACAGGTGTAACTTGCATACGTCAGAAAGTTGGTCATGGTGGACCGTTGGTCAATTCCATCTGAAGGAAACTTGATCTAGAGTGGTACCATAAACAGTAGTGAACCTTCGAAGTGAGCGATGACGGCCGAGCGTGATTTTCCTGACAGCCTGCCTTACGAATTGCGGCAACCGTCCGATCAACGCATTCCGTTTGTTTTCAATTCACCCCATAGCGGACGATATTATCCGGCCGCCTTCCTGCAGCAATCGCAACTCGATCCGCACACGATCCGGCGTTCGGAAGACTGCTTTGTCGATCAGCTGTTTGCTTCGGCAGTCATGATCGGCGCACCGTTGATGGCGGCGCATTTCCCACGGGCCTATCTCGATGTGAATCGCGAGCCTTACGAGCTCGATGCTAAAATGTTTTTTGAACCGCTGCCCTCATACGCCAACGGACATTCCGCCCGGGTTGCGGGTGGTCTGGGCACAATTCCGCGCCTTGTCGGCGAGGGGCAGGAAATCTATGCGCATAAGCTCCACATCGATGAAGCGCTGAGCCGCATCGAAACAATCTACAGGCCATATCACGCGCTCCTCGGAGATGTTCTCGTCAAAACGCGCGAACGTTTTGGCTATGGCGTTCTTGTCGATTGCCATTCAATGCCGACAGGCATTCGTTTTCCGGAAAGCGGCATGCGCCCGGATTTCATTATCGGCGACCGGTTTGGCACAAGTTGTGCGCCAGAGCTTGCAAACGCAGCGATCCAGCTGCTTCGGGAGATGGGCTATGTGGTCGCCCACAACAAACCCTACGCGGGCGGCTATATCACCGAGCATTACGGGCGGCCACTCAAGCAGTTTCATACCCTGCAGATCGAGGTCAATCGTGGTCTTTACCTCAACGAACACAGTTACGAAAAAAAGGCAGGCTTCGATCAGCTGCAGCGGGATATTGCACTTTTTCTACGGGATCTCGTGTCGCTGCCGGATTTCTACTTCCTGGACACGCCACTTGCTGCCGAATAGCCCTTCACCAGCAGCAGATTTTTAAACAAAAAAAGACCGCGCGTAAGCGCGGCCCAAGTCTAGGGAGGAAACGCCCAAGGAGGGCATAGACAGGTCGCCCTGTCCATGCACCAATCTATGCTGCGCCGCACAAATGTCAAGTGTTTTGTATGTTTTTTTGGGCACCATTATTAGTTGCCTAAAAAAAATGCAATAAATTCGCCGACAGCTGCAGGAAAATGAGAATATTTTAATCGTGAGGAGCTATTTTGGTCATTGAACTTTCCTTTTTGAAGCAAATCGCCGGTGTCGCAGCGGAGCAGACATTGCCGCGATTCCGCACAATTTCGCTCATCGACAACAAATATCAGACGGGTTTTGACCCCGTTACAGAGGCGGACCGAGAGGCTGAAAAGGCGATTCGCAAACTGATCAACGCCAGTTTTCCCGATCACGGCATTCTCGGCGAAGAGTTCGGCGGCGAGAACCTCGATCATTCGCATGTCTGGGTGATCGACCCGATCGATGGCACCCGCGCGTTCATTTCCGGTATTCCTGTATGGGGAACATTGGCCGGTCTTACCATCGACGGGGATGCAGTGGCGGGGCTCATGGCCCAACCGTTTACCAATGAGCTGTTCATGTGTGACGGTGACGCTTCATGGTACGAGGGTCCGGGTGGCATTCGCCGCCTCGAAACGCGGAAAACGACCGAACTTTCCGAGGCCACACTGTTTACGACCACGCCGGCAATGTTCAAGGATGAGAAGCGCGCCGCCTATGATCGGGTCGAACAAAGCGTGCGGCTCGCGCGCTACGGCACGGATTGTTATGCCTATGCGATGCTGGCGGCCGGGTTCGTCGATCTCGTCGTCGAGACCGGCCTGCATCCCTATGACATCGTGGCGCTTGTTCCGATCATCGAAAAGGCTGGTGGTGTGATCACCACGTGGGATGGAGGTCCGGCGGAGAAGGCCGGCAATATCGTTGCTGCTGCGACGCCCGAACTGCACGCCAAGGCTCTGGAATTGCTCAACCGTTGACGTTCGTTGTTATTTCCGTCTCGCTGCCGGTGCCTGGAATGAAGGCGTCGAATGCGGCAAAGAATTGCTCGCGATAGAAATCCTTCTCCTGAAGGATTTCATGCTTGGCGCCATCTATTGTCAGCAATGTGGAATTGCGCAGTTGCAAGGCATAACGCTCGATCGCCGGAGTGGAGACGACGCTGTCGGCTCCCGCTGCAACCATCAGCATGGGAATCCGGATCGTTTCGATGAATTCCGGCCGACTGATCTTTTTGATCGCTTTGGCGGCTGCGACGATCCAGCTTGCCGTGGGCCCGCCGATAGCCAGTTCCGGCGCTTTTTCGAGAATCTCGCAATTGCGCAGGTAACGCGCCGCATCGGACGTTACTTCATTGAATTCAAATTGCCTTATCTGGTGCGGACCGCCAAGCATATAAGCCCGGCCAAGTCCTGCATAACGAAGTGTGTTCGCGCCAACCCGCGCAATCGTCTTTCTGGCGCGGCTGCCATTGATATCCAATAGCGGCGCGATCAGGACCATCCGGCGGATGCGATTCGAAAGGGCTGGGGCGGCTAGCAGGGCCGCAAGCGCTCCGGTGGAATGAGCGAGGATATAGAATGGCCCGCGACAATCGGGCAAGAGGACGCCTTCGAACAATTGTTCGAAATCAGCTGCGTAGTCGTCAAAGCTTTTTACATAGCCTTTTGCGGCATTTCGCAGGAGCCGGCTGGATGCACCCTGGCCGCGCCAGTCGAATGTCGCAACCGTAAAGCCACGGTTAGCGACGTCGCGGACCGTCTCGAAATATTTCTCGATGCACTCATTACGGCCGTGCAGGATGATGACTGTGCCCTGTGCAGGCTGGGCACTGGCCGGGGTGATGGTATAGCGGAGTTCCTTGCCGTCGCGAAGATTGAGCGAATCAACGCGTGTACCGGACGGAATTGGATTTGATGAAGTTTCGACAAGCGGTCTGATCATTTGGTCTGGTCAATTCCTCGCCGCCAATAGTCTCTGCCTGTGATAAAATGTGGCGCTGCAAAGGTCAAACCGCAGTTAGAGCATTTCCGTTTTTCTTCGAATCGCGGAATTGCTCTAACTCTTTGTTTTACGCAATCCCGGACGGAAAACCGGTTCCCACTTTTCCTGGGATTGCTCTAAAAAAAGAATGACCGGAAACTCTGCCTGAGAGCTTCCGGTCAGTTCATTCCGGATGGAAGGGACGTTACACCCGGAACGAATTCGGCTTTTATACTCAGTAAGCCGGGTTTATCTCGATGCTGAAACCGCTTTCGCGACGATCGCGATAACGATCACCGCCCATCCGGCGGGTTTCCAGAATATCTCCATCGCGCGAAACGACGACAAGGACCGGATCGCCACGACGTGCAGCGCGTACGAAATAGCGCCCACGCTCGAAGTTCACGTCACGGACCCGAAAACCACGGCGTTCAAGCATGCGTGCGACGTCGCGGGGACCAAACCGTTCGCGACGATCATCGCGATAGTAGCGGCGGCTCTCGCCATCATAGTAGCGGCGTTCCTGAACGAAATAGCCATCGGCGCCACCGCTGTCGTCAAGATATTCGGCAGCCGCGTCAGCGCGGTAATAGCGGCTGTCGGCCATTGCCGAAGCAGCAAACCCGGTAACGAGAAGTGCTGCAGCGGTAAGTGCGAGGACGGTTTTCTTCATTATCGTATCCTTTGTAGTATCGGTTCGTTTCCAACCTTGGTGCATTTATAGTCACATCCACGTGAACGTATTCCGAAGATGATGTTCATTTTGCGTTCATCCACAGCCACACTTTGTAACCTCTTGAAATCCGCTCCTGGGCTAACCAGATAATTTCCGTGACCGCCATATCGGGGTCGCTGGTTCGACGGAACTTGCCACAAAGGGAGTTCTACCGAGAGCCAAAACACGCAAACATTGTCGCTCTAAAGGAGGGCTTAAACATGCGTCACGTTGATTTTTCCCCACTCTACCGTTCAACCGTCGGTTTTGACCGGCTTTTCACCATTCTCGACAGTCTGGCCCAGCCAGAAGGTGCCCAGACCTATCCGCCTTATAATATTGAGCGGACTGGCGATAACACCTATCTCATCACCATCGCTGTTGCCGGGTTCTCGGAGGACGAGATCCAGATCGAGGCACATCGCAACCAGCTCAAGGTGACCGGCGAGAAGGCTGTAGAGAAGTCCGATGAAAAGGCCGAAACGCTTTACCGCGGTATCGCCTCGCGCGCTTTCGAGCGCCGCTTCCATCTTGCCGATTTCGTCGAAGTCAGTGGTGCGAGCCTGAAAAACGGCCTTTTGCACATTGAACTCAAGCGCGAAATTCCGGAGGAGATGAAGCCGCGCAAGATCGCCGTCACTTCCTTGTCCGACAAGGAAGCCAAGCAGATCGAGGCGAAAGCCACGCACTAAGCGGTTATTGTAACGTGTGAGAAGAAGCGGCGCAGCAATGCGCCGCTTTTTTTATGCGATCAGGTCGCCAAAGCGATCTATTTCTTCTGTTGAGGTGGCGAAACTGGTCACCAATCGGACGAGCGTTTCATTTTCGCCGATCAGATGTTTTTCGGAGTGGGGCGGGTTTTGGTCGTAGAAGAGTGCACCGTTATCGCGCAACCTCGCTGCAGTCGTCTTTTCCATGACCGCGAAAATCTCGTTGCCGCGGGGCTCCCAGGCCAGTCGAACATTGCCTGATGCAGCAATGTGGTCAGCCATGCGCCGGGCCATGCTGTTGGAATGCCTTGCCAGATCCAACCAGAGGTTGTCTTCGAAATAGGCTTCGAACTGGGCGGCGATGAAGCGTGACTTTGAGAAGAGTTGCGCAGCCCGCTGGCGAATGTAGGGAAAAGCCTCAGCGCGTGCCGGATCCATGAAAATGAGTGCTTCGGCGCACCAGCAGCCATTCTTCGTTCCGCCAAACGACAGCATGTCGACGCCCTGCCGCCAGGTCATGTCCGCAGGGGAACAGCCGAGCGAAACCAGCGCGTTGGCAAAACGGGCGCCATCCATATGCATTGGCAGACCGTTTTCGCGGCAAACCGCGGATATCCCAGCGATTTCATTTGATTCGTAAAGCGTGCCGCTCTCGGTGAGTTGCGTGATGGAAACCGCCATTGGCTGACCGGCGCGGACATTGTTATACCCGGCCATCGCCTTTTTGAGATTGTCAACATCGATGCGTCCGAGCGGCCCGTCGACGGGGTGCAGCCGGGCACCGCCGGTCAGATATTCAGGCGCTCCGCCTTCGTCCGCGATCGTGTGTGCTTCGCGATGAGCGAACGTCACACCACCCGGCTTCGCAATAGCTGCCTGCGCCAGTGAATTTGCGGCCGTGCCGGTGGCAACGAAAAAAACCGCAACCTCTCGCTCGAATATCTCGTTGAACGTCTGTGCGACCGCTTTGTCGAGAGCACTTGTGCCATAGGCGGCGGCAAAGCCATCCGTATGTTTGCTCAAACTCTCGGCAATCTTCGGGTGGGCTCCGGCCCAATTATCGGAAGCAAAATGCATAGTCGACCTTACGATTTTCCACTGACGCGGACACGCATACGCCTTTCATCTGCTGGTGAAAAGGGAGCAGCGGGTGCTATCCATGTGGAAGTGGCTATTTCGCCTTTCACTTTTAGGGGAAATCGCATGTTTTGAAACTAACGGCATACTTTTGAAGCATTTTGCGCAATGATATTTCGTCGGATGGTGATATTTTTTGCTTTTCCATCTTGTTTGTTTGGAATAATTCTGGCATACGATAATAAGACAGCATTGCTGTCCTATTTGTGCGAACTGAGAACGAGGATGGTGAGCAGGCGCTTCCGTCCTTATAATGGTGACCGCAATCCGCACCGGAAGATATGCCGCATGAAGCGGGACTGGAATTATGGTATTCCGTCTCCTGCGGATAATCCCAAAAACCGAAACGGTTTTTGAAAAGGATTATCCGCAAAATTAAAATGCTGCTGCGTCCTTTACGCGTCTAAGAGACGCGTGGCGCAGCAGGAGATATTACCGCCCGCGAGGGCACCAAACGGAGGAATTGACGATGTCGGATTTGACGCCATCTGTAACGACTGAACTCGCTCAGGCCGTACAGAATCGTGCGGTCAAAACCAATAAATCGTCAGGTTTTCCTGCCCGACAAGGCCTTTATGACCCGCGCAACGAACATGACGCCTGCGGTGTCGGCTTCATCGCGCATATGAAGGGCGTCAAGTCGCACAAGGTCATCGAAGACGGGCTTTTCATGCTCGAAAACCTCACTCATCGCGGTGCTGTGGGCGCGGATCCCTTGATGGGCGATGGTGCCGGGCTGCTCGTACAGATCCCTGATGCCTTCTTCCGTGCCGACTGGGCCGAAAAAGGCGTCGAGCTTCCTCCTGTCAACCACTATGCCGTCGGCTATCTGTTCATGCCGCAGGACCCTGAAGAGCGCGCGCACATCGAGGCGGTGATCACCGAAGTTATCGCGTCCGAAGGACAGTCGCTTATTGGATTCCGCGATGTTCCCGTCGACAACTCGTCCTTGTCCAAAGCACCCCACATTGCCGCGACAGAGCCATTCCACCGGCAGGTCTTCATCGGCCGCAACCCCAACATCGAAACCAACGAGGATTTCGAAGGCCGGCTCTATGTTCTGCGCAAGGTGATCTCGAACCGCATCTATCAGGAGAATGGCGGCAGGGAGAGCGATTTCTACGTCGTTTCCATGTCGGCGCGCACGATCGTCTACAAGGGCATGTTCCTCGCTTATCAGGTCGGCGCCTATTACAAGGACCTGAAGGATCCGCGCTTCGAAAGTGCCGTCGCGTTGGTGCATCAGCGGTTTTCCACGAACACGTTCCCGTCATGGAAGCTCGCGCACCCCTATCGCATGGTCGCGCATAACGGCGAAATCAACACGCTGCGCGGCAACGTCAACTGGATGGCGGCGCGGCAGGCTTCGGTCGACAGCGAGTACTTCGGCAACGATATTTCCAAGCTCTGGCCCATCTCGTATGAAGGCCAGTCGGACACAGCATGTTTCGATAACGCATTGGAGTTCCTGTTCCAGGGCGGGTACTCGCTTGCCCATTCGATGATGATGCTGATCCCGGAAGCATGGTCCGGCAACAAGCTTATGGCCGATGACCGCAAGGCGTTCTACGAGTATCACGCGGCACTCATGGAGCCATGGGATGGTCCGGCAGCGGTTGCCTTCACCGATGGCCGGCAGATTGGCGCGACGCTCGACCGCAACGGACTGCGCCCGGCGCGCTATCTCGTCACCGATGATGATTTTGTGATCATGGCATCGGAAGCCGGGGTTCTGCCCGTACCGGAAGAGAAGATCGTCAAGAAGTGGCGCCTACAACCGGGTCGCATGCTGCTGATCGACATGGAAAAGGGTGAGATCGTTTCAGATGACACGATCAAGTCGGAGATCGCCAACCGCCATCCTTACAAGCAGTGGCTGAAGAACACGCAGCTCATTCTGGAAGAACTGAGCCCGGTGGAACCACGCGCGCTGCGCAAGGACGTGAGTCTTCTCGATCGTCAGCAGGCTTTCGGCTACACTCAGGAAGACACGCGCATCCTGATGGCGCCCATGGCGACTACGGGCCAGGAAGCCATTGGTTCGATGGGTACGGACACACCGATCTCGGCGATGTCTGACAAGTCGAAGATGCTTTACACCTACTTCAAGCAGAACTTCGCGCAGGTCACCAACCCGCCGATCGATCCGATCCGTGAAGAGCTGGTGATGAGCCTTGTGTCCTTCATCGGGCCGCGTCCGAACATCTTCGATCTGGTGGGCACATCGCGCCGCAAGCGGCTTGAGGTGCGCCAGCCGATCCTGACCAATGGCGATCTGGAAAAGATACGTTCGATTGGACACACGGAAGATCGCTTCGACACCAAGACACTGGACACCGCCTATAACGTCGAAGAAGGCGCGGCAGGCATGGCCGGTGCAGTCGAGCGGCTTTGTGACCGCGCCGAAGCAGCGGTGCATGGCGGTTATAACATCATTATCCTGTCGGATCGTCAGGTGGGACAGGATCGCATCCCGATCCCCGCGTTGCTGGCTGTCGCCGCAGTCCATCACCATTTGATCCGCAAAGGCTTGCGCACATCGGTAGGCCTTGTGGTCGAATCCGGTGAGCCGCGTGAAGTGCATCATTTCTGCTGCCTTGCCGGCTATGGGGCGGAAGCGATCAATCCTTATCTGGCATTCGACACGCTGCTCGACATGCACAAGCGCGGCGAGTTCCCGCCGGAAGTCGACTCGCGCGAAATCGTCTCGCGTTACATCAAGTCGATTGGCAAGGGAATTTTGAAGGTCATGTCCAAGATGGGCATTTCCACATACCAGTCCTATTGCGGTGCGCAGATCTTCGATGCGGTAGGCCTCAAATCCGAATTTGTTGACCGGTATTTCTTCGGGACCGCAACCATGATCGAAGGTGTGGGTCTTGAAGAGGTTGCGGAGGAAACCGTTCGCCGACACCGCGACGCGTTCGGCAATGATCCCGTGCTGATGAGCACGCTGGAAGTGGGCGGCGAATATGCCTACCGCATCCGCGGGGAGGCGCATCTCTGGTCGCCCGACGCAGTTGCAAAGCTGCAGCACGCCGTGCGGACTGAATCGCCGGCGACGTTCAAGGAATATTCCGACATGGTGAACAGCCAGTCGGCGCAGGCACAGACGATCCGCGGCCTGTTCAAGATCAAAATGGCGTCGGATACCGGCCGCAAGCCCATCCCGATCGATCAGGTCGAGTCTGCCAAAGACATCGTCAAGCGGTTCTCGACCGGGGCCATGTCCTTCGGTTCAATCAGCCGCGAGGCGCATACGACTCTGGCCATTGCCATGAACCGGATCGGCGGCAAGTCGAACACCGGCGAGGGCGGCGAGGAGCCGGATCGTTTCTATCCGCTCCCCGATGGCAAGCCAAATCCCGAGCGCTCGGCGATCAAGCAGGTAGCGTCCGGCCGTTTCGGTGTGACGACGGAATATCTCGTCAATTCCGATATGATGCAGATCAAGGTTGCGCAGGGCGCCAAGCCCGGCGAGGGCGGTCAATTACCGGGTCACAAGGTCGATGCGACTGTCGCCAAGACCCGTCATTCCACCCCTGGTGTCGGTCTGATTTCCCCGCCGCCACATCATGACATCTATTCCATCGAGGATCTGGCGCAGCTCATCTACGATCTGAAAAACGTCAATCCGGAAGCGGATGTCTCGGTCAAGCTCGTTTCGGAAGTCGGTGTCGGAACTGTCGCGGCCGGTGTTGCCAAGGCGCGTGCCGATCACATCACGATTTCCGGTTATGACGGCGGGACCGGTGCTTCGCCGCTGACATCGCTCAAGCATGCGGGCAGTCCATGGGAAATGGGGCTTGCCGAAACACAGCAAACGCTGGTGCTCAATGGTCTTCGCTCGCGGATCGCCCTTCAGGTGGATGGTGGTTTGCGGACTGGCCGCGACGTCATCATCGGTGCGCTGCTTGGCGCCGACGAGTTCGGCTTCTCCACGGCTCCTTTGATCGCGACGGGCTGTATCCTGATGCGCAAGTGCCATCTCAACACCTGTCCGGTCGGTGTCGCCACGCAGGATCCGGTTTTGCGCAAGCGTTTCAAGGGCACGCCGGAACATGTCATCAACTTCTTCTTCTATATGGCGGAGGAAGTGCGGCAGTTCCTCGCGGAGATGGGTTACACCAAGGTGGAAGAGATCGTCGGCAAGGCCGAACTTCTCGAAAAGCGCGAGATGATCGACCACTGGAAGGCCAAGGGTCTTGATTTCACACGCATCTTCCACAAGCCGGAAGCGCCCGAGGAGAAGACACGCTGGACCGAACGGCAGAACCACCCGATCGTCGATATTCTCGACCGCAAGCTGATCGAGCAGTCGAAGACCGCGCTTGAGAGCAAGATTCCGGTCAAGATCGAGATGGGTATCAAGAACGTCGATCGTTCCGCCGGCGCGATGCTGTCGGGCGAAGTGGCCAAGCGGTATCGTCATAAGGGTCTGAAAGAAGATACAATCTCCGTCAAGTTCACCGGCACTGCTGGGCAATCCTTCGGAGCGTTCCTCGCGCGCGGCATTTCGTTCGAACTGATCGGCGACGGCAACGACTATGTCGGCAAGGGCCTTTGCGGCGGCCGCATCGTCATTCGTCCGCCGGAGAACACGAAAATCGTTCCGGAAGAACTCGATCATTGTCGGCAATACCGTGCTTTACGGCGCTATCGAGGGCGAGGCCTATTTCCGCGGCGTGGCCGGCGAACGTTTCGCTGTCCGCAACTCCGGCGCCATTGCTGTCGTCGAAGGTACAGGCGACCACGGCTGCGAGTACATGACCGGCGGCGTCGTCGTCGTTATCGGCCAGACTGGGCGCAACTTTGCGGCAGGCATGTCGGGCGGTGTTGCCTATGTGCTTGATGAAGCAGGCGATTTCGCCCAGCGCTGCAACATGGCGATGGTCGAACTCGAACCGGTTCCGGAGGAGGACGACATCCTCGAGAAGCTGCATCATCACGGCGGCGATCTTATGCACAAGGGACGCGTCGACGTTTCGGGCAATATGACCCGTCACGATGAAGAGCGTCTGGTGCAGCTGATCTCGAACCACATGCACTATACGGGTTCGGGCCGCGCCAAGGAAATTCTCGACAATTGGGAAACCTTCCGGCCGAAATTCGTCAAAGTCATGCCGGTCGAATATCGCCGCGCGCTCGAAGACATGGAGCGCATGCGGATGGGTGTCGCAGCCGAATAATATCAATGCTTTACGCTTGGAGCGTCGCCGCGGCGACGCTCAGCATGGGAACAGTTTTATGGGTAAGGTTACAGGTTTTCTCGAGATCGACCGGCAGGTCGGCAAGTATCAGCCCGCGTCGGATCGCATACGGCACTTCAGGGAATTCACCATTCCCATGTCGGATGGCGAGGTCAAAAAGCAGGCTGCACGCTGTATGGATTGCGGGATTCCGTTTTGCCATGGGCCGACGGGCTGCCCGATCCACAACCAGATTCCGGACTGGAATGATCTCGTTTACAACGACAATTGGGATGAGGCGATCAGAAACCTGCATTCCACCAATAATTTCCCTGAATTTACTGGAAGAATCTGTCCGGCGCCGTGTGAGGAGGCCTGCACGCTCAACCTCGAAGATGTGCCGGTTTCAATCAAGACGGTAGAGCAGGCGATCGCCGACAAGGCCTATGAAAAGGGCTTTATCATTCCGCAGCCGGCTGTTTCGAAGACCGGGAGGACCGTCGCGGTCATCGGTTCGGGGCCTGCAGGATTAGCGGCAGCGCAGCAGCTTGGGCGGGCCGGACATGAGGTTCATGTCTATGAACGCGAGAGCCGGCCGGGCGGTTTGCTTCGCTACGGGATCCCGGATTTCAAGATGGAGAAGCACTTCATCGATCGCCGTGTCACCCAGATGGAGGGCGAAGGTGTTACGTTCTTCTGCGGGGTCAATGTCGGGATAGACAAGCCAATTCAAGAGCTTATCGACACCTATGACGCGGTGCTCTACTGCGGCGGAGCGGAAACACCGCGTCCTGCGGGTATCCCTGGCGGTGAGTTCGAAGGCGTTCATGACGCCATGCACTATCTCGTCCAGCAGAACCGCCGCATCGGCCGCGAGAATATCGAATCCGTTGCCTGGCCGAGCGACCCGATCGTTGCCTCGGGAAAGCACGTGGTGGTTGTCGGCGGTGGCGATACGGCATCCGATTGCGTCGGCACGGCGTTCCGTCAGGGTGCGGTGAAGGTCACGCAGCTCGACATTCGTCCACAGCCTCCGGAGAAGGAAGACAAGCTCAGCGTCTGGCCATATTGGGCGACAAAGATGCGCACATCTTCCTCCCAAGCCGAAGGCGCCGACCGCGAATTCCAGGTGGCAACGCTTGAATTCATTGGTGAAAATGGCACGTTGACCCACGTCAAGTGCTGCGAAGTCGACGAAGCGCGCAAGCCGATCGCCGGCACCGACTTTTTCATCAAGGCCGATCTGGCATTCATCGCCATCGGTTTTTCCGGTCCGTTCGAGGATGGAATCGTCAAGGAACTGGCAGGTTCGCTCGACATGCGAGCCGATCGCCGTGGTAACCGTTCGGTTGCAGCGGACGACAAGAATTACCGCACCAGCGTCGACAAGCTTTACACGGCTGGCGACGTGCGTCGCGGTCAATCACTGGTGGTCTGGGCGATCCGCGAGGGCCGTCAGGCGGCGCAATCCGTTGATGCGGCGCTGATGGGCGCTTCGGTGCTGCCGCGATAAGAGTTTTCAACCCGGGACAACTAGAATTCCCGTTCCGGTTGAAATTCTTGCGCCAGATTCGATGATTCTTGCATCAGTTTCGACGATTCATGCGCAGGAATCGCACCATTCCACGCAAGAACCTAGCTGGAAACGACGGGCACTGTCGAACTCGTCGCACGAGGCTCTGATCAACGCACCGCGCCGGTGGTCGGAGTTGCATCCGGTTGCTTCGGCCAGGAAAAATCATTGACCCGACCCGGCTGACTTTCTGGTGCCACTCCATCGATGACCAGCCGGTCTCGCGCGGATTTTTCCGGCACTGGCGCACCGCGCGGCGCGGCGCCGAGAAGTTCGGTGCCGCCATCGAGTTCGGGATCGTTGAGGCTGATCGGGGCAAGCCGGTCGACCTTCACGGGAGCCTGCGGCGTCCCTGGAAGCGCCTGCACCGGTGCACCCGGTTTGATTGCAGCAATGTTGGGGGAAGTTGCATTGCCCAGCATCTGCCGCAAGGGCTTCTCCACATAGAATGCGAGCTTGCGTTTGCCGGCGGGCGTCAGGCCGATACCGTCATTGTTGCGCAGTCGCGCCGTCTGGCCGGACATGTCAAAACCCGACAGGGTGAAACTGCCGCTCTGATCAACGAACCCATCCCAGACATCGACAAATGTGCCACCGGCTTTCTCGGTCGCATTGCGATAGATTTCGTTGAAGGCCAGCACATCATTGGTCATGCTCTTGGTCTTGTAGGAGGGCTGGCCGACCCACACGACCGGACGGCCGGTCTTCTTGACGGCCTCGAGGAAGGCGTTGATCCTCGCCTGATATTCCTTGTCCCACTCATCGCTCAACAGCGTCTGGCCATCGGCAAATTGCTGGCGATCATTTGCGCCCGCCATCATGACGACGACCGCAGGCTTTTCGGCTTCGATCACACCGCCGATCGTTGCCGGCCAATCGCGATGATCATCGCGGACGAAGCCAGAGGAACCATCGCTTTTATCAACGACGCGAACGCCGGGCGAATCGATGAATGCTTCATCGAGACCCTCCGCAAGGCCCTTTGCCATGAAGTCGCCGACAATGAGCACTGTCTTGGCGTCCGGCAATTTCTCCGGGATAGCGGCTTCTTTCACCGTGGTGCTCGGCCGGGGCAGAGGCTTGCGGTGCTGCGGAGCGCGGGCGTGCGCGCTTGATCGGGCGGTTCCGGGCGGGCGGGCGAACCCTCCTTCCGTTGCCATCTTCAATGAGCCGGTCCGTATCTTCGCGATAGATCTGGCGCGGTCCGAACAGCATGTCGAGGATTGTGCGGGCAGAGGCGGTTTCGGTGAAGACGAGGGTGGCCGCAAGAGCGAGAACCAATGAAAGCAACAGGGGTGCGCGGCTGATCGGCCTAAAACGCTCCCCTCTGTCCTGCCGGACACCGAATTGATTGCAATCCATAAGTCTATCCTGCGGCCTTCGAGATTTGCACCGACCACGCCGGAGCTTATCTCCCCCCTTGTGGGGGAGAAAGGATTTTCTTGGATTTAGCCTCTTTGCTAAATCCTTAGAAAATCCAAGAGAGGGGATAATGTTCTGGGTTAAAAATCCCCTCTCTTGCGATTTCTAGCACTTAGCAAGGGCTAAGATGCTGAAATCGCTTTCTCTCCCACAAGGGGAGAGATAATCTGCATGCGCTATTGCTACTTCTTCCTTATCACCGTCAGCACTTCCATGCTCGGGTGACCATCGGGATCCAGCCCCATCTGCTTCTGGAACGCCTGGATCGCGTTGCGCGAGCCATCACCGATCTTGCCATCGACCTTTCCGTCATAATAGCCGAGTTCGCGCAGGTGATTTTGCAATTCTTCGCGCTCCTTCATGGTAATGGGCGTGAAGGGACGATTCCATTCTTTACGCAACCCGGAAGAGCCACCGATCTGATCGGCCAGAAGGCCGACGCCAAGCGCATATTTATCGGCGTTGTTGTAGTTCTTCAGAACGTAGAAATTGCGTGTCATCAGGAACGCAGGGCCTCCGCGCCCATCCGGTACCTTCAACGTTGCCTTTTCGCTACCACGTGGAAAGGCTTTGCCGTTGGCGCGAACGACACCAATGCTTTGCCATTCGGCAATTGTGCGTGAACCGGACGGGAATTTGCGGCCAGCCGGCAGAACGACTTCATAACCCCATGTCTGACCGGACTGCCAGCCATTCTTGTGCAAGAGATTGGCGGCGGTGGCCAATGCGTCAGGCACAGAATTCCAGATGTCGCGCTTGCCATTGCCATCCATATCGACGGCATAGGCGAGGTAGCTTGTCGGAATGAACTGGGTGTGCCCGAGGGCGCCCGCCCAGGAGCCGGTCAGATGGCTGCGATCGATATCGCCTTTCTGCAGGATCTTCATCGCGGCGATCAACTGGGTACGGGCATATTTGGCCCGGCGCGGATCGGCATAGGCGAGGGTGGCGAGCGAGCGCACGGCGTCACGCATCACATCGTCGCGCTTCATGATCTCGCCGAAATTGGTTTCCATCGACCAGATGGCGAGAAGGATATTGCGATCGACGCCGAACGACTTTTCGATAGCGCCGAGCCAGCGGCTATACTTTCGCGACATCTCGCGGCCGGTTGCGATGGATTGTTCGTTGACGCGATTGTCGAGATAGCCCCAGACAGGCTCGGTGAATTCCGGTTGGGACTGGGCTTTCTGCAGCACTTCCGGATCGATTTCGGTGACGCCGGCAAAGGCACGGTTAAACGTGGACGCCGAAACGCCGCTGTTCAGTGCCGTGCCGCGGAAATCCGCGATCCAGCTCTGGAACTTTGCATCGGCAGCCGCATTATTGATCGCACCTGCAAAAGCGATGCCTGCTGCTGCGGCAACGATCAGCGCGTGTTTCGAAAACGTTGCTAAACCTCCGATCATGTCTTTCCTCATTTCCGTCATTTTGGGTCAAAGGATAAATTACGCACGTCAAAGTTAGGAATTGGTTTACCATGCATGGGCAAACGCACCGTCATTGCCTACATTAACACCGGCAACGATTATTTATTTTACAGACCTGTGCATTTTGGGTCTTTGGGACAAAAAAGTCTATCGAGGAAATTCCCGCAATATCAATCGTAATCAGTAACGAGGTAATGATGTCCGAAGCCAAGAAGATACGTAAGGCCGTCTTTCCAGTTGCGGGCTTTGGCACCCGTGTTCTTCCAGCTACAAAATCCATTCCGAAAGAAATGCTGACGGTCGTCGACAAGCCGGTCATTCAGTATGTGGTGGACGAGGCACGCGAGGCCGGTATCGAGCATTTCATCTTCGTAACGGGCCGCAACAAGGCGGTCATCGAAGACTATTTCGATGTTCAGTACGAGCTCTATCAAACCCTGTCGGAACGCGGCAAGACCGCACTGCTCGATGAATTGCAGGGAATCCAGCCTGGTCCCGGAACAACAAGTTTTACCCGCCAGCAGGTGCCGATGGGTCTTGGCCACGCGGTCTGGTGCGCACGCGACATCGTCGGTGACGAACCTTTCGCGCTGCTTTTGCCGGACATGATCATGCAGCCGGAAAAGAATGGCTGTCTCGCGGACATGGTGGAGCTCTACAATCAATCGGGTGGCAATATCGTCGCGGTTCAGGAATGCGATCCGGCAGAGACGCATAAATATGGCATCGTTGGTCAGGGCAAGCCTGTCGGCAACGGTTTCGAACTGACGCAGATGGTGGAAAAGCCGGCCAAAGGCACGGCTCCTTCCAATCTCTATATCAATGGCCGCTATATCCTGCAGCCGGAGATTTTCGGCATTCTCGAAAATCAGGAACGCGGGGCCGGCAATGAAATCCAGCTGACCGATGCGATGCTGAAACTGACCAAAGAGCAGGATTTCTTCGGCTATCATTTCAAGGGCCGCACTTATGATACCGGCTCCAAGGAAGGTTTTGTCGAAGCGAACGTCGCATTTGCACTGTGGCGCGAGGATATCCGCAATGGCGTCATCGACAATATCGGCAACATGCTGAAGACGATCGAGCCAAAGAAGGGCTGATTTCGGCCAGGGGAGGGATATCAAATATCGCTCCCCTGACGGCTTGCCGGGTTCCGTACCCGCGTCTATTCTGCAAGGCTTATTGTATTGCAAAGGCTTGGGGGAGCGTGGCAATGAATGGGGCAGATGCGCTTTGCGACACACTTCTGGCCAATGATGTAAGGGTGTGTTTCGCCAATCCCGGCACGTCGGAAATGCATTTCGTCGCGGCGCTCGATCGCAAGCCCGAGATGCGTTGCGTACTTGGCCTATTCGAGGGTGTGGTCACGGGGGCGGCCGATGGCTACGCCCGAATGACTGGCCGTCCTGCCGCGACATTGCTCCACACCGGTCCGGGCCTGGCAAATGGCCTTGCCAATATTCACAATGCCCGGCGCGCCCGTGTACCGATGATAAATGTCGTGGGCGATCATGCCTCCTATCATCTTCCATTCGATGCACCGCTCACCACGGACATCGACGGCCTGGCGGCGCCAATGTCAAACTGGGTTTACCGCATCAGTGGTTCAGCCGACGTTGGTCCTGCGACCGAGGCAGCCTACCGCGCCTCGCTCGTGCCACCCGGCATTGCAACGTTGATCCTGCCCGCCGATGCCGCGTGGGGTGACGTTGCGGCAGTGTCGCCGAATAAGGTCGTGCTTCCGGCCCCGCCCGCTGTTCCGACCGACAGGGTGCGGGGAATTGCGGATGCCATCCGCAGTGCACCCGGTCGAGTGGGGATTCTGGTCGGCGGTACCGCTGCCCAGCCCGACGGCCTCGAGGTTGCCGGGCAGATCGCTGCGGCGAGAAATGTTCGCCTTTTCGGGGAGGTTGGCGTCGCGCGAATGGCGCGCGGCGCCGGCCGTGTCGCTCCGACCCGTATCCCTTATCCGATCGATGCAGCAATCGAACTCCTGAGCGATATAGACGTGCTGATCCTCGTTGGAGCCACGGAACCGGTGGCCTTTTTCGCCTATCCCGGCAAGCCCGGTCGCCTTGTACACAACGATTGCCGAGTGCTTTCCCTGGCAAAGCACGGTGAGGATTTAGAGGGTGCGCTGGAAGCTCTTCGTGATGAACTGGGCGTGAAACGCACGCAGTCACCGCTGCGGTCAAGCGCGATGCCGGACGAGCCGGTTCCAACCGGAGAGCTGACCGACGACGCAATCGCTGTGATGGTGGCGCGAAAGCTGCCAGAGAATGCGATCGTTTGTGATGAAGCAATCACGTCTGCCCGGCGTTTGTTTGCGCTGTCTGCATATGCCGCCCCGCACGATTTCCTCATGACGACAGGTGGGGCGATAGGCATCGGTATTCCCCTGACGACTGGCGCAGCAATAGCCTGTCCGGACAGGAAGGTCTTTAACCTGCAGGCGGATGGAAGCGCCATGTACACCTTGCAGGGACTTTGGACACAGGCCCGCGAAAATCTTGACGTCGTCACGATCATTTTTTCCAATCGCACATATGCTGTCCTGCATATGGAAATGCAGAAGGTCGGGGTTGGAAAAATTGGGGAGAATGCGCGGCGGATGCTTGATCTCGATCAACCGTCGCTGGATTGGGTCTCGATCGCAAAAGGGATGGGAGTAGAGGCCGCTCGCGTCGATTCCTGCGAACAGTTTGACGACCTTCTGGATAGCGTCTTGAAGCGCCGCGGTCCGTTTCTCATTGAAGCCGTTATCTAGAGCAGATTTTGTCTATTCAGCGGTCCCAATAAACTCTTGGACAGTTTCCCTCTTGCGTGGTTCGACAAGCTCACCATGAGGGAGGTGGGTTGATTGTAGGGAGTCAAGATTGGCGCCTATCGTTGCAGTCCTCGACCTCCCTCATGGTGAGCTTGTCGAACCACGCACAGTGCCTTCCTTGACATAGTCTCACCAAGAGCCGATCGATCCCTACCGCTGCAGCGTCACGCCCATGAAGATGCTGGTTTCATCGGTCTGGCGCGATTCGACTTCGCTGCGGGTGAATTCATGCCGGGCGCTGATATCAAAGCCGAAGAAACGATTGAACCAGTAGGTCGCGCCGATTTCAGCGCCAAAGCCCTTGTCCCAGCCCGATCCGTCCTTGTTGTCGCGCAGCGATGCAATCAGCGTCGCCTTGAGATCGAGATTGGCGCGCGCCTGCCGCTTGATGCCGACCGTGCCCTCGTAGAAAATCGAGCCGCTGTCGCCGGGTGCCGTGGCTCCTTCGACGCGGGTGAGCAGACCGATATCCACATCGGTTCCGCGCTGCGGTGACCATTTGAGGGCGCCGTCGATGCTGAGGCCATCCACTGGCGAAAGCCGGTCGTCGTCTATGCCCTGGCGCAGATAGCCAAGCGCGAATTCTCCCGCCAGCTTTTCGGCAAAGTCGACCTCGACACCGCCGCGCAGGCCCGTGCGAACGCCGGAACGCTGGAAGCCGTTCGAATCTTCCTTCTCGTCATACATCAACTTGCCGATTTCAACCTCGGCGAAAGGCTTGATGGCCGGAGACATTTCGAAGCCACCCCGCAGTGCAATGCTGGCAAAGGTGTTGTTGCGGTCCTTCTGGCTGACGACGGAGCCATCGGAGAATTCCGCATTGCCATAGACGGTGCGATCGACATTGCCCTTCACATCCGCGAAGAATTTGCCGAATTCCTTGCGCACACCGAGACTGCCATCGAGCTCCTGGACGGCGGGCCGGTTCGACGTTCCGATAATGGTTGTCGGTGCGCTCGGGTCTTCCTGCCGGTAGCGATAGCCCATCTCGCCCTCTACGGTGGTGCGTTCGCCAAGGTCGAGCTGCATTCCGCCGCGCAGGCCGACATTCGGGGCGGAATACTCCTCGCCTGAAATCGTCTTGTCATAGGTGCCATCGAAATCGAGCCAGGCGGAGTGGCGCGCCCAATCCGTCGTGGCGCGGGCGCGCAGGCGCGTCTCCGACAAAAGTGCGGCGCTGCCGTCCGAACTGCCATCGGCATTGGTGGTGGCGCGCAGTCCGGTGCTGATGGAGGGGCGGAGCGTCACGAGACCGGCCCTGATACCGAGTGGCGCGAACGGTTCCGGATCGGGCCGGATGATGCGGCGTTCGAGCGCCGGTTCCGGGAGATTGTCGCGATCCGTGCGACCTGCCGGCGGGTTGGCTTCCCTGTTTTGCTCGATCGGGCCGTTGTCGAATGTATCGACGCGTTCTTCGTCCAGCAGCGATCGCTCGCCGGGACGCAGGCGGAGCGGGCGCTGAGCGGGTACAGGCGCGGTCTCGGCGCCGGGCAGGGCGGCAGAGTCCGGGTTCAGGCCGCCGCTGTTGTCGGCAGGACCGGACGGCGGCGAACCATCGTCCAGCGGTACGCCGAGCAGGCCGAGATTGCCATTGTCATCATCAGGCGGCAGCGCACCCGGACTGACGGGCTCGTAGCGTCGTGACGGTATGCCGCTATCCGTTGGCGAAGGAGGGGCATTTGGTGGATTGGTCGTTGGCAAGCCATTGGAATCATTGTTATTTTGCGCCTGCGCCTGCAAAGAATTGTCCTGCAGGGTGCCGCGTAACGGCGTTGCTTGCTGGGCATGGGCCAAGGGGAGGAAAGCAAACACGGTGCTGCTGAGCAACGCTGCCATCAGACAGACGTTGATTGCAGTCCTGAAGCCGCCGCCCGACGGCGGTGCTTCCAAGCGTGGTTGAGAAGTGTGTTTCAATCAGGTCTGCCAACGGGTTCGAACGTTAAGGATGGTAAAGAGCCATGGTTAACGACTGGCTAACTGATGTGGCTGTATGGTCCTGCGACGAACAAATATTGGACAGCGGCGAGCAGAGGCGCTAACGGTTGCGGCCATGCAGGCAATAAACGATACCGAACTGGACAAAACCGCAGCCGTCGATTCGGCCAGGCGGACGATTTCAACCGAGAAGGACGGGCTGGCCGCGCTGAGCAGTGCGCTGGAAGGTCCTTTGGCCGAGGCTTTTTGCAAGGCGATCGAAATGATCGCCGGAGTGCGCGGACGCATCATCGTCACCGGCGTCGGCAAGAGCGGCCATATCGGCTCGAAAATTGCCGCGACCTTCGCCTCGACGGGTACGCCGGCTTTCTTCGTGCACCCCTCCGAGGCCAATCACGGCGATCTCGGCATGATTGCCGTCGACGATGCCATTCTCGCCATTTCCTGGTCTGGAGACACGGCGGAGCTCAAGGGTATCGTCAGCTATTCGCGGCGCTTCCGCATTCCCCTGATCGCGGTGACCGCCGGCGAGAATTCGGCACTGGCAACGGCGGCCGACGTGGTGCTTTTGATGCCGCGGGTGACTGAAGCCTGTCCGCATGGCCTGGCGCCGACGACTTCGACGCTGATGCAGCTCGCCATGGGTGATGCGGTTGCGGTGGCGCTGCTCGAGGCGCGGGGCTTCACGGCTGGCGATTTCAAGACATTTCACCCGGGCGGATCGCTCGGCGCAAGTCTTACCCATGTGCGCGAGATCATGCATCGTGGCGACCAGCTGCCGCTGGTGCCGCTCGGAATGCCGATGCCCGAGGCGATGAAGGTGCTGGCAGACAAGCGCTTTGGCTGCGTGGCTGTGCTTAATGACGAAGGTACGCTCGCCGGGATCATCACCGATGGCGACCTTTCACGCAATCTGCATCGCAATCTGGTGACGATGACCGTCGACGAGATCATGACGCGGCAACCCAAGACCGTGCCGCCGACGATGCTGGCAAGCGCGGCGCTGGCGCTGCTCAACGATCACAATATCGGCGCGCTGATCGTGACCGAAAAGAATGTCCCGGTCGGGATCGTGCATTTCCATGATTTGCTCAGGATAGGCGCAGCCTAAGTACCAACGTTGCCGCGTTTATCTCTTCTTACAATATGGAGATAGCTCGTGGCTATTCAGGCCGCCTCAACCACGAGCGTTCCACGATCGATACCGGTGATACGCACGCGCGTTCCCGCTGCAAGATCGGGCCCGGTCACGCGCCACAGGCTATCGCCGACGCGGGCCCGGCCCCGGCCATTGATCGTCGCTTCTTCCAGCGTCACCACCTGTCCAATCAGCTGTTCGCCGCGCCGGTTGAGCAGCGGTTCGTCCGATTCGACATCCGTTGCGCCGATCAGCCTGCGACCGATGAAGACGGCGATGACGGAGAGGACCAGGAACAGGATGACCTGAATTTGCCAGTGCATCCATGCGGTCTCGCCAAACAGGATGGCGATCCCGCCAACGATGAGCGCGGCGATACCGAACCACAGGAAGAATATCCCCGGCGCTGCTACTTCAAGTATCATCAGGACCAGCCCGAGGACCACCCAGTTCCAGGGTCCGAGCTCGGAAAACAGACGTTCCAGCATCTAAGCGCCTCCTCTCGCCAGGATCATGAGTTTGACCCGGTGCCCGGAACGCTGCGGCCGCGAGCGGGCGGTGTCGACGGGGTGGTTGGATTTATAGCAGCGTTGTCGCCAAACACTTCACGGGCAATCGCGCCGATACCGCCGAGCGAACCGATGAGAGCGGACGCTTCCATCGGCATCAGGATGACCTTCTGGTTGGGGCTGGTAGCGAATTTGCCAAATGCCTCGGTGTATTTTTGTGCCACGAAATAGTTGAGCGCCTGCACGTTGCCGCCGCTGATTGCGGCAGAAACGAATTCCGTCGCCTTCGCTTCGGCCTCGGCCAGACGTTCACGGCCTTCGGCTTCTCGGAAGGCAGCTTCGCGCCTGCCCTCGGCTTCGAGGATCTGCGCCTGCTTCAGACCTTCGGCGCGCAGGATCTGCGCTGCCCTTGTGCCTTCCGCTTCAAGAACGACGGCGCGTTTGTCGCGCTCCGCCTTCATCTGGCGGCCCATCGAGTCGAGCAGGTCCTGCGGCGGATTGATATCCTTGATCTCGACGCGCGTCATCTTGATGCCCCAGGAATGCGCGGCCTCGTCGACGACCCGCAACAGGCGGTCATTGATCGTATCGCGGTTCGACAGAAGTTCGTCGAGAACCATGGAGCCCATGACGGTACGAATATTGGTCATGGTCAGGTTGAGAATGGCATTCTGCAGCCCGCTGACCTGATAGGCCGCCTGCGGCGCATTGAGGATCTGGTAGAAGGCGATGCCATCGACGGCGATGTTCGCGTTGTCCTTGGTGATGACTTCCTGCGTCGGAACGTTCAGCACCTGCTCCATCATGTTCAGCTTGGCCCCGATACGATCGAAGAACGGCACGATGAGATTGAGGCCGGGCGCAAGGGTGCGCGTGTATTTGCCGAAGCGTTCGATCGTATAGTTGTAGCCTTGCGGCACTGTCTTGACGCCCGCAAACAGAACCACAAGCACGAGAACGACAAGTACTGGTATCGTGAAGTCAAAACCGCTCATTTATGGCCTCCCCTGGCTGACCTTATGGGCAGCGTCAATAATCACAACTCGCCGGCGGGTGCACGATAGACGATAGTTCTGATTCTCGCGAGGGTTTGCGGAAGCTATGTTTTACAGGTTGGACCCAGCCCTGCAATTCGCGGCGGACAAGCGTCTCGATGACCTTCATGCCTTCGTCGCTGTCGTTGAGGCAGGGGATATGGGTGAAGTTGACGCCGCCATTGTGATGGAAGATTTCGGCGCCTGCGACCGCGATTTCCTCGAGCGTTTCGAGACAATCCGAAACGAAACCCGGGTTGAAGACGGCAACGGATTTGACACCTTCCCTGGCGAGTTTCTCCAATGTCTTGTCCGCATAGGGCTGCATCCATTCTTCCGGGCCGAAACGCGACTGGAAACAGGTGATCAGCTTGTCCTCGCTCCAGCCGAGCCGCTCGCGCAATAGCCGCGTCGTCTTCCAGCAATGGCAGGGGTAGGGATCGCCGCGCTTGAAATAGCTCTGCGGTATACCGTGATAGGAGGCGATCAGCACTTCCGGTTCGAAATCGAGCGTCGCGTAGTGCTTTTCGATGGAGGTCGCGAGGGCATCGATATAGACGGCTTCGTCCTGATAGGAGGGAACAGTGCGCGTCGCCGGCATGAAGCGCATCTTGATCAGCGCTTCGAAGAACTTGTCATTGACCGTCGCTGTCGTCGTTGCCGAATATTGCGGGTAAAGCGGAAACATCAGGATGCGCTTGCAACCCTGCTTGTCCAGCCGCTCCAGCGCCTGCTCGATGGACGGCTGGCCATAGCGCATACCCCAATCGACGATGATCTCGGAATGAGAGGCAAGCGCCGCGCCGAGCTTTTCACCCTGCGAACGGGTGTAGGTGCGCAAGGGAGATTCGTTGCGTTCGCGGTTCCAGATCTTGTCATAAAGTGCGCCGGATTTCTTCGGGCGGGTGTTGAGCACAATGCCGTAGAGCACCGGCAGCCAGATGGCGCGAGGCCACTCGATGACGCGTTTGTCCGAGAGAAATTCCTTCAGATAGCGCCGCATCGACGTCTTGTCGGTGCCGTCCGGCGTGCCGAGATTGACGAGGAGCACGCCGATCTTCGATGTTTCGATGTGCGGATGGTCTTCCGGCTTTTTCACCGCTGACAGGTCACCTCCCGAAATTGCCATATGCAACACTCCACTTCTGGGCGTGGAACCCAGGTTCTGTTGGTATTCGCGCCATGACGGCCTGCAAATGGCGCTTTTCTACGATCCGGTGCTCATGAACCCAAAAGTTCACTCCGCTCCGGTTCTCGAAAATCACCATTTTCGGCGCGTCCTGACCTCGAATCTCAACAGAACCTAATCAGGACGAGGCTGATTGCAAGAGTGCGAAAGGCCACATGTCGAGTAGTCTTTTTCAAGAATAAGTCATCAAAACAGCAACATGCTGAATTCGCAGGCATAAGGACAGCACTTTTGACCTCTTTGCCGGCTCACGGACAGCGCTTTCAACTGGCACAGAACTTGCGTTGAATTATTCGTTCTTGTTCATCAGACGAAGGAAGCGATTTCCATGGCCAGCAATCCGCATGCGACACCCCCCACCCTCGTCATCACAGGCGCTCACCCGCAGCTCTACAGCCAGGATCTGGCACCCACAGCACCGGAAGGGCGCACCTGGGGCGCGTTCAGCCTGTTCGCGATGTGGATGTCGGACGTCCACTCCGTTGGCGGTTACACGTTTGCCGCAAGCCTGTTCTTCCTCGGCTTGACCGGCTGGGAAGTGCTCATCTCCATGATTGTCGGCATTACAGCGGTCTATTTCCTGATGAACCTCATAGGACGGCCATCGCTGAAATACGGAATCCCGTTCCCGGTCGCTGCGCGCATGTCCTTTGGCGTCATGGGTGCAAACCTCGCCGCCGTATTGCGCGGAATAGTCGGGATCGTCTGGTACGGCGTTCAAACCTATTTTGCTTCCAAGGCCGTCCAGGCATTGGCGATAACGCTTTACCCCGCGGCTGCGGATTATACGCACAACGACATATTCGGCCTATCGACGCTCGGTTGGCTCAGCTTCCTGTTCATGTGGATATTCCAGCTTCTGATATTTCTGCGAGGCATGGAATCAATCCGCAAATTCATCGATTTCTGCGGACCTGTCGTCTATGTGGTGATGTTCGCGCTCGCCCTCTGGATCCTTTCACAAACGGGGTTTTCCAGTCTTTCGCTGCAGCTTGCTCCACCTGCCGAGGGCTCATCGCTGACCCACATGGCGAATGCGTCGATGCTGATCGTGGCATATTTTGCGGCTCTGCTGCTTAACTTCGGTGACTTTTCGCGGTTCTCGCGGGACGAAAAAGCCATGAAGGTCGGCAATTTCCTTGGGCTTCCGGTAAACTTCATCGTGTTCGCCATCATCGTCGTGATCGTTACTGCAGGAACGGTGCAGGTCTTCGGCGAAGCGATCCTCGATCCGGTGGCGATTGTCGAGCGCATCAACAATCCGTGGGTTGTCATTCTTGGCTCGATCACTTTCATCGTGGCAACGATGGGCATCAATATCGTCGCCAACTTTGTCTCGCCGGCCTACGATATCGCCAATCTTTTTCCCGAGAAGATCAACTTTCGTCTTGGAGGACTGATCACATCGATCCTTTCGGTGCTGGTCTGCCCCTGGCTATTCGTATCCAGCCCTCACGCGATCACCATTTTCGTCAGCATTTTCGGCGCGGTGCTCGGGCCGATCTTCGGCATCATGATTGCCGATTATTACCTGGTGAAGCGGCAGCAGGTCGTGCTCGAGGACCTCTATACCATGTCTCCGGAAGGCTCGCTTTATTTCGACGGCGGCTGGAACAGCAGGGCGCTGATCGCGCTGGCGATCTCCAGTGTATTCTCGATCGGGCTTTCGGTGCTTGGTGCGACGGGTATGATTCCCAATGGCGGCGACTGGGGGTGGCTGCTCGGTGCCTTGGCGGGTGGTGCCGTGCATTATGTGTTGATGCGCAAGGTGCTCGGCACGGTTCCGGTCGTGGCCAACGCCTGAGGGAAGCGGGTGGCAAGGGCGCTTATCGTCCCTTGTTGTCGTTGGCTGGTTGGCTAGATCCTTTGAAAGAGAGGGGGCGAGTTATCCCCTCTCTGGCGATTTCTAGCACTTAGCAAGAGCTAAGATGCTGAAATCGCTAACGCGAGCCACAGGTCTCGCCCGCCTTCGGCCCACAAGGGGAGAGATAATCGGCATGGCTGTGCGAAGCTAGAGACTGGCTCTAAATTGCCGGTACTTTCATTTGGGCGCCGATCGGCAGCTTCATCACCTTCATGTCCGGATTGGCTTCGGCGAGCTTCTTCCATTCGATGCCCTTGCCGTAGACCTCTTCGGCAATGTCCCAGAAATTGTCCCCGCGCTTGATCGTATAGGAATCAGGATGGTGGTTGGCTGCTGACGCAGCGGCCGCTGTTTCAGTAGGCTTGGCGGCTTCTGGAGTCTTGTGGAGCCGCTGCAGGTTCCCCCGGTTTGGCTTCAGCCGAAGCGCCGGGAGCCAGAACGGAAATGCGACCGTCCGTGTATGGCTTGTACGGTGTATGCTTTGCCAGATAATCGGCGAGAACCAACTCGAGTCCGGGACCGTAGTCATAGGCGTTGACGGCGTTCGTCGAGAAGACCTTGTAGCCATCGCCGCCAGCACGCATGTAATTGTTGGACACCACGCCATAGGTGGCCTCGACATCGATCGGCCGCCAGTTTTCACCCTGCATCACCTGAACGTCCGATATGCGGCTGCCCACCGGTTTCGATACGTCGAAAGCATATTTCAACCCTGCAACCTGCGGGAAGCGCCCGGCGCCCTGATCGATCTGGCTCACGCCATTTTCCAGCGCCGCGACGACATCGGAGCCCCGCAGCTGAAACGTCGCGAGTGTGTTCTGGAACGGCAGTACCGTCAGCACTTCGCCCATGGTGACGTCGCCCGCATCGATCGAAGCGCGCAGACCGCCGCCATTGATGATGGCGATGGTGACGCCCTGTCCCTTGACGCGGTCCAGCATGGCATCGGCGACAGCGTCACCCATGCTGCATTCCTTGAAGCGGCAAACCTCGCGCGCCGCTTCGATGACGCCGGCGGATTCGCCTACTTTGCGAGACTTCAGTTCTTCGAGAGGCTTGGCAAGTTCCTTGACGCGGGCAACAAAGGCCGGGTCCGGTGTGACGGAGGAATCGAGCAGGATCGGCGCGCCCTCGCTCTTCGTCACATTGCCATCATCGTCAAAGGTCACTTTGAGTTCGCCGAGATATTTCGAATAGGACTTCGCCTGGACGATAGGAACATCGCGGCCGGAAGGATTCTTGACCAGTGTCGGGTAGGGGCCAAGCGCTTCTGGGTCGGTGTTGGACAGGAGCGTGTGGCTGTGGCCGCCGACGATCACATCGATGCCATCGACCTTGGCAGCGATCTCCTTGTCCTTCAGATAGCCGTCATGGTTGAGCGCGATGATCTTGTTGACGCCTTCGGCCTTCAGCGCCTCCGCCTGTTTTCTCAAGGTTTCGATTTCATCGGCAAATTTGACGCCCGGGCCGGGGCTGGAGATTTCCGCCGTATCCGTGGTGAGAGCCGAGATGATGCCGATCTTCTGGCCGCCGATTTCCTTGATGATATAGGGCTTGAATTTGCCGGCGATGGGCGAATCCGGCGCAGCTTCCGTGTTGCTGGAGATAACCGGCACTTTGACCTTGTCGAGGAACTTGGCCAGCGTGACCGGCGTATCGTCGAACTCGTGATTGCCAAGTGCCATGACATCGAAGCCGATGCCGTTCATGAACTCGGCCGTGTCATCGCCCTTGTAGGTCGTATAGAACAGCGAACCCTGGAACTCGTCGCCTGCGTCAAGCACGATGACATTGCCGCCATCCTTGGACAGAGCGGCGCGTCGCTCATCGATCTTGGCCTTGACGCGGGCAATGCCGCCGAAACACTCGTTCTTGCTCTCTTCTTCGGCCGAGCAGGTGGAATCATATTTGTTGATCGGCTCGATGCGCGAATGCTGATCATTGATGTGCAGGATATTCAGCGTGTAATCCGCCATCGCCGCGCCCGCTGTCATGCCCAAGGCTGAGGTCGCTAGCAGAATTGTGGCTATTATTCTTGGCATGGAGAGCTCCGTCGTTTTGAGCGTGATGCTGTCATGGCTACTTGGCGCCATTGTGACAAGGCAATGGTTTCATCACTTCGCGGGAGTGCCGCCGTCCGAGTCAAGCCTAAGAGTGACGAAGACTGCGACCGCCTGGATTTAACCCACTTGCGGGGAGCGGCGCGTCAGCGAGAATTGCTGACCCGATGACGAGGTGCAATTCAGCTGGGCGGCGTTAACGAGGGCACAATTGACCTTGGACTGGGTGCCACGGGCGAGCGAACGCAGGTTGATCTCGATCAGATTTGCAGAGGCAAAACGATAATTGCCCTCGGCCAGCTTTTCCTTGGTATCGTTGGCGCGCGTTTCGAACGCCCCGTTATTGAAATTGGAGAAAGCAACCCCCGACGTGTCGAACCATTGACCCTGCACGGCGTCGGTCGGACGCGTCGTCTGCGCAGGACCACCCTCCTGAACACCGCCGCTCATGCAGCCGGAGAGGATCAGGGCCAGTGTTGCTGTGCCGGTGGCAACCGAAAAGCGTTTCATCCAGACAATCTCCCAATGGATCTCGTTCTTTAAATGCCGTGAAAATCAAGCAAAAACAAGACCTAAGTTTAATTGTAAATTCGAAGGATCAGTGTTCCATTGGAACATGGGCATAAGTCGCGGGGAACCATCTTGACCGAGGGAAACCAATGGTTTCGAACCAGACAGCGATATTTCGAATAACGATCAAGAGAACTCAGCGCTCGACAGACAATACTGACCAACGAACTCGCGAAATATAAAGCCGCTGCGTCCGATAGAATGTCCACGGCGGCTATATCGAATCGGATTTTTCAGCCCGGCAGTGCAGCGATCATCCTAAACCCCGCCTTAATGACTGGCCTAGATTACGATCGAGGGTTATTGCTGACGTTTGCGACGTGCAACTGGTTTGTGTTATCCTTGGCGTTACATAATCTGGGTCAGGTACGTTTTGAGGAAAGAGCTGGATCTGATGCTTCATTATGCAATCTACTCCTTCGTCATCTGTCTCACCGTTGGCGGTGGCGCGTGGATTTACGCCATATATGACGTTAAAAAGTCGCTACCACGTCGCGTCAGAATTTCAGAAGAAAATCGATGAAATGCGAAGAGGTGGTAGAACTCCGGCCCACTAGCGCTGCTTTTGCGGGATGGCCGTTAAGAGGAAACGGCAGCCGAAGGGCTGCCGTTTCCTTGTGTAGCTCATCGCTGCTGCTGTTACCGCACCAGGATGTTGCGGAACTGCCAGGGATCCTCAAGATCGAGGTTTTCCTTGAACAGGCCCGGCCGGTTCTCCAAGGGAGTCCAGTCGGTGTAGTGACCCTTGAGCGGACCGAGATAGGGTTTCTGGACTTCAAGGCAGCGGCGGAAATCCATCTCGTCGGTTTCGACGATACCGGCATCGGGATTTTCCAGCGCCCAGACCATGCCGGCCATGACCGCCGACGAGACCTGCAGACCTGTCGCATTCTGATAGGGAGCAAGCTTGCGGGCTTCCTCGATCGTCAGCTGCGAACCATACCAGTAGGCATTCTTGTCGTGGCCATAGAGCAGCACGCCGAGTTCATCCGCGCCGTCGACGATCTCAGATTCGTCGAGTACGTGCTGGATCGCCTGCGGTTGACCTGCTGCGCCGAACATCTCATCGAGCGACAGGGTCGCGACATTGGCAGGGTGATAGGCGTAATGGCATGTGGGCCGGTAAGCGGCCTTGCCCTTCTTGTCGAACACCGTGAAGAAATCGGCGATCGAGATTGCCTCATTGTGCGTGACCAGCAGGCCGAACTGTGCGCCTTCTGTCGGGCACCAGGTGCGGATGCGGGTATCGGCGCCGGGCTGTTCAAGAAAGATCGCGGCCTTGTTGCCCTTCTTCTGTTTGCGGGCATTCTTCGGCATCCACTTTTCGTGTGTGCCCCAGCCAAGCTCGGCCGGTTGCAGGCCTTCGGAAATAAAACCTTCGACAGACCACGTGTTCCAGAAGGCACCGAAAGGCTTCGGCTCATTGGCGCGCTGCGTATCGCGCTCGGCAATATGGATACCCTTGACGCCGACCTTGTCCATCAGGCGGGCCCAGCTCCCGCGATCCGTGCGGGCGGGTTCTGTATGATCCACGCCAAGATCGCGTGCGAGGTTGAGGACGGCCTGTTTGACGAACCAGGAGACCATGCCCGGATTGGCGCCGCAGCACGAAACCGCAGTCGGACCACCGGGCTTCTTCTTCTTTTCGGCGAGCAGCGTCTGGCGAAGCGCGTAATTGGTACGGTCGGCGTTATCGAGGTCGTTGGCATAATAGAAGCCCGGCCAAGGCTCGATGACCGTATCGATATAGAGCGCGCCGACCTTGCGGCACAGATGCAATATATCAACCGACGACGTATCGACAGAAAGATTGACGCAGAAGCCTTGTCCGCCGCCCTCGGTCAGAAGCGGCTTGAGCAGCGTCTTGTAATTTTCTTTTGTGACTGCTTCCTGAATGAAGCGGATGCCGCGCTCGTCGAGCAGTTTCTTGTTGGCATCGCTGGGATCGATAACGATCAGGCGGGATTTATCGTATTTGAAGTGGCGTTCGATGAGGGGCAGGGTACCCCGTCCGATGGACCCGAAACCAATCATCACGATCGGACCGGTAATTTCTCCATGTACAGGCCATTGAGCCTTCGCCATTTTTTTGTTGCTCCTAATTTTGATCTCCATCAATGAGTACAGCCGTCAGAAAGCGGCCTCAAAGAAACCATAGAGCATAGACATGACAAAGAGCAAACAACCAGTTGCTCTTTTATGGTGAAATTTCGAACTACTGTTAATTAAAACGCGGCTATAGGCGTTTCAGCGCGTCGATAAGCCGGTCGCGGATTGTCATAATACCTTTGTAGTGCAGTTGCGCAGGATTTAGCGCTTCGAGCTGGCGCGCAAAAGCTTCCGCTAAATTACGACATTCGGGGTGTTTCTTCAGGGCACTTATAGGATCGAGATAAATGCGGATAGTGAAAAGAATATCGCCAGAGAGCGGTAATTTGCGCAGCGTCTGCCGCTCAACGCGAACATAGCTTTGCGCCGCAATATCTTCGTCTGTGTAGCGCGCACCCTTCTGGTGGCTGGCGAGCGGATGATAGAGATTGCCGTCGGGCTGCAGCGACCAGTTCATGCGCTGAACCGAGCGATCCGGGCGCAGATTGTCGAACATGCGGGTGATCAGCCCGGCATTGCGGGTGCCTGCGCCAAAATCGGGCACAGGGGCGTGGATATCGTCCATGGAGCGGCCGAACTTTTCCAGAAGCGTCCAGGAGGACGGAAACGAAAGCGAGGCGGCGACGAGATGCCAGCCGCGTGTCTCGTCCTTGCGCATCAACACAAGGTCTTCCTGCACAAGGCTGGCGGCGCGATGCAGGTAGGGGATATCCGTTTCGCCGAGCGATATGGGTTTGTTCCATCCCGCAATTTTGACGTTCTCGCCGTCGCTGGAATAGATTTCAGGATAGTGCTCGACGAGATGGGTGCCGAGGAGTTCCAGCACTTCCTTTTGGGCATCTCCTGTTCCGGGCTCCTCGACCAAAATCCTGTCGCCGTAAAGCGCAAAAAGCCGTTCTTTCTCAGCGAGATAGGCGAGAAGATTGTCATCGATCTCGATCCAGTCTTTCAGGTCGAGCTGCTGCAACCCTATGGTGAAGGGTTGCGCCGAGCCATCATAGGGCGTGTGCACGGGGGCAGGGGTCGTCATTATGCGGCGTCCATCGCCTCCAGCTCGTCAATGATCCCCTCGATGACGGAAAGGCCCTTTTGCCAAAAGGCTGGGTCCGTCGCATCGAGGCCGAAGGGCGCAAGCAATTCGGAATGATGCTTGGTGCCGCCGGCCTTCAACATGTCGAAATATTTCTCCTGAAATCCGGCTTCGGCGTTCTGATAGACCGCATAGAGCGAGTTCACCAGGCAATCGCCGAAAGCATAGGCGTAGACATAGAACGGCGAGTGGATGAAGTGCGGGATATAGGTCCAGAAGGTCTCGTAGCCGGCACCGAAATGTACCGCTGGTCCGAGGCTTTCCTTCTGCACATCCAGCCAGATCTCGCCGATACGGTCCGAGGTGAGTTCGCCGTTGTTGCGCTCGGCGTGAACCCGGCGCTCGAACTGGTAGAATGCGATCTGCCGTACGACCGTGTTGATCATGTCTTCGGCCTTTTGCGCCAGCATGGCCTTGCGCTCGCGTTTGTCGCGGGTCTTTTCGAGGAGCGAGCGGAAAGTGAGCATTTCGCCGAAGACGGAAGCAGTTTCGGCGAGAGTCAGCGGCGTTGAAGCCATGAGTGCGCCCTGATCGCCGGCAAGCACCTGATGCACGCCGTGGCCAAGTTCGTGCGCGAGGGTCATCACATCGCGCGGCTTGCCCATGTAGTTCAGGAGCACATAGGGATGCACCGAGGGAACGGTCGGATGGGCGAAGGCGCCGGGCGATTTGCCGGGGCGGGTCGGCGCATCGATCCAGTTTTTGTCGAAGAAAGCCTTGGCGATTTCGGCCATTTCCGGCGCAAAGCCACTATAGGCGGAAAGCACGGTTTCGCGCGCGTCCGTCCATGAAATGACAGCCTGCGGCGTTTCCGGCAACGGAGCATTGCGGTCCCAATTGTTCAGGTATTCAAGGCCAAGCCATTTGGCCTTGAGCGCGTAATATCGATGCGACAAGCGCGGATAGGCGTCCTGCACGGCTTCGGAAAGTGCGTCGACCACCTCGCGCTCGACGCGATTGGCCAAGTGGCGGCTGTCGGCGATGTCCTCAAAGCCACGCCAGCGATCGGAGATTTCCTTGTCCTTGGCCAGCGTATTGGTGATCAGCGTGAAAACACGGAGGTTTTCCTTGAAGGTCTTGGCCAGTGCTTCAAAACCGGCTTTGCGCAGGGAGGCATCTGCATCCTGCAAGAGGTTCAAGGTCGGTTCGAGCGGCAGTTCCTCGCCATTCACTTCAAAGCGCAGCGCCGTCATGGTTTCGTCGAACAGACGGTTCCAGGCGCCGCGTCCGGTAATCGACTTTTCGTGGAAAAGCTGCTCGATCTTGTCGTCGAGCTGGTAGGGCTTGTCCTTGCGCAGGTCTACCAGCCATGGGCGATAGTGGGCGATGGCCGGGTTTTCGGCCATGGCTTTTTCGATGATCGCATCATCGATGCGGTTGAGTTCGAGGCTGTAGAAGATCAGATGCGTGCTCGCATCGGTCATCTTCTGCTGGATATCGCCGTAAAGCTTGGCGCGCTTGGGATCGGACGTATCGCCGGCATAGACCAGCCCGGCGAAGGAGACGATTTTGCCGATCAGTTCTTCCAGGGCTTCGAATTCCCGGATCGATTGGGCAAACTCTCCGCCTTTCGGTTTGGCCGCCTCGGCGGCGAGATTACCTTTCCAGCGCTTCTCGAATTCGACGGCGAGTTCGTCGGCCTTTTTGAGATCGGCCTTGAGCTCGCTGCTTTCCGTGGATGGATAGAGATCGGCAAGGTTCCATTCGGGTAGCAGGCCGAGCGCTGCCTGATCGGCTTTCACGGCAGCAGTGCTGCCCGATTTGGAGGGAGCCGTGACCACGGTATCAAGCGAGTATTTGTTGATTTTTGAACGCATTTTGGCACCAGAATATTGAAGTTTGGAGGGCGAATCAGAGGCCCTCGATAAAGGAGCTAAACCTTAAGAGTCGGTTGGCAATTGATCCAGTTCCGTCTTGCTTGTCCCACTTTGTAGCAACTTTTAGACTTTTGAGGGGTGGATTCATTTGAAAAAAAGCCTTAATCCTGCTGTTAACAACCCGTTGACCATGTCACAAAACACTGGATTCGATATGCGTTTTCGCCATGCTCTCAACGTATTTGTTCTTCAGTAAAGCGACCATTAACCATTAAATCGGACAATCCAGCTATTCGGGGGTTGGAAAAGACGGTCAAGGTTGGGGACGAAATTGTCAAACATGATTCATGCACAGAACAACAGATCGTGGGCGAGTTCTCTTATGCGCGCCGGCTGGTTTGTGTTCCTCATGGTCTTTGTGCCGATGTTGTTCGCATCCGCACAGGCTTCCGCCGAGACGAGGACTCTCAGGCTTTATTTCATCCATACCAAGGAACGTGCCGAGATCACGTTCAAGAAAAATGGCCGTTATCAGCAGGATGGGCTGAACAAGCTCAACAAGTTCCTGCGTGACTGGCGCCGCAACGAACCGACGAAGATGGACCCCCGCCTCTTCGATCTGGTCTGGCAGATCTATCAGAATGTCGGCGGCAGGGACTACATCAATGTGGTATCTGCCTATCGCTCTCCTACCACAAATTCCATGCTGCGTTCCCGTTCGCGCGGTGTGGCGAAGACAAGCCAGCACATGCTGGGCAAGGCCATGGACTGGTATCTGCCGGGTGTGAAGCTTTCCGCACTTCGCGTTACAGCAATGAAATTCCAGGCTGGCGGCGTTGGCTACTATCCGACCTCCGGCTCTCCTTTCGTCCATACCGATGTCGGCAATGTTCGTCACTGGCCGCGCATGAGCCGCAGGGAACTGCTGGCCGTGTTCCCCGACGGCAAGACCATGCATATTCCTTCCGATGGCAAGCCGTTACCCGGCTATGACCAGGCAGTCGCTGCCTACGAATCCCGCAGGCGCAATGGTGGCAGTGCAATTCAGGTCGCGAGTGCGTCCTCAAGTTCGAGCCGCAGTGGCAAGACGCTGTTCGGCATGCTCTTTGGCGGTGGCGCCGATGAGGAAGAGGATACCAGTGAGAGCAAAGTTGCTGTCGCTTCTGCGTCCAAGCCTTCGAAGACGCTTTCGACCAAGCCAGCCGCGATAGCCGAAGACGCGGATGGGGGTGAGACCACCGCCCCGGCCGCCCCGGCTGTCGCAACGCGTGCCCAGCCTCAACCCGAACAGCAGCAGATCGCTCCGGACCTGCCGGTACGCGGTGCACCTGCGCCTTTGACCGCGCCGCGACCTGACGCACCACTTGCGCCATCGCCGGAAGACAACCAGGCCTTGGCCTTTGCGGTTCCCGTGCCGCTGCGCCGTCCCGACTATTCGCCGACGCCGGCGCCAGAAGAACCGTCAACGCTCAATGCGCTCGCTGAAGATCAATCGACTGTCATCGCCGCCTTGCCGATGCCGCGACCGGAGCCGCAGGATAGCGCCAGCGCTATTCGTGAGATGATTGCGGCCAATCCTAACAATGCGAGCGCCGATACGGCGCAGCCCGAAATGGCCAATGCGCTCGTTCCGGTACCTTTCGACAAGCCCAAGCGCAATGACATGATGGTTGCGTCGCTTGTGCCTGATCAGCGTCCCGTCACCGAAGCAATTCAGGCAACTGCGGCCGCCGACGAAGAGGTTATTCCGGCTCCGGAGGATGATCTGCAGGCGCTTATCAAGCAGGCCGACAGCGAGCATGGAAATGTTGTTTCCGCTTCGCAGCCGACGCCCGAGATGCCGACATTACCGGGAACAACTGGTGGGCGTGTGAAACCGGCTGCACAGCAGAATACGCAGATGGCGTCGATTGAAACGCAGCCATCACTGCGCCGGACCATGCTCGACGCTCAAGCCTCCGGCGATCCGGTTGCCGCGCTCAACAATGGCGTGATCACGACGGCCAAGGGCGCCAAGCCGCGCAAGCAGGCCGCTCAGAATCAGACTCCGAAAGCGATCCAGGTTTCCTCGGACGTTCCTGACCGCGCTCTTTCGACCGAGCAGGTCGCGGAGACGGCACCGGCAGTGACACCGGCAGTCCTGCGCAATGCAGAAATGCGAACGGCCCCGACGACGGTCTATACGGCCGGCTTCCAGCAGAGCCTGCCCGTCGCCAACGCCAACAAGTTTACTGGCAAGGCAGTCACATTCCTGCAGATCGCCAAGTTCAATCCGACGCACGGATCGTAGGAACTTAAACAAAACAAAAACCGGCGGCTCTGATGAGGGGCCGCCGGTTTTGTTTTGAACACTGGTCTTATCTCCCCCCTTGCGGGGGAGAAATCGAAGAGAGGGGAAACTTGCGGGCTTGGCACAAAATCCCCTCACTTGGATTTTCTAAGGATTTAGCAAGGGACTAAATCCAAGAAAATCCTTTCTCTCCCACAAGGGGAGAGATAACCGGCGTCAGCCCGCGAGCTTGACTGCCTCGGCTGCGAGCTTCGTGATCTCGTCCCACTTTCCCGCCTTTACCAATTCTTCCGGGGCAACCCATGATCCACCCACACAGACGACATTCGGCAGGTTGAGATAGGTTTTGGCGTTGGCGATGCTGACGCCCCCGGTCGGGCAGAACAGCGTGCCGGCCAGCGGCGACGACAGGGATTTCAGGAAAGCCGCGCCGCCAGCCTGTTCGGCGGGGAAAAACTTCAGCATCGTGTAGCCTTCTTCGCGCAAGGACATGATCTCGCCCGGCGTGATGGCACCTGGAAGCAGTGGCACCTTGCTGTCGCGCGCGGCTTCGATGAGCTGCGGTGTCGCTCCGGGGCTGACGATGAAGCGGGAACCGGCGTTGACGGCCTCGTCATACTGACGGGCATTGAGAATGGTTCCGGCGCCGACGATGGCCTCCGGCACTTCATTGGCGACGGCACGGATGGCGTCGAGAGCGGCGGCAGTGCGCAACGTGATCTCGATTGCCGGCAAGCCGCCCTTGGCAAGCGCCCGCGCCAACGGAACGGCATCGGCGAGATTCTGGATAAGAATGACCGGAATAACCGGCTGGCCCTTGAGGACGGGTAAGAGCAGATCGGTCTTCTGGGTCATCTCAATTCTCCGCTGGCTGGAACTTCAATCGATTTAGTAGTGTGCATCCGGTTTGTCTACCTTGGATTTCCTGGATCAGGCATAATGGAGATGCCACTTACTGTCTCCTCGCAAAACCCTTGAATTTGACGCTTTAGCGCAGTAGTTGGATGCGATCATGACAGACCATACCTCAAATATGCCCTTTACGGTGGCAGCACTCTATCGCTTTGCCCGGCTGGATCACTACCAGTCGCTGCAGGAGCCGCTGGCGAAGCTTTGCTGTGGGCAAGGGATCAAGGGTACACTGCTTTTGGCCGCAGAGGGTATCAACGGCACTGTCGCCGGAACGCCTGCGGCGATCAAGATGCTCGTTGATTTCCTCGAGGCCGAGCCGGCCATTGCCGGGATGGAGCTGAAGTATTCCTACGCGAGCGAGATGCCTTTCAAACGCATGAAGGTGCGACTGAAAAAGGAAATCGTCACCATGGGCGTCGATGATATCGACCCGCTGCAAAGCGTAGGCACCTATGTGCCCGCGACAGACTGGAATGCGCTGATCTCCGATCCGGACACGATCGTCATCGACACGCGTAACGATTACGAGACGGCGATCGGGACGTTTCACGGCGCCGTCGATCCGCAGACCAAGACGTTTCGCGAGTTTCCGCAATGGGTGGAGAGCCATCGCGGGGAACTGGAAGGCAAGAAGATCGCCATGTTCTGCACTGGTGGTATTCGCTGCGAGAAGGCGACGGCCTATGTCAAAGGCCTCGGCTTCGACGACGTGTTTCATCTGAAGGGCGGGATTCTCAAATATCTCGAGGACGTACCAGCGGAGGAAAGCCGCTGGGAAGGCGAATGCTTCGTCTTCGACGAGCGGGTATCCGTTGGCCATGGCCTCATCGAGGGCGAAGCGGAACTTTGCCACGCCTGCCGCAATCCGATTGCGCCGGAGGACAAGCTCTCGCCGCTGTTCGAAGAGGGTGTCTCCTGTCCGAATTGCTACCACGAGCGCACGGACGAAGATCGTGCCCGTTTTGCCGAGCGGCAGAAGCAGGTGAGGCTTGCCAGGGAGCGGGGCGAGAAGAGCCACATCGGTTCCTAAAGAATCCACCCTGACGGACATCTGATGCGGCTTTCTGCGCTTCCGGTGCTCACGTACTTTATGTACGCTGCGCTCCGGTTCTCGAAACCCACACCAGCTGCCTCGTCAGGCTGAATTCTCAAGGCGCGATTGCCTCCAAATTTGCTACAATCGCCCCGCTGTCATTGCAATGCCATGAACCGGGTCCTAACTAAGCGGAGCCAATTCATGCAGCCATGAGGAGAGACGCATGCTTGATCCGAAGAAGATTCTCGATGATTTCCTGGGAAGCAATATTCCCGGAGTTGGAACATCGGTTCGCGACACGGCCGGCAAGGCGACGCAACTTGCCAAGGACAATCCGCTCGCCACTGGCGCGCTCGCTGCGATTCTTCTCGGCACCGGCACTGGCCGTGAGGTGGCTGGCAGTGCCTTGAAACTTGGCGGTCTCGCCGCCGTCGCCGGGCTCGCCTACAAGGCTTATCAGAACTACCAGTCGGGCAAGGCTCCCGCTGAAGCAACGCAAGCTTCCACTGGCGAGCTTGCTCCGCCGCCGGACGATTCAAGCTTCCGCCCCGAAACCGCGCCACAGGGTGAACATGAGTTTGCACTGGTGCTGGTACGCGCCATGATCGCAGCAGCCCGTGCCGATGGCATGGTGGACGAGACCGAAAAGGCGCGCATCATCGAGAAACTGTCACTCTCCGGCATCAACAGCGATACGCAGGAGTTCCTCGCGAATGAGCTGAATTCGCCTGTCGATGTGGACGGACTGGTCGCGGCTGCCGTTACCGACGCGCAGAAGGTCGAGCTCTATACCGCTTCGCGCCTGGCTATCGATCCGCAAACGCGGGCCGAGCGCGGCTATCTCGACCTCCTTGCCGGGCGCCTGAAACTGCCGGACAATCTCATCGATCATATCGAAGCGACTGTGGCTGACGTGAAGGTTACATCGCCCGCCTGAGACCTTTCGGAAGCGGTTCCGGGCGATTGTGGAGGCCATTCCTGGCCGCCCGACACGTCCGGGGTCGGTCCGCCGCTACGGCTAAAGGATTGCCAGTGCGCTGGCGTAATTAGGCTCCATCGCCTGGATATGCGCTTGAAGCAGCTCGCGTAAAGTCGAGATATCCTGCCGCTTGACCGCCTCCGCCATCTGCTGATGCTCTTCGAAAGTCTTCTGCCGATGCAGTCCAAGCTGTTCGGAGAGATGGGCGCGAAGTGCCGCGATGCGACCAGCGGCGATTTCGAAGGCTTCGGCGAACAGGGGGTTGCCGCAGTGTTCGAATATGGCATCGTGGAAGCGGGTATCGGCCTCGGCATAGGCCAACGCATCGTCGGCTGCGCGGGCTCTCTCCATCGCGGCTATTGCAACCATCATCGCGCTGTACAGCGCCTTGGGTGCCCGTTCAACGGCCAGGCCGGCCGCCAACATCTCGAGATGGAGGCGATATTCCACGAGTGAATGAAGTTCATCGCGGTTCGGCTTGAAGACGAAGCTGCCACGGCGGGCCAGGATGACAATCAGTCCTTGCAATTGCAGAATCGTCAACGCCTCGCGTACAGGCGTCCGGCTGACATCCATCGCGGCGGCAATCTTTTCCTCCGAAAGGGCCTCACCGAGAGCCAGTTCGCGATTGAGAATTGATGCCTTGAGCCGATCGGCAACGATAGCTGCAAGCGACTGCTGCCGGCTGATCGGGCTTTTCTTCATCGGATTGATGTTCTTGTTGGCCTTGATGCCTGCGTGTTCACTGTTCGCTCATGGTTTTGTTGTACCCTAAATACCGCGGGCGTCCAGTGGTCGGCAGGACGTCGCGGATTCAGAAAGAATCGGGAAGCCAGGCCATCAATTCGTCAGTATGAGCTTTCGCCGCATCGACCTCTCCCGGTCGATGCTGGCAACATCACGATAATCCATGCTTCCCTTTCCCAGATACACCAGCGCCTTCATCGGATTAACCTCCAAACCCGTTCCACGGGATGCTTGTCAAATGAGGTACTGTATGTCAACAGTATTGCGAAATGCGGTAGCGTGCGGGCAGCATGTTCAACCGCTGGAAACGTTCCGTAGACGGCAATCAAAGGATTAAATGTATGAGCAGGCTGTATTCGCTTTCGTATATGACGTTGGAAACCAGCCCGCCAAAGATGATCGAATTCGCTGCCGAGGCCGGATATAATCTGGCAGGCATCCGCATGATGCCTTCGCTGCCGGGCGGTCAAGCCTTTCCGTTGATGAGCGATCCTGCCATGCTTCGCGAAACGCTGATGCGCATCGACGATACCGGCGTCAAAGTCCTCGATGTCGAGATTGCCCGCATTGACGGAGTGTCGGGGGTCGAGCTTTGGCTTCCCATGCTGGAAGCATCGGCAAAGGTCGGTGCCCGGACCATCGTTGTGGCTGGCGACGATCCGGATGAAGCACGGATGACCGAAACTTACGGCTTGCTTTGCGACGCTGCCGCGCCATTCGGCCTGACGATCAATCTCGAATTCACACCATGGACGACGCTGAACAATGCAGCCACGGCCAGCCGTATCGTCACCGAGGCCGCGCGCCCGAACGGCGAGATGCTGATCGACCTCATCCATGTGGCACGGTCCAAGACAACGCTCGCCGACATCCGCGCGATCGACCCCGCCCGTATGAGCTATTTCCAGATTTGTGATGCGCCGCCCGGGAATTCCCACGAGCCGGGAGGAACTGCTGTTCACCGCAAGGCAGGAGCGGCTGTTGCCGGGCGAGGGCGGCGTCGATGTCGCCGGCATCATAGGAGCGCTGCCCGACAACCTGATCGTCAGTGTCGAGGTGCCGAGTCATTCCAGGCTTGCGGCCATGGGACCGACGGAGTGGAGCAGGCAGACGCTGGAAACCTGCCGGGCATACATGGACGAATTTGACGCTGCACGAACGACCCGGTCCACACGCGCTGCAGGTTGAAGCCGCCATATTGCGGGTCGCCCAGGCGGGAAAGAATGGAGGAAACGATGACTGCTTCACGGGCGACGGCGGAGCCGCCTTTCGACACGGCATTGCTTGATCGGTTGATGCAGGAGCGAGGGCTCGACGTGCTCCTGGTTTCGTCGAAGCACAATGTCCAGTACCTGCTCGGCGGCTATCGCTTTTTCATGTTCGACTACATGGATGCGACCGGCCTCAGCCGCTATCTGCCAATCCTGATCTATCCCAAAGGCCGTCCCGATCTTGCCGCCTATATCGGCAATCCCAACGAAGGTTACGAGCGTGATCTCGGTCGTTTCTGGCCGGGCATCCTCGACCTGAAGGCACGGGGATCTGTCGATTCGATGCAATACTGCCTCGAACGGATAGCGGCTTCCGGAATTCCGGTTTCGACTATCGGAGTGGAACTTGGTTTCCTGCCGGCCGACGCATTTCAGGTCCTTCGCTCGGGTTTGCCGCATGCTGTCATTTCGGATTGCGTGGAAATTCTGGAATCGCTGCGGGCGGTGAAGACCTCGGCAGAACTCAATGATCTCAGGCAGGCATCGGAGCGCGTGGTAGACGCCATTGTGGCGACGTTTTCCCGGATAGAACCCGGCCAGACCAAGCACGACATCGTCGAGATACTGCGCCGGGAGGAAGTACAGCGCGATCTGGTGTTCGAATATTGCCTGATTACGGCGGGAACGAGCCTGAACCGTGCCCCCTCGGATCAACGTTTGCAGGAAGGCGATATCATATCGCTCGATTCGGGCGGAAACTATCGCGGCTATATCGGCGATCTTTGTCGCATGGGCATTCTCGGCCAGCCTTCGCCGGAGCTCGAAGATGCGCTGGCGGTCATCGAGGAAGTCCAGCAAGCAGCCAGACGGCCGATACGCAGCGGCGCCATCGGCCAGGATATCTTCGCGGCAACCGCGCCGCTCATGTCAGTCAAGCGGGACGGACGGATGAGTTTCGTTGCACACGGGATGGGACTGGTTTCCCATGAGGCCCCGCGGCTTCTCGATGACGGGCCGATCCCGTATCCAGCGACGCATCGTGGTCTGGCACTTGAGACGGGAATGGTGTTGTCGATCGAAACGACCTGGCAGCATCCGCGGCTCGGTTTCATAAAGCTGGAAGACACGGTTGCGGTAACGGCGGATGGCTGCGAAGCCTTCGGCGATGCGGGGCGGGGCTGGAACCGCTGCGGCGGTCGATGAACCGTAATGGCCGCTCAGTCGAGAAGCGGCCCGATATGGTCCAGTGTCGGGCTGCGGGCAGCCCGGCTTCCCGAGTTTCGCGCAGGCTCTGTCCCTATGCCGTATCGCTTCGACATCATCAGAATATGCGTGCTGAGCAATTCGAGTGCCTTTACCATATCTCCGGCCTCCAACATTGCGACAATGGCAAGATGTTCGCCACTCGCCTGTTTGCGCGTTGGGAGCGTCGAGCGGTGTGAGCGTAGTGCGGCTACTTTGCTCGATACGAGCCGGTAGGCATTGATGAGGTAGGGATTTCCGCAATGCTCGAGCGAAGCGTCGTGGAAGCGCCCGTCGGCGCGCGCGCTGTTCAGGTTGTCGCCGGCTTCACAGGCGGCATTCATGTCGTCCGCTGCGGTACGCATGGCCGCCAGGGTTTCGTCGCGCCGGCTCTGCATTGCAAGACGCAGCGCCTCGATTTCAATCATCTTGCGGAATTCGCAGAGGTTCACCGTGTCCTCATGCGTCGGCAGGAAGACGAAGCTGCCTCTTTGCGGGCGAACATCGAGCAATCCCTCCTGTTCGAGCGTCGCAAAGGCCTCCTTGACCGGGCTTCTGCTGACGCCGAGAGTCGTAGCCAGCTTGTCTTCGGACAAGGCGTCGCCCAGTTCGATTTCACCATCGAGGATAGCCCGCCGCAATCTCTCGGTTACCCGAACGCCCAGCGAGGATCGTGGCCTTTGATCCATTCCTACGGTCCTCCTAATGTTCGCCGGTACCCATCCATCGTGCAGAGCAATGCTAGTCCTCTATGACGCAGGCCGCGACGAAAGCAATAGTCTTCAATAACTCCGTTGCCATCAGCTCTCGAGCGCGTCAAGAAAACGGCGTGTAGCCGCCATTCCCTTTTCGGCCCGCTCGGCGAAACTCAATGTCGAATCGCCCTTGTGGGGCGTCTCGACACTGATGGTAATGTCGCGCGGCAGGACGGACATCAGCTCGTTCAGCCACAGTCCGCCGTCGCCTGGAAACATTCGCTCGGTTCTTGCTTCCGCGATACAGGCGGCATTGTCCAGCGGCTGCCGGGCAGGAGCATCGCAGAGCTGAAGGTACAGAACCAGACCCGCTGGCAAAGCAGCGACATCGGCAGGACTTCCACCGGACCGCGACAGATGCAAGGCGTCGAGGAGAATCCCCACATTGTCGCGTCCCGATGCAGCCGCAAGGCGGGCAGCATCCTGGATCGTTGCGGTGGAGCGCCAACGCATGAATTCGATGGCCATCTTCATGCCGTGCTGTGCTGCGGCATCGGCAATCCGGCCAAGCCTGTCGCCTGCCCGGGAAAGGTCATGGTCCTCGCAGGTGATCTGCATCACCGGCATGCCGAATTCAGCTGCCACCTCGATCACCGGCAACCAGCTTTCGACATCGGTCTCCGGCAGCAGCGTGAACACTTCGCCGTCATAGAAGGATATCCCGAGATCGGCGGCCGTTGTTTTGATTTCCCGGATCAGGGGCGTGTTTCCGACGATCGGATGGGCGAGTTCCAGGCCATGCGGAGCGATCAGGCGCAGCCCGGCCATATCGTAGCCGGACTCGGCGGCTGCCTTCACATGCTCGAGTGGCGGGCAGCCCTGCACGGTCAGGAAGGCGAGTGAAAGTGGATATTGCTTGTACATGTCAGGCCTCAATAGGTCGCACGACCGCCGGAGACGTCAAAGACTGCCCCTGTCGAGAACGAGCATTCCTCCGAAGCCAGCCACGAGACGAGGGCTGCGACCTCATCGGCCTTGCCCAGCCGTCCGACTGGAATTTTCGCGGTCACATAGGCCCGGAATTCCGGCGTCAGCTGGTTCATCATCTCGGTTTCGATTGCCGCAGGCGTGACGCAGTTCACCCGGATCTCGGTGGTTGCGAGCTCCTTGCCGACCGATTTGGTCAGGGCGATGACGCCTCCCTTCGAGGCGGAATAGGCCACCGCATTGGGATTGCCTTCCTTACCGGCAATCGAGGCAATATTGACGATCCGGCCATAGCCGGTCTTCAGCATTTCGCGGACCGCTGCCTGGCAGCAGATAAAAACCGCGTCGAGGTTGAGTGACATGACAAACCGCCAGCCGTCCAAAGGGTACTTCGCGAAGCTTTCGACTGGGCCGTTATGGCCTGCACCGGTGACGAGAATGCCAAGCGGCCCCATGTCGGCCACGACTTCTTTCATTGCCGCATCGACGGCCGCTGCGTCCGTCACGTCGACGACGTAACCTTTCGCGCCGGGCAGTTTTGCCGCCGCTTCCTCGACGCTCTCGCGATTGATATCCCACAGGGCGACCTTGTGGCCCTTGGCTGCCAGACGTGCTGCGATCGGAAATCCGAGACCGCCTGCTCCTCCCGTTACGATTGCAACGCGTGGTGTTTCTTTTTCCGTCATTTGGTCTCCCAATCTTGTCCCTGCACGTCTGTTTGCCAAAAAGTGGCGCTTGACATTTGCAACATACTAACATTCTAGTAGCCTACATGGGTCGGAAACGGCTTGCTTGTCAAGCGGGAGCAGCAACGGACAAGGCGAATGGGAGGAGAAAAAGAATGGGACTGAAGGGCTCTGCCTTTCTCGTGATGTGGCATGACATCGCCGAGGGCGCTGTTGGTGACTACATTGAATGGCATACGCGCGAACATATGCCGGAACGCTTGTCCATTCCTGGTTTTACCACGGGCAAGCGCTTGCACGCGCCCAATGCGTCCCGCTACGCCTTTGGTACGATCTATGCAGGCGAAAGCCTCGAAACCTTCCGATCGCCCGATTATCTCGAGCGCCTCAACAACCCGACGCCCTGGACGACCGCTATCGCGCCGAGCTTCCAGAATTTCCTGCGCGTTGCCTGCGAGACGATCGCGACAGCGGGCAATGGCGATGGTGGCAGCATGGCGACGATCCGCTTCGACCTTGCAGGCGATGATGCCGAAAAGCAGTTGAAGGCAAAGGCGCAGTTGCTTGCCGAAGCCATTCTCGCCGTGCGTGGCGTCTCCAGCGTTCACATCGGTGTTTCCCGCAACGAGGTTTCCAGCGTGCGCACACGCGAAACCGAGTTGCGCAAGGAAATGCGCGAGACCGGATTTGATGTCGTGATCCTGATCGAGGGCTCGTCCAGCCCGGGTTTGCAGTCCGCCTTGCCCGAAGCCGAGCGGCTGGCGCTTGCCAGCGGCGTTTTGGCCGGCCCTGTCAGCAATATCTATGAAACGGCATTTTCCCTCACGGCTGAAGACATGAGGGCTCGATCATGACGCGGATATTAGTCACCGGCGGTGCGGGTTTCCTTGGCGGCTGGATCCTGAAGGCGCTGACCGCGCAGGGTCATGCGGTCCGGATCTTCGACCGCACGGTTGATCGTCGTATCCTGCGGGAGATCGCCGGCGAGCAGGCGGATCGCGTCGAGTGGTTCCAGGGCGACATCACCGATGGAGATGCTCTGAACGAGGCGGCGCGTGATTGTTCGTCCATCATTCACCTGGCGGCACTGCTGACCCCGGCTTGCAAGAACGATCCCGTTCTTGGCGCCAAGGTTAATCTGATCGGGACGCTGAACGTCTTCGAAGCGGCTAAGACCAATGGAATCCGGCGTGTTGCCTATGCCAGCAGTGCGGCGGTGTTCGGTCCCGATGACGGCGCCGCACCTTATCCAGTCACGCAATATGGAGCCTTCAAGCTCGCCTGCGAAGGCAGCGCGCGCGCCTATTGGCATGATGCCGGCATCGCCAGCATCGGTCTGCGCCCTACGGTCGTTTATGGCCCCGGCCGCGAGGTTGGGCTTACAGCCGGACCGACGATCGCCTGCCGCGAAGCAGTTGCGGGCAATGCCTATACGATCGGCTATTCGGGTCCGCAGGATCTGGTTTTTGTCGCAGACGTGGCGGCCGCCTTTGCCGCAGCGGCAACCCGGTCATTTGAAGGCGCCCACGCGATTTCATTGGGCGGCGCTACGGAAGATGTGCCCGATGTGATCGCGGCGATCGTGGCGGAGGTTCCGGAAGCAAGGATCGATTTCGCCGGACCGGCCGTTCCGATGGCATCAAACATTACGCCGACCGACAACCGCACGCTGCTTGGAGCGATGCCTTTTACGCCACTCCGCGAAGGCATTTCGCATACTGTTTCTCACTATCGGTCGATGGCAGCGAGGTCCTGATGCCCATCCGGAGCAAGATATCGCAGTATCATCCCGGTCATCGTCTTGAGGCGGTTGGACACATAGGTGAACCCGAGGGCCGAAATAGAAATATAGAGATCGAGCGGGTCGACGCTCCGAAAGACGCCTTTGGCGACGCCAAATGGCTAAAGAGGAGTTTTGCCACTCCAAAAAATTTGACCAACGGCAACAAGAGGAGGACTTTTCATGTTGGGTAATTTTTCATTTCGGACCACTGCACTTGCGATGGTGGCAGGGGTCACCATGGCGCTCGCTGCATCCAACGCCCATGCCCAGGCGCTGGAGAAGATCAAGGAAGCCGGTGTCATCCGCGTCGGCGTCATGGGTGAACAGGCGCCCTGGGGCTCCATCGATGCCGGCGGCAAAAACATCGGCTACGATGTCGACGTGGCAAACCTCATCGGGGAAGAAATGGGCGTGAAGGTCGAATTCGTACCGAACGCCGTTGCTGCCCGTATTCCAAACCTTCTGACCGGCAAGGTCGACCTGCAGATGGCCGTCATGGGCATGTATCCCGATCGCGCCAAGGCGGTACAGTTCACAAAGCCCTATGCCGGGTTGAAGATCATTCTTCTGTCCAGTGCAAAGAACAAGATCACGACCATCGAGGACGCCAAGGACCTTCGTATAGGCGTGCCGCGCGGCGCAGCGCAGGACAAGGCGATTACAGCGGCGCTCGGTGACGTTCCGAACATCCGCCGCTTCGACGATGACAGCTCCAATATGCAGGCGCTTGTATCCGGCCAGGTCGATGCCATCGGCGGCAACACCACCTACAAGATCAACCTGGACAAAGCTGCTCCCGGCAACGATTTCGAGCAGAAGGTCGTTTTCAACGAGCAGTGGATGGGCGTCACGACCAAGCTCGGCGACAAGGAAATCAATGACTGGCTCAACCAGTTCATCGACAAGATCCGCGCTGACGGCCGCCTGGCGGCCATCAACAAGAAGTGGCTCGGTGAGGATTTGCCGAACTTCCCTGAAAAGCTCGAGGGTGTTCCGTTCAGCGTGCAATAACGGCTGCAACGATCTTCATTGACGTGATGACGCAATGGGTGCGCGGCCGCTCTACGCAGCCGCGCTCCCGATCAGCCGCAGGGAACTTTGATATGCGTAATATTTTCATTCTGAATGGGCCGAATCTCAACCTTCTCGGTGAGCGCGAGCCCGATATATACGGCCATACCACGCTGGACGATATCCGCAGCTGGTGCATGGCGGATGCGGCCGAACTCGGACTGACCATCGACTTTCGCCAGTCGAACTTTGAAGGCGAAATCATCGAGTTGATCCATTCGGCCCGTCATGAGGCCGCCGGGATCATCATCAACCCTGCCGGTTTTAGCTTTTCGTCGATTGCCATCCTCGATGCATTGAAGACCTTCACCGGTCCAAAGATCGAGCTGCATATTTCTAACATACATCAGCGCGAAGCGATCTATCACAAGTCGCTCGTATCGACGACTGCGACGGCTGTGATGGCCGGCTTCGGTGCCTACGGTTACCGACTCGCTTTGCGCGCCATAGCGGAGATGACAACATGACACGCATTGCCCTGATGGGTGCCGGCCTCATCGGCCGCGAGCATGCCGAACTGCTGGTATCGAATTCGACCGCGCAGATTGCAGCGATCTGCGATCCGTCGCCGGAAGCGGCGCAGCTGGCCGCTCGCCTGTCCGTTCCCCACTGGGTCGACTACAACACGATGCTGGACGAAGCCAAACCTGACGGCGCGATCATAGCGCTGCCGAACCACCTCCATGCGCCGGCGGCACTGGCCTGCATCGAGCGCGGCGTGCCCAGCTTGATCGAGAAGCCGATTGCGGAAAGCCTTTCGGCCGCTGCCCGCATCGTCGAGGCTTCCGAACAGTCAGGTGTCCCGGTTCTGGTTGGCCATCAGCGTCGCCACAGCCCCGACATCCGCGCCGCGAAACGCGCGATCGACGCGGGTGAACTCGGACCGCTCGTTGCCGTCAACGGCATGACGCTGTTCGACAAGCCCGACGATTATTTCAACACGGAATGGCGAAGGAAGATCGGTGGCGGAGTGCTTCTCATCAACCTGATTCACGACATCGACGTCCTGCGGTATCTCGTCGGCGAGATCGAAAGCATCCGCGCTTTCACCTCGTCCGCGCGGCGCGGCTTCGAGGTTGAGGATACGGCCAGTATCTCGATCCGCTTCGTCAACGGCGTCCTTGGCACATTCCTGATTTCGGACGGGGCGGTCAGCCCCTGGGCCTGGGAATATACGTCGGGCCAGGCGCTATATCATCCGACGCAGCCCGGACCTTGCCTGTTCCTGGCAGGACGCAAGGCGGCTCTTTCGGTCTCTGACATGTATCTCTGGCGCCATGCCAACGAGAACGATCACTGGCAGCATCCGCTGGTTCGCGAACATCGCCCGGGCGATGGATCGCTGACCTATGTGAACCAGCTCGACCATTTCGTCGCTGTCATTCGCGGCGAGGCGCAACCGCTTATCACCGCCCGCGATGGCATGTCGACGCTTGCCGCGACCCTCGCGGTCGATGTGGCAGCACGCGAGGACCGAACGGTGACACTTTCGGAAATGCTGGCTGAGGGCAGGGCTGCGGCATGACGAGGAAGCTGTCACCAGTCGGCCGGATTGTCGCCGGCCGTTTGGGCGGAACGGGCGAAGCAGGCCTCGCTGAATGTCCTGAAACCCGTATTTGCCGAGAGCGCCTGATGACCGATCTGATGACCAAGACAATTCAAGGCGAAACGGTACCGGTGCTCGGCTTCGGCACATTCGAGCTGAAGGGCCCGGAAGGTGAGGCCGCGATCCGCACAGCGATCGAACTCGGCTATCGCCAGATCGATACAGCGATCCGCTACGGCAACGAAGTGGAAGTCGGCCGCGCCGTGCGGGCCAGCGGCGTGCCAAGAAATGAACTCTTTGTCACGACCAAGATCTGGTTCGATGACCTGGCGCCGGAAACCGTCGCGCGCCGTGTCGATGAAAGCCTCGACAGGCTCGGCTTCGATCAGGTCGACCTGCTTCTGGTTCACTGGCCCGCCAAGGACATTCCGCTTGGCGAGACACTTGCCGCATTTGCCGACGCGAAGGCACAGGGAAAGACCCGGCTGATCGGTGTCAGCAATTTTACCGTCGCACTTTTGGACGAAGCACTCGATGTGCACAAGGCGGAGCTGTTCTGCAATCAGGTCGAATATCATCCATTTCTGTCGCAAGAGAAACTGCTCGCGCGCATGCGCCGGGCCGACATGCTGCTGAACGCCTATCAGCCGATAGCGCGCGGCAAGGTCTTTGCGTCGGATCTCCTCAATGATCTTGGCCGCAGATACGGCAAGTCGGCGAGCCAGATCACGCTGCGCTGGCATATCCAGCAGGACAATGTCGGGCGCGATTCCGCGCTCTTCCAAGCTTGAGAACATCATCGCCAATCGGGATATTTTCGATTTCGAACTATCGCCGGAGGATATGGCGGCCATCCACGGCCTTGCTCGTGGCGAACGTTATACCCGCTTCGATTGGGAACCCGATTGGGACTGAGGCGCAACGCAGGGAGGTAGAGAATGACACTTGATTTCAGCGTGGTCACCGATGCGTGGCAAAGTTTGGCGTTCGGAGCGTTAGGAACCCTGTTCCTCGCCATCGCCGGCATGTCCATTGCTACAGTCATCGGTGTGCTGGGCGTTGCGATCCTCAGAGCCCAGATGCGTGTGCCGTCCTTTCTGGTCACGGCGTTTGTCGAGGTTATTCGCAACACGCCGTTCCTGGTCCAGATTTACTTCATCTTCTTCGCCCTGCCTCTCGCTGGCGTCAGGCTCAACCCTACCATCACCGCCATTCTCGCCCTCGGCTTGAACGGCGGCGCCTACGCCATAGAAATCATTCGTGGCGGCGTCGAAAGCATTCCCACGGGGCAAACGGAAGCTGGACTTGCACTCGGCCTGCACAAACATGAAGTCTTCCGCTTCATCGTTCTGAAGCCCGCAATTCGCGCGATCTATCCGTCGCTGTCCAGCCAGTTCATCCTGCTGACGTTGACAACCTCGATTTGCACTTCGATCTCCGCCTATGAGCTGACGTCCGTCGGACAGCGTATCGAGGCGGAGACCTTCCGCAGTTTTGAAACCTATTTCACGCTGACGGGGATCTATCTGGTCATCTCGCTGGCCACGATGTGGCTCCTGGCTGAAATAGGCCGCCGCGCCTTCAATTACCCGCAACGTTGAGGAGGACACGAAATGGGACCGCAAGAGTTTGCCTACCTGTTACAAGGCCTCGCCTGGACGCTCGTCCTGACAGCCATGGGATTTGTTGGCGGGATCGCATTCGGCGTCATTGTAGCACTTATGCGTGTGTCGTCGGTGACGTGGATCCGCATGATTGCGATCGGCTGGATCGGACTTTTCCAGGGCACGCCGCTGCTGATGCAGCTGTTCGTCGCCTATTTCGGTCTGCCGTTGCTCGGCTTCAACCTACCGGCCTGGGCCGCCGTCGGCATCGCGCTTACCGCTCACGCATCGGCCTTCCTCGGTGATATCTGGCGCGGCGCAATACAGGCAGTTCCAAGGGGCCAGACGGAGGCAGCCATGGCACTTGGCCTTCATACCCGCAGTCTCATGATCGACGTGATCATGCCGCAGGCATTCAAACTCTCCCTCCCGGCGACGGTCGGATTCCTGGTGCAACTCCTGAAGGGGACTTCGCTTGCGGCGATTGTCGGCTTCATCGAATTGACCCGTGCCGGATCGATTGTCTCCAATCAGATTTACAGGCCGCTTCTCGTCTTCGGAGTCGTGGGTGCGATGTATTTCGCCATGTGCTGGCCCCTCTCGCTCTGGGGTCGAAACATTGAGCGGCGCATGTCAGCCGGCGTCTCCAGGTAGAAAGGAACAGAACCGTGACACATCCGAACGAGACCATCACGTCCCGCCAACAGAACGACGCCCAGCCTATGGTAATGATGCGCGACGTGGAAAAATATTACGGCACTTTTCACGCGCTCAAGAACATCAATCTGACAGTTGCAAAGGGCGAAAAGATCGTGCTTTGCGGACCATCCGGGTCAGGAAAGTCGACGTTGATCCGCTGCATCAACGCGCTGGAAGTCAGCCACGGCGGTGAGATCGTCGTGGCAGGACACAGCCTGCACAACGACCAAAAAGCCATCGACGCAGTGCGCCGCGTGGTCGGCATGGTGTTTCAGCAATTCAACCTGTTCCCGCACAAAACGGTTTTGGAAAACTGCATTCTCGCCCCGATGCGCGTGCGCAAACTGTCGCGCGCCGAAGCTGAAGCCACGGCCCGCAAATATCTCGAGCGGGTTCGCATCGGCGATCAGGCCGCCAAATACCCGGCGCAGCTTTCCGGCGGCCAGCAGCAGCGCGTGGCGATCGCCCGGGCGCTCTGCATGGAGCCAAAGGCCATGCTTTTCGATGAACCGACCTCGGCGCTGGATCCGGAAATGGTCAAGGAAGTTCTCGACACCATGGTATCGCTCGCCCGCGACGGAATGACGATGATCTGCGTAACCCATGAAATGGGCTTTGCGCGCCAGGTTGCCGATCGCGTGATCTTCATGGCCGACGGCGAGATTGTCGAAGAGAACGATCCCGAGAACTTCTTCCGCGCTCCCAAGCATCAGCGCACACGGGCGTTTCTAGGTGAAATTCTGGCCCATCACTGAGTAGTCGCGGCACCGCGCAACAATGCGTCTATGCCGCGGCATTCTGGAAGACATTTGATACGCCGCTTGAAAACGCGGGAGATAATCGCATGCACCGGACATTGACCGAATCCAGTCGGACCTATGACGTGGCTGTCCTCGGGGCGGGCGCAGGAGGGCTGTCAGCAGCGATCTTCGCGGCGCTTGAAGGCGCGCGGGTGCTCCTGGTCGAAAGGTGCGCGCATCTCGGAGGCACGTCTGCCTTTTCCGCGGGAACGACATGGATACCTCTGACACGCCATTCGGTCGCGCTGGGCGCAGACGACAGCCATGAAAAAGCGTCGCGGTTTCTGGACCGTGCCGTCGGCAATCAAAGTTCGGCCGCGCTTCGCAACGCATTTCTTGCCGCCGGGCCGGGCGTTGTCGATACTCTCGAAGACAAGACGGACGTAAAGTTTCGTGCTCGCCCCTTTCACCCGGATTACATGTACGAGCTGGAGGGGGCTTCGAGTTTCGGACGGGCGCTGGAGCCATTGCCGTTCGAGGCGGCGTCGCTTGGCGATGACCTGAAGCTGATCCGCCCGCCGATACCGGAATTCACTGTGCTTGGCGGCATGATGGTTGATCGCGACGACATCGCCCATCTGATGAAACTCGGGAAATCCGTAACGTCGGCGGCCTATTCGGCGAAGCTGATCGCCCGTTATTACCTCGGAAAGATGCGCCATGGTCGCGGCACCAGGCTCGTCATGGGCAATGCGTTGATCGGGCGAATGCTGATGGCGGCCCTGAAACTCGACGTGACCATCCTGACGGAGACCGAAACGACTTCGCTTGTCATGAGTGGGATGAGTGTGACCGGAGTGAGATTGTCCCAGAAGGGCATCGAGCGGCAGATTGACGTGGCGGGCGGCGTCATCCTGGCATCCGGCGGTTTTGCCCAGCACAAGCGGCTGCGGCCGGAAAAGCTGCCGCATCCATTACCGGAATTCTCCCCGTCCGCTCCAGGCAGCACCGGCGCTTTGCATGATCTGGCCTTCGCGGCCGGAGCGTTCCATGGCGAGACTGCGTCGCAGCCGTGCTTCTGGGCTCCGGTTTCCCGCCGCCGCCGCAAGGACGGTTCGATGGCAGTCTTCCCGCATTTCGTCTTCGATCGAGCAAAGCCCGGCATCATTTCCGTCGGGCGTGACGGCCGCCGGTTCGTCAATGAAAGCACGAGCTATCACCGCTTTGTCTCGGCTATGTATGCCGTCAACAACGAGGATAGCCACATGCCGGTCTACCTGGTTGCAGATGCGCGGGCGCTGAAGACCTATGGATTGGGGATGATCCGGCCGGGCGGCGCCGATATCCGGCCTTTCCTGGCGGACGGCTATCTCACCGAAGGAAAAACGCCGGAAGAACTGGCCGCCAAGCTTGGCATCGATGCCGAAGGTCTCAAAGACAGCCTGGCGCGCATGAGTTCCTATGGGAAAACGGGTGTCGATACCGATTTCGCGCGCGGCACGACGGTCTATGAAAGGGCCAATGGCGATCCGGCGCATGGCCCCAATCCTAGCCTTGGTGCGCTGGACACGCCTCCCTTCTACGCCATCCGGCTTTGGCCGGGTGACATCGGCTCGGCAACGGGTTTGGTGGGGGATGAGCATGGGCGTCTTCTGCGCCGTGACGGGTCGGTAATCGAAGGCCTCTATGCCTGTGGTAATGACCTGCAGTCGATCATGGGTGGCGCCTATCCCGGACCGGGGATCACCATCGGCCCGGCCATCGTGTTCGGCGCGTTGAGCGGGCGTCACTCGGCTCGGCGCAAGGCTGCAGCAGGTTCCACCGGCCAGGATTTTTTGCCTGAACACAAAATCGGGGCCCGGGCACACAGATAAAGGAGGTTCGTGATGAAGACATCCATTGCAACAGTGTCACTCAGCGGAGATTTGAAACAAAAGCTTGAGGCGATTGCGGCCGCCGGATTCGACGGGGTGGAAATTTTCGAAAACGATTTCCTGGCCTTCGATGAAAGTCCGGCCCAGGTCGGCCAAATGATCCGAGAACACGGGTTGGAAATCACTCTCTTTCAGCCATTTCGCGATTTCGAAGGCATGCCTGAACCGCTTCGGTCGCGCACATTCGATCGAGCCGAGCGCAAATTCGATATCATGCAGGAAATGGGCACCGATCTCGTGCTTGTTTGTTCGAATGTTTCATCGGTTGCAATTGGCGGACTGGATCGTGCTGCTGCCGATTTTCATGAGTTGGGCGAGAGAGCAGCAAAACGCGGGCTGCGCGTTGGCTATGAAGCGCTTGCCTGGGGTCGTCACATCAACGATCACCGTGATGCCTGGGAAATCGTGCGCCGAACCGATCACCCAAACATCGGCCTTATCCTCGACAGCTTCCATACGCTGTCACGTAAAATCGATGTCAATTCGATCCGCTCAATCCCCAAGGAGAAGATTTTTATCGTTCAGCTGGCCGATGCGCCGCTGATAGACATGGATTTGCTTTATTGGAGCCGACATTTCCGGAATATGCCAGGCGAGGGCGATCTACCCGTGCTCGAATTCATGAAAGCAGTCGCCGCCACGGGATATGACGGGTATCTGTCGCTTGAGATTTTCAACGATCAGTTTCGCGGCGGTTCCCCAAGAGCAATTGCTGTCGATGGTCGCCGGTCCCTTGTCTATCTGGAAGACCAGGTGAAACGTGCTGAACCAGAAAAGAAACCGGCCGTCCCTATGATGCCACCACGTGGTGCAGTGGAACGCGTGGCCTTTGTGGAATTTACGATCGACAGTGCCGAAGCACCGCAGCTTCAGGCATTGATTGCATGTCTCGGCTTCAAGGAAGTTGCAAAACACAAGACCAAGCAGGTGTCGGTTTTTCGGCAAGGGGATATCAACCTTGTCATCAACACCGAGAAGAAGGGCTTTGCCAGCTCTTCTTATGCGGTCCACGGTACATCGGCCTACGCCATGGGACTGATGGTCGACGACGCGCATGCTGTTGTCGAGCGTGCCATAGCGCTGGGAGCCGAGCGGTTCGAACAGCCGCTTGATACCGGCGAAATCGAGATGCCGGCCGTTCGCGGAATCGGCGGTGGCATTGTCTATTTTCTTGATCACAAGTCACCGCTCGACCGTATCTGGGAAATCGAATTCAACCCGGTTGAAGGTGATCCCACCCAGTCGGCAGGCCTTCGAACTTTCGATCATATAGCGCAGACAATGAGGTATGAAGAACTGCCTACATGGCTCCTTTTCTATACGTCAATATTGCAGGCCCACAAGACGCCGATGGTCGACATTATCGATCCCGCCGGCATCGTGCGCAGCCAGGTCGTGGAGAACGATGCGGGATCTCTTCGGATCACTCTCAACGGAGCAGAGAACAAAAATACCCTGGCCGGACATTTCATAACGGAGACGTTGGGTTCCGGCATTCAGCATCTGGCTTTTACCACTGACGATATCTTTGCGACTGCAGAAGCTCTCAAGGCAAATGGCTTCGTACCACTTAGTATCTCGCCCAATTATTACGACGATCTTGAGGCGCGTTTCGGTCTCGACCCGGACATGACCGACCGGCTTAAAGGTCACAATATTCTCTACGACCGCGACGAAAACGGCGAGTATTTCCAGCTTTACAGCCCGACCTATGGGGAAGGGTTTTTCTTTGAGATTGTGCAGCGAACGGGCTACCGAGGCTATGGAGCCGCAAATGCTATTTTCCGGATTGCAGCACTTCGAAAGTATTTGCGTCCGGCAGGAATGCCTCACGCATAGCCCCGGTTTGTTGGCCCAAGGAGATCTCCGTGAAAACCATCTACATCATCAATGGACCTAACTTGAATTTGCTCGGAAAGCGTCAACCGGAAATTTATGGGTTCGAAACGCTTTCAGATGTTGAAACACAATGCGTGGAACTCGCTACCGAATTGGGTGGGTCAATCCGATTTCTTCAGAGCAACCGTGAATATGAAATCATTGACTGGATTCATGAAGCGCGTGGCACGGCAGCCGGTATTATAATCAATGCTGGAGCATTCACCCATACTTCGATCGCAATTCTGGACGCCTTGAACACCTTCGAGGGTATCGTCATGGAAGTTCACATTTCAAACATCCACAAGCGCGAAAGTTTCCGGCACCATTCTTATATTTCGATGCGTGCGGACGGAGTGATCGTGGGATGTGGGACGGAAGGTTACCAGCTTGCCTTGCGCAGGGTGATGTCACTGGCGAAAACAGTCCCTACGGCATAGCGTCGGGAACCGGAGACCCAAGCCGCGCCGGCGGCAGTTCACGCTTCCTGGGTCTCCCGATGCACTTGGGGGCGAGGCACAAGCAGGCAGGCTGGCACGATCAACAGGGCGATGAGAAGCATCGCAATGAAGGTCGCGTGCAGCGCGTGCTGGAGGGCAAGACGGATCTCTTCTGCGCCGCTGACGACGGCACTCGTGCCATTCAAAAGGCCCCGTAGCTGCTCCGGCGTTATTGAATGCCCGTTGGTGGTATGGGCCAGGCCGTAAGACAGTACTGCACCAAGCAATGCTGCGCCGAGCGTGCTGCCCAAGTTGCGCGAAAAGACATTCGAGGCGGTAGCACTGCCGCGCTCATGCGGGTTGACACTTTCCTGTGTCAGGATCAATGCGCCGATGTTGAGCAGGCCCATGCCGAAACCCATGACAAGGGAACCGGCACCGGCCAATACGGCTGAGCTTGACGGGTTAAGCAGGACGAAAAGACATGTCCCGACCGGAATGCATAGGCTGCCGGCGATCATGAGAGGTCGCAGACCGAGGCGTGCGAACTGTCGTGAGGCGATCGTCGCGCCCAGCGGCCAGCCCAACAACAGCATCGTCAACGCGAACCCTGCGACGAGCGGCGAGCGGTTAAGCACCGTTTGTACGTACATTGGCAGGAAGGTCGTCAGGCCCATTATCGACATGCTGGCGAAAAAGACCGCCAGGTTTGCGAACGCTATCGGCCGTTTCAGCCACAGGTCGGGGGCAACCATAGGCGCTTCGGCACGCCGCTCCTGCCAGATGAAGGCCACAAGCGTGACAATGAAGACCAACAGTGCTGCGATAGCCTCGCCGGATACTGCACTTTCCATTTCGGTCAAGGCAATCATCAGCGAGGAAATGGAAATGGCAAAAAGTGCGGCGCCAAGTACATCGATGGAGACGACCCGGGCCCGCTTTTCCTCGTGGAGATAAAGGACGAACCCCAGTGCTGCGAAAAGCCCGACCGGAACGTTGATCCAGAATATCCATGCCCAGGGAAGGTTGTGGATGATGATGCTGCCGAGCAGCGGTCCAACGACGGCCGACAAAGCCCATACGCTTGCCAAATAGCCTTGCACCTTGCCACGCTGGTTCCCGGGAAAAAGATCGGCAACCACTGTCATGGCGACGGGTTGAATTGCCCCAGCACCGATACCCTGCAGCAGCCTGAAAGCGATCATCGACGGCATCGACCATGCGAAACCGGCAAGCACCGAGGCGAACAAAAACAGTGCAATGCCGACGAGTATCACAGGCTTGCGACCATAAATATCCGCTAGCTTTCCGAACACGACGGTTGTCGCGGTCAGGGTCAGCAGGAATGACGAAAAAACCCAGGAATAAAGATTGATTTGCCCCAGCTGGGCAGCGATTTGCGGCATCGCCGTTGAAACGATCGTCGCTTCGATGGCAATCATCGCCATGCTTGCCATGATCGCGACTACGACAGGCGCGCGACGGGTAGTTTGTTCTGTCATGGATGTCTTTCAGACCAAACGGCGCGACTCAGCGGATCGGCGTTTGACGCAGATGGCAGTTATACGATGAGGACCTATCTAATCCTCGACGCTCGCGGGTCAAGCAGCAATTTATTGCGCGGGATCAAATCTCCGTTGCCTCAAGACGTATAGAACCGGGGCTTGGTCGCTCGAGCGTCAGGGACCTGCCGCGACCGCGCTCAAGAATTCCTGCCATAGCGTCTCCTGCCGACTACTTTGTCAGAAACTTCTCCATGCGCTCGATGGCGCGGAGGATGTTTTCCTCCGAGTTGGCGTAGGACAACCGGATATAGCCTTCGCCAAGAATGCCGAAATCCGGTCCGCCGATCAGCGCAACCCCGGCCTCGTCCAGTAACGCCGCCGCGAGTTGCTTTGCCGCCCAGCCAGTCTCCTTGACGTTGGGAAAGGCATAGAACGCACCCTTTGGCGTGGCGCAGCTGATACCGGGCAGGCTGTTGAGGCCATCGACGACGACCTTGCGGCGGTTGTCGAAAGCCTTGCACATTTTGATCACATCATCCTGCGGCCCGTCGATGGCGGCGATACCGGCGAACTGGCTCGGCGCGTTGACGCAGGACCAGCAATTGACCGCGAGTTTGCGCACCTTGTCATAGAGCTGATTTGGCCAAATCGACCAGCCCATGCGCCAGCCGGTCATCGCCCAGGTCTTCGACCAGCCATTAAGAATGATCAACCGGTCGCGGATTTCCGGGAAGGAGAGGAGGGAGCAATGTTCTTCGCCATCATAGATCATGACGTCGTAGATCTCGTCGGACATGATCGCCACATGCGGATGGGCTTCGAGACCTTTCACCAGCTTCTCGATCTCCGATTTCGGCGTGACGCCGCCGGTCGGATTGGCAGGGGAATTCAGGATCAGGAGCCGTGTCTGGGGCGTGATCAACGCAAGGGTCTCTTCCGCCGAGAAGGCAAAGCCGTTTTCTTCCCGGATGGGTACAGGAATTGGCTTGGCACCCGTAAACTCGATCATTGAACGATAGATCGGAAAGCCGGGATCCGGATAAAGGATTTCGGCGCCCGGTTCACCGAAGATCAAGATCGCGGCGAACATCGTGACCTTGCCGCCGGGAACGATCATGATATTTTCCGGTGAGACCTCGACGCCCGTCGTCGTGAGTGTGCGGCGCGCCACCGCCTCGCGGGCGGCGAGCAGGCCGTTGGCCGGCGTATAGCCATGATGGCCGTCCTTCAGCGCCTTGATGGCGGCCTCGACGATGTGGCCGGGTGTTTTGAAATCCGGCTGGCCGATGCCTAGATTGATGATGTCCTTGCCCTCTGCAGCGAGAGCGGTAGCCCGGGCGAGGACGGCAAAGGCATTTTCTTCGCCGATACGGTCGAAACCAGCAATGGTACGCAGCATTTTCTTGTCTCACATACAATTTTCAACTTCTGCTTTGTGTGCGGAGTGGCATAACAAGTCAAATACTCTCAATTTCAGCGAGCAGATTTCACCATGACCGATCTGAAAGACTGGACGCCACGCCCACTCCCGGCCCGCGAACCGCTCGAGGGCCGCTACGTACGGCTGGAGCCACTCGATGCTGCGAAACATGGCGACGGGCTCTACGAGGCATCGTCGGTCGCGGATGCGGACGACCGGTTCAGGTTCCTGTTTGAAAATCCGGCGGAGGATCGCGAAGCATTCGCGGCGTGGCTGGAAAAGGTCGAGGCGAGCAAGGACCCGCTGTTTTTCGCTGTCATCGACAAGGCGAGCGGCAAGGTGGCCGGACGTCAGACGCTGATGCGCATCGACCCGGCATTCGGTGTGATCGAGATTGGCAATATCTATTGGGGACCGCTGATTTCGCGAAAAGCAGCAGCGACGGAAGCGCAGTTCCTGTTCATGAAATATGCCTTTGAGCTCGGATACCGGCGTTATGAGTGGAAGTGCAACAATGCCAATGAGCCGTCGAAGCGGGCGGCAGAGCGGTTCGGTTTCAAGTTCGAGGGCGTATTCCGCCAGCACATGGTGCAGAAGGGCAAGAACCGCGACACGGCGTGGTATTCGGTGATCGACGGTGAATGGCCCGCGCTGAAGGCTGCTTACGATGCCTGGCTTTCGCCTGATAATTTCGATGCCAATGGCATGCAGATCAAGCGGCTGGAGGAGTTTCGCGCCGTCGGCGCCTAATTGGCTGGCGCGACCATTGTGCGTGGTTCGACAGGCTCACCATGAGGGAACTTGTGGATTGCAGGGAGCCAGGCTCTACACCGTTGGCGATTAAGATGAAGCCCACCACCTCCCTCATGGTGAGCCTGTCGAACCACGCACAATGGTGTTGCCTTCAAAGCTACCCTGCACTTGCATAAAACCGCCACGCGGTTACAAACACGCTGAAATGCATTGAACGAAAGCAACAGCGTGACCGATCCGAAAACCCGTAATGCGGCCATTGCCGCCGCTTGTATCATGCTTGGCTTTGGCCTCGTCGCCTATTGGATGCCGACGCTGATGCTGGCGCTCGGCGAACGATCAACACTCGCGGCAGGGATTTTTGCCGTGGTCTTTGTCGCGGGTTTCTTTTTCATCTTCTGGCTGCGCGCCAGAAAACAGCATGAAAATGATTGACCTAATATTGCAGCGAGGCGGTCAGCAGCAAGACGCCAAAGAGCACGATGAAAAGTGCGCCGCCAATCTCGATTATGTTTTGAACCCGGCCTGAAAGCGCGGAAGCGCCGGAGACGCGTAGCGCGACATTCTTTGCGGTCACGGCCAGCGTTGCCAGTATGGCGACCGTGATGAAAGTGCCGAGCGCCATGGCGAAGACCGAGAGAACGCCGCCGAGGACGAGGCCATTCAGCAGCGAGAAGGTCAGGACGATCAGTGCGCCGGAGCAAGGGCGAAGGCCAACGGCGATAATTGCCGACCATGCGGTTTTCCAGTTGAAATCACCGGCGATCATCGCACGGGTCCGGCGCATGCGAATGGCCACAGGTCTCGCAGACTTCACCCGCCGCGTGATTGTGGTGATGGCCGTGGTCATGGTGATCATGGCTGTGGGCGCCGTGCGAATGACCGTGATCATGATGGTCGTGGTCATGATGGTGATGGTGATCGTGACCCGCCACGATCTTTTCAGGCATCAGGTGCGCGACACGCGGGCGGAAAAGCACCGGCACCTTGCGCCATAGCAGCGACAGGCCAAAGGCGATGATCAGAACGAAGCTCGCCATTTCCATATAATGCGTGGCGTCGTCCATCGAGACCGTCGTGCCGCGTAGCACGAGGAAGGTGAGGCCGATGACGAAGATCGCGGTGAAAGCCTGCAGCATCGACGACGCGAAAGAGAGGACGATACCGCGCCTCAGTGTCGTTTCATTGGCCAGCATGTAGGACGAAATTACCGCCTTGCCATGGCCGGGGCCGACAGCATGCAGAATACCGTAAAGGAATGACAGGCCAACGAGGATCGACGCCTGCCATGGATCTTCGCGCATGCCTTTGAGTGCATGCGTCATGGCAAGATAGAAACTGCGCTGCTGCATGTTGATCCAGAGGATGATTTCCGCGAAAGGTCCCGTCGGTTGCATGGCAACCTCGTTCATACCGATGCCAAGCGAAGTTTTCTGCGCCAGCGCATGGCCACTGAAAAACAATGCGAGGGCAAGTGCGCCGAACAGGGTTCTTTTCCGCATGTTATCTTCGTCCTAACTCTTCGCCGGGCATTCGATTTCAAGCCGCGTCGCGAATATCTTCGACATGTTGGTGCCGGTGGGATCGTTGAAAAAACTATCGGTCAGGGTTGCCTGATTTTGAGCGATCGCCTGGTCGGGATCAGGGCGCACAACCTTCTGGGTGCAGCCCGAGGGGACGCCGGTAACGTGGATATCGCTATCATTCACATAATCGATGGCGGTGTAGAATGTCGGGTCATAGACGCCGAAACTTGTCTTCTTGCCGAGCTTCAGTGGCTGTTTCGGCTTGCTTTCGAAGATGATCAGCAATTGGTTGTTCTGGAAATCGGCGATCAGACGGTCGGGCGCTGCCATGACAATGGTCTTGCCATTGAGCTGCACCGTCTGGAAATAATCGAACTCGGAGACCGACTCGTTGATGGTGCTGGCCAGATCGGCGAGTTCCTTGTCATCCAGTTTCAGATCGCCATTCTTGTCGAATTCGACAAGGACAGTGCTGGAGAACAAATCGTCGAAGCGCCAGACATGACCGAGCTTTTCGACGGTGCCGTCCGGCTTGATGGTGATATCCAGACGCGCTTCGGCAAAGACATGCGGGTGCACGTAGGCCGGCGTGGCGAAGGTCAATCCCGCCGCCAGTGCGCCGATGAAAACCCCGAATCGTTGGTGCATGGAGTTGCCCTTAATGGTTAGCGCAGAGGACTATGCGAAATTGGCGAAATTGGGACGATATATTATTACAGCATGATTGCTTAGACGCGGCGGTTGTCCTTGAACCACTTGGTCAGATAATCGACAAGAACCCGCACTTTCGCCGGCAGGTATCGGCGGTGGGGATAGACCGCATAAATTCCGGCGTCCCGGGGTACAAATTCTTCGAGAACGCTGACGAGCCGACCGCTGTCAATGTCAGCTTGGGCGATGAAATCGGGTAACAGGGCAAAACCAAGGCCGGCAAGGGCGGCTTGACGCGTCGAAAGCGGGCTGTTGATTTCAATAGGTCCGGCGACCTGGACCGAGATCGGCGGCCCGCTTTCATTTCGGAACTGCCAGGTATTGCGGGAGCGATTGTTGGTATCCACGATACATGGCAGGGAGGACAGCTGCTCGGGCCGTTCAGGTTTTCCAACGCGTTCGATCAATTCACGCGTGCCGCAGGCGATGACCCGAAAGGGGGCGAGGCGCTTGGCAATGAGGGACGAGTCCTGCATGCGGGTGATGCGTATGGCGAGATCGAAACCTTCCTCGACAAGATCGACAAAGCGGTCGTCCAGCCGCACATCGAGAATAATATCGGGCTGCTCGGCGCAGAAATCGATGAGGCATTGGCCGATGTCCGCATCGGCAAAGGATCGCGAGGCCGAGATCTTGATGCGGCCTCTGATATCGCTGCTCGATTCGCGCACCGTTTCCTGCAGGCTCTCGACCTCACGCAGGATTTCACTGGCGCGCTGATAGTAGGTGTGGCCCGCCTCGGTCAGGGAAAACTGCCTCGTGGTGCGGTTGAGGAGCAACGCACCGAGTTCATCTTCCAGTTCGCGCACATATTTGGACAGGAGAGCCTTGGAGCGCCCGATCTTCCGCGCTGCCGCGGAAAAACCCTCCGCTTCCACGACGTCGATAAAAGCGCGCATGCGGGTGAGCGTGTCCATCAGGACCTTTCTGTCGACCCGAGAATGGTCCTGCCAAGCCGGATCAGTGCACGGTCACTGCCTTTCGGCCCAATCAACGAAATGCCGAAGGGTGCGCCGTGTACGTCGCCGAGCGGCAGGGTGATCTGGGGAAAACCGGAAAGGCCGGAAAGACAGAACAGCCGCACGCAGCGCTCACGATAGGCCTGGCTATCATCGAAAGACGTGCTGACGAGCGGCGCTGCACCCGGGACCGTCGGCAGGACCATGATGCCGTCGTCCTTCAAGAGGTCGGCCAACTCGCTGCGGAACAGATCGCGGCGTATCATTTGCCGCTGGTAAGTTTCAAGATCAATGGTCGAGCCGTAATCGAAACGCTCCTTGACGGCAGGACCGAGATTGCGCTCCTTCGCCGAAATCCATGCGCCATGTTCGCTCCATGCTTCAAACGCCTGGACCTGACGCAAACACAAATAGAGATCGTCCATGGATGCTGTCGGCTGACGCGCCGAGCGGGCATGGCCGAGATGGCCGCTGACGATCGCATACATGTTCCGGTAGGCCGTATCTTCCGCTTCGCCAAGCAGGAGGTGTTCGAGCAGCGGAAAGAAGATCGGACGATTGAGTTTGAAATCAGAAGCGTCCGGGCCAAGCAAAACGTCGCCGACCTTTTCATAGAGCGCAATGTCCTTGGCGAACCAGCCGAACGTATCAAGCGAATGCGCGAGCGGCATGGTTCCTTCAAGGGAAACACGTCCGTGCGTGGTGCGGAGCCCGACGACGCCGCAGAAGCTTGCTGGAGCACGGATCGATCCGCCCGTGTCGGAACCCACCGCAATGGTGGCAAGACCGCCCGCTACCGCCGAGACGGAGCCGGAAGACGAACCGCCGGTCACGCGATCCGGAGCCTTTGGGTTCACCGGGAAGGGGAAATGGCTGTTCTGGCCCATCATCGAGAAGGCGAGTTCATCGGTTTGGGTCTTGCCGATGAAGCGAGCACCCGCATCGAACAGGCTTTGAACTGCAGGGGCGGTTCGGCTTGCAGGCACTGATTCGTCATATTTTTGCGGATTTCCGCAACCGGTACGCATGCCGGCCACGTCAAATATGTCTTTGACGCCGAGTGTTTCGCCGTTCAGCGGGCCATCGCCCGACGAAAGGTTAACCAGGGGTAAATCAAGAAGGGCATTTAGCGGGGGAATTGTGCGCATCGTTCAATGATTCTAGGGCATTTATCCCCCGTTGTTCAATGAATAAAAAATTTTGCGCTGCCGCCATTATTTTCATTGATTGGACACAACTTTCCTCTTATATGCCCCTTGCCCAAAGTCGCACGTGCCCATGGGTGTCCGCCGATCTTCATTATGGTGAGGAAACGGTATGGTACCTGGAACTAACCCCTCCAGTCAGCTTAGCGGCCAACTGCCAAAGCTGAGGACATCTGAAGCAACGACGGTGCGGGCCTTTCTGGTGTCTTTCGGCTGTCCATAAGCCGGAATTACTGAAGAGGCACACCTTCATTGCCGGTAGTGCGGATGGGTTCATCCAAACCAAGGCAGACAAAGCGGACTGACGCTGACTTTAGCGTCGATCCATCGCCGCATGACCATTCGCGTGTTCCAGCATCTCCAAAGGCTGGCTTCACGAGGGACGGATTCATGCACTTTGTCCTTGCGATTTTTCAGGGTGCGTCCCGTGAAATCGCGATTGCTTGAGCGGCCATACCAGCCGCTATGGAATTGGAGTTTAACATGGCTACGCAGCGCATTCTCGACTTCATCAACACCCGACGTCCGAACGGCCCTTGCATGGTGCTCGATCTGGAAGTGGTGCGCGAGAATTATCATAATTTCGAGATGGCTTTGCCGGAATCGAAGATTTTCTATGCGGTGAAGGCCAATCCTGCGCCCGAAATCCTGCGCCTGCTCGCTTCGCTCGGCTCCAATTTCGACACGGCCTCGGTTGCCGAAGCCGAAATGGCGCTTGACGCCGGCGCGACGGCTGACCGCATCTCCTTCGGCAATACGATCAAGAAGGAGCGCGATATCGCGCGCGCTTTCGAGCTCGGCATCCGCCTGTTCGCTGTCGATTGCATCGAGGAAGTCGAGAAAGTAGCCCGCGCTGCTCCCGGTTCCCGTGTATTCTGCCGCGTTTTGACCGACGGTGCCGGTGCCGAATGGCCGCTGTCGCGCAAGTTTGGCTGCGTGCCTGCGATGGCCGTGGATGTTCTTCTTGCCGCGCAGAAGCTTGGCCTCGACAGCTACGGCGTGTCGTTCCACGTGGGTTCGCAGCAGACGGACCTTGCTGCCTGGGACCGTGCGCTCGGCGATGCGAAGTACGTCTTCGACAAGCTCGCCATGGAAGGCATCACGTTGAAGATGGTCAATATGGGCGGCGGTTTCCCGACCCGTTACCTCAAGGACGTGCCAACCGCCCAGGCCTATGGCCAGGCGATCTTCCAGGCATTGAGCAAGCATTTCGGCAATCGTCTGCCCGAGACCATCATCGAGCCGGGCCGCGGCATGGTCGGCAATGCCGGCGTGATCAAGGCTGAAGTCGTGCTCGTCTCGAAGAAGGCCGCCAATGACAATGTTCGCTGGGTCTATCTCGACATCGGTAAGTTCGGCGGTCTTGCCGAGACGATGGACGAGGCGATCCGCTACCAGATCACCACGCCGCGCGATGGCGACCTCGCCGAGCCTTGCGTTCTTGCAGGCCCGACCTGCGACAGCGCCGACGTGATGTACGAAAAGAACCCCTATCCGCTGCCGATCTCGCTGACCATTGGCGACGAGGTGCTGATCGAGGGAACCGGTGCTTATACCACTACGTATTCTGCCGTGGCTTTCAACGGGTTTGAACCGCTCCGATCATACGTCATCTAACCGGGCTTTCCCCGGTTTTGGACTGCTGTCCGGCTCGCCGGACAGCGATGACGCACCCTTATGATTGATTGGTCAAGACAATGAGCGCAGTAGAATTCATAGAACAAAATCTGCATCCGGACGGATCGCAGGCCTTTATCATACGCAATGAGACGGCGCTGGACGAACGTGCCCGCGAAGCTTTGCTAGACCGCGCCATGGGCGAGGGACGCCGCCGCAAGTCGTCGGAAAAACTGCGCCGCGGCCGGCTGCCCTCCGAGGGACTGGCATTCGTCGCACGCGGGATCAATGGAGCGCTGCTCGGCACGGTGCGGCTGTGGGATATCCAGGCTGGACATGATGCGGCAGGCAAGCCGGTACGGGCGTTGCTGCTTGGACCGCTTGCGGTCGAACCCTCACTCAAGGGCAAGGGCATCGGTGTGGCACTGATGCGGCACGCAACAGCAGAGGCTGCGCGGCTCGGCCATGGTGCTGTCATTCTGGTGGGCGATCCGGAATATTACGAGCGCTTCGGCTTCAGCGGCACGAAGACAGCAGACCTTGCCATGCCGGGTCCGGTCGAACGCCGGCGCTTTCTGGCGCTGGAACTGAAGGCAGGCCACCTTGAAGGATGCCATGGGTTGCTGACCCCAAGGGGTCGCCGCTCATCGCATGCGATGAGGGTATTGCCGGTTTCGCTGCGGTTCTCGCGATAGGACAAAAGCCGACGCCGACTATCTCTCCCCTTGTGGGAGAGAAAGCGATTTCAGCATCTTAGCTCTTGCTAAGTGCTAGAAATCGCAAGTGAGGGGATTTGCATCACTCGACTACCCCCTCTCCCCCACAAGGGGGGAGATAACCACGCAATTTACGCCGTAGCGCGAACGAAACGTTCGATGGCGGTGACTTCGCTTTGCTGGATTTCGTGACCGCCGGAATGCCAGACGAGATCAGTCTCGACCCCTTGCTCAATCAGATAATCTGCGAAGGTCTGCGTTAGAACCGGCGGACAGATCGTGTCCAACCGTCCTGCTGTGATCAGAGCGCGCTTGCCGGCAAGGCCGAGCTGCGGCTCAGGCGTCCATGGAACCAGCGGATGCATCAAGACGGCTTCATCGAAAAGCTCGGGATGGGACAGCATCACGGAGGCGATCATATTTGCTCCGTTGGAATAGCCAAGTGCCACCGTTTTCGATGACTTCGCCTTGTCTTTGTGCGCGCGAATGAATTTCGCCATGGCGCTGGTGCGCGCGGCAAGGTCGTCCATATCGTAGACGCCTTCGCGCGTCCGGCGGAAGAAGCGTGCGGCGCCATGCTCGGAGACATCGCCGCGGGGTGAAACAATTCCAGCTTCCGGCAGCAATTGTCTGCCAAAATCGAAGAACTGGTTTTCGTCACCTCCGGTGCCATGGAACACGAAAAGCAACGGGCTTCCCGGCCGTTCAGCAGAATATAAACGATGTTGGTACGTGTTGGTCGACATGTCTAACCTTTCAGTGCGGCGTCTTCGTCCGCTTGGCTATTTGGTTGCGTTTGCATGCCCCACAGATGTGGCGGGAGCCTGGGTGGTTAAACCCGGCTCCCGCTTGATGCACTGTCGCTGTCCCATAGACAATCCGATTGACGATTAATTTGCTTCCGACCAGGGACCATGAAAATCGCCTTCCTCGCCGATCCGTTTGAAGCCATGCGCACCGAAGAAATCGCGCTGAGCCTGGATGAGGTTAGCTGTGCCGCGCGCCTGCCGGAAGCTATCAAAATAGCTTAGCGCTGCCGCCAGCGCCGGCGTCGGCAGGCCTGCGAGAGCGGCTTCAGCGACGATCTTGCGCAACGATTGCGATCCGGTTTTCATCCGTTCGACGAAGGCCGGCGCGAGCAGCAGATTTTTACCTTCGCTGCCTTCAAAGGCGGCAGCGATCTGGTCGAGGAATTGCGAGCGGATGATACAGCCGGCGCGCCAGATACGGGCGGTGGTGGCGAGCGGAATATTCCAGCCATGTTCCTTCGACGCTCCGGCCATGACATCGAAGCCTTGGGCGTAGGCGGCAATCTTTCCAGCGAGAAGTCCTTCTTCCAGCGCATCGATGAAAGCTGCACTCGCGTCGGACAGCTTGTCTGTCTTCAAATCGGCATAAGCTTTTGACGCTTCGCTCCGTTCCTTGACCAGCGACGAGATCGATCGTGCGGCGACGGCTGCTTCGATACCGGTTGCCGGAATGCCGAGCATCTGCGCCTCGATGGCTGCCCAGCGCCCGGTTCCCTTTTGGCCCGCGCTATCGAGGATGACGTCGACTGCTGGTTTTCCAGTCTTCTTGTCGGTTGCAGCCAAGACCTTGGCAGTGATTTCGATGAGGTAGGAATTCAGCGGGCCCGCATTCCACTTCTCGAAAATCTTGCCGATGGCATCAGGAGCGAGGCCGAGGCCGTCGCGCAACACACCGTAGACCTCGGCGATCATCTGCATGTCGGCATATTCGATGCCGTTGTGGATGGTCTTGACGAAATGCCCGGCACCATCAGGACCGAGCAGGGCGGAGCAGGATTCGCCCTGGTACTTTGCGGAAATTGCAGTCAGCACTGGCTCTATGCGGGCATAGGATTCCGGCGTGCCGCCGACCATGATCGACGGGCCATGGCGCGCGCCTTCTTCGCCGCCGGAAACGCCCATGCCAACGAATGTCGGATCGTTTGATCCGAGTTCGGCAAGACGGCGCACCGTATCGTGGAAATTGGCATTGCCGGCATCGATGATGATGTCTTCCTTTGCAAGGAACGGCTTCAACGCGGCGATCTGCTCGTCGACCGCTTCTCCGGCCTTGACCATCAGGATGATCGGGCGCGGTGCGCGGATATTCTTCGCGAGATCTTCCAATGTTTCGCAAGGGATGATCTGGTCTTTCAGGCTACCAGCCTCTTCGTAGAACTCGTGAGTCTTTGCCACTGTCCTGTTGAAAACCGCGACACGATAACCGTTTTCAGCGATATTGAGCGCCAGATTGGCACCCATGACGCCAAGGCCGATCAACCCGATGTCAGCTTGCTGCATGATTTTGGTCCTTGCTTATTTCGATGCTTGGGCTCGAAGGGACGTCTTCGATCCGGGATGAGCATTTGTATATCAACGAGCACCGGCGGCAATGGCTAGAGCAAGTTTTGTTTATTCAAAGCCAGTTCTGTTTCCGGCTGACGGACACCCACTTTGTCAGGCGGCTTCGTCCGATGGGTAAACATCGGCCTCGCCACCTTCCGCGTGGATTGTCTCGCCATCCGCGAAACAGAACTGGCTTTGAATAAACAAAACTTGCTCTAGTTGTGTTCACAATCTAATTATCACGCAGCTTTTCCATATCGCGGATGCGATCGGCGCTGCTCTTTTCCAGCTTGCGGGTCACTTCTGCGATCAAGGTCTCGGCCACAAGGAAGAGCGTCGCAGACGAATCCCAGGGCGAGGGCACGGCCGTGCGGCCGGCGATGACGTGACGGGCGAAGCGGGCGATGGGCGAAAGCCATTGGTCGGTGATCAGGACAATCTCCACCCCGCGTGCCTGTGCCTTTTCGGCGAAGCGGATCAGGCTCTGCTGGTAGCGGCGGATATCGAAGATGACGAGGACATCCTTCTTTCCCATGTCGATGAGGTGGTCGCGCCAGTGGCTTTCCTGGCCAGTGAGGTGGGTCACGCCCGGTCGGGTGATCTTGAGATGCGCGGCCATGTATCTGGCAATCGGATCGGTAAAGCGGCCCCCCAGAAGATAGATGCGGGCGCGGTTGCGGCTGATGGCGTCGGTGACATCATCCAGTTGTTGTGCCGAGAGATGCTGGAAGGTCTCGCGAATATTCTCGATTGCGGCCTCCATGAGAGGGAATACCGGGCCGTCTTTCGCGGTCTGGATCGTGCTCGCGCGGTTCCATGGCGATTGCACCTGGGCGGCCAGTTCCTCCTGCAGCGCTCCCTGGAAATCCGGGTAGCTCTGGAAGCCAAGACGGGAAACAAAACGGAGAATCGTTGGCGAACTGACGCCGGCCTGAGTCGAAAACTCGGCCACAGTGCGCAAGCCTATCAATGGATAATTGGCGATCAGTGTCTGCGCAGCTTTGCGTTCCGATGCGGGCATCGCGTCGATTTTCTCGGCTATCAGCTCGGAAATGCTGGTCGTCATCGATGTTTCCCCACGAAATCCGGTTTTCGGATTTGACAATCTTGCCTGTTCTGTATCAAATCATACGAGAGTGGAAATAAAAACAGAAAATGTAACGTAAGATACAGTTGCCGAAGAGGGCAAATGGGCCAACGCCTTTCTCAAAGGACGCCGCGGACAGTGGCGGATGACTGGAATCCAGTCCGGGTATCGAACCCCGACGGGCGCTCACAGTTTGTCATCCTTTGCGACCATGCCTCCAACCACATCCCTGATGGCTTCGGCACGCTTGGCCTCGATCCGGACGATTTGCAGAAGCATATCGCCTGGGACCCAGGCGCACTGGGCGTCAGCCAGACAATGAGCCGCGATCTCGACGCGCCGCTGGTTGAATCCTGCGTGTCGCGCCTCATCATCGATTGCAACCGCCCACTCAACGCGCCGGACCTCGTGCCGTCGTTGAGTGAAGTGACGACGATTCCCGGCAATGTGGATCTGGATGAAGCCGCCAAATCGCAGCGGGTCGCGCTTTCGCACAAGCCATATCACGCGGCCATCGAGAAACTGGCACACGAGCGGGCGACCAAAGGCCTGCCTGATCCGATCTACGTGGCGGTGCATTCCTACACGCCGGTCTATCGCGGAGTTGAGCGCCCCTGGCACATCGGCATCATCCATGATGACGATGACCGGGTCGCCGCGCCATTGATTGCCGGGCTGCAGGCGTTGAGTGAGTTCAATGTCGGCATCAACGAACCTTATTCACCGGCAGACCGTGTCTATTACACGCTGGAGAGACACGCTTCTGCCTTTGGATTGCCGGCTGTGATGATCGAGATTCGAAACGATCTGATCACCACGCCACAAGAAGAGAAGGTGTGGGCTGAAATGCTCTCAAGCCTTCTGCGCGACATCATACAAAACCCGTCGCCGGGAATGGCGGGGATATCAAAGAAGGAAACGGTAAACGGGAAGTAGGGGGCACAGCTCCCAACAGGGCGGTATCTGACGTTGGAACTCTTCAAAGAATAATAGGGGAACGTGATGACACACCATGATTATACGGACACTGACAAGCTGGAGGACGTAAAGGTCCTGCACGGCATGGGCTATGCCCAGGAACTGGAACGGCGCATGAGCCGTTTTTCGAACTTCGCAATTTCATTCTCGATCATCTGCATCCTGTCTGGCGGTATCAATTCGCTGGCGCAGGCTACTTCCGGTGCCGGTGGCGCAGCGATCGGCATTGGCTGGCCGCTCGGCTGTCTTGTGTCTGCCGTCTTCGCCGTCGCGATGGCGCAGATCAGTTCTGCATATCCAACCGCTGGCGGGCTTTATCACTGGGGTTCCATCCTCGGCAATCGCGGCACTGGCTGGCTGACCGCCTGGTTCAACCTGCTTGGTCTCATTACCGTTTTGGGCGCTATCAATGTCGGTACCTACTACTTCTTCATCGGCGCCTTCGGCGGTTATCTCGGAATAGAGGATTCGACGACGGTGCGGATCATATTCCTTGCCATCCTGACGGGATTGCAGGCGCTCATCAATCATATGGGCATTGGCTTGACCGCCAAGCTTACCGACTTTTCGGGCTATCTCATCTTCGTCACGGCAATCGCCCTTTCGGTCGTGTGCCTTGCCGTAGCGGACAGCTATGATATTGGCCGCCTCTTTACCTTCTCCAACTATTCCGGCGAAGCCGGTGGCAATGTCTGGCCTAGCACCTCAGGGGTATGGGTTTTCCTGCTCGGCCTGTTGCTGCCGATCTATACGATCACCGGCTATGATGCATCCGCGCATACATCGGAGGAGACCGTGAAGGCGGCTCATTCCGTACCGCAAGGCATGGTCTCGTCGGTATTGTGGTCCGCTGTCTTCGGCTACATCATGCTCTGCTCGTTCGTGCTGATGATCCCGGACATGAACGCGGCTGCAGCCCAGGGCTGGAACGTCTTCTTCTGGGCGATGGGCGAACAGGTCAATCCGCTGGTCAAGGATATTCTCTACTTCCTGATTTTCATCTGCCAGTTCCTGTGCGGACTTGCCACCGTCACCTCTGTCTCGCGCATGATCTTCGCCTTTGCCCGTGACAAGGGACTTCCCGGCTCCAGTGCGTTGTCGAAAGTCAGCCCGCAATACCGCACACCGGTCGCGGCGATCTGGGTCGGTTCGACCCTGTCCGTGCTGTTTGTCTGGGGCTCGTCGCTTGTGTCGATTGGCGAGACACCGGTCTATACGATCGTCGTTTCCTGCACGGTCATCTTCCTTTTCTTCTCGTTCGCCATACCGATTGCACTGGGTTTCTTTGCCTGGGGCACGCCGAAATGGAACAAGATGGGGCCGTGGGATCTGGGCGAGGGCAGTTTCAAGCTCTTTGCGGTGCTCTCCGCACTCGCCATGGCCTTGATCTTCATTATTGGCATTCAGCCGCCAAATGAATGGGCCCTCTATATCACCGTCGGCTTCCTGATCGTCACCGCTATCGTCTGGTACGGCTTCGAGAAGCGGCGCTTCCGCGGACCGCCCATTGGGGACGAAGTCGCCAAGCGTGCGGCGGAAATTGCGGCAGCCGAAAAGGCAGTCGGCGAACGAAGCTGATTTCAAGCAAAGGGGCGACCGGTTTGGCGCCGGTCGCCCCTTTTATTTTGACCCGCAGTGAGATTTCAAAGGAAAAAATATGCCCGGACACTGGAGTTTCGACGATCTAAAGCGCCGTGTGAACAATGGCGAGATTGATACGGTTCTGGCCTGTTTCGTCGACATGCAGGGCCGGCTGATCGGCAAGCGGTTCCACGCCACCTATTTCGTCGAATCCGCCCACGACGAGACCCATGGCTGCAACTATCTGCTCGCCAACGACATCGATATGGAGCCTGTGCCGGGCTACAAGGCTGCGAGCTGGAAACAGGGCTACGGCGATTTCGTCATCAAGCCGGATCTTTCCACGATCCGCCATATTCCATGGCTGGAGAAATGCGCGCTGGTGCTGTGCGATATTCTCGACCACCATCACCATGAGGACCTTGCGCATTCGCCACGCAGCATCCTGAAGCGTCAGCTGGCCCGGCTGAAGGAACGCGGTTATCTCGCTTATTTTGCCTCGGAGCTTGAATTCTATCTCTTCGACGAGACCTATGAGACCGCCCGTGGCAAGCACTGGAAGGGCATGAATACGGCGTCGCCCTATATCCAGGATTATGTGATCCAGATGACCACCAAGGAAGACGCAGTAATGCGGGCTATCCGCAACGGGCTGTTCGATGCCGGTATTCCCGTCGAGAACTCCAAGGGCGAATGGGGACCGGGTCAGGAAGAGATCAATGTACGCTATGCGGAAGCGCTGGAAATGGCGGACCGCCATGTCGTCATGAAGAACGGCTGCAAGGAGATCGCCACCCAGATGGGCAAGGCGATCACCTTCATGGCAAAGTACGATTATTCACTGGCAGGAAGCTCCAGCCATGTCCACAACTCCCTGTGGAGCGCCGATGGCAAGACGCCGCTGTTCTATGACAAGAAGGCGGAACACACGATGTCGCCGCTGATGCGGCAGTGGGTGGCCGGGCAGCTGAAATATGCCGACGATTTCACCTATTTTCTTGCGCCCTATATCAACTCCTACAAGCGCTTCCAGGCGGGCACCTTCGCTCCGACCAAGAGTGTCTGGAGTCTTGATAATCGCACCGCCGGTTTCCGTCTCTGCGGTGAAGGCACGAAAGGGATCCGTATCGAATGCCGCATTGGCGGCGCCGATCTCAACCCCTATCTGGCCTTTGCCGGGCTGATCGCTTCAGGTCTTGCCGGAATCGACGAGAAGCTGGAACTCGGCAAGCCATTTCAGGGCGATGCCTATGGCGGGGCGCGCCTGAGGGAAATCCCGAAGACGCTGCGCGACGCTACGGAAACACTTTCCCGCTCCAAAATGCTGAAGGCGGCGTTGGGTGAGGATGTCGTTGAGCACTATGTGCACACCGCCAAATGGGAGCAGTTCGAATATGACCGCCGGGTGACCGACTGGGAGTTGCATCGCGGCTTCGAACGGTATTGAAGAACCAAAGATCAAGAACGCAGAGGTTTTGCCATGACCGAGACGGTCAAACTGATTACCCCGATCGACGGCTCCGTTTATGCGGAACGTCCTGTCGCTACCGACAAAGCAATCGATGCCGCGGTTGAGTTTGCCAGGCAGGCGCAGGCGGACTGGGCCCAGACCAGTATCGCAGAACGAGGCCGTTTATGCCTGGCGGCGCTTGATGCATTGCTCGCCATGAATGACGAGATTGTGCCGGAGATCGCCTGGCAGATGGGCCGTCCGGTACGCTATGGCGGCGAAAAGGGCGGTGTGGAAGAACGCACGCGCTACATGGTCAAGATTGCTGAAACGGCGCTGGCTCCAGTCGTAGAAAACGACAGGCCGGGGTTCCGTCGCTACATCAAGCACGTGCCTCTTGGCGTCGTCATGGTCATCGCGCCGTGGAACTATCCCTATCTCACTGCGGTCAACACAATCATTCCGGCACTGATGGCGGGCAACAGCGTGATCCTCAAGCACGCGGCACAGACGTTGCTCGTCGGCGAGCGCTTTGCCCAGGCCTTTGCCAAGGCGGGCCTCCCGAAGGGTGTCTTCCAGAATATCGTTCTCAGTCACGCCCAAACCGAAAAACTGCTGGGCTCAGGACGGATCGATCACGTGAATTTCACGGGTTCTGTCGGCGGCGGGCGCGCTATCGAAAAAGCGGCGGCCGGGACATTCATGACGCTGGGCCTCGAGCTCGGAGGCAAGGACCCGGCCTACGTGCTGCCGGACGTCAACCTCGACCATGCTGTTGCCAATCTCGTCGATGGCGCCTTCTTCAATTCCGGCCAGTGCTGCTGCGGCATCGAGCGCATCTATGTGCACGAGAACGTCTATGACCGGTTTGTCGATGGGTTCATCGATCTCACCAAGCAATATGTCGTCGGCAATCCGCTCGATGCAGCAACGACCATGGGGCCGATGGCGCAGACGCGCTTTGCCGATCTCGTGCGCGAGCAGAAGGCCGAAGCCTTGCGCAAGGGAGCAAAGGCGCATGTGAATATGAGCGTCGGCAATGACAAGGCCGGTTCGCCCTACCTTGCGCCGGAAGTGCTTACGGGTGTCGATCATCAGATGAGTGTCATGCGCGAGGAAAGCTTTGGTCCGATCGTTGGCATCATGAAGGTGCGCAACGACGAAGAGGCCGTGGCGCTGATGAATGACAGCCAGTACGGGCTGACGGCCTCGCTGTGGACGACCGACACGGATCATGCGGCGGATATCGGCGACCGGATCGAGACGGGCACGGTGTTCATGAACCGCTGCGACTATATCGACCCGGCGCTGGTCTGGACTGGCGTCAAGGAGACGGGCAAGGGCGCGGCGATGTCCGCAATCGGCTACGGCAATTTGACTAGGCCGAAATCTTTTCATCTACGCGAGGCGATTTAACGATCAGCATGACTGCTGTGCGTGGTTCGACAAGCTCACCATGAGGGAAGTGGTGGATTGCAAGGAGTCAATATCTGCAACGTTGGCGATTGCCGTTGCAACACGCTACCTCCCTCATGGTGAGCTTGTCGAACCACGCACAGTAGAAGTTTTCAACCTTTCTCGAGCTTCAAAAGAGACATGACATGACCCAGCTTTTTTCCAAATGGAACTATCCGACGACTGTGCGTTTTGGCGCGGGCCGCATCAAGGAATTGCCGGAAGTTCTGGAAGCCACGGGGATCAAGAACCCGCTGTTCGTCACCGATCCCGGCCTCGCCAAGCTACCAGTGGTGGCGAGTACGTTGAAAATCCTCGACGATGCCAAAGTGCCTTACGGCGTTTTCTCTGAAGTCAAGCCCAATCCCGTCGAGTCCAATCTGACGGCTGGCATTGCGGTCTTCAAAAAGGGCAAGCATGACGGCGTCATCGCTTTCGGCGGTGGGTCGGCACTCGATCTCGGCAAGCTGATCGCGTTTCAGGCGGGCCAGAAACGCCCGGTGTGGGATTTCGAGGATGTCGGTGACTGGTGGACCCGCGCCAACAGTGCCGCCATCGCGCCGATCATCGCCGTGCCGACAACGGCCGGAACGGGCTCGGAAGTCGGCCGCGCCGGGGTCATCACCAATGAGGAAACCCACACGAAGAAGGTAATCTTTCATCCGAAACTCCTGCCGGCGATTGTCATCGCCGACCCGGAGCTTTCAGTCGGCATGCCGGCTTTCATAACGGCGGGTACGGGAATGGATGCTCTCGCGCATTGCCTGGAAGCCTATTGCGCGCCTGGCTATCATCCGATGGCCGACGGCATTGCCGTTGAAGGTATCCGGCTGGTGTTCGAGAACCTGCCTAAAGCCTATGCCAATGGCAAGGATCTAACGGCGCGGGCACATATGATGAGCGCTGCTGCAATGGGTGCGACCGCGTTTCAAAAAGGTCTCGGCGCGATCCATTCCCTGTCGCATCCGATCGGTGCGATCTATGACACGCATCACGGCATGACAAATGCGGTTTTCATGCCCTATGTGCTGGCTTTCAACCGTGATGCGGTGGAGGAGCGTATCGCGAGACTTGCCAACTATATCGGCATCAAGGGCGGTTTCGACGGTTTCGCCAAAGCTGTGCTCAAGCTGCGCAAGGAGCTGAAGGTGCCGCATACGCTGCCAGGGCTGATCACCGACCTCGACATGACGAAGAAGCAGAAAGAACTGATTGCCGACATGGCTATTGTTGACCCGACTGCGGGCGGCAATCCGGTGAAGCTGACTAAGAAGGCAGCACTCAAGCTGCTGGACGAGGCAATCCAGGGGTAGTTCCTGTGCCCTGACCGAACGAAAAAGGGCGCTCAATTGGCGTCCTTTTTCTTTAGATGCATGATCGCAGCGGCTAGTGCCCCAGAACCAGAAGGTCCTTCGCGGCGAGGCTGACCTTGACGTTCTCGCCCGGAGACGGCGGCGGGGCGCTCGGATTGTTGAACGTGTCGAAGGATACAGTGTTCTCGCCTAACGATGCGCGGATGCGGATGACCGAGCCGAGGAAATGCACGCTGTTGATCTTGCCGTCGAGCGTCGTTTCGCGCTTGTCGGTGGCTTCGCCAAGGCTCACGGCCTCCGGGCGAACCGCGAGCGAAATCTTGTCGCCGGTCTTGTGGCCGTTAAGGCGTGTCCGGTCGATTGCAATGTCTTTGCCATCAACAGTAATCGTGCCTGACCCGGCGTCGCGGACAACGGCGTCGAGCGTATTGAGTGTTCCTACGAATGAGGCCACGAAACGCGAAGCGGGTTGATTGTAAATCTCGAAAGGGGCCCCAACCTGCTCGGCATTGCCCTCATACATCACAACGATGCGATCAGAGATCGACAGGGCCTCTTCCTGGTCATGGGTGACGAAGATCGTCGTGATGCCAAGCTTGCGCTGGATCGCCCGGATTTCTTCGCGCAACGATACGCGAATCTTCGCGTCGAGGGCGGAAAGCGGTTCATCGAGCAGCAGCACTTGCGGCTTCGTGGCGAGTGCTCGCGCGAGCGCCACGCGCTGTTGCTGACCGCCGGAGAGCTGGTATGGATAACGCGCCGCGAGATGGTCCAGTTTGATCAGTGACAGCATCTCATGCACCGTCGCGTCGATCTCGGCTTGCGGCTGCTTGGCCACCTTGAGGCCAAAGGCGACATTCTGCGCGACGGTCATGTTGGGAAACAGCGCGTACGCCTGGAAAACCATGCCGATGTTGCGCTGGTTCGGCTTGAGATTAACAACGTTCTTGCCGCCGATGCTGATCACGCCGGAAGTTGGTGTTTCGAAGCCGGCAACCATGCGCAGCACAGTTGTTTTCCCGCAGCCGCTGGGTCCGAGAAAGGAGATGAACTCGCCCTTCTCGATGTTCAGGTTGAAATCATGAACGACGGTGGTGGCGCCGAAGCTCTTTTTCAAATGGCTGATCGTGAGGAATGACATGGTTGGTATCCCGAATTATCGCTTGGTCGCAGCGAGCGATTTGTTGAAGCGGGTAACGACCTGGATCAGGCCCATGCAGATCCAGGTAATGGCGAATGCGATAACGGCAAGAGCCGCAGGTTCGTAAGCGCGGTTCGCCCCGATAAGCTGCAGGAACGGACCGAACGCCGGCCTGTTGAGCAGAGCAGCCATGGTAAACTCGCCGATGACGATCGCGAATGTCAAGAATGCGCCGGAGAGCACTGCCACGAGTACATTGGGAAGGATGATGTTCGCCATGATGGTGACGCGGCTCGCACCAAGGCTTTCCGCTGCTTCCGTCAAGGTTCTGATATCGATCGAACCGAGGCCCGTGTCCACCGCCCGGTACATGTAAGGCAGCGCCAGCATCGTATAACCGAAGGCGAGCAGGATATTGGTTCCCATGGCCGAACCGGTCAATGGCAGGATCGAAGCGGTGTTGTAGAGGCGGATATAGCCAAACACGACAACGATGGCCGGAATGACCAGCGGAAGCAGGGTGATGAATTCAAGAACGGGGCGCCATGCCGGCAAGCGCAGGCGCACCCAGTAAGCAGTCGGTACAACCAGAACGACGCCGATGATGATCGTCACGATCGCCATGACGATCGAATAGCCGAACGTCTGCTGGAAACGCGGATCGCTGAGGATCACCCAATAGGCATCGAGCGAATAGGCGCCGCGCCGCATGCGCAAAGAGAATTCAAGCGTGCCGAGCAGCGGTACGACAAAATAGATGATGCCGAAAGCGAGTGCGAGCCAGGACCAGATACGGTTCGTTTTCATTTTAGCCACTTCTCGCTGCGGGCGCGCATCCAGATATAGATCGCATTGGAAACGCCGGTAATGACGATCATGCCGAAGGCAAGTGCATAACCAAGGTGTGGGTCTTGCAGCACATCACCACGGATTTGCGCGAAGAGTACGATGGGGACGATGCTGAGAGACGATCCTGTCAGCGCGTAGGCTGTCGCGATGGCACCGAAGGAATTTGCAAAAAGCAGAAGGATTGTTCCGAGCAAAGCCGGCCACAGGATCGGGAAGGCGACCATGCGCCAATATTGCGGGCCGGTCGCGCCGAGAATGAGTGCAGCCTCTTTCCATTCCCGCTTGAGCCCATCGAGCGCGGGCGTGATGATCAGGATCATCAAGGGAATCTGGAAGTAGAGATATGTGATGGTCAGGCCCCAAAAACTCAGAAGATTGAAGCCGTGGGCGTAAAGGTTGAAGCCGAACACATTGAACAGGAGCGAGGTGACAAGGCCGGTTCGTCCAAGGGTGGCGAGGAAGGCAAAGGCCAAAGGAACGCCGGCAAAGTTTGATGCCACGCCGGAAAACGTCATCAACGGCGAACGGATCCAAGCCGGAAGTCCACCAAGCGTGATTGCGGCCGCGATGCAAAAGCCAATCAATGCACCGAGCAGCGCCGAGGCGAGCGAAATCTTGATCGATATCCAGTAGGCGGCCATGATCGACGGCTGGAAGAGATTGGCGATGTTGGCGAGGGTGAGGTTACCCTCATTGTCTTGAAACGCGCCTGCAATGAGATAGATCGTCGGCCATATCAAAAACAACACGGCGAAGATCATGAATGGCATAACGCCAAGCCAGTCGAGCGACATGCGTCTGCGCTCGGTTGCCGGGACGGGGACCGGAGGCAATGCGCCGGGTTCTGAAATCGCACTCATCGTTTTCGTTACCGCATTCTTGGGTAAGATATAGCTGCCGCCGGCAAACTGCCAGGCAATCAATCCGGAAGCCGCTTGTCACGTCACGTCGTAAATTTTATTGCGCGCAATGCGCTTTGACAGAACCAAATCCCCGCGGCGAGTGCCACGGGGATCCGATCGATCAGGATTTACTTCACGTTGGCGCCAACAACCTTGTCCCAATCCTTGGTGATGACTTCCTTGGCGGCAGCCTGTTCATCGAGGGTCGGGAAGATCGCCTTTTCATAGGCAGCTGCAGGAGGCAGCTTGTCGAGCAGTTCCTTCGGGATCTTGTTGTTCTTGGCAAGATCGTTGAAGCGGATCGGGTGGCAATAACCCTTGAGCCAGGTCAGCTGACCTTCATCCGAGTAGAGGTATTCCATCCAGAGCTTTGCTGCATTTGGATGCGGTGCAAAAGCACTGATTGCCTGAACGTAGACACCGGCGACAACGCCAGATGAAGGTACGATAACCTCAACCGGAGGATTGCCCTTCAGCGTGTCGCGGCCCGAAAGTGCGTTGTAATCCCAATTGATTATGATCGGGGTTGCACCCTGGGCAAGCGTACCGGACTTGCCAATGACCGGAACGAAATTACCGGCCTTGTTCATGTCGGCGAAGTACTTCAAGCCGGCAGTCCCGGCATCGGCGCCGGCCTTGGCACCAGTTGATGCACCGGCAGCTGCAACGGCAAGAATGGCCTGGTTCGAAGCGCGGGGATCACCTGCGAGAGCAACGGTGTTTGCATATTCCGGCTTGAGCAGGTCAGCCCAATCCTTCGGTACGTTCTTGACGATATCGGTGTTTACCTGGAACGACAGAACACCATAATAGTCGCCATACCAATGGCCGTCGGCATCCTTGACGTTGTCCGGGATCGAATCCCAGGTCGATACCTTGTAAGGCATCGTCAGGCCGTCTTTCTTGGCCGATGGACCGAAAGCAAAGCCAACATCGATAACATCAGGTGCCTGTGGGCCCTTGTTGTCCTTGTTTGCCTTGATTGCTTCGATCTCGTCGCCAGAACCGGCATCCGGATTGAGTTCGTTTACCTCAAGGCCATATTTGGCCTTGAAACCAGCTACGACATCGCCGTAAGCGCACCAGTCATGTGGCAGCGCGATCGTTGTCAGTGAGCCTTCTTTCTTTGCAGCAGCAACCAGCTCGGCCGGTGCGTCGGCGAATGAAATTGTCGTGCCCGCGAACAGCACAGCTGTCGACAGCGCAAGCAAGCGTTTTGAGTAACCAACCATTTTGAAAACCCCTATTGAGCGATACGTCATTGGCTCTGTTTCGACGTTCAGCAACCCCGATATAGGTGTCTCGTGTCAGTTGGATGACAGACCCTTGACGTGCTGATGAACAGACTTTTCCTGAGCAGTAAGGGGAAGTGAACCACTTTTTTGGCGGCTTAGCAATTCAACCGAATGGTAAATCTGCAGCGAGTGCAACGGTGACAGCCATTGGCCCAATCACGACAAAAATAGAGTGGACCGCGGCAGCTTGGCGGATAACATCTGTCGCATTTTTCTAGCTGCGACATTGTTGTCTGGAAGGCCGAACGTAGATGACTACAATAGAGATTAGGGGGCTAAGCGTTTCGGGCAGAATCTTGCAGAATGACTACGGCGAGCGGCGGCGCATCCTTAGTGACCGCCACCACCGCCTCCAGCTGGAGCGCCGGGCTTGCGCATCATCACAGCGAAGACCGCGAGCGAAGCAAACAATATGGTCAGGATGTAGAAAACATCCATGAACGAGAGCAGCGATGCCTGCAGGTGAACCATGCCGGAAATCTTGGCAAGGGCCGTCGCACTGCCATCAAGCCCATGCGATGCGAAATTCTTGCTCATCGACGCCATCATGTCTTCCGCTTCCGGATTGCCCCAATGCACGCTTTCAGAAAGACGGGCATAATGCATGGCACCGCGGTCCGTCAAAATCTGGTTGATGACCGCGAGGCCCACGGCACCGCCGAGATTGCGCATCAAATTGAACAGGCCAGAAGCATTTTTCATGCGGGCAGGGGGCAGCGTTCCGAGTGCAAGGTTGTTGATAGGCACCATGCACAGCATCAATGACACGCCGCGGAAGATTTGCGGAATCAGCAGTTCATAGAAATCCCAGTCCGCCGTCAGATGGGTCATGGTCCAGGTGCCTGCGCCAAAGCCAAGGAAGCCGATCATGATCATGATACGCGGATCCATGCGGCCGGAGAGGAAGCCGGCCACCGGTGCTGTCAGGAACATGCAGAGACCGCTGACGAAGAGCGCTTCGCCGATCATCAGGGCATCGTAGCCCCTGACCTGGCCGAGATAGACCGGATAGACGTAGGTCAATCCATAAAGGCCAATGCCAAGCACGAACGAAAAAGCCGAACCGAAGGCAAAGTTGAGGTTCTTGAACGCAAAGAGATCGACGATAGGCTGTTCCGCGGTGAAGGCGCGGTAGAAGAAGGTAATACCGCCGATGACCATGACGATGGCGCAATAGTAAACAGTGTTGTCCTGCAGCCAATCATTACGTGGGCCTTCTTCGAGCACGTATTCGAGCGAGCCAAGGAAGGCTGCCATGGCGGCAAGACCCCACCAGTCGAACTTGTTGAGGAGCGAGCGGTCGCCCTTGTCGAAATCGATCAGGTTCCATGCGGCAATCGCCACGGCAATGCCGGGAATGACGTTGACGAGAAAGAGCCAGTGCCAGGAAAAGGCATTGCTCAGATAGCCGCCGACAGTCGGTCCGATGGTCGGGGCGAGCGTTGCCACGAGGCCGATCATCGGCGAGACGATCGAGCGTTTCGATGGCGGGAAGATCGTGAACGCTGCGGCGAAAACGCTTGGGATCATGCCACCGCCGATGAAGCCTTGAATTGCGCGGTAGACGATCATCTGATCGATGTTCGTTGCCGTGGCACAAAGTACGCTGGCGGCAGTGAAGCCAGCGGCCGAAACGGAAAAGAGGATGCGTGTCGAGACCAGCCGTCCAAGGAAGCCGGACAACGGGATCATGATGACCTCGGCGATCAGATACGACGTCTGAACCCACGAAATCTCGTCGGAACTTGCGCTCAACCCTGCCTGGATCTCGGCGAGCGACGCCGAGACGATCTGGATGTCGAGAATGGCCATGAACATGCCGAACACCATCGCCAAGAAGGCGATGGCTTTCTTCGGATCGATATGTTCGTCCGGAACAGCGGGTGCCCCGGGACCTCCGATCGTTGTGGCTTTCGACATGACCTTCGACCCGTCAGGAGTTCGGATTACAGCTTGGGTGTCGTGCGGGTATCAACATCGACGACCACGCTCAGGCCCGCCTGAAGCTTGCCGCTTGCCAGGGCGTCGGCGGGCAGGGCAATACGAACCGGCACGCGCTGAACGACTTTGGTGAAGTTACCCGTAGCGTTTTCCGGCGGGAGCAGGGAGAAGACAGCGCCTGAAGCCGGGGCAATGGACGCGACAGTGCCTTCGAATTTGTCGCCGGACAGGGCATCGACCGTTACCTGAACTTTCTGGCCAACAACGATGTCACGCAGCTGCGTTTCCTTGTAGTTCGCGTCGATATAGAGCGCGTTTACCGGAACAAGAGCGGCGAGACGCTGGCCGGGGCTGACGAGATCGCCTGTCTTGGCGGCGAGATTGCCGATAACCCCATCAACAGGGGCACGGATGACGGTAAAGCCAAGATCGCGGGCAGCTTTGTCCTTGGCAAGTTCAAGCGACCGAATGGAACCTTCGGCTTCCTTGTACTGCGCCTCGAGCACGCCGACATTGGCATCAGCGGCAGCAATCTGTGCGTCGGCGGAGGCTATATTGGCCTTCGCCTGATCAAGAGCCGCTGTTGCATCATCAAGTTGCGACTGCGAGGCGAAGCTTGTTGCATGGAGTTGCTTGGCGCGCACAGACCCAGCCTGCGCATTGGTCAAGACGGCTTGCGCGTTGAGCTTGCCGGCCTGCGCCTGCTGCAGCGAAGCTTTGGCGGCAACGATCTGCGCATTGATGCGATCGAGTGAGAGCTTTTCCGTCGCGATTTGGGCCTCAGCCTGCTCTTCGGCGATCGTATAGTCGCCATTATCCAGCGTTACCAGCGGATCGCCAGCTTTAACGCGCTGATTGGCAACCACATCGATCCTGTCGATATAGCCGGTGACTTTCGGTGCGATCGCCGTGATATCACCCTGGATATATGCGTCATCGGTCGAAACCATGAAGCGGCCTGTGGTCCAGTATTCATAACCATACCAGCCGCCGGCGCCTATTGCCGCGACAATCAATATGGGCAATATGAAGCGCTTGGCCGAACGCTTGGGTTTGACGGGCCCTTGGGCGGCAACTTCAGGCTGCGGTGCTTCTGTTACAGGAGCATCGGGCTTTGCTGGTGCTTCCGCTTTTGAAGCAGGAGCCGGGGCTGGAAACTGACGGATTTCAGCTTCATTCTTGGCGTTCGACGCAGACATATGAGGCTCTTTCTACGGATGTTCAGCGCATAACCCCAAAAATCCCTTCGATTTTTGGAAAGGATTATGCGCCACTCAACTTGTTACTGCGTCTTTGCGCATCCGAGTGGATGCGCGCCGCAGTAGGGAAAAAGTGATAGAACCAATCGGTTCGATGATTGACATAGCGCAAATGAGAGCGCATATCAAGTGCATCGAACCGATTGGTTCGAAAAAGAATCGAAAATGAGGAAACGAGATTAAAATGTCATCTACGAAGGCGTCCCACGTGTCATCGATAAAGGCGTCTGCCTTGGAAGCGGTGATACCTGTGGACGAGCGGCAGGGGCGATTGGCAGCTGGTCAAGATCCGGCCAAGCGCCAGCAAATCCTTGAAGGCGCCGACCGCGTTTTCTCGCAGATGGGCTTCGATGCCGCGAGCATGAATGATATAACGCGTGAAGCCGGCGTGTCGAAGGGGACGATTTATGTCTATTTCGATAGCAAGGAAGAGCTCTTCATGGAGCTCTGCTTTGCCTATCGCGACAAGCTGTTCAGCGGCATTTATTCTGCGCTGGAAGACCACCATGACTTGCGTGACGCGCTTATTGCCTTTGGTACGGCATTGTCACTCAAGGTCACGTCCGATGTTGTCATTCGGGCGCAACGGGTGGTCATCAGCGTTGCCGAGCGCATGCCCTCGATGAGCCAGAGCTTTTATGAGAATGGTCCAAAGCGGGGGCAGGCTTTGTTGAGGGCGTTTCTGGACAAACATGTTGCTTCGGGCGATCTCGATATTGAAGACACCGAACTTGCTACCTACCAGCTATCCGACCTGATGGTAACCGGTATGCTGAGGCGCAGGCTGTTTGGATGCATGGATAATCCGCCATCGGAAGAGCAGATACGCAAGACCGTAACGTCTGGCGTAGACATGTTCCTCAAGGCCTATAAGAAACAATAGTCCCGTTATGCCGTGCCACAATTGGCACAGACGCCGCGGATTTCAATCGTCGTCTTTGACTGCTTGAAACCATTGCTGTTGGTCCATTCGCGGACGCGGCCGGTGATTATATCATCCGAGAATTCCGAGACCTGACCGCATTTTTCGCAAATAGCAAAGGCGATCATCCCGTGGCCGTGGCTATGGGTGTGAGGATGTGCACAGGCGACGAAAGCGTTGATGCTTTCGAGCCGGTGAATCATGCCGTAGTCGAGCAACTTGTCGAGGGCGCGATAGACCTGCAGCGGGGCGCGGAAGCCATCATTTCGCAGTTGGTCGAGGATCGTATAGGCGCTGAGCGGCCCATCGGCGCGAGCCAACGCATTGAAAACCAGCGATTGGTTTTTTGTCAGCTCTTGCGTAGCGGTCATTGCCGGATTGGCTCCTTGTTGATCCATAACACATAGGAAAGATTTGTCTTTTCCGCCAGTGGATACATTAATTTTCCCGGTTCTCAAATTTGCCGTTGTTGACAAATGTAATAACATCACATATCGAAATGCTCAACTTGAAGATGCGGCTGTCCGATGACTGAACCCTGCCTGACCTTTCACGATCTGACGCTTGGCTATCACAGGCATCCGGCCGTTCATCACTTAAGCGGCGGCGTTCGCCGTGGCTCGCTGACGGCGGTCGTCGGCTCCAATGGATCGGGCAAGTCGACGCTGATGAAGGGGATTGTCGGCGTTCTCAAGCCGATGTCCGGTTCGTGCGTTGTCGAAAAAGGTGTACGGATCGCCTACCTGCCGCAACAATCCGAACTCGACCGGTCTTTCCCGGCGCGCGTGATCGACCTTGTCTCGCTCGGGCTTTGGCCGAAGCGTGGCCTGCTCGGCAGATTCACATCGGAAGACCGCGAGAATGTCTCGAAGGCGCTGATGAGTGTTGGACTGGCAGGCTTCGAAAAACGTCCGGTTGACACGCTGTCCGGCGGGCAATTGCAGCGCGCTTTGTTTGCGCGGGTGCTGGTGCAGGATGCGGATCTCATTCTGCTCGATGAGCCATTCAATGCGATCGATGCCAAGACCGTCAGCGACCTGATCGATCTGATCAAGCGCTGGCACGGCGAGAACCGTACGATCATGGTCGTCGTGCACGATCTCGATCTTGTTCGCGAGCATTTCCCGGAAACGCTGCTTCTGGCGCGCAAGCCGATCGCCTGGGGTGCATCACGCGAGACGCTTCGGGCCGACAATTTATTGCAGGCCAGACAATTTCACGAGGCTTGGGAAGAGGGCGCGCCCTGGTGCGAGGATGATGCTGCCCACGGCCATGCACACGATCACGCTCATTCGCATGTCCATCATCACGCTGACGATCATCACAATGGGCCCCAAACTTCACTGAAGAGGGGGGCGGCTTGACCATGTATGAGTATCTCATCGCGCCCTTTGTCGACTACAGCTTCATGCAACGTGCGCTTGTCGGCTCGCTGGCGCTGTCGCTCGGTTCCTGCCCGGTTGGCGTTTTCCTGATGCTGCGGCGCATGAGTTTGACCGGAGACGCGATGGCGCATGCCATCCTGCCGGGCGCGGCGGTGGGTTTTTTGCTTTACGGGCTGCAGATCGTGCCGATGACCATTGGCGGACTCGTCGCCGGTGTCATCGTCGCACTTGGCGCGGGTGCGGTATCGCGCTTCACGATCCAGAAGGAAGATGCCTCCATGGCGGCTTTCTACTTGATATCGCTGGCGCTCGGCGTTTTAATCGTGTCGCTGCGCGGATCCAATGTCGATTTGATGCATGTGCTGTTCGGGACCGTGCTTGCCCTGAACAATGAAGCGCTGGGCCTTATCGGCATGATCTCGGCGATCAGTGTCGTTACCCTCGCAATCTTCTGGCGCGGGCTTGTCGCGGAATGTCTCGACCCGTTGTTCCTGCGCTCTGTCAGCCGCATTGGCACGCCCGTGCACTTCATCTTTCTGGCACTGGTGGTAATCAACCTCGTTGGTGGGTTCCAGGCCCTTGGTACATTGCTTGCCGTCGGGCTGATGATGCTCCCCGCAGCAGCAGCGCGTTTCTGGACGTCGCGGGTCGGGCCGATGTGCGCGCTGGCCATCGTCATCGGCTGCGTATCCTGCGTAGGCGGGCTGCTGATCTCCTACCACTATTCCGTGCCTTCCGGACCGGCCATCATCCTGTCCGCCGGGGCCATCTATCTCGGATCGATCCTCGTCGGGACACGCGGCATCGTCAACAGCCGGCTGCGCCCCTATCGCCACAGAACAGCTTAGCACAGAAGGAAAACGCTATGATGAAGGCCCTTAAACTCGCCACGGGATTGAACGTTATACTATTACTGACCGCTAGTTACTCTCCGGCTTCGGCGGAAGCCTTGAAGGTTGTCTCCAGTTTCACGGTCATATCCGACTTTGCCAAAAATGTTGGCGGCGACAAGATTTCACTGACGACGCTGGTAGGGCCGGACGGCGACGCTCATGTCTATGAACCGAAGCCGTCCGATGCGGTAGCGGTGGCCGGGGCGGATGTGGTGCTGGTCAACGGCCTGCACTTCGAAGGCTTCTTGCCGCGTCTCGTGGAAGCGAGCGCCACCAAGGCTCCCATCGTCGAACTGACCAAGGGCGTCGAGCCGATCAAGAGCGCCGAGAGACAGATCACGGCGATAGCGGCGCGGCCAAGGAAGAGCATGGCGCATACGATCCGCACGCCTTTCAGTCAATCCGCAATGCCAAGATCTATGTCCAGAATATCGTTGATGCCTTCTGCACGGCGGACGCAACCAACTGCGACACGTACAAGAACAATGCAGCGGCTTACACAAAGAAGCTCGATGCCACGGAGGCGGAAGTAAAGGCAGCCATTGCCTCGATCCCGGAGTCAAAACGCCTGATCATCACGTCGCATGACGCATTCGGCTATTTCCAGCATGAATATGGTCTGAAATTCCTGGCCCCCGAGGGGATATCGACTGACTCGGAGGCATCGGCTGCAGATATCGTTGCGCTGATCAAACAGGTCAAGGAAGACAAGGCATCGGCAATCTTCGTCGAGAACATCACCAATCCGCGTCTGATCGAGCAGATCGCCAGCGAAACCAAACTAAACGTCGGCGGTACGCTGTTCTCGGATGCGCTTTCCAAGCCTGACGAAGGTGCAGCAACTTATATCGACATGATGCACCACAATATCGCGACGTTCAAAAAAGCCATTCTCGGCAGCTAACTAGCGCCTGCCGGCGTCGGTGCCGCCGCCGAGGACGGGTCACGCAAGGCGACGCGCCAACGATCGGATGAGGCAAGGTCTCGTTGGTTGGCGCGCGGAGCATAAACGACACCAATATCGATCAGTCGGCACCTTTCATCACGTCGATAAAGGCACGAAGGGAAGCAGGAACATGACGATGACTCGAGTAGTAAAGGCGGAGTCCTCCCACTGCAGGCGACCAATCTTCCAAGAGTGCGATCAACCGTCCAGCTTCCAGCCATGGTCGCGCCGCCGTCTCGGGCACATAAGCAATCCCCAGGCCGTCGACTGCTGCCTCGATCATGAGCATCGTATGGTTGAGCGTCATTGTCCCAGGGACGTCGATCGCAATCTCCTGCCCACGCCTCTCAAATTCCCACCGGTATAGCTTGCCGCTCGGGAGACGCTGTCGAATGCATTGGTGGTGTCGCAGATCCTCTGGTGTGAGTGGCTGGCCGGCTTTCGTCAAGTAGGTCGGCGCGGCGACAGCCAGAAAGCGAAAATCTTCGCTCAGCGGAACCGCGATCATGTCCTGTGGCACCGCTTCGATAAGCCGGAGGCCGGCATCGAACCCTTGTTCAACAATGTCGATCAGGCGTCCATCAGTGATCAGGTCGAGCGAGACATGCGGATAACGTCTTAAAAAGACAGGCACGACTAGCCTAAGCAACTGGCGCATGGCTTCCTCGCCGCCATTGATGCGCAGCGTGCCGCTCGGATGCCCCCCATCATCGGCCACGGCGTCGAGGGCCCGATCAAGATCCTGAAGCACTGGTTTCAGCCGTCGAAGAAGACGCTCTCCCGCTTCCGTTGGCGCGACGCTTCGGGTCGTCCGATGAAGGAGCCGGACCCCAAGGTTGCGCTCGAGCGCTGCGATCGCGTGGCTGAGCGAAGAGCGCGAGACACCCAGCAAGTCGGCCGCCTTTCGGAAGCTCCGATGCTCCGTGACTGCCACAAGGGCGGTCAGATCCGTCAGTGTCGGTTTCGCCATTGGTCACCTTTATTCACCAGCCCATGCGGATTAGAGCGCATTATCACAACAAAGGGGAGTCGCTATGTTGTCATCAGTCAATTGAGGATCATGCCATGACGAAAACTTGGTTCATCACGGGGGCTTCCTCCGGACTTGGACGTATCATGACGGAGAAGCTGCTGGACCGCGGCGACCGCGTCATTGGAACCGCGCGGCGCACAGTCGCGCTGTCGGACCTTGCGAGCGCTCATGCGAATCAGCTGCACGTGGTCTCGCTGGACCTGATCGATACGGTTGCGGTCCGCGCAGCCATTGACCAGGCGTTCGAACGTGTCGGTCGGATCGACGTGGTGGTCAGCAACGCCGGCTATGGCTTATTCGGCGCGGGGGAGGAACTCAGCGACGAGCAGATTGATCGTCAGCTCGCGACGAATCTCACCGGCTCGATCCAACTTATCCGTGCCAGCCTGCCGCACCTCCGATCTCAGGGCGGCGGCCGCATCGTCCAGGTTTCCTCCGAGGGCGGGCAGATCGCATACCCGGCCTTCAGCCTTTATCATGCCAGCAAGTGGGGCATCGAAGGTTTCATCGAGGCTGTTGCCCAGGAGGTGGCGCCATTCGGGATCGACTTCATCATTGCCGAACCGGGGCCCACTGGTACAAATTTTGGTGCGGCTCTCGATCGTGCAGAGCCTTCCGAGATTTACGAAGAAACACCTGCAGGTGAGGTTCGCCGTCTCGTCGCTAGCGGTGAGTTCGTGATCCGCGGGGACGCTGTCAGCACCGTCGACGCGATGATCGAGGCGGCAGACTCGGATCACCCGCCATTGCGGCTCGCGCTGGGTAGCACTGCCTATGAAAACATCCGCGCCGCGCTCACGAAGCGACTTGAAGCGCTCGAAGCCCAGCGTGATATCGCACTTTCGGCCGATCGAAGGGAAAATTGACATGATCAAGCGCAGAGCAATGCTTGTTGCCGGCACCGCCGCGATCGTCCTTTCCATCGCCACCCCTGCGGCGGCACAAACCCCGAACAAGGTCATCGGCACTTGGCAAATGATTGCCGCGACATTGGAGGTGAATGGGAATACGTCGCTTCCCTATGGCCCCGAGCCTCAGGGAAAGCTAGTATTTACGAGCGACCTGCATTTCGTGGAGTTCCTGCACGATCAGCGCATCCCCCGCTTCAAGTCGAATGAGCGTGGAGGCGGGACCGACGAAGAGAACAGGGCCGTCATGGCAGGCACTCTCGCCTTGTATGGCCGATACACCGTCGATGCGGACGGCAATTTCAGCGGAAATACTGTCGAGGGTTCGTCCTTCCCCAATTGGATCGGGGATGTTCGTACAAGGAACGAACTGACGATGGTGGTTGAGGGCAACCGGATGATCGAGAATTTCCAGCGCCCTGGTGGGGCGAAGGTGACGATTATCTGGGAGCGGATGCGCTAAGTCCCCACTCCGAGCGAGGTGTGTCCTTTACATGTGGCGGCGGCTGGTACCAGGCCATCGGCCTTCACTCAACCAGGTCACATTGCTAAAGCGTTTTGTAACAGGTCCTTTCAAATATGCTATCGAACCCAACACCAACCGAACACGCATCCTCTGATGACGACCTTCTGAGTTACGGCAAAGGGATGGTCTTCCGGCAGCGCAATTCGGATCAGCCGAGATCGATCGCGGGGCCGCAGCAAATTCTGAAATTCCGCTGGTAGAGCGTCGGCGATCGGCAACACTTTTTCAACTGTTCCCGTCGCGTGCTCGCTCCCGCCGCTCACCTGAACCTTCATGCCTTTGGTAACAGGAAAAAGATACCCATCCGGCAAATAAGCAAACAGATAAGCCTTTCCCCCGTTTATTTGCAGCATTTCATCACCCAGACGTACAACTTGACCCGGAACAGGAATTTTTGAACCCACAATACCTGTGACCGCCGCAGTTACCTTACCCTCTCCATAAATTGCTTTCATTTTGTGAACCGCGTCAGTAGCAACCTGTCGCGACGCTTCCACAACTCGGAGTTCGTTTGCGGTGACTTGCGACTCGGCCCGCAATTGGGCATAGCGCTCCGCGGCCTGGTAGTTGGCCGTCAAGGCCTCATCTCTTCGGTTTGCAAGAACAAGGCCCCGCGTCGAGACCCGGTCAAGACGCAAAATAGCACTGTTGCTTTCATTTGCGGAACGCTCTGCCAGAGGTAAGAGTGCCGTATTCGTCGCTACCTTTCCCTGCAATTCTCCCTCTCGCACCGCAAGTTCACTGGTCCGTACCGAGAGTTCTGCAATCTCCTTCACCATATCGAACGATGTGAGCTCGAGGAGCGGCGTTCCTTGGGTGACGCTATCGCCCTCGCTGACGAGCACCTTGTCGACGGTGGCCGGATAACCGGCGGATACGATGTACCGCTGCGCCAGTACAATGCCATCGGCTGACAGGATGAACATTCCGCCGACAAGATAGTTCGCAAGCGAAACGATCAGCGCTCCGAGTACCAAGAGATATATCGATCTGCTCAGGCGACCGGACCCCTTTCTCTGTTGCCGGTCGAGATTATCTATGCGAGGGCGTTTGCGGATGTACTTCATTTACTTAACCTCACCACGCGCGCTCATGGCGCACTTTTTCCGGCGTATAGTTGTCGCGATGAGAACCGCGAAAAAACCACTCATCGATATAAGCCAGCAAGCGTACCAACCGCATCCCATACGACATGAAGATGGAGTAGCCAGGAACGAACAACAGATTACGCCAAAAGCTGGCGCGGCCTGTCGTCCAGCAAGCCAAGGCAAGCATAAGGACATCCAGAACCAGTAACGCGATTTGCATCGCTATTAGAACCGGGATGGCTAGCGCGCCGAAATTGATTGCGAGCCACGATATGTAGATCGGGAAGATGACGGCGCCGGCAACACTGAACGCTAGAAAATCCCACTGATGAAACGCTTCCGCAGGTCTGAAGTTGCGGTCAAACGGATTGAGAAGCCGCCGGTGCTTGCGGAAGCGGATCCATACTGCGTCACGCTCCCAACGCAGCCGCTGCCTGATGTAGGCGTAAAAGGTCGTTGGTACGTCCGTGTAGCACACGGCATTCGGAACATATCCGATGTGCCAGCCCGCTCGACGCAGCCGCAGCGTCACATCGAGATCTTCTCCACCACCGACATCAAGCCCGCCTACCTCGTCGAGAGCGGTCCGGCGAAAAGCGCTGAACGCACCAGATGCACATGTTATTTGCCCAATCGCTGCGCTGAACCTCTTGCCGACGGAAATAGACTCCAGATATTCGATTTCCTGAAACTGCGAAACAAGGCTCACATCGGCGTTGCGTGGTGCGATATCCCCGCATGCTGCTCCGACGCGCCCGTCGGCAAAGGGTTCCAGGAGACGTTCAATCGCAAATCGGTCAAACGAACAATCGCAGTCAATATTAATGATGATGTCACCGCGTGCGATTTCGCACGCCAGATTAGTCCCGCTCGCCTTGCCGCCCCGAACTCCTGTAGAAAGGATACAGGATCCCAGCCCTTTTCGGACCATTTCTCGGGCAACTTTGTTCATTCCGTCCGTTGAGCCGTCGCTGACTATAACGATCTCGAAATCCAAAAAAGACTGTTCCATCAGGGAATTAACGCATGCGCCAATAGAATCGGCCTCGTTATGGCCAATAAGAACGATGCTCACGCTTGGAGATTGGGAATTGCAACGAGTGCCGTTGTCCTTCTCCATGTGTCGCAAGCTCATCGCGGCTATTACAAACGGCACGAGGTATCTTGGAACATCGAATATCAGCGTGTACCAAAAGACGGTGACTAAACTCGAGCCCGTTTGTGCCAGAAGAAATGACAGGCCGAAATCAAGGTCGTTCACGACAGCGCTTTTTCGCGTGTGCCCCATAAAACAAGCAAGGTGGGGTTCAGTTTGTCGGATAGAATAGATTCGGAACGGTGAAGAGCTTCCTGCAAGTAGGCCGTGAAACCTGCTTCGTCGCGTCCGAGAAAGAGGACGTACTCCCGCTCAAGAGACGAATGTACGGATGCGACATCTCCAAGAATGCCCTGAAGATTGTCTGCAAGTAGTTTCCGCATTGAAATGAAGTTGGCTTCACCTCGAGTTTTAAGCACTTGTTCGCGGCCACCATATTGCAACTCAACCAGGAGGAAATCGGATGCCGCCCCGGTAGAGGAAGAAAGCTGAGTAATCTTCTTTTGGAGTTCTTCCGGAAGATAACGAAGTTGAGCAATCGGAAATCGATCTACGCTCGTAACATCGTTGGCGAGCAGAGTATTCGCCTGATGGGACAGGGAATAGGAGAACACGTCCGATACGCTCGCTGCGTCTCCTCCAACATGCATTCCGCAGTCCTGGCAAAGAAAACCGATGGTGGGCTCCGACGTGGTATTTTTGCACTGGGCGCACACCTGAATGCGTCCCGGCTTGTCGTAGTCCTTACCGTAGTGGCGCAGTTGCTTGCTACACTTGGGGCAAATGAGCGCCGTTCCGCGACGAAAGTCCGCCTCGGGACTCAATTGCGCACAGCTGTAGTGATGGATCAGGTCTACTTCTGATAGCTGCGGCGACTGGCATGCCGGACATTCTTCTCTGACCGTCAATCGATGAGACTGGCATCCGGCACATTTATGGTACCTGTCGAAAAAACTGCGCTCGAGCCAGCCCTTATTGGCAAGGGCTTCGGCAACCATTGTCGCGGATGCTGTATTCGGAAAACCTTTGTATCCGAAATAATACGGGGAATTCGGCTGCCTGATCGGGGTGAGATCTTCCCCGGAAACGAACAAATAAGCCATCATTCGCACGGCTGGAGAAGTAGGGGATAGAAATCTGCTCGACAACCGGCCTCGGCGCTCCCGGAATTTTCTGATGCAACTCGCGGTTTCCACCCATGATTTGGGATTCTTCAGGCTAAAATCGACATCGGCGGCCACGCTCGGCTTCCCGGAAACGTTCACAACCGGCACTAGAAACAGATCTCTTGCGCTGCGGAACTTTTCCAACCCGAATGATTGCCTTTCGTTAGTCAGTAAAACCGCATCGATGTCATCATTATCGACGACCGAGAACACTTCGCGAAGGTAACGGGAGTGAGGGATGATCGTATCGGGATAGAATGCTATCTGAGGGGTGCGCAAGTTAAACTGACGCCATACTGATTGACATTGCTCGACTACGGGATGGGGATCTGTAAATGTCCGGTTATCAATCGGAGCAGTATTTTCTAGCAGTGATACATTGCTGTTTGACACGATACACCTTTTCGGACTCTGGTGAGCCGGAGACAAGTACAAATCTAAGTTACGAAAAGCGTTTATTCTCTGTTTGTTTTGAAACAGGATAAACGCCGGGCAAAAAGCGGTGTCAAGCAACTTATGGGTGGGTTAATATATTTGTGGATCGGTCGTAGTACTTAAGACGTAGCCGATTATCTGACTAGATATCTAGTACGTTTTCCAAAGTCGGGCACCAGCGGTATTTCACATGGCACAAGGGAGGGACAGTTGGAGCTATCCCGGTAGGCCGCCAATAATATGCATGCCAGTGAGCCTTAGATTTCGGCTATAAGGTCGGACGTAATTTCCTCGATGGAATTAACACCCAACAACGCCATATTCCGGTGCAACTCGGTCTTGAGAATATCGGCAGCCATCAGAACACCCGGCTGGCCACCAACTGCAGCAGCATACAGAAACGGTCGGCCGACAAAAATAAACTTTGCCCCGAGCGCGAGCGCCTTGATAATGTCCGTACCGCGGCGAATGCCGCCATCCAACATAACCACCGTTTCTGTGCCCACGCGATCAGCGATCGAGGGCAGAACTTTGAGCGGTGACAATGTCCCATCAAGTTGCCGACCTCCGTGGTTAGAGACAACGATGCCGTCGGCGCCTTGCCCAACCGCAATTGCAGCATCTTCTTCATGCATGATCCCCTTGATGATCAGCCTTCCGTGCCAACGATCGCGTATTCGCTGAAAGTGGTTCCAATTGAGGTGGTCGCGTTTTCCAAAGTCGCGCATGACATTCGCTGAAACGACAGGTGCTCCGCGGGTCGCGTACGAGTTCTCAAAATGTGGTATGCCATGAAAAAGTAGCGTTCGGGCGAATGTGCCGATACTCCATGCTGGATGAGAAATTCCGTGCCAGGCTAAGCGGGCACTCGGGCGGAGCGGCGTCGAGAATCCGGTCCGAATGTTGTTTTCCCGGTTGGCTAGGGTGGCGGTATCAACGGTCAGAAGCAAAGTTTGAAACCCTGCGGCAGCGACCCGATCGACCAACGCATCGATTCTGTTTGGTTCGCCGGGAAGGTATGCCTGGAACCAGGATTGAGGTGCAACCGCAGCTACCTCCTCAAGCCGGATCAGAGATGATCCGCTCATTACCATTGGTATGCTGGCTTTCTCCGCAGCGGTCGCGAGAACGAGATCGCCGCGATAAGCCATGAGTGCGCTGATGCCCATCGGAGCGATGCCGAAAGGCGCTGAGTACTGCGTTCCAAACAAGGTTGTCTTGGTCGTTCGCGCTGAGACGTCAGTCAGGACGCGCGGCCGAAATCCATACTTCTGAAACTCCTCAGCATTATGCCGGAGCGAGGCATTAGTCTCGCTGGCTCCGGCGATATAGCCAAAAAGTGGTTTCGGCAGGTGTCGTTTCGCGCGGATTTCGAAATCGTCGAGCGAAAGGACGCCGCGGATGCGTCGACTGACGCCATTTCTTGCTAGCAACGATCTTCCTCCGAACGGATCAGTCCTCACTGGCTTCGAATGCCGCTTTGCGGTTCTTCCTGATGGCCGGCAGAACAAGCATCAACAACATGAGGGCAGTGACCGCCAAAAGGATCGCACTGATCGGACGCTCAAAGAAAACGAGCCAGTCACCTTGTGACAAGAGCATTGCACGTCGAAGATTAGTCTCCAGCAACGGTCCAAGGACGAACCCCAACAACAACGGGCCTGGTTCACATTTGGCTTTGCGCAGCACGTAGCCCAACACGCCGAATATGATGACCAGAGCCACATCGAAGCCACGATTGCTGACGCTAAAAACGCCGACGCAGCAGAAAAGCAGGATAGCCGGGTACATCAGTCGATAGGGAATCTGGAGCAGCTTGACCCAAAGGCCTATCAGCGGCAGGTTGATAATAAGGAGCATTGCATTACCGAGCCACATTGACGCTACCAGACCCCAGAACAGACCGGGCTGATTCTGGATGACGGAGGGACCCGGAGTGATCCCATGAATGGTCATCGCCCCTAACATCATCGCCATGATTGAATTGGACGGAATGCCGAGCGTCAAAAGCGGAATGAAAGACGACTGCGCCCCCGCATTGTTGGCGGCCTCCGGTCCGGCGACGCCGGCGATTGCTCCGTGTCCGAATTTTTCTGGAGTTCTGGATACTTTCTTTTCGACCGAGTAGGCGCTGAACGCGCTTAATGTTGCGCCGCCGCCCGGAAGGACGCCGAGTACGGTACCGACCGCGGTTCCTCTGAGCACTGCCGCCCAGCTTTGCCGAAATTCGTCGCGGGTAGGCCACAAGCGCCCAATTTTGCTTTGGAGGATCCCTCGCACCTCTGTGGATTCAAGGTTGGTAGCGATCTCCGCTATGCCGAACAAGCCAACCGCGATAACCACGAATTCAATTCCGTCGTAGAGATCGGTTGATCCGAAGGTAAGGCGTGCCGATCCGCTGTTGACGTCAATTCCCACGAGACCCAAGACGAGCCCAAGGCACACCATGCCAATAGCCTTGATAACCGAACCGTGCGCGAGGATTGTCGCGGCAAGCAAACCGAAAATGCAGAGAGCTACGTACTCGGCGGGACCGAAGGACAAGGCGAATGAAGATAACGTCGGACCTGCCACAGCAAGGGCAATTGTCGCAACCGTCCCGGCGAAGAATGACCCCAGCGCCGCTATCGCCAGCGCCGCACCAGCGCGACCTTTACGTGCCATTTGGTAACCGTCTATGGCCGTGACCACCGCGGATGCCTCGCCCGGAAGATTGACCAGAATGGCAGTTGTCGATCCCCCGTACTGAGCTCCGTAGAAAATTCCCGAAAGCATTATGAGGGCGCCAAGCGGCGGCAAGAAAAAGGTTACCGGAAGAAGTATGGCGACGGTTGCGGTCGGTCCTATGCCCGGCAGTACGCCGATAAGCGTACCGAGCAGTGCGCCGATAAAGCAAAAGAGCAAGTTTGTCGGAGTCAGAGCCTCCGAAAATCCGAGTATTAGTACATCAAGGAATGACATTGGATTTCCGATCAGAAATGAAATCGGTCAGAAGGGCCAAATAGGCATCTGAACGCCGAGTCCGTAGACGAAAAGAAGCGCGCCGAGCGATGTCAGAACCGCGGTGGAGATGAAAATTTCCTTCCATCTGGATTCTGGATCGGCAAGGCTCCCGATAATCAGCAACCATGCCGATGCGACAACGAAGCCGAAGCGTTCGGCGCTGAACGCGAAGCCTGCAATAGCCACGACAAGGGTGACCAAAGGTCGAAGATTGAGCGCACCCATCGACTCTGCGGGCTTCGACAATCCTTTGACGAGAACGAACCCGCCGATCAGCGCCATGATTGTGCATAGGGACGCTGGCAGGAAGCCGGGCCCCATCATTGCCGGACTTCCGTATGTCAGGTCGCGCCCGGCCCATAGGCCAAGCGCTCCGAGCGAGATCATCAAAGTCCCTGCAAGTACGTCGGGAAGGTCTCCTCCTCGGAAGAGAGTCCGCGGGTTCATTGCTGCACCCATGGTGTTTCGTCCCATATTTTCTGGAATCGGGCGAGGCGGGCCGGCATCGCCTTTTCCCAGTCTGCACCGCTTAAGTACGCCAAGGGCAATGCTAGTTTTTCGGCCTGTTTCTGGAACTCCGGATTGTCGATTGTTGCTTTCACGGCGGCAGCGAAGCGCTCGGAAATCTCTTCAGGTACTTGGCTCGGCGCTGCGATGCCACGTTCCGAAGTCATCTCAACATCAAATCCCGATTCGATGGCTGTGGGAACATCCGGCAGTTGCTTGGAGCGCTCGTTTCCGAATTGAGCAATCATCCGCAAGCCCGAAATGTCGTTTCCGGCAAACTCGCTGATATTGAGGCCGCCACCTGTAACTTGGGAGCCGAGAATTGCCGTGCGCGTCTCTCCTGCACCATTAAAAGGAATATGAGTAATCTGCACGCCAGCTACGGCTCCCAATATGATGATTGCCAGGTGATCATCGGTTCCGATGCCCGATGAACCAAAAGACACAGCACCGGGCTTGGCCTTTGCCGCGGCGATGAAGTCGCCAAGGGTCTTGATGTCGGAAGCTTCTGGGACAACGACTGCCGCGGGGTCGTCGACGATGCGCGCGATGGGCTTTATGGTCTTCGGATCATAGCCAAGTTTCCTTTGAACCTGCATCGAAAGAAAGCCCGGGGTGTTAATGTAGGAGAACGTATACCCGTCTGGTTTTGCCTTCGCGAGAGCGGTGTAGGCGATTTCACCTGAAGCTCCAGGGCGGTTTTCTATTACAATGTCAGCTCCGAGTTCCTTCTCGAGGAAAGGCTCCATGGCACGAGCCATGACATCCGTGCTTCCGCCCGGTGCAAAGGCAACTATCATCTGGATGGGTCTGTCATTTGGCCACTCCGCGCGGGCGCTTCCTGCGGCCGCAAGGATCGTACCAGCTGCCAGTACTGCAATTTTCGAAATGTTCACGCTTAAGTTCCTCCCTGGAACGACGAGCGGGCCCGGCACCCGCCAAAAACACCTAACCGGGTTCTCCGCCCATGGCTGCGCTCAACTTGTGGGCGGCCGCACGGAGAATCTTCAGATTTCTGTTGATCGCGTCTTCGGTAAAGCGGGGCGTCGGCCCAGTTAAAGCCATTGAACCAAACAGCTTGCGACCGTCGCGATAAATTGGAACGGCAAGGCTCGCGACTTGTGGGTCGCGCTCACCGATCGTCGCGTGGTAGCCGCGTTCCCTGATCTCGTCATAGACATGCCCCGGTGTGCCTGAGAACGCCAGAATGACACGCCCTGGAGCACCTCGGTCTAGCGGCAGGGCGTCTCCGACGCGCGCGGAGTGCCGGATCGATTGATTGGAATCGTGACGGTGAAGGCAAACGCGCGAGTCGCCTTCCCTGACATAAACGGCAGCGCTCTCGCCGCTCGCCTCGCTGATCTCAGCAAGGAGAGGCTCCAAAACCGCCGAGGCCTTGAAAGTTGACTGATAGAGAGCTCCGAGACGCGCGAGTTCGGGGCCGAGCCGCCAGCTGGCGTCATCGTTGCGCACCAGGATCGAAGATTTTGCCAATGAGCGGGCGATGCGCAGCACCGTGGACTTGTCCAGTTCTGTGCGGCGCGCGAGCTCGCCCAGCGTTAGCCCCGAGTCAACGTCGGTAAACGCCTCAAGTATGGAAACGGCACGTTCGACGGCCGCTACTCCCGATGAATTGCCCGGCATGGGTTAAACCTCCCTCAAAAGATGTGTACGTTGTACTCAGTACAACACCTTTTCATTTAGTACAATACCGTATATTGAAGATTCGTCAACCGCAGCTGCAGTCTTGAGCAAAGGCGGTATTCTTGGGAGAGTTTTTATGAGTGAAATCAGTCATATGAAGGCCTGTGGAGATCTCGATCAGGATCCCTCGCGTCAGTGGGTTGTTCTGATCACTGGAGGAGAAATCGACACACGGGCCAACGAACTCCTCGAGAAAAGTTCCATCAGGTCAATCTACGCCGACGGCTATAGCGGATCCGAGAAGCTAGCCGAAATTGCTGCCAAGGAAACGGTCGACGCAATCCTGGTTCGCCAGGGAAATATTGACGCGAACGTCATAAATGCCTCTTCCTGCTTGCGTGTCATCGCAAAGCACGGCAGCGGCGTCGACAATATTGACCTTGCAGCTGCGAGCGCCCGCAATGTTCCCGTTCTTCGGGCTCTTGGTGCAAATGCTCAGTCTGTCGCAGAACTCGCTCTCACACTTTCTCTAAGCCTGATGAAAGACATATGCATCTTGAACAACACCGTGAAAAGCGGTGGTTGGCCGAAGACCAGGTATGTTGGCCGTGACCTCGCAGGAGTCCGTTTTGGTGTCATCGGCTTTGGCGAAATCGGCAGGCGGACCGCAAAACTTGCACAAAGCATCGGAATGGAGGCATGGGCTTACGATCCGTACGCGAGCGGTGCGGACGGGATCTCTGTCACCCGCGACCTGAAAGAGGTCCTTTCGCAGAGCGATATGGTGAGCCTGCATTGCCCGCTTTCCTCGGAAACCCATCATCTCATCAATCATGAGCGTCTCTCATGGATGAAATCCACAGCTTTTCTGGTCAACACAGCGCGTGGAGCTGTCGTTGATGAGAAGGCGTTATACGAGGCCCTGACCAATGGTGTCATCGCCGGGGCTGCGCTCGATAGTTTCGAGGAGGAGCCCCCCAGCAAGGACCATAAATTCTGGATGTTGCCAAACCTTTTAGCGACGCCGCACGTAGGCGGAGCCAGTCGCTCGGCCTTGCGGAATATGGCTTTGCAGAGCGCACAGAACATCATCGATGTCCTTAACGGCAAGGCATTCGACCGTCGCGCGTTGGCCAACCAGGACATCAGTTGAAGCACGGCAGAGAAGCGGAAAAATCCTATAAAGCAAAAACATTCGGAGATAATAAGATGCTAGGCTTCAAAGTATGTAAGCGGCAGCGCAAGGTTGACAGCACCTGGGTCAACAAATTTTCTGATTTGCCAGTAGCAAACGTAAGCGACGTGATGTCCCGCATCGCTGCTGGCGGTGCATCGGTGCGCCCCTATTATCGGGGCGCGCGGATGGTGGGCCCAGCGATCACCGTTAAATCCCGCCCGGGGGACAATCTGATGGTTCATAAGGCGCTGGATATCGCTGAGCCTGGCGACATCGTCGTCGTGGACGCGGGTGGAGATCTTACTAATGCGATCATCGGCGAATTGATGGTCGCGCACGCGATTCAACGCCGCCTTGGCGGCATCGTAATATTTGGAGCCATTCGCGACAGCGAGGAATTAAGCGCGGGTTCGTTCCCTGTCTTTGCTGCGGGAGTCACTCATCGCGGACCATACAAGGACGGCCCGGGCGAGGTAAACGTTCCCATCGCCATTAGTGGTATGGTGATCCAACCCGGTGACCTCGTCTGCGGCGATGCCGACGGAATGGTGTCGGTGCCACTCGAGTCGGTCGAAGAAGTCTTCACTGCAGCGACCAAAAAACATGCGGCAGAGACGCGTCAGATGGAAGCGATCAAGACGGGCAATAATGATCGTGCCTGGGTCGACGCTGCCCTGGAACGCTTGGGATGCTTTATCGAATGATTTGAACACACCAAGAAAGTGCCGCAACGCCTGGCCGACCGGATCGCTTCGTCATCGACGGCAGCCAGACCAACCGGGAGGCGATCCTTTCCTGCGACGTGATTGCCAATCTTGACGCGTTCGCGTGTTGGTGACACTAAAGTCTCGTCGGATGCAAATTCGTGGGGCGCAGCATGTCGGATGGGGAAGTATAATGACGCTATCTGTCGATCGAGCGCGCGTCAGGCGGCTGCCAAGAACGCTGGAGCTTGCTCTGTTAGCAACAATCTCGTCCGCCACCGCCTCCATCGCTGCGGACAAGCCGGAGGCCACGACGGTCGAAGCGAGCCCGGGCTGGATTGTAACCTTGGGTGCCGGAACCGAATACGGTCCGACGTTTGAGGGGTCGGGCGACAATGACTTTAGCTTTGTACCGAATTTCGATATCCGCCGCGCCAACGAACCAGCGGGTTTGAGCGCTCCCGACGACAGTATCGATTTTTCGTTGATCGAGCTCGGCGGGCTTGAACTTGGACCTGCCGCCAATATCAGAGGCAGCCGTTCCCACACAGATGTGCACGGCGTGCACGAAATCGACTGGAGCGTCGACGTAGGTGCCTTTGGACAGTATTGGCTTATCGACAACCGGCTGCGCGTACGAGCCGAAGCCCGGCAGGGCGTTCAGAGCGATGACGGCTTTGTCGCGGATTTTGCGGTCGATTGGTTCCAGCCGGTTGGCGACAAGTTTCTGCTATCGGCAGGTCCCCGGGCCTCGTTCGCCGATGCGACGTACATGGAAAACAGTTTCGGCGTAAGTAGTGCCGAAGCGCTGGATAACGGTAGCCTGAGCGCATTCTCGCCGGACGCAGGGTTCAAATCCGTTGGCTTTGTTGTTGGTGCGACCTATCAGATCAATCCCAAAACGAGCCTGCTGGTCTACGATAAATTCGACAGGCTGGTCGGGGATGCTGCCGACAGCCCGATTGTTACCGACATTGGATCGCCTAACCAGAATACGATCGGCATTGTTCTGAGCCGTTCCTTCCATATCGGATTTTGATTCTGTGTCACGGTGCCGCGAAAAGCGCTTGAAGATTCCTCGCTGCATTTAGCTCGTCGTCACGAATGTAGTTCCTCGTTATGGGAACAGCAGTATTGCGCTTGGCTATCTGAATCTGGAATACGACAAGATCCTCATATCGGAACGCTGCCTCGGCCGCAGCCAGATAAAACTCCCACATCCGGCAGAACCGTTCGTCATAAAGCGCTTTCGCCGCCGCGCGCTTCGCCATGAAACGCTCGCGCCAGATTTTGAGCGTGGAGGCATAGTGGAGCCTCAGTACCTCCACATCGGTGACGATCAATCCGGCTTTTTCGATGTGCGGAACAATTTCGGAGAGCGAGGGAATATACCCGCCCGGGAAAATATACTTGTTCAGCCACGGTGTCGTGAAGCCTGGCGTGGACGAACAGCCGATCGTGTGGAGAACCATGACGCCATCGTCATCAAGCAGTCTTGCGCATGTTTTGAAGAATGTCGCGTATGACGCGGCGCCGACATGTTCGAACATGCCGACCGAAACAATTCTGTCGAACCGGCCTTTCAGGTCGCGATAATCCTGCAGATCAAATGAGACCCGGCGGTCTCCCTGGTTCAACGATGATCGTGCATATGCAAGCTGTTCTTCGGACAGGGTTATTCCCAGTACTTCACCCTTCGTCACCCTTGCACCAATATGCCGTGCAAGACCGCCCCAACCGCAGCCGATATCCAGAACCCGCTGATGCGGTTCGAGCAGGAGTTTGGCCGCCAGATGCCGCTTCTTCGCGAGTTGTGCTTCCTCAAGCGACTGATCGGGATGTTCGAAATAGGCGCAGGAATATTGACGGTCCGCGTCAAGGAACAGCTCGTATAGCCGACCGTCGAGATCATAGTGATGTGCGACGTTCCGCTTCGATCGGCCGGGTAAATTAGGCTGCTTCAGCTTGCGGAATCTGGCGCGCAGAGCGTCTATGAAACGCGCTGGCCAAGGATGAGCGGTGTTCTGGGCTTCCCGCAACAGCAGTGCGATGAAGTCATAGATGGAGCCCTCATCGACGACAAGACGGCCATCCATGAAAAGCTCGCCAAGCCTCATATCTGCGTCGGCCAAAAAGGCCCACTGTGCCCGGCTATCGGTAAACCTCACCGATACCGCAGGTCCCGCTCCCATCTCCGAATGACAATCTTTTGTTCTTCGCAGTCGTGACAGTCAGGCGACCTGTGCTGACGATGCGAAGAAGCGCAGCATGCAATGCACGATCGGCAAGCGCCGATGGCGTTGTGTGCCTGCCGGAAGTGGAGTTTTGAAACTGGACCTGGGTCATCGTCTGGCTCGCATTGTCGTAACTGGCGGGAACTTGATTTCATGCGTGTTTTGCTGAGGGCTGCTGCGTCCGGAGGCTGTCCCGATCAGCCACACTCCGCCAAGTATGAGCGCGCTTCCAATCAACTGAAGCACGGTGATCTGTTCCCGGAAATAAAGCCAACTCGACAGGAGGACCAGCACGTAACTTAAAGCAGAAAGCGGAAACGCCTTGCTCAGATCGAGCTCAGACAGGACCTGCATCCAGATCAGGAAACAAACGATTTCGACTGCAACAGCCGCAAGCAACCAGGGCGATGCGAGCGATCCGGAAAACCAGCCGCTGGCATGACCACTCACCGCATCGGCAGCAAGCTTGATGAAAATCTGAAACAACGTGTTCAGCACCGGAATGGCGAACCAGGAAAGACGCTGGCCGTTCATGAAGCGGCTCCCTGAGGCTCGTCCACGCCAAACATCGGCGATACAAGCCTCAGCAACCATTGGACGCCCCTGTTCCGATGCTTGAAATACATTGTGTTTGCAGTGAGCCTGCTGCCGAGCCGCAGTTTGTTTTCGTAATAGGCCTGGCCGCTCTGATAGCGGGCAACGCGGTGGTCGATACAATACCGCAGATTGGCGAACCAGCTTAGATAATAAAGATCGTAGGCACGCCCTTCCTCTCCGTCCATGCAGAAGAACTTGTCGATCAGCGTGCTTTCGTTGTGAACGAGAATGTTAGCCGCCAGCAGCTTGTCTTCTGCAAAATACAAGGTGCAGAATGACTTCCCGGACATACGGTCGAGAATGCCGGCAAAATATCCGGCGGTGAGAGCTTCGAACTGCCATTCGCTCCGGCTTCGTGTCGCATTATAAAGAGCCATGACGCGCGGCATGACGTCTGCCAGTTCGGTTCGTGTCTCGATCCTGATGCGATCAAACGATTTCAGTTTCCGGCGCATGTCCTTGCGGGTTCCTGAGGACAAGCGGCTCAGATAGCTTTCGATGGAGTGAAAATCGATATCAAGACAAGCAGTCGGAAGCCCGGGAATGGAAGCGAAACCTGATTGTGCGAATACCGGCGCAAACGCCGACGCACAAGGCTCAGGAATATCCTTTACGCCCCGCAGGGAACAACCTTCATCGTCCGCGTGCTTCTCGAACCCGGCAATAAGTCGTGCCAGCAAATCAGGATGGCGTTCCGGAGGAACGTTGGCACAAAAGCCTGGCTTGCCAGTTTCCGTACAGGGCGAGCCAAGACACGCGAGCTTCAACGTGAGGATACCGGGAAGGAAGCCTCGCATCCGACGAATGAAACGGCGCAGAGGTCCTGCTTCCAACGTCGTCTCAAGCTGGTAACTGGTAATGAACGCCGGCATGGCGGCGACTACGGTCCCGTTCTCAATTACCGTTACATAGCGCCAGGCGAAACCTTCGATCCCGGCCTCTTCGATCGCGAGAAGGCAATCGAAATCTTCGACCTCATCTTCGAAACAGGCGTTCCACGCTTGCTTGCCGACTTCCCGGATCGAATTCACAACGCGCGTTTGTATGAGCGGATTGTCTTTCGCCGGTAACCTTGTCCCGCGGAGCGTCGATTTAGAGACGGTCTGAAGCATGGCTCACTCCAAAATAATCGGCAGTCAGATCCGCGACCTGCCTGTGCTGCCGATCGAGATGGATCATGTGATAGCTGTCATCGATCCAGCGAAGCTCGTTCGGGGCTCCCGATATGGTCACTGATATAGCGGGCATGGGCAGGGCTGCTGAGATCATCCTCCCTTGAATGCAGGATGAGCGTTGGCGTCATCATATGCGGCAGCTCGTGCTTGAGCGCTCTTCCGAGGCGATACATCTCGACCAGGCCTTTGCCGGGGAATTTCTCGATTACGCCCTCTTTGGACATGTTTTCCATCATCCGGCGCATACGCTGGTCTTTGACGCCGAGTGCCGAAGTCTCGTTGAAATTCAGGCGATCCAGGAATGGGACATGTGCCAACCAGGTGATGTTGCGCGACAGCAGTGGGTAATAGAACGGCACATTCCAGCCGTCATAGAGGAAGCACGGAGAGTAAATCGCCACGGCCTTGAGCATTCCGGGCTGCTCGTGGGCAGCCAGAAGCGCCAGCTTGCCACCGACGCAAATGCCGGCAGCAAATGTCTCGTTCGTATAGGCGGTCAACTGCTCCACTGCCTGCTCGACACTTCCCAGCCAATCCTGCCAACGCGTGCCGCGCAACCTGCGGACATCGCCACCATGACCGGCAAGAAGCGGTGCATAGACCGTATAGCCCCGACGATTCAGTTGTCGCGCCACAAGCCGCATTTCCGTGGGTGCACCAGTCAGACCATGCACAAGAAGGACGCCTTTACCGTTGGTGCCCTCCATGAAATATCCAAAAGGGTCAGCGATCTGCATTCGATATTTCCAACTCGCGGTTTTCCTTGGCCATGAATCCCGAGCGCGTGACACGTGCTGATGACGTGGACGCCAGCCTCTTCCTGTTGGTCAGCGATCTGTTCGTGGAAGGAGCGGAGTTTTGTCCAATGCGTGCGCGGACGATAATGATGCTCGGCGTGGTAACCGTTGCCGAACCACAGCCAGTTGTAGAAACGATTGTGGCTGCTGACGCCCCAGGCTATCGGTTCTTCCGGATCGCCGTGAAGATGCTCGTAATAGCCGTTGAGCGACGACAGGCAATTGCCAAAATAGTAGAATGGCACGAAGAACAGGACAGCCCGCCAGTCATAGATCAAAGCCAGACCGACCACGCCAAAGAACGCGTAAAGCTCGAAGCGGCCCCATTTCGCGTCGAACGGCCGAGTGCGGGCAACGCCTCTGTGAATGTCGCCGATATCGTCGCGAAAAAAGCTGAGGAACGTGTAGCTCCAAACGTTCTCCGGTTCGCCGTTTTTGCCGTGTCTGTAAATCGACAACCAATCGATTGTCTCACCCTTTTCATTCGGCTTGTCGCTGTTGCCGGAATGATGGCGCATATGGATCCAGTGATAGTAGGTCTGCGAAAAACCGATCGTGATGGATTCCAGCAGACTGAAGGCATAGTTCAGCGGGCGCGCGGCAAAATAGGGCGTGTGAATGAAATTGTGGGAGATGCTGTTGATATTCCACGAGATCGAGACAGCGTAAACGCACCCCAGAACTAAGGACAACCACAGCGGGCGGCTGTGAAATCCGGCGATGAGGTAGATATTGAAGAATAGGTGAGCGACTGCCGCGATAACGGGAGCGGCATCCCATTTGGTGTGTTTGAAGAGTTTCATAGTCCTGTTGCTCCAACGCACGTCACGCCGGCCGTGATGAGAAGAACTCCAGCCGCGTGACGCAGATTGACGTGTTCCTTGAAAAAGCAGGCTCCGGCGACAACGATGACGACATAGCTCAGCGCCATCATTGGAAAGGCGATGGACAGCGGCACGTGTTCGAGCACCATCATCCATGCGAACAGCTCCACTGCCCAAAAGACAATTCCCACCCAGGTGGCGGGTTTCACCAGTGCCTGGCGAAGCGTCGAAGCGTGCGCGGCCTGTTTGAAACAGACCTCACGCGCCATTTCCGCAACAATGCAAAAACTGATCAGCGCCACCATTGGCAGGGTCAGGGTGCCGCTCATGACATGGCCTGCGAAAGAATTTCGAGAAGGGCGTGATTGCCTGCGGAGTTGATGTTGGTCGCAAGACGCGCATCCGAGGGCCGTCGGGGCTGATCCAGCAGAATCTCGCCGTGCTTCATCAGCATCGTCCATAACCCGCCGCCATAAGCGGGAAATGAGTAGTCGCCGGTGACATCTGCACCGACAATGCGGTGGCGGCAGCCTATCTCACTTATCAAAGTCAGAAGATATGGCAGCCTCATGCTGCCTTGATCCCAGTTCGTGACCGCATCGTCGCGAGCCAGCACATCCTTGTCGATCGTCAGATAGACGGCTTCAGTCTCAATCCGTGACAAGAGGCGATCGACGAAATTTTGCTCACCAATAGCGGCAATGGTGTTCCAGCTGAGCGAGCCGGAATCCTGCTGGTAGCTCGACCCCGACCCATATTCCTTTTTGACCCTGCTCGGTGGATGATCGTAGGGATAGAGCTCAAGCTTGCCTTTTTTGAGCAGCGAAAGATTTGCTCCCTTCCGTTCAGGCTTCTTCAGGTCATCGCTGCATACGCCGACAGTGATGACCTTGCGAACCTCGGAATGTTCCAGTGCCCTGTTGACCCATGAGCCGCAATGGATGCCATCCTTGAAATGAACCCAATCGGGATGGTTGTCGAAATGGATTACCGTGGCCGGCTTTCCATCCTTTTCGAGGGCAACGTCGAGCAGCAGCGCAGTGACGTGATGAAAATCACCCGACCCCATGAAACACAGGTGCGCATCCTTTCTCCGCAGCATCCTGCGCGCGAGCTTGGTCCGAACGGCATGCAAATCAGGGTTTTTGCCCCAAAGCCTGATCGCTCGCCCTTCATTCTCAGCCTGTAACTCGTACGCGCCGGCGTTCAGGCAGGCGCGGATGAAGTCGGGCTGCAACTCAAGCGCATCATCGAGGTGGAGGAGCAGAAGTTGCATCGGCCTATCGCTTCGAAGCCCTGACAAAAAGCTGATCCAGCAGCGTCAGGGCAAGATCTATCTCTTCGCGGCTGATCAGGAGGTTGGGGGCAAGGGTGATGACATTCTTGTGGTAACCGCCAACATCCAGCACGAGACCGTACATGTTCGTGCCGACACTGAGATCACCCTTCATCCCCTCGTCGCAAAGCCAGTCCATCGTCGACTTGTCCGGGGTGAACCCATCCTCAGTGCATATTTCGACACGCAAGGCCAGGCCCAGGCCATCCACATCGCCGATGATCCGGTGGCGTTTCTGCAGCTCCTTCAGTCCGTCGAGAAAGTAAGCGCCTTTCTCGATGATGACCGCACCGAAATCCTCTTCCTTGAGCATTTTCATGGTTTCCAGTGCTACGGCGGTTCCCATCGGGTTGCTGGCGAAGGTAGAATGCGTTGAACCTGGAGGGAAAATACCTGGGTTGATTATTTCTTCCTTCGCCCAGACGCCCGAAAGCGGATTGAGACCATTGGTGATTGCCTTGCCGAAGACGAGGATGTCCGGGCTGACACCGAAATGTTCGATCGACCACATCTTGCCCGTCCGGTAGACGCCCATCTGGATTTCATCGACGACAAGCAGGATCCCATGCTGATCGAGCACCTGCTTCAGCTCCTTGAAGAAGTTCATGGGAGGAATGACATAGCCGCCAGTGCCCTGGATGGGTTCGACATAGAAGGCGGCAAACTCCGCCTTGCCCGCCTTAGGATCCCAGACGCCGTTATATTCGCTCTCGAACAGGCGGGCGAACTTCTGCACGCATTGGTGGCCGTATTCTTCTTTGCTCATGCCTTTCGGGCCACGGAAATGATAGGGAAATTCAATAAACTGTGCGCGCTCGCCGAAGTGCCCGTAACGACGACGATAGCGATAGCTCGACGTGATCGCCGAGGCGCCAAGCGTGCGCCCATGATATCCACCCTCGAAGGCAAACATCAGGCTCTTTCCGCCTGAATAGTTGCGCACGAGTTTCAGCGAATCCTCGATGGCCTGCGAGCCGCCGACATTGAAATGAACCCGTCCTTTCGTGCCGAATTTCCGTTCTGCGTCTTGAGCAATCATGGCCGCTAGTTCGACCTTTTCCCTGTGCAGATATTGCGATGCCACCTGAGGCAGGGTGTCCAGCTGCCGATGTGCGGCGGCGTTCAGGCGCGGGTTGCGGTAGCCAAAATTAACCGCCGAATACCACATCTGCAGATCAAGGAACGGCGTACCCTTGCTGTCGTAAAGGTACGAGCCTTCGCACGATTCGAAAAAGCTCGGCTCCTGGGCGTAATGGACCGTATCGCCGTGAGAACAATAGGTCTCCTCAAGCAGACGCAATTCGAGTTCCGAGTTCGGCAGCGGAGATACGAGCTCGGGCTGCTTCAGGATAAAATTTGTGTTCATTCTGGTTCTCGCTTGTTGGTTATGCGGCGGCGTGGCGCGGTGTGCTGAGAGCATTGGCCGATAGGCCTGGAACAGCGCTCTTGAGGCTGTGGGTGAGATCGGCAAAGGTCTCGTACGCAATGAAGGGGATATCCTCGGCAAAACAGTAGTCAGCCAGTTCCCCCTTTGCGAAGACCAACTCCGGTTGATGTGAAACGCAGAAATCCGAGCGGCCGTCACCGACGTAGACCCGCAAGTCACGCGATGTCAGCGATCTGCACTTGCAAACCCCCGCTGCTGACAAACAATCCGGATCGGCGTGGGGAGAAGCCAGATGGTAGGATGGCTTTCCTTCCGGATTGACGATCGTCAGCTTGTTGGCGATTACCGGAATATGGCTGAGGTTGGTGCGCACGAGAATTTGTTTGATGAAATAATCGACGCCGTCACTCACGATCGTAAGGGGCATAGCGTGACGGCTGCAGAAATCTGCGAAGGCGGGAAACGTCGGGTCAATAACGACATCTTCAAGCACATCATCGAGTTCATGTTGCTGGGCGCGGATCAGGGCGACCTGGCGGCGCATGCATTCGGCAGAACCGATCTCGCCGTCCAGCCATTGTTGTTCGATGGCTTCCCATGCGGGATCAGCCAAGTTTGAAAGCACAAAATCGGTCGCATCCTCGACCGAAATCGTTCCATCGAAATCGCAAAACACGTGCATTCATAAAACTCCTTGCACAATCGTGCGGGGGTTCTATCAGCCGTGCCTGAGTGCAGAATTATGCCAAAATGAAATGAAACTGAAATCGCCTGAAGACGCGCGCTATGCTTTCGGCATCAGCACGTCTACGCTCAAACCTCCGCCTGATCCTGCAGCGTTCAATGCGATAGTGGCGGAGAAACGGTCAATTATGTCGGCAACGATCGCCAATCCCAATCCCGATCCCTCGGCATGCGGCGTATCGACCCGGTAGAAGCGCCGAAACACGGCTTCGCGATGTTGCGCCGCTATTCCGGGCCCGCTGTCGCTGATGGAAAGCAGCCAAGACTCGTTCTTGGGCGTGATCGATGCCTCGATGGTTCCGCCGACGGGGGAGTATTTGATTGCATTGTCTACGAGGTTGGCAATCATCAGGCGAAGGAGAGGCTCATCCGCATTGACCTGCGCATCTTCATCGCCGTGCAGCGACACATCAAGTTTCTTGAGATGAATGATGTTGCCGAATTCACCTATGACCGAAGCCACGGTGTTATACAATGAAACGCTTTTCAACAGCATCGGCTGATGGCTGACACGAGCGGCGCGAAGCAGTTGCTCGATCAGGTGCATCGCCTTTTCATTGCTCGCCACGAGGTCGCCGATGATAGCCTTGCGTTCCTGCTCACTCTCGGCATTCGCCAGCATTTGGAGCAACAACTTGAGAGATGTCTGAGGAGTTCGCAGTTGATGGGCAGCGTGATCGGCGAAACGCCTCTCCGCCGTCAGTGAGCGGTCAAGCTTGTCGAGAAGCTGATTTATCGATCTGCCGAGGGGAGAAAGGTCCCTCGGCAACGTATCGACGGGAATGACAGACAGGTCATCCGGGGAACGACTGCGGATTTGGCGCACCAATCCGTGCATCGCGCTGAGCCCGCTCCTGATCCCGAACCAGATCAAGACTGCGATGAGCGGGAAGAGGACCAGCAATGGAAAAGACAGGTTCAGGAGAATATTTGACACAAGCGATTTGCGAAGGGCAAGCTTTTCTCCAACTTCCACGGTAATCGTCGTTTGCGGAATTGGCAGCGCGTACACCCGCCAGTCTTCGCCGCCGTAATTCACGTCCGTAAAACCCGCTCGCTGCTCGGGAACCGTCTTCGGGAATGCGGTGCTCGAGAAAACCTCAATCTCCCCGTCCTTCCATGCACGGAACATATGGGCGTCGGCATAGTCATCCGCATCCTCGTTCATTGCCAGCTGGTTGCCCATCGCCAAATCAATATCATTGACCTGCTTGGATTTATGAATGCCAGGCTTTTCAACCTGGCGTTCCAGCAGCGTCCAAAGAACATTCGCGTCGTTGATCAATTGTGCGTCATAGATATTGTTGATTTCGCGCGTGGCGCTGCGGAAGGCGAACGCCCCGATCAGGGCGATGGTAATCAAAATTGTTGGCGCAATCCTGAAAAACAGTTTGCGCGTCAGCGTCGATCTGATCATTGCTCGACCATGTATCCCACGCCGCGGATCGACTTGATGAAGTCGCTGCCAAGCTTCTTCCGCAGATTGTAGATCACGACTTCCGTCGTATTGCTCTCCACAGCGCTTTCAGCACTGTAGAGCGCGTATTCGATATCGCTTTTTGTAACGTACTTGCCGGCGCGTTCCATGAGGAGCTTCAGCATCTGAAACTCCTTGGCCGTCATCGCGACTTGCCCCGATGTGCTGCGCACCACCATGGCGGCGGGGTCGACTTCAACATCTCCGCACTTCAGGACCACATCCGGACGTCCGTCCCGCCGCCTTATCAGCGCTCTAAGCCGTGCCAGCAGCTCATCGAGATCAAAGGGCTTGACGAGATAATCGTCAGCGCCGCTATCAAGGCCTTCAACCTTCTGTAGCGGAGTATCCCGCGCCGTCAGCAGCAAGATCGGAACCATGTTCTTTTTTTGCCGCGCTGCTCTCAGCACATTGATTCCGGTCGAGTTTCGGCAAATTGACATCGAGTACGACGACGCTGAAGATCAGGTCCTCAAGCGCAGCAAGCCCGGATTCCCCGTCCTGCATCCAATCCACGCCATAGGCATGTTTCTCCAGCGCTTTCTTCAACGACGATCCAAGGATCACGTCATCTTCGATCAGTAACAGGCGCATCGGTATCGACACCTTTCGAGGATATCAGGTCACCCTCAGCATCGCTTGCTGGCTCGAACCCCGAAAGATGCGAATAAGAGATAACATCTCGGCTTTTTGCGGGCAGCACGTTGGTTCGCAGCTTTTCAATGAATCGGTACCAAAATCAATTCAGGAAGACCTCCGAGATAACCAAAGAGCCAATGCGCTGCAAAAAGCCGATCCGAGCCGTCGAACAATCGGCGGCTCGGATCGCGTTCTTTTCTAGAAATCCCAGTCCTCGTCTTCGGTTGCGATAGCCTTACCGATGACGTAGGACGAGCCGGAACCCGAGAAGAAGTCGTGATTTTCATCGGCATTGGGCGACAGCGCCGATAGAATTGCCGGATTGACCTTGCAGGCTTCAGCCGGGAAAAGTGCTTCGTAGCCGAGGTTCATCAAGGCCTTGTTGGCGTTGTAGTGCAGGAACTTCTTAACATCCTCGGTCAGCCCGACGCCATCATAGAGCGCTTCGGTATATTTGGCCTCGTTGTCATAAAGTTCGAGTAGCAATTCGAAGGCGAAATCTTTGATCTCCTGGCGTCGTTCGTCAGTCAATCGTTCCAGCCCGCGCTGGAACTTGTAGCCGATATAGTAGCCATGCACCGCCTCGTCGCGGATGATCAGGCGGATCATGTCGGCAGTGTTGGTGAGCTTTGCGCGGCTCGACCAGAACATCGGCAGGTAGAAACCGGAATAGAACAGGAAGCTTTCAAGGAAAACGCTGGCGATCTTGCGTTTCAGCGGATCGGGATCGCGGTATTGCTCGAGAATCAGCGCCGATTTCTTCTGCAGATGCTCGTTTTCCTCCGACCAGCGATAGGCGTCGTCGACATCGGAGCGTCGAGCACAATGTCGAGAAGATCGACGAATAGGAGCGGGCGTGCACCGCCTCCATGAAGGAGATGTTGGAATAGACTGCCTCCTCGTGCGGCGTGATTGAATCCTCCATCAGCTTCGGCGCGCCGATGCTGGTCTGGATTGTGTCGAGCAGCGTCAATCCGGTAAAGACGCGAATGGTCAGTTGCTGCTCTTCCGGCTTCAGCGCCGCCCAGGACGGGATGTCATTCGACAGCGGCACCTTTTCCGGTAGCCAGAAATTTCCCGTCAGTCTGTTCCAGACCTCAAGATCCTTGTCGTCGTCGATGCGGTTCCAGTTGATCGCGCGCACCTGTGCGGGGCCCTTGGAGGCCTTGGTCCTTACTTGAATATTCATTTCGTTCCCCCGAATGTCAAAGTGCGCAGGACACGCAGCCCTGCACTTCCGTGCCGGACAACGCCATCTGCCGAAGGCGGATGTAGTAAATGGTCTTGATGCCCTTCTTCCAGGCATAAATCTGAGCCCGATTGATGTCGCGCGTCGTGGCCGTATCGCGGAAGAACAACGTCAGGGAAAGACCCTGGTCCACATGCTGGGTCGCCGCTGCATAGGTGTCGATGATCTTTTCCGGCCCGATCTCGTAGGCGTCCTGGTAGTAGTCGAGATTGTCATTGGTCATGAAGGAGGCAGGATAGTAGACCCGGCCGATCTTGCCTTCCTTGCGGATCTCGATCTTCGAAACGATCGGGTGGATCGAAGACGTCGAATGGTTGATGTAGGAGATCGAGCCCGTCGGCGGCACGGCCTGCAGGTTCTGGTTATAGAGGCCGGACGCCATCACGGCTTCCTTCAATGCCAGCCAGTCTTCCTTCGTCGGGATGTGGATGCCGGCGGTTTCGAACAGTTCGCGCACCCGCTCGGTCGCGGGCAGCCATTCCTGCTCGGTATACTTGTCGAAATATTCGCCGGAGGCATATTTCGAGTTCTCGAAGCCTTTGAAGCTTGTGCCGCGCTCGACGGCGATGCGGTTTGAAGCGCGGATGGCGTGATAGGTCACCGTGTAGAAATAGATGTTGGTGAAATCGACACCTTCTTCAGAGCCATAATAGATGCGTTCGCGGGCGAGATAGCCGTGCAGGTTCATCTGTCCGAGCCCGATCGCATGGCTGTCGTCGTTACCCTTTTCCACCGAAGGAACCGACGAGATATGGCTCATATCCGAAACGGCGGTCAGCGCCCTGATCGAGGTTTCGATGGTCTTGCCGAAATCGGCTGAATCCATCGTGGCAGCGATGTTCAGCGAGCCGAGATTGCAGGAAATATCCTTGCCCATATGTTTGTAGGAAAGATCATCATTGTATTCGCTAGCCTCGCTCACCTGCAGGATTTCCGAGCAAAGATTGCTCATGGTGATACGTCCGGCGATCGGGTTTGCGCGGTTCACCGTGTCCTCGAACATGATGTAGGGATAGCCACTCTCGAACTGGATTTCCGCCAGCACCTGGAAGAATTCCCGCGCCTTCATCTTCTTCTTGCGGATGCGGCTGTCCGCGACCATTTCCCGGTATTTTTCCGTGACCGAGATTTCAGTGAAGCCGGCACGCCGTAGACGCGCTCCACGTCGTAAGGCGAGAACAGGTACATGTCCTCATTGTTCTTCGCCAGTTCGAAGGTAATGTCTGGAACCACCACGCCGAGCGACAGCGTCTTGATGCGGATCTTCTCGTCAGCGTTTTCGCGCTTGGTGTCGAGAAAGCGCATGATATCCGGATGATGGGCGTTGAGATAAACAGCTCCTGCGCCCTGCCGCGCGCCGAGCTGGTTGGCATAGGAGAAACTGTCTTCCAGGAGCTTCATCACCGGGATGATGCCGGATGACTGGTTCTCGATCTGCTTGATCGGCGCACCTGCCTCGCGAATATTTGTAAGGGACAAGGCAACGCCGCCGCCGCGTTTTGACAGCTGCAACGCGGAATTGATGCCTCTTGCGATCGACTCCATATTGTCCTCGACCCGCAAGCAGGAAGCAGGACACGAGTTCGCCACGCTGCTTCTTTCCTGCATTGAGAAAGGTCGGTGTTGCCGGCTGGAAGCGGCCGGAGATGATCTCGTCGACCATGTCGCGGGCAAGTTGTTCGCTGCCTTGCGCCAACGCCAGCGCCACCATGCAGACGCGGTCTTCGTAGCGCTCAAGATAGCGCTTCCCGTCGAACGTCTTCAGCGTATAGCTGGTGTAATACTTGAAAGCGCCGAGGAAAGTCGGGAAACGAAACTTCCTGGCATAGGCGTGGTCGAAGAGGTCGCGGACGAAGTTGAACGAATACTGGTCGAGTACCTCACGCTCGTAATATCCCTCGGTCACCAGATAATCGAGTTTCTCCCGCAGATTATGGAAGAAGACAGTGTTCTGGTTGACATGCTGCAGAAAATACTGCTTTGCCGCCAGCCTGTCCTTGTCGAGCTGGATTTTCCCATCCTCGTCATAGAGGTTCAGCATCGCGTTCAGCGCATGGTAATCCAGCGTTGTTTCGGCAGCACCCTTCAAAGGATAGTCGAGTGTGAGCGTGTCCAAAATCGTTCCAATCCGTGTCTGACATTGGTGACATCGTCCTCGGTACCCAGAAGCTCGAACCTGTAGAGGTACGGTACCTGGCATTTTGCAGAGATGATGTTGCCGGCGATCCCGAAGGTCGCGCCGAAGTTGCTGTTGCCCGCGGCGATGACGCCGCGAAGGTTCGAACGGTTCTCCGCGTCATTGAGAAAACGGATCACCTGTTTGGGAACCGCGCCCTTGCCGCCGTCGCCGCGAATAGGTCGGAACGATCAGAACAAATGGTTCCCGGGTCACGCACTCACCGCTTTTGGCGGCTGACGGGAATCTGCGTCGAGGGCAGACCGAGCTTGCTGACAAAGCGATGGGTGTTCTCCGACCGGCTCGAAAAATAGACGATTCCGCCCATCGCGCTGCCCTCAGACCTCAGGCGAGCGCGCTGATCATGTCCGGGCGAAACCCGGCCCAATGACTGCTCGCCGGCAATCACAACGGGCACCTGACGATATCCGAGACTCTGAACCAGTTCGAAGGCAGCCGTATCGGCTGGACACGTCGACGACGTCATACTCCATGCCCTGCCGATCAAGAGCGCGGGTCGTCGCTGTGCACTGGACGCAGGCCGGCTTGCTGTAAACGGTAATGTTCATGATTTCCTCGTGTAAATTTCGGGTACAGGAAAGGGATCGAGCAAATGCCATTGCCCGTTGATATCAATCGGAAAGAAGGGATACGTCGCTGACGCTTCGGACGGTCTTTCGCCCGGTTACTCGCGCTTCACGATACTCGAAAGACTGGTCATGACTTCACCCCGTAGTTGGACTAGTGGCGACGTCGGGGGGAAGCGGCATGCCGGATAGATTCCGCCACATGATCGCGACCTTCCCGGCACCCCGCCGGTGGACTCGTTCGACCGAGGCAGGTCTCCTGGCTTGCGGGTCGTTGCATTCGCTCTGCCTTCCCGAAATGGTGCATTTCAGTGGCGTTATCGAACAAATGCTCGCCGCTTACAGTTGCGGGGGCAGCTCCGGCTTTGCCGAACCGCTAGGTTCAACGCACCGTATTCCCGTCTTAGCTTTCGATCCTGGAAGCGAATCAAAAGAACCTCGAACACTAGATATGGTATACGAGGTTAAAATGTCGTCAACAAATATGTTTTGCAGCGGAAAACCGATGCCCTAGATGAACGCCGCCGTCTGCGTCGGGGAGATTCGCACCTTGCCGATATTGCGGCCATCCATCTCGACGATCTCATATTCGAGATCGTCGACGGTGAGCCTCTCGCCTTCGGCCGGTATATGGCCGAGGTTCCATAAAATATAGCCAGCAAGCGTCGTATAGCGGTCACCCTCATCGACCAGATCACGATCGATCAGCCCGCCAAGACGGCGAATGTCGATATAGGCGTCAACCACCATGCTACCGTCTTCCGAACGTTCAAGGATCGGGCTTTCCTCGCCTTCTTCAGGGAACTCACCAGCGATGGCTTCGAGGATATCTGTTGGTGTGACCACCCCTTCGAACGAGCCGTGCTCATCGAGGATCACGCCCATCTGCACCGATGAACCCCGCAACTGTTCCATGACGCGAAGCACATTGGCGTTTTCATGGAAGATAAGCGGCTGGCGGGTGACCTTTTCCCAATCGATCTTGCCGCCATCGAGAATGGCGAAAAGCAGATCCTTGGTGAGCGCAACGCCGACGAATTCATCGACGCGGCCACGGGCAAGCACGACACGGCTGTGGGCGAGGGTGCGGATTTCGGCGAGCAGCTCTTCGTTGGTCTCGTCGAGATCCAGCCATTCCACTTCATTGCGTGGCGACATGATCGAACGGACCGGGCGCTCAACGAGATCGAGCACACCGCGGATCATTTCCTTTTCTTCCGGATGGAAGACATCTCCCGCTGCACTGTGTTCAGCAATAACATCCAACGTATCAGAGTGCGGGGCATCGCTACGGTCGCCGCCGAGCAGCCGCAGGACCGCACCTGCCGTGCGATCGCGCAGATCCATCGTCGTGACGCGCTTTTCGCGATTGTGACGTCCGACCTGGTTGGCGGCCTCGACAAGCACCGAGAAGCCGATGGCAGCGTAGAGGTAACCCTTCGGAATATGGAAGCCGAAGCCTTCGACGATCAGGCTGAAACCGATCATCATCAGGAAGCCGAGGCAGAGAATGACGACGGTCGGATGCTTGTTGACGAAGGTCATCAACGGTTTCGCTGCCAGCATCATGACGCCAACGGCAATGACGACCGCGATCATCATGACCTCGAGATATTTCACCATGCCGACGGCGGTGATGACGCTGTCGAGCGAGAAGACGGCATCGAGGACGACGATCTGGGCAATGACCTGCCAGAAAACCGCATGCGCCGCGTTGGTCTCCTTGGCCGACATATGGCCTTCCAGCCGCTCATGCAGCTCCATCGTGCCCTTGAACAGCAGGAAGACACCGCCGAGAATGAGGATGATATCGCGCCCGGCAAAATCCAGTCCAGCGACGCTGAACAGTGGCTTGGTCAGCTGGATGACCCACGAAATTGAGGCGAGCAGCAGAAGCCGCATGACCAGGGCCAGGGAGAGGCCGACAAGCCGCGCACGGTTGCGCTGATGCGGAGGCAATTTGTCGGCAAGGATTGCTATGAAAACGAGATTGTCGATGCCGAGCACGATCTCCAGCACGATAAGCGTGGCAAGACCAATCCAGGCGTTGGGGTCGGCAATCCAGTCCAGTGTCCAGTCCATAGGGCTGTCGGGTCCTTAAATAGATTCAGCGTGCAGCGGCGCAAGCGGATGACGCTGCGGCGCAGGCAAAATGACGGGATGGGGAAATCACAGGAACTTTTTGCTGACGCTGCGCATGCAGGGTCAGCATGCTTCGCAAGTCCGGACTTGGAGGCTCTTCAGATTGATCGTCCGGCATCGATGCGCGGTCAGTCCCTGTTTGACTGGCTGTCATTGTGAAAATTGAAAGGTGCCAGATGTGTATATAATGACAGTCCGGAGGCTGCCATTCAAGAGGCGGATGAGAATTTGCCGTTAGCGATCATTCGCAGCCTTGCATGTAGCATTTCTAAAATGACAACGTTTTCAACAGTTAACGTACAGTCTTTCTCTTCAGAAGTATAGTTCTTTTGCATTACATATTTCAACTAAGACAGTTCACATAAGTATCTTTATTTAATCCATAGTAAGGCGTATGATGTAATCCGCAGTTGTGAGGGGTGAGGGGCCCCGAAACGATGGTCTTCCCCGCACAGCGCGAACGGGAGGACTATCATGGCTATCAATCTACCAAATGGCTTGCTGAAACTTCTCGGCATAGACCCAAGCACGATCGAAATTTCGCTCAGTGAAGCGGGCAATTCCTTCAATGGCACGAATGCCAACGAGCACATTCTCGGCAATGGCGGCGGCGATTCGATCAATGCCGGCGGCGGCTCGGATATTGTCGAGGGCGGCGCGGGCGGGGACTCGCTCAATGGCGCGACCGGCAATGACTATATCGAAGGTGGCGCCGGCGGCGATTCGCTCAATGGCGGTGCTGGGATCGACACGGTCGGCTATTCGCAGTCGGACTTCGGGCGTGACGATCACGCTCAACGGCGGCGGTGGTGGACAGGCAGCCGGTGGCGACGCCCAGGGCGATTCTATCGGTGGATTCGAGAATGTCGTCGGTTCGTTGCTTGCCGATACGATCACCGGCAACAATTCGGCGAATGTGCTGGCGGGACTTGCCGGCAACGATACCCTGCGCGGCATGGGCGGCAACGACGTTCTCATCGGTGGCATTGGCGCGGATGTGCTCGATGGCGGTACCGGAACGGACACGGCCGATTATTCCACCAGCGCAAATCCAGTGCATCTCTTGCTTGGCGGGGTCAGCAGCGGCGGCGATGCGCAGGGTGATACTTTCATCTCCATCGAGAAATTCGTCGGCACGGCGGGGGCTGATGTCTTCGACGGCTCGGCCAGTCTTACCGGCTTTTCCGCCGATGGCGGCGGCGGCGCGGACACGATGATCGGCGGCCATGGCAATGACACTTTGAGCATTGGCGGCGCAGCAGCTGCGGTTGCCGGTTTTGCTGCACTTCAGGAGGAAGGCGCAACGATCGAAGGCGGCGACGGTAATGATACCATCACCGGTGGCGACGGCGACGATGTCATCAACGATGGGGACGGGAACGATAATGTCTTCGCAGGCGGGGGAAACGATACGCTCTTTGTGGGTAATGGGATTGACAGTGTAAATGGAGGCAGCGGCGATGACCATTTCGTTTTTATGGTCCTCGACACAGATGAATTCGCAAGTCCCTTGTATGATGGCGGACCAGATCAAGACAGCATGGACTACAGAAACTTGTCTTCGGGCGTGGAGGTTACTCTCACCGATGTTCCTGACGAAATGCTGAGTGAGATGCAAGTGATGCTCGGCGGCGCGACCCGGACCTATAACCGCATAAGTGTAGAGACAGATGTCCTGACGGAATTCGACGACACCCTCAACGGCGATTCAAATAACAATACGGTATTTGGAGAAGCCGGTAATGACGCGATAAACGGCGGCGCTGGGGATGACACGATCATTGGTGGCATAGGAGCCGATATCTTGACCGGGGGCGAAGGTGCCGACCGGTTTGTGTTCTTTTTTGACTCGGAATCAATTGATACGCTTAACGACGCCGGTGACCATGATGATATTATTGACCTGCGGGCAATTGACGGGAATTTGGTCGAAGATGGGCATCAACCTTTGACCTTTGATCAGATTGAACTCACTGAAGAGGCAATCATCATCACTTTAATAACCGGCGGAGAATCCGCATTTGCGCTTGATCAAGGCGCAACGATGCGAATCAATGAAAACGGGGGCGAATACGCTCTTGCCGATATCCAACTTATCTAACGAGAAGTTGGCAGCGCATGGAGTGATGCGATACGGCGATAGGTTCCCCTTCCCGCCGCCCTCTACCCCGAAAATCCGCCGCCATCGAGGAAGGCCTGTTCTTCCTCGGTGGTGGTGCGGCCGAGAATGGCGTTGCGATGCGGGAAGCGGCCGAAACGGCGGATGATGTCATAGTGATGGTCCGCATATTCAAGATTGTCCGGGGCGCCTTCACGGCATAGCTCCACTGAGCGGCGCTGGTCATCGACGTTCTCCGAATGCATATAGGGCAGGTAGAAGAAGGCGCGCAGTTTCGGCTCGAATGACAGGTCGTGCCCCTTTTCCAACGCGCGGCCTGCATAAAGGCGCGCGAGCGTGTCGGTCGCGTACATGTGCCCGGTGTTGCGGAAGAAATTGCGCGGAAATTGATCGAGCAGGATCATCAGTGCCAGCGCACCTTCGGGCGTTTCAACCCAGCCTTCATATTGGCGGCGCGCGGCGGCGTAGTGATCATCGAGAAAGCGCTGCCGGCAAATTTCGTCGAATTCCTCGTCTTTGACGTACCACTTGTCTTCGCCCGCCTCACGCCAGAAATTGACGATGCCGGTGATGGTCGTTTGTTCAATCTCAGGCATGACTTCTTCCCCCGTCTTAGTTGGCGTCGGCGTTTTGGGCCGCTGGCAGCACGTTCGCAGTCTCTTCGTTGAGCGCGCGGCCGGTCTGGCGCGGCTTGATCAATGGACCTGGAACCGGCGCGTTGCCCCTCATCAAATCGGCACCGGCGCGAATGCCACCGGCGAGCTGCAGGTCAAGACGTTCGGCGTCGCGTCGGCGTACATCCGCCGTAATGTCAGCCGCCTCCTGTGGGTCCACACCCAGGCCGACCAAGGTATTCTCGCCGAAGATCAATGCGGATTCGAACGTCTCGCGCATCTGGAAATCGACGCCCAGTTTGATGAGTTCGATTGTATTGCCGCGATCGAATGCCCGTGCATAGATCTGGACCATCGGAAACTCCGCCTTGACCAGATTGGCGATTGTCAGGATTGTTTCGGCCTTGTCGACGCAGATGAGCACCGCCTGCGCCCGCCCGGCACCTGCCGCGTGGAGGATATCGAGCCGCGTGCCGTCACCATAATAGACCTTGAACCCGAACTGTGATGCGGCCTGGATCATCTCCACGTCGTTATCGATGATGGAGATGTCGACGCCTCGTATCAGCAGAGGCTGGCAGGAAATCTGACCGAACCGTCCAAAGCCGATGATGAGGGCATTTCCAGTCAGGCCCTCCGCAATGTCGACTTCCTGGAGGTCCTGTTTTTCCTCGGGCATGAGATATCGCAAAGCGACGAGGAGAAGTGGCGTCAGCACCATCGAGAAGATGATGATCGCCGTTAAAATGGCATTGGCTTCCCCGTCGAGTATGCCGACTGCCGTGGCAGCGGCGTAGAGTACGAAGGCAAACTCGCCGCCTTGCGCCATGATGACCGCGCGCGCCAGCGCCTCCCGATTGGACGAGCTGAGCAGCCGGGCGACGATATATATCCCGGTACCCTTAACCAGCTTGAATGCAACGACGTAAAACAGCACCATCTTCCAGTTGGCTGCGACGACGCTCAGATCAAGCGACATGCCGACGGCAAGAAAAAACAACCCCAGCAAGATGCCGCGGAAAGGTTCGATGTCGGCTTCGAGCTGGTGGCGGAACGTCGATTCGGACAGAAGTACGCCAGCGAGAAATGCGCCCATGGCCATGGAAAGACCGCTGACCTGCATGATCAGGGCGGCGCCCAGAACGACCAGCAGAGCAGCTGCAGTCATGACTTCGCGGGCACGCGACTGCGCGAGGAATCCGAATAGCGGATTGAGCAGGTATTTGCCGGCGAGAATGATGCCAGCAATCGCGCCGATGCCTATGCCGATGTTGGTCCAGTGCAATCCCCCAGCCGTTTCGGCGCTTATTGGCGCGAGGAACGCTACCAATGCCAAAAGCGGAACGATGGTGAGGTCTTCAAACAGCAGGATCGAAACCATGCGCTGGCCCTGAGGTGTAGCGATTTCGCCGCGCTCTTCCAGCAATTGCATGACGATTGCCGTAGAGGTCAGGACGAAACCAGCGCCCGCTACGAATGACTGGGCAACCGGAAATCCCGTGGCAATGCCGAGGCCGGTCAGGAGCAGTGCGCAAACGCCGACCTGCAGCGCGCCGAGGCCGAAAATGCTTTTGCGCAATCCCCACAACCGGGATGGCTGCATTTCGAGGCCAATGAGAAACAGAAACATGACAACGCCGAGTTCCGCGACATGCAGGATCGTCTGCGGGTCGGAGAAGAACTTGAGACCGAACGGGCCTATAACCAGACCGGCGGCGAGGTAGCCGAGAACAGAACCGAGCCCGAGCCGCTTGAACAGCGGCACGGCGACGACTCCAGCCCCAAGCAGCACGACTACACTTAGCAGGTCAGGTCCGCTTATTTCCGCTGCCATTGGTTCTCCGCATCTCAAGCTTGATCGTGAATTTCAGAGGTAAAGCGCGAGGATACGACAGGCAAGCTTATTCAGACGAGATGCTAGTTCAAATTCCAGATCCGGCGGGCATTTCCCGAAAACAGCTTGGTCTTTTCGTCTTGGCTGCAGCCGGAAAGCAGGGCATGGGTTGCCGCGACCCAGGTGGCGAGGCCTCCACCAAGCGTACAGACGGGCCAGTCGCTGCCCCACACTAGTCTATCCCAGCCGAACGATTCTATGACGTGATTGACGTAAGGCGCCAGCGTTTCGACGCGCCAGGTCTCTGCATCCGCATAGGCTACCACCCCAGAAATCTTGGCAGTTACATTCGGACGCTTCGCAATATCAGTAATCTTGCCGCGCCATTCGTCGAGAGCCCCGGCCTTGATGTCCGGAACACCGCAATGGTCGAGGATGAATTGCACGTCCGGCGCAAGATCGACGAGGGCAATCGCCTTTTCGATTTGTCTCGGCAAAACGCACAGGTCGAAGGTTAATCCCGTGCCGCCAAGCTTTCGGATGTTTTCGCGAAAGAGCGGCTGCTCCGAGAGTTCATCAGGCATGACGTGCAGCACGCGGCGGAAGCCCTTTACCAGAGGGTTGATCTGTTGGCGCTCTAGAAACACCCTGAAGCCATGTTCCTCCGGACGGCAGGCCGAAATTGCACCGGCTATGATGCTGTCGCCGCGCTTCGCGAGACCGACAATATAATCCGTTTCCGCCTGTATATCCGTCGGAGCGACATCGACCTCCATATGCAACGCATGGGTGATACCGACGCGATGAGCCTGCAGTGCATATTTCTCATAGAGAAAATTGCGGTTCAGCGCTTCGGTGCCGGACAACCAAGGGTAAGACAATACCGATTGGTCAATGAGATGCAGATGGGTGTCGATCAAAGGCATGGCTGTCATGGGTTCTCCTCCACTACGCCTGACGCAATACACTCGAATGGACGACATCCGCCCCGGCAAGCTCCGAGAGTTTCTGCGCCGTGGCTACCAGCATTTTGCGGGCATCCTCGACGCCCGGCGCATCCGGGATATTCAGCAACTGAATATAGGGACAGGTCAACGCGGCAATCGCCCTTCCATCAGGGCCGAGCACCGGTGCGGAAACGTTGAAGACACCTGCCGTCTGCGCGCTCGGCATGATTTCGTAGCCGCGCTCGCGGATCTGGTTGAGCCGCTCGCGGAAATCTGGGGGTTGGGCGATATCGTCCGCATGCTGCTCATACTCGGCGATCATCAAGGCGCGCTCTTCATTGGAGCGGAATGCCAGAAGCACATGACCGGAACCAGTGTTGAACAGGCTGATATGGGAACCAACCCGGATCGAAATGCCCCAATAGTCCGGCGCCTCCTGCTGGGCGACGACAACGGCTGCGCCGCGATCGAAAACGCTGAGCTGATTGGCCTGTTTCGACATCACCGCGAGTTCGCGCATCAGCGGCGTCGCATAAGAAGCAAGACGGCGGACAGGCGCATGCAACTGGGCAAGCCCGAACAGTTTCAACGTCAGGGAATAACGATCGCCCTCAAGTCGCGTTACGTATCCGCGGCGTACGAGGCGATCGAGCATGCGATAGAATTCATTGGGGCTGCGGCCGAGGAATTTCGCGATTTCCGCTTGCGTGAGGCCACCATCGATACCGGAAAGAAGCTCAAGAATGTCCAGACCCTTATCAAGCGCAGGCGCGCGATAACGATCGCTGTCGTCGTCCTCTATCATGACCAAGTCTCCCCTCGCTCCCTACTCATATACGAAGACGATATTCGTAGGAAAGCAGTTTCCATGCTTGACGGTCAAGCACATAAATGTTTGTATATGAATGATACGCTCATATGTGGGTGTTGCAAAATTGCGAGAGCCGGGGAGCGGCCACTCGATTACGGGAGGGAACCATGAAAAGTCTGTTGGCCAGTGTTTCGGCTGGCGTTATCGCGATTTTCAGCGCGCAAGCTGCACTTGGTGCAGATCTGCCGGGAAAGTTCGACGGTGTAACGATCGACGCCAAGCTTATCGGCGGACAGCAGTATGAGCCGCTTTACGAGCGTATCGGCGAGTGGGAAAAGCTAACCGGCGCCAAGGTCAACATCCTGTCGAAGAAGAATCATTTCGAACTCGACAAGGAGATAAAGTCAGATATCGCTTCAGGCAGCCTCAATTGGTGCGTTGGCTCAAACCACTCGTCATTCGCGCCGCAGTATCCCGATATCTATACCGACCTGAACAAGCTGCTTCCTGCGGAAGAAATCGCCGCTTTCGTTCCGACGAACATCAAGTCGTCGACGCTGGACGGCAAACTGGTCATGCTGCCGCGCGCACAGTTCGACGTTTCCGCACTCTATTACCAGAAGAGTATTTATGCCGACGAGGCCAACAAGAAGGCCTTCAAGGAAAAGTACGGTTATGATCTGACACCGCCGGATACGTGGCAACAGGTCAGCGATCAGGCAATCTTCTTTACGAAGGCGCCGGATTTTTACGGCACGCAGTTTGCCGGCAAGGAAGAGGCGATCAACGGCCGATTCTATGAAATGCTGATTGCCGACGGCGGCGAGTATATCGACAAGGACGGCAAGCCGGCCTTCAACTCCGAAGCCGGCGTCAAGGCGCTCGATTGGTTCGTCAATCTCTACAAAGCGAAAGCTGTTCCGGCAGGTACCACCAACTATCTCTGGGATGATCTCGGCCAAGGCTTTGCATCAGGGTCGATCGCCATCAATCTTGACTGGCCGGGTTGGGCAAGCTTCTTCAACGATCCCAAATCGTCGAAAGTCGCCGGCAATGTCGGCGTGAAGGTGGCGCCTGCTGGTTCCTCCGGCAAGCGCACCGGCTGGTCCGGTCATCACGGCTTCTCGGTGACGGAGGCCTGTGCCCACAAGGACGCCGCGGCCTCGCTCGTCTGGTGGCTGACCAACGAGGACAGCCAGAAGCTCGAAGCCAAGGCCGGTCCTTTGCCGACACGCACGGCGGTCTGGGCATGGGACATCGAGCAGGCTAAGGGTGATCCATACAAGACCGAGGTGCTGAACGCTTTCCAGGAAGAAGCAAAGAACGCATTCCCGGTTCCGCCATTGGCCGAATGGATCGAGATTTCCAACGCCGTCTATCCGGAACTGCAATCGGCCATCCTTGGCGACAAGACGTCCAAGGAAGCACTCGACACTGCGGCCAAAAAGGCAACGGAAATCCTTCAGGATGCCGGCAAGCTTTAGTGGCAAGCACTGCGGTCCCTCTCTCTTGTGGGGAGGGAGGGACCGCAGGTCCGGGAAGAGGCTTTTCGATCAGCACGACATGAGAAACGGGTAGTACCCCTCCCGGCTGCCTTGCAGCCACCCTCCCCACAAGGGGAGGGCTGAAGCGGAGATGCAGAGTCCAGAAGGCCAATATTTCAAATGAAATTTCCCAAACTATCAGCGCCAACGCTTCTGCTGCTGCCTGCCATCATTGTTCTTGCCGCTGTTATCGTGCTGCCTTTGTTGTTTTCGCTCTATTCGAGCTTCACGCCATTTCGGCTGACCAAGCCTGAATCGATCTGGGTATTCATCGGCGTTCGTAACTACGTCAGCGTTCTGACCAACTACGAGTTCTGGGCGGCATTTGGCCGTACGGTTCTGCTTCTGACCATCGCACTAAATGCCGAGATGTTCCTCGGCCTTGGCCTTGCCATGCTGGTCAACAAGGCAACGCGCGGTCAACGCATCTTGCGGACATTGATGATGTTTCCGATGATGTTCTCGCCGGTACTGGTCGGCTTCCAGTTCAAGTTCCTGTTCAACGACAATATCGGCTTCGTCAACAATGCGCTGCAGTCGCTCGGACTGACCACCAATGCGATACCATGGCTGATCGACGGCAATCTGGCGCTGTTTTCAATCATCGTTGCCGAGGTATGGTCTTCAACGTCCGTCTTTGCCATCCTGATCCTGGCTGGACTGCTGGCGATGCCCCAGGAACCGGTGGAAGCGGCGCGGGTCGATGGCTGCACGCCTTGGCAGACATTCCGCTACGTCACCTGGCCCTACCTGATGCCTTTTGCCTTTATCGCCATGACGATCCGATCGCTGGACGTGGCGCGTGCCTATGACATCGTCAAGATCATGACCGATGGCGGGCCGGCCAAACGCACCGAACTCCTATGGACACTGGTCGGACGCACGGCCTATAGCGATGCGCGCATGGGCCTTGCCAATGCGATGGCATATATCTCGATCCTGCTTTCGATCCTGTTCACCGTATATTTCTTCAGAAAACTCGCTGCCGCGCGCCAGCAAATCGGAGCGGAGTGGTAAGATGGACAAGAACAGTTCTCATCGTCTGAAACGCCGCTGGCTCAAAGTCGCGCATTTTATCGGCCTGTTCCTGGCGATGCTGGTCATCTGCTTGCCGGGCCTGTGGATCGTCTTGAGTTCGCTACGACCGACAGTTGAGATCATGGCGAAACCGCCGGTGTGGATACCACGCGACATCTCACTCGACGCCTATCGCGCCATGTTTGGCGGTGCCGGGCAGGGTGGTATCCCGGTATGGGAATATTTCCGTAATTCCCTGATCATTTCGATCACCTCGACTATCATTGCGCTGATCATCGGCATGGCGGGCGGATATGCTTTTGCCCGCTACAAGTTCAAGGGAAAATCGGGTGTGTTTCTCGGCTTCATGCTGACGCGCGCTGTTCCGGGCATCGCACTGTCGCTGCCTCTCTTCATGATCTTTGCCCGCGTCGGCATCATCGACACGCATTTCGCGATGATCCTGATTTACGTGGCGTTGAACGTGCCATTCACGATCTGGCTGATCGACGGCTTCTTCCGGCAGGTGCCGAAGGATCTGGCGGAAGCCGCGCAAATCGATGGCTGCACGCGCTGGCAGGCTTTCTGGCAGGTGGAGTTCCCATTGGCAGGACCCGGTATCGCGTCGGCAGGCATATTCGCTTTCCTCACCTCTTGGAATGAATATGCGCTGGCCTCGCAGATCACCCGTTCGGTCAACTCGAAAACACTGCCAGTGGGGCTTCTCGACTATACATCGGAGTTCACCATCGACTGGCGTGGCATGTGCGCGCTTGCGGTAGTGATGATCATCCCGGCGCTGACTTTAACGTTCATCATTCAGAAGCATCTCGTATCCGGACTGACGTTCGGCGCGGTGAAAGGTTAACTTGTTATGGCTCCCGTAACACTCAAAAAGCTCGTCAAGAGTTATGGCAATGTCGATGTCGTCCATGGCATCGACCTTGAGGTCAAGGACCGCGAATTCATCGCGCTGGTTGGCCCCTCCGGTTGCGGAAAATCCACGACGCTGCGCATGATCGCCGGGCTCGAGGACATCAGCGGTGGCGTTGTCGAAATTGGCGGCAAGCCGGTGAACGACCTGCCGCCGCGTGCGCGCAACATTTCCATGGTCTTTCAGTCCTACGCGCTCTACCCGCACATGACGGTGCGCGAGAACATGGGCTTCTCACTCAAGATCGGCAAAGTCGCGCAAGCCGAAATCGATACGCGCGTCAATGAGGCTGCGGCGATCCTCGATCTCGACAAGTATATGGACCGCCGACCTTCGCAACTCTCCGGCGGTCAGCGCCAGCGCGTGGCCATGGGCCGCGCGATCGTTCGCAAGCCGGACGTCTTCTTGTTCGACGAACCTCTCTCCAACCTCGATGCAAAATTGCGCACGCAGGTGCGTACCGAGATCAAGCGCCTGCACGCGAGGGTGCAGGCGACAATGATTTATGTGACGCATGACCAGGTTGAAGCGATGACGCTGTCCGATCGCATCGTCATCATGCGCGATGGACATATCGAACAGGTCGGTACGCCCGAGGAAGTGTTTAAACGGCCGGCGACGCGGTTTGTCGCCGGGTTTATCGGTTCTCCGCCGATGAATCTCAACGAGGCGACTGTGGACGACGGAAAGTTGGTTTTTGCCGGCGGGCAGACCCTGCCGCTACCGGCCGAGTTCCGCAGCAAGGTTGCGGCCGGCGATAAAGTGATTTTCGGCCTGCGCCCCGATGACATTTACCCGACAGGGCATGGGATTAATTCTGGCGAAGCGACAGACGTGCACGAAATGGAACTGCCGGTTTCGATCACGGAGCCGCTCGGCAATGAGACGCTGCTTTTCATCACCATGGCAGAGCGCGAATGGGTATCACGCATGCTCAATCCTCGCGCCATCGAAGCTGGTGAAGTGGTAAAATTCAGTTTCGACCTGTCGCAGGCGCATCTGTTCTCGCCTGAAACCGGCAAAACTTTGCGGGGATAGTACTATGGCCAAGATCGAAAAAGTTGAATTGCGCATGGTGGATCTACCGCCGAAAGTACTGCGCACTGATGCAATCCAGAGCTTCGTCAGTCAGGAAACGCCAATCGTTACGATCACCGACAGCGATGGTGCGGTAGGCACTGGTTATAGCTACACGATCGGCACCGGCGGCTCTTCTGTCATGCGCCTGCTCTCCGATCATCTGGCACCGCGTCTCCTCGGCAAGGATGCCGATCAGATCGAGGCGATCTGGCGCGAGCTTGAGTTTGCGACCCATGCGACGACCATCGGTGCCATCACGGCGATTGCCCTTGCCGCCGTCGACATAGCGCTCTGGGATTTGCGCGCGAAGAAGCAGGGCCTGCCCCTGTGGAAGCTGGCAGGTGGCGCGAAGGATCGCTGCCCACTTTATACGACCGAGGGTGGCTGGCTTCATATCGAGAAGCAGGCGCTGGTCGACGACGCTCTGCAGGCGAAGGCCAAGGGTTTCAAGGGGGCCAAGGTCAAGATCGGCCGCCCGCATGGCTCCGAGGATCTGGACCGGCTGTCGGCAGTTCGCGACGCGGTTGGTTCCGGTTTCGAGATCATGACCGACGCCAATCAGGGCTTTTCCCTGGATGAGGCCATTCGCCGCTCGCAGGTGCTGCGCGACATCGATCTTGCCTGGTTTGAAGAACCGCTGCCGGCCGACGATATAGACGGTCACGTGCGGCTTTCGTCGGCAACGCAGACGCCGATTGCCGTTGGCGAGTCGCTCTATTCGATCCGGCATTTCCGCGAATACATGCAGAAACGCGCCTGCTCCATCGTGCAGGTCGATGTCGGCCGCATTGGCGGCATCACACCTTGGCTGAAAGTGGCACACACGGCAGAGGCGTTCGACATGCCGGTCTGTCCGCATTTCCTGATGGAGCTGCATGTAAGTCTGACCTGCGCTGTGCAAAACGGCAAATATGTCGAGTATATCCCGCAGCTCGATGACCTTACACACACACAGATGCACATCGAAAATGGCTACGCGAGTTGCTCCGTCCGAGCCCGGCATCGGAATAGACTGGGACTGGGATGCGGTGAAAGCGCGGAGCGTCGACGAATTCACGACCGAGATAAGGGTCTGCACGATGCAACGAATGGGTATGATGATCGGGCTGAACGCCGACAAGGTCGCTGAGTACAAGCGTCTGCATGCAGCGGTGTGGCCGGAAATCCTCGAGCTGATCTCGAGCTGCAATATTCGCAACTACACGATCTTCCTGCGCGAGCCGGAAAACATCTTGTTTGGAACTTGGGAGTATCACGGCACAGATTTCGCGGCAGATATGGCCAGAATGGCTGCCAATCCGAAGAACAAGGAATGGTGGGCTGTGTGCATGCCCTGCCAGGTACCGCTCGCAACGCGGGCCGAAGGCGAGTGGTGGGCGATGATGGAAGAAGTGTTCCATCTCGATTGAAGGACCGCATGATGAGTTTTGACCCAGCAACCTTGCAGCAAAGCTGGCCGCTCCCGGCGAAGCCACGCTCGATCGTGACCTTCGGCGCGGGCAGCATCGTCGGCGATGCGCACTATCCAGCTTACAGGAAAGGCGGTTTTCCGATCGCCGGGCTGTTCGATCCGGATCAGGCGAAGGCAAGAAAGCTGGCCGATGAATGGGGCGTTACAGCGTATGCATCGATTAGAGAAGCCGCAGCGGTAGAAGACGCGATCTTCGATCTTGCGACACCACCTTCACGTCATGCCGACGTGCTTAAAGCCTTGCCGGAGGGTTCCTTCGCCCTGATCCAGAAGCCGATGGGCAGCGATCTCGCGGAAGCCTCTGAAATCCTCCGCATCTGCCGCGAGCGCAATATTACGGCCGCTGTCAATTTCCAGCTGCGGTTTGCACCGATGATGCTCGCGCTTAAGGACACGATCCGGCAAGGCTGGCTCGGAGAAGTCGTGGATTTCGATGCGTGGCTTGCCTTGGACACGCCTTGGTCGCTGTGGCCGTTCTTGAATGGCTTGCCGCGTGTCGAGATCGCCATGCACTCCATTCACTATATCGACCTGATCCGGCAAATCCTTGGCAACCCGCTTGGCGTCCATGCGAAGACATTGGGTCATCCCAACCACAAGGTAGCGCAGACGCGGACGAGTGCCATTCTCGACTATGGCGACAAGGTGCGCTGCGCGCTGTCGGTCAACCATGATCACAAATTCGGGCGCAAGTTCCAGGCCTGCGAATTCCGCATCAGTGGCACGGAGGGCGCGGCCTATGTAAAGCTCGGGGTCAATCTCGATTATCCGCACGGTGAGCCGGACGAATTGATGATCTATCCGAAGGGCGGATCGGACTGGATCAATATTCCCTTGCAGGGCGCATGGTTTCCAGACGCATTTGTCGGGCGCATGGCCAACCTGCAGCGCTACGCCAGCGGCGAAGACAAGGAACTCGTCAGTTCCGTCGAAGACGCATGGCACACAATGGCGCTGGTCGAGGCGGCCTATCAATCGAGCGCGACGCCGGCGACGCCGCTCGCACAAAAGCCGGAGGCCTGAATGTCCGAACAAGCCATCTATTTCGAGGACTATGAACTCGGCCATGTCCGGCTGACGACGGGACGCACCATCACCGAAACGGATTTCGTGGTCCATGCCGGTCATACGGGCGATTTCTTTCCGCACCACATGGATGCGGAGTTTGCCAAGACAACACCTTTCGGCCAACGTGTCGCCCACGGCACGATGATTTTCTCGATTGGTGTCGGGCTGACGGCAAGCCTCATCAACCCCGTGGCGTTCTCCTATGGCTATGATCGCCTGCGCTTCGTCAGGCCGGTTTTCATTGGCGATACGATCCGCACACGCGTAACAATCAGCGCCAAGGATGATGACCCGAAGCGGTCCGGCAGCGGACGCGTTGTCGAACGCTGCGAGGTCATCAACCAACGTGACGAGGTCGTGCTTGCCGCCGACCATATTCTCATAGCCGAGCGCAAGAGCAAGGCGACATAAAGCGATTGGAGATTTGCAATGACTGGTAAGCTTGAAGGCAAGCGGGTTTTGATCACAGCCGCAGGGCAGGGTATTGGCCGCGCCTCGGTGCTTGCGTTCGCCCGCGAAGGCGCAATCGTGCACGCGACGGATATCAACCAGCAACTGCTGGATGCGCTGCCGAAAGAGGCGGGGATCAAGCCGCGCAAGCTCGACGTGCTGAAGACGGACGAAGTCAACCAGGTGATCGGCGAACTTGGTGCAATCGACGTGCTGTTCAATTGTGCCGGTTTTGTGCACGGTGGCTCGATTCTCGAAATGCCGGACGCGGACCTGGACTTCGCGCTCGACCTCAATGTCCGCGCCATGATCCGAACGATCAGGGCTGTTCTGCCGGGCATGATCGAGCGCAAGGATGGCGCGATCGTCAATATGTCGTCTGTCGCCAGCAGCGTGAAAGGCGTCCCGAACCGCTTTGCCTATGGCGTGACCAAGGCCGCCGTTCTCGGCCTCACCAAGGCTGTGGCTGCCGACTACATCACGCAGGGCATTCGCTGCAACGCCATCTGTCCCGGTACGGTCGAAAGCCCGTCGCTGGAACAGCGAATGCGTGCCGGCGGCGATTATGACGCGACGCGGGCAGCTTTCATCGCGCGTCAGCCGATGGGCCGTCTTGGCTTGCCGGAAGAGATCGCCGACCTTGCCGTTTATCTCGCCGGCGCGACATACACCACGGGTCAAGCTTACAACATCGATGGTGGCTGGACCGTCTAGAGGTCTCCACAGGAGTAATATTATGACCCGCATTACCGATCTTCGCGTTTTCGATATCCGGTTTCCCACGTCGCAAAGCCTCGATGGGTCGGATGCGATGAACCCGGACCCAGACTATTCGGCGGCCTATGTCGTGCTCGACACGGATGCGGACGGGCTTGCCGGCCATGGCCTGACCTTCACTATCGGGCGCGGCAATGAAATCGTCTGTCTTGCAATCGAGGCGCTGAAGCATCTTCTCATTGGCCTGGAACTCGATTGGGTGAAGGAAAATCCCAGCCGCTTCTGGCACTTTGTGACTGGTGACAGCCAGCTTCGCTGGATCGGACCGGACAAGGGCGCGATGCACCTCGCAACCGGTGCTGTCGTAAACGCCGTGTGGGACTTGCTGGCAAGGGAAGCGAAGAAACCGGTGTGGCAACTGGTTGGCGAGATGGCGCCAGAAGAAATCGTCAACATCGTCGATTTCCGCTATCTGACCGACGTACTGACGCGCGACGAGGCGCTTGAAATTCTGCGCAAGGCGGAGAAAGGCAAGCAGGACCGCATCGCTGATCTGAAAGCGACGGGCTATCCATGCTATACAACCTCGGCGGGCTGGCTCGGCTATTCTGATGACAAGCTGCGACGTCTTTGCCAGGAAGCCGTTGATGCAGGTTTCAATCACATCAAGATGAAAGTCGGCCGCGATCTCGACGACGATATCCGCCGTCTGACCATTGCCCGCGAGGTGATCGGTGACGACCGCATCCTCATGATCGATGCCAATCAGGTCTGGGAGGTCAATGAGGCTATCGACTGGGTAAACAAGCTTGCCTTCGTCAAGCCGTTCTTCATCGAGGAACCGACGAGCCCGGACGATGTTGCCGGGCATCGCAAGATCCGCCAAGCCATTCATCCTGTGAAGGTTGCGACAGGCGAGATGTGCCAGAACCGCATTATGTTCAAGCAGTTCATCGCAGAAGGCGCGATCGACGTCGTGCAGATCGATTCGTGCCGCATGGGCGGGCTCAACGAGGTGCTGGCAGTGCTGCTGATCGCGGCGAAATATAATCTGCCGGTCTGGCCGCATGCGGGCGGCGTCGGCCTTTGCGAATATGTGCAACACCTGTCGATGATCGACTATGTCGCGGTGTCGGGTACAAAAGCGGGCAGAGTCATCGAATATGTCGACCATCTGCACGAACACTTCGTCGACCCGTGTAACATCCAGAATGCCGCCTATATGCCGCCGGTACTGCCGGGTTTCTCGATCGAGATGAAGCCGGAGTTGATCAAACAGTATTTGTACAAAGCCTAAACTCTGGGGGTATTTCTTCCGTGTCGCCGTTCGTAAATGCGATGTCGTTTCCGCGCCTATTCTTTTGTTCAGCCGAGTGCTCTTATCAAGACGCTTGAGGTGCCGCTTTCCAGGGAGAGAGCGGAGAATTGGGAAGCCGGTTTGAACCCGGCGCTGCCCCCGCAACGGTAGTGGAGTGAACCACGGCAAAACAGCCACTGGGAGGATATCCCGGGAAGGCGCCGTGAAGCCGGAAACGGCAGCTCCAGAGCCCGGAAACCAGCCTTGAGGAAGATGAACCGACTGATCGCGGTGGGCGATCAAGGAGCATGATTTTGTGCAGGCGACGTTTGACTTGCGCGGAGGTCCTCCTTCACCACCAGTCAGTTCTTTCGCGGGCTATAAGAGCGAGGACACGACATGGACTTAACGAACGAACTGCTCCGGAATCTCAGGAACCGGAAACCGGGCTACGGACTTGAACAGGCCTTTTATTCCGATCCGGATTATTACCGTCTCGACATGGAGAATATTTTCTATCGCGATTGGCTGTTCATCGGCCATGATTGCGAGGTGGCCAAGCCGGGCAACTACTTCACGGTTCAGGTTGGCGACTATCCGGTCGTCATCGTACGCGACCGCCAAAAACAGATCAGAGCTTTCCACAATTCCTGTCGCCATCGCGGCTCGCGCGTTTGTGCCGCCGAAAGGGGCACAGCGGCGAAGCTCGTCTGTCCTTACCATCAATGGACCTATGAACTGGACGGCCGCTTGCTGTTCGCCCGTCAGATGGGTGACGATTTTGATGCCAGCCAACACAGCCTGAAAACGGTGCATTGCGAGAGCGTCGGCGGCTATATCTTCATCTGCCTGGCGCCCGTCGCTCCGGATTTTGGCCCGACGCGCGCCCTGCTCGAACCCTATCTCGCGCCGCATCGCCTGACCGAGACCAAGGTGGCATTCCAGAGTTCGATTGTCGAAAAGGGCAACTGGAAGCTCGTTTGGGAAAACAATCGCGAATGCTACCACTGCGTCGCGAACCATCCGGAACTGTGCAAGACTTTCCCGGAAGCGCCAAGCGCTACAGGGATCCAGGGCTCCAAAGAGGACCCTGAGATGGTTGCGCATTGGGAGAAGTGCGAGGCAGTCGGCCTCCCAAGTGTGTTCCGTATCGCAGAAGACGGCCAGTATCGTGCCACACGCGTGCCTCTGATTAGTGGTGCCGAGAGCTACACGATTAGTGGCAGGCGTGCGGTCGGCAGGCAACTCAGCGATGACGTCAACGCGCAGCAGATCGGTTCGCTGCTGCTCTATCATTACCCGACCACCTGGAACCATGTTCTCGGCGACCAGGCGATTTCTTTCCGCGTGCTTCCGCTTGGGCCGAACGAGACCGAGGTCACGACGAAGTGGCTCGTCCACAAGGACGCGGTCGAAGGCGTCGATTACAATCTTGAAGAACTGACGCATGTCTGGCTCGAGACCAACAATCAAGACCGCCGTATCGTTGAAGAAAATGCATTCGGTATCCGCTCGCCTGCCTATGAACCTGGTCCATACTCGGTCGAACACGAGGGCGGCGTGCTGCAATTCCTCGAATGGTACAGCAATTCCATGGAAACAAGGCTTTCCGGCGACACGAAACTCAGCAGAGTGGCATGATGAATATGAGTTCCTCAGACCTATCCGCACCTCGATCAGATGCAGCCCTGGAATGATCGGCTGCATCTGCTGGAGTGCCTGTCGGTCATCGAGGAAGCGCCCAATGTGAAGACTTTCACGTTCAAATCGGACAATCAGAACTGGTTTCGGTACGAGCCAGGCCAGTTCATGACCTTCGAGTTGCCGGTGCAGCCGGAAGCCGTCCTGCGCACATTTACGTTGTCATCCAGCCCATCGCGGCCATTCACCATTGCCGTGACGGCGAAAGCCCAGGACGGCAGTATCGGTGCGCGGTGGATGCTCGACCATCTGACGCCGGGTGCGCGTTTGAAGGCATTCGGGCCGCTTGGCGATTTCTCCATGCGCAAGCATCCGGGCGACAAGTATTTGTTCATCTCGGCGGGTTCGGGCATCACGCCGATGATGTCGATGACGCGCTGGATGCACGATTGTGCCCCGCAAAGCGACATCAATTTCGTGACCTGCGCACGCCGGCCGAGCGATATTATCTTCCGCAGGGAGCTCGAATATCTGACAAGCTGCATGCCGAACCTGAAGCTCGCCTTCCTTATAAAGGAACACGAGATGGGGCAGGTGTGGACCGGTATCCGCGGCCGTTTTGAAGAGGCGCGATTGCCGTTGCTTTCGCCGGACTTCAAGGACAGAACGATCTTCTGTTGCGGGCCTGAAACCTTCATGCGCGATGTGCGGACTATGCTCGAAGTATCCGGCTTCGACATGACCCATTATCACCAAGAGAGTTTCGGACCGGCCGCCGAACCGGTGCTGCCGATGATGGACGCGATATCGACAGAGACCGTTGAGAGAGCAGCGATGGTCAGCTTTTCCATGTCGGGCATGGAAGTTCCATGTGCGCCGGGCGAAACGATCCTGAAGGCCGCACGCGGCGCCGGGATTCGCATTGCGGCGGCGTGTGAATCCGGACTATGCGGCACCTGCAAGGTCATGAAAATCTCCGGCGAGGTCGACATGGACCACAATGGCGGCATTCTCGACGACGAGATCGACGAGGGCTATGTGCTCGCCTGCTGTTCAAAGCCACTAGGCAATGTTGAAATTGAGGCGTGAAACACCTTTAACTGCTTGAAAGTTCTTTTAGAAAACGATCCAGCTCATCGTGCGGGATTCCAACAGTATGTTCCGGGCCGGGATAGGCCTGCGACTGAACGTCGGCGACAAACTCTGCAAAGGCTGCGATCCTTTCCTGCTGCAGGCGGTCATATTCGGCGCTGAAGTTGCGATAGATCTTGGCGTGACGCGGATAATGGCCACGATTCGAGCCAAGAACATCTTGCGCGAACAGGTACTGCGCATCGCAGCCCGCGCCGGCGCCCATGGAAATCATGAACAGAGATGTGCGCTCGGAAATTGCTGTCGCAATCGGAACAGGCACAACTTCTATTTCTGCTGCGAATGCGCCAGCATCTTCCAACGCTTTGGTCTGCCGCCATACCTCGAAATGCGCTTTCGGCCGTTTTCCCTACAGCTTTGAAACCGCCGGTCCAAGTCGCCTGCGACGGGATTAGCCCTACGTGACCGCAAACAGGGATCCCTTCATTACGCATGCTACGTACGGTGGCGAGGCTAGCGGCGCAATAAACCGCATCGCCGCCCGCCCGAAGCGCCTTGAACGCAGCGCGGATGTACTCTTCTGCGGTAATGAAATCGCCATATTCCAATCCCGGCACCGCGAAGGCCGAGGGCGCAGCATCCCGAAACTCGGGCGATAGTAGCGCTGGCGGGACAGACAACATGTCTACACCGGCGCGTTCGGCGGCCTCCGCTTCCTCCAACGTTTCCACACGCAGCATAGTCAATTGGCGTCGCCCCTTCAGCGCGAGAATGTCGGCGACGGTGGGTCGTTGGCTTCTCATGTTCATCCTAGGCTGCAAGTAGTGATTTGAGTTTGACGTCCGCCGTAGCGAGCTGGCGCGAATCCGGTCTCGCGCCACGGGCAATCAACATCTCGGCCAGCCTTATGTCCTTCGCTACCGAATTGCCGGGGCCAATGCCGCTCGCGGCGACAAGACGGCCATCGGCAGCAAGGTGGAACAGAATGAAGGCGCCATCGCCGAGGTCGCGCCGGATCGTTCGCACGCCCTCGTCCGAGAGGCCAGCGACCTGCAGACCGAGCTCATACTGATCCGACCAGAACCAGGGTACCGATTGATGTGGCTCCTGTGCTCCGAGCATGTTGCGCGCGGCCAGCGTGCCCTTGTTCCTGTGCATTGCGCCATGCTTCGAGCCGCACCCGACGTCCGCCGTAGACAGCGAGCGGGAAGATGCAGCAGTCACCAGCCGCATAAATATCCGGATCGCTGGTCTGCAGCCAGTCATTGACGACGATACCGTTGCCGGTTTCGAGGCCTGGACGCTTCGGCCAGCGCGATGACTGGCGTCGCGCCTATGCCGATGATGGCGAGATCGGCCACGACGACATCGCCCGTCGAAAGCGTGATCGCAACATTTTCGGCATTGTCAGCAAAGGAGACTATTCCGGTATCGCACAGAATGGTCACGCCTTCGTCGCGATGGCGCGTATCGATGACCTTGGCGATTTCCTCCGGGACGCCGCGCATCATGATGCGGCTTTGCGCCTCGATCACCGTGACCGACGCGCCGCGCTTGCGAGCGCTGGCCGCAAGTTCAAGCCCGATGAACCCGCCGCCGACAATGACGATGCGTGCTCCGGGCTGAAACCTTGCCCGGATGGCGAGCGCATCCTCAAAACTGCGCAGGGTGGTGCAATGTTTGCTGCCCGCTGCGAGGGGCAGAGGGCGCGGAATAGCACCTGTCGCAAACAGAAGACGTTCATAGGGGATTTGCCGGCCATCCTCGAGTGCGACGCGCTTTTCCTCCCGGTCGATTGACGTCGCCGTCGAGCTGCCGATGAAGTCGATGTTCTTTTCGTTAAACAGGGATTCGGCGGCTATGGTGCGAGGTGCCGGATGGTCCTCCGAGACAATTGCTGCCTTGGAAAGAGGCGGGCGCTCATAGGGGAGGTGTTTTTCCGTGCCGATCAGAGTGACCGGGCCGTCGTAGCTGTTTTCCCGCAAGGCAAAAGCCGCGCGCACGCCGCATTCGCCAGCGCCAATGATGACCATTCCTCGTTCCATCGCCATTATCCCAGCTGTATCAATACTTTACCGGCCTCGACCTTGACCGGGTAGGTTTTAAGGTTGATGCAGACCGGCGCTCCCTTGGCTTCTCCGGTCTTGTAGTTGAAGCGGCCATTATGCTTGGGGCACTCGATAATCTCGTCCATCACAAGGCCATCTGCCAGATGGATGTGTTCATGGGTGCACAGCCCGTCCGTAGCAAAAAACTCATCGTCGGGGCTGCGGTAGACTGCAAAGGTCTTTCCCGCATGGTCGAAACGCATGACGTCTTCTTCGTCAATGTCGTCTGAAGTGCAGGCTTCTACCCAGTTGCTCATCGTTCGATCCTCCCGGTCGTTTATGGACTATTATTCCGCTGCTGCCGCGACAGATTCGCTATGGAATTCCTCGCGATAGGGCTTTGCTGTCGGCGGCAATTCCCGCTTGAGAAAATAGTCCTCGTTGCGCAACTGCCGCAGGAATGCAGGCACCATCTCGCGGTACCCGTGCAGGATCGACGGGTTTGCCGCCGGCAGATCATGCTTGATCATCGCATGCAGCTGCGGCAGCGCGTGATACGGCACCATCGGGAACATGTGGTGTTCGACGTGGTAGTTCATGTTCCAGTAGATGAACCGGCTGACCGGGTTCATAAGCACGGTGCGGCTGTTCAAACGGTGATCGGTGACATTGTCGGCAAGCCCGCCATGCTGCAACAGTCCGGTCGAGCACATGATGCCAGGCCCCATAAAGTCGCGGCAGGCCGATCAGCACCAGCGGCAGGATCGATCCGAGTGTACAACGAAAGCCCGATCGTGGCGACGTAAATCGCGGCCCAGATGCGGGCGATGCGTACGACCCTTGGCTGTTCCTGCTCCGGAATGAAGGTCTTTTCCTCGGCGCTGACAATTCCCAAGGCGTTGCGGATGAGGTCGCCCATGGCGTGCCAGACATCCAAAATACCGAAGAAATTCAATGCGACACGCAACAGATCGGGTGGGCGCATAACCGCGATTTCCGGATCGCGGCCGACAATGACCGTGTCCGTGTGGTGCCGCGTATGGCTCCAGCGCCAGGTGACTGGATTACGCATGATCATGAAGCAGGCGATCTGATAGACGACATCATTCATCCAGCGTGTCTTGAACGCCGTACCGTGGCCGCATTCATGCCAGCGGCTGTCCGAGGCGGAACCATAAAGGACGCCATAGGCGAGGAAAAACGGCACGCAAAGCCAGGTGCCCCAGAAATAAACGCCAAGACCGGCGAAAATCAGCATGCTGCCGAGCCAGATCGCAGTGTCGCGGATCGCCGGACCATCGGAGCGCTTCATCAGCTCTTTCATCTGCTTGCGGGGGATATCGGTGTGATACCATTCGGCGGCAGCAAGACCCGACTCCACAGCCAGTTGCGAGTCACGGCCGATAAGGCTGTAATCCCGCCTTGTCGGCATGGCGAGCGCTGCTGCTTGCATATGAGACCTCCCTCAATCAGTCGGAAGAAGATACGCGTTGCTGCAACCTGCCTCAATCTGAAATGATGAAATTCTATCATTTTCAATCAGAGATTGGTATAAATGACTGATAGATTCTATCAGGGAGCGCATGAGGTGGCAAATAGGCCGACAATCTCCGATCTGGCGCGTGCGGCGGGGGTGGGTGTCGCGACAGTCGACAGGGTGCTGAACGGACGGCTGCCGGTGCGCGAGGAAACGGCGCGGCGGGTGTATGAGGCGGCCAACAGCATCGGATACCATGCGGCCGGGTTGATCCGCCAGCGTATGCGGCAGGAACTGCCCGAATACCGGCTGGGCTTTCTGCTGCAGAAACCCGGGCACCATTTCTATCAGGAGTTCGCGCGGGAGATCGAGAATGCTGTCAGTCAGGCGTCGCATTTCCGCGGCGTTCCTGCGATAGAGTTTTGTGCCTCGCAAGCGCCGGACGAGATCGTCGCCAAGCTGAAACTGTTGGCGGGACGCTGCCGTTCGATCGGCCTGGTCGCGCCGGACCACCCGTCCATCACGGCTGCTGTCGATGAATTGAAGGCAAAGAATATCCCCGTGTTCTCGCTGCTCTCAGATTTTGCCGCGGGAATCCGCGAAGGCTACGTCGGCGTCAATAACCGCAAAGTTGGGCGCACGGCAGCCTGGATGATCACGAAAGCCGCCAAAACGCCCGGAAAAGTCGCGATTTTTGTCGGAAGCCATCGCTTCCACGGGCACGAACTGCGCGAAATCGGTTTTCGTGCCTTCTTTCGTGAAGAGGCGCCGGAGTTCACCGTGCTTGACACGATGGTCAATCTGGAGACGCGCCAGATTACCAATGAGGCGATGTCGGAGCTGCTGCGCCGCCATCCGGACCTTGCCGGTTGCTATGTGGCGGGCGGTGGAATGGAGGGCGCGATCACCGCGATTCGTGAGGCGCAATTGGAACAGCCACCGGTGATGATCGTCAATGAAATCACCCCGGAATCGCGGGCGGCACTGGCCGACAAGATCGTCACCATGGCCATCGCGACGCCCTTGCCAAGGCTCTGCCGGGAGCTCACGGAGCTGATGGGTCACGCCATCGAAAGCGGCGCGGCCAACGCTCCGGGTCAGACCTTTTTGCCGTTCGATATCTACCTTCCAGAGAACATCTGAGCGGCATTTACACGCGGCCACAATCAAATTGCCCGCGCCGGTTGAAATTCCTGCGCCGGAATCGAGGATTCATGTTCCATTTTCGCATGTTCTTGCGCCAGATCCGGACATTCTTGCGCAAAAGTCCCGCCGGATCCCGCAAACCCTGTTCTCTTTTTCTCACGCATCGGAATCTATCAGAAATGATAGTTTTTTAACCGAAACGGCGATTGACGGAATAGCGGCTCCGACAGATGGTTGCGCCGCCGCAATTTGAACGGGCTCTTGGCAACCCATGGATGCAGACCGCTTTAAGTACCACCGGGAGTATGATTCAGATGAGCGACACGATTTCTCACCCCGTCTTTGCGATCAACCATATCGTCGCGCCGAGCATGACCCCGGCGGAATTCTTCCAGCTGGCGAAGTCGCTCGGCCTCAGCGATGTGGAGATCCGCAACGACCTCGGCGGCAATGCTATCGTCGACGGAACGCCGGCGGCAGAGGTCCGGGCAATGGCTGAATCGGCAGGCGTTCGCATCGCTACGATCAATGCGCTGCAGCGCTTCAACGAATGGACGCCGGAGCGCGAACGGGAGGCGATCGAGCTTGCCGATTACGCGCGCGATGTGGGTGCGACGGCACTGGTACTGGTCCCGGTCAATGATGGTTCGGGCCAGACAGATGGCGAGCGGCAGGCGAACCTGCGCGCCGCGCTGACAGCACTGAAGCCTATCCTTGAACAGCGCGGTCTCATGGGTTTCGTCGAACCGCTCGGCTTTGAGATCTGTTCGCTGCGTTCAAAGCGCGAGGCGGTGGAAGCGATCGAGGCAGTCGGCGGCCGGGACCGGTTCAAACTCGTGCATGACACATTCCATCACCACCTTGCCGGCGAGCCCGAGTTGTTTCCGGCGATGACCGGCATGGTTCATATTTCAGGGGTTGCCGACCCTGACCTCGCGGTTGGCGAAATGCGCGATCCGCACCGGGTGCTGGTCGATGCGGATGACCGGCTTGGCAATGTCCGCCAGATGCGCGAACTGATCGACCAGGGCTATACCGGCCTGTTTTCATTCGAACCGTTCGCACGGGAAGTGCAGGAGTTGGAGAACCCTTCCGAAGCGATCTCGTCCAGCATGGATACAATCAAAGCCGGGTTGGTTTGAGATGCATAGGGGCTAGTCGTCTTCCTCTTCATAGACAATTATATCCGCAATCGCCGGTACCCAAGGAAGAGCTGATCGTTGCCAGACTGCATGTGTCGGCCGTAGTTCGGCACGTTGCTCAAGCGTACCCACCCGAACACCGTAGATCGATGGATTTTCGGTATCTGAAGTCGCGTAGAGCGGAGTACCGCATTCGGCGCAAAAGGCTTGTGCCCGGCGAGCGCCGCTCTGCGCAGTCTTGATATAGACTTTCGGGTTGCCTGACAGAATGTGAAAGTCTTTCGCCGCTACGGGGACCGATACTCGAAAGGCCGTCCCTGTCAGCTTCTGGCAGTCGGTACAGTGGCAAATGTTCACTTCGTCCGGATCGGCATCGCACGTGAATGTTATCCTGCCGCAATGGCATGCACCATTGACCCTCATGTCCCGACCTTTCGAACAAGCCTCATCTGTTTATCAGCGTGTTTGGAGTGTAGGCGGGATTTCTCCGATTACAATGAGCGGTGCCCATTCACGACCTAGTTCTCCTCGATGGACACGCCGCCCTCTCCGATTTTCAGTTCGACGCCTGCGGGCTTTGTTTCCTCCCGGTAGGCGTAGACGCCGAGACCGATAACAGCGACGAGAAGTGCTCCAATAATCAGATACAGGCCATTGCGATTCACTATTTGATCCTTTGTGTGTTGGATGGAAGGGTTAATTGGACTGATCCAGCGCATGTGGAGCAGGTTGGCCGGGTGTTTGATCGCCGGCCGGGTATAGCCAAAGGAATGCCGCGACCGCCAGGACGATAATAACAGCCGTCGATATCCATGTTTGAACGCGCATGTGACTGTCTCCGGTTACGGAGTTAAACCGCGTGCCGCCCAGAAGGTTCCGCAATCAGACTGCACAGCAGTGCAATCTGAAGCCTCTCATTAATTGGTCTATAGTCCTCAAATCCCGCTTGACGCTCCTTGCATAAAATGGAATAAATATTTCAGAAGCTGGGCATAACGGTCCGTATATTCCGTAATGGGTGTTCAGATTAAGATTTGCGCGCAAACGCCGCGCACGCTTCATGTCAAGATATTGCCAGCCAGGGACAAGGTGGGTTGGCAGGATCGGGGTATGAAGGGTTCCGGATTAAAACAGGTGCAGCCGGGGCACCATTTGTGGAGGAGAAGACATGAAAAAGTTTTTGCTTGGAGTGGCTGTTTCAGCATTGATGGCTGGTTCGGCTTCGGCCGCGAATATTGGCGTCTCGATGGCGAAGTTCGACGATAACTTCCTGACCGTCCTGCGCAACGGCATGCAGGACTATGCCAAGACGCTTGGATGGCGTGACCCTGCAGGTCGAGGACGCGCAGAACGACGTTGCCAAACAGCAGAGCCAGATCCAGAATTTCATCGCTTCCAAGGTTGATGCGATCATCGTCAATCCGGTCGACACGGACGCTACCGGCGCCATGTCGAAGATCGCCGCCGATGCGGGCATCCCCTTGGTCTATGTCAACCGCGAGCCGGCGAATGTCGACAGCTTGCCGGAGAAGCAGGCTTTCGTTGCTTCGAACGAAGTTGAATCCGGTACGCTCGAAACCAAGGAAGTCTGCCGCCTGCTCAAGGGCAAGGGCAAGATCGTCGTGATGATGGGCGAACTCTCCAATCAGGCCGCCCGCCAGCGCACCAAGGACGTGCATGATGTGATTGCAACCGACGAGTGCAAGGGGCTTCAAATCGTCGAAGAGCAGACCGCCAACTGGTCGCGCACCGAAGGCTCCGACCTGATGACGAACTGGCTTTCGGCTGGTCTCGAATTCGATGCGGTCGTCTCCAACAATGACGAAATGGCTATCGGTGCGATCCAGGCCCTGAAGGCTGCGGGCCGCTCGATGGACAGCGTCGTTATCGGCGGCGTCGATGCCACACAGGACGCGCTTGCCGCCATGGCTGCCGGCGACCTCGATGTGACAGTTTTCCAGAACGCTGCCGGTCAGGGCAAGGGTTCGGTCGATGCGGCGCTGAAGCTCGCCAAGGGCGAAAAGGTCGAGACCAAGGTCTATGTGCCGTTCGAACTGGTGACGCCGGAGAACTTGTCGAAGTATCAGAAGTCGAACTGAGGAGACCTTTGCCAATCCACCCTGACGGGCATCTGATGCGATTTTGCTGCGCTTCCGGTGCTCATGGACGAAAAAGTCCACTGCGCTCCGGTTCTCGAAAGCCGCACCACCTGCCTCGTCAGGCTGAATTCGCAAAAGGCCTCCACCGCGCTTAACTTTTAACCGGAACGCGTCAATCTGCTGCGTTCCGGTGTATGATAGAGCCTCTCTGGGAGGAGATGATCATGGCAGTCAGTCCCTCGACCATGGCAGCGGTGCGCGCCAGTGGCGCCGTACCGCAATCGGAATATCTCTTGAACGTCGAAAATATCCGCAAGGAATTTCCTGGCGTTCTGGCGCTGGACAATGTGCAGTTCCGGCTCAAGCGCGGCACTGTGCATGCGCTGATGGGCGAGAACGGCGCCGGCAAATCCACGCTGATGAAGATCCTTGCTGGAATATATATTCCAGATCAGGGCGAGGTTCATCTGAAAGGCCTGCCGATCCGCCTGAAATCGCCGCTCGATGCGCTGGAAAATGGTATCGCCATGATCCATCAGGAGCTCAACCTGATGCCATTCATGACGGTGGCGGAAAATATCTGGATCCGGCGCGAACCGAAGAACGGCTTCGGCTTCGTCGATCACGGCAAGATGTACGACATGACCGCAGAGCTGTTCGAGCGGCTGAACATCAAACTCGATCCGGAAAGCCAGGTACGGGATTTGAGCGTCGCCAACCGGCAGATGGTGGAAATCGCCAAGGCGGTTTCATACGAATCCGATGTCCTGATCATGGACGAGCCGACGTCGGCGCTGACCGAGCGCGAGGTGGCGCATCTGTTCGAGATTATCCGCAGTCTGCGCGAACAAGGTATCGGTATCGTCTATATCACCCACAAGATGAATGAGCTTTTCGAGATCGCGGACGAGTTTTCGGTGTTCCGCGACGGGCGTTATATCGGCACGCACCTTTCCACCGATGTGACGCGCGACGACATCATCAAGATGATGGTCGGGCGCGAGATCACGCAGATGTTTCCGAAGGAAGAGGTGCCGATCGGCGATGTGGTGCTTTCGGTAAAAGACCTCTCGCTGAAAAACGTTTTCCACAATGTGTCGTTCGACGTGCGTGCGGGCGAGATCCTCGGCGTTGCCGGACTGGTCGGTTCCGGCCGCTCGAACGTTGCCGAGACGATTTTCGGCGTGACGCCGGCGACGAGCGGAACCATCGAGATCAAAGGCGAGGTGGTCAAGATGACTTCGCCGACGCAGGCCATCAGCCACGGCATGGCTTTCATCACCGAAGACCGCAAGGAAACGGGCTGCCTGCTTATTCTCGACGTCCTCGAAAACATGCAGATCGCGGTGCTGCAGGACCGTTTCGTCAAGTATGGATTTGTCCAGGAGAAGGGCATTACCGCAGCATGCACCAAGATGAGCGATACGTTGCGGGTCAAGACTCCGAACATGGAGGAAAGGGTCGAGAACCTTTCCGGCGGTAACCAGCAGAAGGTGTTGATCGGCCGGTGGCTTTTGACCAATCCGAAGATCCTCATTCTCGACGAACCGACACGCGGCATCGATGTCGGCGCCAAGGCGGAGATTCACCGCCTCGTATCGCAACTCGCCAAACAGGGCGTCGCGGTGATCATGATCTCGTCGGAAATGCCGGAAGTGCTCGGCATGAGCGATCGGGTCATGGTGATGCATGAGGGCCGGGTTACCGGTTTTCTCGATCGTGCCGAAGCCACGCAGGTTAAGGTGATGGAGCTGGCATCAAAATGAACAACCGTTTGATAATCCACCCTGACGGTTCTCTGATGCGATTTTTTGCGCTTCCGGTGCTCACGGACTTTCACGTCCGCTGCGCTCCGGTCCTCAAAAACCGCACCAGCCAACTCGTCAGGCTGAATTCTTAAACGGTTGTTTAGCGCTGCCTGGAATATTTGGAGGAATTTATAATGACAAGCGAGCAGGTGACCGCCAAGGCAACAACACCGGCACTCGGGCGCAAGCACCGCCGGCGTATGCCGCCCGAAGTCAACATCCTTTTGGTGCTGATCGGTATTGCGCTGGTTTTCGAAATACTCGGCTGGATTTTTGCCGGACAGAGCTTCCTGATGAATGTGCAGCGCCTGCGGATCATTATCCTGCAGGTCTCCGTCATCGGCATCATTGCAGTGGGCGTGACGCAGGTGATCATCACCGGCGGTATCGACCTTTCCTCCGGCTCGGTCGTCGGTGCAACCGCGATGATTGCGGCAAGTTTCGCGCAGGCCTCCACCTGGGCGCGGCCGGTCTATCCCGCCTTGACGGACCTGCCGTTTTTCATCCCGATCGGTATCGGCCTTGGCATCGGCCTCCTCGCCGGCATCATCAATGGCTGGCTGATCGCCTATACAAAGATACCGCCGTTCATCGCGACGCTCGGCATGATGGTGTCGGCCCGCGGCATAGCAAAATGGTACACCAAGGGCTCGCCGGTTTCAGGCCTGACTGACCAGTTCAACTTCATCGGCACGAGCATCTGGCCTGTGGTTGTGTTTCTCGTCGTGGCGCTCGTTTTCCACATCGCCCTGCGCTACACGCGCTATGGCAAGTTCACCTACGCCATCGGCGCCAATGTGCAGGCGGCGCGGGTTTCCGGCATCAATGTCGAGAAACATCTCATCAAGGTGTACGCCATTGCCGGATTGCTGGCTGGACTTGCCGGCATCGTTACCGCTGCCCGGGCACAGACCGCGCAGGCCGGCATGGGCGTCAATTATGAACTCGACGCAATCGCGGCGGCCGTCATCGGCGGCACCTCGCTCGCCGGCGGTGTCGGGCGCATTACCGGCACGGTGATCGGCGCGATCATCCTTGGCATCATGATCTCCGGCTTTACGTTCCTGCGGGTCGATGCCTACTACCAGGAAATCATCAAAGGCGTGATCATCGTTGCCGCAGTTATCGTGGATGTGTATCGCCAGAAGAAGCGCAAAGTCTAAGAGGCTTTCAAAATCCACCCTGATGGGCACCTGATGCGGTTTTGCTCCGCTTCCGGTGCTCACGGACCTAAAAGTCCGCTGTGCTCCGGTTCTCGAAAACCGCACCATCTGCCGCATCAGGATGAATTTTCACAAAGCCTCTGGGAGCTTTAAAAATCAATCTGTAACGCCCGGGATACTTCCGGGCTTCTTTCAAGAGGTAAGAAATGACTGTACGTTTTGGTCTGCTCGGTGCGGGCCGTATCGGCAAGGTTCACGCGAAAGCGGTGACGTCGAACCCAGAGGCGAAGCTCGTTGCCGTCGCCGATGCCTTTGAACAGGCGGCCAAGGATCTTTCCGCAGCGCATGGCTGTGAGATTCGCACCATCGACGAGATCGAGAAGGCCTCGGATATCGATGCGGTCATCATCTGCACGCCGACCGATACGCATGCGGACCTGATCGAACGCTTTGCCCGCGCCGGCAAGGCGATCTTCTGCGAGAAGCCGATCGATCTCGATGTGAAGCGGGTCGAAGAATGCCTTGCGGTGGTGCGGGAAACGGGCGCGACGCTGATGGTCGGGTTCAACCGCCGTTTCGATCCGCATTTCGCTGCGGTACGCAAGGCGATCGACGACGGTCAGATCGGTGATGTCGAAATGGTGACGATCACTTCGCGCGATCCGGGTGCGCCGCCGGCCGAATATATCAGCCGCTCCGGTGGTATTTTCCGCGACATGACCATCCATGATTTCGACATGGCGCGGTTTCTCCTCGGCGAAGATCCGGTTGCGGTCACCGCGCATGCGTCGGTGCTGGTCGACAAGAAGATTGGCGAGCTTGGCGATTACGACAGCGTCAGCGTCATCCTGTCGACGGCGTCGGGCAAGCAGTGCGTGATCTCCAATTCACGCCGCGCCACCTATGGCTATGACCAGCGCATCGAGGTGCATGGCTCGAAGGGCATGGTCGCGGCGGAAAACCAGCGGCCGGTGTCGATCGAGATCGCCAATGGCAGCGGTTATACGCGCCCGCCGCTGCACGATTTCTTCATGACGCGCTATACGGAGGCCTACGCCAACGAGATCGCCGCGTTTATCAGCGCGATTGCGAAAGGCACGAAGGCAGCACCGAGCGGCGAGGATGGTCTGATTGCACTGGCGCTTGCCGATGCAGCGGTGAGGTCGGTGAAGGAAGGCAAGACGGTGAAGGTCTGAGTTCTCCGATTGTCTCTCCCCTTGCGGACTTTTAGATGTCCAGAAGCGTGAACGTGATTACAAAGATAGGAGTTGGTTTAGATGTCGGCAGAGAAGGAGCTGAAGGGCCCTGCTTCGTACTTTCCTTCTATTGAGAAGACATACGGCAAGCCAATAAGTCACTGGCTGAAGATGCTGGATGAAATAAAGGAAAAGAAGCACATGGAGATGGTGTCCACGCTAAAATCAGAGCACAAGATGGGTCATGGCCACGCCAATGCTCTAGTTGCGTATCATCGGGCCCAGAGTGCAACGTAAACTATCTATGAGCCCCTTCCGCGTCATCTCCCCCACAGGGGGAGATAATCGGCATCATATGCCGGTGTTCATACGCTAGAATAGACTACCGCACATCCACCCAGCGCTGCTCCTGATACGAACGCGCCATCGCATGCACGGTGCGCTCGATTTCGAGGCCGTCGGCGAATTCGATCAGACGGGCGGGCTGGCCGTTGATGCGCTTGATCAACTCGTGGCACTCGATGATCTTCAGATCGTTGAAGCCGAGGCCATGGCCGGGGGCCGGGATAAATTGCCCATAGGGCTCATGATGCGGCGCCGTCAGAATGGTGCGGTAGCCCTGTTCGGTGGCGCGGTCGGCGGTGACGTAGAGCTGGAACTCGTTGGCGCGTTCCTGATCGAACAGGATCGAACCCTTCGAGCCGAAAATCTGCAGCGCAATGCGGCCCTTGCGGCCCCAGGCGGAGCGATTGGCCTGCAAGGTGCCGGAGACGCCGTTTTCCATGTGCATGAGAACGCTGGCGCTGTCGTAGGTTTCGACCGTGCGGTCCGTGCCATTTGCGGTCTTGCGGGTGGCGTAGGGCTTCGACATATCGCACATGACGCGGGAAACCCGACCAAACAGCGTGAACAGCAACGACAGGGGATGGACAGCAAAATCATCCAGCGCACCATAGCCGGACGTGGCCTCGTGCTTCCAGTTGAAGAGGGCATCGGGATCGGCCATGAAATCCTCATCCATCTCGATGCGCAGATGGTTGATGTCGCCGATGATCTTCTCGGCAAGCAGCTTGCGGATGTGACGGATGGCCGGACCCTGAATGTAGTTGTAGCCAAGGGCAGCGACCTTGCCGGACTGTTTCGCTGCGGCGAGCATGGCTTCCGCGTCGCTGAATGTTGGCGCCATGGGCTTCTCGCACCAGACATGCTTGCCGGCTTTGAGCGCCGCAATCGCCATTTCCGGATGAAACTGGTTGGGAGTGGTGATGGAGACCACATCGACTTGCGGGTCGTCGATGACCGCGCGCCAATCGCCCGAGGCTTTCTGGAAACCGAACTCATTGGCGCGGCGCACGGCAAGCTCTGTGTTGGCTTCGCCGAGATGCACGAGCTGCACTGCCGGCACATCACCGAAGACGGCGCGAACCGAATTCCACGCCAGTGCATGGCATTTTCCCATGAAGCCCGTTCCGATCAGTCCTACACCTAACATTGCTCTCTCTCCTGACGGTTCAGCTTGGGCCATCGCTTGCAGTTCTCGATTGAAATAATCTATAACAAGAAAAAATGGAATAACTGATCCGTCCTGATATAAATATTTTGCTCGGACCAGAAGCAGCAACGAGGAACTCTGCGGGTGGAAAGTATGGACAATGAAGTGTCGTTACCGCGGGATTTCGATGCGTTGCGCACGATGATCCTCGATCGTCGCGAGATGCTGCCGAAGCGTCTGGCGCAGATCGCGGCCTATGCCTTGAGCAATCCCGACGAGATCGCCTTTGGCACTGCGGCAAGCATTGCCCAGACGGCAGGCGTCCAGCCTTCGACGTTGATCCGCTTTGCCCAGCATCTCGGTTTCGACGGTTTCACCAGCCTGCAATCGGTATTCCGGGAACGGTTGCGCGAGCGGCAGGTTTCCTATGAGGAGCGGCTGTCGGCACTGCGCGGCGATACGCACGGCCTTTCCAAGAACCGCGTCATCCTCAACGGATTTTTGACTGCGGCCAGCCATTCCATCGAGACGATTTCGCATAATGTCGAAGAGGATGTGCTGGCTAGCGCCGTGGATATCCTGGCGCGAGCCGAGACGATCTATCTGCTGGCGCGGCGCCGTTCTTATCCGATCACCGCCTATATGGCCTACGCCTTCGGCAAGTTGAAAATCCGCAACCAGCTGATCGAATCGACGGCCGGTATCGATCCGGAAATCCTGTCCTTTGCCAAGCCGACCGACGCTGCCATCGCCATCAGCTTTTCGCCCTATGCCTCGGCGACAATCGAGCATGCGGCGGCGCTGGCGGCACGCAATGTGCCCGTCGTCGCCATCACCGACAGTGCGTTTTCGCCGCTCGCCCAGTCCGCCAAGGTGTGGTTCGAAGCGGCGGAGGGGGATTTTTCCGGGTTCCGGTCGCTATCGGGAACCATGGCCCTCGCCATGGCGCTGACGGTCAGCGTGGCGGAGAAGCGGCGGAGTTCGTAACGCGTTCATGCCTGCATGGTCGCTATGCGTGGTTCGACGGAGCTCACCATGAGGGCCGTTGGGGATTGCAGGGAATGAGACACCAAAGGTGTGCGATTGTCGATGCGAACAAAATACATCCCTCATGGTGAGCCCCGTCGAACCACGCACAATGAAATTGCAGCCATACAGACCAGCATGAAACGACACAAAAATAAAAAGAACAGACATTCCATATTGACGATTCGATAGAATTATTATTTCATATAGGAAAATTCCAGGCTTGTGTGTGCCGGAGTTTATCAGTCTATCGGGAGGATATCATGGACAGAGCTGATGCGGGCCACGCGCTCGATGTCATTACCATCGGCCGCTCGTCCGTCGATCTTTACGGCCAGCAGATCGGCTCCCGGCTCGAGGATATCACTTCCTTCGCCAAGTCGGTCGGTGGATGCCCTGCCAATATAGCGATCGGTACGGCGCGCCTCGGTCTGCGCTCGGCGCTGTTGTCCCGCGTGGGCGACGAGCAGATCGGCCGGTATATCCGCGAGCAGATGGTGCGCGAAGGCGTCGCGACGGACGGAATCATCACAGATGCGGAGCGGCTTTCGGCCCTCGTTATCCTCTCGGTCGAGAACGACAAGAGCTTTCCACTGATTTTCTACCGTGAGAACTGCGCCGACATGGCGCTTGATGAGGGCGATGTCGATCCCGAATTCATACGTTCGGCGCGCGCCGTCGTCGTTACCGGTACGCATTTTTCCAAGCCAAAGCCTGATGCGGCGCAACGCAAGGCAATCCGTTTGATGAAAGAAGCGGGTGGGAAGGTTGTTTTCGACATCGACTACCGCCCCAATTTGTGGGGACTGGCAGGGCACGGCGAGGGCGATAGCCGTTATATCGCCTCCGATGCGGTGTCGAGCCATCTGAAGACCGTCCTTGCCGATTGCGATCTGATCGTCGGTACGGAAGAAGAAGTGCTGATCGCGTCAGGCGAGGAGGATCTTCTCGGCGCGCTGAAGACCATTCGGTCGCTGTCGAGCGGGACGATCGTTCTGAAGCGCGGGCCGATGGGCTGCATCGTTTACGAAGGCGAGATCTCCGACGATCTCGAGGATGGCATCGTCGGCAAGGGCTTTCCGATCGAGGTGTTCAACGTTCTCGGCGCGGGAGATGCCTTCATGTCGGGCTTCCTGCGCGGCTGGCTTGGCGGCGAGTCATTGGCGACCGCCGCTACATGGGCCAACGCATGCGGCGCCTTCGCGGTGTCGCGCCTGCTCTGCGCACCCGAGATTCCGACCTTCGAAGAACTGCAATATTTCCTCAAGCATGGCAGCACAGAGCATGCCCTGCGCAAGGATGAAGCGATCAACCATGTGCATTGGGCAACGACGCGGCGGCGCGAGATACCGTCGATGATGACCTTCGCCATCGACCATCGTGTGCAGTTGGAGGACCTCGCGCAAAAGGTGGGCGCTGATGCCGCCCGGATCCGCGCATTCAAAGAGTTGGCGGTGAAGGCGGCGGCAAAGGTTGCGGCTGGCCGTGGTGGCTACGGCATGTTGCTTGACGAGAAGTTCGGCCGTGAAGCGATGTTCGAATTCGCGCGTCACAATTTCGATTGGCTTGGGCGGCCGGTGGAACTGCCTGGGTCACGTCCGCTGCGCTTCGAATTTTCGCAGGATATCGGCTCGCAACTGGTGGAATGGCCAGTGGACCACTGCATCAAGTGCCTGTGCTTCTACCACCCGGACGATCCGGCCGATTTGAAGCTGGAACAGCAGCAGAAGTTGCGCACGCTGTTCGAAGCCGCGCGCAAGGTAGGACGCGAACTGCTGATCGAGATCATCGCCGGCAAACACGGCAAGCTCGACGACAACACCATTCCGCGAGCACTGGAAGAACTTTATACGCTGGGTATCAAACCGGACTGGTGGAAACTTGAGCCGCAAGCCTCGGCGACGGCCTGGAAAAACATCGAGGCAGTGATCGAAAAGCACGATCCCTGGTGTCGCGGTGTCGTGCTGCTCGGGCTGGAAGCGCCGCATGACGAGCTTGAGGCAGCGTTTGCCGCAACCGCTGGGGCACCCATTGTCAAGGGCTTTGCCGTCGGCCGGACATTGTTCATGGACGCGGCGGAAGGCTGGCTCTCGGGGCGAATTTCCGATGAGGCCGCGATCGACGACATGGCCGATCGTTTCGAAAAATTGACCAAGGCCTGGCTTGCCAGCCGCAACAAACAAGCGGCATAGCATATAGCCCGGGAGGAGACTGACATGACGAAGACAATACGCCTGACCATGGCACAGGCCCTGACGCGGTTTCTGAGCCAGCAGATGACAGTGATCGACGGCAAGAAAGTACCTGTCTTCGCAGGCGTCTGGGCCATCTTCGGCCATGGCAATGTCGCCGGTCTCGGCGAGGCGCTGTATCAGGTTCGCGAAGAACTGCCGACCTATCGTGCCCATAACGAACAGGCGATGGCGCATGCGGCCATCGCCTTTGCCAAGGCGACTTTTCGCCGCCGCATGATGGCGGTGACGAGTTCCGTCGGGCCCGGCGCAACCAACATGGTGACGGCTGCGGCGCTGGCGCATGTCAACCGCCTGCCGCTGTTGCTCCTGCCGGGTGACGTCTTCGCCAACCGTGTTCCGGATCCTGTGCTGCAGCAGGTGGAATCCTTTGGCGATGGTACCGTTTCGGCCAATGATTGCTTTCGCCCGGTGTCGCGCTATTTCGACCGCATCACGCGGCCCGAACAGATCATCCCTGCGCTGCAACGAACGATGACCGTGCTCACCGACCCTGCCGAATGCGGGCCGGTAACGCTCGCCCTGTGCCAGGATGTGCAGGCCGAAGCCTATGACTATCCGGAAAGCTTCTTCGAGGAGCGGCTTTGGGCACCGAGACGCCCGCGGCCCGATGTCGGCGAGCTCGCCGCCGCAATCGGCGCGCTGCGTTCGGCCGAAAAGCCGCTGGTGATCGCCGGCGGCGGTGTCATCTATTCCGAAGCCTCCCGCGAACTCGCCGATTTCGTCGAGGCGGCCGGCATTCCGGTCTGCGAGACCCAGGGCGGCAAATCTTCGCTGCCCGACAGGCACCCGCTCAACATGGCGGCTGTCGGCGTCACCGGGACGTCAGCAGCCAACCGGCTGGCGCAGGAGGCCGATGTCATCCTCGCGGTCGGAACGCGGCTCCAGGACTTCACCACCGGCTCGTGGGCATTGTTCCAGAATACCGAGAAGACCTTTATCGGCCTCAACATCCAGCCGTTCGATGCAGCCAAGCACCGGGCGTTGCCGCTGGTGGGTGACGCACGGGAGGGCCTGATCGAACTTGCCGCCGGGCTCAAGAACTATCGCGCTCCGAAAGGCTGGACCGAGAAAGCCGAAAATGGCAAGGCGGAATGGCAGAGAGCTGCGGCAAAGGTCACAGGCCCGACAAATGCAGCGCTGCCTTCTGACGCGCAGGTCATCGGTGCCGTTCAACGAACCATGGGCAGCGAAGCCACTGTGCTGCACGCGGCAGGTGGTCTGCCGGGCGAAATGCACAAGCTCTGGCAGGCGGGCGCACCCGGGCTCGTACCATGCCGAATATGGTTTCTCCTGCATGGGTTATGAGATTGCGGGCGGGCTCGGTGCCAAGATGGCCAAGCCCGACGATGAGGTCGTGGTCATGATTGGCGACGGCTCTTACCTGATGCTGAATTCGGAGATCGCCACATCGGTGATGCTTGGCCAGAAGATCAACATCGTACTGCTCGACAATCGCGGCTATGGCTGTATCAACCGGCTGCAGATGGGCACAGGCGGGGCGAACTTCAACAATCTCCTGAGGGACACGAAACATGAGGTCCTGCTGGAGATAGACTTCGCTGCACACGCCCGCAGCCTTGGCGCGATATCCGAGAAGGTGAGCTCCATTGCCGACATGGAGAGCGCTTTGGAGCGAGCCAAACGGAATGACCGAACGACGGTCATCGTCATCGATACCGATCCGCTGATTTCGACGGAAGAGGGCGGTGCATGGTGGGATGTCGCTGTGCCTGAGGTCAGCCAGCGTAGCGAGGTCAATGCCAAGCGCAAGGCCTATGAGGAAGCGATCAAGCTGAGGTCGTCCGGGAACTAAATGTCGTGACAAATTGATCGTACCCCTCTGGCCGGAGGGGGTGACAGGTTATAGAGCCGAGTGATGACTGCTTGGTTCTCGACTGGCAAAAACAAAACCTCAATTCGGAATGGAGAATGACGTGAAGGCAAAACTGGGCATGTCCCCGATCGCATGGTGGAACGATGATCTCGCGGAGCTCAGTGACGACGTCTCGCTGGAGGAGTGCCTTCGCCAATCGCGTTCTGCGGGCTTTACCGGCATGGAAATGGGCCGCCGATTTCCCAACGATCCGGATGTGATGCTGCCGATCCTGCGGGAGGCGGATGTTACGCTGTGCGGCGGCTGGTTCTCGGGCACGCTGGTTGACGAGGATCTGGCGAAGAACAAGGACCGCATCCAGCCGATGATCGACCTTTTCAAGGCCGTGAATGCGCCCTGCATCGTCTACGGCGAGGTCGGCCGCTCGATCCAGGGCGATCGGTCCAAGCCCCTGGCTACCAAACCGAAACTCGGCGACGAGGAGATGAAGGCCTATGCTCGCAAGGTCACCGAGTTCGGTGAATGGTGCGCACAGCAGGGCATGCCGCTCTCCTACCATCACCACATGGCGGCAGTCGTCGAAACCGAACCGGAGCTCGACGCCTTCATGAAATATTCCGGCGAGGGTATTCCGCTCCTGCTGGATGCCGGCCATCTGGCCTTCGCCGGCGGCGATGTACTGCGCGCAATCGACAATCATCACCGGCGGATCAACCACGTGCATGTCAAGGATGTCCGCATGCCGGTGATCGACGGTCTGGACCGCTCGAGGCAGTCCTTCCTCGACTCGGTTGCCCTCGGCGCCTTCACCGTACCGGGTGACGGCTCGCTGGATTTCGGTGCAATCGTCCAAAAGTTTGCCGATTACGGCTATGAAGGCTGGTTCGTGGTCGAGGCCGAACAGGATCCGAAGAAAAATCCACCGCTCAAGATGGCGCAAGTCGGGTATAAGGAACTGATGCGGGTCATGACTGCCGCCGGCTATACGGTCGAGACTCAGGGTTTCCCCAAGGGTTGAAAAGTGGGTTCAACATGAACAAAGACAGTAATCACCCCTGGTTTCGCCCGCTCTGGCGGCGCGTCGCCGTTGTGGCGTTCTGTATTGCCTGGTCGATCTTCGAATTCGCGACCGGTACGCCGTTCTGGGGCATCATCGTTTTGGCTTTCGCCGCCTACGGGATCTGGCAATTCTTCATCATCTTCGATGCATCCGAACCCGTTAAGCCGGCGGAAACTGTCAAGTCGGAAGACGCTGGCACCGATAAGGAGTAAACCATGTCGAAACTGCTTTTGAAGGCCATGCAAGGCCCGGGCCATGTGGCTCATGTGACGCCTGAAACAGCGGGCTGGAGCTATGTCGGTTTCGATTTGCACAAGCTGGATGCGGGGCAGTCGGTTTGCGGAAAAACGGAAGACAAGGAAGTCTGCCTGGTCTTCGTGACCGGCAAGGGCAAAGTCACGGCCAATGGCGAGGACCTCGGTCTGCTCGGGAGCCGCATGTCGCCCTTCGAAGGCAAGCCCTGGTCGGTGTATCTGCCGCAGGGGTCCGATTGGTGGGTATCTGCGGAGACCGACGTCGAACTCGCCGTCTGTTCGGCGCCGGGTCTTGGCGGTGGATTGCCGGTGCGGGTGATTTCGCCGGATGGCCTCAGTCAGGAAACACGCGGCAAGGGGACCAACACCCGCTACGTCACCAATATTCTGCCGGAGAACGAACCGGCGGATTCGCTACTCGTCGTGGAGGTGATCACGCCGGGCGGCCATACGTCGAGCTACCCGCCGCACAAGCACGACCAGGACAACCTTCCCGCAGAGTCCTACCTGGAAGAGACCTACTATCATCGCTTCAACCCTCGCCAGGGCTTTGGCTTTCAGCGGGTCTATACGGATGACCGCTCGCTGGATGAGGCCATGGCTATCGAGGACGGCGATGTGGTGATGGTCCCCAAAGGTTATCATCCCTGCGCCGCCTGCCACGGCTATGACCTCTACTATCTCAACGTCATGGCAGGGCCAAAGCGTACGTGGAAATTCCATAATGCTGTCGAGCATGAATGGCTGATGAAATGAGACCTTTGCCAATCCACCCTGACGGCCATCTGATGTGATTTTCTGTGCTTCCGGTGCTCATGGACCCAAAAGTCCACTGCGCTCCGGTTCTCGAAAATCACTCCAGCTGACTCATCAGGCTGAATTCTCAAAAGGTCTCCAACCGCCAGCCAGGGGGAAGCGGAGAGCTACCACCTCAGCACGAAACGTCCGGCAATGGCGCCGATCAGGCCCGGGATCAGAATGCCGAGCGTGTACCAGACCGCAATAAACGGCATGGCGCTTTCATCGCAGTGGAACGAATAGACCAGTGAAGCAATGGCGCCGGCGGCAAGACCTGCCGCAGCACCCGCAACGGTCAGACGCGTCGGCGCCAGCCCGCGCAGCACCCAGAACGCGCCGACCAGCAAGGGCAGTGACAGAAGGACGATGTTGCGGGTACAAACGGCAACCGTATGGCCCGTCATCATCGCCATATGTTGATCAGGTGGTGTCATCGCCAGTTTCGCCATGGCGAGAACGATCATCACCACGATCGTCGCGGCCATCACAGCGAGACTGACCCGGATGCTACCGAGCGGATAAGCGATGCGCTTGACCGCCCATGTACCAGCGACGGCGAGGATCAGCGTATAGGTGAACTTGGTCCAGAACATCATCGTTCCCGCCGCCGTCATCATGTCGGGGCGCATGCCGAGCCAGAAGTACATGAGAGCGGACGAGACAACGAGGCTAATGCCGAGGCCGATCACGACCCGCCAAAGAACGGCCAGGCGCGATACCGGTTTCAACTCGCCGGTCAGGCGGGCGATCAGGTCATCGGTCGTCATCTGCCCGTCCTTTCAACTTCGCTGCAATCGCCTTGATTCCTCTGTGTATCCCTACTTTGACCGAAGCCTCCGAAAGTCCGGTGCTTTGCGCAACCTCGGCGATAGACTGGCCTTCGATCTTCGTCCTGTAGATCAGGTCCCGCGATTTTTCCGGCACCGATTGCAGGAGCCGCTCCACATCCATGCGATCGGCTGCGGCGTCGGACTGGTCAACGGCGAACAGATCCTCCGCATCGTCGAGCGGAACCGTTGCGCGAATACGGTTTCGCCTGAAATGATCGATCAGCTTGTAGCGCGCGATCGCATGCAGCCACGCTGTAAAAGGCCGGTCGGTCTCGTAGGTCGCGCGCCGTGTATGCAGCGACATCAGGGTTTCCTGCACGAGGTCGTCGGCGTCGCCTTTGTGAGCATCCGACAACCGGCGCAGGAAATAAAAGCGCAGATGCCTGGCAAGGTCATTCAGGAGAATGCCATAGCTCCGCGCATCGCCATCGAGGCTCGCGAGCATCAGTTCCTTCAATCGCGTTTCGACCGGATTCACTCCGTTCCATTCCTTATTCGCAAGAAGCGGACAAAGGTTACAGATGAGATGGAACGCGGCGGAACGTCAATCCTTGAAACAGGATTCCACCAAAGAATGATCACCAATCCGTGATCGCTGTAACCAAATCCTGCACCCCTTCGTATTCCCTGATGTGACCGGCACATGACCGCTCATTCGCAGTTTTCAGGAGTTGAAGATGGGAATTCAGCCAAAGCGCTCTCATATGCTGTCCATCGCATTGACCGCCGCAACTGTCATGCTCGGCATGGGCGGCGGAGCCTATGCCGACACCTTGCGGCCGCTCACCGTCGTCGAGCTCTTCACCAGCCAAGGCTGTTCTTCCTGCCCGCCGGCAAATGCCAATCTGATCGAGCTCAGCAAGCGCCCGGGCATCCTCGCCCTGAGCTTTGGCGTGACATATTGGGACAGGCTCGGCTGGAAGGACATTTTCGCCAAGCCTGAGTACACGGACCGCCAGGAAGTCTACGAGATGCCGCTTGGCCGCGATGGACCTTTCACACCGCAAATGGTGGTTAACGGACGCGCCGACGTCGTCGGCAACAGGATTTCCGAAGTGGACCAGCTCATCAAGACGCAAGGGACGCTCAGCGTGCCGCGACTGGACTTGAACAAGTCGTTCCCTGACGATCGGCGAAGGCAAGGCGCCCGGCGGCAATGCCGATATCTGGCTCGTCACCTACAATGACCAGACCGTAAACGTGCCGGTCAGAAGCGGTGAAAATAGCGGCCACACGCTTCCCCATAAAAACGTCGTTCATAGCCTCACCAAAGTCGGAAGCTGGAGCGGCAAGCCGCAGACGGTGACTTTTCCCGCTACCAAGCCGGGATTGCGGACGGCCGTTCTCGTACAGACACCGAATGGCGGGCCGATACTCGCCGCCGCTACCGAATAAATCAAGCATTCCTGGTGTTCCCAGGATCACGCGGATGTCAAAGGGCATCTGAAACTCGAAGACACTTGCATTCGTGTCTCATTCAAACCAAGGGAGAACATCCATGAACATTCTCACACGCAGCATCGCGCTTTCGGCTTTCGTTTTGACAACAGCATTTGCTGGAGCCAGCATCGCCCAGGCCGAAGACGCTATGAAGCCCATGAACAAGGCTGACTGCATGAAACACGCCGGCATGGAAAAAGACGCCATGAAGAAGGATTCCATGATGAAGGAATGCGACACAATGGCGATGAAAAAGGATACAATGACGAAAAGCACCATGACGAAAAAGGATGCGATGAAGCCTGATGCCATGGGCACGATGGCTCCGAAGAAGAAGACCACAAACTAATATTTGATTGGGTTGTGCGTGGTTCGCCGTTCTACAAGCGGCAAGCTCGTCAAAGGGTGAACCACGTACAACCAATTTCCAGTACCATGGAGGCTCGAATGGCAAGCGTCACATCAGGTGTCACCGACACCGCCAAGCCGAAGAAGGTTGTGTTCTACCGTCATTCCGTGGCGGTGCGCATCACCCACTGGCTGAACGTTTTGTGCCTGAGCTTCCTTCTGATGAGCGGTCTGCAAATCTTCAACGCCCATCCACATCTTTATTGGGGCCAATACGGCGCCGATGCGCTACCCGACCCTTCGTTCATTTCCATCGGCGCTGTCGAGGATGGCGATACGATCAAGGGTGTGACACGCATCGGTTCGCTGTCGCTGAATACGACAGGTGTGTTGGGGGCATCGACCGAAGACGGTGAGCTCAGCCCGCGTGCTTTCCCGTCCTGGATCACCATCCCGAGCTATCAGGATCTTGCGACGGGCCGTCGCTGGCACTTCTTCTTCGCCTGGTTCTTCGTCATCAATGGTCTGGTCTATCTGCTTTATGGCCTGATCGGCCGGCATTTCCGCCGCGATATCGTACCAACCAAGGATCAATTGACGCCAAGCCATCTGGCGCAGGAGATAGCGGACCATGCCCGGCTGCGGTTTCCCAAGGGCGAGAAAGCGCGGCATTATAATTCCCTGCAGAAGCTGACCTATATGGCCATTATCTTCATCATCCTGCCGTTGATGGTGCTGACCGGGCTGACCATGTCGCCGGGCTTCAATGCGATCTTCCCCTGGCTGCTCGACGTCTTCGGCGGCCGCCAGTCGGCCCGTACCCTCCATTTCATCAGCGCGTCGCTCATCGTCATCTTCGTTATCGTCCATATCGTCATGGTGCTGGTTTCCGGCGTCTGGAACAATCTGCGATCGATGATCACCGGCTACTACGCGCTGAAATTTGAACAAAAAGACGAGGTGTCGAAATGAGCTTCGATCTCACCCGCCGCCGTTTCCTGATCGGCTCGAGTGTCGCGGCAACAGGGCTGCTCACAGGCTGTGATGCGATGGTGCAAAGCACGACCGTCAACGACATTCTGCAAAAAGCCGAGTCGCTAACGATGGGCGCGCAGCGATTGCTGATGTCGCAGCAGACGCTGGCACGTGAATTTTCCGAGGCTGATCTGTCACCCGTCTTCAAGGCAAATGGCACTTCGCAACCCGACAGCGAAGACTATGCGCGCATGACGGAAAGCAATTTCACCGACTGGAAGCTCGTCGTGAACGGCATGGTGAAAACACCGCTGAACCTGTCGCTGGCCGATCTGAAGGCGATGCCGTCGCGCACCCAGATCACCCGGCACGACTGCGTCGAAGGCTGGAGCGCCATCGGCAAGTGGACCGGCGTGCCGCTCGGCCTCGTGCTGGAAAAGGCCGGCCTTGCACCCGGCGCCCGCTATGCGGTGTTCCATTGTGCCGATGATCTCGAACCATCACTCGACGGCAGCGGCCGCTACTATGAAAGCATCGATCTCGTCGATGCCTGGCATCCGCAGACGATCCTTGCCTACAGCATGAACGGCAAAGACCTCGAAGTCGCCCATGGCGCGCCGCTGCGGCTGCGCGTCGAACGTCAGCTTGGTTACAAGCACGCCAAATACGTCATGGGTATCGAGCTCGTGGACAGTTTCAAGAACCTGGCGGGAGGCAAGGGCGGCTTCTGGGAGGACCGGGGGTACGAGTGGTACGCCGGAATTTGAGACCCTTCGATTTATTCATCCCGATGGCCATCTGATGCGGTTTTCTGCGCTTCCGATGCTCACGGACCAATAAGTCCGCTGCGCTTCGGTTCTCGCAAACCGCACCAGCTAGACTCATCAGGCCGAATTCTCGAATGGTCTCCGCGTCGCGCCCAGTTACCCTCATTCTGTGAAATTTCCTCGCCAATCCTTCAAATCCACTGAAGCCCTCACCATATGCGTGGACGAAGTGTCACATGACACGCATAGAGGAGATTATTTGCATGCCGCTTTACCTTTCTCGCCTTGGCCGGATGGCTGCGATACTCGTCATCGGATTGGCGGTATCATTCAGCGCTGTCTATGAGGCCGATGCCCGGCGCGCCGGCGGTTTTGGTGGCGGTGGTTTCGGCAGCCGCGGCTCGCGTACCTTCCAGGCACCTGCGCCAACGCGCACGGCACCCGCACCGGCTGCACCGATCGAGCGTTCAATGACACCCAAACCACAAAACCAGCCGGGCGCCACGGCGCCGACGGCGGCGCAGCAACGTCCGGGATCTGTTCGGCGGCATGGGCCGTTCGCTGCTCGGTGGCCTGCTCCTCGGCGGCCTGCTCGGTGCGTTCCTCGGATATGGCTTCGGTGGTGCTGCCGGCATGCTCGGCATGCTTTTGCAGATCGCATTGGTGATCGGGGCGGTCATGCTGGCCATGCGCTTCTTCCGTTCGCGCCAGTCTTCGCCGGCAACTGCAGGTCCAGCGCAGGGCTTTGGACGCAACGCCTATGATGAAGAGCCATCGAACGTCTCGCCGATGCGCGTACCGACGATAGGTTCTGCCTCGAACCAGAATACGGCGGGGCAGGCTCCTGCGGGTAACAATAGGGGCTACGTGTCGGCAGGCCTTGCTGCCGCGTCGGACGAAATCGGCATCAAGCAGGATGATCTCGACACGTTCGAGAAGCTTCTGACCGAAGTGCAGACGGCCTATGGCAAGGAAGATTACGCCACGCTGCGCAATCTTACCACGCCGGAAGCCATGTCCTACCTCGCGGAAGAGCTCGGCCAGAATGCGACGGACGGGCTGCGCAACAGCGTCTCCGATGTGAAGCTCCTGCAGGCCGATATCGCCGAAGCCTGGGCCGAAGGCGACGCGCAATACGCGACGACGGCCATGCGCTACGAGAGCGTCGATTCGATGGTGGACAGGCAGACTGGACGCGTCGTCAAGGGCGACGAAGAGCAGCCGTCGCAGACGACCGAGGTCTGGACGTTTGTGCGCAAGCCCAATTCGGACTGGAAGCTGGCGGCCATTCAGGACGCGGCATAAGGCTTGATGGCTCGCGTCAGCAGCCGATGCCGATTATCTCTCCCCTTGTGGGAGAGAAAGGATTTTCCTGGGTTTAGCCCCTTTTGCTAAACCCTTGGAAAATCCCAGAGAGGGGATTTGAAATACACGGCACACCAACCCCTCTCTTGTGATTTCTAGCACTTAGCAAGAGCTAAGATGCTGAAATCACTTTCTCCCCCGCAAGGGGGGAGATAAGCGTTGCACCGTTTATCTAGATCAGCTTTTCGAGCGTGATCGGCAGATCGCGGATACGAATGCCGGTGGCATGGTAGACCGCGTTGGCGATGGCCGGCGCGACGCCGACGATGGCGAGTTCGCCCACGGCCTTGCCGCCGAGGATCGAAGCGTTTGTATCCGGGATGCCGACCGAGATGACCTCGAGATGAGGGATGTCCGCATTGGTCGGAACGAGGTAGTCACCGAGGTTGTTGTTCATCACGTGGCCATTGCGCTGATCGACAAGGCCTTCCTCGAGGAGGGCCTGACCGATGCCCATGATGATCCCGCCCTTCCACTGACTTTCGGCCAGCTTGGGATTGTAGAGCCGGCCCGAATCCAGAGCCGACACCATGCGGGAAACGCGGACCGTGCCGAAATCAACATCGACTCGCACCTCGACGAAATGGACGCACCAGCTGTGCATCGAGTAGTCGCCGTCGGTCGGTGAAAGCATGGTCGAGATCGTCGTGAAGTTGCGGAAATGGTCATCCTTGTTGCGCAGGTTTTCCGGCAGCGTATTGCGCAGCGCCTCGATACGATCTCGCCCTGTGCGTCGCATCACCTCGGCGATGGCAACACTTGAACCCGCATCGCGCGGCGATGACATCTGCCCGCCCTCGATGGTCAGCGTATTGGCCTGCAGGTCGCGGAACGGCGAATTCTGATCGTTAATGGCAAGGCCGATCAGCTCGTCGCGGGCGGCAAGAGCTGCTACGTGCACGGCGCCGGTCATCAGATTGGCAAGCTGCGAACCACCGGCAACCGGGGCGCGCGGCAGTGAAGAGTCGCCGAGCTTGACCACGACTGTCTCGACCGGCACGCCGATCGCCTCCGCCGCCGTTTGCGCGAGGATCGTATAGGTGCCCTGGCCCATATCGATACCGCTGCTGGCGACCTCGATGGTGCCATTGCTGAGGATGCGGACCATTGCTTCGCCCGGCGTGCGGCGAACCGGGTATGTGCCCGCCGCAACGCCGTAACCGATCAGCTGCTTGCCTTCGCGCATGGAGCGGACGCTTGGGCTGCGTTTCGCCCAGCCGAAAGCTTCAGCGCCCGCGGCATAGGCTTCGCGCAAGCGGCGCGTCGACCATGGCTTTTTGGCGTGCGGGTCCTCTTCGGCATAATTGAGCAGGCGGATATCGAGCGGATCGATGCCAACCTCGTAAGCGAGTTCGTCGATGGCGCATTCGATGCCGAAGGCGCTGGGGTTTTCGCCGGGCGCGCGCAAGGCTCCCGGCTTGACCGTATTTACCGGCACGATGTTCTGGCGCGACGAAAAGTTCGGAACCGCATACATGATCGAGGTGACCGAGCCCAACGGTTCGATCGCGACGTCGTCCATCGACGTCTCGTTGGCACTGCGATGCACGATCGACAGCAATTTGCCTTCGCGGGTAGCACCGAGTGCGATGGTCTGCCGTGTCGCAGGCCGGCCACCGAAAGCGGTGAATGTCTGCGGCCGCGTGATGGCAAGCTTGACGGGACGGTCGAGCATTTTTGCAGCGATGGCCGCAACCGCGCCGTAGCGGGTTGGCAATGCCTTTGAACCGAAGCCGCCGCCGATATAGGGCGACAGCATGCGCACGTTCTCGAACGGAATGCTGAACCATTCCGCATAGGTGCGGGACATGCCGTCGATCCACTGGCTCGGCTCCCACAGGGTCAGCATATCGCCTTCCCAATGGGCAATCAGGCCGTGCGGTTCGATGGGCACGTTGTATTCACGCGGTGTCTTGTACTCCTGCTCGATGCGGACGGGAGCGATGGCGAGCGCAGCGTCTGCATCGCCCCATTCCTTGGTCATCATATCGATCGGGAAACCCTCGCCGGAGCGCGGATCATCGAAACTCGAAATCGGCGCGGTCTCTTCGTAGGTAACCTTGACGAGCGCCGCGGCAGCGGTTGCCTTTTCGAAGGTCTCGGCGATGACAGCGGCAATGTGCTGGCCGGCGAAGGTGATTTCGCGTGCGAGTGGCTCATAGGGGACGGCTGGCGGCGGTGCGCCGGTCCAGTCGGTGGCGGTCTTGATCGGCAAGGCGTTGTCCGGTGTCAGGACGAGCAGAACGCCGGGATAGGCCTCGGCAGCGCTCGTATCGATAGCGACGACGCGACCGGAAGCAATCGTGCTGTCGATGATGACTGCGTAGACCATACCTTCCGGAGAGTGTTCCATCGCATAGTCGGCAGCGCCGGTGATCTTCGCCGGGCCGTCGATGCGGGCAAGACGTCCTCCGAGCAACCCGTCGGAGGCGTCGCCGTGTTTCATTTTGGTGTCGACAATGGTCATGCCAAAGCTCCCGATTTCAGGATGGCGCGTTCAACGACGCGGGGGGCGAGCTCGATCTTGTAGTGATTGCCGCCATGGGCGATGGCGCCCTCGACGGCGAGACGGCTCGCGCTCTTGATGGTGTCCGGCTCAAGGACCTTGCCGCGAAGAGCATCTTCGACGGCGCGGGCCCGCCAGGGTTTCGTCGCAACACCGCCAAGACCGATCCGGATATCGCGAATGGTCTCGTGATCCGACTCGAATTCGATGCCGACAGCAGCACTGGCGGCGGCGAACTCATAGGACTGGCGGTCACGCACCTTCAGGTAAGTGGAGTGCCGCGCGGCAGCTGAGGCGGGGATGGTGATCGCAGTGATCATCTCGCCTGGCTGCATCGCGTGTTCCTTGTGCGGTGTGGTGCCCGGGAGAAGAAAGAAATCGTCGATGGGGACCTTGCGTTCGCCAAGATGCACGACAGCATCGAAGGCGACGAGGGCAGTGGCGAGATCACCCGGATAGGTTGCGATGCAGGCGTCGCTTGTGCCGAGAACCGCATGGCCGCGATTGACGCCTTCCATGGCGGAGCAACCGCTGCCGGGAACGCGTTTGTTGCAGGCGGGAAAGCTTGCCGGGTCGCGGAAATAGGCACAGCGCGTGCGCTGCAGAAGATTGCCGCCAATCGTTGCCATGTTGCGGATCTGCGCCGAAGCCGCCTGCCAAAGCGCTTCCGACACCGCGGGAAATTCCGCAAGGATTGCAGGATCGGCAGCGACGCGGCTCATTTTTGCGAGCGCGCCGATGAAGGCTCCTTCGGCATCGACACGGATCGTATCGAGACCTTTGAGATGGGTGATATCGACAACCCGTTCTGGTGCGTTGACACCGCATTTGGCGAGATCGAGCAAAGTGGTGCCGCCGGCGAGCAGCATGGTTGCGGGCATGGCCGCAGCGGCGAGCGCTTCGTCGACCGAGCCGGCGCGCAGATAGGAGAAATCTCTCATGACATCACCTTTGCAGCTTCGCGGACCGCCTCGACGATGTGCGGATAGGCACCGCAACGGCAGAGATTGCCCGACATGTATTCGCGGATTTCATCGTCGGAGCCCGGCATGGCCTTCGCGGATGCAGGAAACGGCGGACATGATCTGACCCGGCGTGCAGTAGCCGCACTGGAAGGCGTCATGTTCGAGGAAGGCGGACTGGACCGGGTGGAGTTCGGCTCCGGGATCGGAAAGCCCTTCGATGGTCGTGACCGCGCGGCCTTCGACCTGAACTGCCAGCGTCAGACAGGAAAGCACACGCTCGCCGTCGACATGAACAGTGCAGGCACCGCACTGGCCCTGATCGCAGCCTTTCTTGGTGCCGGTGAGTTCGAGATGATCGCGCAGCGCATCCAGAAGTGTCACGCGCGGTTCGACGGCGAGGGTATGTGCCCGGCCATTGATTTCGAGATTGATGGTGGTTTGATTGCTCATGGGGAGTCCTGCTCCAGTAGGCTTGGAAAGAGTCCAACGGGCCCGCCAGCGTTTCAGTTGCGTTCAAGGCGCAAAAAACATGACAAGCAGGGCCCAAATAAGGTATCAGTCGGGAGGTGACGAGATAATCGGAGGTGCCTCCGTTTCTTGAACATAGCGGCTTGGCCAGGAGGGTTCAAGCCCCAATCGCCTCTGGAGCCGAAATATTGCATCATAAGGAGCTGCCCGAATTGAAGGAAGCGAAGCCATCGGCACCCGCGAAGCGGTTGCGGGCGGATGCTAGCCGCAATCGGGAAAAGCTCATTGGGATCGCTGCGATTGAATTTGCCGAACGCGGTGGCAGCGCCTCGCTTGAAGAGATAGCGCGCAAGGCCGGCGTTGGTATAGGCACGCTTTACCGGCATTTTCCAACGCGCGAACATCTCGTCGAAGTGGTGTACCGCCGGGAGGTCGAGGCGCTTTGCGCTGCCGCGGATGAACTCGCACAGCACAATGCTCCGGATGTGGCGCTCGCCGAATGGATGCAGCGCTTCGTCGACTACATCGCAGCAAAGCGCGGCATGGCCAACAGCCTGCGTATCCTTTTCGATGCGAATTCCGAGGTATTTGCCAATACCTCCGGTATGATTGCATCGGCTCTGCAGCGTCTCGTCGATGCTGCCGTGGCAGACGGTTCCGTCCGCAGCGATATCGATATATCGGATATTTCTCAGGCATTGTCGGGGATTTATTCAGCGCCGGATACGCCGGATTGGCGCGACCGATCCCGCCGCCTCGTCTCGCTGCTGATGGACGGGCTTCGCTGGGGATCGGCGAGATCCCGACAATGAATCGCGTAGTCGCCTTCGACAAGCTCAGGGCTCGCCGGTAGTTGCCCTTCTGACGAAAGAGAGAAACATCGTGCCGACAACGCCATCCGCCTTCGACAAAAAATACGCAGCGTTCCTCTTTGATATGGATGGCACGCTGATCAATTCCACGGCGGCGGCAGAACGTGTCTGGGCAAGATGGGCGGAAGCACAAGGGCTCGACGTCAAGACATTCCTGCCGACGATGCATGGCGCCCGCGCGGTGGATACGGTGCGCCGGCTGGGTCTGCCTGGCGTCGATCCCGAAGAAGAAGCCACCAAGATCACCGATGCCGAAATCCTCGATGTGGAGGGGATCGTTCCGCTGCCGGGCGCTGCGGAATTCTTGAAGGCATTGCCGCCGGAAAAATGGACGATCGTCACCTCATCGCCGCTCGAACTGGCGAAACGCCGGTTGGCTGCAGCGGGGATTCCCGTGCCGGACAATCTCGTAACGGCCGAAGACGTCAAGGTCGGCAAGCCCAATCCGGACTGCTACCTGCTGGCGGCGCGAAAGCTTGGCGTTGACGCGAAAGATTGCCTCGTCTTCGAGGACGCCGTACCGGGCATTCTGGCAGGTGATGCCGCCGGGGCCGACGTGATGGTGATAACCGCTACACACAAGCATCCCATCGAGACTGCGCACACGACCATTCACGACTACCAAGACTTGCACACACAGGTCGATCAAGAGGGCCGGCTGTTCCTGAAGCGAACAGTCGACGCGTAGGTAGCCCGATCAGTTGACAGTTCCCGAGATCCCCGTGGAATTCGGCAATGGGACCCTTATTTGCGGGGTTGATGAAAACAGCAGTTTTATAAAACTGCGGAAGGCCATGACCTGCCGCTCGATCCTTGAAGGGTCATTCAGTGCCTTCGACATGATGATGCTGCCATCAACGACACAGGAGAGCATGTCGGCCACATCGTCGAAATCAATCGGGTCGCGCGGAGGGTGCTCGAGAGCGATATTGTCGAGAATGGCGCGGAACCTGGCGTTCCATGCTTCAACCGACCGTGCCGTCAGGTTCAGGACTTCACGGTCGAACTGGCGCTCCTGATAGCAAATGCAAGCGATAAGACAGCCGGGGTGGCCATTCGGCAGGTCAGACATGACCTCGGCGAGGAGCTTCAGGCTGATCAGGAATGCCTGGAGCGGATCATCCGACAGTTGGTGCCCACGCTCGATGACATCGTCGAACACCCGGTCATTGGCGCAGACGTAGCGTTTCAGCATAATGTGCGCGAGTTCGTTCTTGTCCTTGAAGTGATAGAAGAACCCGCTTTTCGTAATACCCGCCTCAGCGATAATCTCCTCTATCGAGGTCGCGGCGAAGCCCTTGGCCAGCACTGACATCTCGGCGATTTCCAGAATACGTTCGCGGGTTTCGTCTCCCTTGCGCATGATGTTGTCCCCCCGGAATACTGTACCTCCGGTACGGTTTCGGCTGTTTGAGTGTAGCACAGGGGAGGGTTCTGTCGCCATGATATCGCCTATCCGACTGAATTTGCTCGTGTTTTTCCGTATGCGAAACAACCCGACCATGAGCTTTCTAGATTGCGTCAACTGAAAGGCGCAAAACAGAACATGCCGGGAGGAGAGGCATCAGCCCATACCGGTCACTCTTGGAAGGGACGATAATCATGGCCAAGTACCGCAAAAACCTGCCGCAACTCGCGGGGACCACTTTCCTCAGTGACGGTGGCATGGAGACGACATTCATCTTTCATGACGGGATCGATCTTCCTGAATTCGCATCCTTCGTTTTGATGGCGACGCCGGAAGGCAGACAGCGACTGAAAGACTACTATATCAGCTATCTCAAGATCGCTCGCGAGAACGGCACCGGCTTCATCCTCGACACGCCGACATGGCGGGCAAACCCCGACTGGGGCGCCAAGCTCGGCTACGACGCCGACGGCCTGCGCGCCGTCAACAGGGATTCGGTCGATCTGCTGCTTGAGCTTCGCAGGGAGTTTGAGACGGCCGCGACGCCTTGCGTGATCGACGGTGTCATTGGACCGCGCGGCGATGGCTACAAGGCTGGCAACATGAATGCCAACGAGGCTGAAACATACCATGCGGCGCAGATCGAAAGTTTCGCACAAACCGAAGCGGACATGGTCGCGGCCTATACGTTGACCAATTACAATGAAGCCATCGGCGTCGCAAAAGCCGCCAAGACCCATGCCATACCCTGCGTGATCTCGTTCACGGTAGAGACCGACGGAAAACTGGTGACCGGTCTGTCGCTCGGCGATGCGATCAACCGGGTGGACGATGCAACCGGAGGTTCGCCAGCCTACTATATGATCAACTGCGCGCATCCGAGCCATTTCGTTGATGCACTGGAGAAGGGCGAGGCGTGGCTCGACCGCGTGCGCGGCATCAAGGCGAATGCTTCGACCAAGAGCCATGCGGAACTCGATGATTCGGTTACGCTCGATGCGGGGGATCCGGTCGATCTGGGGCGGTGGTACAACGGGCTGACCAGATCATTTCCGAAAATGCGTATCCTTGGCGGGTGCTGCGGCACGGACCATCGCCACGTTGCGGCGATCTGCGAGGCTTGTTCAACGCAAACGGCCTAGAGCGCTTGAACCGGACGAGCACCTTGTCCAGTTTGCCTTCCTTCATGCTCGCGAAACTGGTAAAGCGGGGCCGGATCAAGTCATCCGGCCCCGCAATTGCGATGAGGGAAAGCATGCAGGACATGAATATCGGGCTATGGGATTTCGCGCTGCGCCTCTACAAAGCCCCTGATGTCGCCGATGCATGCCTGGCATTGCAGGAACGCAATGGCGTCGATGTGCCGGTGCTGTTGTTCGCTGCCTGGCTCAAGCACAGTTCCATCGCACTTTCTCCGGCAAAGACAGTGCAGATCATCGGGCTGGTCGACGAATGGCGCGATGACGTCGTTGCCCCATTGCGCGCCATCCGCCAGCGGATGAAGACCGGACCAAAACCGGGACCTGACAAACACACCGAAACCCTGCGCGACGCCGTGAAAGCTGCCGAACTTTCCGCGGAACGCATCGAGCTTATGGAACTTGAAACGGCGGGGTTGGCACTCGCCACAATTTCAGACGATAGCAACCGTTCGACCGATGAGAACCTGCCACTCGTCGTGCGTTATTATCATGGCTCGACTTTGGATTCCGAAGCGCGCAAGTCCATCGCAATCGTGGAACGGGCAATAGAGCAAATTTTGTCCAAGTAGCACCGTTCTGCCGGGCGAATTCGGGCCAAATCCATCGGGCCTCGCTCTGATTGGCCTATGATTGCTGCTGGCCGGTTTCGTCTTCTTTCCAGCGTTTGACGAGCGGCAGATTGATATCGAACAAATCCAAGGCGCGTCCGACTGTCTGGTTCACCATGTCGTCGATGGTCTTTGGCTTGCTGTAAAATGCCGGAACCGGCGGCATGATGATGGCGCCATTGCGCGTTGCCTGATCCATCAGCGCGATGTGCCCGGCATGCAGCGGCGTTTCACGGACCAGAAGAACGACGCGGCGGCGCTCCTTGAGGCAGACATCGGCGGCGCGCACGATCAATTCGTCATTGTAGCAATTGGCGATGCCGCTCAAGGTTTTCACCGAGCAGGGCGCAACCAGCATGCCGGCGGTGCGGAAGGACCCCGACGAGATGGCGGCGCCAATATCGCGGTAGTTATAGAGCTTGTCGCCGAGGCTGCGGATTTCTTCGGCACTCATGTCGAGTTCGTCGGCGGCGGTGCGCAGTGCCGATGGCGAGACGATCGCATGCGTCTCGACGTCTTCGACATCGCGCAGGAGTTGCAACGCGCGAACGCCATAAATGACCCCGGAGGCCCCGGTTATGGCGATGATGAGACGGCGCATGGCTAGTTGGCCGACTCTGAGGCGTGTGGAGCGCCGAGCGGGCGGAATGGGCAACATGCTCCTCGGCAGCAGCTTTTGCAGCGGCCTTGTCGCGTTTGGCGATGGAAGTGACGATCTTCTCGATCTCGGCGATGCTCTGGACGCGCCGCTCGGGACGCACGACGGAACGCCGACGCAGCGGGGACGTGAGAACGGTCAGCTTGCTCAGAACGCCGAACGCAATCGGATTGCGCGCTCCGGTGCAGATACGGTCATAGAAATCGCGTTTGCTGGCGACGATTTCCTCGGCATTGCCATGCAAATAAGCTTCCTTCAAACGCAGAAAATGCGCTTTCAAGGCTTCGACCTCTGCATCCGGTGCATTCTCGATGAACTGTTCGACGATCAAGGGTTCAAGCACGCCGCGGATGCGATAGATATTCTCGGCGTCCTCGGAGGTCACGGTGACCACGGCTAGTCCGCGATTGTTGAGGTCGGTAAGAATGCCTTCGGACTGCAACTGGCGCAGCGCTTCGCGCAGCGATGTGCGGCTGACATTGAGCTGCTGGCACAGATCTTTCTCCACAAGACGCGTACCCGGCTCCAGCAATCCTGTCTCGATTGCGCGCCGCAGCGACTTCATGATCTTGTTTCTCAGCGGCGCAGACTCATGTGTAAGCGGACCGAATGGTTCCATGACCGGATCGTTCATTTTATCCCTCGCAATGCTGCTGCCTGCGTTGTGTTGTTGTCCCTCAGCGCCGACCCCCGCCGGCGCTGAAACTATATCAGAATCGGGCGATAGTCGCCTGATTATGCTTTCTTTTCAATATCGCGCGCCGGTGTTTCGGGTTTCATACCACCTTTACGCCGGGAGAAAGTGTTTTCGCCATTCGAGCGCCAGTCGCCACTGACAGCCTTATCGGCAAAGTTGCTCCAGACATCGCTCCAGTCGCCGAGCGAATAACCGTGCCATGGCGGCTGCGGCGAGAGTGGCGGCAATTGCAGGTTTTCCCATATCTCGCGGGCCCGCACCATGTAGGGTTCCGCGGGCAGGGCGAGCGGCGGCATGGGTGCTTTCAACGTGGCATCGATGAGAAGTGTGCCTTCGGCATTCTTGTTCGCCGATTTCGGCCCATGCCCGCCCGAGCGGTAGGGCGTCACATGCACGTCATCGATCATATTGGCGCGGTAGGCGAGCGACCAGAACACGGCGTCGGCATTGCGGGCGTCGATATCGTCAGAGACGGCGATGACGATCTTGCCGCACTGCGCCTGAAGCATCGCGGCACCCTGCAGGCCACGCCAGATCTCCGATTGCGGTGCGCTGCGGTCGAATTCCAGGAAGATCACCTTGCGGATATTGGTCAAAGGCTCATGCATGACGACGCGCTTGATGCCCTTGATGTTGAGCACTTTCTTCAGGTGGTTGAAGAACAGCGGCTCATAGGCAACGCGCTTGAGAACGCTCGATTCGCTGGGCGTGACCTGGCTGACGATCGAGACCAGCACCGGTTTGCGCTTGCGGGTGATCGCCGTCACGCGCATCGACATGTTGAAATCTTCGAGCGCGACGTGGCCATGGCTTTCGCCAAAGGGCCCTTCCGGCTCAAGGAGTTCCGTGTCGATCAAGCCTTCAATGACGATTTCAGCGTCGGCCGGCACTTCGAGATCGATGGTCTTGCACTTGACGATACGAACGGCCTCGCCGATGAGACCGCCGGCAACGCCGAGTTCGTCCTGATCGATCGGCAGCTTCTGTGGCCCGGTGAAAAGCACGGCCGGGGCACAGCCGATAACGATGGCGCAGGGCATGGGTTCGCCGCGCTTCTGGTACTTCAGCCAATGCTGATAACCGCCGGCACCGGACAGGCGGCTCGCCATGCGCACGCCAAGCCGGTCTTCGGCTTTCAGCGCGGCGCGATAGGTGCCCATGTTGCGGATGCCATTTTCCGGATCACGCGTGACGCAAAGCGTCGCGGTGAAATAGGGGGCACTGTCGAAGCCGGGTGTCGACACCGGAACCGGCAAGCTGCCGAGGCCTCGGCCTTCAAGCTTGAGATCATCGCCCGTGATGACGACTTCCTGGCACGGCGCGTCCTCGACCATGACAGGGTCGATGGGGTTTTCCATGGCGTTGACCCAGACATCGCCGATCTCGCTCTCGGGCACGCCTAGACCGATGGCGTAGATTTCCGGTGAAGCGGCGAGGACGCCGACTGCAACCGGGATATCGTATTTCTCGCCCTTTGCACCCTTTACATCGGTGAAAAGAAAGCCGCGCCGTTGCGATTCGGGCAGGCCGCCCTGGAACTGCCAGCGCGCCAGGGGATGCAGTTCGCTATCCTTGTCGATCGGCACCTGAATTCGCGTCAGCAGGCCGCGTTCTTCCAGCCGTTCCAGATGTTCTTGCAGGTCCAATGGAGCCTTGCGCTTGTGCGTCGTCATGTAAGTCTCATTCTCCCGAAGATGCGCCTTCCTAATGCCGTGCAGGCAAGGTGAAAAGCGCAAAACCCACTCATAATCATAAGAGCGATCCGCCCAATCAGAAAGATATTGCATCTTTTCGATTGCATTACTCCGACATACTGTCATACATTAATACGAAGAGCAACAGAATGTCGTCGGCGTAATTTCAGCCGGTAAGGGTAGAGGATTTATGGGAAGCCCACTTCATAAAAGCACGAGCGGACATGGGACAGCGGTACTGGAAAAGCCTGAGGCGGCTGATCTGTCGCCGGAAATGAAGCTTGTGCGCGATGCGTTGTTCCGCCATGTCGGAAAGCCGCTTCCGCGCAAGGAAGACGGGCGGCTCATTACCGGCAAGGGCCGGTTTTCCGACGATTTCAGCCTGCCCGGGCAGACGTTCGCTGCGATGGTTCGCTCGCCATACCCGCATGCGCGGATCCTCGGCATCGACACATCCGAAGCGCTGGCCAGTCCCGGCGTTCTGGCAGTCCTGACTGGCGCCGATTTGTTGGCCGACGGACTTGAGCCCATCCCGCACAATCCGGTTCCTTCAACGAAATTCGACGTGAAGCTGACGGCTGCCGGCGGTGGGACACCATTCACGGGCCCGCATTATCTGCTCCCGGCCGACAAGGCCCGCCATGTGGGCGAAGCCGTGGCTGTGGTGGTCGCCGAGACGGCGGCCCAGGCGGCGGATGCGGCTGAAAAAGTGTTTGTCGACTACGAGGAATTGCCGCACGTCACCGAAACCGCAAAGGCTGCGCTGCCCGGCGCACCCGCTGTGTGGGACGAAGTGCCGGACAATGTCTTCATCGACTCGAGCTTTGGCGACGAAGCGGGGACAGCAGCAGCCTTCGCGGCGGCTGATCACGTGGTTACGGCCGAATTCCATATCGGCCGCGTGACCGCCGTGCCGATCGAGCCGCGCTCGTCGCTCGGTCATTTCGACGAGGAGACCGGGCGCTATACGCTTTATGCCGGCAGCGGCGGCGCCGTGCGCCAGAAGGGCGAGCTTGCCAAGGTTCTCGGTATCGAGCCGAAGAACCTGCGCGTGCTTTCATACGATGTCGGCGGAAATTTCGGCGCGCGCAATCGCGTCTATGTGGAATTCGGTCTGGTGCTCTGGGCATCGAAGAAGATCGGGCGGCCGGTCAAATACACGGCGACACGTTCCGAGGCGTTTCTTACGGATTATCAAGGCCGCGATCTCATCACCAAGGTCGAACTCGCGCTTGATCGCGAAGGCAAGTTCCTGGCGATGCGGGCGGACAATCTCAGCAATGTCGGTGGCCGCTGCGTGTCGCTGTCGCCGCTCAGCAAGGGATCCGGTCTCATCACCGGCTCCTATCACATTCCGGTGGCGACCCTGCGCGCTCGCGCCGTCTTTACCAATACGATGTGCACGCAGGCCTACCGCAGTTCCGGCCGGCCGGAGGTAACCTACGCGATCGAGCGTCTGGTCGAAAAAGCCGCGCGCGAACTCGGTTTCGACAAGCTCGAACTGCGCCGCAAGAACCTCGTTTCACCGGACATGATGCCCTACACCAACGCCGTCGGCTCGATCTATGACAGCGGCGAATACGAAAAGAACATGGACCGCGCGCTCGAGCTTGCCGACTGGGACGGCTTCGAGGTGCGCCGCGAGGAAGCGGCCAGCCGCGGCAAATTGCTGGGCCGGGGTTTTGCCAATTACGTCGAGTCGTCCATCGGTTCACCGAAGGAACGCGCCGAGATTGAAATCAAGCAAGATGGCACGGTCGAGGTCGTCATCGGCACCCAGCCGAGCGGCCAGGGTCATGAGACGAGCTTTCGCGCAAGTGGTCGCTGACATGATCCAGGTGCCTGTCGAAAAGGTATGGATTATCCTTGGCGATACCGACATCGTCAGCGTTGGCGGTGGTTCGCATTCGGGCCGTTCGATGCGCCATGCGGGAACCGTCATGGCCATGGCGTCTGCAGATCTCCTGAAGGAAGGTCGCCGGCGGGCGGCGGAACATTTCGGCGCAGACTTCGACGCTATCGATTTCGAGAGCGGTCATTTCAAACTGCGCGGCACCAACCAGACGATCGATATCTTCACGCTTGGTGACCTGACGCGTGAGAAGGATGGGCCGTTGCGGGTGGCGCGTGACAATGAGATGCACACGCCGGTTTTTCCGAACGGGGCAGCGATCTGCGAAGTCGAAGTGGATCCGGAAACCGGTCATGTCCTTATCACCAGCTACGCGACAGTGGACGATGTGGGCCGCTGCATCAATCCGCTGATCGTTCATGGCCAGACCCATGGCGGCATTGCGCAGGGTGTAGGGCAGGCGATGTGGGAGCTTTGCGCCGTCGATGCCTCGTCGGGCCAGCCGCTTGCCGGATCGTTCATGGATTACGGCATGCCGCGCTCCGACAACATGCCTTCGTTCAAGTGCGAGATTGCCGAGGTGATTTCCCCGACCAATCCGCTTGGCATCAAGGCCGGCGGCGAAGGCGGAACAACGCCCGCGCTTGCGACGGTCGTCAACGCCGTGCTCGACGCGCTCAAGGACTACGGCGTCACCGATATCGATATGCCGGTCACCCCGCATGCGGTGTGGCGGGCCATTCATCAATCGAAAGGCGAGCGCGATGCTCGCGCGTCCTGAGGAGGATTTCTCGCAAATGACTGCCGAAACCAAGACCAATATCCGCATCATCGCTTTTCCGGGCGCTCCCAACCTGCCGACATTCGCAGCGATGGAACAGGGGTTCTTCGCCGATGAGAACCTGTCGGTCGACCTGACGTTGACAGGGAGCTCGGTCGAGCAGGCGCAGCGGACTGCCGCGGGCGAATTCGACATCGTCTTTACCGCCTTTGATAATGTCGTGGCTTACGGCGAGGGGCAGGGGGCTGCTGGCGCCGGGGTCGATCCGGGCTATGTCGTGCTCATGGGCGGGACGCAGCTCGAGCTTGCGATCGTTACCGCGCCCGAGATCAAGGAATATTCGGATCTCAAAGGCAAATCCGTCGCGCTCGATGCACTTTCGACGGGGTTCGCGTTTGTGCTGTTCGATATGTTCGAAGATGGCGGACTGAAGCGGGACGACGCAACCTACGCGCCCGTTGGAGCGACGCCGCAGCGTTGGCAATCGGTGAAGGGCGGAGAGCACGCTGCGACCTTGACCATCGAGCCATTCACCAGCATTGCCCGTCGTTCGGGCTTCAACGTGCTCGACGTGTCGACCCGGATCTATGACAGCTATCAGGGCGGCGTGGTTACGGCGCGGCGCGCCTGGGCGGCGGAAAATCCGCGACGCTGTTCGCGCGTTCATCCGCGGTTACCTGAAGGGCCTTGCCTGGACGCTTGATCCGGCAAATCGCGAGGCGGCTGAACAGCTTTTGCAGGCGAAGATGCCGGAAATCCAGCCCGCTGCGTTGCAGTCTGTCATGAACAGCCTGCTGTCGGCGAAATCGGGCCTGACACCGGATGCGAAAATCATTCCGGAAGGCATGAAGCGCGTGCTCGAACTGCGCTCGCGCTACGGCATAGCCGGGGCACCACTGACCGATCCGGCGAGATATCTGGACCTGTCGCACTACGAGGCCGTGACCGGCGCAAACTGAGAGGAGAAGTTTGATGGATCTCAAGGGCGAATACCGCATCGCTGCGCCGCGTGAAGCATGTCTGGGCGCTGATCAATGACCCGCAGGCGCTGCGCGAATGTATCCCCGGCTGCAACAGCCTTGAAGGCTCGCTGGAGGATGGGTTTACCGCCCGCGTCACCACCAAGATCGGCCCGGTCAAAGCGACATTTGAAGGTGAAGTCACCCTGAGCAACGTGATAGCGCCCGAGAGCTATACCATCTCCGGAGCCGGCAAGGGCGGTATCGCCGGTTTCGCCAAGGGTGGCGCCGACGTCAACCTTGCCGATGTCGATGGCGAAACCGTCCTGACCTATGTCGCCAAGGCGCAGGTCGGCGGCAAGCTGGCACAGCTCGGTTCCCGGCTGATCGATTCAACGGCCAAGAAGCTTGCAGACGAGTTCTTCGCCAGCCTCGCCGCCCGCGCCGCACCTGCCGACCCTGCTGGCGGCAGCGATTGAAACACCGGCGGAACGCCCCAAGGCCCGCTGGTTCTCCAGATAAAAGGGAAGGCACCCATGTCCAAAGTCGCCATCACCGTCAACGGCACGCTCCACACGAAGGAGGTCGAAGACCGTACGTTGCTCGTCCAGTTCCTGCGTGATCATCTTGGCCTGACCGGAACACATGTCGGCTGCGACACGACGCAGTGCGGCGCCTGCACGGTCATCGTCGACGGCAAGGCTGTCAAATCCTGCACGATACTTGCGGCCTCGATCGAAGGCGCATCGGTTTCCACGGTCGAAGGTCTGGCCGACGGCGAAAAGCTGCACGATGTGCAGGCGGCCTTTCATGAGCATCACGGATTGCAGTGCGGTTTTTGCACGCCCGGCATGATCATGGCATCGGTCAACATGATCGAGCGTCATGACGGCGTCCTCGACGAAGCAACGGTTCGCCACGAGCTCGAGGGCAATCTTTGCCGTTGCACGGGATATCACAACATCATCAAGGCGGTGCTCTCCGCCGCTGAAAAGCACCGCACGGCGCACGCCGTCGCGGCGGAATGAAGAAGGCAAACGCCCATGTATGAGACAACCTATCATAAGCCAGGAACGCTGCAGGAAGCAGTCAGTCTTTTCTCCGAAGTCGAGGAAGCCGCCTACCTCTCCGGCGGGCACACGCTGATCCCCACGATGAAGGGAAGGCTGGCGGCTCCTGCCCATCTGATCGATGTCCGCCGCATTCCCGAGCTTTCGGGTATCACCGTTGGTCCCGATCGCATCATCATCGGTGCCGCAACCACGCATGCGACTGTCGCCGCATCCGAAAAGATCAGAGCGCTCATTCCATCGCTCTGCGGTCTTGCGGGTTCGATCGGTGACGTTCAGGTCAGGCACGTCGGCACGATCGGCGGCTCGGTTGCCAATAATGACCCGGCAGCCGACTACCCGTCGGCCGTGCTGGCGCTCGACGCGACGCTGCATACGGACCGGCGCAGCATCCCGGCCTCTGAATATTTCGACGGGCTTTACACCACGGCACTGGAGCCAGGTGAAATTCTCGTCCGTATCGAGTTCAAGGTGCCGGAGATTGCCGGCTACGCCAAGTTTCGCAATCCGGCGTCACGTTATGCCTTGGCAGCTGCGTTCGTTGCCCGTCATCGCGACGGCAATATCCATGTGGCGATCACGGGGGCCGGAAACGCCGGCGTCTTTCGCTGGACGGAAGCCGAGGAAGCACTGCAGGCGCGGTTTGAGCCGGATGCAGTGAAAGGGCTTGCTGCCGGATGAGAACGACCTGATGGGCGACATGCACGCACCTGCCGATTACCGCGCGCATCTTGTCGGGGTCGTGACCCGCCGCGCCGTGGAAAACCTCGGCGGCACTTTGATCGAATAATGATAGATCATGCTGACGGAGTTATGCTCCGTTCGATCCGCCGCCTTCGGACAGGAGACCTAGCATCGCCGGATTGATGAAAAGGTTTTCGCGTCCTGATTTGATTTCCCGAAGCACGCCTATTTTTACGAGTGCTTTCAGATAGGTAGAGGCCGTTTGCCTCTTGGCAATTCCCGCGTCGACCAGATCGCCAATGCGGCAGTAAGGATTAACGAAGATAATTTCTGCAAGCTCTCGAGAATAGATTTTTGGCAGTTCCTGACGAATTCTGGCGGTAGTTTCATTCAAAAGGTCGCGAATTGCGCGGATCTTCAATGTCGACCATTGTGCAGTCTCCTTCACTGCTTCAATCATGAAAAGAATCCAGTTCTCCCATTCATTGTTTGTAGTGACGGCTAGAAGCCGCTGGTAGTAGAGCGATTTGTTCCGGATAATGTAGCGGCTAAGATAGAGGATCGGAATTTCCAACAATCCCTTGTCAACGAGAAACAGAAGATTCAAGACACGGCCTGTTCTGCCGTTCCCGTCAGTGAAAGGATGGATTGCCTCGAACTGATAATGCATTACCGCAAGGCGGATGATCGGATCGATGTCTTCCGCTTCATGGATGTAACGCTCCCAGTTTGCGAGCTTATCGCGTAGCAAGTCCTGCCCATCAGGGGGTGTATAAATAACGGCGCCGGTTGCCTCATTTACAAGTGCTGTACCGGGTGTCGCGCGAATATCCAGATCGAGACCTTTGATCGTACGGCAAACCTGAACTGCTATCGACGTGGAGAGTGGGCGTTGTTCGAGCATTCGAAACCCCTCTCGAAGGGCGGTGCGATATCGCAGAGCCTCTTTTGTTGCCGCATCCGCGTAGTTGCCGTCCTCGTTGACAAAGCGAAACAGACGATCCGTTGTTGTAACAATATTTTCGATCTCGGAACTTGCCTGCGCTTCCAGCAGAGGGATGGAATTGATCAAAACGGCTTGGTTGGGAATAAGCTGCCCAGATACCAGCAGTTCTGCCAAGGCTGCGCGTGCCTCGATGCAGGCCTTTAGTATAGGCTTTGTCTCTATATCCCGCGTTGGGGGCAAAAGAGGCAAATCATTGTAGGGACGTTCAGGCCGAAAGGTCATGTCGATGTTCTCGGTTTTCATCGACGTATCATTGTTACATGTCGATTGGATCGACACGATGCCCTAATATGTCGATGAAATCAATTTATATCGACATATCATATTGAGTCGGTCGAAAGCAAAAAGAACCGCTGCGGTCGTCCGCGGCGGTTCTTCAGTATGCGATGATTGTTGCGTCAGACGCTGTCGTGGCCGGTAATTTCGCTCTGCCACGGGGCAACGTACTTTTCCAGCCATCCAACCAGTGCGGTCAAGGCCACGGCGAGCACCATGATCAGAATGACGGGCACGAACATCTCGGCAGTGCGGAAACTATTGGCCGAAGTGATGATAATACCGCCAAGGCCGGAAATCGCGGTGAGGAACTCGGCGATGACGATGCCGATGACCGCCTTGCCGATACCGAGACGCAGACCGGCCATGATGTAGGGGATCGTTGCCGGCAGGATGATGCCACGCATGATGGCCGTCTGCGAGGCGCAGAAGGCGGTGCCGACCTCGATCATGGTTTTAGGCACCGCCTTCACACCGAACCACGTGTTGATGCAGATCGGGAAGAAGGAGAGGAGAAAAACCACAACGGCCTTGACCATGAAGCCAAGACCGAACCACAGGATCAGCAAGGGAACGAGGGCAATCAGCGGAGTGGCATAGCCAGCGGTGACATAGATGCCCAGGGCGGATTCGAGGATACGGTATCGGCCGAGGAGACAGACCGACCGGGATACCGACAATTGCGGCGACGATATAACCGACGATGAATGGCTGGCTGCTTTGAATGAGCGCGTCCTGCAGACGGCCGGTCTGCAGCATCGAGAAGAATGCCTTGATGATGGCGCTCGGGTAGGTGCCAAGCAACGGATTGACGTCGCGGCCGAAGAACTCCCAGAGACCAGTCGCCACGGCGACCGATATGGTGGTGATCACCCATGCCGGTACAGTGCTTGTCCAGCTTGCCTGACCTGTGCGGCGCTCCACGCGGGCGGGCGCCTGTATTTCTGTGTCTGTCGTCATCGTTCTTCCTTAGGCTGCAGCCGAAACGCCCGCATCGTGCAGGGCTTCCCAGATCAGCGTACGTTTCTTGGAATATTCCGCCGAAGTGCGGATGGCGCGCATATCGAGGCGCGGACGCTCCAGTTCGATCGGAATGATCTGGCTTATCTTGCCGGCATGCATGACCGCAACGCGGTCTGCGAGCATCACCGCTTCGTCGAGATCGTGGGTCACGAAAATGATGGTCTTCTGTGTCTTGGCATGAATGGAGAGCAATTCGCCATGAAGCCCCTCACGCGTCTGCGAATCCAGCGCGCCGAAGGGTTCGTCCATGAGGAGGACTTCTGGATCGATCGCCAGAGCGCGGGCAATACCCACGCGCTGTTTCATGCCGCCGGAAAGCTGGTGCGGGCGTCTGTCCTTTGCCAGGGTCAGACCCACCAGTTCCAGATAGTGCATGGCTGTCCGGGAAAGTTCAGGCTCCTTCATGCCCTTCATCTCCAGCCCATAGCCGATATTGCTGAGCGTATTGCGCCATGGCAGCAATTCGGCATGCTGGAACACCATGCCGCGGTCGTGACCACAGCCGGAAACAGGACGCCCAGCGACTTTGACCTGACCGGATGTGGCTGTCTCAAGGCCCATGATGATGCGCAGGGCGGTCGTCTTGCCACATCCGCTTGGGCCGATCAGGGCAACGACGTCACCCTTTTCGACGTTGAAGGAGACACCGTCCAGGGCATGATGCGTGCCAAAGGACTTGGTGATGTTCTGTACTTCCAGATGGGCCATATCAACTTTCCAATATTACTTCTTGACGCGTGCGAGAGCCTCGGTGCGAACGCTGTCATCGACGAACGTCTTGGTATCGGCGTTGCCGTCGAGGAACTTGAGCTTGACCATCTCATCGTCAACCCACTGCAGCTTGTCCAACGGGATGGCCAGATCCGCATTGATCGCCTTGTACTCGAGAGCTTCATTGTAAATGAACTCGGCGGTCTTGTCGTCCTCGGGCAGGTGACCGACCTTGCGTGCAACCTCGAGCATCGCGTCCTTGTTGGCGATCGCATGAGCGAGGCCTTCCATCTCGGCGGCGAGGAAATTGGTCATCGCTTCGCGGCGCTCGGCGATCTTCTTGCCGGTGGTCATGATGCAGACCTTGAGGAACTGCGGCGTGACCTCGGTGCCCTTCAAAAGCGGCTTGACGTTCAAGGCGTCTGCATCGACGGCGAATTCGCTTGAGCTTGCCGCCGCGGCAACGACCCCGCCGCCGACGGCCTTGACACGATCGGCGCTGCCGCCGGCATTGGCATAGGTCACATCGGTGCTGGCAAGGCCGGATGCTTCAAGTGCGAGGCGGGTGAAAATATCGGGAAGCGAGCCGGGCGCAGAAACGCCGACCGTCTTGCCTTTGAGATCAGCCGCGCTCGCGATGTCCTTGCCGGAAAAGACCGTATAGGTCATGCCGGGCCAGTCGCAGCCGATGATCTTGACGTCGGCGCCCTGATGCAATGCGGATAGCGCAATGACGGGGCTCGCCTCGAAACTATCGAGATCGCCGGCGATCAACGCCTTCAGCGCGGTTGGCCCGCCGGTGAATTGCACCATGTCGATGTTGATGCCGTGCTTGTCATCGAAGCCACCTTCTGCGGCCTGAAAGAGGAAACCGGAATCGCCCTTGGCTTCAACAATGCCGTGGCGCCACGCCTCTTGAGCGCTGGCTATCGAAGTCATTGCGGTGGATGCAAGGATCACGCCGGCGAAAGCGCAGGCAAAGCGGGTTTTGATAGATTGGTAAATCATGAGTTCCTCCTCCAAGGGCGCCCGTGCCGGGCATTCACGCAAATGCAGTTAGCTTAATTTCTCTTGTCAGTCTGTTATAATGTATGTTTGCCATACAAACAAATTTGTGGGAGAAGTCAAGTCGCCAAGGCATCTTTTTGTCGGAAGGAGGGTACACGGAAGCGTGTTTTCATCCGATCGGCGACGCCATGGCATGGTTTTCCGGTGATTTTCAGAGGATGGAGGATAGACTCAATGGCAGAGCGAATTTGGGACAAGTTCCTGACAGAGCGCGACAAGGAAGTGTTCAAACTGGCCGGATATGGCGCACGCGCAGGATTTGGCAAGCGGCCGGCACTGCTGATCGTCGATGTCAACTACGCGTTTTGCGGCGACAAGCGCGAGCCCCTGCTTGAATCGGTCAAGCGCTGGCGCCAGTCGGGTGGCGAAGCCGCCTGGGATGCCCTGCCTGTTCTGCAGAACCTGATTGGAACAGCCCGCGACCGCGAGGTGCCGGTGATCTATACGACCGGAGTGCGGCGCTCCGACAATTGGGACGCGGGCAGCTGGGCCTGGAAGAACGAACGCAGCGGCGAAAAACCGGGTGGCAGCAACCGCGATGGCAACGAGATCATGCCACAGATCGCGCCCGAACCGCGCGATATCGTCATCTACAAGCAGAAGCCCAGCGCTTTCCATGGTACCAACCTCATCAGCTATTTGACGCTGCTCGGCTGTGACAGCGTCATCGTTGCCGGAACCGCAACCAGTGGCTGCGTGCGCGCGACGGTGGTCGATGCCTTCAGCTACAATTTGCGGGTGACGATGGTCGAAGACGGGTGCTTCGAGCGTTCCGAGGCGAGCCACGCCATGACGCTGTGCGACATGAACGCCAAGTATGCCGACGTGATCGACAGCAGCGAAGTCATCGAGTTTCTGTCGGGACTTCCGCGCGGCATGTACAATCTGCCGCGTGGTGCGAGCCAAAAGGCGGCTGAATAAGAAAGACGGCGCGAGCGATCGCGCCGTCCCTTTTATACCTCAGGCCTTGGTGGCCTCGATCAGCAGCTGCAGATTGCCGGCGATGATGGCCGGTACTTCCAGCGGGGTAAAATGGCGAGCGCCCTCGAGGATCGTCAGCGTGGCGCCGGGAATGTTATCTGCGAGCACACGTGCCATTTCCGGCGGCGTCGCATAATCCTCGGTTCCGACAAGAACGCGGCACGGGAAGTCAAACTTCGGCAATGCTTCGCGCAGGTCGGCTGCGCCGAGCATGTTGCAGGTCGCGACATAGGCGTCGATTTCATTGGCGAGGAAGGTCGAGACGGCGGCTTCCACCACATCCGGGTTTGCCTCGCGAAAGCCATCGCTGAACCAGCGGGTCTTCTGGAAACCGACAAGTGCCTTCAGACCTTCGTTTCGGGCCTTTTCCGCGCGTTCAGCCCAGGCCGCGGGAGCGTTTTCTCCGTACCAGGCCGTGGTGTCGAACAGGCCGAGAGCGTCGACACGCTCAGGATAGGCTGCGGCAAAGGCAAGGGCGATGCAGCCACCCATCGACGCACCGGCGACAACGGCCGAGGTCCAACCGATATGATTCATGAGATCGGCGAGATCATCGGCGAATTGCGTGGTGGTGTAGGGGCCTGCCGGTTTGCCGGAAACGCCGTGGCCGCGGCAGTCATAAATGAGAACCTCGGATGCACCGGCAAGTGCCACGGCGGTTGGCTCCCAGAAAAACTTGTCCATCGCCAGCGAATGAATGAGAACGCAGCGGCCTTCGCCGCTCCCCGGGACGATGCGATAGGAAAGCCTTATCCCGTCGCGGGTTTCCGCAAAGCCTATGGTTTGAGTGGGCATCAAATCGCTCATGGTAATTGTTCCGCTTCAGCATGGGTGGAGATCGCTAGCGATGTTTGTCGCTCATCGTAGTATTGTATGACGGTATTAATTGATGGGTCAAGAGGCGAAGGCTCGCAGTGCCAAATCGATCTTTAATCAAATTTTAAGGAGGAGATTGCGAATCAATTAACCGGTAACCCGCTGTTAGGAATTGCGGAATAGGTGAAAGGCTCTAGACAAGGACTTGCCCATGCGCCGCATCATGTTCATTGCGTTGTTGTTGCTCACAGGCTGCGCCACAGCGCCAACCCAGACCAACAATGTCTGTGCCGTATTCGATCAGAGAGACGGGTTCTTCAACAATTGGTACAAGCAAGCCAAGAGTGTTGAGACGGAATATGGCGTGCCGGTTCCCATCCTCATGGCGACGATCTATACGGAATCCGGCTATCAGGCCCGGGTCAAGCCACCGCGTACAAAATTGTTCGGCTTTATTCCATGGTCACGGCCGTCCACCGCGTATGGGTATTCGCAGGCTCTGGATGGGACATGGGCGGACTATCAGCGGGAAACCGGACGCTGGGCAGCACGTCGAACGGATTTCAGCGATGCCATTCGTTTCATTGGCTGGTACCACGCAAGAAGCCATCAGATGAATGGCATTCCGCTCAACGATGCCTATAATCTCTACGCCGCTTACTATGCAGGGCCGAATGACTATGCGCGTGGTACGTGGCGGAGCAAGCCGGGCATCGACCGGACCGCACGACGGACGGCCACAATAGCAGGTACCTATGCGACGCAGTTGAACAACTGTGGCTTACAGTAGGAACAACGTGATAGAAAAATGAAACCCGCCGGTTGGGGCGGGTCTCATGTTGTATCGTTCAGGCGCTCGGCTGCTTGGTCTTGCGCAGATAGGGCAACACGCGCTCGAAGCCGCCGAAACGCTGGTTGGCGTCCTCATCCGAAACCGCTGCGGTAATGATGACATCCTCGCCCTGCTTCCACTGGGCCGGCGTTGCAACCTGGTGTTTCGCGGTGAGCTGGATGCTGTCGATTGCGCGCAGGATCTCATCGAAGTTGCGGCCCGTGGTCATCGGATAGGTAAGGGTCATCTTCACCTTCTTGTCCGGACCGATGACGAAGACGGAGCGCACGGTGGCGTTGTCGGCGGGTGTGCGGCCCTCGGACGTATCGCCCGCTTCGGCAGGCAGCATGTCATACAGTTTTGCGACCTTCAGATCCCTGTCACCGATGAGGGGGTAGTCGACCTCATGGCCCGTTGCCGTCTTGATATCCGCCTTCCACTTGTCGTGATTTTCGACAGGATCGACCGAAATGCCGATGATCTTGGCATTGCGTTTGGCGAACTCCGGAGCAAGTCCGGCCATGTAGCCAAGCTCGGTCGTGCAGACCGGCGTGAAATTCTTCGGATGACTGAACAACACGGCATAGCTACCGCCGATCCAGTCATGGAAATGGATTTCGCCCTGCGTGGTTTCAGCAGTGAAATCCGGAGCAGTGTCATTGATGCGAAGGCCCATCGCGTTTCTCCCTTGGTCGTGATTTGAAGGTTTTCGCCTATTCGTCGCGCGAACCAGGCGAATGTATCCAATTCGATTTCAGTTTTGCGAACGTAGCACAAGCGGCGTTCCATGAATATGTCTGTGACCGCGCGTCTTTCGTTGTTGCGGAAGTAAACCGGGAACGCACCCTGAAGTTCAACTAGCTACAACGATGCAATTTGGGAAACCGGGGAACCTAAATTTGAGCCCTAGCGTTCTAGCGCCATGGAAAACATTCACTTCAGGTCAGTCACAGTAGAGTCGCTTTTTCCCGACAGGCTCCGCACGATCGCCTCCGTCGCGGAAGCTGCAGAATTTCTCTTGAACGAATGGCCCGGCAAACGCGGACGGCTGCATGGTCTCGCACAACTGGCGTGTCTAGAAGCCATGGACGGAAGTGCGACCGGCGACATGGCGCGGTCCGTGTTCATCGAGGCAGCCAAGGAAGCGGATATCTATGTCGAAGGAAGCATTGCCAGCACTGTGATCCCAGGACAGTGAAAAAATAGCTCGTCGCTCGAGGCTCTAGTCCACATTGGTTAGAGGTATGGCAGTAAAATAGCTCTTACGGTCTATTACGTTTCCGTCAAGAATCTTGGAATGATTCAGGCAGGGGTTACGTGGTGGGCGCCAAAATAATGAACGAAAAACTGGGGCAGCTTTTTAGCATTCTCAAAGAACAATCGGACGAAATAGCACAACTCAATATGGACTACGCAGTGGAACGCACGCTCGTCACAGGCGTGATGTCCTTGCTGAGTGCACGCGGCTTGTTGCTCGACGTCGACTTCGACGAAATCGCCGAGATTGGTTCGAGGGTCGGGAATTCGCAATTCTCGTCGCTCCTGGCAAGCCGGATCGAGCGCTTGAAGACGGACAATCCGGCGCTGTATAACTAGCTACTCGTCCGAGCAGCTTGACGTGCTGCATGCGGACGCACGCAGGTTCACTTCAATCGCTCGACGAATTCCGTCAGCTGGTCGATGGCGGTTCCCCAGCCATCGTGGAATCCCATTTCTTCATGCTTTCGAGAGTCCGCAGCGTTTTTGTGCAGGACGCGGGCCGAGTATCGGGTACCGCCGCGCTCTGCCTCAAATGTTATTATCGCGGTCAATGCGAGCCAGGGCTCTGCCGGCTTCCAACCCTCCGTCAGGACCGTCGTGAAGACCAGACGGGCTTCCGGAACAATCTCCAGAAAACAGCCCTCGACATGCGGCTGGAACTCGCCGCCGCCCTCGCGCATGCGTGTCTCGAATGCGCCGCCCGGGCGGGCATCCAGCTTGATCACCTTGCATTCAATGGGAGCGGGTATCCACCATTTCGCCAGGTGCTCAGGCGTGATCCATGCTTTCCAGACAACGGCTGGCGGCGCATTGATGAAACGCGCAATGGTCAGTTCGGATTCTTCAGCCGGCATCGTCAATGCTCCTAGACATTTGGGTTTCGACATACTCAGCAAGCCGGTCCGTTCTGGCCTGCCAAAGCTCACGCTGTTCGGAGAGCCAGGACTCGGCGGCCGCCAGTCTCTCGGTATTCACCCAGCAGGTGCGGACACGGCCGACCTTTTGCGAACCGATCAGACCGTCTTTCTCAAGAACCTGGAGGTGTTTCATGAAGGAGGGCAGTCCCATATCGAAGGGCTCTGCCAGTTCCTTGACCGGAGCAGGACCCTTCACAAGGCGATTGACGACTGCCCGTCTGGTAGGATCAGCGAGAGCATGGAAGGCCGCATCAAGAGGTGAGTAATAGTTCTCCATATGGAGAACTATAGCCAAAAGTGTTCCATTTGGCAAACTAAATCGAGACCTGGCGCTTCAAGCTGTCCGCAGGCGGGCGAGTTCCGCCTCGAGCGCCTTGATACGTTCGTCGCGCTCGGCCAACAATGCCGCCACGTCGGTGGCCTCGAAACGCATCGGAATGTGCTGCGGGCAATTCATGTCCCAGGCGCTAACCGTGAACAGGATCGCCTGCTCAGGCCGTGCGCGATATCCCTCCGGCATCAGTTTTTGCATGAGATCGGGGTCGTCTTCGACAGTCCGTGCTTCGCCCCATAGCTTCACCCGCTGGCGGTTGCGGTAATCGATGAGAAACAGGAACGCCTTGGGGTTATCGGCAAGGTTGCCGGAGGTTATGTACTGACGATTGCCGGCAAAATCCGCAAACGCGATGGTCGTATCGTCGATGACGCGCAGAAAGCCGGGCGGGCCGCCGCGGTGCTGAATGTAGGGTTGGCCTTCGTCATTTGCCGTGCCGAAGAAGATACTGGTCTGGCTGTGGATGAAATCCGCCAGGTCGGGCGTGATACGCGTCTGCCATGAGCCGCGCTGCTCCATGCTCTCATAACCATGGCGGGACCCCTTGCGGGACTGAATTGCTTTGACGGTCGGCGTGAAAGCGACGTCGCTGGAAAAGGCGTGTCCGGACAGCATGACCAACTCCTCGGAGGGATTGAGATACGTGGATGCGTAACATAGTCTCTTCCATAAAATTGCTGTAGATGTCAGTTATTGGAGTTTTCATTCCAGAAAATGGAAGGGTTCGAATGGATCGTCTGGATGCAATGGCCGTGCTTCTTGCTGTTACAGAGGCCGGAAGCCTGTCCGCCGCCTCACGCCGGCTTGGGATGCCGCTCGCCACGATCAGTCGCAAAGGTCTCCGACCTTGAGGCGCATCTGAAGACGCGTTTGCTTATCCGTTCGAGCCGCCGTGTCTCGCTGACCGATGCCGGCCGCGCCTATGTCGAGGCGAGCAAGGCCATTCTGGAGCAGGTCGATGAGGCAGAACGCACTGCAGCGGGCGAATACACAACGCCGAGGGGTGATCTGGCGATGAGCGCGCCGGTGGTATTTGGGCGGCTTCACGTGCTCCCTATCGTGATCGAATTCCTCAAGATTTATCCGGAAATCAATTTGAGGCTCAGTCTCAGCGATCGTCAGGTCAATCTGGTGGAAGACCATATCGATCTCGCGCTGCGCATTGGCAACCTGCCGGACAGCAATCTTGTCGCGACCAGGGTCGGCTGGATCCGCCGTGCTGCCTATGCGAGCCCGGCCTATCTTGCGCAACGTGGTGTGCCGGAGCGCCCTGAGGACCTCGATGGCCATGAGTGCATCACGTTCGAGGGGCTGAATTCCCCGCGAAGCTGGACTTTCATGGATGGCAAGAAGGAGGTCGTTGTGCCGGTCCACTCCCGGCTGAGCGTCAGCACCGCCGACGCGGCAATCGATGCGGCAGTTGCGGGTCTCGGTGTGACGCGACTTCTATCCTACCAGGCCACCCGCGCGCTAGCGGCAGGCGAATTGCAGATCGTGCTCGAGGCGTTTGAACCGGAGCCGTGGCCGGTGAGCCTGATCTACGTAGGACAGGGATTGGTGCCGCTGAAACTGCGGGCGTTTATGGATTTTGCCGTGCCGAGGTTGAGGGCGGCCTTGGCGGCATAGTTATCGGACAAGCCAGATTGCAGATCAAAGAAGCAGGTATGTGGGATACTTGCCAATTCCATGAATATCCCGGATTTCCCGGTGGCACTCGCCGAAATCCGGGCCGAGCGCGTCGAAAGTGCTTTGAGAGATCTGGATACGTCCGGGCGTCCCGCAGGATTCCATGCGGCTGGCAACGTTCACCGTGTGCCCCCAGACATCGTAGACAAAGCGTTTTCGGCCAATGAGACCGGCAATGACAGGGCCGGAGTTTATTCCAATTCGCAGGCTGAGCCGACGCTCACCTGTCATCTGGCACGTCTCGGCCAGCATGGCCCTTGCAAACGCCACGGCTGCCTGGGCATGGTCCGGACGCGGGTCGGGCAACCCGGCCGCAGCCATATAGGCGTCACCGATGGTCTTGATCTTCTCGATACCGTGCTGATCCGCCAATTCGTCGAAACGCGAAAACAGCTCTCCAAGTCTTTGGACCAGTGTGATAGGCGGGGTGCGCGCCGCGAATTCCGTGAAATTGACGATATCCGCGAAGACGATCGTCGCCATATCGATGCGATCGGCGATCACTTTTTCACCATCGGCGAGCCGCTTCACCACCTGTCTCGGCAAAATTGCATCAAGGAGCGTATCGGCGCGCTCCTTCTCGAATTCGATCTGCGCCAGATAGCGCCTTTCGCGCTCGCGCCAACGGCTGCGTTCAAGACAGGCGGTTATGCGCGCACGCAACAGCACCGGATCGATCGGCTTGTGGAGATAATCCTCGGCTCCTGCCTCGATGCAACGGATAATGGCGTCATCGTCTTTCAGGCCCGAAATCATGATGACGGGTATCTCGCGCAGGCGTTCGTGCGATTTGAGCCGGCTGAGGAGTTCAATGCCGTTCATGTCGGGCATCAGGATATCGGCCAGGGCCAAATCGAATTCCTGCGTCTCCAGGATGCGCAGCGCTTCTTCGCCGGAACTGGCGACAGTGACGAGATGGCCGTCGCGGGTGAGGCGCCGGTTCAGAAGATCGCGGTTCGAGGCGGTGTCGTCGACAACGAGGATACGGCCCGTTTCGTCGGACGAGGGCGCCACGCGGGCGGCAATGGTCCGCGCGAGATCGGCTGCTATGGTGACGTCAATATGGTCTGTCAGCTTTTCATCGGGATCATCGGAGAAAACGTCGAGCCTTCCATCGATCTGCTCCAGCAAGAACCGGCTTTCCTCGATGATCTTCGAAATATCATCAACGATGCTTGTGGAGAGAACATCCGAGAAATCCTCTATGACCATCTCCGAATAACCGAGAATGGCGTTCATCGGCGTTCGCAAATCGTGTCGCAATTCACTATCAACGGTGAATATTCCGGCAGTTTGCGACGCTTCCATCTCCAAAAGCCTCTTGATAAGCAAGTTCAGGTCGCGAGCAGCGCCGAGCACCTTTTCGAGATCGGGCAATGCTTCGGCGGGCCCGTTTTCCACGACCGCTTCGATCACCAGTTCCTGATAACCAAGGATAGCCTGTGCGGGATCGGCGATCTTCTGCACAAGGCGGGCAATATAGGCGCGGCGGCCGATGTCATTGGGAACGGACACCGGCGCTCAACCTCCGGTCAGACGGGCGATCTTGTCGAGGAGCGCCGGTAATTCGATTGGTTTGGTATCATAATCATCGCACCCGGCTTCCATGGCTTTTTCCCGGTCCCCGGCCATGGCGTGGGCGGTGAGCGCGATAACAGGAATGGCGGCCGTGACGGGATTTCCCTTGATCCGCCGTGTAGCCTCCCAGCCGTCGATCACCGGCAGGCTCATGTCCATCAAAACAAGATCAGGCTTGTTGCTCACCGCCGCTTCGACGCCGGCGAGGCCATCGGTTGCGATAATCACCTCATATCCCCGCCGCTCCAACCGGCGCGAAAGCATGTCGCGGTTCATCTCATTGTCTTCGACGAGAAGAATCTTGACCATATTCCAGCTCCTCAAGCATCTTCGCTGAGCGGCACATGCCGCTTCAAGGCTGCGATCAGGTCGGCGCGGCCTTTGGTTCCCTTTCTGACAACTTCACTCGCACGCGTATTGAGCCAATTCAGTTCGTCGCGGGTAAGGTCCTTCGATGTGACGACAACGACGGGAATATCGACGAGGTCCGTCCGGTCCTGAATAGCCCGAAGCAGCGCGAAACCGTCCATGTTGGGCATCATCAAATCGAGGACCATGACCGTGGGGCGTCCTGCCTCAAGCTCCGCCAACCCGCGTTGGCCATCAACGGCCTCGCGCACCCGCCATCCTTCGCGAACGAGCACCCGCCGGAAAAGTTCCCGCGTTGCCGGGTCATCGTCTACAATTAGTACGTCGTGCTGCCCGGGACCTGCGACAGCGTTCAACATTTCAACGAGCTGCCGCGGATCGATGGGCTTGACCAGATGACCTGCGGCGCCGAAGGCCAACCCCATCTCCCGATCGGCGACGACGGTTGCAAGGATCACAGGGATATCGCGCAGCGCCTTGTCTGACTTGATCTCGCGCAACACCGACCAGCCGTCCTGACCGGGCATGATAACATCCAGAATGATCGCGTCCGGGCGCGATTTGCGCATCTTTGCCATGCCCTCTTCGCCGCCGGCGGCTTCGATCGACGTTGAAGCCCGCGCTGCGCACCAGTGTCCGAAATGAACTTGCGCGCCCGCGCTTCGTCGTCGATGACGAGAACGGTTCCGCGTCGCGCGTTATCAGGCAGCTCCGCCTGCGGAGCGGTTTCCTCGGCGAGGGGTATGGTGCCGTTTGCCGGTATTGTGAACCGGAAGGTCGAGCCTTCGCCGAACTTGCTTTCCACCTCGATCGCACCGCCCATCATCTTGATGAAATGCTGGGTGATGGCGAGACCAAGACCGGTTCCGCCATAGTTGCGTGTGGTGGATGCATCGACCTGTACGAACGCCTGGAAGAGCTTTGCCTGTTGCTCCTTTGTCATGCCGATACCGTTGTCGCTGACAGCGAATTCCACCAGATCGCCTCTGTCGTCGTCCTGATAGCGCCGGACCGACAGCCGGATCTCATCGTTCTCGGTAAATTTGGCGGCATTCGAGAGCAGATTGAAAAGGTTTTGCCGCAGCTTGGTCTTGTCTGTTTCGATTTCGTCAGGCTCGACCGATACGGTGACCGTCAGGCGATTGCCTTTTTTGGCGATCAGCGGAGCAACGGTGCTCTCGACATCGACCAGCAGCTGTTTCAGGCTGACAGGCTCGATATAGAGCTCCATCTTGCCCGCCTCGATCTTCGAAAGATCGAGCACATCATTGATCAATGCGAGAAGGTGACGGCCCGATCCCATGATCTTGCCGAGATCGGCGACAAAGCCTGGCTTGTCCCAGTCGCTGGCATCCTCCATCAGCATTTCGCTATAGCCAATGATCGCATTGAGCGGCGTGCGCAGTTCGTGGCTCATCGAGGCGAGGAAACGGCTCTTTTCCTGGCTGGCGACTTCCGCGCCGCGCTTTGCTTCCTCAAGCTCCGTCTGACGGTGCTTCAGATCAGTGATGTCGGTATAGACCGCGACCGTACCGCCTTCCGGCGTCTTTCGCTTGGCAACGCGTATCCAGGTGCCGTTGGCAAACTGCCGTTCCATTGTACCTTGCGGGTCCCGCTGGCGGCGCATTGCCTCCTTGAGCCAGGCCTCCCGCTCGGCACGATCTATTTCGGTCCGGCCACGCTCCGCTTGCGCGCGCATGATATCTTCAAAGCTTGTTCCCGGTATCATCAGGTCGGCGGTTTCCGGGAATATCTCCAGATAACGCTGGTTCACGAGGACAAGCTTGTCATCTGCATCGAACAAGGCAAAGCCATCGGGAATGGTTTCGATCGCAGTCCGGACAGTGTTGCGCTGGTGTTCCGCAGCTGCTTCAAGCGCGCGCCGCTCTGCCTGCCCGTCGCGCAACAGCCGCAATGTGGTTCCAAGCCGGCCAAACTCGTCGCGCCCTTCTGGAGGCAGTTCGACATCCTCGCGTCCCTCGGTGAGCTGCGCCATCGCCCTGTCGACGCGGCCCAGCGGTACAAGGATCGACCTCAGAACCAGCCAGGTCATGATCGCGCCAATGATGGTGATAGCACTGACCGCAATCATCGCGCGGTGAAATGTGTTTCGCATCGTTGTGACGGCCATGTCACGCGCAGTATCGGCCTCGGTTTCGAGACGTGTTTCAAGCGCCGTCAGCACACCATCGATTTCGTCACTATAATTTCTTGCTGCCGCCAGCCGCGTATTGCCGACGACGCGATTGTCGTTGGTGTAGGCATCGACGGCTTCCATCGCCTGATCGTAATAGGCTTTTGCGCCCTTCTGGATCATATCGGCGGCGTCAGGAGCAAACTCCCTGATGCGCGCCAAATCCGCCTCAAGGGCAGTTCTTGCGGTTTCGGCGCGGCGCTCCGACAGTGTCAGGAGGCTCACCGACAGATCGGTCAGCCAATAGCGCATTTCACCGAAATGCCGGTGCGCCTTGGCAGCCTCGCTGAACATATGAAAACGCGCATTGGCCACGTCGACACGCCGCTGGTTGTCGAGAAGGTCATGAGCCATGAAGGCGACGCTGAGGAGAAGGCCACCCAACAGAACTGCCGAAAGACAGGCGAGGCGCAACGGTATCTTCCGTTCCAGTAAACGGCCGATGCGGGACCGAATGGCATTGAAAGCGCTCATTTGAACAGTGTGATGCTCATTGCACCGCCCAAGTCGCCTTCAGCACCGCCTTCCTTCGGATAGCCGGAGATATCCATCTCCCCCTTGGGTTGCCCATGACAGGTGAGGCACGAAGCGGAATAGTATTCGGGAATGAGCATGCGAAACGAAGGACGGCCATTCATCGGCACCTCTTCGACGAAGGGTTTGCCTTTTGGCCAATCGGCAGACATGAATTTCTGTTCGATGACCTGCTGCTCCCACTGGTCGGGCAGGGCTTTGCGATTTCGCACCAGTTCCTTTGGAGCCGTCACCTTCATCTTTGCCTGATCGCCGACTTTTTCGCCGAAGCGTTCATTGACGAGGCGGGCAAACGTGGCGGGAATAAAACCTTTGAAACCCACGCCCTGCACATCGATCATCTTTTGATGCTCGTCGACGACTTCGCGCAAGGCAGCGAGCTGGGCATCAAAAAGTTTTTTGTCCTGCGCATCGAAACTATCCTCCGGCGCAGGTTTTCCCTTGGCGAAGATTTCAAGCGTCTCGTCCGCAACACGTTGCCCCGTCAGATGCTTGTCGCCTATCGATGCATCGTTGATCAGTTTCTGGTGGCCGGAAACCACAGTGCGACCAGCACGCAGGAACGCCGCGAGCCTCTCTCCCGTCGCGATGTCATTGCTGTCGTCCGCGGCGACCGCACTTGCAAAAGCGCAAAATACAACCCCTGCTAGAAAGACTCCGCACCTCAGACCGCGATGCATGGTGGTTCCCCATATTTTATTGATTATGGGAAGAGTGTAACAGACGCTTGAAAGATTCAAAAGCGCCCCATTGGGGTGTCCCTTGTAGCACTATTCGAACCGGCAAAAGGTTCTCGATTCCGTGACGTGGCGCAGACGTGGCTGTGCGTGGTTGCGCCACCTTTGGAGCATTGAAAAGCAATCAAAGGACGGGGGTATCCACCAAAGAGACTACGCCTTTCACCCATCGTGGCGCATTTTTCTCCGGCTAATTCTAACGGTATAATTACAGGAGTACTCCAGGGGGAACGGGGGCCTTGTAAGCGTATGTTTATCGATGCGAGAGAACTTCCATGCGGATCTGTACTCCATACGGAAATCTGCATTATCGGCGGCGGGGTGGCAGGTATAACGCTTGCTTTGGAATTTGCGCGGCGCGGCATAGAAACATGCGTCCTTGAAGGCGGCGGACTTAAGTTCAACGCTGCATCACAATCGCTCTATCGCAGCGAAAATGTTGGTCTTGACTATGATCTTCACGCCACCAGGACGCGGCAACTGGGCGGCAGCTCCAATTGCTGGGGCGGATGGATACGGCCCTTCATAGACATCGATTTCGAGCGAAGGGATTGGGTTCCAAACAGCGGCTGGCCAATCGATCTAACCGAAGTGGAACGCTACTATCACCGTGCGAACGATCTCGTTAAGGTCAATGACCATAGCTTTGAACCGCAGTTCTGGCGCGAGCACCTTTCTCCCAAACAGGTTCAGTTGCTGGAGTTGAACGATGGATCGCTCGAGACGATCGTCAGCAAGTTCAGCCCTCCGACGCGGTTTGGACGCGACTACCACGCTTCTTTGGCCGCTGCCCGGACGACCAAGGTGCTTCTCAACGCCAATGTAACCGAGATCGCCACCAATGATGACGCTTCCGTTGTGACGGGTGTCCACGTTGTGTCGTCAGCGCAAAAGCCGTTTCTCGTCCGGGCAAAGCGGACTATCCTGGCTGCAGGCGGTGTCGAGAACGCCCGGCTCATGCTTCTTTCGAACAAGGTGGCGCCGGCTGGGCTTGGCAACGAGCACGATGTGGTGGGCCGTTATTTCATGGAACATCCGCGTATCCGCCAAGGGCAGGTGATGCCGTCCAGCACCGCGGCGGCGTTCCGTTTTTACGATGCGCGTCACACGTATCACAATCCCGAGCTTGCCGTGGATGGCACCAGCGCCAGCGCCCATTTCGGCCTTGCCGAGCACGTGCAGCGGGAGGAAAAGCTGGTCCAGTGCAGGACCTATTTCCGCGCGTGCCGGGCCGGGGAAAACAGCGACGTCACCGAACGTTTTCATGAACTCTACAGCGCAATTCAACGAAGAAACTACCGCGACATCAAGCTGCGAACCTTCGCCACCGTGGCGCGGGGCAGTCCCAATCTAATGGCGTCCTTGATCTATCGCAGGCTGAAGCTTGCTGCGAAATCGGATCATTTTCAGATCGAGAGCGTCGTCGAGCCGGTTCCGGACCGGGAGAGCCGTGTCACACTCTCCCGGCAACGCGACAGTCTCGGCCTGAACCGGGCGGAACTGAACTGGCGGGTGGGCGATCTTGAGAAGCGCACGCACCGGCGCATGCTGGGATTGATGAAGGAGCAGCTCGAAGGTTCGGGTATGGCGCGTGTCGATATGGAGCAGGAGGACGAAGGGCAGCAGCATCCCATCATCGGTTGCAATCACCACATGGGAACGACGCGCATGCACGTGGATCCGCGTCTTGGCGTGGTGGATCAGAATTGCAAAGTCCACGGTATGCATAATTTGCACGTCGCCGGCAGTTCGGTCTTCCCGACTTGTGGCAACGATATGCCGACGCTGACGATTGTCGCCCTGACCTTGCGCCTTGCCGATCACATTACGATGATGCTTGGAGTTTGAGGGGCACGCCGACTTTGGCTGTCAGTTGTTTCCGGCCCACGACGGCCGGCGTGGTATGCCATCATTGTCCTGCGGAGGGCCATTGGACACGCAGCCGCTCAAGGCCATTAGAACCAGCATCAAGAATAGTCGCATCTTTGCCTCCAAGAGCGCGGCCCGTTCACAGACGGATAAAGGGAGGGGCCGGGAACGCTGTTTTGGTTTCCCTAGTGGCGATGCCAAAAACTGCACGCTGCGGCGCGCACGGTCAATTCACAATGGCGTTTGAGAAACGTGCGTTGCTTGCGGATCCCGACCTCTCCGTCATCCTCGGGCTTGACCCGAGGACCCACACTTGCTCGAAGAACAAGGTCACGACGCCGGTGATTTGCGCATCCCCAATGGGTCCTCGGGTCAAGCCCGAGGATGACGGAAGGGGAAGGCTCTAGCGGCTGAATTCCTCGAAGAGCTGATCTACCTTTGCCTGCGCCTCGGTGAGGAGCGTGATACAATCACCCTTGTTGATGGGCTTGCTCAGCCGGGTCGTGCCATTCTTCAAGCCGCTGTCCAGACTGGATACGTCCTCGTCCTTGAAAGTCGTGTCCGTATCGAACTTCCTCACCCAGCGTCTGACGGAATCCCGCTTCGTCCTGTAGAGAGGATCACTGCAGGCGTAGGATAATTTCATCAGATCGAATTGGGCCTGCATGACGGCATCACCCTTTTCAACCCTGGTTCCCGCCAGATACACGCCCAAGAACAACGAAACAGTCAGCATTCGTCCCCCTATGCTCTGCTCGAATCACCCTATTGATGAGCAGTACCTTCGAAGATACTTGCTGCGCATGTGCCGGAAAGTAGCTCGTTCGATTGAGGAAAGGGGGCGGTCACGTTCGTTCGTGGCAGCGAGGTAGACGTCAATCGCCCGCCCGACCCCATTCTAAAGCTAATGGCAGTCGCGCCCGCGATCCTAGTATCTCATACCGCGCAAGAGCGCCACATCCCCTCTGCGGTTCACTAACGCTGCATATTCATCAGTTCCGGCATCGACATCATGTTCGCATTGAGATTAGCCATGATGATCATTGAACCGAACACAACAAGGGCAACGACAAAGACGCCAAAGGCCAGCGCAAGGATGTTGTTAAGGCTGTCGGGTGCGCTCGAAATGTGAAGAAAGAAGACGAGGTGGACACCCATCTGGGCAATCGCCAATACGGCAAGCAGGATCGGGACGCCCGGTCCCCAGATCATATCGGTTCCTGCAACCCAGAATGAAGCCAGCGTCAGTATGATCGCAAAGACCAGCCCGATAAGGTAGCCCTGCCAGCTTCCCCCGGCCACGCGCGGTGCACCGGCCTCTTGATCCTCAGTCGTTTCAATGGGTTCTGCCATTAGTGGGCTCCAAGATAAACGATTGTGAAAACGCCGATCCAGACAATATCGAGCGCGTGCCAGAACAGGCTGAAACAGCGTAGCCGCCGCAGGACCATCGGACGGAAACCGAGCGTCAGAACCTGCGCGAACATCACCAGCAACCAGAACAACCCCGCCGACACATGCAGGCCATGTGTGCCCACCAGAGTGAAGAAGGCGGAGAGGAAGGCGCTGCGATCGGGTCCGGCACCGCTCTCAATCATGCCATGGAATTCAGACAGTTCCATGCCGACAAAGGTCGCGCCGAGCAAGAACGTGACCGCGCCCCAGCTCGCGGCCGGGATCAGTTTGCGTTGTTCGACGGCCAACGACATCAGGCCGCAGGTGAAGCTTGACGCGAGAAGAATAGCAGTCTCCAGAAGGACGCGGTTGCGATCGAAGAGATCGTCCCCAGACGGACCGCCTGCCGTCTCATGCGACAGCACCGCAAACGCCGCGAACAACGCCGCAAATATGACGATGTCGCTCAGGAGAAACAGCCAGAAGCCGAAGCTGACCACCACATTCCTCGGCGCGGGGCCGCGTTCCGATAGTGGAATCTCGCGAACCTCTGAGTGAGTCGATGAACTTGCACTCATATGGCTGCTCGCGACGCTTCGCTCTCAACGATGTACTCGACCTCGTCCGAAACGCGCCAAGCGTGGGCAAGAATGGTTATGAGAGCCCCTATCAATCCGGCAATAGCCATCCACCAGATATGCCAGATCAACGCAAAGCCGGCCATGACGGCAAAGAACGCCAGCACGAACCCGATGGGGCTGTTGCGTGGAACTGAGATTGTTTCCGGATCGGGACCATTTTGACGCTGGGATTTGGGACTTTTCTTTGCTTCCCAGTAAGCGTCGAGGCCGCTCACCGACGGCAAGACCGAATAATTCCAGGCGGGAGGCGGAGAAGGTGTGGACCATTCGAGTGTGCGCCCATCCCATGGATCGCCGGTAAGATCGCGTCGCTGGTCGCGTGTGCGGATGCTGACGACGAGTTGAACGCCGGTGAGGACGATACCGGCGAGGATGACGATTGCGCCAACCAGTGCGACCAGCATCAGAGGCTGCCACCCGGCAACATCGTAGTGCTGCATCCGCCGTGTCGCGCCCATCAGGCCGAGGATGTAGAGCGGCATGAAGGCCAGATAAAAACCAATGAACCAGCACCAGAAAATTGCCTTGCCGATACGCTCGTCCAGCTTGAAGCCAAAAGCTTTGGGGAACCAGAACGTATATCCTGCGAAAGCTCCAAAGAGCACGCCTCCGATGATCACGTTATGGAAATGCGCCACGAGAAACAGGCTGTTGTGCAGGACGAAATCCGCAGGCGGAATTGCAAGCAGTACGCCTGTCATGCCACCAACGACAAAGGTAACCATGAAGCCCAGCGCCCAATAGACCGGCGCGTCGAAGCGGAGACGGCCTCCATACAGTGTGAACAACCAGTTGAAGACTTTCACGCCGGTTGGCACTGCGATGATCATCGTCATGATTCCGAAGAAGCCGTTGACGTCTGCTCCTGCTCCCATCGTGAAGAAGTGATGCAACCACACCATGAACGAGAGCACACATATGGCCATGGTGGCGATGACCATGGAGCGATAACCGAATAGTGACTTGCCGGAAAAGGTGGCGATGACCTCGGAGAAAACGCCGAATGCGGGCAGGATCAGGATATAGACCTCAGGATGACCCCAGGCCCAGATGAGGTTGATATACATCATGGCATTGCCGCCAGCCTCGTTCGTGAAGAAATGGAATCCGAGATAGCGATCAAGAAGGAGCATCGCGAAGGTCGCGGTCAGGATCGGAAAAGCCGCGACGATCAGAAGATTGGAAGCGAGTGCCGTCCAGCAGAAGATCGGCATCCTCATATAGCCCATGCCGGGCGCGCGCAGCTTCAGGATGGTCGTCGTCAGGTTTATCCCCGACAACAATGTGCCCGCACCGGATATCTGCAGTGCCCAGAGGTAATAATCGACGCCAACTCCGGGCGAATAGGCCAATTCCGACAGAGGGGGGTAGACCAGCCACCCTGTTCTCGCGAACTCACCGATGACGAGTGACATGTTTACAAGCAGCACACCTGCCGCCGTCAACCAGAAGCTGACCGAGTTCAATACGGGAAACGCCACATCGCGGATACCGAGTTGCAGAGGCACGACGAAGTTCATCAGGCCGACCATGAAGGTCATCGCTACAAAGAAAATCATAATCGTGCCATGAGCCGAGAATATCTGATTGTAATGCTCCGGCGGCAGATAGCCCTGCGCGCCCCCAGCGGCCAGTGCCAGTTGCGATCGCATCATGATCGCATCGGTAAAGCCGCGGACGAGCATGACCAGCGCAAGCAGGATATACATGACGCCTATGCGCTTGTGGTCGACGCTGGTGATCCATTCGGACCAGAGATACGGCCACCAGCCTTTCCACGTGACAAGCAGCAATACCGCCGACATCGTGAGTATGACCATAAGGGATGCGATCATGGGAATGGGCTGGTCGAAAGGTATGGCGGCCCAGCTGAGCTTTCCAAGCATGTCAGGTTCCGTCAGAAATTGAGGGTGCCGAATGGTGCCCGGTGGGGGATGTACCGGATGCGGGGTTGTTTGAATTCACGATGTCATTGAACAGGTTTTGCTCGACCTGACCAAAGGTGGACGATGCTACCGCGGAACTCGGACGAGCCAGCTGCGCGTAGCTCGCCTTGTCCAAATTCCCGCCAGCGGCGCGCGTGTTTGCGGTCCACTGGTCGAAGGCTTGCTGCGGCATTGCATCGACCACAAAGCGCATATCTGAAAAGCCTTCGCCGCTGAATTGCGCCGAAAGTCCCGGATATTTTCCCGGCTTGTCTGCGAGCAGATTGAGCCGTGTCGTCATGCCCTCCATCGTATAAATCTGGCTGCCGAGCTGTGGCACGAAAAAGCTGTTCATGACAGTTGCCGACGTAAGCTGAAAGCGTATCGGAACACCTGCCGGCACCGTGAGGCTGTTTACGCTTGCGACGCCCAGATCTGGATAAATGAAAAGCCATTTCCAATCGAGTGAAACCACCTGCACATTGAGTGGTGAAGCGGCGCCGGAACCGATCTGTTTGCCGGGATCGAGATCGTGGGACCCGACCCAGGCGATCCCACCGAGGAAAAGCACCACCATCGCGGGTATCGACCAGACGATCAATTCGATCCGGCCTGAATAGGACCAGTCAGGCATATAATGCGCCCGCGTGTTGCTGTGCCGAAACCACCAGGCGAACCCGAGAGTGAGCACAATGACAGGAATGACCACGGCCAGCATGATCGTTGTCGCGTTCAACAATATCGTGTTCTGTGCGGCGCCAACCGGCCCCTGCGGGTCAAGAACGCCGCTGCGCCAGTAAGAACCCGCTACGTCAGACATGAACCGGTTGTCCCATTAACGAAGCCCCTTTTGCCAATCCGGTTCCAAGTTGCAATGGTGATGGCGCGTCAGTTCGGCAGGGCGAAAGCGATAATTTCGTCGCTGACCTTTGGAGTGAGGATCGAATTACCTCCCGCTGCAAACACGACATATTGTTTGCCTTTATACTCATAAACCGCCGGAAGCGCGACAGCCGGAGCTGACACGAGAGACTTCCACAACACTTTGCCGGTTGCAAGGTCAAGTGCACGTACCATCGAGTCCATGGAAGCGCCGATGAAGATCAAGCCGCTCGCGGTAATGACGGGGCCTCCCAAGGTGATCGATCCCCACGACTCAGGCATATAGAAGCCATATTGCTGAACCTGGCCGAACGGCACGTCCCAAAGCTGCTTGCCGGTTTTAAGATCGTAGGCAGCAATTGAACCATAGGGAGGCTTCCAGCAGGGCATTCCCAGAGGATTGAGAAATGTGGTGAGCTGGACTCCGTAGGGTGCGCCGGTCATCGGAAAGAAACCGCCGGTTTCCAGGCCCCCGGCAGTCGCAGCCTTGTCATAATCAGCGCGTGGGATCAGCTTGTAGATCTGCACTGCACTCGAATAATTGACAACGAAGGTGCCGGTCGAAGGGTCGACAGCTCCGCCACCCCACTCGATACCCCCAATCGTACCTGGATAAACCAGAGACCCTTCAAGACTGGGCGGTGTGAACCGGCCCTCGTCGCGCAAAGTCGCGGCGGTGCGGCTGCAATAGCCGAAGCTCACGATGTCCGCCAATCCAAAGACACCTGGCCACTTGTCTCCCACGACAGCTTTCGGCAGCGGCACGTAGGGCTGCGTCGGTGCAGCCTTCTCTCCGGGTACCGTTGACGCCGGGAAGGGACGTTCCTCGATCGGGTAGACCGGCTCGCCGGTCTCGCGGTTGAGGACATAAAGGAAACCCTGCTTGGAGGTCTGCACCAGCGCCGGAATTGTCGCTCCATCCTTCTGGATATCGATCAGTGTCGGCGCAGAATTGGTGTCGAGATCCCAGATATCATGATGCACGAGTTGCCTTGACCAGACGACTTTGCCCGTGTCCACATCAAGCGCAGTGACAGACGTTCCGAGCGAGATCGCGTCCAGCCTGTTGCCGCCGAAAAAGTTTGGACTCGGCGAACTGACCGGCAAAAACAGCAGGTTACGGTCACGATCGACAGCCATGCTTGCCCAGACGTTCGCGGTGCCGCTCTTGGCAGCGTCCGCTGCGTCGAGGGCATGGAACGTCCAACGCAGGGCGCCCGTCCGTGCATCGAGTGCAAAAACAGTACCGGGTGGATCGACAGCATCCGCCCAGTCCTTGCCGGCCCAGCCAACGAAGAGGAAATCCTTGTAAACGGTTGGAGGCTGGAGAATGGACAGCGGCCATTTGGCGTTTTCAACATTCCACTGGTTGATGTCCACGACGCCGCCCTTGCCGAAATCGGCGCAGGGCTTGCCCGTGTCTGCGTCCACGGAATGCAGCTTCGCATCCATCGTACCAATATAGATGCGTTTCTGGCATGCCTGCGAAGCGTCAGGGGCATCTGCCTGCCAGTAGGCAACGCCGCGGTTCTTGAGGTCGGGCTGCGTCAGCGCTTCGAGAACAGCGTTGGTGTCATAGCTCCACTTTACCTTTCCCGTATCGGGTTCAAGTGCGAAAATCCGGTAAAAGGGCGTGCCAAGATAGACTGTATCATTAACGAAAAGCGGCGTCGCTGACCACACTGTTGGCGGAAGATCAGCCTGCGCACCGGAGGCCGGCGGGCGATTGTGCATTCCAGAAGGAGGAGGGCCACCCGCCGACACGTCACCTGTATGCGTGCGCCAGGCAACCGTGAGATTACCCACATTCTGGGGTGTTATCTGCTTTAAAGGCGAGAATTTTTGCGCCGCAAGGTCACCGTTGTAGGTGCTCCATTCGACGCTTTGGGCCCGGAGTTCGCCACAGGTTGCCGTCAACGCCACAACAGACAGCGCCGACAATAAATACTTTGTCCACATCACGTCGGTCACCATTGCAAAAGCTTGGTTCAGGCAAACGCGCGACGCCGTCTGAACACGTGAAGAATCCAGCCAAGAAGGCTGACGAGCATAAGGATCACAAGTGTTTGACTATGCAGGAGATACCCGGCGAATGATGTGCCGGCGATATTGAGGATAGAAGAGACAATGAAGAACGACCGGAGGAAGCCAGCGTTCAACTTGGCAAGCGCTATACCGAACAGGGCAAGCAGAATGGTGGACGCAATCACCAGAAGCGTTCCTGGCTCACCGGCGATACCGCTATCGGGATTGAAGTAGTTGAAGATCGAAACGATGAGGCCGCCAAGCGATGCCAGCACCATGAGTGCGGTTCCAGCATCATTAAAGATTCCAGAAATTTTGGCCATCGTCCCTCGCTTCGATAGTATTGTAGCAAGCGAATGACAAAGTCTAGCTGGATTTTTACAGCCCTATAGCTCTTTTGATCAGTCTAACTCCAGTAATTGCCCAACATGCCTAAACAATGTTGCATACGCCGCCCAAACATCTTGGCTTAAACAGAGATGCAATTCGTTGGTCCGGTTGAGAGGCTACGAGGCAAGGATCAATCCAGAGCAACCTCCGGATGTTGCATTCAACGTCCGATTACTGCGACCAGATATTCGCTCTGCAAGTTCTGCTCGGGTTTGAGGGCCCTTGTATCGACCAAGCATGAAACCCGGTTCACTAAAACTGGATGTCAAAAACTCAAAACTGCGTGACAGGCTACATCCGTCAAACAGTTTTTGAGTAACTAATTTCATCTCGTCATAAAAGCGCAGGCTTTTCGTTTGTGTTGCGGGGTAACAGGCCACTACGGACCATCGCCCATTGCTAAGACAGATCGATGATCATCAGGTCTCACGCTGAGTAAGGACATTTTAGCTGGTTTCGTCGCGCTCGTCTTTATCCATCCAAACCTCATATGCACCCCATCTATATTCATGCGCGATATTGTTTCTTTCGCGCCAAACGAAGTTCCAATAGATGGCGTGATCATCTCGATTGGAGGCTATGAGATCCCACTCGATTGCAATCTCCTCTGATTGCGTCGATCAGCCGGCGGGGTCAATTGCAACGGACATACGAGGGACATTGACGATGTAGCTAGGCCCGGACCGTCATTCCCGAATGAACAACCGACAGCACTGCGAGTTTCGGCATCGATATAATCAATGTTAATCGCCACATTGGCCGTTGTTTTGATCAGTGAAAAAATTGGCGACGTTCACAATCTACTGTTCGCTGCAAGCGCGAACAAGGACAACGCGGCAATTAACAAGCTTAAAGAAGTGTTTCCGACATCAAGAAATCGCAAAGAGTCTTGCCGACTACTGCAGTGGATACACTTCTTGGCGCCCTTTTTTATGGACGATTTGCAAATAATACAAACAGTATCGGAGTCGCTCATGACCCATCGTAACCCAGCCATGTGAGTTCCATTGGTTGACCGACTCCGTCCCCAACAATCATTATTTGCCAAACGCGCTTCTTCGAATGCTGATCGCATACCTTAGAAATGCATTCACTCAAAAACTGGATGTCAAAAACTCAAAACTGCGTGACACGCTACACTCCGTCATACATAGGTTTTGAGTGCTTCTCTTGAAAGAAAATGGTAGCGAAGGAGGGATTCGAACCCCCGACACAAGGATTATGATTCCTCTGCTCTAACCTACTGAGCTACTTCGCCCCATATGTCTCGCGACCCGTGAATGGTTTGCCTGCAAAAGGAACCGGGAGGCCGCGCTGTCAAATCGACAGGGACGGGGCGGGATATATGGGGGGGGCAACAGCCTGTCAAGCAATGTTACGCCGCTTTTTTATCTCCCCCCTTGCGGGGGAGAAAGGATTTTCCTGAATTTAGCCTCTTCGCTAAATCCTTGGAAAATCCAAGAGAGGGGATTTTTCCGCGGAAGCACGCCAATTTATCCCCTCTCTTGTGATTTCTAGCACTTAGCTGACGCTAAGATGCTGAAATCACTTTCTCCCCACAAGGGGGAGATAACGGCCAACCTTTCCGCACAATTCAAGTGCAATGCCCGGAAGCGGGACTTGTCATAGTTTCGTCGTACGGATATTGGATGCCGACATGAACAAGGCTGAAAAGATGGCTCCACGGATTGCAGTGCTGGGTTGCGGTTACTGGGGGAGCAACCATATCCGTACATTGAAGAGCCTCGGCGCTCTTTATGCCGTCTCCGACCAGAATAGCGATCGTGCTGCCGGCTTTGCTGCCGAGCAGGACGTTCTGCATATAGAAGTCGAGGATCTTTTCACCCATCCCGATGTCGATGCCATCGTCATGGCCCTGCCGCCGCAGTTCCATGCGGAAGCTTCTATCCGTGCCGTTACCAATGGCAAGGATGTGCTGGTCGAGAAACCGATCGCCTTGACTGTTCCCGATGCGGAAGCCGCCGTGAAAGCGGCGCACGACAATGGCCGCATCTTCATGGTCGGCCACGTTTTGCGGTTTCATCCTGCGTTCGAAAAGCTGCTCGATCTTATCAAGGCCGGCGATCTCGGCAACGTGCGCTATATCCACTCGCACCGGCTTGGTCTCGGGAAGTTCCATACCGAGAACGATGCGCTCTGGGATCTCGCGCCGCATGACCTGTCGATGATCCTGGCAATCACGGAAACCGAGCCGCTGGAGGTGCGCGGGGAGGGCGCCGCCGTGCTGGACCACTTGAGCGATTTCGCGCATTTGCATTTGCGTTTTCCGGATAATGTGCGCGGTCACCTGTTTGCCTCGCGGCTCAACCCTTATCGCGAACGCCGCCTGACCGTGGTCGGCACCAAAGCGATGGCGGTGTTCGACGACATGGAGCAATGGGACAAGAAGCTTGCCGTCTACAAGCATTCGATCTGGCAGGATGATGGCCAGTGGGCTTCGACGACGGAAGAGCCGACATACGTCAAGGTTGCGCAGGGCATGCCGCTGACGCGCGAGTGCCAGAGTTTTATCGAGAGTATCCAGACGCGCAAGCAACCGAAAACGGACGGCGAGGAAGCCATTCGCGTCTTGCGGATTTTGACCGCGGGAACGGTTGCACACAATAAAAGCTGATAGCATCAAGATCGTGCGTGGTTCGACAAGCTCACCATGAGGGAGATGGGTTGATTGCAGGGAGCCACGTTTCGCAACGCTGGTGATTATCTTTGCAACCCACCCACCTCCCTCATGGTGAGCTTGTCGAACCACGCATTAACGATATGCAATCGCATTGCTCTCGACGTAAAGCGTTGTTACAAGGCCGCACAAACTTTGAAATGGCGCTCTCTCGCGGACCTCCCTCCGCCCTTCTATAGAGTAGCAGAACAGTTTCCCCGGCGCAGATTCGCGGAGACATTGATATTGGAGCAATGATGCAGTTCATCGATCTCGGCGCACAGCGTGAACGGATTAGCGGCAAACTCGACGCGGCAATCGCCAAGGTTGTGCGTGAGGGCAAATACATTCTCGGACCGGAAGTTGCCGAGTTTGAAAAACGTTTGGCCGAATATATCGGTGTCGAGCACGTTGTCGCCTGTGCCAATGGCACGGACGCGCTGCTTATTCCGCTGATGGCCAAGGGGATCGGTCCCGGCGATGCGGTTTTCTGTCCGAGTTTCACCTTTGCCGCAACTGCCGAAGTGGTGGCGTTGGCCGGTGCAGAACCGGTTTTTGTCGATGTCGATCCCGACACCTACAATATCGATGTGAAGCAGCTCGAGGCCGCTATTGCCGCGGTGCGCGCGGAAGGCCGGCTGAAGCCGAAAGCGATCATTCCCGTCGATCTGTTTGGACTTGCCGCCGACTATACGTCGCTGTCTGCTGTCGCAGCCCGCGAGAACCTGTTCGTCATCGAGGACGCGGCGCAATCTATCGGCGGCAAGCGCGACAATGCCATGTGTGGCGCCTTCGGCGATGTGGGAGCGACGAGTTTCTATCCCGCCAAGCCGCTCGGCTGCTATGGCGATGGCGGTGCCATGTTCACCAATGATGCGGCGTTCGCCGAAGTGCTGCGCTCCGTGCTTTTCCACGGCAAGGGCGAGACGCAATATGACAATGTACGTATTGGTCTGAATTCGCGCCTCGATACTATTCAGGCGGCGATCCTCATCGAAAAGCTCGCAATTCTCGAAGACGAGATGGAAGCGCGGCAGGTGATAGCCAGGCGCTATGCCAATGGCCTGAAGGATATCGTCAAAGTGGCATTGATGCCGGAAGGCTCGCGCTCGGCCTGGGCACAATATGCGATCGAGACGAAGAATCGCGATGGATTGAAGGCGCACCTGCAGGCCAATGGCATTCCGTCGGTGATTTATTATGTAAAGCCGCTGCATCTGCAGGAGGCTTATGCTCATTACATGCGCGCGCCGGGCGGTTTGCCGGTTTCTGAAACCTTGCCGAAGAACATTCTGTGCCTGCCCATGCATCCATATCTGAGCAATGATGACCAGGACCGGATTATCGGCACGATCCGCGAGTTCCATGAAAAAGGGGCCTGACGGCCCCATTTCCTTCAACTTCGAACGAAACTGATCAGGCGTGCTGGCCCTGTTGGGCGAGGCGCTTCAGCATGGCTTCGGCCTGCGGGGCGCGCTCGGAACGACCGATGAAGCCGCCGCCGAAGACGCGGGCGGTGTTGCTGTCGTCGGAATAAAGCACGCAGGCCTGGCCGGGTGCGATACCGCTTTCGCCATCGACCAGCTCGACCCACGTCTCGCCTGCCTGATGATGCAGGACGGCCGGGCGCGGCGGGCGGGTGGAGCGAACCTTGGCGTAAACCTCGACACCGCCTGCCGGAATATCTTCCAATGCGTCGTCACCCAGCCAGTTGACGTTGCGCAAGAAAACCTTGCGGGTTTCAAGCGCTTCGCGCGGGCCGACTATGACGCGGGCATTGGCCGCATCGAGATGGACGACATAGAGCGGATCGCCGGTGGCGACGCCAATGCCGCGGCGCTGGCCGATTGTGTAGTGCACAATGCCTTCGTGACGGCCGAGCACGCGTCCAT
>CAVZLS010000023.1:0-329942 GCA_963776115.1 uncultured Alphaproteobacteria bacterium | reverse complement strand
TGGCGCCCTTTTCTATCGGTACATACACGTACGAAAAACACGATGTTTGTGATGGTGAATCCGGTGATTTCATCGTTGATGTTTTTCCTATGCATTTTTCGCACCAGGAAAAAAATTGGCCTGAGCGCGGCGAACGCCGGCTCGATTGGGTCAGCATCGACGAGTCTGCCCAGCGTGTGGAAGAACCTGGGTTGAAAAACCTTCTTGCAAGCTTTGACTCCGGGCTTTAGCCGATCACTAAGCGTCGCGACGCTTACAATGCGCTTCCATCTCAATTCAACTTCTTTGTTTTTCCAGTGTGGTGGCCCCCCAGAGACTGTGCACGCCGCCGCTAGCTGGTAAAAATTTCTTTAGGTTTCTCCCCGTTATCCACATATGTGACACACAAGATATTGCGGTCACAATTATGTAAAAAACTATGACTGACGCTTGCACGCGAGTCATTTTTTATGGTCAACGGCGTTGCGTTGGTGGCGTGACCGGAGTGTCTGTAACCGGCCTTTTTCCAGTTTATCCAGTGTTTACCGAAGCTTGCACTCTATCGCGCGTGAAAGGGATGGATCACGTCTGGACGGAAAAAACGCCTGCGCACAAGTCAATTAATTTGTTGGGTAAATGGCATATTAACACTATATTTAGTGTTTGCAGGCAGAATGTTTACCAGATAGTGTGACAGTCCTTGAGGGGTAAGATAACACAACAGGCGTCAAAATAAGGGCCACCAAGCCCGGAAATGACGCGGGGAACCGCGTCTATAAGGGCGAAGGTGTAGCAGCCGGTTTCAGCGATTGGAATTGGTTAGGGCGGAATTGTGTCCATTCGCGCACAACTCTTCACACGGCGCCTGATGGATACTATATATAGAGACGAGGAAGAAGAAGATGCGGATCGAACGGCGTTTTACCAAAGAGAATCAATCAGCCTATGCGGAGATCGAATTTCGTGTAGCGACGAGTGAGATCAAAAACCCGGACGGATCGATCGTTTTCCGTCTGGAGAATATCGATGTTCCGGCCCAGTTCAGTCAGGTGGCCGCAGATATTCTTGCACAGAAGTATTTTCGCAAGGCCGGTGTGCCTGCCAAACTGAAGAAGGTTGAGGAAAACTCGATTCCTTCCTGGTTGTGGCGCTCGGTTGCCGATGACGAAGCCTTGGCTGCGTTGCCTACCGAAGAACGCTACGGCTCCGAGATGGATGCGCGCCAGGTCTTCGATCGTCTTGCCGGCACCTGGACCTATTGGGGCTGGAAGGGCAAGTATTTCGATAGCGAAGCCGACGCGCTCGCCTTTCGCGACGAACTTGCCTACATGCTCGCCACCCAGCGTGTCGCGCCTAATTCGCCGCAATGGTTCAATACAGGCTTGCACTGGGCATATGGCATCGATGGTCCCGGTCAGGGCCACTATTATGTCGATCCGGACACCGGCAAGCTGACCAAGTCCAAATCTTCTTATGAACATCCGCAACCGCATGCTTGCTTCATTCAGTCTGTCGCGGACGATCTGGTCAATGAAGGCGGCATCATGGACCTTTGGGTACGCGAAGCACGCCTGTTCAAATACGGCTCCGGCACCGGTTCGAATTTCTCTTACCTGCGCGGCGAAGGCGAAAAGCTTTCCGGTGGCGGTCGTTCCTCCGGTCTCATGTCCTTCCTGAAAATTGGTGATCGCGCTGCCGGCGCTATAAAATCAGGCGGCACGACACGCCGTGCCGCCAAGATGGTCGTCGTTGACGTGGATCACCCTGATATCGAGGAATATATCGACTGGAAGGTAAAGGAAGAGCAGAAGGTTGCAGCTCTCGTCACCGGCTCCAAGATCGTCAAGCAGCACCTCGCCGCTATTATGAAGGCTTGCGTCAATTGCGAAGCCGATAATGGCGACTGCTACGAGCCAACCAAAAATCCAGCGCTGAAGCGTGAGATCAAAGCTGCCAAGAAAAATCAGGTTCCTGAGAATTATATCCAGCGCGTCATCCAGTTTGCCAAGCAAGGCTACACGGACATCGACTTCAAGACCTATGATACCGACTGGGATTCAGAAGCCTATCTGACGGTTGCCGGTCAGAACTCCAATAATTCTGTTTCGCTCAAGGACGAATTCCTGCGCGCCGTCGAAAATGACGGTAACTGGAACCTGACCGCCCGCAAGGACGGCAGGGTAATGAAAACGTTGAAGGCGCGCGATCTTTGGGAAAAGATCGGTTATGCCGCTTGGGCATCGGCTGATCCAGGCTTGCACTTCAACACTACGATGAATGATTGGCACACCTGCCCGGCTGCTGGTCCGATTCGCGCATCGAATCCATGCTCGGAATATATGTTCCTGGACGATACAGCCTGCAATCTCGCCTCAATCAACCTGCTGACTTATCGCGGCAAGGACGGCAAGATCGATGTTACCGGCTTCGAGCATTCCGCTCGTCTGTGGACGGTCGTTCTTGAGATTTCGGTGATGATGGCGCAATTCCCCTCCAAGGAAATCGCCAAGCTCTCCTATGAGTATCGCACGCTGGGTTTGGGTTACGCCAATATTGGTGGCCTGCTGATGACTTCGGGCATCCCCTATGACAGCCCCGAAGGCCGCGCGATCGGCGGTAGCACTCACTGCGATCATGACCGGCACCGCCTATGCAACATCCGCCGAGATGGCCAAGGAGCTTGGTGCGTTCAATGGCTATGCCCCGAATGCTGCCAACATGCTGCGCGTCATCCGCAACCATCGCCGTGCCGCGCATGGCGAAAACCAGGGCTATGAAGGCCTCGCTGTAAATCCTGTCGCTTTGATTGCGGCTGACTGCCCGGATCAGGATCTGATCACGCATGCAAAGGCAGCATGGGACAAGGCACTGAAGCTTGGCGAAAAGCATGGTTACCGTAACGCGCAAGCTACAGTTATCGCGCCGACAGGCACGATCGGCCTCGTCATGGACTGCGATACGACAGGCATCGAGCCAGACTTTGCGCTGGTCAAGTTCAAGAAGCTCGCTGGTGGCGGCTACTTCAAGATCATCAATCGTGCCGTGCCCGAAGCTCTGCGCACACTGGGCTACTCGGAAAGCCAGATCGCCGAGATCGAAGCTTATGCTGTCGGTCATGGCAATCTCAACCAGGCGCCCGGCATCAACCCCGGTTCGCTGAAAGCCAAAGGCTTTACCGACGAGATCATTGCTACGCTTAACACGGCTTTGAAGTCGGCCTTTGACATCAAATTCGCGGTTAACAAGTGGACGATTGGCGAAGAGTTTGCCAAGAGCGTGCTCGGTTTCACTGACGAGCAGCTCAACGACATCTCCTTCGAGATCCTACCGGCGCTCGGCTTCTCCAAGAAGGAAATTGAGGCCGCCAACATCCACATTTGCGGTGCGATGACACTTGAAGGTGCTCCCTTCCTCAAGGAAGAGCATTACCCGGTTTTCGATTGCGCCAACCCTTGTGGCAAAATCGGCAAGCGCTACCTTTCGGTCGACAGCCATATCCGTATGATGGCAGCCGCTCAGCCCTTCATCTCTGGCGCGATTTCCAAGACCATCAACATGGCGAACGAAGCAACCGTCGAGGATTGCAAGTCTGCTTATATGCTCTCCTGGAAGCTGGCACTGAAAGCCAATGCCCTCTACCGCGATGGGTCCAAGCTCTCACAGCCGCTCAATTCTTCGTTGCTCGCCGATGATGACGAGGATGAAGACGATGCAATCGAGGCGTTGATCGAAGCGCCAGCAGCTGCCCGTGCCGTTCAGGTCACCGAAAAGATCGTAGAACGTATTATCGAACGCTATGTCCATGATCGTGAGAAGTTGCCGAACCGCCGCAAGGGTTATACCCAGAAGGCAGTCGTTGGCGGTCACAAGGTCTATTTGCGGACTGGTGAGTTCGACGATGGCCGTCTCGGCGAAATTTTCATCGACATGCACAAGGAAGGCGCTGCCTTCCGGGCAATGATGAACAACTTCGCCATCGCCATCTCGCTGGGGCTGCAATACGGTGTGCCGCTGGAGGAATATGTGGAGGCTTTCACCTTCACGAAATTCGAACCGGCAGGCATGGTTCAGGGCAATGATGCAATCAAGAACGCGACGTCGATCCTTGACTACCTGTTCCGCGAACTGGCTGTCTCCTATCTCGATCGTCACGACCTCGCCCATGTCGACCAGTCGGATTTTTCAAACACCTCGCTTGGCCGCGGTATTTCCGAAGGCAAGGCGGAACCGGTCTCCAAGGGTCTGACACGCGGTGCTTCGCTGAAGGTGGTTTCGCCCAACAAGGCTGATCCCAAGGGTTTTAGCAGCGCAGGGGGAACAGGCGCCGTTAACGCGCCGAAGGCAACTGCGTCATCAAATGTCACGACCCTCGCCAGCCGCACTGTGACTGCGATAGCTGCAAAACCAACGATTGCAGTGGTCAGCCAGGAATTGACAGCCTTCAAGCGCGACTATGAGGAGCGTGCAAAGGATCAGGCAGAAGCAACTCCGGCCTCTGCCCTGTTCGAGGACACGGATGCAGAAGCTGCGGCTGAGGAAGCCAAAGCCGAAGCAAAGAAGGTGATGTCGGATCGCCGCATCAAATCGATGATGCAGGGCTATACGGGCGACAGCTGCTCGGAATGCTCGAACTTCACGATGGTTCGTAATGGGACGTGCTTGAAGTGCGACACATGCGGAAATACTTCCGGGTGCAGTTGAGCCTCGGATAGTAGTCTCCCTGCGCAATAGGAAGCGCGACAAAATCACTGAGCGATATCTAGAGTTCGATATCGCTCAGTCTTTTTTTATCAAAATCGCTTGTGGTTTTTGCATATGGGCAACACCCCACCACCATTTCACAGCTTATCTACTAGCCCAGACCGTCGACAATTCCTCAATCGTGCAAAACATTGCATCGCCCTTGTACTTCATGCCTTCCATAGCCCGGCCGGCCGCTTCCGCGTCACCACCGCCACAAGCATCGGTCACCACGATCGGAATAAGTCCAAGATCTGCACCATGGCCCACGGTGGGTTCAATCCCAATTTCAGTGGCAACGCCACAGATAACAAAACTCTTCAAACCACAGTCGCGCATGGCAATTGCAAGAGGCGTGCCCTCAAAGGCCGAGAATGTGATTTTGTCAAAAATCACCTCGTCATCACCAACCTCGAGTTCCGGAGCAAGTGCAAAGCCTGGGCTATCGCGCAGAAACCATGGTTCCACGTCGTCCGCCGATGTTTTACGTTGCCAAGCCATCATTTGCCGGACCTGGAAAACGCCAGCCATCCGTTTCGGCATGGACATATGGCGCATGAAGAATATGCGTATCCCTTCCGAACGGGCAACTTTCAGAACCTGCAGCACGCGTTCCAAGACCCGTGGGCCATCCTTCAATTGGCGCAATATGCCAATCTGCATGTCGTAGACAAGGAGAGCTGTTGTCTCGGGTGACGCTGCTTCAGCGAGGTTCTCGGGAACGATAAGGCCGTGAAAATTCTGCATCGAGTTCTTCTCCTTGGCTGACCTTGGGCAACTTGTTTTTTCGGCAAATCAAAAATCTACGTTATCACCATCGCGTCCAGAAATTACAACCGGCCACCAAGAGAAGGCACAAAGTCAAGATGGCCGTGTACATCACTATGCGCATTGCTATAGATAAATGCGACAGTCCAACGGTGCGGTCACGACAATGGGTCCATCTTCAAGTAAAAATTTGAAAACAGTTTTGCGTATCGATTTTCCGGACAATGAGAAAATCGGTCGTGGAAAGATGCAATTGCTTGAGCACATTCGTGAAACAGGCTCTATTTCAGCCGCTGGTCGCGCCATGGATATGTCATACCGCCGCGCCTGGCTTCTGGTCAGCGCGATGAACGCCATGTTCTCCCAGCCGGTGGTGGATTCTCAGCGCGGCGGCAAACAAGGCGGCGGCGCTGTGGTCACCGAATTCGGCGAGAAATTGCTCAGCCGCTTTCGTACGATGGAAAAGAAAATCGAAACTGCAGTTGCGTCAGATATTGCTTGGCTTGATGCCAATCGTAGCCAAAGCGGGTCCTCGGTATCCGAGGCCGATACTAGTGAGGCTCCAAAGCAACGGTCTTGATAATCGCAAAGACCAGCACGCCCGGCCGCAGACCAAGCCTTCCGCAGGATAGCTCAGTAATGCGTGCCAGGATTATCGTTCCCTGGCAATCGACTTGAACATCGGCTATGCCCGAGTCGAAGGTGATCGCGCTTACGATCCCTTCGAGAATATTGAGCGCACTTAGCTGTTCAGGTCGAATCGTCGAAAGCATCACATCCTTGGCAAGGATGTGAACGCGAACGCCCTTTCCTACCGCGACCTCAGTTCCTGAAACATAAATTTTGGATGTTTGGAACCCGATGGTCGTCAGCTTGTGCTTCGGATCGTAATTTACAACCTTCCCCTCCACCAATGAACCTGCTTCGCGGCGATCGGTTGCGATTGAAATTGAGGTTTGGCTCAAGACATCAGCTGCGGTGCCGGCCATTGCCACCTTGCCTTCGCTCATAACAATGACACGATCGGCAAGACGTGCCACTTCTGACACCGAGTGGCTCACATAAATGATCGGGATATTCATTTCATCGCGCAGAGCTTCAAGATAGGGAAGGATTTCGATCTTCCTTGTATCGTCGAGCGCCGCTAGCGGTTCGTCCATAAGGAGCATACGTGGCGACGACAACAAGGCACGGCCGATCGCGACACGCTGCTTTTCTCCGCCTGACAGTTTGCCCGGACGCCTGTCCAAAATAGCGCCTATACCAAGAAGGTCGACAATCTTCGACAAATCGTCCGAGCGTCGTGATGTCGGAGTAAACCAGCGGCCGTAGTTGAGATTTTGCTGAACTGTCAGATGGGGAAAGAGCCGCCCTTCCTGAAACACATATCCGAAACAGCGCTTGTGTTTGGGAACGAATATTCCCTTCTTCGTATCAACCAGTACGTCGCCGTCAAAAACGACCCTGCCCTGGTCCGGCCGCGAAAGGCCCGCGATGATGCGGATGATCGATGTTTTTCCCGAACCTGAACGTCCAAACAACGCCGTGACGCCGCGGTCGGACGTGAAGGCGGCGTCAAGTACGAATTTTCCAAGCGTAAGTTTTGCTTCAAAAGTCAGGGTCATTCGATGTCTACCCTGCGTCCGACAAGGTAGCCCATGAATTCGGAAGCCATCAAAGCGGCCATGGAGATGATGACTGATATGATGGTCAGGCGGAAGGCACCTGCGTCACCGCCCGGCACCTGTGTGAAAGTGTAGATTGCAGCTGAAAGTGTCTGTGTTTCCCCCGGGATATTCGAAACGAACGTTATCGTCGCACCAAATTCGCCCATTGCCTTGGCAAACGAAAGAATCATGCCGGCGATGATGCCTGGCAGGATGAGCGGTAAAGTGACCGTCGCGAATACCCATAGCGGACTTGCACCAAGCGTACCGGCGGCATCTTCAAGCTTGCGGTCAACTGCTTCTATGGATAGCCGGATGCTGCGAACCATCAATGGGAAACCCATCACCCCGCAGGCCAATGCTGCGCCCGTCCAGCGGAACGACAGTACGATGCCAAAATGTTCGGCCAGAAACGCTCCGATCGGGCCACGTCGACCAAAGAGTATGAGAAGAATAAAGCCGGTGACGACGGGAGGAAGAATCAACGGAAGATGGACGAGGCCATTGAGGATGGATTTGCCCCAGAATTTTCCTCGCGCGAGCAACAGACCGACGAGAATGCCGAGAGGGAGGCTGGCGAGCATCGCGACGAACGCAATTCGAAGAGTAAGGTGAACTGCTGTCCATTCTTCATTGCTCAGTGAGAACCAGTCCAAAAATGTCAGCCCCCCGCCCGGTCGTGTGTTCTTGCGAGGCTCCCACAGTGCAAGAGGCGGGAGCCAGCGGATTTTACTTGAGTACGGTGAATCCCTGCTTTTCGAAGAATGGCACAGCTTTTTCTGATTTGATGTAATCAAACAGCGACACCGCATCAGCATTCTTGCTGTCGCTCAGAATTGCGATCGGATAAATGATCGGAGGATGGCTGTCTTCGGGAAACGTACCTACGATCTTGACTTCTTTGTCCGCGGCCGCATCGGTCTGATAGACGATGCCGTAGGGTGCTTCGCCACGCGACACCAGCAACAATGCAGCGCGCACGCTCTCCGCGCCGGCAACCTTGCCTTCCACTGACGACCACACGCCGAGGGATTCAAGAGTGGCCTTGCCATACTTGCCTGCCGGAACCGAATCCACAGCTCCCATGGCGAGACGGCCCTCGCCCAAAAGTTTGGCGAGGTCGAAACCCTTCTTGATTTCGACGGGCTCTGCCTTGTCTTTCGATGCCACCAGAACGATGCGATTACCCAATAGATTTTTGCGCGTATCGGCCTTGATCAGGTTCTTCTTTGCAACATAGTCCATCCAGTCGAGATCAGCCGAGATGAAAATATCGGCGGGCGCACCGGACTCGATCTGCTTTGCCAGAGCCGAACTCGCTGCGTAGGAGATTGCGGCTTCCTTGCCCGACTCTTTCTGCCATGCGCCTGTGATGTCGTCGAGTGCGTTCTTGAGACTAGCCGCTGCGAAGACGGTCACCTTTTCTGCAGCTTGTGCCGAATCTGCCAGCGGTATTATGCCTAGCCAGGCGACCGCAAATGCGGCAACAGCCATTTTTATCCAGTGACGACGATGAATTCCCATATCCAACCTCCGATAGACTCCGAAATATTTTCCTAAATATATCGGTGCCTCGCGGATAGCTAGTGTTATATTTTCAGGAATATATTGAATGGAGAACGGATCGTTAGCGTGACCGCTCATTGACGTAAATTGATGCCTCCTTGGCTGCATCAATGAAGGCGCGCCTGACTTCGTCGGGATCCAATTGACCCGCCCCGGCTTCGAGGCATGCTTGCTGCGCTGCGGCATATTTTTCGCCACAGTTTTTAGGCCAGTATTTTGCAAGAACTTCAGCAGCCGATTCAACGCATGACACACGTCTTATCAGGCGCATACGATCTGTAATGGTGACATGTTCAAAAGCCATTCTTGTCATATCGATTGAACGCGATGGTTCAATTTGAGTTCCAACACCGTGTTTAAAAACGACCGGCAAGGATGCAAGCGGATTCGCCTATCCCACCGCAGTGCTCGTCGATTTGCGGAGATCGTCGGTGAATCCGACCCACAGGAGCCTCAATCGCTAATACGCAGGGAACATGGAGATAATAGCTCGAACGAAAGTGTTCCTGTTTCGGCCAAACCAATCCACAAGCAAACCCGCAATGACACCGAGGCCTGATCAGTTTGATTAAATGCCGGCAGTACGCATCAGCAACAATATTGATGTCCACAGCACCAACATGCTGGCAAGGCCGATGACGTAGTAATTCGGTGCTTTTTCCATATGGGCGTTATAACGCGTGCCCCTTGTCAATCTGTTAAATTGATACTTCAAAATTGATACAACCGAGCAGTCGGAAAAAATATTCGTGCGGAGCTGTCGGGACAATCATATCCGGCTCGTCCTTGGTGAAATCTTCAACGAAGCAGATGATTCAACCATTGGAGGGTGACGTTATGGAATTCACTTCACAGATAACAACCGTCTCGAACAAAGCGGTTTGGACTGGTCGCGTTCTCAGCGGCCTCGTCATTTTGTTTATGCTCTTCGACGGCATCATCAAATTGGTGCCACTGGACATCGTCATGCAAACCAATGCTCAGTTGGGGTATCCGGACAGCGTCAATCTCGCTCGGGGCCTCGGCGTGCTTCTCCTCGCCTGCGCTGCGCTCTACGCATTTCCGCCAACTTCGGTTCTCGGCGCAATCCTGTTGACTGGTTACCTTGGAGGAGCAATTGCCACACAACTGCGTGTCGGCAGCCCTATCTTCAGTCATCTGTTGTTTGGCGTCTATCTCGGTCTGATGGTCTGGGGCGGCCTGTATCTACGCGATGTTCGTGTCCGATCGCTGATCGGCTTCGCCCGTTAGCCGAACACCAGAACTAGAGCGGAGTACGTTCAAAGATTGCTTCAAAAACCAGAGATTTCTGAGCTGATGAAGTCGTTTATAGCAACGTATATGCTTCATGCAATTTTAACACGAATTTAAGTCAATCTACTTAGGGTTTAGCGAGCACAGTCAACACGATGGCAATCAAATGCGTGGAACTCACCACAGACAGCTTGAACCTCGGGACTTTCTGATCCTTGCGATTCTATTTGTCTTGGTTCTCGGGGCATGCTGGCTTGTGGGTACAAGTTTCATGGATACGGCTAAGGCCGAGCATACTCCAAATGACCGGATTAGTAAGCGAAGCGCCCTGATCGGTGGTACCAGATACCGCTGGCATGCATTGTGTACCAGGCAGTTAAACATTACTGCGTGGTGACCATCGGACCAGACGAACCTTTCGGCGCAGTGAACGGCATGGTGAATACTTGCCCTGCGATTCCTGCGGCGAGTCCCGACGAAAAAGTCAGCGGCGTACAACTGCTCAGCGCATCGATTGCCGATGCAATGAATTGCTGGCGAACCTTGTCGTCTCCGTCGATAGCGATGCTCGTAGGCTGCGGCTTGCCTATCAGCGTTCCATCACGTTTGAAGCTGAAGCTCAAGGTTACCGAGCCCGTGGTGTCGGACGGTGCTTGCCAGCACGTGTCAATAGCGCGCCCTACATCGTCCATCGTCTGCAGCGGCTCTGCTTTGGATTGAGTAGAAAGACAAATCAGAAGTGCGGTAGTGACTGCGAGAGGTTTGAAAACGTTCATATCGTTACTCCTGCCCTTCAATGCCACAAGATCAGGATCAGTTGCAGCACGGAACATGATCGTGATCAACCAACACATTTTACCACTATATTGCTGTGATAAAATAGAATTCGGCATAAAAACGAAGGGTAGGGTAAATATTGACAGGCCGCACATTGAGCGCGACCTGCCGTTTTCTTTTGATTATTGTAGCCCGTTGGCTTTCAGTATCTCTGGAGCATTTTCCTTGGTAATGGCTTGCGTATCCAGGACGATCTTCTTTTCCACTTTCTCGCCTGCAAGCACTTTTAGAGCCTGACGCAAACCTTCGGCCCCTGGGGTTGGGTAAAGGAATGTTGCGGCCAACTCCCCTTTGTTCACCCATTGAACGCCTTCGTTCGGTAGGCCATCCACGCCGATAAAGAGAATGTTCTTCTCGCGGCCGGCGTCCTTTGCGGCCAGGTAGGCACCATAGGCCATGGGATCGTTGTGACCGTAGACGAGCGTTATGTCTTCATGATTGCGCAGCGCAGTCGCCATGATGTTATAGGCCTGATCCTGCTTCCAGTCGCCCGACTGCTTATCGAGAAGATACTTGATCCCGGGCTCAGCGTCGGTGTTCTTGTGAAAGCCGTTACTGCGATCATGGCTGGCCTGGGTGCCGAGCCCGCCCCAAATTTCGACGACTGTACCCTTGGCTTTGCCCTTGCCACCAAGGAGTTCGACCGCATACTTACCCGCCGCTTCCCCGATGACGACATTGTCGCCACCGATCCACTGCGTGTACTTTTCTGTATCGACGTTACGGTCCAGTACTATGACCGGAATACCTGCATCCATGGCTTTCTCGACAACGCCTGTGAGACCTGCAGACTCCTTCGGAGAAATCAAAATCGCATCAACTTCCTGACGAATGAAGTTTTCAACATCGGCGACCTGTTTTTCCGTCTTGTCCTGCCCGTCCGCAACGAGGAGCTCGACATTGGCGTGTTTCTTGGCTTCAGCCTCGAGGTCTTTGTTGAACTGGACGCGCCAAGGCTCGACGGTCGTCGTCTGGCTGAAGCCGATCACATACTTATCCTTCGCACCTGCGACGGACGCGTTGAATGCGAGCGGCGCGATCAAGGCTGTCGCCATGGCCCATTTTGCAAATTGTCTGCGGTTAATGCTCATTTTCTCTCTCCCTTTGGGTTTAACTGCCGTGAGTTAGTCGCCCGGTCCTTGCGGATTCTTGATTTGATTGGGCCCGGATTTGTCGATCGCATCGCGCGCCCGGAGTTGCGACAGAAAGAACAACCATCCGCTCGAACGCCGCTCCTGCAGCAGAACGGCGATGATGATGATCGCGCCCTTCAGAACAAGCTGGGTGTTGCTGTCGATGTTGTTGAGTTGGAGGATATTGCTGAGAAACCCGAATATGAGGACACCAACGAGCGTGCCGATCATCGACCCTCGCCCGCCCATGAGGCTCGTACCGCCGATGACAACAGCCGCAATGGCATCGAGCTCAAGTCCCGTCCCGGCATCCGGCTTTCCCTGCCGATACTGCGCAACGTAAAGAATACCCGCTAGAGCAGCCAGATAGCCCGATATGGCATAGACGGTGATCTTTACGCGCCAAACAGGCACACCGGCCAAGCGGGCAGCTTCTTCGTTTCCCCCGATTGCGTATACATAGCGCCCAAATTTCGTGAATTTCAGGATCACCCAGAAAAGGACGATTATGCCGGCGAAGATGACACCCGGGACTGGGATGATCCCGAATATCAACGAGCGCAGAGCCTCGAAATCTTCCGTGGCATTGCTTCCCGTGTAAACGGGCCAGACGGCAGTGTTCTGGCCTGCAGTCAATCGTGCGATTCCGAGGCCGGCGACCATCATGGCCAGGGTGACTATGAAGGGTTGCAACCGGCCCCCGACGATGATCAATCCGTTGATGGTACCAAGCATGAAACCGACTGCCGGCACGACCAGGAGGACGAGGAGAACTCCTGCCTTCCCTTCTGAGGTCAATGCCACTCCAAATGCCAGGACAAGAGCAGCTGCGGCGGCAACGCCCAGCAGCAGTTTTGAGACGGCCGGCGGGTTCGTGCCTGCGTCGAGTGTAGCCCTTCGCTGCAACTTTGTGCCGAAGGTGAGAACGCCAAACACCACTAAAAACGCCAGTAGGAATATCGCGGGGACACCTAGCAAATAGGCGGAGGACCAGCCTTCATTGGTCAAGAGCATGGCGCAAACCACAGATCCCAAAGCCAGCACTGAGCCGACAGAAAGATCGATACCGGCAATGAGAATAACCAGTGTCATTCCTACCGCGGTTATGCCCGTAACGGAGATTTGTCTGAAGACATCGGAAAGATTTCCAAACGACAAGAAGATGTTATGACCTTTTGATGAGACGGGAGAGGAGATAACGCCCACCAAAAAGAGCAATGCCAGTCCCCAATAAAGCTTTGTGGACTTGAGAACGCTCTTCAATCGTTCAGTGCTGTTTGATGATTGCATGATCTGCTCGCTTGTATTCGTCATGCAGCCTCTCCCGTGAGCGCATTCCCCAAGGGTGTCGCAAGCTCCATTACCCGTTCTTCCGAGAACTCATGGCTCTCAATGATCCCCGCCGCCTTGCCTTCGCGCATCACAAGAATCCGGTTTGAAAGCGCCAGCAGTTCCGGCAGTTCCGAACTGACCATCACGATCGCCACCCCTGATTGGGCAAGCTTTCTCAGAAGGTCATAGATCTCGTCCTTTGCCCCAACGTCGATCCCGCGCGTCGGCTCATCAAGCAGAACAACCCTTGGCTTCGTTTCGAGCCATTTGCCAAGAACGATCTTCTGCTGATTTCCGCCGCTCAGTTCGTCGATCTGCTGATCCGGACCTTGGCAGCGAACGCGCATAGCCTTGATCATCCGGTTGGCGACGGCATTCTCCTGAAATCGTGTCACCCAGCCGAGCGGCGCAATCCATGGCAGCGAAGGCAGAACAGCGTTTGATCGAATGTCTGCCTGCATCAAAAGACCCGTACCTTTGCGATCCTCTGTGAGAAATGCGACCCCCCTGGCCACCGACCTTCGGGGCGTAAGTGACTGAGCGTCAGAACTCGCTCCAGAACGCTGGACCGAACCTGAGCGCTTGCCAATTGCCGAACCGAATATGAGTTCCAGCACTTCGGTCCGGCCCGAGCCAAGCAGACCGCCAATGCCCAGTATTTCACCGGCATGAAGGTCGAAACTCACGTCATCGACCACATCATGAATCCGGCCGCGGGAGTTCGGTCTCTGAAGGCCGAGATTTTTGACGGACAATACGAACGGATTGCCGGACACTGATGCCTTCTTTTCCTGCTTTTTCAGCTCTCGTCCAACCATCATCCGGATCACATCGCGCTCACTGATATCGCCAGAGAGCCGCGTTGCAATAAAATTGCCGTCGCGCAGCACAGTGATCTTGTCAGCCAGAGCGAAAACTTCACTCATACGATGTGAGATATAGACGATCGCCACCCCCTGGCGTGCCAGTCCGCGAACGAAGCTGGCGAGGCGCTGTGCCTCTGCCTCCGACAAGGCGGATGTCGGCTCGTCGAGCACAAGCACATCCGCATCCAGGGAAAGCGCGCGTGCAATCTCCACGAGTTGCTGCTCTCCAACACGCAAATTCTCGACGTCCGCACGTGGGTCGATATCAATGCCGAACCTTGCGAGAATTTCTGCACTTCGCGCTTCAATTTCCCTGTAGTCGATAAACAACCCGGCTTTGAGCGGTTCCCGTCCCAGAAAAATATTCTCTGAAACGCTGAGGCTTGGAATAAGATTGAGCTCTTGGTGGATAATCGCGATGCCGTTGCGCTCCGCTTCCTTGGGGGTCGCAAAATCGACCTCGCGTCCACGAACCGTCATTTGTCCGCTACTTCGACGATGAACACCGCTCAAAACCTTGACGAGTGTTGACTTGCCCGCACCGTTTTCGCCCATCACGGCATGGATTTCGCCAGCATAGACATCAAGATCGATGCTTCGCAGGGCCACGACGTGAGCAAAGGATTTGCTGATCCCGCGTAACGAGACGATTGGGGACTGGCTCTCCAAAATGCTCCTCCCAAAACATTCTTTCAAGTTGGTGTGTAACATGTTAGATGTTATTGGATCAGAGTCAAATATTTTAGTTTTGAGCGTTCATCGGATTTTCGCAGAACAACAATGGGGGTCTGAACTTGCAGCTTCGTTCTCCGAGCAGAAACTTCAAAGAGCAAAAAGTTGTCTCGGTCACGCGCAAAGACCAAGTTTACACAATATTGAGACAGGCGATCATTTCGTCGCAATTGTCACCGGGCGAAACCATTCGCAAGGAGCTTGTTGCGGCGCAGCTGGGTGTTTCCCGCACCCCGGTCAGCGATGCAATAAACCGGCTCGCGGATGAGGGCCTTGTTGAGATTTACCCGCAGACAGGAACCTTCGTTGCGCGGCTTTGGCTCGACAAGATAGAAACGGCGCAATTCGTCCGCGTCGCGCTCGAGACAGCCGCAATTCGCCGCACTGCAGAACGTGCAACCCCTGAAACCATCGCTCGTTTTCGGCAGAATCTGGAACGTCAGCGCAAGGCCGCCGATAAACAGGATTTCGAACAGTTCTACGAACTCGACGAAGCGCTGCATGACCTTATTTGCGATGCTGCAGGACTAGTGGGGTTGCGTGAGATCGCTTCAAAGGAACGCAGTCAGATCGATCGCGTCAGAAGACTTTTGCTCCACTACGAAACCCGGATGATCGAGACTTTGGCAGAGCACGAGGCGATCATCTCGGCCATCGCCGACAAGGACCCCGACAAGGCCGCCAAGACGATGGAAGCACACATAGCCCAGATGGGCAAAATGCTCTTGCATCTCAGAAACAAACGCCCGGAACTGTTTGGAAGCTAGTCGTGAAGATTGCGCGAAATGGCAGAACCGACAGTCAAATCGCGAAACGTCGCCTCGAAACCGCCTCTCTCGGGTGAGCACGCCATGATACCTACTGAAGCGTCACCCGATGAAAACGGGGCCAGACGGGCTAGTTGCCATGCTCCACCATTGACAGAGAACTGCACCCGTACTGCATCCCCGTGACGCGTCAGTCGCACGTTTATCTCATCTTTAGTACTCGAACCATGAAGGGGGATGACGGACCAATCCGACGTGCCGCTAGTGACGACGACGCTGAAATGCATCAGACCATCCGTGTATTCGATACCGGTCTTGATCCAGTGGTGCGGGTCGATGCGCAGCATCAACCCTGCTTGATCGTAGAGCTGTTGATAATCACCGCAAACCGTAACGCTGGCCGTAAAATCACCACTGACCGGCGTCAAATAGGCATGGCCATTGTCACGCTCGAAACCGTAAAACGTCTGCTGCCAGAAGTCGGTCTTTTCCTTGGTCGCGAGGTGGAGTTCGTTGGCATCGCCGCTGAAGGCCGCCGGTTCATTCAACCAGCTGAATAAATTGCCCATGGATCCAGATCTCGCACTTATGTTTATTCGAAGACATGTGCCTTACCAAGCACGACTATCTGAACACGACTCCCAACCGCGGGCAAATTGATACTTGTCGTCTTGATCACCAGCGAAGGCTTATCCAGCCTGCCATGATTATTGTCAGTCAGTGAAATAGCGATAGAACAAGAAGCACCGCCGAATTCAGTCCGGGTGATATTCCCGTAAAAACCCGTATCATCATTGGCGTCAACAGACACCGGAGAAAGAACCACCTGCTCCGGCCGGAGCATGATCTTCGCAGGACCTGAGTGAAGTGAACTGGTTTCTATACGGCCGAGTGGGCAAACGGCCCAGCCATCGTTGAGCTGGGCATCCAGGATGATGACGTCACCCAAAAAGGCGGCAGTGTATGGATCGCGGGGATTCATATAGAGATCTTCGGGTGAACCTACTTGCAGAAGCTTGCCCTCCCGCAAAATGGCGACCTGATCAGCAAACGAGAGAGCTTCGGCCTGATCGTGGGTAACCAATATGGCGGTGATCTTCTGAGTGTGCAGCACCTCGGCCACCGATGTCCTGATACCTTCGCGGAGACCTGCATCAAGAGCAGAAAACGGTTCATCGAAAAGCATTAGTTTCGGCTGTCTGGCCAGTGCGCGAGCGAGTGCAACACGCTGTTGCTGACCTCCTGACAATTGATGCGGACGTCTATCCCGCATAGCCGGTGTGAGTTCGACCAGATCCATCAGGGCCAGAATGCGTTTGTCGCGTTGCAGAGTATTTCGTTCGAGCCCGAACCCGATGTTGTCGCTGACAGTCAAATGCGGAAATAAGGCACCATGCTGTGCGACGATGCCGATACTGCGACGATGTGCAGGCACCACGGCCGGTCCGTTTGCCAGAACACTTCCGTCCAACACGACCCGACCGGTATCAGGTACTTCGAACCCAGCGATCAAACGCAGCAGTGTGGTTTTCCCAGACCCGGAGGAGCCCACGACAGCGGTACGACTGCCTGCTGGCACAGCGATAGTGACATCGTCGAGAGCAACAACTTTTCCGTAGCGCTTGCTGATACCGGTGACGGTGAGAAATGTCATCGTCCACCCATTCTTTTCGATTGTGCATAAAGCAGAAGCGTCATGGGCAGGGACAAGAGCACCATCATGAGCGCGTAGGGTGCCGCACCCACATAGTCAATCTCGCTGGTGAGCGACCAGAACTGCATCGCAAGCGTCCGGGTGCCGTTTGGTGCCAGCATCAGCGTCGCCGTCAATTCGTTGGTTATTCCCAGGCCTACCAGCGCCATGCTAACCGCAACACCGGGAGCAGCAAGGCGCATGGTAATCTGCCTGACTGCCTGTGCGGGTGACCGTCCAAGCGCCATGGCTGCCTGCTCAAGCTCGACCGGCACCTGCGCAATACTGGCGCGCAAACCAACGAGCGACCTGGGAAGAAATAGCAGGGCATAGGCGAGTAGGAGCGTAAATACTGTCTGATACAGAGGAAGCGCGACGCGTACGGTTACAGTCACCAGCGCCAATGCCACCACCACTCCGGGCAAAGATCCGACATAGTAGTGACACGCCTCCATAATCCGTTGAAAACGGCCCGGCGCTCGAACTGAAAGCCAAGCCATTGGCACTGTGATAATGGTGGTCAGGAGGGCGCCCGCAACTGCAAATATGATGGTTTGACCAAGAGCCATGCCAATCAGGTCCAGGCGCCAGCTGCCTATGCCGCCGAGAGACAGCCAACGGGCGAGAGTGACGAATGGAACGCCGAGAGACAGCCCGGCTGTGATCAGGCAAATCAGAAAGGCGGGTATCGCCAGCAAACCCAATCTGTGTTTGACCGGATCGCGTGCAGCACCCGAGCCGACCCGGGCATAGCGTTCATTGCCTCGCAAAAGTGCTTCAAGGCCCAAAAGACCGAAGCAGCAAACGACCAACACGCCACCGAGCATATTGGCCGCGGGACCATTAAAGGCCGACTGAAACTGATCGACAATGGCCGTCGTGAACGTATCGAACCGTATCATGACGTAGAGACCATATTCGGCAAGGAGATGAAGCCCGATCAGCAACGAGCCCCCGCAAATAGCGAGACGCAATTGGGGTAACACTGCGAAAAAGAAGACACGCCACGGACCGTTGCCCAGAGAAGCGGCCGCATCCTCGATTGCCGGATCCAGCCGGCGGAGTTGGGCGGAAACCGGCAGATACAAGAATGGAAAGTATGCCAAAACCGACACCAGAACGCCGCCGAAAAGCCCATGCAGGCCGGGTATCAGGCTGACCCACGCGTAGCTTTGCACAAAAGCTGGGACTGCAAGTGGCGCTACTGCGAACCAGGACCAGATGCGCGCTCCGCGCAAATCGGTGCGCTCCGTGAGCCATGCAAGCGTCACTGCAAGGATGATGGATATCGGGATCGTGACCGCGAGCAGCAGTGCGGTATTGATCAGAAGCTCACCCACTCGTGGCCGGAAAATCAGGGCCGAGGCGGTTTCCCAGCCAGTCTGTATGCCGATCCAGATGACAAACCCGACAGGCAGCAGCGAGACAAGCGAAACGATCGCTGCTGCCAGAACCACAGGCGCGTTCGACATCCAACGGCGCCGGATGAGCGGGTTGGGAGCTTGGAGAAGATCGCCTGGCTGGTAAAGTGACTGGCTTGGCGGCAATGTAAATTGCTTTCATTGTTGCAGCTACAGGTCAGTCAACAACTGACTGTAGCTGCCTGGAATTGAACAACATCCCCGATGGAAGCACCGGGGATGTCGTGGCGAACTGTTAGCTCGACCAGAGTGTTACGGCTAGAGCAAACCAGCAGCAGTCATCAGCTCGGTGACCTTTTTGCTATCGAGCTTCGACGGCTCGACTTTAGGAGCTTGCAGGTCAGCAAGCGGAACCAGTTTGGGGTTGGATGCGGCTCCCTCACCTACGGCATATTCGAAGGATGTGCCGTCGCGCAGGATCTCCTGGCCGCCTTTGCCGGTAACCCACTTTACGAATGCCTGTGCCTGCTCCTTGTGCTTGCTGGAGGCCAAAACGCCGCCACCCGAGACGCTTACGAATGCGCCCGGATCTTCATTCTTGAAGTAGTGTGAGGCGATGTTTTTGCTGTTCTCTCCGGTCTTGGCCTGATCACCAAAGTAATAATAATGGTAGATAACTGCACCCTCGACCTCGCCGGCATTGACGGCCTTCATGGCAGTGCTGTTGCCCTTGTAGGGAGTGAAATTTTCCTTCATTGCCTTTAGCCATGCAGCGGTCGCTTCTTCGCCTTTCAGCTGGAGAAGCGCACCGACAATTGCCTGGAAGTCAGCCCCGGATGGTGATGCTGCCCAACGGCCTTTCCAGCTGGCGTCCGCGAGATCCAGCAACGATTTCGGCAGCTTGTCCTCGGTCAGCTTGTTCTTGTCGTAAACGAAAACGGTAGAGCGGGCTGCAACACCGACCCAATGACCATTGGCCGGGCGATAATTTTCGGGCACCTGAGCAAGCGTATCGGCGTTTAGCGGCTCGAACAGGTTAGCGTTGTCGACGAGCGCCATCCCCGGCGAATTTTCGGTCAGGTATACATCCGCAGGTGAGGCAGCCCCTTCCTGGACAAGCTGGTTGGCGAATTCCATATCGCTACCGTTGCGCAAGGTTACCTTGATTCCCGTTTCCTTGGTGAAGCCAGCGGCCCAGGCTTCGGTCAGGCTTTCGTGTTGTGCGTTATAGACAACAATGCCTTCCGACTCACTCTGTGCCGTTGCCAGCATTGTTGAGCCGGCAAGACCGGCGGCAAAAGCCACAACTCCGGCCAAGGATGATAGAGAGAATTTCATGGCGACCTCCGTTTTTATGAGCATGCGGCTTGGACAGCTGCACTTGCTTTCCGATAATCATTTATGATGAAAATTGTCAACTTATATCGCATTGAGAACGGTTGCCGAATGGCATGCACCAGCGATTTTTGCTGAACGTGATTCCATTCATATCGCTGACAAATACATCGGGCAAATTGCGTTCACTGTGCGATTCGCACCGACTCCCAAATACCGAACCCCGCGTGCGCCCTTAGGGCGAAACGCATGCCTTGGAATTTCTATGTCCCAATCCATCAAACCGTCCCTCGCCCGATACGCCGCCAGCAGTAATTTCGACATGCCCCGACACTTGGGAACACGCTATGACGCGAAGGGAACCTTCCTGCTAGAACCGGGTAATACGGTTGTTTGTCATCTGGTGGACGGCTCGGCCTCGGAGCGCGCTGTCATTGAGGTGCGAGACCGCATGCTATCGATGCCCGATGCCGGCAAACTGACGTTCACACCTGTATCCAGCCTGCACATGACGTTGTTTCAAGGCATCATCGAATATCGCCGCGCACTGCCGTATTGGCCGCTGGATGTTCCTCTCAATACCAACATTGACGAGATGACCCGTCTATATTTGGACCGTCTTAACCAATTCGGAGGCTTCGGGTCGTTCAAAATCAAGGTGATTGACGTCACTCCCGTGGGTCTGACCGTCACTGGAGCAAGTTCGGAAGACGAAGCTCTCATCAAGAAATGGCGTGACGCACTCGCCGTTCCGTTCGGCTACCGCCATCCAGATCACGACAACTATGTCTTTCATATCACCTTCGCTTATCCCGTTGACTGGTTGGCTGATGAGCGCCTTCCCGTCTGGCAAAAGCTGCTGGACGAGTGTCTGCTCTATCTTGAGAGGACAGCGCCCATTATTGAAATTCGTCCACCCGCCTTTTGCAGCTTCAATGACATGAACCATTTTGAAGAACTGCTGGTTCTGGGCAACAAGCATCATCAAGCATCTGCGTTGAGCATGGCGAAATAAGCATGCGCATCGCCGTTCCGGTTGCGTCGACTGTCGGGCGCCGCAGCCTATAACTTCATAAAACTGTCATATTTGGGAAACGGAAAATTGAAGGGTCAAGGGAAAATATACATCTAAATGATTACCTCTTCCCCGGAGTTTTCCCATGAGTTTTCGTCCAGCCGAAATGTTGGTTTTGCGTCGTTTTGGCGATGATCAGCTCGTTACACTTGCAAAACTAGCTATCGAAACCGCCTTTCAGCCCGTTGTTGAAGCGGCAAGCGGTGCGACATTTGGCTATGAATCGTTGATGCGTGGCTATGACCGACTGGGCTTCCAATCGCCTTTGGAACTCCTGGACAAAGCTCACGACGTCAATCAATTGCTAGAGCTTGAGCAAATGGTCAACAGTCGCGCCTTTGCCGGGTTTGGCGGACTGCCCGGCCATAACCAGCGAATGCTCTTTATCAACATGGATGCAAGGCTTATTGGCCTCGGTAGCAATATCGTGGAACGGCTCACCAATCATTTAGCCAAAGCGGGGATACGCCCCTCTTCAATCTGTTTTGAATTGTCTGAACGCTTCGACAACGCGCAGGATCCAGCATTCTTCTGAACTTATCAAAAAGCTGCGCCATTCCGGTTTCAAGCTGGCCATCGATGATTTTGGTGTCGGCTTCAACGGCCTCAAGCTCCTGTGCGACTACGCAACGGACTATGTCAAAATCGATCGCCATTTCGTCTCGAAGCTGGATGCCACACCGCGCAAACGGCACATCGTCAAACAGATCGTTCAGACCGCGCATATGCTTGGCGCCAGGATTATCGCTGAAGGGGTTGAAACCGAAGCAGAATTTGTAATCTGCCGGGAACTTGGCTGCGATCTCGTGCAGGGATATTTCATCGCACGCCCTACCACGCATTTTGGCGAATTGCAGGATTCGTATCCTCACCTCGAACAGGCGGGATCCTTACGCAGGCAGACCACAACACTGGACAGCATCCTGATCAGAGCGCAGGTACAGCGCCTGCCTGCCGTGCGAGAAAATGATGATCTCGACAAGGTCTTCGAGCTTTTCCGCAACAACCCGCAACAAAGCTTCTTTCCCATCCTCGGGGCCAATGACGAGCCGCGAGGCGTACTGCATGAGCATCATGTAAAGGGCAGAATCTATCACCCGTTCGGTCGTGACCTATTGAAGAACCGCATCTATCAGCGCGGGATCGCGCACTTCGTTACCGAGGCCCCCATTGCAGATATCAATACGCCTGCGGAGCAAATGCTTAAAATCTTCGCTGGAATGAATGGCAGCGATTGCGTGATCCTGACAGAAAATCTTCGTTATGCGGGCGTGCTTTCAGCGTCGTCGCTTTTGAAAATCATCAATGAAAAGCTACTCAAGACGGCCCAGGACCAGAATCCGCTAACCAGCCTTCCGGGTAACAGATCCATTCGCGACTATGTCCAGGATGTCATGCGCGACGGCTCCGACACGCGGTACTTCTGTTATTTCGACTTCGACAACTTCAAGCCCTTCAACGATCATTATGGATTTCAGAAGGGCGACCTTGCCATTGCACTTTTCGCCTCTTTGCTTAGGCATCATTTCGTCGGAGAAGATAAATTCCTCGGCCATGTTGGTGGCGATGACTTTTTCGTCGGCATAACAGGAGGAACACGCGGCGAGCTGGAACCAGTATTGACACAACTGTTGCTAGATTTCAGCGTCAAAGTCCGCGAACTTTACAGCCCGGAAGACCGCGCAGCTGGTGTTATCCTCGCCCATGACAGGACGGGCGGCGAACGTCTATTCCCGCTGATGCGCTGCAGCGTCGCCGTACTGGAAATCGCGCAAGGCCATATGCAGGTCGACGTAAACCGCGTTAGCGCATCAATCGCCACCATCAAGGCTTCGGCAAAGGAAAGCGTGACAGGTCTGGTTTTTAGCGGATTAAGTGAAATGTAGCGTCGCGGCCCACGGACAGAAGCCCAGGCCGCGACATGATCGTTACTTTGGCTGCCGCGATGCAACAGCTTCCATCAGCTTGCCAGCAAGCATCTCATATTTCTCATCATAGTGATGGTCGCCGGCAAGTTCGATCTTCTGAACCGCAGCAAGCGACGGAGCCGTGCACGCCGTATCATCCTCTTCCGAACCATAAACGCACAGGACCTTGTCCAGCGGCAGCTTCGCAACTGCCGGCGCTACCTCATTATCGCCACCCAAGCCCAGCCACGCACCAACAGAAACCTGAAACGGTGTGGTCTCTTCCGTGCCGATCAAGCCGACGAGACTGATACGGTCCTGCAACTGCTTCGGCAGAAAGGGCCAAGAGAACGGGATCGTATTGGCGCCGAAGGAATAGCCGAGCAAAACCACCGGCAATTTACCGGACGGGTCAGCCTTGGCGACAATCCTTGCAATATCCTTGGCAATGTCTTCCGGTTTGCGCAGCGACCAGAAATAGCGCAGCGAATCTACGCCGACAACGTGCACACTCTTTTTCGCGATGATATCGCCAACAGACTTGTCGATATCACGCCAGCCGCCATCGCCGGAGAAGAATACCGCGAGGTATTTAGCCTGGCCATCAGCGGCAGGAACGTCGATGGTAGGCAAGGCCTCCGCTGAAGCATCTTCCTTGGCAATATCGACTGCTGCATCAGCCGCTATTACAAACCGCTCAGCTTTGGTGGCACCAATTTTTTCCTGCGCTAGAAAAAATCCGGCACTCGGAGGACCCTTGGGATCAGTGTCAGGCTTCTCCCGCACAATCGTCGTCGGATTGGGTAGATCGGCGTCATAGGAGTAGCTGAACCCCTCGCCCGGAACGGCTTCGTAGTCCGCACCTTCGCACGAGGGAAGCTTCGTTTTGAGCGCCACTGACGGATCGACTGAAACCGCACCGGCAAGCGTGGCTGCCGGAGCATCGGACATCGACGCATAAGCCATGACACCACCCTCGCCGATACCGATAACCACCGGATGCATATAGGTATCGACGGCAATCTGGCGCTGAGCTTCCTTTGCTATGCCTTCAAGATCGGAAACAAAATAGGTGCAATCGCCCGTGTCCTGATCGAGTTCCTTGCGCCATTTCTCCAGATCAACCGTCAGCACGAGAAAATCGCGATCCAGCAGCAGTTTCGTCAAGGTTTCATCATCAGCGCCAAGTCCACCTTTCTGCGACACAAGGATGGCAATGCCCGTTGGCTTGCCAGCTGGTTGCAACAGCGGGACGTCGTTAAGGCGCTCGGACGAAATGAGAATTCGGCTGCCCGAAGACCCGAAACCAAATCGAGGGAAAAAATGGAGCGCTGCGGAGAGACCTACGCTAACGAGAACAAGTGCAAGTATGGCGAAGAGGTAGGGCCTGCGAATGAATTTCATCGTTTAAAGACCTCGAAGGGGCTGCCGCTCACCAGGTTTGTCGCATCGATCAGCGAACGAGGTGTCGCGAGGCCCGGGGGGCAAATCAGATAATAGGGAGTCCATTTCGGGCCGAACTTATCCTTGAAAGCGCGCAGTCCGTCAAACCGATAAAATTCAGCGCCGCGGCGGTAGATAAATGAACCGATACGGTTCCACCGGGAGGCCAGATGGCTATCGGAAAGGCCTGACAGGGGCGCAGCGCCAAGATTGAACCAGCGGTAGCCTTCCCCCTTGGCAGCCATCAGGAGATTGGCGAACAACCCATCCATAATGACGCTGGATGCATCAGGCACATGCCGCATCAGATCGACGGCAATTTCCTGATTACCTGCACCGCGCCACACATTGGCAAAGGCCACGATCGCGCCTTCCTTGCGCAGGACTGCAATGTCGAAGTGTGAAAGGTAGGCATTTTCGAACGAACCAAGCGAGAAACGCTTCTCGGAACCAGATTTCATTTCGAGCCAGGCATTGGACACGGCGCGAAGTTCATCCATGCTATCCGCGGTTTGGCCCTTTGGAAGGATTTCGAAGCTGATCCCTTCCTTTTCCAAACGCCGGGCGGCATAGCGCAGGGGCTGGCGCTTGGAGCCCTCAAGCGAGAAATCGCTGAGATCAACGCGTGCGACTTCGCCAAGCTTCAGCGCGGTCAAGCCCATGTCCAGGAACAGAGGCAGTCTTTCCGGACCTACCCCGTAGAATACCGTTCTAGTACCGGTGCGATCTGCCAGTCCTCGAAAAGCCCAGGCCAGATCGGCAATCACATCATCGCTGCCCACTGGTTCCCCCATTGAAACCAGACTTCCGCCCGAACGGGCATACATGACAAAGCCTTTGCCTTTGGGATCCATCAGGAAGCGCTTGTCACCAAGCAAAGCAAGCGCATCCGAAGCGCTCGGGGACATAGCAACGAGATCGGGCACTTGTTCCGGAATGGGCTGGGCGCGCAGTTTACTCCGGCCAACACCATTGATGATCGTATTGATCGTTATCGCCGCGAGAACGGTCAGGATGAGTACAGAAACGCGAAGGAAACGCGATGCCTGCGCATCCCAGGCAAACTCCCACCACAGTTCATTCGCATATTCGACATGCCGATAGGCGAAAAGACCGAGCCAGAGAATGGCAAACGCCGTTGTGCCGACGCTGGCCAGCCAGCCCCAGGACAAGCTGAAATGCTCGCCCAGCGGTTTGCGATAAAATGAATCGCGAAATAGCAGAAGCGTGCCTGCCATCAAAGCAAGCATGAGCGCTTCTTCCCAGGCAAATGCCTTGCTCAATGCGAAGATCGCCCCAAGGCTGAAGAGGATCAGCGCGAGGAACCAGGCGCGCCAGAGACGCCGTGCGAGGCCCCGCGCGACGATCAGCAACGCCAACCCGACGAAGCTCGCGCCAAGATGGGACATTTCCAGAAATGGTAAGGGCAATACGTCGGCAAGCATTTCCAGCCGGTGGTGAAGATCGGGAATGACCGCGGAAATAAGCAGAACGATACCGCCGAGAAAGGCGATGCCAGCCGAGAGCGGCGGGATGAGCGGCTCGAACATTCGCACAGCGGAAATGGTTGGGCCGGCGATGAGATGGCGGCGGCGCAAGACTTCAGAAACGACGAAACCTGCTATCGCCGCCAGAAACGGAATGAGCGTGTAGATGACGCGATATGCGACAAGCGCCGCTATAGCGTCGGGATTTTGCCCCAACCCAAGGCCCGCAACAATGGTCGCTTCAAATGCACCGATGCCGCCGGGTGCATGGCTGATGATACCAAGAGCGACAGCGACCACGTAGACAAGAGCAAACGCTGGAATACTGTTCACAGAGCCTGCCGGAAGCAGGACATAGAGTGTCGCGGCGGCCGCGGCCACATCCACCAGACCGGCCAAAATCTGCAGCAGGGCGCCCTGCGACGAGGGTAAGCGAACCGATAGCCGGCCGATGTTAAGCGTGCGCTCGCGGCGAGAAAGCCAGTACAACAGGACCGCCACGGCAAGGAGAACCAACATACCGATCAGTTGATCGAGAACCGGTCCGAACGATAGTATCCAGGGTATCCGTGAGGGATCGATGACGAGGGCGACAGCAATCAGGATGGTGAAAGCAAACCAGATCGCCATCCAGGAAGTACCGATAATCCGGCCGATATCGGCAATATCGATCCCTTCGGCGGCATAGACCCGATAGCGAAGCGCGCCGCCGGTAAGCAGGGAAAACCCGAGAGCGTTTGAGATTGCATATCCCGCACCGCCCGCCATGGCTGATATGTGATAGGGCACCCGCCCCGGTGCGATCGTTTCGACGGCAACCACATCATAGAGCGCAACGGCTGCGAAACTCACAAATGTAAAGAATAGCGCAGTCAACAGGACGCTGCCGGGTATGGCATGGAGGGACTGCTTGACATCGCGGATCGAAATGCCGCTGGAAAGATGATCCAGAACCAGCAGGCCGATCACGGCAACTGCTATTCCGAAAAACGCAAACAATGCGGATTTTGTCTTCTTGCCCCACGGCAGTCTTGACTGCGCGCGGGCTTCGATCCTGCGTGTTTGCTTTTCGTTGCCAGGAATGGACGTCATAAGGGGTTCCGGAGCCAGAAGCGGATTAAAGTAATTTTGATTTCACCATGAAATTGTGACGGCGTCATTAGCCCTGCAATAATGGCGGGATTGAGCCGAGAAAAGGCAAATTAAACAACACCCGCATCAACGCCGGTTAAACACGTTGGACCTGCTATTTGAATACTGGTGATAGGGTCGATTCGACTTAAGCTGCATCCAGGACCAGGTGGCGATGGCTTCCCGGTGCTTTGACACGACCAACGGCGGCTGATGGTGGTTTTAGTCCCATGCCTTCAGCAATGGCTGTCGCAACAGAATTGCTGTTCTGAACGAGAAAGGAGTAACGTAGCTTGGACACCCGGATCCGCTCGGCAACATCCACTGCTGTGCGCCAACGCGCGGCAATGGATGACACACTACCTTCCATAAGCAGCGTGGTGCGCGATGTAGGCCGCACATAGAACTCAGGACAATATACGAGGTCGCGTTTCGCATAGTCAGTGACCACCGCAGTCAGGGGCCCGCGAATCGCGCAATAATTGAAACTGCCATCCGCATGGGCGGCACCACCATTGATTTCGTAGAGTGGCCTGCCGGTGTCATCGGTCCAGACAACAAAATTATGGCTGACAATCCCCGCGAAACGCGGGATTGGATAGGAGCCAAAAAGAATGCGGTGGTTCATGAGACGTGACTTTAAGTGACAGAATTATGACTAAGGAAGTTCCTCAATAGAGCATTTTTCAGCAAAGACAATACTCAGGTCTTTCACAGAATTTTGAGCTTTTTATACTTAGCCGACACACTATCATTGCAGTTGAAATCAACAACGGGGAATCCGCGCGGAAACATCCATTTCTCAGCCAAAACCGAATTATTTGCTGGAACATTTGCGACGTTTCCCGAAAATAATCCGATGAAATTTATTTTGCCTGTTTTGCAGATTGACAGAAGCAACTGTTTCATTTCGTTGACAAAACATCAGCGTCAGACAACACGCACGCGTATTTCACCAATTCCGTCCACACCTCCGATCATTTCGTCGCCAGGTAAGATAGCGCCCACGCCAGCTGGAGTGCCCGTATAGATGAGATCACCGGCCTGCAGCGTAAACAGTGTCGAGAGATAGCCGATCGTCTCCGGCACTTTCCAAATCATTTGATCCAGGTCGCCGCGCTGTCGTTCAGCTCCGTTGACTTTCAACCAGACTGCACCCTTGGCCGGATGACCGATGTGTGTGGCAGGCACGACAGCCGAACAGGGCGCAGACGCTTCGAATGCCTTTCCAACTTCCCAAGGACGGCCAAGTTTCTTGGCTTCCCCTTGCAGATCGCGGCGAGTCATATCGAGACCAACCGCATAGCCAAATATATGATCGAGCGCATTTTCAGTAGCAATGTCAGAGCCACCCTTTCCAAGCGCAACAACCATTTCCATTTCGAAATGGACATCTTTCGTTGCAGACGGATATGGGAAATCGCGTCCATCGGTGAGAAGGCAATCCGGATTTTTTTGGAAGAAAAACGGCGGCTCGCGGTCAGGATCATGTCCCATCTCGATGGCGTGATCAGCATAATTCCGCCCGACACAATAAATCCGATGAACCGGAAACAGCTTGTCAGAGCCGATCACCCGCAAAGTCGGTTGCGGAAGCGGCTCGAAAACAAATTCATTCTGATGCATTCTTACGCCTCACCTCAAATTAATTGGCTGATCTCGATCTCAGTCTTCTCAGACAGCATGACACATACTAGGTGTTATAGAGATCAGACAAATCGCCAATGCAACCTGTCATATGCAGCGGCATAACGCCCTCTACAAGGATTTCGACCTTCGCATGCATCAGAGACTTGATCCGCAAAATCCGTTGCATGCGGACGACAGCGATGATTTCCTGCTGGAACAGGTGCAGCGGGCGAGTTTCCGCTATTTCTGGGAAGGCGCTCATCCGCAGAGCGGTCTCGCCCGTGACCGGTCCGGCCGGACGTCCGATCCAAATAATGACCTCGTTGCCATTGGCGGATCCGGCTTCGGTTTCATGGCTGTCCTTATTGCCATTGAGCGTGGCTGGATCACACGCGATGACGCGCAGGTCCGCATTGAAAAAATGCTCTCGGTGCTCGAACGCACAAAACGCTATCGCGGGGTCTTTCCGCACTTCATCAATGGAGTGGATGGCACGACCGTACCCTTTACACGCCTGGATGATGGTGGTGACCTGGTTGAAACGTCGCTTCTCGTTCAAGGACTGATTTGTGTCCGGCAATATTTTGCCTCCAACGGCCCCAAAGACACCGCCATGCGTGACAGGATCAATCGGCTGTGGCGATCGGTCCAGTGGGATTCCCACATCAAACCGGGGGAAAAGGTTCTCTACTGGCACCACAGTCCAAAATTTGGCTGGGCCCGCAATGTGCCGATCCGGGGCTGGAACGAAGCGTTGATCACTTACATTCTGGCTGCCGCCTCCCCTGACCATGGCATCGATCCAGAGATTTATCATGAAGGTTTTGCGTCAGATGGCGCCTTCGTCAATGGGCGACACTATTATGGCGTCAGGTTGCCACTTGGCCCGGACTTTGGCGGCCCCATGTTCTTTGCGCACTATTCTTTCTGCGGCCTGGATCCGCGTGGGCTTACAGACCAATACGCCGATTACTGGTTGCAAAATTGCAGCCACGCGGAAATCAACTACCTGCATAGCGTTCACAATCCACATGGCTATATCGGCTATGGTCAAGATTGCTGGGGCCTATCTTCCAGTCACGGTCCGAGAGGCTACAGGGTAAGTTCGCCTGGTTCAGATTTCGGTTTGATTGCGCCCACTGCCGCTCTCAGCAGCCTGCCCTATGTTCCAGAACACTCAATGCGCGCCTTGCGTCATTTCCTGACACTTCCCCATGGTAAGGTGAATGGCAGGTTTGGTTTCGTCGATGCGTTTTCGCCTTCCAGAAACTGGTTCGCCAGAACCTACCTCGCCATAGATCAGGGCCCGACCATTGCCATGATCGAAAATCACAGAAGCGGCCTACTGTGGAAGCTCTTCATGAGCGCGCCGGAAATCCAGAATTCTCTCCAAAACCTTGGCTTTGCAAGCCCTCATCTGGTCGGACCACGGGAACCAAACAAGGGTTGAGGCATTGCTTCTGTCAGGGCAATTGATCATCTTCTGATCGAACTCCGCGTCCTCCCAATCAAGGATCAAACATGAAAATCCATGCTGTTTTCAACCGCGATGGCGGTACGTTTCGCACCATGGATATCAAGTTGTTCGCTGAAACAGCCAAGGAAATTTTTGAAAAGCATGGCCATACGTTTGAGAGCGAGATTGTAGCTGGCAAAAGCATTGTGAAGGCGTTGCAAAAAGTTGCGGCCGAAGTGGGCGAGCACGTTCTGATGGCAGGAGGCGGCGACGGCACGATTTCGGCCGCCGCTGATGTTGCCTGGAAAGCCAAGGTGCCGCTCGCAGTACTGCCCGCTGGAACCATGAACCTCTTTGCACGCGCCTTGAAAATTCCGCTCGATCTCAATGCAGCTTTGGAAAGCCTCGCCAGCGGCACCATTCAGGCGGTCGACATTTCCACCGCCAATGAGGAAAGCTTTGTTCATCAGTTTTCGATTGGTTTCCAGCCGCAGATGATCAAGCTTCGCAACACCTTGGAGTATCGCTCCCGCTGGGGTAAGCGTCTTGCAAGCATCCGCGCATTCGCCAAAGCCATGGGCAACCCGCCGCGCTTCGCCGTGCGCATAGTCATCGACGGCGCCCCGACAGAACGAACCGTTTCCGCTATCTCGATTTCGAATAATCCTTATGGTAGCGGCGTTTTACCGGTACCTGACAACGTCGACCACGGCGAATTGGGCGTCTACGTTGCCGGAGGCCTAACCCCTGGCACAATAATAAAGTTGGCGTTCAGCGTTCTGACCGGGTCGTGGCGCCGCAATCCCGACGTCGACGAAATTCTTGCCAAGGAAGTTGAGTTGCACTTTCCACACCTGCGGCGCAGCGCAAAAGCAACTATCGACGGTGAGTTGATCCCGCTCGCGCGAGACGTCAAAATTGCCATTCACGCGGGAGAACTTCAGGTTCTTGTCCCTCAAGACACACTTTCCATATGAAAACGGCGCGGTTTTGACCGCGCCGTTCAAGTCTAGCTGGATACGATGTCAGCTACTTTTCTTGGATTTCTTGACTGGCGCCGGCTCTCCAGCCGCCTTCCTCGCCGCGGCCTCTTCGGCAGCGAGCTGATCGGCACTCTTTGGCATTGTGTCGACGACAGAGCGCACTTTACCCTTGTCGGTAACGGTGCACATTGCATCGCGAATATCGACCTTCAAACGCACCTGGTTTACGCCGCCACCCATTGGTTCGGCGTCGACGGCCTTGATGTTGCTTTCGCCCATGAAATATTTGGAAGATGCTGCAGCAATGCACGGTTGAGCGAGAGCTGCGTTCACAGGTGGACGTACAGGCGCAAAAGTCGGCATGGTCGGCATCATGCTGGGTGCGCCGGTGGTAGAACATGCTGCCAGTGGAATAAGGACTACCAAAGGGGCAATCCGGCTTATAATATCGGTAGGCAGGCGCATGGTTCTCTCCGCAAAGTCTTATCGCAGGATTGGATATAGGCCGGAAACTATTCGGTTTTTATCATTTGTCTAGTGGCACAACTGCCACAATGGGACTTTATTGCCACAAGTCCATCCCAGTACGTCAGCGGGAGGCCGACAGCATCCAGTTGAGTACCCCGCGCCAGTCGGTCATGCGAATTGGCGTACCATGATTGCCGCTCTCAAATCGATGAAACCGCGCGGGATACCCCGGTGCCGATGCACGTATCTTCTGGTAGAACGCCTGCTGCTTTTCGACAGCAAAAACCGGATCACGACTGCCGTGGCCGAAGAAGACCGGCACACGACGTTTGAACGGAGCAGATCCGATGAAGTGCTCATCCCATAGCGATCCGAGAATGATCAGGCCTGAGATGTGCGTCGACGTTTCGGCATCCTGCGCCAGCTTCCAGCACAATGAGCCCCCCATTGATCCGCAAGCGACGAAGAGTTTTGCTTGTGGCGATTGCGCCTTGAAATAATCTATCACACCCGCAACTTCGCTTTCGCCCTTGTCTCCGAAGTCACTAAATTCCGGTGTGATATAGAGTCCTCCATTGCGATCCATCAGGTTTTTCAGGCGATTGAAGTTACCGCCGAACGTAAAGTCGTTCATGCCTTGCTGGCGATTACCGCCCTGCCCGTGCAGATAAATGGTAATGACAGAAGCGCCTGAAAGTTTCCCCACTGTCATGACCTTTAGCGGTCCCTTGTCTGTCGTAACCACAAGGTCCTGTTGCGAACGTTTCGGCTGAAGTGAGATGTAGTTCTGTTTGACGCGCCGTTCCGGCACCTGATCGCGACCGTTGATATCCCGCATTTCGTTATAATCGACCACGACATAGTCACCGCCGTCGCCGGTCTTCAGAATACCGGGATAGGCAAAGAGATCATCTTTGTAGGGTTCGAGCTGCAATGCCGCCGCGGGGCCCGAAAGGCAAACCAAAGCCAGTGCGCCGAGAATAAGGGACCTGATCAAGCGAATTTCCTATCGGATGGGCTCGGTAATAGTACCACCCGCGCGATGCAGCATATCCGGCGTATCGACGTCAAGGGCAGCCGCCTCGCCAAGCTCCACATCGATGACGGGAATATCGCCACGCTCGATCAAATGACGTGCACCAACATCACCGGCCAGACTGAATACTTCGTTGAACAAGATACGCGGCAGGATGACAGGATTGCCGCGTTTGCCCTCGAAAGTCGCCCTCACGACGGATTGACCGCCGGCGCTTTGAAAACGACTGATCATGGCCTGCAGATCAGTCGCGGACAGAGCAGGCATGTCGGCCAGGAGCATCATGACGCCGTCGGACGACCCTGGTACGTTTCTGATCGCGGTTTGCAGCGATGAAGCTAACCCGCTGGCATAGTCTTTGTTGAGCGCAATCATCACATTGAGCCCATCCAGCGCCGCGCTGCATTGCTCTGCCATATGTCCGAGCACGGCAACGACAGGACGCCCACCCGCCTCGATCGCCGTCTGTGCGGAGCGGCGTATCAGCGGTACATCATCGAAAGTGGCCAGCAATTTGTTCGGCCCCATCATACGGGTCGACTGACCGGCAGCGAGCAGAGCGATCGCAACGTCGGGCCGCGCCGCCAACGGGCGTGGATCGCGCGGCTGCGGACGCGTTGGAATTTCCATCAACAAGCCCCCGACCCCCATTCCCACGATATCTGCCTTGGTTACCGGCACATTTGCCATCAGCCGGTCGAGCACCCAATCAAAGCCGTTTTCCTTGGGGCTCCTCGCGCAACCGGGAGCGCCGATCAAGGGCTTTTGATCAAGTTCGCCCAGGATCAGCAGATTTCCCGGATCGACCGGCATGCCGATATGACTAACGGCTCCGCCTGCCTCCCTGATTGCCGCGGGAACGATATCGTCCTGATCGACCACGGCGGAGGCGCCAAAGACGACGACGAAGTCATTTGCTTTCTGCAATTTGCGCATCGCTTCCGCCAGCGGTTTGCTTGCATGGGGCGGGCGTAGCTCGGATGTCACGACTCCATGGTTCGCGGCAATCCGTGCTTCGATGACACGGCGCGTCTTGTCGAGCACCGTCTGCTTGATTGACGGCAGCGTCGTCTGGATCAAGCCAATGCGTGAGCCTGCAAAACCTGCGCACTCCAAAGGCCGTACGACCACGTGCCAACTCCGCGATCCTGTCAACCACAGACACAGGAACGGCAAAAGGAATGATCTTGATGGTCGCAACCATCTGCTGCTGCTCAACCCTGTCGAATGCTTTCAACGTGGCGATCGTCACGGAAGGATCGACCGCATTGATGGCATTGATCAAGTCAGCATCCACCGTGAAAAGCCCCGCCGTTTCGGCATAGCAATTGACCCTGCCGGTCGATGCTGGCCCCGCCCGCACGCCCGACCATCTCAATGCTGCAGTTATTCGTTTGGCCGCTTCGTTCTCTTCGAGATCAGCGTCTTGCAAGCGCGCTGCAATGACGTGGGTCACGCCTGCTTCACGCAATTGCCCAATATCGTCCGCGGTAAGCACATGGCCCTTTTTCAGCTTCAGATCCCCTGTATGGGTCGAGTGCGCAAGAATCGCGCCAAGCGCATCCTCGAGAGGAATTTCACCAAAGATCATGCTGTCTTTTCCAGATGCCGCGTGGTTTGGAGTCCTCTCGCGCGAAATGCCTTGATCACCTCCGCCATAACCGCAACGGCGATCTCAGCGGGGCTGGAGGCACCGATATCAAGGCCGATAGGCGAATGAATCAAAGCGATCTCATCCTGGTTGAACCCCAGCGCGGTGAGCCGCTCGACACGCTTTGCGTGGGTCTTGCGGCTACCCAGTGCGCCGACGTAAAAGCATCCCGCTTTTAAAGCCCGCTCCAGCGCCTGATCATCGATTTTCGGATCATGCGTGACGACAGCAACCGCCGTATAGGGATCCAGCGGTCGCTTCTCGAGTATATCCTGCGGCCATTCTGCAAAGAGTTTGATATCCGGGAAGCGGTCCGGCGTGGCAAACGCCGTGCGCGGATCGATGATTTCCATATCGTATCCAGCAATTTTTGCCACGGGAGCCAGGGCCTGGCTGATGTGCACAGCACCAATCACCACCAGACGCGGCGGCGGCACGTGGACGTTCAGGAAGAACGACCGGCCCTCGATCTCGGCGAGGCCCGATTTTCCGGACAGGAACGCCTGCCTGACCGCATCGCCGAGCAGACCGGCAACCGGATCGCCCTCCTTGATCACGCGGTCGCGCCCGTCGCCCAGATCAGTCAGCAACAATGCCGCACGGCGGGCTTGCCGTTCTGCATTGAGCTTCTTGAGACAATAGGGATCCATGCTCAGCCCAGCCGTTCGACATAGACTTTGATACGTCCGCCGCAGGACAGACCGACCTGCCAGGCGGTTTCGTCGGCGACACCGAATTCAAGCATGCGCGGGGTACCCTGGCTGATCACATCCATGGCTTCGGCAATGACCGAGCCTTCAACGCAACCGCCAGAAACCGAACCCTCGAAATTGCCTGCCTCATCGATCACAAGATGGCTGCCGACGGGGCGCGGTGCCGATCCCCAAGTTTCCACGACTGTGGCAATCGCCACGTCGCGGCCTTCGGCCATCCAGCTTTCGGCGATCAGCAACGGATCGCGTATTTGTTCAGTAGGATTTTGCATTGTATGACAGTACCACAAACTTCAAGATTGGTGCAACCAGCGCTTCGGATCGTCATCGTTGCCGCGCGGTCGGCTGAGTGCCCGGCACAGATCCTCCAAAGCCTCCATATTGTGCACAGCACGGAAGTCGTCAACATAGGGTAACATAGCTTTTACACCACGAGCGCGTGGCTCAAAACCTTCAAATCGGAGTAAGGGATTGAGCCAGATCAGCCGACGGCAAGATTTCGATAGCCGCTCCATCTCCGCTTCCAGGCCGCTCGTATTCTCGCGCTCCAGTCCGTCGGTGATGAGCAGCACCACCGCACCTTGGCTGAGAACGCGTCTCGACCAACAACGATTGAATTCCCGCATGGTTTCGCCAATGCGCGTACCGCCTGACCAGTCCTGTACAGCACCCGTGCAATGGGCAATCGCATCGTCCGGGTCACGATAGCGCAGGGACCGCGTGATGTTGCTCAGCCGCGTGCCAAAGACGAAGCAATGGACTCGGCGACGCTTCGCCATCATCGCATGCATGAAATGCAGGAAAATGCGGGTGTATTGGCTCATAGAACCCGAAATATCGGCAAGCACGACCAATGGCGGGTGCACTTCGCGACGCGAACGGAATTTCGGTAAAATAAGATCACCACCGGTCCGCAGGCTCGCACGCATCATCGCTCTCGGATCGATACGCGCGCCCTTCGGGATCACTGCGGAAACGCCTCGTCTCGACTTCATCGACTGGCAGCGTCAGCTCGTCCATCGCCCGGCGCGCCTGGCTGAGCTCATCGGCCGACATCTGGGCAAAGTCCTTGGTCCGCAGCACTTCCTTGCCGGAAAATGTCAAACGTGCGTCCACATCGATCTCGGGCGGGAGTTCTCCAGGCTGGTTGCGCGCGCTTTCCTTGAACAGCGCTTCGGCAACGCGAGCTTCGGCAGCCCTTGGCTTCGATCGTTCGCGCGCCAAGGCAACGGGCGAGAACATGGCCAGCATTTTCTCGATCAGCTCGCGGGAGCGCCAGTAAAGCCTGAACGCCTCATCGAATGTCGCATGATCCTCGCGGCGATTGACGAGCACACTGTGCAACGTCCAATAAAAATCATCCCGAGAGCCGATACCACCGGCCAAAACCGCCTCGATCGCGTCCCTGACGGACGCCGGGCCAACCCGCAATCCGGCCTTTCGCAAGGTGCGGGCAAAATAGACGATATTGTCCGCAAGGCGGCTTTCGCGTCCGCGCTATCTCGGGTGATGAGGCGAATGTTTCCATGTCACGCCGCGTTCAGTTCCGCCTTGACCTCATCGAGTATTCGCCGCCCCTCGCCGCCGGAAATCCTGGCTATATCATCCTGATATTTGAGCAAAACGCCGATCGTGTCGGATACGGTTTCCGGATCCAATGCCAACTTGTCCATTTCGGTCAGGGCCCCCGCCCAGTCGATCGTTTCGGCGACACCCGGCAGCTTGAACAGATCCATATCACGCAATTTCTGCACGTACCGGACGATTTCATCCGACAGGCGTTCATTGGCCGCCGGGACTTTGCGGCGGACGATCTCAAGCTCCCGTTCAGCGGAGGGATAGTCTACCCAATGATAGAGACACCGGCGTTTCAGTGCGTCGTGGATCTCTCGAGTCCGGTTGGTCGTTATGATGACGATTGGGGGTTCGGCAGCACGGATTGTTCCAAGTTCCGGAATCGTGACCTGATAGTCCGACAACACTTCGAGCAGGAAGGCTTCGAAGGCTTCATCGGTCCGGTCAAGCTCGTCGATCAGAAAGATCGGCGCTTTGCCCGGCTTACCCGACAGCGCCTGCAGAACGGGTCGCCGGATCAGGAATTTCTCTGAAAAAACATTGCGTTCTATGGCTTTCTTATCAACCTTGCCGCTCGCTTCATCGAGGCGAATCTCGATCATCTGCGCCGCATAGTTCCACTCATAGACAGCAGAAGAAACGTCGAGCCCTTCATAGCATTGCAGGCGGATCAGCGGCCGGTCCAGCGTTGCTGCGAGTACTTTTGCGATCTCGGTCTTTCCGACGCCCGCCTCGCCTTCCAGAAACAACGGCCTCTTCATTCGCAAGCTGAGGAACAGCACCGTCGCCAACGCACGGTCCGCGACATATCCGCCAGCCTCGAGCAGAGCCAGCGTGTCTTCGATCGATTGCGGCAGTTCAGCCATGACGTCTCCGGTGCCCAGGGTCAGGACCTGTTAATCTGGTCGAAATGGTATGAGGTCATCTTTTCGGATACAAGGAGCAAAGGCGATGGAAATGTTTATCCATTTTCAAGTCCTTTGCGACGATGTTGCCGGGAAGATGGACCATATCCTCCGGACGCCGAAACGGCTGCAAGCTGCAGTGTCAAACCGTTCGGCCGGGGAGAGACCCCGCCCTTCACGCTTCTCCTCGCATCTTCTTGCCGTTTCAGGCGCCATTTCGATCATATTAACAGATCCTGACCCTAGTCTCCCGCACTGTGATAGGAGCGATTGAGATAGATCAATGAACGGCCAGGATCGCCCATATTGAGGGCGGTGACCTTGCCATAGATCACATAATGGGTTGCGACTTCGTGCGTTGCTATGATGCGGCAATCGAAGCTCGCCAAGGCGTTGGTGAGAACGGGGGCACCGGTTTGCAGTGTCTGCCAATGCCCGAGCGCAAACCTGTCCGGCTGGGACAGATCGCCCTTGCCGGAAAAGGCTTCGGAAAGCGCTTGCTGTTGGAAGGACAGCGTATTCAGTGCAAAAACCTGATTTTCGATGAACAGGTGATTGAAGTCATGATTGCGATTGAGACACACGAGCATCGTCGCCGGATTGTCGGAAACCGAGCATACTGCCGAAATTGTAACGCCGCGGCGGCCTGCCGGACCATCGGTGGTAAGGATATGAACCGCCTCGGCAAAATGGCTCATGGCATTGCGAAATGCGAGCGGCTCTATTTTCTGATCTTTGGCAATTAGCACAATTCTATTTCCGTTGTCCGAACCATCACTATCGCAACATGTGTCTCAACCATAGGGGCAGGTCATATTTTCCGATAACTTCCTTTTATATAGCGCGAGATTGCGAAGAATGAAGGAAACGGTTACCGAAAACATGCAACTACTACTCATCAATAGAGGAAACGGCATTTTCGCGATGAACCCCACAATACGCGCTGCAACATTTGGCCTTTGCATGGCTGTCGCAAGTGTCGCACATGCGGAAGACAAGATTGGCGTTATCGCGCCGCTTTCCGGTCCCTTTGCGCGCCTTGGAACGCAAGTTGTCGATGGTGCGACGATTGCGGTTGCTGCGAACAAGAGCGGCCAGGCGGTGTCAATTACAACGGCTGATGACCAATGCAGCGCGGCAGGCGGCGACGCGGCAGCAAAACAGCTGGTCCAGGCAAATGTTGCGATAGTCATGGGTTTTCTTTGCACTGAATCGCTCGAGGCCGCTCTGCCTATCCTTAGTCAGAAGGGCATTCCAATCATTACTCCGGCAATACGGGCGCAAACACTGACAGAGCTGCGCGCCGATCAGCCTTATTCGGTCTTCAGGACCGCGCCATCCGGCCGCAATGAGGCCAACGAAACCGGTGATATCCTTGCCGGGTTGTGGCATTCGGAACCGTTTGCCATCATCGATGACGGCACGATCTTCGGACGTGAACTTGCGGCAGGTGTGCGGGCCCGTCTGGAGGAAAAAGGCCTAAAACCGGTCTTTGCCGATACGTATCGCCCCGGCCTCGACAATCAGAATGCACTGGTCAGCCGGCTGAAACGCGCAGGCGCCACACAAGTTTTCGTTGGCGGTGAACGCGACGATGTTGCGGCCATAGGGCGAAGCGCCGCGGCGCTAAACTATTCGCTTGTCATCGCCAGTGGCGAGGCTCTTGAGGCGGCAGGCGATGGCAGTGCGCTCGCCATCGGCACATTGATGATCGCACCACGCGAGCCACAAACTCTGGAAAGTGCCCGAAACGCCAAGAATACCATCGAGTTGGCCGGAAAAGTGCCGGAAGGCTATACGATACCGGCTTATGCTGCGACCGAAGTGGCAATGCAGGCGCTCACTACCGCGCAATCACAGGCAGGATCCCTGCAGGAGATTCTGCACACCAATGTCTTTGAAACTGCGCTTGGCACGATGCAATTCGATGCCAAAGGCGAGCGCATCGCCGATACTTACCGCCTGCAGAAATTCGATGGAAACCAGTTCGTGCTGGAGACCAACTGATGTTGAAGGCCGGTCCACGCAACCTCATCACCGACGTCGCTGGGTTAAAAGTCGGAAACGCTTCCGACAGCAAACTCAAATCCGGCACGACCGTCATTCTCTGCGATAGTCCCGCAACCGCCGCAGTCAAGGTGCTCGGCGGCGCACCGGGCACGCGCGAAACCGACCTTCTCGAGCCGCACAACACGGTTGAGCAGGTCAACGCACTGGTTTTGTCGGGCGGATCGGCATTCGGTTTGGATGCCGGGTCGGGCGTTCAGGCCGCCCTCCGAGAAAAAGGCATCGGTTTCGAAGTCGGCACGCAGCGTGTTCCAATCGTCCCGGGCGCCGTTCTCTTCGATTTGCTGAACGGCGGCGACAAGGATTGGGGTCGTTACCCGCCCTATCGTGAGCTTGGCTATGAAGCAACGCAGTCGGCATCGAGTGATTTCACGCTTGGAACCGTGGGCGCCGGGACAGGAGCAACTGTCAAAGGGCTGAAGGGCGGGCTGGGCTCAGCCTCGTCGATCCTCGAAAGTGGCGTGACCATCGGCGCCCTCGTCGCGGTCAACGCGCTTGGTATGGTAACCGTCGGAAAAAGCAGGCATTTCTGGGCTGCGCCTTTCGAAATCGGTAACGAGTTCGGCGGACTTGGCCTGCCGCATCCCTTTCCTGCCGATGCCGCCGAAATCGGGACCAAGTTCAGCGACGCGGCGCGGGATGCCAACACCACGATAGGGGTCATCGCTACCGATCTGATCCTCACCAGCGGCTCAAGCCAAGCGTTTGGCCATCGCCGCCCATGATGGTTACGCCCGCGCAGTCTGGCCGGCACACACGCCTTTCGACGGCGATCTGGTGTTCGCCCTCGCCACCGGAACCAGCGGCAGAATGCCGGAAATCGCTGAATTCATTGACCTTTGTGCCGCGGCAGCTTCGACGATGGCGCGCGCCGTAGCACGAGGCGTTCATGCCGCTACGCCTGCGGATAACGATCCCTTCCCCGTCTGGCGATCACTTCGCTGAACAGTTTCGATTGTGCGATACAGCCGCGCGTGATAACCGGCGCCCACAGCATTTCTACCGGAGACAGATCATGAGCCGTCCGCTCGTCATATCACCTTCCATTTTGGCCTCGGATTTTTCGAAACTTGGCTGCGGAAGTAAACTCGGTTTTGCAGGCGGGCGCTGACTGGATCCATATCGATGTGATGGACGGGCATTTCGTCCCGAACATCACCTTTGGTCCGGAAGTGGTAAAGGCCATCCGGCCGCTGACCGACGCGGTTTTTGACACGCACTTGATGATATCGCCCTGCGACCCCTATCTCGAGGCCTTCGCCAAGGCCGGTTCGGACATCATCACGGTCCACGCGGAAGCCGGACCGCACCTGCACCGCTCGCTCCAGGCCATTCGGGCGCTCGGCAAGAAGGCTGGCGTTGCCATCAATCCCGCGACGCCAGAATCCGCCATCGAATACGTGCTGAACGACGTCGACCTCATCCTCGTCATGACCGTCAATCCCGGTTTTGGCGGGCAGAAATTCATTGCCGAAACGCTGGAAAAGATCAGGAAAATCAAGGCGATGATCGGCAACCGACCTATCGACCTCGAGGTCGATGGCGGCATCACCCCTGAAACGGCTGCGCTGGCAGTACGTGCTGGCGCCAATGCACTGGTCGCCGGGTCCGCTGTTTACAAAGGCGGAAGCGAAGCCGCCTATAGGTCCAACATTGACCTCATCCGCAGTTCAATCCGACAAAGGATCACAATGATATTCCGCCGCGTTTTTCTTAGCCTTGTCGTTGCGTCTTCGCCAGTCGCGGCATGGGCTGGAGACGCCGCAAAGCTTGATATCATTGGCTTTTCCAAGGATGGCGGCACATTTGCCTTCGAAGAATATGGCGTCCAGGACGGCTCTGGTTTCCCCTACGCCAACCGGTTCTATATCGACACGGCAACCGACAAGTTTCTGGCCAAAACGCCGGTTCGGGTCAGGCTCGACGACGAAAATTCGTCACTGGAAAACGCCCGCGACAAGGTGGGCCGCGATGCACAAGGCGTGACATCCCTCATCGATGAAGAATTGCGCGCCAATGCCGGCAATGCGGTAGCGTCGAACCCCGTCACGGAGCTTTCGGCTGACCCGTTCAAGGTGAAAATCAACCCGCGATTCGTGTTTCCCGCGATTGACGCAGCGCTGACGATACAGCTTGAAGAGATCGCCGTCCCGCCGAGTGAAACCTGTCAAAACCTGGGTGAAATCAAAGGCTTCCGCTTGACGCTGCTTGAAGACAAGCCTGACGCCAAGCTCGAAATGCTCCACGAAGACGCCTCCGTTCCGGCCAGTCGCGGCTGTCCGCTTGGCTATAGTATCGGCGCGGTCCAGACCCTATATCCGGACGGCGGAAAACCGGTAATCGCGGTGATGATTGCGGTGCGCGGAACGGGATTTGAAGGCCCGGATTATCGCTGGCTGGCAGTCACCAGGCAACGATAGACGCATCCATTGCAAAAAGTCGCCAAATGGCGCGTTGAGTGATCGGCCTAGCTCTGATAGACCGCGTTTAAAGCCTAAAAGAACAGGAAAACACATGATACCGCGCTATTCGCGTCCCGAAATGGTCGCCATCTGGTCCCCGGAAACGAAATTCCGCATCTGGTTCGAAATCGAGGCGCATGCCTGCGACGCACTGGCCGAACTTGGCGTTATCCCGAAGGAAGCGGCGAAAACCATCTGGGAAAAGGGCGGCGCAGCCACTTTCGACATCGATCGCATCGACGAGATCGAGCGCGAGACCAAGCACGATGTCATTGCTTTCCTTACACATTTGGCCGAAATCGTTGGCCCGGACGCGCGTTTCGTCCACCAGGGCATGACCTCGTCGGACGTGCTCGACACCTGTTTCAACGTGCAGTTGATGCGTGCCAGCGATATCCTTCTGGGCGATCTGGACAAGCTTCTGGTGGCGCTGAAAAAGCGCGCTTTCGAGCACAAGGACACGGTCACCATCGGCCGCAGCCATGGCATCCACGCCGAGCCGACCACCTTCGGCGTCAAGCTGGCGCAGGCCTATGCCGAGTTCGAACGCTGCCGTAATCGTCTCGTCGCGGCACGCGCGGAGATTGCAACCTGTGCCATTTCCGGCGCCGTCGGCACCTTCGCCAATATCGACCCACGCGTGGAAGAACATGTCGCCAAGGCATTGGGAATGCAGGCAGAACCGGTTTCGACGCAAGTGATCCCGCGTGATCGTCATGCCATGTACTTTGCAACCCTTGGTGTTATCGCTTCGTCGGTCGAGCGCCTTTCCGTCGAGATCCGCCACCTGCAGCGCACCGAGGTTCTGGAGGCGGAAGAGTATTTTTCGCCTGGCCAGAAGGGCTCATCGGCCATGCCGCACAAGCGCAATCCGGTGCTGACCGAGAACATGACCGGGCTCGCCCGCATGGTCCGCGCTTTTGCGCTGCCTGCGATGGAAAACGTCGCCCTGTGGCATGAACGCGATATTTCGCACTCTTCGGTCGAGCGCATGATCGGCCCGGACGCGACGATCACCCTGGATTTTGCCCTGGCGCGTATGGTCGGCGTCATCGAAAAGCTGTTGGTCTATCCGGATAACATGTTGAAAAACATGAACAAGTTCCGCGGATTGATCCACTCGCAGCGGGTCCTTCTGGCGCTGACGCAAGCTGGCGTTTCCCGCGAGGATTCCTATCGTCTGGTGCAGCGCAACGCCATGAAAGTATGGGAGCACGGGGCCGATTTCCTCGAAGAACTGCTCGCCGACGCCGATGTTCGCGCTGCCCTGCCGGAAGCCACGATCCGCGAGAAGTTCGACCTTGGCTATCACACCAAACACGTCGATACGATCTTCAAGCGCGTGTTTGGCTCAACCGGCAGCAACTAAATTAAAGCCTCAGGTTGATAAAAGCGTTCCGGATTCGAGGATTCTTGCATAGGAATTGAACATTCCTGAGTGTGAATCGGACATTGTTGCGCAATTCATGTGCCGAAATAGCGGTTACATCGGGTGAAACAGCGAAAAACCGCCAGTAAGAACGGGATGGTTCGGGAAATTAATTGAACGAGCGTTCGATTAATTTTTCCGGGATTTTGCGTGCTGACGTTGTGATTGGTTGAAACGCCGTAACGGCGGGTACGGAAGCGCCCGTTTAGCTGCGATGCCCGCCTTCCGTCATCCTCGGGCTTGACCCGAGGACCATGGCGAAGTGACGTGATGATCTTCACGCGCTGAGTCCGTCCAGCGTTGCTCAAGTGAAAGCAACTTTCACCAACGATATATCCTTCTGGAAAGCTTGCATGGCGTGACACAGCCTCCCTCACCGTGGGTCCTCGGGTCAAGCCCGAGGATGACGGAGAAGGCAGTGCTCGACAAGTCGGAGAGAGGTGGCCAACAACGAGAGTGCGTAAGCCCCAACTAACCCTTTGCCGGCACAATCCTGATCACATTGCCCCAGGGGTCAACGATCTCGCGTTCGTCCTTGGCATCGGCGGAGCTGAACTCGGCCCAGGCCAATCCGGAGCGGTCATTGTCGCGGCGCCCTGCCCCGCGGCTCTGCCAGGAATTGGCGGCGACGTGGTGATGGTAACCGCCGGTTGACATAAACACCGCGCTGCCGCCGAACCCGGCAACCGTCTGCAACCCGAGCTCATTCTGCCACCAGCTTTCGGCCTCCTTGGCATTGCCGACGCGCAGGTGCAGATGGCCGACCATCGTGCCGTCCGGCGCCATGTCGAAAGGCACCTCGCTGCCAGGTTCGCCGAGCAGATTGCCGACATCCAGGGCCTCGGTGCCCATCTGCACGGACGAGCCGTTCCACTTCCAGTTCTCATGCGGACGGTCGGCATAAATTTCGACGCCGTTGCCTTCCGGATCGGTCAGATAGATCGCCTCGCTGACCAGATGGTCGGAAGCGCCGACAATCGGCGTGCGCTTGTCGATTGCCCGCCGCGCCCAGCGGGCGAGATCGGCACGCGCCGGCAACAGAAAAGCCGTGTGATAGAGACCGGCGCTGTGCGGATCATCCGCGCGAACGGCCGAGGCCTGCTCGATCTCGAGCAGCGGCGTTTCGCCAGCACCAAGAATGACCGACTGACCCTTGCGCGAAATTTCGCGCAGGCCGACAACGTCCTCATAGTATTTTGCCAGCGCATCAGCATCCTTGGCCTTGATGCCAACTTTCGACACATGGGTCGGCGCCGTTGCTGCAAAGGAAATCTTGTCCATTTTTGTCTCCGCACGGGTACTTCCCGTCGATACAGCAAGGGCGGCAGCGCCAACAACTACATTCCGGCGCGTGAGCTTCATACCCATCCCCTCGCAACATATCAGTTTCGTTGTTGCTAAAGTCGGATTTATCGAGGCCCGAAACAAGCCCGGCATGAGCGAACAGCTTGTTCACAAATAGTGAACCGATCGATGGGGATTGTTTAGTTTTCTACCGGATATGGCCCCTCGGTAAAGCTGTCCGGATGGTAGCCTTTGCGACCGATCAAGCGGGCCAAGGGACTGCGTGTGTCCTCGCCTGCTTTCAGCCGTTCGACGAGAAACCGGAAATCATATTTCGGCTGCCAGCCGAGTTCTGTCCGCGCCCGCTCATTGACGTAGACGCGGTCGATGCTCGGCAGCATTCTCCAGCCGCGTCGCGCAAACTCGGCCGCGTATTCGGGCACACGGCGCTGCACGGCACGCGGGGCATCGGCGCGTAAATCAGCCAGATCGTCTGGCGTAAACGGTGTCGTCGCGCTGATGATATAACGGCGAAAACCGAGTGCAGGCGCCTTTTCGGCAGCCAGAAGATGCGCGCTGACGATGTCCTCGATATCCACCCGGCGATAGAGAAACTCGTTCAGCTTGATGTTTTCATCGGCAAAGCCGCTTCGCACGTCCTTGTCGTCATCCTCTTCCGGGAAAAACCGCGACGTGCGCAGCACCATCGTCGCCAAGCGCTGGTTGCGATGAAACAGCTGGCAAAGGTCTTCGGCCGCTGCTTTGGTCACCCCGTAAATGTTCTTAGGGACAGGCCGCACATCCTCGGTAATCCAGGCGGCAGGCGCATCGTCGGGTGGCACCAGCGCATCGCCAAAGACACTCGTCGTACTGGTATAGATGAAGGATTTGACGCCCGCCGCCACCGCTTCCTCCAGGAGGTTCAAGGTGCCGGTGATATTGGTATCGACGAAATCCTGCCGCATGTGCGTGCCGACATGCGGCTTGTGCAGCGTGGCCGCGTGGAAGACGGTCTCGATACCCGCCATGCAGCGTTTGACGCAAGGGCGGTCGGCTATCGAACCGACATGGGTGGTGAACGGGCCTGCCACGATGTCGAGCCCGGCGACCTGGCGACCTCTTCCCTGCAATGTGCGCACCAGTGCCTCGCCCAGATGGCCGGAGCTGCCTGTGACCAATATCGTCATGGTTGCGTCATTCCTCCCAGAACTGGAATCGGCTGAAGGTTAGCATTGGTGTTGTTTGTGAGTGAAGGGTGTCCGCAAAGGGCCGATGCCGATTATCTCTCACTGACCTGGCAGAGCGGGGCCGTCCAGACTTGGCGGGCGAGCGGCCTTACGATCGCCCGACAGCTGCTATTGCATCGTGGCATCTTTGAGTTTACGGCCTAAATGAGTGCCAGTCTCACGCGGCGAGGATAATATTATGAACGACTTTTATGTCGGACAGAAAGTCGTTTGTATCGACGACAAATTCAAGAATGTCAGCATCGATCAAATCATCCGAAAAGGCCAAATCTACACCATCCGCTGGATTGGCATGTACCAGCACTACGTCGATGGCGAGTTCGTCGGCATCAAAGTCGAGGAGATCCACCGCGGCAATGATGATGGCCCCGAGGGTTACGGTGCCGCCGACATGCCTTATCGTGCGTCCCGCTTTCGTCCACTGGTGAAAGACAAGATTGGCCAACTGCGAAAGCTGTTGACCCCCAAGCCAGACGAAGGGGACGAGCCGGCGAAGAAAACCCCGGTAAAAAAGAAGGAGAAGGTCTGAACTCCCGGATTGATCAAGGTATGGTGCGACCTTCATTATTGTTCGCGTCGACTGTCTAGAGCCAATTGGAAGAATGCGGCCGGTGCGTCAAGAATTACCGTCGGCGGCCGTTTGAAAGCTTTCGCATTTACTCGCGATTCCTGCCTGGTACGCCCATGGATATCAGACCAAAGTATTACTCGGTCAAACCAGCGCATGACTCCCCAGCACGTATGTATGATGGAGCATCCATCGCTGTCTCGCTACTGTGATCGCGGGTCGACATTGCTATTGCCGTACTCACGACCGCTCCTTGTGAGCTTACATCTGACGAAGGATTGAAGCCGTGGATAAGATGGATACGCTTTGGTTAGCGCTGTTTCTGGTGGGTTCGGCAAGTATCGTCGCCCTCACATTTACCACCAGCGAAATATTCGCCCTGTATTGAGCTCGAACCCTGCGGACTTGCAACACGAGGGCGACAACTTGACCCTCACAACTTATGGAGACGCCGAAATGCGCTCTTTAATCTTTAGGACGGCCTTGGCCGCCTTGTTTATCTCCACTCCATTCGCAACCGCTCTTGCCGCTTCACAGGGAGCAGTATTCCACGTCCCCCACATGGGGCGATCGATTAGCAATAGTGGTCAAAATTCCAGCCGTGTGGGCACCATCAGCCGGTCCTATAAATCGGCGAGCCATCTGGACATGGATTCAGTAGGCCAGGCCACAGCCACTCCAGGAAATACAGCCATCAAAGTGCGATAGAGCTAAGGTGCTGAAATCGCTACCGCCCGCCCTCGACCTTCGCGCGTCATCCTGGAGCTTCTACCTCTCCGTCATCCTCGGGCTTGACCCGAGGACCCACGGCAGAGAAGTGCTGTCATAAAAACCAACGCGGCTGCATCCAGCGGAGTGGATAGCAGCACGTCGCTTCATTCAGTGTATGGCTATTTGGAATTCGTTGCGCTAGTCCCACTCATGGCGCTCCTTTGCCGTGGGTCCTCGGGTCAAGCCCGAGGATGACGGAGAGGTGGAAGCTCCCAGCATTACGGAGAGGTGACAACTCTATATTGCGAACCACCGCCATTTTTCCTAAATACGGCGCATGAAAGTCAAAGACACCGATATTCTCATCGTCCCCGGCTATACCAATTCCGGCCCCGATCACTGGCAGACGCGCTGGGAGACAAAGCTTTCCACCGCGCGCCGCGTGAGCCAAGCGGAGTGGGCGAAACCTGTGCGCGAGGACTGGGTGGCGGAGGTGGTCAAGGCGATCGACGCAGCGACGCGCCCGGTGGTCGTGGTTGCGCATTCGCTTGGTGTGCCGACCTTCATCCATGCTATTCCGCAGATCGGCGACAAGGTCAAAGGCGCGTTTCTGGTAACGCCGCCGGATGTTTCCAACCCGAATATCCGGCCGAAACATCTGATGACCTTCGGTCCCTACCCGCTGGAACCGTTCACATTTCCATCCATCGTCGTCGCCAGCCGCAACGATCATTATTGCTCCTACGAGGTGGCGGACGAACTCGCCGCATCATGGGGTTCGATGATCATCGATGCCGGCGACAGCGGCCATCTCAATTCGGAATCCGGGCATGGCCCCTGGCCGGAGGGTTCGATGGTTTTTGCAAAGTTTCTCTCGCAACTTTGATACGTTGGCTTAGCTGACGGACCCGAAAAACGATGTCTTCCTTGATCTCTGCGGGCATTGCTATAGGCTCGACCGAAGCAGTGTCTGCGGACAGCAAAAACTGCGCTTAATGGAGGAACCACCAATGAAACTCTACTCGCGGCCGCTATCCCCCTATTCCTCCATCATCCGCTGCATCGCCTATTACAAACAAGCTCCCATCAAGATCGTCGCGCCGCCCTCGGGATTTCCGATCCCGGAAGAATTCCGCGCCATCTCGCCGTTCAACCGCATACCCGTGCTGATCACCGGCTCCGGCCTCACCATCGTCGAAGCCTCGGTGATCGCCGAATATCTGGAAGAACATTTCCCCGAACCATCGCTGCTGCCGGCCGATTCCCGCGATCGCGCCATCGTGCGCATGACAGCCCGCACCGCCGAACTCGAGGTGCTGGCGCCGGTGATGGAACTTTTCGAGCTGTTCTTCAGGAAGTCGAAGGATGATGCGCGCATCAGCAAGCTGTTCAAGCAGATGGAAATCGGCCTGACAGAGATCGAAAAGCGCATTGGCAACGGTCCTTACGCGCTGGGCGATCAGATGACGCTGGCCGATGCCTGGCTGACGCCGACGCGTTTCGTCTTCAACAATTTCCGTGTCATCTCCGGCCGCGAGGATCTGCTCGATCCCTACCCGAAATTCGATGCGCTTCAGCAACTGATTATTCAGGATCCGGTGCTATCGCTGGTCTGGTACGAAATGACCGACGGGCTCAAAGTGTTCCAGGGTGAACTCGAGTCCGCCTGAAACCAAAGGGTATGTGGATATTCACGCCATGGCGGCCTGCAAACGGCTCGTTCTACTGCGCTCCGGTGCTCGAAAACCGCCGTTTTCGCCTCGCCTTGACGTGAATCTCAACACACCTTTAAACCGGAGAAATACGCATGAAGACGCCGACGATCGCAATCGCCGTAATAATTTCGCTTGGCGTCCTTGCCGGTTGTCAATCGAAGGGTAAACCCGGACCTGGCTCTCTGGCCTTCGCATCGGAAAAAGCCGCGCTGCCAACGATGGAGCGCGTGGCGATCGCCGCCAATAATTGCTGGTTCAAATCGGGCGATTTAAGCTTCAAGCCGTACCGTCTGGCGCCGGAACTGAATTCCTATTCGGGACGCCCGCGCATCCTCGTCGTCCCCGCGAGCAATCCGGGCGGACGCCCGCTTCTCGTCGTGCATGCGGAAGGCAACCCGGCGAAGGTCGAAGCCTTCGGTCCGCTCATGAGCAATTCCGCCGGCAACCGGATCGCCGGAGATGTGCGGCGGTGGGCAGGCGGACAGACATCCTGCTCCGCCAGCGGATGAACATGGCTGAGGCCGTGCGCAGTGCGCCGGCCTCATCACCTCAGGAATAATACCTTTCGAGATCCGCTTCCACGTGATCGCGTGTCAAGCCGAGGTCTTTCAACCCGTCATCACCAAGCGATCCAAGCTCCAGTCTTGTCCGGCGCTTCACGGCTGCATTTTCCAGCCAACGCACGACGCGGGTAAGCAAGTCGTATTGAAATGCTGGTACCTGGCCGAAATGAAAGGACCTGCCAGGATCTATGTAGATCGGACCCATATTCGCCTCCTTGTGACGAGCGATCGCCTTTCATATCGGTATTGGCGACCCCCATCGCAAGAGCGCCTCAATCCCAGAAGAACCGCTTGGTCTCGCGACGCGCTTGCGCAGGTTCAATACCGACATCATTCAACAGATCATTGCTGAGCTCGCTGAGATGCATGCGCGTCCGGCGCTTCGTCATCGCGTTGCCAAACCAGCCGATCAGTGCGGAGGCCGTGTGTAACAATCCGCTGTTCTGAGAACGTGCCGCGTGGCTTTCCGCGCCACCAGACCTTCTAATTGTATCTATTGTACTCATTGTCATTGTCCTTGGGAGGTCAAATTGACTCTTTTTCGTGCGATTGTTATATGAATTGACTCAATTGGAAGTGCAATAGTAATAATTGTTACCATGACAAATTGGCTCCCTGAACTTGAACCCGGCAAAGGCCCGCTTTACCTGCAGCTGGCCGACCGTATTGAAACCGACATTGCCGAGGGCATTCTCGCGCCCGGCACCAAACTGCCGCCGCAGCGCAATCTCGCCTTCGATATCGGCGTGACGATAGGAACGGTCGGCCGGGCCTATAATCTCATCCGCGAGCGCGGGCTTGTCAGCGGCGAAGTCGGGCGCGGCACCTATGTGACGGATCACAAGGTGGCCTCGCTGGTTCAGGCGCCGCCGCACACGGAGCCATTTGGCGGCACGCGCGGTCCGGTGGCGACACCCGGCAAGATTTCGCATGGACTCGACGGCTGCAATCGAGGTCGGCCAGTCCGACGCGATGGAACAGCTGCTGGCGCAGATCACCAGACAATTCCCGCGCGAGATGTCGAGCTATTCCCGCACCCTCCCCGCATCGTGGCAGGAGGCTGGAAGCAAATGGCTGTCCGGCGCGGGCTGGGTGCCGGGACCGGCGTCGATCGTGCCGACGCTCGGCGCGCATTCGGCAATTCTCGCGGTCATCGCAGCGATAACAGTTCCCGGCGACAGGGTCGCTTTCGAAGATCTGACCTATTGCTCGGCAGCGCGCAGCGTCAATCTCATGGGCCGGCGCAGCATCATCCTCCACACGGAAAATGGCAGCGCGACGCCCGACGATTTCGAGCGGCTCTGCGCGCAGCAGCATCCCAAGCTGGTTTTTCTCATGCCATCGCTGCACAACCCGACCGCAACGACCATGCCGGAGGATCATCGCCGGGCGATTGTCGAGATCGCGCGGCGGCACAATGTCTGGATCATCGAGGACGAGATTTACGGCTCGGTGATGGGGAACGATCACATCAAGATCGCCGATCTCGCGCCGGAGCGGACATTTCATATTGGCGGCCTGTCGAAATCCGTGGCGGCGGGTGTGCGCGGCGGCTGGGTCGCCTGCCCTCCGCACCTCGCGGCGCGTGTCCACACGGCGCACAAGATGGTCACCGGCGGCATGCCATTCATCATGGCGGAACTCGGCGCACAACTGGTCAATTCAGGCGAAGCCGACGCGATCCGCGGCAAGGTCCAGACCGAGATCGCCGCGCGCGAAGCGATTGCGCGTTCGGTCTTCGCGGGTATGGAGTTCACCTCGCAGCCGCTTTCGCCATTTTTATGGATGAAATTGCCCGACCCGTGGCTGTCAGGCACGTTTAAAAGCGCCGCGCTGAATGAAGGCGTGCTTGTCGACGACGAAGACGAATTCAAACCGGGCCGCACGGAGAAAGTGTTCCATCGCGTCCGCCTCGGACTGACGGTGCCGGAAACGCGCGATGAGGTGGTTCAGGGCTTCAGCATTCTACGCCGGCTAATGGAAACGGATAATGCGAGTTATGACAGTTATTCTTGACCGCAGCGTTATATCTCCCCCCTTGCGGGGAGAATGCGATTTCAGCATCTTAGCTCTTGCTAAGTGCTAGAAATCGCAAGAGAGGGGATTTCAGATTGATGAGCCACAAAAATCCCCTCTCTTGGATTTTCTAAGGATTTAGCAAGAAGCTAAATCCAAGAAAATCCTTTCTCTCCCGCAAAGGGGAGAGATAATCGGCATCTGCCCTTGAGAATTACCTCCTCACCCCTTGCCCAAATACGGGATCGTCCCGGCGATATCGGTATCGTCGATAAGCTGGAAGCGGCTTTCGCTGCCTTCCTGGCGCGCCTTGCCGTAAGGAGCGTATTCCGGATCGTGCGCGAAAGCCAAGGCGGCATCCGCATCCGGAAACTGGATAAGCGCGATGAGCGTCGTCTCGAGCGGCTCCCCTTCAAGCACTTTGATATTGCCGCTGCGTGAAAGATATTTGCCGCCATGTTTCGCCGCGATATCATGCACGACAGCTGCATATTCCGGCACCCACTTGTCATCAGTGATTTTAACGTCGGCGATCAGGAAAACCGTCATTGCCTTTCCTCCTATGCCGGGCTTCAAAGCCCCTAGCGTCCGGTGACCCAAACGCAGTCTCGCACGGGAGAGTTGCAAGTTCCAGTGAACTCTATTGAACCTAGATCGCCGTAAATCCATTATCGACGAACAGATGCGTGCCGGTGATGAAGCTCGCCTCGTCGCTGGCAAGGAAAAGCGCAGCACGCGCCACCTCTTCCGGCTCGCCGATGCGCCCCTGCGCCGCCATCATCGCCTCATCCGAGACATCCACGCCTTGCTTTTGCAATTCATCCACCTCGCGCAACGCCGTGCGGTGTACGGATAAACCCCGGGCAGACGGCGTTACACCTGATGTTCCTGTCGCGAAACTCGACGGCGATGGCCCGCGCGAACATGTGACACGCGCCTTTGGTCGTATCATAGAGGACTTCCATCGGCGTTGCCGCCACGGCTGAAATGGACGAGGTGCAGACGATCGAACCGCCGCCAGCATCGAGCATGTGCGGGATGACGGCGCGCGTCATCAGATACATGGAGCGCACATTGACCGCGTGCAGCCAATCCCACTCTTCGACCGTCGTCTCGAGGAACGGCTTGATGACGATGGTGCCCGCATGGTTGAACAGAACGGTGACATTGCCGTATCTGTCCGCAACCCCGGCAACGGCCTTTTGCACCTGCACCTCATCCGAAACATCGGCGACGAAATAGCTGGCGATACCACCGGCAGCAGTGATTTCGGCTACAGTGGCCGCAGACGCCTGCTCGTTGCGGTCGATGATCGCCACTTTCGCGCCCTCGGCAGCGAAAAGTTTCGATGCCGCACCGCCCATGCCCGTCGCTCCACCGGAAACGATTGCCACCTTGCCTGCCAGCCTGCCCGTCATTTCGATCTCCTCCACGCGCGATACTGCCTGAATGCAGACCTTATGCCCGCCATATGCGCCGGACAAGCGCCGCATTCTTTACCCCGCGGCCCTCTCTGTTGATTTAGTCCTTTTTCCTATCGCGCCGCAGGACTACATAAGCTAAAGAAGGCCAAAAGCTCTCCCATGTATGGATATTCCAGGACCCATGACCATTTCCAATACTGTCAAGATCACGCCGGAACTCGTGGCTTCGCACGGGCTGAAGCCGGACGAATATCAGCGCATCCTCGATCTGATCGGGCGCGAGCCGAGCTTCACCGAACTTGGCATCTTCTCGGCCATGTGGAACGAGCATTGTTCCTACAAATCTTCGAAAAAGTGGCTGCGGACGCTGCCGACCACGGGGCCGCAGGTCATACAGGGGCCGGGCGAAAACGCCGGTGTCGTCGATATCGGCGATGGCGATTGCGTGGTTTTCAAGATGGAGAGCCACAACCACCCGTCCTATATCGAACCCTATCAGGGCGCAGCGACCGGCGTCGGCGGTATCTTGCGTGATGTGTTCACCATGGGCGCACGGCCGATCGCGGCAATGAACGCGCTGCGCTTCGGCGAACCGTCGCATCCCAAGACACGGCATCTCGTTTCCGGTGTTGTCGAAGGCGTCGGCGGCTATGGCAATTCGTTCGGCGTGCCGACAGTTGGCGGCGAGGTCAATTTCGACCCGCGCTATAACGGCAATATCCTGGTCAATGCGTTTGCAGCGGGCCTTGCCAAGACCGATGCGATCTTCCTGTCCGAGGCCAAGGGCGTGGGCCTCCCCGTCGTCTATCTCGGCGCCAAGACCGGACGCGACGGCGTTGGCGGCGCAACCATGGCTTCGGCCGAATTTGACGAATCCATCGACGAGAAGCGCCCGACCGTACAGGTGGGCGATCCCTTTACCGAGAAATGCCTGCTCGAGGCTTCGCTGGAACTGATGGCTTCCGGCGCCGTCATCGCCATTCAGGACATGGGTGCCGCCGGCCTCACCTGCTCGGCGGTGGAAATGGGCGCCAAGGGCAATCTCGGGATCGAACTCGATCTCAATTCCGTGCCGGTGCGCGAAGAGCGCATGACCGCCTATGAAATGATGCTGTCCGAAAGCCAGGAGCGCATGCTCATGGTGCTGCGCCCAGAAAAAGAAGAAGAGGCCGAGGGCTATCTTCAAGAAATGGGGGCTGGATTTCGCCATTGTCGGCTATACGACCGACGATCTGCGCTTTCGCGTGCTGCATGACGGCGATGAAGTCGCCAACCTGCCGATCAAGGATCTCGGCGATCAGGCTCCGGAATATGACCGGCCCTGGATGGAGCCGGGCAAGCACGCCCCGCTGCCAGCTGCCAATGTGCCCGAGGTCGAGGACTATGGCGCGGCGCTGCTGCAGATGCTCAATTCGCCCGACCTTTCATCGCGCCGCTGGGTCTACGAGCAATATGACACGCTGATCCAGGGCAACTCCCTGCAGGTGCCGGGCGGAGACGCCGGTGTGGTGCGTGTCGATGGCCATCACAGCAAGGCGCTCGCCTTTTCGTCGGATGTGACGCCGCGTTATTGCGAGGCGGACCCCTATGAAGGCGGCAAGCAGGCGGTCGCCGAATGCTGGCGCAACCTGACTGCCGTAGGTGCAGAACCGCTGGCTGCAACGGACAATCTCAATTTCGGCAATCCGGAACGGCCCGAGATCATGGGCCAGCTGGTGAAGGCAATTGGCGGCATCGGCGATGCCTGCCGCGCGCTGGCCTTTCCCATCGTTTCGGGCAATGTCTCGCTTTATAACGAGACCAACGGCCAGGCTATCCTGCCAACCCCGACCATCGCAGGTGTCGGGCTCATCCCGGACTGGACGAAGACCGCCAAGATCGGCGGCATGCGCGATGGCGATGTGCTGATCCTCGTCGGCGGCGACGGTACGCATCTCGGCCAGTCGATCTATCTTCGCGATCTGCATGGGCGGGCAGACGGCCCTGCTCCCAGCGTCGATCTCGGCGTCGAAAAGCGCAATGGCGACTTCATCCGCTCCGCCATTCGCAACGGCCAGGTGACCGCCTGCCACGATCTTTCCGATGGCGGCCTCGCCATTGCGCTTGAGCGAAATGTGCATGGCCTCTGGCAAGGGTGCGAATGTGGAAATCGGCGAAACCGCGCCGCATGCGCTGTTATTCGGTGAGGACCAGGCCCGCTACGTCGTGGCGGTTGCTCCTGACATGGCAAAACTGGTCATGCTCAACGCGGAAGGCTGCGGCGTTCCGTTCCGCAACCTTGGTACAGTCGGCGGCAACGCATTGACGATTGGACGCCTGCTCTCCATATCTATAGCCGACCTGACAAAAGCCCACGAATCGTGGTTCCCTGACTATATGAGTGGTCAGGCGGACGAAAAAACACAGGCCGCCTGAGGAGAGAACGACATGGCAATGGACGCGCGCGATATCGAAAAAATGATTCGAGACGCCATTCCGGATGCGAAAGTAACCATTCGCGATCTGGCGGGCGATGGCGACCATTATGCCGCCGAAGTCGTCGCGGAAAGCTTTCGCGGCAAGTCACGCGTTCAGCAGCACCAGATGGTCTATGATGCGCTGAAGGGCAACATGGGCGGCGTATTGCACGCCCTCGCCCTGCAGACCAGCGCGCCGGAATGATTTTACGTAAGCGTCGATGCCGATGATCTCTCCCCTTGTGGGAGAGAAAGCGATTTCAGCATCTTAGCCCTTGCTAAGTGCTAGAAATCGCCAGAGAGGGGATTTGCAATCATCTTAATACCCCCTCTCTTGGATTTTCCAAGGATTTAGCAAAAAGGCTAAATCCAGGAAAATCCTTTCTCCCCCACAAGGGGGGAGATAATCGGCATTGATTGTCGAGCCACGCATTCCCAACTAATAGACAAGTTACTTGCGTTCACGCGCCCATCGTGCTTTTTCTGGGCAAAGAATTGAGGTAGATTGGCCTCAAAGCGTTTTTCTGGCCGTGATTCCTCCCTCGCGGCCGCGAAAGGAACCTTAAATGAGCGGTATCAACGAATTCATCGACAATGAAGTCAAGAGCAACGACGTCGTCCTTTTCATGAAGGGCACTCCCGGCTTTCCGCAATGCGGATTTTCCGGTCAGGTCGTTCAGATCCTTGATTATGTCGGTGTCGATTATAAAGGCGTGAACATTCTTTCCTCCAATGAACTGCGCCAGGGTATCAAGGACTATTCCAACTGGCCGACCATCCCGCAGCTTTATGTGAAGGGTGAATTTGTCGGCGGTTGCGATATCATCCGCGAAATGTTCCAGGCGGGTGAATTGCAGGCTCTCCTCAGCGAAAAGGGCGTTGCCACCAAGGCCGCCTGATTACGCTTTAATTCCAATTGGTTCCGGCCCTATCCGGAATCTCCATGTTAAAGGCGTCGGCCGTTCCGACGCCTTTGTCTTTGTTTGTTTTTCAAATTCAGAAAGCACTCTGAAATGGATGCCTCCGCCGATACCGCTCCCTCACGCCTCCAGGGAATGGGTAAAGTCGAATTCATCAGCCTGATGGCGATGTTGATGGCGGTCAATTCCATGGCTATCGATGTCATGCTGCCGGCTTTGCAGCAGATCGGCGCGGCGCTTGGCATCAGCAGTGAAAACCATCGGCAATATGTGATTTCGGCTTATCTGCTCGGCTTCTCGGTGGCGCAGCTGTTCTTCGGCCCGCTATCGGATCGTTTTGGCCGCAAGGTGCCGATTTTCTGCGGCCTGATCATTTATATCGCTTCGGCAATGGCGTGTGTCTTTGTCCCGAGCTTCGGCGCACTGCTGTTCTTCCGGGCACTGCAGGGCATCGGCTCCGCCGCTACCCGCGTCATCGCCATTTCGATCGTGCGTGACGTCTATGGCGGCCGGCAGATGGCCGAGGCCATGTCGCTGATCATGATGGTGTTCATGATCGTGCCGGTTATCGCGCCCGGGACGGGTCAGGTCGTGATGCTGTTCGGCGACTGGCGGCTGATTTTCATCTTCATGGCGCTGATGGCGACGTCGGTCGCGATCTGGATGTATTTGCGCTTGCCAGAGACGATGGACCCTGCCGACCGGCGTCCATTCACCATCGTATCGGTTGCCCGCGCATTCAAGATCGTGCTGACCAATCGGGTCGCCTTTTGCTATGCGCTGGCAAGTGCGTTCATCTTCGGCGCGATGTTCGGCTTCATCAATTCGGCCCAGCAGATCTACGTCGAGATCTATCATCTCGGCGTGTGGTTCCCGCTGGCCTTCTCCGTCGTCGCAATCACCATGTCGTTTTCTTCGTTCATGAATTCGCGCTTCGTCGGCCGCTTCGGCATGCGGCGCCTGTCGCATGGCGCGCTGCTTGCCTTCATGGCGATCAATGGCGTGTGGCTGCTGCTGACGCTTTTCGGGCCGCAGCCGACACCATTCGTGCTCTATCTCGTGCTGTTCTCACTGGCGATGTTCCAGTTCGGCTGGATCGGCTCCAACTTCAATTCATTGGCGATGGAACCGCTTGGGCACGTGGCCGGCACGGCCTCGTCCGTGCTCGGCTTCATGGGTACGGCCGGCGGCGGTATTATCGGCGCGGTGATCGGCCAGGCTTACAACGGCACAACCCTGCCCTTGGTCACCGGGTTTTTCGTGCTGTCGCTGATCGGTCTGGTGTTTGTGCTGATCGCCGAAAGGGGAAAATTGTTCCAGCCGCACAACAAGCCGATTTGAGCGATTGTGGTCGCCGTTGCACCAAACATTGGCACAACTGCCATTTGCGTGGTTCGATAAGCTCACCATGAGGGAGGTGGGTGCACTGCAGGGAGCCACAAGTCTGCAACATTAGCGATTGTTGTTGCAATCAACTCACCTCCCTCATGGTGAGCTTGTCGAACCACGCACATGGCTAATCATGCCGGACTATGCGTCCACCACGGAACTGGCACCCGCCATTAGCCCCGCGAAATCAAAAATCTTCCGGTCCAGCAAATGGCTGGGTCGCGTGTTTGCCAGCGCGCGGATCATGATCTCCTTGCGGCCGGGCATGCGTTTTTCGATATCGGCCAGCATCGCCTTCATCATGTTGCGCTGCAGCCCATCCTGGCTACCGCACAGGTCGCACGGAATGATCGGGAACTGCATGGCGGCGGCGAACTTTCTCCAGATCATCCTCGGCGCAATAGCTCAACGGCCGCAGCAGCATGAGATCGCCCTCGTCATTGAGCAGTTTCGGCGGCATCGCAGCAAGACGCCCGCCATGGAAAAGGTTCATCAGGAAGGTTTCGAGAATGTCCTCGCGGTGATGGCCGAGCACCAGCGCCGAGCAGCCCTCCTCCCGCGCCACGCGATAAAGATGCCCACGCCTGAGCCTTGAGCAGAGCGAGCAATAGGTCTGGTTTTCCGGCACCTTCTCCGTGACGATCGAATAGGTGTCCTTGTATTCGATGCGATGCTCGATGCCGTTTGCGTTGAGAAAATCCGGCAGGATGTGCTTGGGGAAATTCGGCTGGCCCTGATCGAGATTGCAGGCGAGGAGTTCCACCGGCAGCAAACCGCGCCATTTGAGATCAAGCAGCAGCGCCAGCAGGCCGTAGGAATCCTTGCCGCCTGATAGCCCGATCAGCCAGCGCTCACCCGGCTTGACCATGGCGAAATCTTCCAGCGCCTGCCGCGTATTGCGCAACAGTCGCTTGCGCAGCTTGTTGAACTCCACACTGGACGGCACGCCGAGAAACATCGGGTGGCAGCCGGCAGCGTCGGTCAATTCCTGGTCATGAATGGTCATGTGAACACCTCATGATGTTTCATTGACAAGGTAGCGGCTGGAACGCAAGAGGTTCTAGACCTTTTCAGTTTTTGCTTTAATCGCCGACCCTCTCTCCGTCATCCTCCCGGGACGACGTCGCTATGGGTCCTCGGGTCAAGCCCGAGGATGACGGAGAGGTGGAGGCCCTATTGCCCGAACACAGACCAGCCTGTGCGCTGCGCCAGAAGCTCCAATGCTGCCGAGCCGAGCTGCGAATTGCCGACTTCGTTCAGACCCGGTGACCAGACCGCGATGGACGCCTTGCCGGGGGCGGTGGCAAGAATGCCGCCACCAACGCCACTCTTGCCCGGCAACCCGACGCGATAGGCGAAATCACCCGAGCCGTCATAGTGGCCGCACATCAGCATGAGCGCGTTGATACGGCGCGCACGGCTTGCCGAAACCACACTGCCGCCATTGAGCGGATTGCGCCCGGCCGAAGCGAGATAAAGCCCGGCATGCGCAAGCTGGCGGCACGACATGGCGATGGCGCAGTGATGGAAATAGACGCCGAGCACGTGTTCTACCGGATGATCGAGATTGCGGAAGGCTTTCATGAAATTGGCGAGCGCCACATTGCGGTAGCCGGTCTGCGTCTCCGAGCGGGCGACGTTTTGATCGATGGCGATGCTCTCATCATCGGCGAGATGCCGGATGAATTGCACGATCTCGCCAATCGCTTCCTTGGGCAAATGGCCGGCGAGCACGACATCCGCGACAGCGATCGCTCCGGCATTGATGAATGGATTGCGCGGCTTGCCCTTCTCCTGCTCGAGCTGGACGATGGAATTGAAGGCATTGCCCGACGGTTCACGCCCGACGCGCTTCCACAAGCCATCGCCGATCTTGCCGAGCGCAAGCGTCAGCGTGAAGACCTTCGAGATGCTCTGGATCGAGAAGGCGGTTTCGGCGTCGCCTGCCGCATGGATCTGCCCATCGACAGTGACCAGCGCAATGCCGAACTGCTTCGGATCGACGGTCGCGAGCTCCGGAATATAGTCGGCAAGCTTTCCCTCGCCGATCCTGCCCGAAAGATCGTGATAGACGCTGTCGACGACATCCTGAAGGTCAGTCATGCGAAACTCCGGTTGAAAAAAAAGCCGCCAGGATTTCTCCGGCGGCTTTTCATAAACTCAGAACTGATTAACGCGAATAGAATTCGACAACCAGGTTCGGTTCCATCTGTACGGCGTAAGGCACATCGGAGAAGGCCGGAACGCGGTTGTACTTGGCAACCATCTTGTTGTGATCGACTTCGAGATATTCAGGAACATCGCGTTCAGCCAGCTGAACGGCTTCCAGAACGATCACGAGCTGCTTCGACTTCTCGCGCACTTCGATCACATCGCCAGCCTTGCAGATGTAGGACTGGATGTTGGTGCGACGGCCATTGACGTTGACATGGCCGTGGTTGACGAACTGACGCGCTGCGAAGATCGTCGGAACGAACTTGGCGCGGTACACGATCGCATCCAGACGCGACTCGAGCAGACCGATGAGCTGTTCACCGGTATCGCCCTTGCGGCGAGCGGCTTCTTCATAGGTCTTGCGGAACTGCTTTTCCGAAATGTCGCCGTAGAAGCCCTTGAGCTTCTGCTTTGCGCGCAGCTGCACACCGAAATCGGAGAGCTTGCTCTTGCGGCGCTGACCGTGCTGGCCGGGGCCATATTCACGACGGTTGACCGGGGACTTCGGACGGCCCCAGATGTTTTCGCCAAGACGGCGGTCGATTTTATACTTGGACGATTCGCGCTTGCTCATCGCATTTCCTTTCAAACAAACCAAACCTCGAGCTTAAAACCCGGGTTCAAGGAAACGCGCCCTCCTCTGCCTTCCGTTTTCGAAGACTGACAGAATGACCCACGCACGCTTTGCGAGATCACTCACGGGACACGTCAAATGAAACGCAGAGCTCTTTCAAGCCCTGCGCTGGGGTGGCTTCTAGTGTGAAGGTTTCATGATGTCAAGTTGGTATTCACGCTCTGACGGCCTGCAAATGGCGTTGTTCTGTGCTCCGGTGCTCACGTACCTTAAAGTACGCTGCGCTCCGGTGCTCGAAAACCACCATTTTCGTCACGTCATAGCATGAATCTCAACAGCCCCTGGACCCGCATGTTTCAGCGGATCATATAATTTGAAACCGATGCCACATTTCAGACGTTAGGGTTGGACGCTCAACAGGAGTAGAGCCGGTAATGACCCTATTCTCGCGGCAATCGCGTTCCCGACATTCGTCCTTCTATCCCTCACAGCCATTATTGCAAGCACAGTCCTCATCAGTTCCAGCGACGATGCGGACGCGCGGCACAGACGCGGACACCGGGCGAAGGTTGTTCGTCCTCCGCGACCGCCAGTTGTTGCCCTTGCCTGCTGTTGCGCCTTTGCCAATGGACAATCCTCGCGCAGCCGCGCCGGAAGCGCCCAAACCCGCTGAGAAGCCTGCCGACGAAATGCAGAAGGCGGATCCGCAAACGACGCCCGTTCCTGAGCAGAAGCCAGCGCCCGAAGCAAAACCGACGGAGAAACCCAAGGAGCCACCGAAGCCGGCCGAGCAGCTTGGCCCGAACCCGCTGCCCAAGCAGGATGCAGGCGACAAGGACGATCATGAGGAAAGTGTCGAAAAGGCCGATCCTTCGATCTCGCCCGAGCGGGTCTATCAGAATGCCTGCCCTGCCCTGATGAACGGCGAGGTCAAGGGCGAACTCATTCCGCCCTTGTCCGAGGGTATGTGCGGCGAGCGTTCGCCATTGAAGATCACGGCCATTGGCAAGGACAATCCGGTGAAACTGGCGGCGCCGATCACCACGAATTGCGCGATGGCAGGATCACTGGCGAACGTGGGTAGTTGAGGTGCAAAAAGATGCACAGACGAATTTTGGTGCAGAGATCGAAAGCATCACCACCGGTTCCGACTATCAGTGCCGCAAGGTCAATAACGGGCATAAGGGCCGCGTCTCGGAACACGCGTTCGCCAATGCTGTCGATATCGTCTCCTTCAAGTTCAAGAACGGCAAGACGACGGAACTTGGTTCAGGCTGGAAGGGCAAGCCGGAGGAACAGACATTCTGGCGCGCACTGCACAAGGCGAGTTGCGACCGCTTCATGACGGTGATCGGTCCGGATGGCGATGCTGCCCATCAGGGCAATCTGCACCTCGACCTCGGCTGTCATGGAAGAAAATGTGAGGCGCGCATCTGCCAGTGAGAATACGCGCCTCAGCATTTGAATTCAGTGTTTGGTTGACTTCTTCTTTGGAAGGTTCTTGCGATCGGTTTCTGCGAATTCCTCCAGCTGCTTTTCGCTCATCGATTCATACATCCCCTTGGACGCGCCCTTGAGCTCGCTCTTCTTGGTCTGGCCGCGCTTTGCAGAAAGCGCCGCACCAGCTGCCTTTTGCTGGGCCTGGGATTTTGCAGGCATTGTCATTCTCCCTGAGAAATGTTGCACAGGTGAAGAAACGCAAACGGCGGATGGGGGTTCCAGCTAGCTCAAACGTTCATGCAGATTATCTCTCCCCTTTGTGGGAGAGAAAGCGATTTCAGCATCTTAGCACTTGCTAAGTGCTAGAAATCGCCAGAGAGGGGATTTTGCATTGTACATGAGAAATCCCCTCACTTGGATTTTCTAAGGATTTAGCAAAGAGGCTAATCCAAGAAAATCCTTTCTCCCCCACAAGGGGGAGATAATCGGCATCGACGTTGCCCATTAATCCGCGCGTGCTTCATCAAACGCCTTGCGCGCCGCGCGCAGGTGATCGCGGTTGGCAGCCGCCCATTCGCCGAGCGCGCCCACCGGCACGGCAATCGAATGGCCGATATCGGTCAAGGCGTAGGTCACTTCCGGCGGCGACGTCGGCTTGACCGTACGGCTGACGAGACCATCGCGCTCGAGCGAACGCAACGTCACGGTAAGCATGCGCTGCGAAATGCCTTCTATCATGCGGCGGAGCACGTTGAACCTGCGCGGGCCGGACTGCAGGTTGATCAGCGTCAAGAGGCTCCAGGAGTCGCCGACAATATCCAGCACCTCGCGCATCGGGCATCCGCCTGCACCATCCGATTGCATGGCTGGCATCGATTCAAGCAGTGGTGTCTTGCCCTCGGTCTTCGCATGAATACTCATATCGGCCCTCGTTTTCTGTTTCTCGTCTCTACGCAATTCCGATTGGCCAAACCGGTCCCCACTTTTCCTGGAATGGCTTCAGGCAGTTACTTCCATGTGCCCTGAAACGGAAAAAGTGCGTACTTCTCCCGGTCATGCTTCTAGCATACATGGTTATTATTGGTAACCAGAAAACGATGCGTACCCGCATCAGAGGAGCATGTCATGAAAATTGCGTTGATCGGCGCTACCGGCTTTGTTGGCAGCGAGATTTTGAAGGAAGCCGTGGCGCGCGGCGATAGCGTGACTGCGCTGGTGCGCAGCCCGGACAAGGTGGAAAAGCTGAAGGGTGTCACAGCCGTCGAAGCCGATGCAACCAACACCTCCGACCTTGCAGCCAAGCTCAAAGGCCACGATATCGTCATCTCCGCCTATAATCCCGGCTGGACCAACCCGGACATCAAGGCAGTACACATTGCGGCCAGCAAATCGATCACCGCTGCAACGAAGCAGGCGGGGATCAGTCGGCTGATCGTGATCGGTGGTGCCGGCAGCCTTTATGCGCCGGATGGCACGCAATTTGTCGATGGCGAAGGTTTTCCGGCCGAATACAAGGAAGGCGCATTGGGTGCACGCCAGGCACTGAACGACCTGCGCGGTGAGACAGAACTCGACTGGAGTTTCGTGTCCCCGCCTTTCCATCTCGCACCCGGCCCGCGCACCGGCAAATACCGGCTCGGCAAGGACAATCCGGTGTTCGACGCCGAAGGCAACAGCGCGATCAGCGCCAGCGATCTGGCCGTGGCGATTGTAGATGAGGCAGAAAAGCCGAAGCATAACAGGGAGCGTTTTACCGTGGGTTATTGAACTGGAATGACAGTCGATGCCGATTATCTCTCCCCTTGCGGGAGAGAAAGGATTTTCTTGGATTTAGTCTCTTTGCTAAATCCTTAGAAAATCCAAGTGAGGGGATTTCTTTGATCCCACAGATCACCATCCCCTCTCTGGCGATTTCTAGCACTTAGCAAGGGCTAAGATGCTGAAATCGCTTTCTCCCCCACATGCGGGGAGATAGCAACCAACCCAGTTTCCTTTTTGTGCCTTGGCAACCGCAACGTGCGTTCTTCCCATGGCGTCATCCTGCGCTTAACTATGCAGCAAAGTTTAACGCAAGGTATGACCATGGAACTCGGCATCTATACATTTGCAGGGATGAGCCCCGATCCTGCGACTGGCGTCGCCATCAGCGCGCACCAGCGCATGCAGAACCTCATCGAGGAGATGGTGCTCGCCGATGAAGTCGGGCTCGACGTGTTCGGCATCGGCGAACACCACCGCCCTGATTTCGTCATCTCGACCCCGGCTATCGCATTGGCGGCCGGCGCTTCGCGGACGAAGAACATCCGACTGACCAGCGCAGTGACGGTGCTGAGCTCCGACGATCCGGTACGGGTTTTCCAGGAATATGCGACGCTCGACCTGATCTCCTCCGGCCGTGCCGAAATCATGGCCGGACGTGGCTCTTTCATCGAATCCTTCCCGTTGTTCGGCTACGACCTCAACGATTACGACGAGCTTTTTGCCGAAAAACTTGATCTGCTCCTGAAACTGCGCGCCAGCGAACGCGTAACATGGAGCGGTAATTTTCGCGCTCCGATCGACAATCTCGCCATTTACCCGCGTCCGCTGCAGGATCCCCTGCCCGTCTGGATCGCGGTCGGCGGCACGCCGGCATCGGTGGTCCGCGCCGGAACGCTCGGCCTGCCGCTGGCCGTGGCGATCATCGGCGGCGAACCGCATCGCTTTGCGCCGCTGGTGGAACTTTATCGCAAGTCAGGCGCCAAGGCAGGACATGCGCCGGAAACGCTGAAAGTCAGCATCAATTCGCATGGCTATATCGCGGAGAACTCGCAAGCCGCGTCTGACGAATACTGGCCGTCCTACGAGGTGGTGATGAACAAGATCGGCCGGGAGCGTGGCTGGCCACCGAGCAATCGCGCCCAATACGAGGCCGGACGGACGCCGCGCGGCGCGCTGCTGGTCGGCTCAGCGCAGGAGATCATCGACAAGATCATGCTGCAGCACAGCTATTTCCAGCACGACCGCTTCATGCTGCAGATCGACCTCGGCAGCCTGCCGCATGCGAACACGCTGAAGGCCATCGAGCTTTATGGCACCAAGGTCGCGCCGGTGATCAGAAAGGAACTGGGTGGCGCCACCAAAGACGCCGCCATCGCCGGAATTGATGCGGTTTGACAAGCCTAGTGATCCTTTGATTTTGACATTCGCAGAAATGGGATGCCAATGTCAGAATTGGACCACTAGTCCAACACGACAGCGGCTTGGCAGCGTCCACGGGCCGACCATCGTAGAACGCATCGAGCGTCTTTTTTGCTTGAGTGCGTGCCTTGTCATCATCGAAGAACATGTGCCCGCCTTCGTAGAGCGCGACCGGGACGCTGCCTGCCAAGCCGGCGCCGGCGAGATCAAGTTCTGTCTGGTGAAAGGGTGTCAGCAGGTCATAGTAACCGTGCAGGGCAAGCGCCCTTACAGTCGGGTCGTTTTCCAAAGTCGCGACCAAGTCCGGAAGTCCAGTTCTGTATGGCAGCAGTTTGTGCTCGCGCTCGAATTTCCAATGGCCGCGCATGCTGTCATCGCGCAGCATATAGAGCGAAGCGTTGTGATAGTTGAACATCTCAGGCAGGGCAGTCTTGATTGCATCCGTAAACCCTGCACCGGTATAGAGCGCAGCGGCGGGGCTGCCACGGTTGGAGATGTTCGCCCGAGCGTCAAAGAAACCGAGGTTTGAGCCCGGGACAAGTTTGGTCGGGAATTGAAGCGGAAGCACTTCAAACTCATACAGCCAATCCGCATCGAGCCCGGTGATGCTCGTCATATCCTTGAAGAAGTTCATTCCGGCCGGCGTCTGCGCATAGCCCCGCCACGCCGGTCAAGGCTCCCTCGACCTCCTCTTTGGCGTTGGCGACAAATTGCTCGAGTGTGTCAAGTGGATCGGCCATGAATGCTTCGACGAAACGGGCCCGCTCCGCAGGGGTAGCAACAAGCAGATTTGCAAGTTCGGTAGCCTTGCTCCTGGCATTCCGCTTCGTGTCGGCATTGAGGGCCCACTCACGGGCACTGGCAGGGTTCGGCCAGCTATCGGTCAGCGCGTCGGTATTGGCGATTGGCTTCGGCATAGGTCGCCTTGGCCCTGGTAAGCATCGGCGTGTACCAGATCTTCCGTGCAGGATTGTACTTTTCGGTGACAAAAGTTCGTAACGTTTCAATGTATTCCAGGGGAGACGCCGTCCCTCGCTTGGTGCTCATCCCGTGGTAGTCAGCCGTCATGGCGTAGGATGGCAGATATCCTGCACAGCTGATATCCGCAGTCTGGCTGCAATTCGTACCGAGGTTGAGAATCGGCGAACCCAGCACGAGCCCTGATAGAGCGACAGGCTTCCTGCCGGTTTTGTCAGGGTCGAAATTGCCGCTTCCCGCAGCGACGAGCAGATTGGCGACGATGGGCAGGCGGATGCCATCATAGGATTGGCCATAGAGATATTTCGGCGAGCTCTGGCGGAGGTAACGATTGACGAAGCGCACGACAAAGTCCCGATTTACCTGCGCATCGGCCTCCATGCCCCAGAAGTCACTGTTCTTGTAGGGCGCAATGGCCTGCGACAACCCCGTTCCGGGTGGATCGACAAAAACGAGATCGGTCTTGTCCAGCAGCGTTTCGGCATTGTCGATCCACGAAAAGCCTTTCGTCTCGCTTTTCAGACGTTCCTGGGCAACATCGGAAGCACCTGTCTTCAGCCGCTTCGGCGCCCACGAGCCCAGATGCAGCAAGGCCGAGGAATTTCCTGGACCACCGTTCCAGAAGAACGTCACCGGGCGATTTTCCTTCGGCAAGTCCTCCCTCGTGTAGGCCATATAGAATATGGAGGCCTGCGCTACGTTCCTCGCCGGGTGCTCGGTATCCTTTCGCGCATAGGCAATGAGATGGCCGGCGGCGGCAGTGTATCTGACCAGTTTGCCATTGATCATGATCTGGTGATTCTTGACAGCGGGCGTCTCGTCGATGTTCACAAGCGGAAGGCTCGCATCCGCTGCGGCGCTATAGACGTTGTTGTCTTCCAGCACGTGGTCCTCGGGTGGGACAAGAGCGACGGTAGTGATCGGATCTGTCCTCGGGTGGGACAACAGCAACAGGGTTGTTCGAATTGATCCCTGAATCTCCCGGGGCATCGGCCTCAGGCGTCACAAACGTACTATCGGCGTTGGTGTTGCCGGAATCACCATCGCAGGCAGCCAGCAAAAGCGATGCAGAAACGAGCAGAATCCAGTATTTCATCGCAACCTCCAAATCAAAAAATATTTATTAATCAATGGATTACGGTAACTGGACAATAAGAGACGATGTGAAAGGGCAGTCTTGGAGCAACCTTTGTGAAAAGGGCCACAAGCGGCATGGTCAAGGTATACACGGTATGGTTTACGACACAGACTATACACAACTATGAGATGTGTCGCTATTAAGCGAAAGTCGTACGTCGCTCTGTTTGCCTGGAGCGGCGAATATTCTTCGCCATCGTCCAGTTGGCGACAACTCAAGGTCTAATTGATGTTCAGGCCGAAACCCTGCATGAGCCGTCTTGCCGTATCGAGCCGGTCGACCAGCCAGGGCGCAAGGCGCCGGAAGACATTGGCGAGAAAGGGATAATGCGTGCAGGCGAGGACGACGATATCGGTGCGGTCGCCGTCCTTCTCATAGAAGCACGGCGCGATTTCTGTCCGGATGGCTTCGTCGTCGATATGGTCGCCGCGAATATGCGCAAGGCGCAGCGAGCGAGCCTGAGGCGGCAGCGACCGCCTGGTGAGAGCTTCATTCCACGATCTGAACGCTCTTCGGTCCGGTAGAGACGCCAGTACCGTGATCCGCCTTGCATGAAATCCAGAACATCGCCGAACTTGACGATAGCCGTCATGATCCCGGTCGATCGCCGCAAAATGATCGGCAACATAGCCCCAGCTTGATTCTTCGCTTGGTTGCCGTCAGTAAGCCCGGCGCATACCGGCCGCTTCGGCAAAGCGCGCCGCAAGTTCAGCGTTGACCTCGGCGTTGATCGACTGATCCGTCACGGGCGGCAGGTTCGGATCGATCGGCGGCGAGCCGAACCTCCTGTCCTTTGATTTGAACCACCGCGGCGAGGATGCCATGTCAGCTTGCCGGCAGAGCGGCATGGCGAGCGTAGGGACTGCATTCGAACAAGGCGAGCATGATGGCAATTTGCAGGATGTTTTCATCATGTTGTCTCTCAATTCAGAACCGCAGTCTTCTGTTCGGTAACCGCCGATAACCCAGCCCTTCAGCTTGCTCTCAAGGGCGGATACTTGCGATGTCACTTGCTCCAGTTCCGTTTTGGCGGTTGCCAGATCCGAAAAAGTGCTATCCGCTTCGTTCTTGTTCGTCGAAGTGTCCGAGCCATTACAGGCGGAAAGGCCAAGGACGGCCGCAAGCAATAAATAACGAAAATTCATAAGTGCTCTCTGAAAATCTCAAAAAGCAACTTTTGGCGGCGGCGGGTTGTGGGGTCAATTCGACGATAGTCGCAAACTGTCTATTTTTTTATCGCTCGGCTTGCCTGAACTATTATTAGGCAGTCATGCTGTTGCAAGCCCGAAGCCCTGCATGAGCCGCCTTGTCGAGAAATCCGGATTACCCGAGGTGAAGATGGCGATGTCGTCACCATGTTCGGGCTCAGCACCAGTGCCGTTCGGCTTGATCAGGGACAAAGCGCGGCGGGCGATCGCCTCGGCCGGGTCGAGCCAGTCCACCGGCCAGGGTGCAAGGCGCCGGAAGACATTGGCGAGAAAGGGATAATGCGTGCAGGCAAGGACGACGATATCGGTGCGGTCGCCATCCTTCTCATAGAAGCACGGCGCGATTTCCTTGGCGATGGCTTCATCATCGATGTGGTCGCCGCGAATATGCGCTTCGGCCATGGCAGCCAGATTCTGGCTGCCGACAAGGCGCACATGGCACTTCGTCGCGAAAGACTGGATGAGATCGCGGGTATAGGCGCGCTTGACGGTGCCTGGCGTCGCCAGCACGCTGACGAAACCTGACGAGGTGCGCTCGGCGGCTGGCTTGATCGCGGGAACGGTGCCGACGAACGGTACAGCCGGATAGGCCTTGCGAAGATCATCGAGCACCAGCGTCGAGGCGGTGTTGCAGGCGATGATCGCAATCTCAGGGTCGTGCTCGGCAATAAGGCTCGCGAACATAGCAACGATGCGGGAGCAAAGGGCGCCCTCCTCCCATTCGCCGTAGGGAAAACCGGCATCATCGGCGATATAGACGAACCGCCGGTCCGGCATCAGCACCCTCGCCTCGCGCAAAACGGTCAGGCCGCCAATCCCGCTGTCGAAGACGATGATTGGCCGGTCCGCTGTGTCTTCACTCATCGCTCGGCTTATCCCCGCTGATTTTCTTCGCTGGTGGTTTCTCGCGCTTGCGCCCTTCCGGCGCACCGGAGCCGCGCGGAGTCTTCGGACTGAAGTAGTCGAGCGAGACAAGAACGCCGCGCAGGAGTTTCAATTCGGAATCAGAAAAGCCTGCCCGTGTGAGCACGCCGCGCAGATTGTTGACCATGATCTCCTTGCGCGCCATCGGCCGGAAATAGCCGCGCGCCTGCAAGGCATCTTCAAGGTGGTTGAAAAAGCCCTGCAACTGCTCTTTGGGCGCTGGCTCAAGCTCCGGCCCGCGAAAGGCGGTGTCGGTTTGCTTCTCCAGACCTGACTTCATCCACTCATAGGACATGAGCAAAACCGCCTGTGCAATATTCAGTGACGAGAACGCCGGGTTGACCGGAAAGGTCACGAGCTCATCCGCAAGGCTGACTTCGTCATTATTGAGGCCGAAGCGTTCGCGCCCGAAAAGAATGCCGGTCTTCTCGCCATTGTTGAAACGCTGCCGCAGCGCCTGGCCTGCCTCGACAGGGCCGCGAACCTGCTTGAAGGCGTCACGCTCGCGCGCCGTGGTCGCATAGACGAAATGCAAATCCTTGATCGCCGATGGCAGGTCGTCGAAGACCTGCGCCGCATCGATGATATGGTCGGCGCGGCTCGCGGCAGAGCGCGCCTTGTCGTTCGGGAATTCCTCGCGCGGCTTGACCAGGCGCAGCTCCGCCAGACCGAAATTTGCCATGGCCCGCGCCACCATGCCGATATTCTCCGGCAGTTGCGGTTCGACCAGAATGATCGCCGGGCCTTCGGCAATCAGGGGGCGCTGTCTGTCTGTACCGGCCATTTTTAATCCTTCGCTGACGTTGCGCCGTCATAGCTCGCGTTTTTTTGATGGGCAATGGTGCTGATGCCTGGTTCGGTAATGCTCTCCCATGAGGGAGGAAGGTCGATTTCAGCATCGTAGCGTCAGGCTAATGTGCTAGCAATCGCAAGAGACGGCATTTCGCGCTCATGGTGAGCTTATCGCCCTCGCGCTGGATTGCCAAGATCCTGCGAGGGCTGCAAAGCCAGAATCCTTTCAGTCACCCCACAAGGGGGGAGATAAACCGCATCCCTCGACTTTGCGTTCTGCAATCGCGGTGCTATAGGGGCGCGAACCCTCACTTTAATCCCATGCTGACACTCCCAGACGCAGCAAAAAAGAGGCTGACACTCCATGGCAAAGATCAAGGTTGCAAATCCGGTCGTCGAGCTCGATGGCGACGAGATGACTCGCATCATCTGGCAATATATCAAGGAAAAGCTGATCCATCCTTACCTCGACATCGACCTGAAATATTACGACCTCGGGATCGAGCATCGCGATGCGACCAATGATCAGGTGACAATCGATGCAGCCAACGCGATCAAGCAATATGGCGTCGGCGTCAAATGCGCCACAATCACCCCGGACGAGCAGCGCGTTGAGGAATTCGGCCTGAAGAAGATGTGGAAGTCGCCCAACGGCACGATCCGCAACATTCTCGGCGGCGTCATCTTCCGCGAGCCGATCATTGCAAAGAATGTTCCCCGCCTGGTTCCGGGCTGGACGCAGCCGATCATCGTTGGCCGTCATGCTTTCGGCGACCAGTACCGCGCCACCGATTTCAAATTCCCCGGCAAGGGCAAGCTGTCGATCAAGTTCGTCGGCGAAGATGGCGCGACCATCGAGCACGAGGTCTACGACGCACCGGGCGCCGGCGTTGCCATGGCCATGTACAATCTCGACGATTCGATCCGCGACTTTGCCCGCGCCTCGTTGAACTATGCCCACAATCGTGGCGTTCCCTGCTACCTTTCGACAAAGAACACCATCCTCAAGGCCTATGACGGCCGCTTCAAGGATATCTTCCAGGAAGTGTTCGACGCCGAATTCAAGGACAAGTTCGCGGCCAAGAAGATTACTTACGAGCACCGCCTGATCGATGACATGGTCGCTTCGGCACTGAAGTGGTCCGGTGGTTATGTCTGGGCCTGCAAGAACTATGACGGCGACGTGCAGTCCGACATCGTGGCGCAGGGCTTTGGCTCGCTCGGCCTGATGACCTCCGTGCTGATGACGCCGGACGGCCAGACCGTTGAAGCTGAAGCCGCGCACGGCACCGTGACCCGCCACTATCGCCAGCACCAGAAGGGCGAAGAGACCTCGACAAACTCCATCGCCTCCATCTTCGCCTGGACGCGCGGACTTGCGCACCGCGCCAAGCTCGACGGCAATGCCGAACTCGAGCGTTTTAGTCACACTCTGGAAAAAGTCTGCGTCGATACGGTTGAAGCCGGCTACATGACCAAGGATCTCGCCCTGCTCATCGGCCCGGATCAGCCCTGGCTGTCGACCACAGGCTTCCTCGACAAGATCAACGAAAACCTGTCGAAAGCCATGGCTGCCTGATCCGGCACTTGCATCGGAAAAGCCCCGGTTCGCCGGGGCTTTTTTGTAAAACAAATTTGAGATCCAAATATACGACAGCATTGTTGACATAATCACGAAATTGCGGTCGAGTGCTTTGCACGATGGGAGGATTGAAATGAGCGACTGGGATGCCCGGTATTCGGCACGCACCGGCAAGATGCGCGCTTCGGAAGTTCGTGAGCTGTTGAAGCTGCTTGACCAGCCGGACATCATCTCGTTCGCGGGCGGTATTCCGGACCCGGCGCTGTTTCCAAAAGATGCGATCAAGGATGCCTATGCGGCAGTGCTGAACGAGAATGCGGATGCAGCGCTGCAATATTCGGTCAGCGAAGGCTACAAGCCGCTGCGGCAATGGCTGGTGCAGTACATGGCATCGCTCGGTGTTGCCTGCACGATCGACAACATCATCATCACCACCGGATCGCAGCAGGCGCTCGACTATCTCGGCAAGCTGTTCATTTCGCCAGGTGACACGATCCTCACCACATGGCCGACCTATCTCGGCGCACTGCAGGCGTTCAATGCCTATGAGCCGCACTACGATCGCCTGATCCCCGAGGGCGGCAACATGACGCCTGACGCCTACCGGGCCAATGCGCGGGCGGCGGGAGGTCAGGTGAAACTCGCATATCTCACCAGTGATTTTTCCAACCCGACCGGCGAAACCATCGGCCGCAGCGATCGCATGAAGCTGATCGAGCTGGCGCATGAACTCGATATTCCGCTGATCGAGGATGCCGCCTATCGCGCCCTGCGCTATGAGGGAGAGAATGCGCCCTCATTGCTGGCGCTGGATATCGAGCGCGAAGGCCATATCGACCGGACACGCGTCCTCTATTCCGGCAGCTTCTCGAAGACGCTGACGCCCGGTTTGCGTGTTGGCTGGATCTGCGCCGCACACCCGGTCATCAGCAAGCTGGTCCTGATCAAGCAGGCGGCGGACCTGCATAGCCCGACCATCAACCAGATGGTCATTCACCACGTGGCGGAGCGCCATTTTGATGCGCAGGTGGAAAAGGCCAGAAAGCATTACCGGCAACGGCGCGATCACATGCTCAACGCCCTGGCACGATATATGCCGGAAGGCGTCACATGGACAAAGCCAGAGGGAGGCATGTTCGTCTGGATGACGCTGCCGGACCATATGGATGGTGCGGCGCTGCTGGCCCGTTCGATCGAGCAGATCCGCGTCGCTTTCGTGCCGGGTGCGGCCTTCCACGCTGATGGCACCGGCAGGAACACGATAAGGCTGAACTTCTCCCTGCCCGACGCCGAAGCGATCGATACAGGCATGCAGCGGCTTGGCGGACTGATCAAAAGCGAAATGGATCACGTAAGAGCCCAACCGTAAATTTGCCATGGAGGGCTGCAACTGGCGTTTTGTCTGGCTCCGATGCTCACGTACCAAACGTACGCTGCGCTTCGGTGCTCGAAAATCACCATTTTCGCCACCCCTGGCAAATTTCGTTTAGACTCTGGGAAAGAGCCCCCGGAACGCGGAAAATATTTACTGGATCGCAAGTCCCATGTTCCTGCGGTATGATGAACCGTCACGGCACCATCGCACAGAGGGGACTGAAACGATGACCACGCAGCATTTCTTTTTCCGCTTGATCCCGCCGCGCCCGACCTTCGCCGACGATATGGACGACGACGAACAGGAATTGATGCGCCAGCACGTGACCTATGTCGGCGAATATTTCGAAGAGGGAACCGTTCTCGCCTATGGCCCGGTGCAAGACCCGGACGGCTGGTTCGGTATCGCCCTGCTCGAAGTCGTGGATCACAATCAAGCAGTACAATTTGCCGAGAACGACCCGACGGTGATGGCGGGACTGAACAGCTACAGCATCGCGCCGATGCATATTGCAGCGGCACGCGGCTTTCGCGCGGGGTGATCTAGGGTCAAGACCTGCTAATCTGGTCGAGGCTTTTGGTTTGGATACAGCGCCTGTTCACGTGGACGCAACTCTCCCGATTTCGCATCCAATTCCAAAGATAGATCCGGGTAGGGCTTCGGAGGCGGCTCGATCACCTGAATCGCTGACGCGGTGGGCGCAAGCTGTTTTTTGAGCTTCAGCACCGCGCCAAAAGCCTGCGCTGATGCCTTCCCATTGATCCTTCGCAGCTTGCCTACCAACGCGAAAGCAAAACCGTTTTGCGCCGCTGCCAGAAAATCGGCCTCGCTCAAAAGGACAAGCCCTGTCTCCTCAATCATGCACGGCGCTTGGAAGCAAATCCCCTTTTGCGACACACCTTTGCTGTAGTCGAGCTGCTGGCCAAAGCTCCAAGCTTCAACAAACGAAGCCTTGCCATAGCTAGCGAAGCGGGTCTCGAAGCCATATCCCGATTTCATCGAATAAAACGGTCTGATTTGCAGAAACTCTAAAACAGCGTAATAGGCCGTAACAACTGGTCCATAGGCTATCTGATCACCCACGTGCACATCTTTGACAATTGCTGACTGGGTTATGCATGAACAAAGTGCAATCGCGAGCGCCGGCAGGATAAAGATGTGCCTCACCAAGCCAATCTCCCGAGCAGTGTATAAGCAACAATCTCGCCGTTTGACCCGGCACAAAAAACGTCGGCACTATGGGTAAATAATTCCCTGGCATCAGAAGCATACTCCTGACTACCGCGCTTTTCATATTGAATTTAATGTATGTTAAATTTTGAAATTACTTAACAAGAAGAATACAAAAAAGCTATTCATCCAAGATAATATTCCTGACACGGAATGAAAGCAATTATTTAAAACTAAACACTTAGTCGTACTGGCCAATCCATTACCAATAACAACTTTGGGTCGTTTTCCAGCCGCGCGATACACGCGACTGGAATGAAATTAAACTAACCAGCCAAGGCCTCGCGCACGGCAGACACGGCTTCCTCGGCCTTGGAGCCATCGGGACCACCGGCCTGCGCCATGTCCGGACGGCCGCCGCCGCCTGCCCCGCCGAGTGCAGCGGAGGCAATGCGGACGAGTTCGACGGCACTGAATTTGCCAACGAGATCATCGGTGACGCCGACGACTGCGCTGGCCTTGCCGTCGTCCGAAACGCCAATGAACGTGACGACGCCGGAGCCGACGGTCTTCTTTGCATCGTCGGCAAGTGGCTTCAAATCACGCGGATTGACGCCGCTGACCACCTTGCCGATGAAGCCGACGCCATTGACCGTTTCGGACTGCGCACCGCCCGAAGCCGGGCCGGCCAGCGCCAGCTGTTTGCGCGCTTCGGTCAGTTCGCGTTCGAGTTTGCGGCGCTCGTCCATCAGCGCCGAGACACGCGACAACGCATCGGCGGGCGTGGATTTGAGCACGCCGGCGATTGCCTTGACGCGTTCGTCCTGCTCTTCGAGGTAGCGGCGGGCCGCCTCACCGGTCAGCGCTTCGAGGCGACGCACGCCGGCAGCGACTGCACCTTCGGAAACAACGCGGATCAAGCCGATATCGCCCGTGGCGCGCACATGCGTACCGCCACAAAGCTCGGTCGAATAGCTCTTGCCGGTCTTGTCGCCGTGCAGCGCCGTGCCCATGGAAACCACGCGCACCTCGTCGCCATATTTTTCGCCGAACAGCGCCATCGCGCCCTCGGCAATGGCGTCGTCCACGGCCATCAAACGCGTGGTGACCGGTGCATTCTGCAGGACGATCTCATTGGCGAGATCCTCGATGACGGCAAGCTCCTTGTCCGAAATCGGCTTCGGATGCGAAAAGTCGAAACGCAGCCGATCCGGCGCAACGAGCGAACCCTTTTGCGCGACATGGGTGCCAAGCGTTTCACGCAGCGCCTCATGCAACAGATGCGTTGCCGAATGGTTGGAGCGGATGCGCGTACGGCGCGCACGGTCCACGGTAAGCTCGACCGGCGCATCCACCTTCACCACACCCTTGGTCACGGTGCCGATATGAACGAAAACGCCGTCGTTTTTCTTCTGCGTGTCGGTGACGGTCACCACGAAGCCATCGCCGGAGATGATCCCCGTATCGCCCTGCTGACCACCGGATTCGGCATAGAACGGCGTCTGGTTGACGACGATGGACACTGCGTCGCCCTCGCTGGCACTATCGACAAGCGCACCGTTCTGCACCAAGGCAGTGATGACGCCTTCCGCCTTTTCAGTCTCATAACCGAGAAACTCGGTCGCCCCGACCTTGTCACGAACGGAGAACCAGATGGTCTCCGTTGCCGCGTCGCCCGACCCGGACCAGTGGGCACGGGCCTCGGCCTTCTGCCGCTCCATGGCCGCGGAAAAGCCTTCCGTATCGACGGAAATGCCGCGCTGGCGCAGCGCATCCTGCGTCAGGTCGAGCGGGAAGCCAAAGGTATCATAGAGCTTGAAGGCCGTTTCGCCGTCGAGGCTGTCGCCATCGCTTAAAGACTCCGTAGCTTCGCCAAGCAGGCCAAGACCGCGTTCGAGCGTCTTGCGGAAGCGGGTTTCCTCGAGCTTCAGCGTCTCGGAGATCAGCGATTCCGCACGGATCAGCTCGGGATAAGCCTGGCCCATCTCGCGCACCAGCGCCGGAAGCAGGCGATACATCAACGGCTCCCTGGCGCCAAGCAACTGTGCGTGCCGCATGGCGCGGCGCATGATGCGGCGCAGCACATAGCCGCGGCCTTCATTGGAAGGCAGCACGCCATCGGCAATGAGGAAGCTCGACGAACGCAGATGATCGGCGATGACGCGGTGGCTGGCACGGAATGGACCCTCCGCCTTGACGCCGGTTGCTTCTTCCGAAGCGTGGATCAGCGTCTGGAACAGATCGATATCGTAATTGTCGTGCTTGCCCTGCAAAACCGCGGCAAGGCGCTCCAGCCCCATGCCGGTGTCGATCGAAGGGCGCGGCAGATCAATGCGCTGCTCCTTCGTCACCTGTTCGAACTGCATGAAGACAAGATTCCAGATCTCGATGAAACGGTCGCCATCCTCATCTGCGCTGCCGGGAGGACCGCCCCAGATATCCGCGCCGTGATCATAGAAGATTTCCGAGCACGGGCCGCAAGGACCGGTATCGCCCATTGCCCAGAAATTATCACTGGTGGCGATGCGGATGATGCGCTCTTCCGGGAGACCGGCGATCTTCTTCCAAAGATCAAAAGCCACGTCGTCCGTGTGATAGACGGTGACGGTGAGCTTGTCTGCCGGAAGGCCGAACTCTTTGGTGATCAGGTTCCAGGCAAGCGAGATTGCCTCTTCCTTGAAATAATCGCCAAAGGAGAAATTGCCGAGCATTTCGAAAAAGGTGTGATGGCGCGCGGTATAGCCGACATTGTCGAGGTCATTGTGCTTACCGCCAGCGCGAACGCACTTTTGCGAGGTGGTGGCGCGGCTATAAGGACGCTGCTCCAGGCCGGTGAAAACATTCTTGAACTGGACCATACCCGCGTTGGTGAACATCAGCGTCGGATCATTGCGCGGAACAAGCGGGCTCGACGCCACGATCTCATGGCCATTCTTCTTGAAATAGTTCAGAAATGTCGACCGGATCTCGTTGACGCCACTCATTTTATTGCCTTCTGACCTGCTATTGTCCGAAACGGAATTGGCCCCATCCAATGATAAAGGGGCAGAACGCACCGCTTGTAGCGATAGGGCCGCGACCTGTCCAGAAAATCTGGGTGAAAGGATGTTTCGCCAACAACGCCAATCTTCCTCATGCTGAGCTTGTCGAAGCACGCATGGCAGTTGTGCGTGGTTCGTCCTTCGACAGGCTCAGGATGATGCCCACCATGTGGGAATGGAGCGGTTGGCAAAAAACCCCTCGCCGCATCATACAAAAACCCGCAGCCAGAATGGATGCGGGTTTGTCGTCACAGTAAGCGGATAATCGGCGATCAGCCCTCGGCGGCGTCCGGGCTCTCGTCATCTTCGACATCGTCAGGACCCTTGTCGAGCATCTGCTCGGCGATGAGACCGGCATTCTGACGCAGCACCAGTTCGATCTCGTTGGCGATTTCCGGGTTTTCCTTGAGGAACAGTTTCGCATTGTCGCGGCCCTGGCCAAGACGCTGCGAATTATAGGAGAACCAGGAACCGGATTTCTCCACAATACCAGCCTTGACGCCGAGGTCGACGAGCTCGCCCGTCTTGGAAACGCCTTCGCCATACATGATGTCGAATTCAACCTGCTTGAAGGGTGGTGCCAGCTTGTTCTTGACCACCTTGACGCGGGTCTGGTTGCCGACAACCTCATCGCGTTCCTTCAGCGAACCGATGCGGCGGATATCGAGACGGACGGATGCATAGAATTTCAGCGCGTTGCCGCCTGTGGTGGTTTCGGGCGAGCCGAACATGACGCCGATCTTCATGCGGATCTGGTTGATGAAGATGACCATGCAGTTGGAGCGGGAAATGGAAGCGGTGAGCTTGCGCAGCGCCTGGCTCATCAGACGCGCCTGCAGGCCCGGCAGGCTGTCACCCATCTCGCCTTCGATTTCAGCACGAGGTGTCAGCGCGGCGACCGAGTCGACGACCAGAACATCGATCGCGCCAGAGCGCACCAGCGTATCGGTGATCTCCAGAGCCTGTTCACCCGTATCCGGCTGCGAGATCAGGAGGTTTTCCAGATCGACGCCAAGCTTGCGGGCATAGACAGGATCAAGTGCATGTTCAGCATCGACAAAGGCGCAAATGCCGCCCTTCTTCTGGGCTTCGGCAATCGTATGCAGGGCAAGCGTCGTCTTGCCGGAGCTTTCCGGCCCATAAATCTCGACGATGCGGCCTTTCGGCAATCCGCCGACGCCAAGGGCAATATCCAGCGACAGCGAGCCGGTCGAAACCGTTTCGATTTCCACTACCTGCTCATTGCGTCCAAGCCGCATGATCGAGCCCTTACCAAAGGCCCTCTCGATCTGGGACAATGCCGCATCCAGCGCTTTCGTTTTATCCACCGAATTACCCTCAACCAACCGCAATGAATTTTGAGCCATGTTACACTACCCCTGTGTTGTGCATGAAGTCCGGAATGTTCCTGTATCTGAATTTATTTGTATCTGTTTTGTTCTTATTTGGCAACAGGCATAAGCTATTGTAAACAAACAATAATCAAAAAATGTTCGCAAAATGTTCTTGTCAGGGCGTGACGTTCTGTCCACATCTCTCGACATGACTTCGTCGCGCCTTTGACTGAACCAAGGCTCGCCCTTTCGAATCGCTGTTATGATTGCACCGCGGCCTTCGGCGTTCTAGAGAGGAGCGCGGGCGTCCGTGCCCACAACTTGAAGTTTTGTCCGGATACACAATCAACCATGATCCAAGTCACCAAGCCGTTGCTCTTCGCTGTCGGCGGCGCTCATCTCGACCGGCGCGGCCAGAGCCTCGTGCCGTTCGTGCCCGGTGCATCCAACCCTGGAATCATGCGCGAGGAGCCGGGCGGCGGCGTTTTCAATGCGCTGCGCCTCGCGGTTCAGCGCGGAATCGCCGCCGAGATTCTCTCGGTGCGCGGCGGTGACCGGATCGGGGAAATGGTTGCCGCTGCTATCGAAACGGCGGGCATTCGCGACGGCTCGGTGGTCTTCATGGACCGAGCGACGCCGAGCTATACCGCCATCCTCGACGAGCAAGGCGATGTGGTCGCAGGCATCGCGGACATGGGACTTTATGAGCTCGCCCTGCCGCGACAATTGCGGCGGCGCAAGGTGCGCGATTCGATCGCCGTGGCCGACGCGGTGTTTTGCGATGCCAACCTCCCCTCGGATGCGCTGCAGCGGTTGGCAAGCCTTACCGGCGAGCGGCCACTTTTTGCACTGGCGATTTCGCCGGCTAAGGTGTCTCGTCTGGAACCGATCTTCAGCAACCTCACCTGCCTGTTCATGAACCGCCGCGAAGCGCTGGCACTGACCGGGCTCGGTTCCGAAGCCGGACTGAAGGACATCTATGAGGCGTTGCACGCTGGTGGCCTCAAGGGCGCTGTGATCAGCAATGGCGGTGAGGCCGCCCTCGCCTTTTCCGGCAACGACGTGTTCACTATCCGCCCGCCCGCCGTCGATGAAATCGCCGATGTCACCGGCGCCGGCGATGCGCTGGCTGGCGGCACGATCGCCGCGCTGATGCGGGGGCTCGCCTTTGATGAAGCCTTGCGCGAGGGACTGGCAGCATCGATGCTGACGCTGCAAGTCCACTCCGCCAGCGCCAGGTTCACACGGCAGGAATTCGACGGGGCACTTGCGCAGATACCGGCCGCAGTTGCTCTCGCATAAGGGTCTGTTGATATTCACGCCATGGTGGCCTGCAAACGGCGCTTTTCTGCGCTCCGGTGCTCACGTACCTTAACGTACGCTTCGCTCCGGTGCTCGAAAACCACCGTTTTCGTCTCGCCCTGACGTGAATCTCAACAAACCCAAAAAGGAAGATGATAATGACCCAAGTTTTGAACCCATTCATGGATATTGCCCCCGCGGTTCAGGACGCGCTTGCTGCGGGCAAACCCATCGTCGCACTCGAAAGCACCATTATTACTCACGGGATGCCCTACCCGGACAACAGCCGCATGGCAGCCGACGTCGAAGCTATCATCATTGCGGAAGGCGCAGTTCCAGCCACCATCGCCATCGTCGACGGGCGTTTGAAGATCGGGCTGTCCGCGCAAGAGCGCGAGGCGCTGGCGCAGGTCAAGGGCGCGATGAAACTCTCGCGCGCGGATCTGGCGTTTGCGCTGTCGGAAGGGCGTACCGGGGGAACCACGGTTGCCGCGACGATGCTCGCCGCCCACCTCGCCGGCATCAAGGTTTTCGCAACTGGCGGCATTGGCGGCGTGCACAAGGGCGCCGAGCAGAGTTTCGACATCTCCGCTGATCTGGAAGAGCTCGGCCGCACGCCGGTCATCGTCGTTTCAGCCGGGGCCAAAGCGATTCTCGATATCGAGAAAACGCTGGAAGTGCTTGAAACCAAAGGCGTACCTGTCGTGGTCTATGGCGCGGACGTGCTACCCGCCTTCTGGTCACGGCAATCCCTAATCAAGGCGCCCCTTCGGCTCGATACGCCGGATGCCATTGCAAAATTTCAGGCTGCGCGGGATGCCATCGGCGTTGTCGGCGGCATGCTGATTACCAATCCCATCCCCGAGGCAAGTGAAATCCCTGCGGAAATCATGGGCGGGTATATTGGTGAAGCGATTGCCCGTGCCACAGAAAAAGGCGTCACCGGCAAGGCAGTGACGCCGTTTCTTCTCTCGGAACTTCTCGACATCACCAAGGGTGAGAGCCTCAAGGCGAACATCGCTCTGGTCGAGAACAATGCACGCCTCGCCGCAAAGATCGCGGTAGCAGTCTCTGCTACTCGGTAAGCGGCGAAATCTGGATCTCGACGCGCCGGTTCTGCGCCCGTCCGGCTTCGGTGGCGTTGGTCGCGACAGGCTGCGTCGGGCCATAGCCGCGCACGTCGAAGCGACGGTTATCGATGCCCTGCTGGGTCAGATAATTGGCAACGGAAAGAGCGCGGCGTTCGGACAGCAGCTGGTTATGCTGCAAGCTCCCGGTGGAATCCGTGTGGCCCGCGACGTCGACGATGGTGCGATCGAACTTGCGCAGGACGATGGCGACAGAACCCAAAGTGGAGAAGAATTCCGGCTTCACCTGATCCTGATCGGTGCTGAAGGTGATCGCCGACGGCATGTTGAGGATGATCCGGTCGCCGTTGCGCGTCACTGAGACACCGGTGCCCTGCAACTGCGCGCGCAATTCCGATTCCTGCCGATCCATGTAATTGCCGATCGCACCACCGCTGAGCGCGCCGATACCCGCGCCGATCAACGCCGCATTGCGCCCGGATTTGCCACCGCCGCCAATTGCCAGACCCGTCAACGCGCCGACGGCCGTGCCGATCATGGCACCACCGGCCGTGTTCGACATTTTCTGCTGGCCCGTATAGGGGTCGGTCGTGGTGCAGCCCGCAAGAAAGGTCGCGGCAAGGCAGCCGATGGCAAATCTTTTTATCATGGAATCAGGTCCCCGGTTGGATGTGGCAGGGAATATACGAGTGATTCGGGCAAAAGAAGGGTAAAGAAGGCGGCAAGCAGAGGCCGGTTTGAATTTCATTTGGCTTGGGTCAGTTGCGTCCATCCAGCAGGTCGGATCCGCCCAGGAGGGGACCATTAAGCTTGACACTAGCGGCTTTCATGAGTAGCGCCGCGCCTTCACTCTCGCTCTCCACGAAGCGCACGAACTCGGGCTGCGTCATGCTCATTGGCTCACCTCCGTGCTTAGCGATCCATTCGCGCAGATACGGCCCGGCGAGCACGCGCCCGATGTCATTCGCAAGCTGGTCAACCACGCCGGTCGGAGAGCCTGCCCGCACCCATATTCCATACCAGATCGGGAAGTCGAAACCGGCGACGCCCGCCTCCGCGATGGTCGGTACCTCCGGGAGCAAGGTTGAGCGCCGCGCGGTACTCACGCCCAGCGCAACGAGTGTGCCATCGCGAATGTGCGGCAGTGCAAGAGAGATTGGCACCAAATAGTAAGTGAAGCGCGCCGCCATCGCGTTGGCGATTGTGTCGGCGTTCGAATCGTTCGGCGAGGGAGGCACATGCAGCGCCTTGAATTCCCGCCGCTTGATTGAATTTCTCGACTTCAACATGTTGCCGGTGCCTATAGGTCGCGAACTCATGGATCTGATGGAAATGGTATGACTTTATGCGGGTATCGCTGTTGGCCAATGATGGCCGCCTTCAGGCCGCGAAACTGGACAATGACGATCAAGCGGCTTAGCTCGATCGTCACTGGCTCGGATTTTGTCGTAGCTGCTCACGTTGGCAGTGGTTCGCCCGACTGTTCCTTGACCATGTACTCCGCATACCAGTCAGGCCAGCCCTCATCATACTCACCACCGGTGCGCTTCTCGTGCTCACCATGCGCAGCCCCTGCACGGCGAAGCGCCGCCGCGAGCTCTTTCGACGAGGTGAAGATCGTATCGGTCGCATCCACGCGGCCAGGCAATCGCGCCGTAACCTCCTGGAACAGCCAGCCATTGCCATCGGGATCGTTGAACGACGCGAATGAGCGATAAGTGCCACGCTCGGGATGCAGACCGCCAGTCCGGACTCGTCCAAACAAATAGGGCTCGTCCGGACCCGTATAAACGTCACCGGCAGGGTGAAACGCGTCGCTGACCTTCACGCCCCGTCCGATCAGCTCCTTGCGGGCAGCCTCGATGTCGGAAACGATCAGGTAAAGCCCTTGAGCGGAGCCCGGGGGCGCAGCGGTGACATTCTTGCCGAAGATGACCGAACAGCCGGAACCGGGCGGGGTAAACTGCATTACGCGAAAATCGGTGCCGGCGAAATCGGCGTCCAGCCTCCAGCCAAGGTTGGCGTAGAATTCCTTCGAGCGGTCAGGGTCCGAAACAGGGATGACGACGATCTCGAGCTTCATATCGGCCGTTCGCGCTTGATTTGTCTCAGTCATGGCATGGTCCTCCTCGATGCCTGTTGAAAGGATGGTGCGCAATTCGCGCAGTGTTTTTATAAATCTACTGGCGCAGTGGCTTGAAAGCCGCCCTAAGGTCGGCCGTGATGTACGCCGGCTGTTCCCACGCCGCGAAGTGCCCGCCTTTGTCATGCTTGGCGTAAAAGATGAGCTTCGGATACGCCTTTTCGGCCCAACTTCGCGGAGCCTGGTAAAGCTCGTCAGGAAAGGCGCTTACGGCCACTGGTATGGTGAGGTGCTTCGGGGCGAAAAAGGGAAGCTTGCTTTCCCAATAAAGACGGGCCGAAGAGACTGCTGTGTTCGTCAACCAGTAGAGCGTGATGTTGTCGACGATGTCCTCTCGTGTAAGACCCTCGGGTACACCGTCAAAAACGCGTGCGATGAGTGCATAACTGGCTGCGTCATGGTCAAGCATCCAGGCGGCGAGACCGACAGGCGAGTCCTCGATCGCGTATAGTGTCTGTGGGCGGTTCCCCATCTCCTGAGCGTAGGCCAGGCCGTGTTTGTAGAAAAAGTCGAGTTGCTCGTAGGCATGTTTCTCATCGGCTGACAGGCCCGGCGGCGGTGGGCCGCCGGAACTCAGTGCCTGTGCAATATCGTCGGGCACAGTGGCGGGCATGTTGGTGTGAATGCCAAGTAAGCCCGGAGGCGTCTGCACGGCCATCTGCTCAGTGACTGCATTTCCCCAGTCGCCGCCCTGGGCAACATAACGGGAGTAGCCGAGGCGCTTCATCAGCACGATCCAGGCGCTTGCGATGCGGACAGGATCCCAGCCGGTAACGGTGGGCACTCCGGAAAAGCCGTAGCCCGGCAGCGATGGGATCACGACGTCGAACGAGTCTTCGACTGCCCCGCCGTTGGCCGTTGGGTCGGTGAGCGGCTCGATAACCTTCAACTGCTCGATAATCGAGCCTGGCCAACCATGTGTGATAATCACCGGAAGCGCGTTGGGGTTCTTCGAACGAACGTGGATGAAGTGAATGTCCACCCCGTCGATGTTTGTCATGAATTGCGGCAAGGCGTTGAGCTTCGCTTCCATCTTGCGCCAGTCGTAGTCAGTCGCCCAATATTGTGCGAGTTTCTGCAAGCGTCGCGAACTGCACGCCCTGTGATGCATCGGTGACAATTTCCTTGCTCGGCCATTTCGTTGCAGCAACGCGCCTGCGCAGATCGGCAAGTTGCTCGTCCGAAAAGTGCACGCTGAACGGGCGGATTTCTTCACTTGCGGCGGCCCGCACCGGGGAAGCTGAAATAAGGCCCGCGGCACCTGTGCCGATAGCTGACATGGCGAGCAATGAACCGCCCGTCAGCAAGATGTCACGCCTGCTCGGATCTGGATTTTCTGCCATTGTAGTCCTCCATTGGTCAGGCCAAAAACAGAGGACATGCTGCTGCGGGGAACGTTGCGCCCGTAACATCTCGTGTGCTCTGCGGATATGGTCCTGCGAAAGTGCACGCCGTGATGCTGAACTAGGACTGGGCGGCGTAAGCTGACAATGATCGGTCCGGATATGGTCAGGGGCAAGTACGTAACGGTAACATCCGGGCTCTTGCATCGATGACGGCCGCCCGTCGGCCGTCATCGTGTGGAATGGTCGAACCGATCAGCTGGACTGAGGAATGCGCGCTATTACCTTGATTTCAAAGTCGAAGCCGGCCAGCCAGTTCACACCCACCGCAGTCCAGTTCGGGTAGGGTTGCTCACCGATTGCCTTCATGCGAACTGTGTTGACTGCCTCAAACTGCGTGGCAGGGTCCGTGTGGAAAGTGGTCACGTCCACCACGTCATCGAACGTGCAGCCAGCAGCCTTCAGCACGGCGGCGAGATTGTCGAAGGCAAGCTGGACCTGCTTTTCGAAGACCGGTTCTGGCGAGCCGTCCTCGCGGCTGCCAACCTGCCCCGAGACGAACAGAAGGTCGCCCGAGCGGATCGCCGCCGAATATCGATTGATCTCATAGAGTGCCTGCCGACCGGCAGGGAAAATGGCATCGCGTTTTGTCATTGGTTGTTCCTGTTAGAATTAAGGCGGAGATGGATGAGCCGTTCGGGTCGGTTTCAAAGCCCTTGCGCTTTACTGTCCGGGGCGATCATTGATATACGTCCCGTATGTAGCCATATATTGGCATACGCTCCGTATGTCAACTGGCATACGGAGCGTATGTATTTCACAGGAGATGATCGTGGTCGCAAGACGACGTGCGCAGATGATGGAGGAAACCCGGGCCAAGCTCTGAATGCGTCGCTTTGGATTGCCGCTGCTGATGATCCTCGCATTGTCTTTGCAAAGGCTGTCGAGGCTTTCCGGCATCTCGCCGCCGGTTTGCTGCAAAAAGAGCGCTGAGGCAAAATCCTGGTCTGGACATGGATTCTGAAATACCGTCCTATAGCTCATTGAGTTTATGGTCCGATCGAGAATGTCTTCTCGAGATGGCCATTCGACATCATGTGAACTTACCGGGAGGGTATACTGTGGCATTGAATAGACGCGTTGTTTTAGGCTTGGCGATTGGTTCGGCGATCGCATCGGCACTACCGGCTTCAGCACAAACATTTCCGGATCGCGCGGTCACGCTCGTGGTGCCTTTTGCGGCTGGTGGTTCGACCGACCTCGTTGCCCGTCTCGTCGCAGCAAACATGTCAAAGACACTCGGACAGCAAGTAATCGTCGAGAATGTCGGGGGTGCCGGCGGAAACCTCGGAGCTGCCCAGGTGGCCAGAGCGGAGCCCGACGGTTACACCATCCTCATGGGAACGGTTGCAACCCATGCGCTCAACCCACTGATGTTGAAAGCGAAACCCTACGATCCCGTCGCTGATTTTGCGCCGATTTCGCTCCTGGTATTGGTACCCAATGTCCTGGTTATCAATCCGCAGCTGCCAGTTAACAGCGTCAAGGAGCTCGTTCAGCTGCTCAAGGACAACCCCGACAAATATTCCTATGCTTCGTCCGGAAACGGCACTCCGCTGCATTTATCCGGCGAACTTTTCAAAAGCATGGCCGGGGTCTCCATGGAACATATCCCATACAAGGGCGCGGGACCGGCTTTGAACGATCTGCTTGGCAATCAGGTGTCGATCATGTTCGACAATTTGCCGTCGTCTTCGGCACACATAAAGGCCGGATCGCTTAAGGCCCTCGGTGTCACGACGAAGGATCGAGCTCCTTCCTTCCCCGATGTACCAACAGTCGCGGAGGCCGTGCCCGGCTATGAGACATATACCTGGAATGCATTGTTTGCGCCCGCCGGGACCCCACCAGAGGTTGTTGCCCGCCTAAACGAAGCGGCCAATGCCGCGCTGAAAGACCCTGCCGTTGTTTCGCGCATGAACGACTTCAGTGCGACGATTGTCGGTTCAACGCCAGACGAGCTTGCGACACACGTCAAAGCAGAAATCCAGAAGTGGGAGCCTGTCGTAAAGAGCACGGGCGTGACAATGGATTGATACGGCGCGGAGATGGAGTGGGGTGAGTTAATCTCCCCTCACTCCGCTCCAACATGGCACATAAGTTTTCGTTCGGACTAACGCACTGCTGACACCAACACCACAAGACCAATACCAACAGACATCATCGCACCGAAATACAAAGTCAGCGATAAGGTCTGTGCCCTGACTGCGGCGGCAAGATCGGACTTTGTAGCCGGTTCATCCATGATGAAATCCTTAGAGGCTTGGTTGGGCCAGACGTGACTTCTCACAATTATTTCAACAATTTCAATTCGACTTTTGACTCATTTTCGAAGTTCGTTCAAAATATTTGAGCCTCGCCGTCACCTGAATTCATTTGCGCTGGAGCTACCGATCAAACATGCTCCGCGCCATTCGAAATCTTGAAAGGCGAGCATCATGACCGACACCTCACAAGCACCAGTTGCAATCATCACCGGTGGAGGACGCGGCATGGGTGCTGCCATCGCGCGCGAATTGCACGAGCGTGGCTATCGTCTCGGACTGATGTCGCCGTCCGGCAGTGCGGTCGAACTTGCCGCCGAGCTTGGCGGTGTCGGCGATCAAGGGTTCTGCTGGCGAGGCAAACGATCTGGAGGCGCTGGTTGAAAAGACCGTCGAGGCCTATGGCCGTGTGGATGCTGTTGTCAATCATACCGGCCATCCGCCGAAGGGCGATCTCCTCGATATCACGGATGAAAAATGGGCGATCGGCAATGATCTGATGGTGTTGAGCGTGGTGCGCATGGCCCGGCTGGTGACGCCCCATATGCTCAAACAGGGCAAAGGCGCCTGGGTGAATATCACGACGTTCGCCTCCTTCGAGCCAAGCCTGGTCTTTCCCGGTCTCCTGCGCCTATCGCGCAGCCGTCGGCGCCTATACCAAGCTCTACTCTGACCGCTATGGCGCCGACAATATCCGCATGAATGCACTTCTGCCGGGGTACATCGACAGTCTCGACCACAAGCCCGGAACCGAAGACAAGGTGCCCATGAAGCGGCTCGGGACGATGGCGGAAATTGCCAAGACAACCGCGTTCCTGCTGTCAGACGATGCAGGCTATATCACCGGCCAGAACATACGGATCGATGGCGGCGTCACGCGGCATGTTTAGGAAAGGCTGACACCGAATGTCTCGCGCAGATGTCTCTGGCCATTCGGCGTCACCGACACCGCGCGGGTTCCTTCCAGCCGCCTGATCCAGCCATTGTCGAAGCAGTGGCTGCACAGCGCCGCGCCGATTGCGCCGGCAAGATGCGGGCGGCGCTCGCTCCAGTCCAGGCATGGCCGGCACAGGATGCGGCTGCGCTTGGCGGTCAACGCTTCGATATCGATGCCGGCGCGGGCGAACAGCGCAAGCCCGCTATCCGTCACCTCGCCCGCATCGAGGCCAAGATCGAGATGGCCGGCATCGATCAGCGCATCGGTGATTGAAACGCCGAGATGCCCGGCGAGATGATCGTAGCAGGTGCGCCCTGCCCTGAGCGCCGCATCGCGTGGGCCGGTACGCAGCGGCTTGGCGGTGACTTCCGGCGCGGCGAGCCGCATGATGCTCTCGATCATCTGGGCCACGGCAGGCGAAGCCAGCCGGTGGTAGCGATGCCGGCCCTGCTTTTCCACAGCGAGAAGCCCGGCCTCGGTCATGCGCGTCAGATGGCTGCTGGCGGTCTGCGCGGTGATCCCGGCGAGTTGCGCGAGTTCCGATGCGGTCAGCGCGCGGCCATCCATGAGCCCATTGAGCATGCTCGCACGGCCGGGATCACCCGCAAGCGCAGCTATTTCGGCAAATCTCGCATTGTTCGACATGATCGTTTCCGTGTTTGTTGGCCAATCAAGACTGATCCCAACACAGACGATGATGCTTCGAAAACGATCGAAGTATCAAGCGCTCATTGGCGGCTATATCGATGGTCAGCGCCAACGAAGGAGTGCCCGAAATGACCATCACCTGTTTCATCAAATATGAAATCGATCCCTATCAGAAGGACGCTTTCGAGGAATATGCGCGCAACTGGAACGAGGCGATACCGCGTTGCGGCGCAGATCTCATCGGCTATTATGCGCCGCATGAGGGCTCGGCCACGCTGGCCTACGGCGTCTACAACATCGAGAACCTGGCCGCGTACGAAGCCTATCGCGCGCGGCTTATGGCCGATCCGCTGGGCCGGGCCAACTACGAATTTTCCAGGGATAAGCGCTTTATCCGGCGCGAGGACCGTACATTCCTGCGCCTTGTGACAGGAACGAATGGAGGAATGCTCAAGTGATTGCGGTGATTTTCGAGGTGGAGCCGGCGGAAGGCCGCGGCAAGGATTATTTCGACAGGGCAGCGGACCTGAAGCCGCTGCTGGAGACGATGGACGGCTTTATTTCCGTGGAGCGGTTTCGCAGCCTTGCCAATGAGAACCGCTATCTCTCCCTGTCGTTCTGGCGCGATGAAGCGTCAGTGGCGGCTTGGCGCCAGACCGAGGAACATCGCCTGGCTCAACGTGACGGCCGCGCCGGGATCTTTGCCGACTACAGGCTGCGGATTGCGTCCGTTATACGTGATTACGGGTTGCGTGCCCGTGATGAAGCTCCGCTTGATGCGCGAATGTACCATCACGCCTGAACCCCGTGGTTGCGCTGGGCACAAGCCGGTCCGGGGCCACGCATATAGTGGCGCTCGGGCCGGTAACTCGGAGCAATGAATTCTCGCACGACGCGTAGCGTATCGCGTAGCTGGATAATCATGGTCATCATTTTTGGTCTCTTGGTTTTGGCATACCGGACGAGGCCGATAGCGATCAATTAGCTAAAATTTAATGCATAAAGATGAACGCCTCCTGAACGGCGTTGGTTAAAATCAGATGAATTCATAGAAAATTAGCCTTAACCAGTTGGGCAAAAAGATCTTTTCGCAACAGGGAAAGGGCGAAAATTCGCCTTTTTTCCTTAAATGATGCGCCCGAAATGTCGTGTGAATCGCGTGGATTTTCTATGAGAACTGCGAATCACGCGTTACCGATCAATATGCCTGTTGCCAGTACGAGCCCGCCGCCGAGAACAACCTGGATCGCGGCGCGGAAGAATGGCGTCTCCATGAAGCGGTGCTGGATATAGGCGATGGCCCAGAGTTCGATGAAAACGACAATCGCGGCGATTGTCGTGGCCGTCCAGAAATCCGAGATGAGATAGGGCAACGCGTGGCCAAGGCCACCGATCGCCGTCATCAGGCCATTGGCGAGGCCGCGCTTCAAGGGTGAGCCACGCCCGGACAATTTTCCGTCGTCATGCGCAGCTTCCGTGAAGCCCATGGAAATACCGGCGCCGAGCGAAGCAGACAGGCCGACAAGAAACGTCTGCCACGTGTCCTGTGTGGCGAAGGCGGCAGCAAAAATCGGCGCGAGGGTCGAGACGGAACCATCCATCAGGCCGGCAAGACCTGGCTGGATATAGGTCAGGATCAGCTGTCGCCGTTCGGTCTGTTTCTCGACCTCCTGCACATCGTCGGGCGTGTGCTGCACGCCGAGCCGGTGGGCGAGCGATTCATGCGCCTTCTCGGCGATGGCGAGGTCGCCCAGGAGCTTGCGCGTAGAGGCATCCCGCACAAGTTTCAGCGCCTCGGTATAGAAGCGGTAGGCCTGTTCCTCCATCTTCTCGGCCATTTCCCGCACCTTCTCTATACCGAGCGGGCGAACCAGCCAGTCGGGCTTGCGCTCGAGATAGCCGCGCACATGCTCCCTGCGGATGAGTGGTATCTGGTTGCCGAAACGCTCCTGGTGCAGATCGATCAATGCCTGGCGATGGCGATTTTCCTCCTCTGCCATTTCGTCGAAAACCTTGGCGCTTTGCGGAAAATCCTCGCGCAGCCCATCCGCATAGGCGAGATAGATGCGCGCGTCGTCCTCTTCCGACGAAATGGCCAGAGCCAGCAACTGCTGTTCGGAAAGGGATTCAAGGGCGTGGCGGCGATGACCGAAAAAACGGCTGAGCATGGCGTGATCCTAAATTAGAACAATTCTAAACTATAGAATTCAAAGCTCTGTGTTCAAGGTGTAATCGGGTTCTTTTCACGGTCCATGGACAGAAGCCGGACCTCGGAGTATCTTCCGCCTCCGCCAACCTCCGCTGATAGAGAACGATCATGACGCTTGCCGGTTTTGTTGCCTATTCTGGTGCCCTTGCCATCGCCGCCGCTATCCCCGGACCGGGTGTGACTGCCCTTGTTGCCCGGGCGCTCGGCTCGGGATTTCGCTCATCGCTGTTCATGTCGCTCGGGTTGATCATCGGCGACCTCACCTATCTCACCGCGGTGGTGCTTGGCCTTGCCATGGTGGCGCAGACATTCGGCACGGTTTTCCTGGTGATCAAATGGGCGGGCGTCGCCTACCTCGCCTACCTTGCCTGGGGATTCTGGACATCGGGCATATCGGCGGAAAAGATCGAAGCCAAGAAAAGTCGCGGCGGTGCTGTCTCCAGCGTTATGGCCGGCTTGACGGTGACGCTTGGTAATCCGAAGACCATGCTTTTCTATATCGCCCTGACACCGACACTCGTCGACCTGCATACGATCACCCTGGCCGACTATTCGATCCTCGCTGCGCTGACTGTTTTGGTTCTGCTCGTGGTGCTGGTGCCCTATCTCGCGCTGGCAGCGAAGGCGCGAGGACTGCTCGCCTCGCCCCGGGCGCTGAAGCGACTGAACCGCACGGCGGCTGCCTTTATGGCGGGCGCTGCGCTCGCCATTGCGGGGCGCTCTTCCTGAGTTGGAATGCTATTACAGCTGTAGCCAAATATTAGTATTTTCTTCTAAGCGGCACCGTGTTTACGCATCGGTCCAACTAGGAATTTTCAGGCAAGGCCCATAAGATCGCCGCACGACCCAAAACAGGATCAGGAGACATTCATGAGCAATGACAGCGCGCGCAAGCCAGGCCGTGGCCGCATCTACAATTCCATTGTCGATACGATCGGCGATACGCCCCTGATCCGTCTCGACAAACTGGCCAAGGAAAAGGGTGTGGGTGCCAATCTTCTGGCCAAGCTCGAATTCTTCAATCCTATCGCCAGCGTCAAGGACCGTATCGGTGTCGCGCTGATCGAGGCGCTCGAAGCACAGGGCAAGGCGAAACCGGGCAAGACGACGCTCGTCGAACCAACCTCCGGCAATACCGGCATCGCGCTCGCGTTCGCAGCCGCCGCCAAGGGTTACCGGTTGATCCTCACCATGCCCGAAACCATGTCGGTCGAACGCCGCAAGATGCTTAAACTGCTCGGCGCGGAGCTGGTGCTGACCGAAGGCGCCAAGGGCATGAAGGGTGCCATTGCCAAGGCGAACGAGCTGGTCGAGACCATTGGAGACGCGGTCATCCCCGGCCAGTTCGACAACCCCGCCAATCCGGAAATCCACCGCCGGACCACCGCCGAGGAAATCTGGAACGATACTGACGGCACGGTCGACATTCTGGTTGCAGGCATAGGCACCGGCGGCACGATTACCGGCGTTGGCCAGGTGTTGAAGCAGCGCAAGCCGAGTGTGCAGGTTATCGCAGTGGAGCCCAAGGATTCGCCTATTCTTTCCGGCGGCAATCCCGGCCCGCACAAAATCCAGGGCATAGGCGCAGGCTTTGCACCCGCCGTGCTCGATACGCACATCTATGACGAGGTCGTGCAGGTCTCGAACGAGGATTCCTTCGCCAATGCGCGTCTCGTGGCGCGGCTTGAAGGCGTGCCTGTGGGGATATCATCGGGCGCAGCGCTGACAGCGGCAATAGAGGTCGGCAGCCGCCCGGAGAACAAGGGCAAAAACCTTGTTGTGATCATCCCTTCCTTCGCCGAGCGGTATTTGTCCACCGCGCTGTTCGAAGGCCTGGAATAGTACCTCGCCACTGAGGAGTGGGTCCCGCTCGGCTTTTTGGTAAGTGTTGGATTCACCGCAAAACTGTGATACTGTGTAACTATGAAAAATATCACAGTTTCCGTGGATGACGATATCTACCGCCGTGCCCGCATGAAAGCAGCAGAGCAGGACACATCCGTCTCCGCGCTCGTTCGTCAATTCCTGTCGGATATTGCGACGATCGAAACCGAGGCGGAGCGGCTGCGCCGGGAGGAAGCCGTATTGCGAGCATCGGTCAAGTTGTTTCGGGCCGGGGATCGCCTCTCCCGCGACAAGCTTCATGACCGTGGCCTTTGAGAGTGAGAGCTTTTCTCGATACCAATATCCTGCTTTATTCCATCAGCACCGCCGCCGACGAGGAGAGCAAGCGCATGCGCGCCATTGCGCTTATGGATCGTGATGATTGCGTTGTCTCTGTGCAGGTACTGCAAGAATTTTATGTTCAAGCCACGCGCGCATCACGCGCCGATCCCCTCCCGCACGAATTGGCTGCCGGGCTGATCAAGACGTGGCTGCGGTTCCGTGTTCAGGAGAATACTGTGCCAATCTTGCAAGGTGCGCTTGAGATAAAGCGAGCTTACGGCTTTTCCTATTGGGACAGCGCAATCATTTCGGCGGCGCGTGAGGCTGGATGCAGCGAGCTCTTTTCTGAAGACCTGTCGCATGGCCAGATCGTTGAAGGCGTCAGAATCGTTGATCCATTTCGATGACTTTGGAACCTCAATTCTCCAGCGTTTCCTTGACCGCAGTCGCCAGCTGCTTCAGTGAAAACGGCTTCGGCAGGAAGCCGAATTTGGCGTCTTCCGGCAGGTTTCGTGCAAAAGCGTCTTCCGCATAGCCCGAAACGAAGATGAATTTGATATCGCCGTAATCCTTGCGCAATTCGCGCAGCAGCGTCGGGCCATCCATTTCGGGCATGACCACGTCGGAAACGATGATGTCCACTTTGCCGTCGAGTTCTTTCATTACCTCGAGCGCCTCGACGCCGCTGGATGCCTCGTGCACCGTGTAGCCACGCGATTGCAGCGCCCGAACCCCGCCCATGCGGACGGCATCCTCGTCTTCCACCAGGAGAACGGTTGCGGAACCGGAGAGATCGGTGGCTTTTTCCGTCTTTTTCTCCTTCTTCGGCATTTCGGTCACGATGGCTTCGCCATCGGCGTTCAGGACCTGCGGCTGCTTTTCCTCGACAAAACGCGGCAGGAAAATGCGGAATGTCGTCCCCTTGCCGAGCTCGGACTCGGCATGGATCGAGCCGCCCGTCTGCTTGATGATACCATAAACCATCGACAGGCCGAGGCCCGTCCCCTTGCCGACTTCCTTCGTCGTGAAGAACGGTTCGAAAATCTTCTCGATCACTTCCTGCGTCATGCCGGTACCGCTGTCTTCTACCTCGACCAGCACATAATCGCCTGGAACGAGGTCGCGATATGTCAATTCGGCACTCTCCGCTTCGGTCACGTTGCGGGTACGGAGCGTCAGGTTGCCGCCGTCGGGCATTGCGTCGCGGGCATTGACCGTGAGATTGACCACCACCTGTTCGAACTGGCCGAGATCGGCGCGCACCGGCCACAGATCGCGCCCATGCTCGATCTTGAGATTGACCTGCGTGCCGGCAAGACGCGTCAGCAGCATGCGCACATCGGCGATCACATCGGTGAGGTTGAGCACTTCCGGCCGCAAGGTCTGGCGGCGCGAGAACGCGAGGAGCTGCCGCACCAGCGAAGCGGCGCGATTGGCATTCTGCTTGATGTTCATGATGTCGGCAAAGGACGGATCCGATGCGCGATGATTGGTCAACAGCAGATCGGAAGACATGATAATTGCGGTCAGCACGTTGTTGAAATCATGTGCGATACCGCCTGCAAGCTGTCCTACGGCCTGCATTTTCTGGCTTTGCGCCATCGTGGCTTCGAGCGCCTTCTGTTCAGTGGTTTCAACCACTGAAACAATGGCGGCTTCCTCAGCGCCATCCTCGGAACCGGCGTCGAACACCGGACTGACGTAGAAGCGCAGATGGCGGTCCTCATTACCCGGAATAACGGTATCGACCGGGGAGATTTCCGCCTTGCCGGCGAAAGCTGCAGCCAGCGCCCGGTCGAAGGCTTCGCGGTCGCGTTCATGCACGACGGTTTCAAGCGGAATGCGCCGGTCGATGTCATCACGATCGACAACCGGGGCGAAAAGCCCCAGGAACCGCGCATTGGTGCGCAGGATCTTGCCGGTCGCGTCGACGGCTGCGATGGCCATGGACGCCGAATTGAAGAAGCGTGTGAACCGCACTTCTGCCGCGCGCAACGCGGCTGAATTGTCTTCGCCTTCAGCGCGGTTGAGAACGATGGTGCGGGTTGGACCGCGCCTGCCATCGCGTTGCGCCTGAACGCGATGATAGAAGCGCACGGCAAGGCTCTGGCCATTGGATTTGGCAAGGTCGAGATCGATGACCGTGTTGCGGCTGGTGCCAGGCTCGGTCTTGACCGCATTGATCAGCGCCATGCCATTGCCAGCGACGATATCGCGAACCATCATCGAGCCGGGGGTAAACCGCGTGAGGTCGACGCCGAGCCACTCCGCCAGTGTTGCGTTGATATAAATGATGCGGCCGTCCGGATCCGCTGAGAAAAAGCCTGCCGGAGCATGATCGAGATGATCGATGGCCTCCTGAATATCCTGGAAATAGCGCTCCTGTTCGGCACGCTCAGCCGAAATATCGGCGATCTGCCACGCATAGACCGGCGTCGTCTGGTCTGGAATGCCCGCGACAGGCCGAGCCTTGACCCGGTACCACGTCGGCACAGGCTCCCGCGAGGGATCGAGCGGACGGGACAGGCGCAATTCCTCCTGACCGGAAACGCCGTCGCGCACGGCATTGGCGAGCCGGTAGATCGGATCCGAGGCTGCGGCCTCACTGGAGAGAATGTGCTCGATCGCCCGCACATCGTTGGAATTGGTGACGCCGGTCAGCTCGGCATAGGCCCTGTTGGCGTAGACGATGCGGCCCTTTTGATCGCAGACGACCGTGCCTTCCGGAAACGTATCGACAAATGCGCGCGTGAGTTCATCACTTGTGCCGCGCGGCGTGAACTGAATGACATTGATCGCCGAGCCGAACAGATAGAACACGCCGGTCATGGCAAGCGTACCGAGAAGGCCAAGCAGGAACTGCTGCCCGAGTTGATCGCGATAGATGAAGTAAAGGACGGAAACGCCGATCAGCAGCACGCCGAGAAGGACCAGGCGCAAGCCGGCCTTATTGGATTTCGTGTTCGCGATGATAGGCTCTGGATAAAGATCGCTGTTCGTTTCTTGAGACATACGTCTGCTATTCGTTTCTTGAGACATACGTCTCAGGCCCCTTTTCTTCATCACCGGCGCAATTGCATCAAGCCGATGTTTATTCTCGAATCGTTTGGATCATATCTTTGACCCTGTATAAACCCCATCCTTCATATGACCGCGATTATTCCACGGTTTCGCACGAATTCCGATCTAGAACATCCAATATCGCGCGTAGACAATCCGTACTACATAGGCTGAAACTGCGTTAGGGTTGCGGCTAACTATTGCACGCACTAGTGTCGCATAAAGTAATGCTTCGAAGCCCATGTCGGGGAACAAGTTTTGGGCCCGAAGAACGCACAAGGAGAGTTTATCATGAACGCTTGGCTTGCCACTATTGTTGGCGAAAGCGCTGCCCCCATCGTGGGATTTATTCTTCTGTTCATTCTGGTCATCGCCCTGCTTCTACTGGTATTCGCCATATTGCGGCGGGTGACGGGTGGAACATTCGTTGCCGGCGGGCGCAACCGGCAGGTCCGCCTCTCGGTTACTGACGCGGCAGCTGTCGACAATCGCAGGCGGCTGGTACTCGTGCGCCGCGACGACGTCGAGCATCTGATCCTGATCGGTGGCCCCAGCGACCTGGTGATCGAGCAAAACATTCGCCAGTTCGCGCGGCAGGGGCGGGTTGAACCGCCAGCGTCCGGACCGACGCCCGAGCCCGAACCGAGAATTCCTGAACCGAAGCCGGAGCCGAAAGTCGCGGAAGCGCCACCTCGCGCACAGCCCCGTATCGCATCTCCAGCCCCTCCAGTTCACACGCCTCCCCCACCTGTTCAGACAGCGCCAGCGCCGCAGATACCGCTGCGTCCGGCACCGCCGCAGCAGTCGGAGCCGCCAAGGCGGCCGCCTGAACCACCGAGACAGGCCGAACAGCCTGCCCCCTTGCCACCCACGCCGCCCATGCAACCCGTTCCACCGGTATCGAAGGCTCCGGAAGTAGCATCCGCTGCTTCGAACGAGCCACCGGCTGTCAGTGCACCGGCGCGGGACAATGGCTGGCAGCGAACCGCTTCGCCATCCTTTGGAACCGTGCCACGCGCCGAGCCGAAGATCGACACGCCAGAACCTGCCAGAGAGGTGGCTGCATCCGAAACCAGAACGACGACTGCCGCTGCCTTCCCCTTCGCCGTGCGCAACGAACCGGCGGCGGCCGTCAAGGAACCGACATTCGACGCGTCCGTGGAAACGGAAGAATCTGAAATAACCTTGGGCGACATGGATTTCAGCGACGCATTCGAGACCGATCTCGGAAGCGAACTCAACATCGCGCCTGGCAAGGAAGCAAAGCCTGAAAAACAGGACAGCATCGAGGACGAGATGGAACGGCTGTCTAGGAGATCTATCCCGACCTGAGAAGCGTTGAAACCCACAATGGACAATAAAAAGGCCCGGAAAACCGGGCCTTTTTTTAATTCGAATTGCAGCTCAGTCGTCGCGGTAGACTTTCTCGCGCCGTTCGTGACGTTCCTGAGCTTCGATAGACAAGGTTGCGATAGGACGCGCGTCAAGACGCTTCAAGCTGATCGGATCGCCGGTTTCCTCGCAAAAACCGTAGGTCCCATCGTCGATGCGTTGTAAGGCGGCGTCGATCTTGGAGATCAGCTTGCGCTGGCGGTCACGGGCCCGAAGTTCAATGGCACGGTCCGTTTCGGATGATGCACGGTCTGCGATATCCGGCAGATTGGCATTTTCCTGCTGCAGGATCTCAAGCGTTTCACGCGCCTCCCGCAGAATATCATTCTTCCAGTTGATCAGTTTTTCACGAAAGTAGGATTTCTGCCGATCACTCATGAAGGGCTCGTCATCCGTGGGCTTGTAGTCAAGATCGATCAGTTTATTCATCTTTGAATCACCCTGCACCTGTAAGACGCGAGGAGGCCTATATAGGTCGTGTCAGATTGGCGCACAACTACAAAAAGACATGTAAATCAAAGAAAGAAATCATGATTTTTTGCCCAAATTATCGGCAAAAACGGCAGGATTCATCGACTTTCTAACCAAAAATACGAAGAAACGAGGGCAAATTTCGGCATTTTATAGCTCCAAGGCTCTACTACCGGTTGTAGCCTGCCTTGCAAAAATGCATGCCGCCCAGAAATTCGACAGGCCTGTTTTGCACAATTATTTGATAATTGTCACATTTGCCGCAGAGATTTTATCCAAAGTTTGCGTCTTTCGGGGAAGCATGGCACCTGTTGAACAATATCATCAGGGAGTTGCAGGATGAGCCAGGTTTATTTGCTGCGGCATGCAAAAGCAGTCTGGCCGTCCCCCGGCCAGAAAGACTTCGACCGGACGCTCGATACGGACGGCATCGAAGCCGCCAAGGTCCTGGGGGAGGAACTCAGGCGCTCCGGAATGAAACCGGAGATCGTTTTGTGTTCACCCGCGATCAGGGCGCGACAAACCCTTGAATACGTTGATATCCAATCTCCTTTCATCCTGGAAGATTCCGAAAAGCTCTATTCGGCCGGTCCCGACGCCTATCTCATGGCGATCCGCATGGCCGGGCTCGAACACGAAGCAGCCAACTCCGTGATGCTGGTCGGTCATAACCCGATGATGGAGGAACTGGCCACCGCCCTCGCCGGCCGTGGCAATCCTCCCAGCCATCCGACCTTCGTAACCGGGTTTCCGACCGCCGCCTTGGCTGTCATCCAGTTCGATAGTCCGCTTGCAGAAATCCGCCCGGGAACCGGGACATTGCAGGCTTTCTTTTCTCCCTCAACACATTTGTAGATCATCATTTTCTTGCCTTTGACACACCAGACACCCAAATGGGCTGAGCCAAGGGATTGAGATCAGACTGCGACGCGGCCACAGGACGGGTGAATTGGGAACACTGACGACACTTACCGACGAAGCGAAGATCGCGCTCGATACGCTGGCCGACCGCACCAGCGGACTGATGTCCCCATCGTTGAGGCTCGGTGTCACCGGCCTTTCTCGTGCCGGCAAGACGGTCTTTATCACCGCGCTGGTGCATAATCTGATCCATGGCGGCCGCCTGCCATTGTTTGAAGCACAGAAATCCGGACGCATCGCCCGCGCCTATCTCGAAGAGCAGCCCGACGACGCAGTCCCGCGCTTTCAATATGAGGAGCATCTGAAGGCGCTGATCGACGAGCGCATCTGGCCCGACTCGACGCGGGCAATCTCCGAACTGCGTCTGACGATCGAATATGAATCCGCTTCGATGTGGAACCGTATGTTCTCTGGCGGCAAGCTTTCGGTCGATATCGTCGACTATCCCGGTGAATGGCTGCTGGATCTCCCGCTACTGGGTAAAACCTATGCGGAGTTTTCCAGGGATTCGTTTCGAGCTCGCCCAGCTCGAAAGCCACCGCGATCTTGCAGCGGACTGGTTCAAGGTGTCGAACGACGCCGAGGCGGATGCGAACGCAGATGAAATGACGGCGCAGCGCCTGGCAAAGAGCTTCACAGAATATCTGAAAGCGGGAAAGGCCGACGAACGCGCATTGTCGACGCTACCGCCCGGCCGATTCCTGATGCCCGGAGACCTTGACGGTTCGCCGGCGCTTACCTTCGCTCCACTGCCAAACCTTGATTCCAGCAAGCCGCGTCCTGGCTCGCTTGCGGCAATGATGGAGCGGCGTTACGAAGCCTACAAGACCCATGTGGTTAAGCCTTTTTTCCGCGAGCACATTGCCCGGCTCGACCGGCAGATCGTCCTTGTCGATGCCATGCAGGCAATGAATGCCGGGCCGTCGGCTGTGGCTGATCTGGAGCGAGCGCTGACGGAAATCCTGTCCTGCTTTCGCCCCGGCAGCACCAATTTCCTGACAGGCCTCGTGCAGCGGCGCATCAGCCGCATTCTCGTTGCCGCAACCAAGGCCGATCATTTGCACCATGAGAGCCACGACCGGCTGCAGGCCATCGTCCGGCGACTGGTCGACCGCGCCGTCAGCCGCGCCGATTTTTCTGGTGCAAGCATCGATGTGCTGGCGATGGCAGCCGTACGCACCACGCGCGAAGCGACGGTGACGCAGGGCAAGGAAACGCTCCCGGTCATCATCGGAACGCCGCTGAAAGGCGAGACCATCAACGGCGAGACGTTCGACGGCAAAACCGAAACAGCCATATTTCCCGGTGACTTGCCGGCAAAAGCGGACTCAATCTTTGAACATCCGGAGAGGGTTTCCGAAGACCCGGCAATTCGTTTCGTTCGCTTCCGCCCGCCCCGGCTGGAAAAGACCGCGGAAGGCCTCACCCTGTCGCTGCCGCATATAAGGCTCGATCGCGCGCTACAATTCCTCATAGGAGATCGCCTCGCATGACGGATAACAACGCCCGCAAACCTGCTTCCTTTCGGCTCGACCAGCCAGAGCAAACCGCTGATCCGCAGAAGGCGCGCGCTCCGCAACAGCGCAAGCCGACCGCGATCAAGGATGTCGCGATTATCACACCGGCAGCCGTCGATGTCTTCGACCTCGATCCGGAGACTGCGAACGAACTCGATGCGCTCACCCCGCCGCCTGCACTCGCACAGAAAAAGCGTTTTTCTTTCGCCTCCCTGCTCACAGGTGCGCTCGGAGTGCTGGTATCGCTGGCGCTGGGTCTGTGGGCCGACAATCTCATTCGTACGCTGTTCGAGCGTGCGCCGTGGCTGGGTTGGGTGGCGCTTGGCGTCAGTGTCGTCGCAGCCTTCGCGCTGATTGCCATTGTCCTGCGCGAAGGGCTGGCCTTACGCCGCCTCGCCTCGGTGCAGCACTTGCGCGACGAAGCTGCCAAGGCTGCGGCGGATAATGATGCTCGAGCGGCGAAAGCGGCTGTCGGCAAGCTTGTCTCCATTGCCGAAACCCTCCCCGCTACGGCGAAGGGCCGTGCACTGCTGCACGATCTGCGCGATGACGTGATCGACGGTCGCGACCTGATCCGGCTCACTGAAACCGAACTGCTCCGTCCCCTCGACCGGCAGGCGCGGGAGATGATCCTTGCCGCCTCAAAACGCGTCTCGATCGTCACCGCAGTCAGTCCGCGCGCGCTGGTCGACATCGGTTATGTGGTTTTCGAGTCAGCGCGTCTGATCCGGCGGCTCTCGGAGCTTTACGGCGGCAGACCGGGCACTCTTGGCTTCCTCAAGCTCACGCGCAATGTCATTGCGCATCTCGCCGTCACCGGCACGGTGGCGATGGGCGACAGCATCATCCAGCAGCTGGTTGGCCACGGTCTGGCAGCACGGCTTTCCGCGCGGCTCGGCGAAGGCGTCATCAATGGACTGATGACTGCGCGCATCGGCATCTCGGCCATGGACCTTGTACGGCCCTTCCCGTTCAATGCGGAAAGGCGCCCGAATATCGGCGATTTCATTGGCGATCTGGCGCGTATTGGTGGTGCAAAAAAGCCATAGCGCCGAGGTTCCTCTTTTCCCGGGGTTGCAATTTAACTGAGAATGGCAACCATCCATTAACCATTCCAAACGATGATCGCCTAAGTGCCCATTCCAATGATTTGTGTTGAGTCTTGTCGATGAAAAGAAGCGCAGCAGCCGCTACCCTGTCCCTGTTTGCCTGCGCGTTTCTGGCGTTGCCGGCACAAGCCAAGGACAAGGATGCCGAATTCTTCCAGACCGTAGAAGGTCAATGGGTCGGTCCCGGCGAGATCGTTGCCGGCAAATACAAGGGCACCAAATTCGTCTGCACGCTCGATGGGACCACGCCCGCGGAAAAAGCCGGCATGACACTGGACGGCAGCTGCCGCGTCGGCATTTTCAACCAGCCGATGAAGGCAACGATCGTTCGCGCTGGCAATAGCTACAAGGGCAGCTTTCTCGATGGTTCGGCCGGGAAGGGTCTCGACATCACCGGCGGCAATGTCTCCGGCAACCGTGTTGTGCTCGCCATCAGCCGCAAACAATTGAACGGCGCCATGCTCGCCAAATTCAACGATAACAACACGATGAACGTCACGATTTCGGTGCGGCTGGACGAGGCCCTGATCCCGGTCGTAGGTATGACGTTGAAGCGTGTTGACTCAAGGGCCGTGGGCAGCATCGCCAAGAATTAACAATCTTTGACGGCCTGGCCGGTGTGCGCGAATTGTTCATTTCCACCAGTCCGCATCATCGCGGGCGGTTTCCACGCCGGTTCTATCGCAAAGTTCAGCCCATTGTGCGGCCGTCCTGCCGCTGATCACCAAATCCGGCGCGATATCGGCGAGCGGTACCATCACGAAGGCGCGCTCGGTCATGCGCGGATGCGGCAGGATGAGCGTCGGACTTTCGAATTCCTCCAGACCTTCATAAGCCAGCACATCGATATCGATGATCCGCGGTCCCCAACGTTCGAGCCGCTGGCGTTTCAAGCGCATTTCCACATCGAGGCAAGCGGCGAGTAGCGCTTCCGGATCGAGCGAAGTCTCGACTTCGGCGCAGGCATTGTGAAACCATGCCTGATCGGTCTTGCCCCATGGCGGCGTCTTGTAGACCGGAGACACGCCGAGAACACGCGTTTCACTGCGCTCGTTCAACGCACGCAATGCCTTGGCCATCGAAGTCACCGGGTCGCCGATATTGCCGCCAAGCCCGAGCCACGCCTTGTGCTTCAAGGCGGTCATTGCCTCGATCTGCGCGATTGCAATACCGCATCCGCCAGCGCCAGCGCGCTTTGGCTCATCGCGACATTGTGCACCCGGAAAATATCTGCACCGGCAATGCGCAATATCGCTGAAGAAGCGGCGGTGGCGATATCCCATTCCTGTTGCTCACCGCCCGAAGTGGCACGCAGGAAACGCTTGCGCGAGGTACCGACAAGAAATGGATAGCCGAACGCCTCGAGTTCCACAAAACGGTCCATCAGGGCGATGTTTTCCGCCGTGTCCTTGGCAAAGCCGAAACCTGGATCAAGTACGATCTGATCGCGCGAAACACCGGCTACCTTGGCAATTTCCAGGGAACGGTTGAGAAAGGCAAACTGGTCGACAATGACATCGGGGTCGCGTTCCCGCTCGCGGCCCGTATGCATGATGACAAGCCCTGCCCCGGTTTCCACTGCGAGATCGGCAATGGCAGGCTCGCGCTGCACACCCCAGACATCGTTGACGATATGAGCGCCGGCAGCGACGGCAAGGCGGGCGGTCTCTTCACGATAGGTATCGACGGAGATGATTATATCCGTTTCTTTTACCAGCGCTTCGATCACGGGCAGTATACGCGATTGCTCGACGGCCGGTTCGACACGTGTGGCGCCGGGCCGGGTCGATTCGCCGCCCACATCGATGATCGATGCGCCCTCGGCGATCATCTCCCGCGCGCCCTCCAGAGCCTGATCCAGAGAATAATGCACACCGCCATCGGAAAAGGAGTCCGGAGTGACGTTAAGCACGCCCATGATCAGTGCGCGGTCACCCAACGTCAGAGACCGGCCATGTGCCAGTTTCCATTCTCTTTGCATTGGCGCGCTCCTTGAACTTCAGAAATCCCTATCCTGTTTTTGATCAGAACGTGGGGAACGTCAATTCATCCGCAATGTTTTTGACGATACTGTCAGGATCGGGCAGACTTGGCCGAAAAGGAAAATACCAAATGCATATTTTTGCCAAAGCTGCCTCCCTTGGTATCGCGCTATTGATGTCCATACCCGCCGCCAATGCGGCGACGGTCCTGCGAAAATATGAATATTTCTCGCTGAATGGCCGTACGGCAGCCGATCTCGATCGTGAATTGTACCGCCGGGGGCCCATTTTGCTAAAGACGGGCCAGCGTCATCCCGGCATGACGAAGATGCGCTTCACCAACAGGATAAAATACGGTTCCGATGGCAAGAACTGCCGTGTTGTTGACGCCAACGTCGTCGTTCATGCCCAGGTCTTCCTGCCCCGCTGGATACAGCGCCGTACGGCGAAACCGGACCTCGCCCTGATCTGGGATACGCTGTCAGCGGACATAAAACGGCACGAGGAGAGCCACATCGTCATCGCGCGCACAGCTGCAGGCGATATGGAAAGGGCGATCAAGGCGCTGCCATGGCGCAGCGATTGCACCGCCATGAAGGCTGACATCGATGGGCTGACTACAAAATTGATGCGCAAGCATGATCTTGCGCAAATCCAGTTCGACCGCGTCGAAGCCGTTAACTTTGACAGTCGCTTTGAACGGCTTCTTGTTTTCCGGCTCCAGCGCGAATTCGCAAAAAGCCCTTGATCGGCGTCAGTTAACGCCCAGCTTCTTTTGCAGGCTGGTCGATGACGTTGTGTACTGGAACACGATACGCTCGCCCGGACTGACGACGTGCTTGGCGGCCTGCGTCATCAACGCCGCTTCATGGAAGCCCGACAGGATGAGCTTGAGCTTGCCGGGATAGGTATTGATGTCACCGATAGCGAAAATGCCGGGCTCCGATGTCTCGAATGTTTCGACACTGACCGGAATGAGATTTTCGTGCAGGTTAAGCCCCCAATCGGCTATTGGCCCGAGCTTCATCGTCAGGCCGAAGAACGGCAGGAGACGCGTAACCGGAATATCGGTCTCGCCCTCGGTACCCTTGATCGTTGCATGGGTAAGCTGGCCATCCTCGCCCTTGAGTCCGGAAACCTGACCAAGCTCGAAACGCACGCTGCCGCTCTCGACCAGTTCGAACATCTTCTTGACGCTGTCGGGAGCAGCACGAAATTCGGCACGGCGATGAACGACTGTGAGACTGCGCGCAATCGGCTGCAGATTTAGCGCCCAATCGAGCGCGCTGTCGCCGCCACCGACAATCAAGATGTCCTGATCGCGAAATTCTTCCATGCGGCGCACGGAATAGAAGACACTTTTGCCCTCATAGGCCTCGATACCGGGTACCGGTGGGCGCTTCGGCTGGAAAGAGCCGCCGCCAGCAGCGATGACCACGACCTTGGCTTCGAACACCTCCGCCTCGTCTGTTTCGACATGGAATGAGCCATCGGCCTGGCGCTCAAGCTTGGTGACCATGCGGTTGAAATGGAACTGCGGCGCGAACGGCTTGATCTGCTCCATGAGCTTTTCAGTGAGATCGTGGCCGCTGATGATCGGCCAGGCCGGTATGTCGTAGATCGGCTTTTCCGGATAAAGCTCGGCGCACTGGCCACCCGGACGGTCCAGGATATCGATGAGATGGCATTTGAGATCGTAGAGGCCAAGCTCGAACACCGCGAACAGACCGACAGGCCCGGCGCCAATGATCACAACATCGGTTTTGATAATCTCGCTCATCGAAAATTCCTCATGCCTGCATGCCGTGCAGATAGAAAAAGGGGTATGGCTGGCGTGTCCGGGACACGCGGGCTGCCAAGCGCGTAACGATTGCACTCGCCAAGGTCAAGAGAATGCGTTCCCCTTGCCTGCCAAATCGGCCCGCCAACGGACGTATTCTAATCGGTCGATGAGAAAATATCAGCAGGCTTTAAGCCTGACGTTCCGGAACTTGCACGACGAGACCATCCAGTTCGTCGGAAACACGGATCTGACAGGACAGACGCGAGTTCGGCCGTACATCATAGGCGAAATCCAGCATGTCCTCTTCCATCGCTTCGGGCTCGCCGGTCGTGGAGGTCCACTCTTCATCCACATAGACATGGCATGTGGCGCAGGCGCAGGCGCCGCCGCACTCCGCATCGATGCCCGGCACCGCATTGCGGATGGCATTTTCCATCACGGTCGAACCGTTTTCCGCGTTCGTTTCAATACGCGCGCCGTCATGAGTGACAAAAGTGATCTTTGCCATAAAAATTCGCCCCAAAGCAGGAAAGTTACCGCTCACATAGGGATTTTGGCGGGCAAGTCAATTGTATTCCCTGACGCAGCCTCTACCGCTTGGCGGCTTCATCGCGCGCAGCGGTGAATGCCGGAAGGTGCTCGATAATCCAGTGCCAGAGTGGAACCGTCTGCAAAAGAAACTCGTATCCGAGTGGCGTGAGTTCGTATTCCACGCGCGGCGGCACCTGGGGATAAAGCGTTCGGGTGATCAGCCCGTCCCGTTCCAGCATGCGCAAGGTCTGTGTCAATACCTTCTGGCTGATGCCGCCTACCCGCTCGAGCACACGGGAAAACCGCAAAGGCCCGCCTGCGGCTTGCAATATCTGCAATGTGCGCAGCGGCCACTTGGCCGAGACCCGCTCAAGCATTTCGCGCGCAAACTCGTCCTGTTCATCGGTCATGGTGGCGCAAAAGTCGATGGCTTTCTGTGAGGGTTGATGGACCATTTCAGTTCCTCAGTTACCAACAGGTATGTATAGTTCCAACGGGTGCCTTCTTTCAAGATGATACTATTGATCCTATATCGCTTGCCAATAGATCAAGGAGACATCCATGGTACAGGTATGGTTGATTACGGGCAGCTCTCGCGGCCTTGGCAGGTTATTGGCAGAAGCGGTACTCCGGGCCGGCCACAAACTCGTCGCTACGGCACGCAATCCTTCCCAGCTCTCCGATCTGGCAGAACACTATGGCGACCAGGTCCGCCTATTTGAACTCGACGTGACAGACCCGGCAGCGGCAGACGCGGCGATAAAAAACGCAGTCGATACGTTTGGGCGCCTCGATGTCCTTGTCAACAATGCGGGCTATGGCAATGTCAACGCCATTGAAGACACCAGCCTTGAGGAATTCCGGGCGCAGATCGAGACCAATCTGTTTGGCGTCATCAATGTCACCAAGGCTGCAATCCCGGTGATGCGTGAGCAGAAATCTGGCCACATCGTCCAGTTTTCTTCGGTCGGCGGCCGAATTGGAGCGCTGGGCCGCGCGCCCTATTCTGCCGCAAAGTGGGGCGTCGAGGGTTTCTCGGAAGTGCTTGCCAAGGAGGTTGGTCCACTGGGCATCAAGGTGACGATCGTCGAGCCGGGTGGTTTTCGTACTGACTTTGCCGGCGCTTCGACCACGATCCAGAATGGACGTCCCGAATATGATGCAACGGTGGGCGAAGTGGCCCGTTTCCAGCGCAACTACAACGGAAAACAACCGGGAGATCCTGTCAAAGCAGCGGATGCGGTATTGCACATCACGAGCCTTGACGAACCACCGTTACGCCTGTTGCTGGGCAGCGACGCGGCGAACGCGGTCGAAAGGAACGATCTCGCCAAGATCGAGGCCGACCGGAAATGGCGAGCGTTGAGTGTTTCGACCGACTTTGATGCTAGCGCGTTATAGCGGCTATGTAATCGCGGACATCGTCGATGACCGGTCCCATATCCTTGATTTTCTTCGTGTCGCTTGGCGCCTGTTCGATGGCTTCGGCCATCTCGGCGACGCGAAACGCTCCGACCGCACGGGCCGAACCTTTCAACGATTTGGCGAGACGAACGCGTTCATCCGGGTTGGCGTGCGCCAGCCGATCGACGATGCCGCATGTCTGGCGGGAAAACAGGTTGAGGATTTCGGTTTCGAGGGCCCGGTTGCCGAACGTCTCGCGTGTCAAATGGACGAGATCGATTGGCCGCTTGCGTGATGGCTTCGACTTTTCACCTCCCGGCGATGCAAAGGCCATCGATGCTTGTTGTGCCATTGGGTACTCTCCTGAACGCTTTACAATTGAACTAACAAGTTTACTCAAATGCCTCTGATTCAAGGTTAAAACGTGGCAAGCGTTGCGGGGAAATGGCCGGTTATGGTGAACAAAAGGTAAATTTTGGCTTCCAAGTGAAATTTCCTGCGACCTTAAAAAATTAACCTTGTGTTTAAACTTTTAAGCATTTCCCGAATCCATTGTTTCTTTCCAATCCATGTGCCAGTACGATACAGTAGCGGCGTAGAGAGTATGGTGCGGTGGGCTTCACATGTGGTCACCGCCCAATATTGTGAGGAAAACATGGCCACAGCCCCGAAAAGCAAAGCAGTGAAGGCCGACGACGAACTCGGCCAAGCTCTTGAAAAGGCTCTCGAAATCGATTTCGATGAGTCCACGCTTGGGATGGATATGGATTTGTCACCTATCGATGACGAACTCTTGTCCTTCACTGATCTGGAAGCGCAGATATCGCAGGCAGCCCAGGAACTGGCAGCGGAAAAACTTGACCCGCCAGCGACTCCGGAACCCGTGAAAGCGCCAGAAATCAAAGCGCCTGTTTCCACTGAGCCACCGATTCCTCTGCCCGCACCAAAGCCGCAGATCAAGGCTGCCAACCCTATTCCGGCCGCACCGCCCGCGCCGCCAAAAGCGCCGGCCGTGCCCGCACAGACTTTCAAGCCGGCAAATGACGACCTGTTGCAGACGGCGACCGTGTCGCGCACAGCCAGCACCGTGCCGGCGCCAAAATCCTACGGTTTGATAACAGTCATCGTCAGCGTCCTTTGGGCGGCGGCCGTGCTCGCTCTCGGCAACGCGCTTTACGGCTCCGAGCTGCGGTCAATTCGCTCCTTCGCAGATTTTGCCGCGGCACCGCACGCAATTGCCATGCTCGTTGCCATTATCGTGCCGATCATGCTGTTCTGGGCCTTCGCAGTCATGATCCGGCGCGCCCAGGAAATGCAATACGCGGCGCGCTCCATGGCCGAAGCGGCGATGCGCCTGTCAGAACCCGAAATGATGTCTTCGGACCGCGTAGCCTCGCTTGGTCAGGCCGTACGCCGCGAAGTCGCGGCCATGAGTGAAGGTGTCGAACGTACCCTCGCCCGTGCCGTCGAACTCGAAACGCTCGTGCAGACCGAAGTCAACCAGCTCGAACGCGTCTATACCGACAATGAATATCGCATCCGCACACTCGTCGACCGTCTCGGCGGCGAGCGTGAATCGGTGATCGGCCATGCCGAACGCGTCCGTGCGTCGATTTCGAGCGCGCACGAGCAATTGAAGGATGAGCTGTCACAAGCGGGCGATTCATTGCGCGACAATCTCGCCAATGCCTCGACCAACCTGACCATGTCGATCAGCCAGTCCGGTGAGACGCTTATCGACCGCCTGACCCAGAGCGGACAGACGATTTCCGAATCGATCGTTTCGCGTTCCGACGACATTTCACACAAGATCAGCACTTCCGGCGAAGCCTTTGCAAACCTTCTGGAAATGCGCATTGCTGCCCTGTCCGAACAGACCGATGCCGTAACGATGAAACTTGCCGATACGCTGGATGGCCGCACCAACAGCATGCTGTCGCTGCTCGGCAATGCCACACAGACGCTTGTCGGCGAATTCGATACGCGCCTTTCCGGTCTCGACACCACGATCAACGAACGTGGCCGCTCGCTGCTTGCGGAGTTCGAAACCCGTGCGCAGTCGCTGGATACAAGCACCGAACGCCTCAATTCGGCGCTGGAAGCCCGTGCCCGCCAGATCAACGAACAGCTGATCGAGCGTACCCGCGATATCGCCAAGACCTTCACCGATGGCCGCGCCTCGATCGACGGCATCGTCGATGAAACCAAGGCAAAGATCGGTAATGACCTGTCGAGCCTGTCCGACTCCGTCGGCAGCCTCCTCTCCACCAATGCGGCGGCCTTTGCCGATAAACTGGTTGAAAGCCGCGAGGCACTTGCCGCAACGTTGTCTGTTGAAACAGACCGTGCCGCCGACGTCATTCGCGAACAGGCCGGCCAGATCGGCGGTCATACGTCGAACCTCAAGACCATTCTCGAAAGCAGCACTGCGGCCATTGGCCAGATTATCGGGAGCCATGGCTCATCGCTCGAAAGCCAGTCTGCGGGCTTGCGTGCTGCGCTCGATGACAATGACGCACGCATCGGCGCAACGCTTGAGCAGCACGCCAAGGCGATCGAAGACCGTACATCGGGCATGCACGCTGCATTCTCCGATACGGATGCGAAGATCCGCGAAACGCTGGATGAGCATGCGCGCACGATCGATCTGCGCAGCTCCACCATCGAAGCGGCTATTCAGGCCAACGATTCCCGGATCGGCCAGACGCTCGATGCTCATGCCAAGATCTTCGAAGACCGGACATCCGGCATGCGCGCGGCATTTGTCGACACGCACGCCAAAATTGCGCAGACTCTCGATCATCATGCCAAGAGCCTTGACGAGCGCAACCAGGAAATCCAGCTGGCTCTGTCGAGCAGTGACGGCAAGCTGTCCGAGACATTGGCCGCGCATACGCAGGCTATCGACTTCCGCAACGCGGAAATTCAGTCGACATTGCTCGCAAGCGGCACCCGCATCGATGAAACGCTGGGTGGCTTCATCGACTCGGTCGACGACAGGACGAACCGCATTGAATCGGCTCTCACCAGCAGCGATGCGCGCATCAGCGATGTGCTGGCATCACATGCAAGTGCCATCGAAGATCGTACCGCAGGCATCGAGCAGGCGCTGAGCAACAGCGATCAGCGGATCGGCCAGACCCTCGCCTCGCATGCGAGTTCGCTTGACGAACGCACCGCAGGCATCCAGTCGGCGCTCGAAAATACCCATGCACGCATCGGCGAAACGCTTGCCCAGCACGCAAACGATATCGAGGAGCGCACGTCGGGTATCCGTTCCGTGCTGGATAACAGCAACAGTCAGATCGCGAATACACTCAGCCGGCATGCCAATGACATCGAGGAACGTGCGGCAGGTATCCGCGCCGCGCTCGACAATGGCAACAACCAGTTCGGTGATACACTGGCATCGCATATCGGCGCCCTTGAGGAGCGGGCCGCTGCGATCCGCATCGCCCTTGCAGACAGCGATACCCGCATCGGCGATACGTTGAACGAACATGCCGGACTGCTCGATGACCGCATTGCCGGCATCCGCACCGCCATGGAGCAAGGCAACGCCGCCATCGGCAAGACGCTCGACAACCAGGCGAGCGCCATCAGCGACCGTACCGTAGCCCTTCAAGCTATCTTGCAGGACAGTGCGGAAGTGCTGGCCAAGGCCTTTGAAAACCACGGCGGAACCATCGACGAGCGCACAACGACCATGCAAAACGCTCTGGAGATGGGCGTCGACAATGTGCGCCGGTCGCTCGAACAGAGTGCGACAGTTGTCGCACGCAGCCTGCGTGACAAGATCACCGAAGCAGCCTCTTCGCTCACCGGTGAGGCACAGAAGGCAGGCGAAGCGCTTGACGGGCATGGCGAGGCATTCAGCCTGCGCATGAATGAAAGCCTTGCGGAAACCGAAAAGCGTCTCGGTGAGCGGGCTCGTGAAGCAGCCGCCAACCTCGAAGCACTCGAAGCGCGCTTCTCTGCCGCAACGGATTCGACTGCATCGAAGCTTGCGGAAAGCACGCGCGAGCTCAACGAAGTTCTCGCTGCCCGCTCGCAGGAGATTATCGGCATCCTCGACAATACGGCGCAGCCGCTGGTGGACAGCCTTGCAGACAACGGCCGTACACTGGCCTCGCAGCTGGTGGAGGCCACAACGGCAGCAACGGAACGCCTGCGCGTCGAGAACGCCGCTTTGATCAATGCCATCGCCAGCCGTACGGCCGAGACCATTACTGCGGTTCAGGCAGCGAAGGCTGGCCTCACAGACGATGTCAGCAATCTGATCGATCGCCTCTCTGCTTCCAATGCGAAGCTCGGCGAGCTGATCGATATGGCGACCAAGAACCTCGGCGATATCGACGGACGTCTACTCGACACGACGACGACCTTTGCCGAAAACGCAACGAAAGCCGCGGAGTCGTTCCAGACGTCGACCCGTCTCATCGACGGCAATCTCGGGAAGCTCTCGCAACTTTCGAACTCGACGCTGACGGATATTTCCGCCATCGCGAAAAGCTTCGAAGAACATGGCAGCATGCTCGACAAGGCTTCCGAACTCATCAACGCGTCGCAATCAAACCTCGCATCGACCTTCGACGAGCGTCAGGAAGCCCTGCAGAAGCTTGCCGCCGGCTTGATCGCGAAGTCGGAAAGCGTCGAAAAGACCATGCGTTCGTTCGAATCGCTGGTTTCGTCGGCATTCGACCGCGCCGAAGGCCGGGCTACCCAAACAACCGAACAGATCCGCAGCTCAATCTCGGAAGTCGTCGAGCAGGCGTCGCAGAAATTCGCCAATGCCACGGACGAAATCCGTCGCTCTTCTGCTGCCATCCGCGCAGAGCTGGAAGAAACCCGTTCCGAGCTGCAGCGCGGCGTCATGGACATGCCGGAAGAAGCCAAGCAGTCGACTGCGCAAATGCGCAAGGCGGTATCCGAGCAGATCAACGCTTTGAAGGAACTTGCGGAAATCGTTCAGAAATCCGGCCGTTTGACCGATGTTGGTGAAGCCCGCGCGGTACGCGCCGCAACGCCGACCCGGACATCGGCCGTCGCAGCGCAACCGCAGCGCACCGAACCGGCGGCCACCCCTCGGGCAGCTGCACCGGCTTCTACACCGGCACAAGCACCTGCAATACGTGGCAGCCTCGATGTTCGTGGCAATGCAGCTCCGGCTGCACGCCCTGCTGGCAATGGCTGGGTTTCGGATCTCTTGCGCCGCGCATCGAGCGACGAGGCCCAGGCCGAACCAAAGGCGAAGGCACCCGAGACTGGCGGACGCTCGCCTGGCCAGGTTGTTGAATCGCTGAACTCCCTGTCCATCGACATTACCCGCGCGATCGACCATGAGGCTTCGGTCGAACTCTGGCAGCGTTATCGCGCTGGCGAACGCAACGTGTTCACCCGCCGTCTCTACACGCTCAAGGGTCAGCAGACATTTGACGAGATCAAGCGCAAGTATCAGGGCGACAGCGAATTCAAACGCGCCGTCGATCGTTACATGGATGATTTCGAACGCCTGCTCGAAGACGTTTCGCGCAACGACCGCGACAATGTCATGGCGCAGAACTACCTGACGTCCGACACCGGCAAGGTCTACACGATGCTGGCGCACGCGAGCAACCGCCTGAAGTAAGCAGGCGGATATGGATAAAAAAACGCGGCTTCGGCCGCGTTTTTTGTTGTTGGCAAATTACAACACTCTTGTTTGGTGCCCTCACCCTTTCGTCATCTTCGGGCTTGACCCGGGGATGACGGAGACGTAGGTGCGTTGTCCGCTCAGATGACCGACAGTGTCCACGTGACAATATCGCTCGCGGTGCTGTCAAAGGCTCTGTCAAGCGCGGCGATATAGGATGCATTGCCCTCGCCGCTGACCGGCGATGTCGCACGGAACACGCGCGACGAACGCACAGTCCCGTTCTTGTCGTTCAAAATCTTGATGGCAATTTCGACGATGGCAGTCTGACCGCCGGATACGTTGATATTGAAAGTGCGGATATCGCTGATCACCTGATAGTCGATGGCGAGGCCTTCGCCTGGACGCCCAACACCGCCAAGACGGCCCGTGCTCTCGAAGGCCTGGACCAGCCGCGATTGTACGATATTCGGCAGTCGGTCAGCCCATTGCGCACCCTTCAGGAAGGAAATCGAGTTCGGGCCTGATCGAACAACAATATTTTCGCCATCGAGCGCCTTGAGCGCCGAGGGTGCTGCGATCAAGATCTGACGGCCCTGCTTCTTCGGTGAAGAAACGTCTGGCGAAGCACTGGAAAGATCGAAAGTGTCAAGCTTCTTGGAGCTCGCGCAGGCTGAAACGGACAAAGCCAACAGCAGAGCGGCAATAGTCGTTCTTGTTTTCACCAGCGCCCCTCTGTCCGTGTCATGCGAACGCACCCCGTTGACTTTCATGCGATGCGAATCGCCCAAAGTCAACGGCGTGTGCGTCCGTCATATTCCGGAACGCTGCCGCCTCCACCAAAAATTACGCGCTGCGGGTTCTTTTCAAGGTCGGTGATCGCCCGTTCGATGCGCTGAACCGACTGACGGCTCTCGTTTACGAGCGCCTGTACGTCGCGCAGGCCCTGCCCGGAGAATCGATTGATGTTATCGGTGATCGGCCCGAGCCGGGCGTTCAGATTGTCGGCAACAGCGCGATACGATTTGAGCGTATCCTGTGCCTCCCTGACGACGCTGCCATCCTGATCCGATAGCTGCTTGTCGAGCTTGGCAAGAACGCCATCGACCCGTGTCGATGCGCTGTTGAGCCGGGTCATCATTTGCCGCGCTTCTTTTACAACTGCCTGAACATCTTCGGCGCTCTGGCTGAATTTATCGATGACATCGGAATTGTTGGCCAGGGCATCGGTAAACTTCTTGGTATTGTTGACCGTGTCGACCAACGGCCCCTTCACTTCGGTGATGAAGCTTTCAATAGAACCCACAGCACCATCCACACGCTCAAGAATTGTCTGCGCCTTCTGCAAAAGGTTGTTCACTACCGAAGGATCGGCATCCATGCGTGCGATCTGATCGTCCTTGGCCGCTTCTTCCAGGAGGTTGGGCTCGTTGAGCTTTCCACCCTTGAGCTCGATGAAGGCCTGTCCGGTCAGGCCGGCAAAGCCCAACGTCGCCTGCGTGGAACGGGTGATTGGCGTCGTCCCGTTGACTTCCGTCTGGGCAATAACCGCATCGGGATTGTTGGCATCGATGGACAGGCGCCGTACGCTGCCAACCTTGATGCCGTTGAACAGGACCTGACTGCCTTCAGCCAGTCCGGTGACGGAGCCGACAATGCGGATTTCGAGCGTTGCGGTTTCGCTACGATCACCATAACGGGCGATCCAATAGACAAATCCAAAGGCGAGGATGCACACTATGAGCGTGAAGACACCGACCAGGACATAGTTGGCTTTCGTTTCCATAGATTACTTCGTCTGATCCTGCTCTGCCCTGGGCTGCTCGTGTCGTCGATCGCCGTCTGTTGTCGCCATTGGAAACTATCTGGCGTGCGCGCTTTCCGCGGAAATATTCCTGAACCCACGGATCATCGAACGCCAGCATATCTTCAATCGTTCCCTCAACGAGAACCTTCTTCTTCCCCAATACCGCGATTCGGTCGCAAACGGCGAACAAGCTGTCGAGGTCGTGGGTCACCATGTAAACTGTCAAACCCATCGTATCGCGCAAATTGGCAATGAGTTCGTCGAATTCCGCCGCACCGATCGGATCGAGCCCTGAAGTAGGCTCGTCGAGAAAGACGATTTCCGGATCAAGCGATAACGCGCGCGCCAGCGCAGCGCGCTTGATCATGCCGCCCGAAAGCTCCGACGGAAACTTTTCAGCCGTATCCGCTTTGAGACCGACCAGCTCGATTTTCAGCCGTGCGAGCTCATCCATCAGCCTTTGCGGAATATCGAGGTATTCCCGCATCGGCACCTGGATATTCTCAAGCACGGTCAAGGCAGAAAACAACGCGCCCTGCTGGAACAACACGCCCATGCGCATGTCGACGCCCAGCTTCTCCTGTTCCGAGGCACGATCTATATCATGACCGAAGATCTTGATCTGTCCGCTCTGTTTCTGATTGAGACCGAGGATCGCCCGCATCAGCACTGATTTTCCTGTGCCGGACGCCCCGACGAAACCCAAGAATCTCGCCGCGATAGACGTCAAGCGAGAGATTATCCAGAATCTTCGCCCTGCCGAATGACACGCTGACATCCTTCACCGAAAGGATCACTTCTTGCGCGTCAGTGTCAGGTTGTTTGTTTGTTGCCGGCGTCATTCTCTGGCTCAAAAATTGATCGATGCGTAGAAGACTGCAAAAATGCCATCGACCACGATAACGACGAAAATGGACTTCACCACGGACGCCGTCACGCGCTGACCGAGAGACTCAGCGCTGCCGCCGACTTTCATGCCTTCCACTGAAGCCATGATACCGATGATCATCGCCATGAACGGCGCTTTGATCAGACCGGCCAGATAGCTCGACGTATCGATTGCGTCGCGCAATCGCTGAATAAACGCATCGGGCGTGATACCGGAATAGGCCCAGGTGATTCCCATTGCACCGCCTAACGCCGCGAAATCCGCAATGATCGTCAACAATGGCAGGGCAATCACCAGTGCCACCAGACGCGGAAACACCAGCACGCCGACCGGGTTGAGGCCGATGACGGTGAGCGCATCGGTCTCTTCACGCATTTTCATCGAGCCGATTTCAGCCGTGATGGCACTTCCCGAACGGCCGGCGATCATGATCGCAGTCAGCAGCACACCGATCTCGCGCAACACCAGAATACCAACAAGATCGACGACGAATATCTCTGCACCGAAATAGCGAAGCTGGAATGCGCCCTGCTGGGCGATGATCGCACCGATGATCGTCGACATCAGCACCACCACCGGCACGGCGCCGATGCCCATGCTGTCCAGCTGATGCACGATCGCAGCTGGCCTGATACCGCTGCGCCCGCTGCCCTTCATCTGGGCGCCGCGCACGGTTGCACCGAGGATATGCATGGCTTTGGTGAAGTCGTCGCCAAAAGCGTACACAGTTCTGCCGATGGTTTCCAAAAAGCGAATCAACAGGGATGGCCGTTCGATATGAACAGGCTCCTCGGGTGCGGATGCAACGTCGCCTACTGCTTCAAACAACGCGCCCCAGCTTTCGGATTGTCCCTCGACGGTGACCTGCTTGCCAGCTTTCTCAAGTGTGGTTCGCAGGCGTTCTATCAGCCAGGTTCCTGCCGTATCCAGCAATTCAATGCCGGAAACCTCGATTACTGCACTGGAAAAACTCTTGTCGTGGGCAATTTCGCGCATGCGGTCATCGACACGGCGAACATTGCGTGTCGTCCATGCACCCGATAGCGTGATCGTCGCGCGGTCGCCGTCCTTGCTGAATTCAACGTGAGGCGGCGCTGCGGTAGAAGCACTTGAATTGTTTGCTCTATCGGTCAACATCACACACACATATCGAGTCTCGTGCTTCCTGTCACTTGAACAATTAAGGCGTGAAATATGGTTGTGAGCGTAGAAATATCGGTGGAGCGCTGGCCTATTGCCGGAACATTTACGATCTCTCGCGGCTCGAAAACCGAGGCGGCCATCGTGCTCTGCACGCTGTCTGACGGAACGTTCACCGGACGTGGCGAGTGCGTGCCCTATGCGCGCTATGGCGAAAGCCTGGACTCCGTTTGCGCCGAGATCGAAGGACTACGCGAGGCATTGGCAAATGGCGCGACACGAGATGATTTGCCGGCATTGATCGGTGCTGGCGCGGCCCGCAATGCGGTCGATTGCGCATTGTGGGACCTGGAGGCAAAACGCAGTGGCAAAACTGTTGCTGATATTCTTGGCTTGTCACCTTTGCACGATCTGACGACAGCGGTGACCGTTTCCTTCGGCGATGTCCCGACCATGGCTGCCGCGGCTCGGGACTTCGCCGACCGTCCGTTGATCAAGGTCAAGGTTGGCGGCGAGAACGATGCCGAGCGCATTCGAGCGGTCGCCGACGCCGCACCTTCAAGCCGCATCATCCTTGATGCCAATGAAGGCTGGAGCGATGAAAACATTGTTGAAAACATGTTGGCTGCAGCGAAAGCCGGCGTCGTGCTGATCGAACAACCTCTGCCAGCCGGCAAAGATGCCATCCTCACCAAAATTCCGCATCCGGTGCCCATCTGCGCTGATGAGAGTGCCCATGGCACAGACGATCTCCACACACTCCTTGGCCGCTACGACAGCATCAATATCAAGCTCGACAAAACGGGAGGCCTCACCGAAGCGCTGCGGATGCAGAAGCGCGCCCGCGAGCTTGGGTTTGGTATCATGGTCGGATGTATGGTCGGGACGTCCTTGGCCATGGCACCTGCAGTACTGCTGGCGCAGGATGCGGATTTCGTCGATCTCGACGGACCGTTGATCCTGCGCGAAGACCGCAAACCCGGCCTCTTGTTCGAAGGCAGCCGCATTTCGCCGCCACTCCCCGAACTGTGGGGCTAACCCTCTCGTTGCTCCAGCCTTAGTGAAACGATAGCGAGGCCGAGACCGCACGCAGCGAGAACTACCATCACGTAAAAACCATTGATTCCGGTGGCGCTGTAGAGCGGGCCCGACGCCATGGTGGCGATGGCGAGCGATGTACCGATGAAAAACGTCGAAAGCCCTTGTGCGGTGCCGCCGCGTTCCTCGGGTATGGTGAGTGCTATCATTTTCTGCATGCCGAGGAACGACAGCGCGAAGGAAAACGCGTGCAGGCTCTGGACGGCGAGAAACCCGGCAACACCAAGACCGGCGGGTGCAATGAGCGGAAAAACCGCCCAACGGAACATCGCGGCGGCCGAGCCGATGATCAGGACTTTAGCCGGATGCAGGCGGCCGAACAGTCGACGGAAAAACGTAAACATGATGACTTCGGCGACGACGGAAATCGACCACAGCGCGCCGATCATAGTCTCCTCGATGCCGATCGATTTCCAGTAGATCGCGGAAAAACTGTAGCCATAGGCGTGGCTCGCCTGCGTGATGCCGGTGGCAATGAGAAAGGTAACGAAAGCCGGCCTGCGCAGCGCCCTCCCCGCATCGGCGATATCCACATCCGATAGCGGTGAAAGACGCCTCGGCTTGCCGATGCGCGGCACGATGAAGCTCATGCCACAGGCTGCTATCAGCGTGGCTAAAAGTGCCCACGGGATGATGTGCTCACCCACTTGCTGGATGAACACACCGCCAACGAAAGACGTGAGCAGAAACGATATCGAGCCCCATACGCGCATCTCTGGCGAAATCGGCGCCGTACCGGCGGACGCCGGACAGCGCGATCGTATCGGCCAGCGGCACCTGCGACGTCCATGGCGGAGCAAGCATCAGGGATACGATCAGAATTCCGATGAAGCCGAACGGCACGAAATAGAAGGCGCCGACGATGACGGCCAGAATCGTTGCCATGGTCAGTATGTGAGCGCGATCATTCGAACGGTCGGCGAGCATCGATACCAGCGGCGCGGCGACGACACGCACGAACAGCGGCATGGACAATACGATGGAGATTTGCGTCGGTGTCAGCGCGCGATATTCGAGCCACAACGGAAAGTACGGCAGATGCAAGCCGCTCGATGTGAAAATCGCAAAATAAGCCAGCGCAACCCGCAGCTCGAAGCGAAACGGCATGTCCTGGCTGGTGTCCGCTGCAGCGGCTGTCATGGAAAAACTTTCGGAAGATCGAGCGGTTCAGGTGGAATCGCAACCCTGCGTTGCCTGAGATTCGCAACTATCACGAAATTCGCCAAGCGCCTAGAAACGCTGGAGTGTCATCCGCAACTAACATGTTGTTATCGCGCTGATACTATCTTGCCGGATTTTACTTTGCGTGGTGCAGGCGCAGTCGCACCGCCAATCGTCGTCAGCACGCTCTCGAATATGTCGGCGCAGGCTTCCCAGCTGAAGCCTTTGAGCCTCACGTCCGGATCGACCCGGCCCATTTCCAGCGCACCCAACGCGGCCTTCTGCAGATTGTCGGAAAGAACGCCCGCGCCTGACGCACCGATGACATCCTTGGGGCCCGGTACGGGATAACCTGCAACAGGCAGCCCGCAGGCTATGGCTTCGAGCAGAACAAGACCGAACGTGTCCGTGCGGCTCGGAAAGACGAAGACATCCGATCCAGCATAATAGCGAGCAAGGGTTTCGCCTTCTTGCTTCCCGGCAAACACCGCATCGGGATACTTCCGCTTCAGTTCATCCAGATCCGGACCGTCGCCTACGATCAGTTTGGTGCCTGGCAGATCAAGAGACAGGAAGGATTCGAGGTTTTTTTCAGGCGCGACACGGCCGACGCAGAGAAAGACGGGGCGGGGCAGTTTGAGATCGACATCGGGTTGCGGCCGGAAAAGCTCACGGTCGACGCCCCGCGTCCACACTTTCAGCGTCGCAAAGCCGCGTTCGGCCAGTTCGTCATGGATCGATTGCGTCGGGACCAGACAATGTTCGGCTGCATTATGGAAACGCCGCAGGAAGCCATAGGACCATGACAGAGGCACAGGTAGCCGCTCGCGCAGATATTCGGGAAAACGCGTATGGAAGCTGGTGGTGAAGCGCCAATTATTCTTGAGGCACGCACGGCGTGCCATGATACCGAGAGGACCTTCGGTCGCGATATGGACGTAAGCCGGCTGCAGCGCTTCGATGCGCGCCCTGATGGCAAGGGGATGCGTCAACGCCAGACGGATTTCCGGATAGGTCGGGCAAGGCGCAGAACGATAATCGGCAGGCGAGATGATCGTCACTTCAAAGCCGCGCGCTTCCATTTGCTCGCGCAGCTTGGTCAGCGTACGAACCACGCCATTGACTTGCGGGTGCCACGCATCCGAGACGATGACCAGGCGCTTCGCTTGACCCTCAGGCTGCATTCGCCGCCTTTGGACGCTTGTCATCCAGCCGGACGACAGGCGCAAAGCCGGCCTCTTCGCCGATCAGATGCGTCCACGACAGAAGTTCCATGCGACCATCGAAGTGCTCGACGATAGCCGTGCAGCTTTCAACCCAATCGCCGGTATTGATGTATTCGATGCCGTCGATCTGCTCGATCGTTGCGTGGTGGATATGGCCGCAGATCACGCCATCCGCGCCAATGCGCCGGGCCTCATCCGAAACCACCGTCTGGAACGACCCGATGAAGTTCACTGCCTTCTTGACCCGGAACTTTGCCCAAGCCGAAAACGACCAGTAGCGCAGGCCAAGCATGCGCCGTACCTTGTTCATGATCGTGTTTATTGCAAGCGCGGCGTCATAGGCCCAATCGCCGAGATAGGCGATATGGCGGGCATTGCGCACGACCACGTCGAACTGGTCGCCATGGATGACGAGGAATTTCCGGCCGTCCGCGGTCTCATGCATGATCCGGTCCATGACCTCGATCCCGCCGAAATGCGTTCCCTGGAAATCACGTAGGAACTCATCATGATTGCCGGCGATGTAGAAGATACGAGCGCCCTTGCGGCTTTTGCGCAGGAGCTTCTGCACAATGTCATTGTGCTCTTGTGGCCAATGCCAGCTACGGCGCAGGCGCCAGCCATCAACGATATCACCAACCAGAAAGATCGTATCGGCATCGTGGTATTTCAGAAAATCCAGCAGAAAACTGGCCTTCGCACCTTTCGAGCCGAGATGCACATCGGACAGGAAAAGCGTGCGGAATTTGCGGGCCTCGATCTCGACCATGATGCTGATCTCCGTTCAGCTGACGCAAAGGCGCGTCCATTTGCGCTGACACAAACCTGATTCATGCAACAGTCTTATGACGGCACGGAAAAGTGCGTGTTTCGGCAAGATAAGCACTTGTAACAAAATGGCGTTCGGTTATGCCTCTGGATGACATTTTAGCGTGCTGGAAAATTTGAATCGCCAGTGTATAAACGCGCGAGCCAAATCCCGGAGGACATCGTCAATGGCCAACGACCAAACGCCCAGCAACTCTGATCTTGAAGAAAGCGCGCTGTTTTATCATCGCTTTCCTCAGCCGGGTAAGCTGGAAATCCAGGCGACGAAGCCGCTTGGAAATCAGCGCGATCTTGCCCTTGCCTATTCTCCCGGTGTCGCCGCGCCATGTCTGGCGATTCACGAGGATCCTGCAACGGCCGCCGACTATACCAGCCGCGCCAATCTGGTGGCAGTCATCTCCAATGGCACCGCTGTCCTCGGCCTCGGCAATATCGGCCCGCTCGCGTCCAAGCCCGTCATGGAAGGCAAGGCCGTCCTCTTCAAGAAATTCGCCAATATCGATGTGTTCGATATCGAAATCGACGCCCAGGAAATCAGCAAGATCGTCGATGTGGTAGCGGCTCTGGAGCCGACTTTCGGCGGCATCAATCTCGAAGACATCAAGTCGCCGGAATGTTTTGAGGTCGAGGAACAACTTCGCGCCAAAATGAACATCCCGGTGTTCCATGACGATCAGCATGGAACTGCGATCATCGTGGCGGCGGCTATTCTCAACGGCATGGAACTTGCCGGAAAAGAGCTCTCCAAGATCAAGATCGTTGCTTCCGGGGCCGGCGCTGCGGCAATCGCTTGCCTGAACCTCCTGGTGAAGCTCGGCGTTGACCGCAAGAACATCTGGGTCTGCGATATTGATGGTGTCGTCTATGAGGGCCGCAATACGCTGATGGACCGCTGGAAATCGGTCTACGTGCAGAAAACCGATGCGCGGGTTCTCGCAGATGTCATTGGCGGAGCTGACGTCTTTCTCGGCCTTTCGGCCGCCGGTGTGCTGAAGCCCGAGCTATTGAAGCAGATGGCACCGAACCCGCTGATCATGGCCTTGGCCAACCCCAACCCGGAGATCATGCCGGATGAGGCGCGCGCGGCGCGTGCCGATGCGATGATTTGTACCGGCCGTTCGGACTTTCCCAACCAGGTCAACAACGTCCTCTGCTTCCCGTTCATCTTCCGCGGCGCACTCGATTGCGGTGCGCGGGCGATCAACGAGGAAATGAAGATGGCGGCAGTACAGGCTATTGCCGCGCTCGCTCGCGAAGAACCATCGGACGTTGCCGCCCGCGCCTATTCCGGCGAAACGCCTACGTTCGGACCGAATTACCTCATCCCCTCGCCGTTCGATCAGCGCCTCATTCTGCGGATCGCACCGGCGGTCGCCAAAGCCGCGATGGACACCGGCGTTGCCGAACGTCCGATCGAGGATTTCGACGCCTATCTCGACCGGTTGAATCGCTTCGTCTTCCGCTCCGGCCTGATCATGAAGCCGATCTTCACTGCAGCAAAAACGGCGGAGAAGAAGCGCGTCATCTATGCGGATGGCGAGGATGAACGGGTCTTGCGCGCAGCCCAGGTTGTGCTGGAAGAAGGCATCGCCATCCCGACCCTGATTGGACGCCCGCAGGTCATAGAGACGCGTCTGCAGCGCTATGGGCTGAAGATCAAGATCGGCACCGATTTCGATGTCATCAATCCCGAGGACGATCCGCGTTATCGCGATTACGTCGATCTGCTGCTCAATCTCACAGGACGGCGGGGCACAACGCCGGAAGTCGCTCGCACCATGGTTCGCGCTAGTGGCACCGTCATCGCAGCACTTGCTATCGTTCGCGGTGAAGCCGACGCAATGATCTGCGGTCTTGAAGGCCGTTTTGAGCGGCACTTGCGTAATGTCGACCAGATTATTGGAAAACTGGAGGGCATACGCAATTTCTCCGCGCTGAGCCTGCTGATTTCGCAACGCGGCGTGCTGTTCCTGACTGACACCTATGTCAGTATCGATCCGACTGCCGAGGAAATCGCTGAAAAAACGGTTCTTGCCGCCAACGAAATCCGCCGCTTCGGCATCGAGCCCAAGGCAGCCTTGCTCTCGCATTCCAATTTCGGTTCACGCGATTCCGAAAGTGCAGCAAAGATGCGGAGCGCATCAGAAATCCTGCGCGTCAAGGCGCCTGATCTGGAGCAGGATGGCGAAATGCATGGCGATTCCGCGCTTTCGGCGATCCTGCGCGAGCGCGTACTTCCGCATTCGCGGCTGAGCGACGAAGCCAATCTCCTGGTCTTCCCTAATCTCGACGCGGCGAACATCACCCTCAACGTCGTCAAATCCGTCACCGATGCGTTGCATGTCGGCCCGATCCTGCTCGGTGCCGCCAAGCCCGCACATATCCTGACGCCGTCGGTCACATCGCGCGGTATCGTCAACATGACGGCACTGGCGGTGGTGGAAGCATCACAACGCGTTGATTAACAGGCGGGTGTCTTATTGCTGCCGCATGGCCGTGGCTGGTTCGTGCGCATTCACTCGCCTCGAATGCGCATGACAATCTTGGGCCGCCGCATGTACCGGACATTTCAGATCGCCTTCATAGCAGCGACCGCCGTCCTGGCGGCGACGCAACTTTCTTTCGCAAATTCAGATATTTGCGCGCGCATGCTGGACCGGCTTGACCAGCTCAACCGCAACGCCGATGTCGATGATTTCGAACTCAGTTTGCGGCGTGACCGCGTCGAGGCCGCGCTCGATGCCAATAATTGTTCTGCCGTGGACGACCGCGTCTATGATGACCCGGAGCCGGACACGGCGGGCTCGCAGTCTTACGAGGTTCTGGGGAAAGAGCCGGAACCTGTCGAGCCGGAAATGAGTACAGCTCCGGTCTATGGCGGCCGATACCAGACGCTTTGCGTGCGTGCATGTGACGGCTACTACTTCCCGCTCTCCTATGAAACCGGCGCGGAGAATTTCTCACGCGATCAGGCGCAGTGCCAGTCCCAGTGTCCCGGCGCGAAGCTGTACTATCAGCCCACAGACAATCCAAATCCTGAAAGGATGACCTCGTTAAGCGGCGAAGATTACAAGGATATGCCGAATGCCTTCAAATTCAGGAAGGTAGGAGCCAATGGAACGCCGCAATGCGGTTGCCAGAGATCGGCCGGAAATTTCACCACATTGGGCAATCCAGCGGCGGCGACATCAGCCACAGGAAAGCCCGGTGAACCAGCCAAAATTGTCGAACCGGCGAAGCCTGTTGAAACACACCGTCGAGCCGACAGTGCCGGCAGCTCAATCGACCGAAAATCCCTCGTCGATTATTCAGCTGGGTGAACCCGCAAAGACCAAGACGGAAGCACTGCTGCCGCAGCCGCTTACCGGCGACAAGCCGATCGATCCGAACCGCAAGGTCAGGGTCGTCGGGCCAACGTTCCTTCCCGACCAAGAAGGGGCAATAAATCTGCGAGCTCCGGACCAGAAGACAGCCCAGTAAGCGCGATACGCAGTGGCATGAACAGCGGCTTGCCCTTGCGTCCGCTCTGAGCTTTCACCGCATCGGTCCATAGCTTCCAGGTCTCGCGGTTCCAGGGCTCAGGCGGTAGTAGATCGAAAGCGGCACGCACGAATTCGCGGTCCTCTTCGGCAAGCTGTTCGTCCGTCGCAGGACCGTCCTTGATAATCTTCCACCAACCGGTCGCATCCGAAATGCGCGAAAGATTGCCCCGAACCGCGAGCCAGAATTCTTCGGCCCGGTCGCCCTCGATGCCAAGCGCTGCAAGGCGATCCTTTGCTTGCGCATAGGGCATTGCGTGGATCAGGGCGCGGTTGAGCGCATCCAGTTCAGCCGGGTCGAACTTCGAAGCCGATTTGGAGGTTGCCGCGGGGTCGAAAATATCGGCCAGCGTCGCCATGTCCGGTACGGCAGTCACATTCTCCGACGTCCCAATCAACACGGCAAGACTGGCCACAGCCATTGGTTCATAGCCGTCACGACGCAAACTGCCGATCGAAAGCGCGCCGGTACGCTTGGAAATCCCCTCTCCCGACGCCGTGGTCAGGAGGTTGATGTGACCAAGTTCGGGAACCTTTGCCCCAAGAGCCTCGATGATCGCGATCTGTACGCCACTATTGGTAATGTGGTCGTTGCCGCGGATGATATGGGAGATGTCCATGTCGATGTCGTCAACGACCGAAGTGAACGTGTAGAGATAGGTGCCATCTTCCCGTACCAGAACCGGATCAGAGAGCGAGGCGAGATCAACCGTTTCCCTGTCGCGCACAAGATCGTCCCAGTGAACTTCGGTCCTTGCTACTGAAAACGGATCGTCCTTGAAGTTTGGCAGAAGGAAGCGCCAATGCGGCCGGCGCCCTTCCGCCTCAAGCTTTTCCCTGTCGGCTGGCGTCAGCTTCAGGGCATCGCGCCCATAGATTGGAGGGAGGCGCCGCGCCAGGCGCAGCTTGCGCTTGCGTTCAAGTTCCTCGGCAGTCTCATAGCAGGGATAAAGCACACCCGCTGCCTTGAGCCTATCGGCCGCAGCATCATAGATCGGGATACGCTTCGACTGGTATTCGATGCGCACTGGTTTGATACCCAGCCAGTCGAGGTCCGCGATCGTCGCCTCGGCATATTCCGTCTTGGAACGAACAGTATCCGTATCGTCAAAGCGCAGGATGAATTGGCCATTGTTCTTGAGGGCGAAAAGCCAGTTGAACAAGGCAATACGCGTATTGCCAATGTGGATATAGCCGGTCGGAGATGGTGCAAAACGGACGGTGATGGTCATGCTTGCGGCATATCGGATAGAGCCAGCAATGGCAATATGGGCCGCGCTCGCGCGCGGCCCATATCTTAGTCATCGTTGAGGACAAGCCCCTTGGTCAGTTCGAGTGTTTGCAACTCGAACAAGCCACGATAAATGCCGCCATTGAGCCCGATCAATGCCTCGTGGTTACCCTCTTCGGCAATACGGCCATGCTCGAAAACCAGGAGCCGGTCGAGCGAGCGCACGGTCGACAGACGGTGTGCGATCACCAATGTCGTCCGCCCCAGCATCAGCCGCTCCATCGCCTGCTGGATCAGCACTTCCGAATTCTGAATCGAGGCTGGAAGTGGCCTCGTCCAGAATGAGAACGGGAGCATCCGCAAGGAAAGCCCGGGCAATGGCCACTCTCTGGCGCTCGCCGCCGGAAAGCTTGACACCGCGTTCGCCCACCAGCGTGCTGTATCCCTTCGGCAACGCCGAGATAAAGTCATGCGCGCTGGCCTGTCTTGCAGCTTCTTCGATCTCACCCTGCGTGGCACCGGGCCGGGCATAGGCGATATTCTCCGCCAGCGAACGGTGAAACAGGATTGGCTCCTGTTGCACGATAGCGATCTGCTGGCGTAGCGAAGCCTGTGTGACCCCGGCAATATCCTGACCATCGATCAGGATCCGGCCCGACTTCACATCATGCAATCGCTGGATCAGCTTGACGAACGTCGTCTTGCCCGAACCTGAATGACCAACCAGGCCGACACGTTCGCCTGCCCGGATCGTCACCGAAAACCGGTCATAAAGCGGCAGGCGATGTGCGCCATAGTGGAACGTCACATTGTCGAACTCGATCTTGCCATTGCTGATCCGGATCGGCTTCGCGCCGGGCCGGTCTTCAATACCAAGCGGTTGACTCTGGATATCAACAAGCTCCTCCATGTCATTGACCGAGCGCTGCAAATTGCGGATGTGCATGCCAACTTCCCGCAAATAGCCCTGCAGGATAAAGAATGAGGTAAGCACGAAGGTGATATCACCCGCACTCGCCTGCCCCTTCGACCACAGGATCAGCGCGAAACCGATGACCGCAGCCCGCAGCACAAGCAGCATCGTTCCTTGAGACGTGCCGTTCCAGGTACCACGAATCCAGGTGCGCGCCGTCCGGTCCTGCCATTTGGTCAGGACTTTCGCCAGACGTGCATCTTCACGGCTTTCCGCACCGAAACCCTTGACCACCATGTTGCAACTGACGGCGTCGGCGAGCGAACCGCCGAGCTTGGTATCCCAGCGGTTAGCGAGGCTTGCCATGGGCGCAACGTAACCGAGCGACAGCGATGCGGTGACCGCGACGAACAAGAACGATCCGATGCCGATGATTACACCCATCAATGGCCAGTACCACGCCATCAGCGCGGTTGAACCAATCAGCATGATCACCGACGGAAACAGCGCCAGCAGCAGCGTATCGTTCAACAAGTCCAGCGCCCACATGCCGCGTGTTACCTTGCGTACGGTCGAGCCGGCAAAGCTGTTGGCATGCCACTCGCTCGAGAAACGCTGGATGCGGTAGAACGCACCGGAGGCAATTTCCGTCATCATGTTCAATGTCAGATCAACGATCTGCATGAAGGTGATGTGCCGCAAGATGATTGCACCGAGTGACAAGGCAAGAAGTGTCGAGAACGCAGCGATTGCTGCATCCCAGACGACTGCCTCGGTGGCGTGACCGTTGACCACAGCATCGACCAACCGGCCAGAATAGAGCGGCGTCAACACGTCGGCCAGTGTCGAGAGCAACACTGCACCAGCAATCACGGCGATACGCACCGGCTGTCGCTGCCAGTGTAACCAGGTGAATCCAAGAACGCTGCGGAATGCGCCGCCGCGCAGGTCTTTACGAAATAAAGCCATGACGATTGTCCGATGCGAATGCGCACCAGCCTCAATAGAAAATGCAAAACGAGAATGCCGTGAAAAAGAAGACAGAATCAGTACGGCATGAATGATCTGGCAACTCGCCTGAATACAGGAAAGGCCATTATCGGCGATGAGTTACCTTGACCGGTGAAGTCAATCGAAAGGCAAACAAGCCTTTCGTCATCACGTGTCAGGAACGAGCGCCGCCCCGCGGGGACATAAACATGGGTGCCATTCGAGAACCTCCCGGTCGCTATTGCCGGAGGTCGGCTTATAGTTGAATCGTTTTGCGCCGCCAAGTGCCTTTTTTCAGCGGTCGGCTTTCAAGAATCAGGTGCGGCCAGATTGCAACAGTCTACTGCGATCGATCCCGGAACCGGTTGGTGATGGGATAACGTCGATCACGGCCGAAATTCTTCTTGGTCACCTTGACCCCCGGGGCCGACTGGCGGCGCTTATATTCGGCGATGTAGAGCAGGTGTTCGATACGCTCGACCGTGGCACGATCATGACCGCGTTCGACGATTTCATCGACGCCCATCTCGTGTTCAACAAGGCATTCGAGGATATCGTCGAGAACCGGATAAGGCGGCAGCGAATCCTGGTCGGTCTGGTTTTCCCGCAGCTCTGCCGATGGCGCCTTGCTGATGATATTCACCGGAATAACCTCGCCAGACGGGCCTAGGCCGCCCGCAGGGACGTTTTTGTTGCGCCACTCCGACATGGCATAGACCTGCATCTTGTAGAGATCCTTGATCGGATTATAGCCGCCGTTCATGTCGCCATAGAGCGTGGCATAGCCGACCGACATTTCCGACTTGTTGCCCGTGGTGACGACCATGGAACCGAACTTGTTGGAAATCGCCATAAGGATGGTACCGCGGGCACGGCTCTGCAGGTTTTCCTCGGTTATGCCCTCCTTGGTGCCCTCAAAGGTTGGCGCAAGCGCCTTGAGAAAGCCCTCAACCGGCTCAAAGATCGGGATGATATCATAGCGGCAACCAAGCATCTTGGCGCAGTCCTCGGCGTCCTTCAGCGAGTCCTTCGACGTATAGGTGTAAGGCATCATGACAGCGCGCAGGCGTTCTTCCCCCAATGCGTCCACCGCGAGCGCGGCGCAGATCGCCGAGTCGATACCACCTGACAGACCGAGCACAACGTCCTTGAAGCCGTTCTTGTTGACGTAGTCACGCAGGCCGAGCATGCAGGCGCGGTAATTCGCTTCCTCCCCTTCCGGGATCCGCGACATCGGGCCTTCAGTACAGGTCCAGCCATCTGCGCCGCGTCGCCATGTCGTGACGATCAGTTGCTCCTCAAACTGCGACATCTGGAAGGCAAGGTTTTTGTCGCCATTGAACGCGAAGGAAGCGCCGTCGAAAATCAGGTCGTCCTGTCCGCCAAGCTGATTGGCGAAAATCAATGGCAACCCCGTCTCAATCACCTGCCGTAGCGCCACCTGATAACGCACATCGACCTTGCCGCGATAATAGGGAGAGCCATTCGGCACGCAGAGAATTTCCGCGCCGCTCTCCGCCAATGTCTCGCAGACACCGAGGTCACCCCAGATATCCTCGCAGATCGGAATGCCGATGCGAACGCCACGAAAATTAACCGGGCCGGGCATCGGACCAGACTGGAACACACGCTTTTCGTCGAACTCGCCATAATTGGGCAGATCGACCTTGAAACGTTCTGCAATCACCTTGCCACCATCCAGCACCATGACCGAGTTGTGCAGGCCAGACTCACGCTTCAGGGGCGTGCCGATAACTACGCCAGGTCCGCCATCGGCAGTGTCCAAAGCGAACTCCTGGACTGCCTTCTCGCAAGCCTCGATAAAGGCGCGTTTCAACACCAGATCCTCCGGCGGATAACCGGAAATGAAAAGCTCGGTGTAGAGGACCAGATCGGCGCCTTGACGTGCAGCGTCAGCGCGAGCCTCGCGCGCCTTTGCCAGATTGCCCTTGATATCGCCCAGCACTGGATTGAGCTGAGCGATGGCGATACGGAGGATGTCGGGATTTTTGCTCATAATGAACATATATCGTTTCGTTGGCGGAAAAACAATGTTTGATCAAGCAGCGGTCAGGAAAAAAACACGCTCCACACGGTGTAGACCCAGACGGTAGCTACGAGGATAACCGAGATCAGTACGGCAAGCGATCCGCAATCCTTGGCGATCTGGATCTCGCGATGAAAATCCAGTGAAACCGCATCGCAGGCCGCCTCGATACCGGTATTGAGTACTTCGATCATGATCAGAAACAGTACTGATCCCGTAAGAAGCAGGAACGAAAGACCGGTCGGCGCGATGAATGCCGCAACGGGAATGGCAAGAATAAACAGCATAAGTTCCTGCTGAACTGCCTTCTCATGCTGCGCCAGATGCTTCAGTGCACGCATGGAATTTATGAATGCGAGTACCAGACGCTGCATGGCCTCTCCCGAGTTGTTAGCTCGTAAACTCATAAATCTGGTAGAGTTCACGACCTAGCTACGGCAGGTATAAGGAGAGTTCGGCTCGCGTCAATCCTGTCCATCGGACGCTACCACGACTCCGCCGCCACTCCTTGCATACTTGGGCAGGTCATCGTCAATCTGGTAGTAGTCGCCCTTGTCCTCGACAAAGATATGACTTTCTCCATGCAGGCCGGACGGTTGATCGAATGATCCTGCCATGACGGAAATATAATCGAGATCATTATGCTTCCAGAAAAGCACTGACCCGCAATTCTTGCAGAAGCCACGGCGGGCAAATTCACTTGCCTCATACCAGCTGATGTTTTCTTCGCCGGAAATGTCGATCGAATTGTCCTGCACGTTCGTCGCAGCGTAAAAATGGCCCGACTGTTTGCGGCATTGCGAGCAATGGCAGTAGACGACACCACGCAGCTTGCCGCGCGTTTCGAAATGTACTCTGCCGCACAGGCATGAACCCCGATGCAACTCCACCATGCTCTCACCCCGTTTATTGTTGAGAACAAACATAAGCGATGCCACAGGCGCCGCCTTTCGCATTCACGTCTTTGCCGGACGCTTCGACGACAGACTGAGCAGGAAAGCCCCGAAGACCGCTGACAGCAACGAGCCGAGCAGAACGCCGAGCTTGGTTTCATCCTGCAACAATGGGGAATTCGCATAGGCAAGCAGACCGATGAACAGGCTCATCGTGAAGCCGATCCCACAAAGCGTAGCGACACCATACATTTGCAGCCAGGTTGTGCCAGCAGGCCGTTCGGCCAGACGAAGCTTGATCGCCAGCCAGGCAAAGGAGAACACGCCGATCTGCTTGCCGACAAACAGGCCAGCTGCCACGCCGAGCGGAACCGGATCGGCGAGGTTCGACAGCGACACGTTACTAAAGGAAACGCCGGCGTTGGCGAAACCGAAGATTGGCACGATCAGAAAGCCCACCCACGGCTGAATAGCATGCTCGAGTTCAACCAACGGAGAATCGGCCTCGCCCTTCGCGCCAACCATCGGGATAGCCAGCGCCAACAGCACACCGGCAATCGTCGCATGGATCCCCGATTTGAAGACGAGGATCCAGAGGATCACCCCGAGAACGAGATAAGCCCAAAGCCTAACGATACCCATCATGTTCATCAGCATAAGTATTGTGAACACGGCGGCGACACCGGCTAACGCAGGGATGTTCAATCCCTCCGTATAAAACAAGGCAATGATAATGACCGCGCCTAGATCATCGATGATGGCAAGGGCCGTCAGGAAGACCTTGACTGACAACGGAACGCGCGACCCGAGCAGCGACAGAACGCCCAGCGAAAAAGCGATATCGGTGGCGGTCGGGATGGCCCAACCGCGAACTGTCTCACCCTCATTAAAAGCAAGAAAGATCAGGGCGGGAACGACCATACCACCGACAGCAGCAAACCCCGGCAATGCGCGCCGCGACCAGCTCGACAGTTGACCGCTGATCATCTCGCGTTTTATTTCCAGACCAACCAGCAGGAAAAACACAGCCATAAGCGCATCGTTCACCCAATGAAGAATGCTCAGGCCGCCAACATAAGTCTTCAGCAGACCGAAATAATCTTCGCTCAAGGGAGAGTTGGCGGCAATCAGAGCCAGAGCCGCGACCGCCATCAGAATGATGCCGCCGGAGGCCTCACTCTCAATGAACGAACGGAAAGACGCTGACAGGCGGATTTGGCGGACGGGTTTTGGATCCATGAGACCTTGATAGAATCTCGAACGGCAAAACTCCAGCCCAAAGGGCACCATTCCAACGACCAACGTTCCGGGTCCCCAACCTTTTCCTGACGAGAGACCCGGCTTCTAGAGCAAATTTTGTCCATTCAGAGTCGTTCTGCCGGAGGGAATTCGTGGACAAGGTCGAGGGGTTTGGCAAGCCCGATGGATTTGGCCCGAATTCACCCGGCCCTTCGGGTTTCCGGCTGGCGGACAACCACTTTGTCATGCGGCGTCGTCCGATGGGTAAACATCGGCCTCGCCACCTTCCGCGTGGATTGTCTCGCCATCCGAGAAACAGAACTGGCTCTGAATAGACCAAACTTGCTCTAGCTATTGCGCGAGACCGATCTGTTTCATGAACGCAAGATTGTCCCAGAAGAGAAACTCTTCATCCATGACACCAGCAGATGTCCAATGGCCGAGCGTCGCCATGGTCAGTTTAAAAGGTTTGCCGGTAGGCGCGATGGTCTTGCCATCCGCTGTCGGCATCGGTTTTGAGAACGTGCCCTCCAGCACACCGATCACACCGGTCCATTCTCCCTGGCCGAATTTGACCGGATGCACATTGATACGCGTATCGGGCGCATAAACAAATATCCCCTTCAACTCCTCAATGTGGTCATGGATACCCTTGCTCGTGTGACCATCGGGATAATGAACGAGAATATCTTCCGCATGGCTTTCATGCAGACGATCCCATTTCTGGTTGGTGTAGACGTCAAAATCGAGCGTATCGAATGTCTTCAAATTCTGCTCGGTCGCCTTCTCGGCATTCTGATATTTCGCCAATTCCTGCATCAATGCCGGCAGCACCTTTTCAGCAGCCTTGGCGGGCTCTTCGGCCAAAGCCTGACCGAAGCCAGATCCGATGACTAGCCCGATGAAAGCAGCAACAACACTGTGTTTCATGATTGAAAATCCTTTTAATCAAATCGACAGTTTAAAAATGAAACGAAGCACAAAATATATACGCTCCACTTGAAGGACCTTACAAAAACAAAGGGCGGTCTTGAAGACCGCCCTTGCCGGATATTGATGAACAACCTGTCGTTCAGGCGTTGACGGCCATTTTTTGTGGATGGCTGTCGCGCTCTTTCTTGAGAAGTTCCGCAACGAGAAACGCCAATTCCAGAGCCTGATCGGCATTGAGGCGCGGGTCGCAATGGGTGTGGTAGCGATCCTGCAGATCTTCTGCCAGAACCGCCCGCGCACCGCCGGTGCATTCCGTGACGTTATTGCCGGTCATCTCGATGTGGATACCGCCCGGATAGGTTCCTTCCGCATGATGCACTCCAAAGAAGGTCTCGACTTCCTTCAGAATACGGTCGAATGGCCGTGTTTTGTAGCCATTGGCAGTGATGGTGTTGCCATGCATGGGATCACAGGACCACACGACCTCACGGCCTTCTTTCTGCACCGCACGAATGAGCTTGGGCAGGTGATCGGCAACCTTGTCGTGACCGAAGCGGGCGATCAATGTCAGGCGGCCCGGCTCGTTTGCAGGATTGAGCAGATCGATCAGTCGCAGCAGATCATCAGCTTCCAGTGACGGACCGCATTTCAGCCCCAGCGGGTTTTTGATGCCACGGCAGTATTCCACATGGGCATGATCCGCCTGACGTGTGCGGTCACCAACCCAGATCATATGGCCAGACGTCGCATACCAGTCGCCAGACGTCGAATCGACGCGGGTCAGTGCTTCCTCATAGCCAAGAAGCAACGCTTCGTGACTTGTGTAAAAATCCGTCTCGCGCAACTGGGCATTTGTTTCCGCGGTAATGCCAACAGCGCGCATGAAGTCGACCGTCTCGGAGATGCGACGTGCCAGCTGGCCATAGCGCTCGCCTTGCGGGCTGTCAGCAACGAAACCCATCATCCACTGATTGACGTTCTCCAGATTGGCATAACCACCCTGGGCGAAAGCGCGCAGAAGATTAAGCGTCGCTGCGGATTGGCGGTAAGCCATTTCCTGGCGAGCCGGATCTGGCGTGCGCGACTGTTCGGTGAACTCGGTGCCATTGATGATATCGCCGCGATAGATCGGCAGCTCGATGCCGTCTTTGGTTTCGGTGTCGGAGGTGCGCGGCTTGGCGAACTGACCCGCGATACGGCCCACTTTGACGATAGGCTGAGAAGCACCAAAGGTCAGCACAACGGCCATCTGAAGGAAGACGCGGAAGAAATCTCGAATATTATCCGCGCCATGTTCGGCAAAGCTCTCGGCGCAATCGCCGCCCTGCAACAGGAAGCTTTCGCCCCTGGAAACAGCCGCAAGCTGCTTCTTGAGTTTGCGTGCCTCACCTGCAAAAACCAAGGGCGGATAAGTCCGAAGACGGGCCTCGACATCGCTCACAGCCTGAGCGTCCGGATAATAAGGCACCTGCTTGATAGGTTTGCCTCTCCAGGAAGTCGGTGTCCAGTTCTTGGTCATTATTGCACCTGTTACTTGCTTTCCACATTGGTAGCGATTGTTTGAGACTATCCGGTCCAGACCGGAAGGCGCTCATATAGTCCAATTATGTGGGATATACCAGTCCTGTTGGCGGCTAGCGGGGCTGATCCCACTATGGCGCCGCAGGCGGATTAATTTGGACATTATAAATGAGCAGCGAGACTACTTTACGTCAGCGTCAGCCGCTTCATCGATGTCCTGAGGATCGGCAAAGTTCGCACCGATTTCCTCCAGCAGCCTATCGAACATGTCGATCTCTTTGTCGCTGAGTTTCACGGCGCGCGGATAGTTCGGTGACGGGCGGTCCCTGTAAATCGGTGTGTTGAAATATTCCGTTTTGAGAACGAAACGACGAAGTCCCTCCTCACCGTGCTCAACGAGAAAACCCTGCATGACCGCATCCAGATAGGATTGCAGGATCATCGGCGGTTGCGGATGAACTGGTACATATTGGTGCGCCTCATAGACGAAGATTGGCATGCCATCGGGAAAAGGCGTTGCAGTCTCGATTTGTTCAGGCAGGACGCTGCGGCGGTCGTAATTTTCCTCGCGCAAATCGACTGCTGCGAGGTTTTCCAGGTAGTCGAAGACAAGTAGACCATCCACGCTGGAATTTTCGTCGCGACGAACAGACAATAGAGCGGCGTGAAGTCCGGCTTCGCGAGGACTTGCGCGCCACAATCTCCGCCAGCCATGAAGTTTTGCAGGCATGGCGTAAACGATATTGGTTCGCAACGTATGGCGGTTGACCAGCGAGCCATAACCGAAATAAGCGACAAGTTTGCCACTCTTCGCAAGGACTTCAATTTCACCCATCAATACGTTCGCCATTCACCAATCTATAACTGGGTTTATACATGGTCACCAGCTCTTCTGAAGCAGTAGGATGCACCGCCATCGTACGGTCGAAATCATCCTTGGTGCAGCCGGCTTTGATCGGAATGGCCAAAAGTTGAGCCATTTCGCCCGCATCGGGCCCCAAGATATGCGCACCGATAACCTTCCTGCTGGCGCCATCGACAATCAGCTTGGTCAGCATTTTGTCCTTGGCGCCGGATAGCGTATTGCGCATCGGGCGGAAAAGAGCACGGTACACCTCGATCTCCCTGAACTCCTTGGCTGCCTCTTCTTCGGTCAATCCCACGGTACCGATTTCGGGTTGAGAGAAAACCGCTGTCGCGATCTGACGGTGGTCAGGTTTGGTCGGATTGTTTTTAAACGCCGTCTCGATAAAGCACATCGCCTCATGAATGGCGACCGGCGTCAGTTGAACACGATTGGTCACGTCGCCTACAGCCCAGATGTTCGCCTTGCTCGTACGCGAGTACTCGTCCACCTTGATGGCGCCAAGTTCGTCAAGTTCGACACCCGCCCCTTCCAGGCCCAACGATTTCGTGTTTGGTGCCCGGCCAATGGCCAGCATGACCTGATCCGCAACAAGCTCATCGCCCGAATAAAGGCGTACACCCAGCCTCCCGTCAGGCTGGCGCTTCACTTCCTCGATGACTTCCACGCAACGGACGTGGATACCTTTGGCAACCATAGCCGCGTGCAGTAACTGCCGCAGATCGTGGTCAAAGCGCGACAGGATTTCCTTGCCGCGGTAGATCAACGTCGTTTCGACGCCGAGACCATGGAAGATATTGGCGAACTCAACTGCGATGTAGCCACCGCCCTCGATAATGATGGCCTTTGGCAATTGTTCGAGGTGGAAGGTCTCATTGGAGCTGATGCACAATTCGTGTCCGGGCAAAGCCGGATGCGGGTTTGGATGGCCGCCGGTGGCGATAAGAATCTTGTCGGCCGTCACCCGCTTGCCAGTCTTGAGAATTTCGATGGTGTGATCGTCGACAAGCACCGCGCGGCTGTCGAAAATCTCGACGTCCGAATTGTCGAGCCCCTGCCGGTAAAGTCCCTCCAGCCGGCCAATCTCCCGATCCTTGTTCGCGACCAACGTCGGCCAATCGAACCTGGTTTCTCCAACGCTCCAGCCATAACCGGCCGCAGCCTCGAAATGTTCGGAAAACTGCGACGCGTAGACAAAAAGCTTTTTCGGCACGCAGCCACGGATGACGCAGGTGCCGCCCATGCGGTATTCTTCGGCGAGCCCGACTTTCTTGCCCATGGCGCCGGTAAGCCTTCCGGCGCGTACACCGCCCGACCCTCCCCCAATGACGAAAAGGTCATAGTCATAGCTTGGCATGGTGCAAAAACTCCGAATCTGATGAGCAGCGCTTATATGGGTTGTATCTTGGCCACTTAAAAGAACAAAGCCCGGCTGACGGCCGGGCTTTGCATAATATTCAATTGAACCTGTCCCTTACGGCTGCTTTGGTTGAGCTGGTGCAGGAGTCGCCGGTGCTTGGGCAGGCGCCGTTGCAGCCGCTGCCGCAACGACCTTCTCAGCAACGGCCTGGGCAAGATCGCGCGCGATGCCGCGCTGCCAGATGCCAGCTGCCTTCATGACTTCACGCGTAACGATCGGACCTTCGGATATCAGCTTCTTGCCAGCCTCGGAATTATAAAAACCGGTTATCGCGTTCAGTTCTTCTTCACTGAATGACACCGCATAGGCGCGGGCAGCTTCATTCTCGAGATCCGCACGACGTGCTGCAAGCGCCAGGGCCTGTTCGTCGACGGCGGCGCCGATGATAGACTCAAGGTTTGGATCCTTCTGGATCAACTCACCCTTCAACTGCTGTGCAACGCCTGGCAGGATCGAGTCGAATTGGTCCGTTGCCTTGATTGCCGAAATAGCAGCCCGGGCGGCAGCCAGATGCGACGGGGTGATGTTATTGTTGGTGTTCGTATCCTGCGCCTGAGCGGCGCTGAAACCGCCAAGCATAATTACGACGGCCAAAGGTGCAATCAAGCGGCGGAAGCCAGTTGCTCGGTTCATGAATTTATCGCTCCGTTTTCGACGTTGTCGCGCATAACCCAAAAATCATCCTCGATTTTCAGAAGGCTTTGCGCAGGATTCAAAGTGCGTCTGCTTCAAGAGCCTCTAAACAGACGCCCTGCTCCGCAGTGTTCTGACACCGTCAGCACCGGCCAAAATGGCCACGCGCGCCAGCCCCAGAAAAAGTCCATGCTCCACCACGCCGGGTATGGCGTGCAGAGCGTTCGATAAAGCTCTTGTATCCGGAATGCGGCCAAAAGATGCATCCAGGATCAAATGCCCGCCGTCTGTAACAAATGCTTCGTCTCCCGTCATCCTCAATGTAACAGGACCTGCAAGCCCAAGCTTGCCAGCGGCCTGCTCGATGGCAAGTTTCGTGGCTGCAAGCCCAAAACGATTGACTTCGATAGGCAAGGGAAAGGCGCCCAGTGTATTCACCAGCTTCGATTCGTCTGCAATCACGATCATTTCGCTCGAAGCTGCCGCGACGATCTTTTCGCGCAGCAAGGCGCCGCCGCCGCCTTTTATCAATACGAGGTCAGGGTCGACCTCGTCAGCACCGTCGATCGTAAGATCAAGCTGCGGCGTTTCTTCCAGGGTGCTCAGCTTGACGCCGAGTTCGCGGCAGAGAGCCGCAGTGCGTTCCGATGTGGGTACGCCAATGACTTTCATTCCAGACGCGACCTTGTCCGCCAGGAGCCGCACGAATTCCTCAGCGGTCGAGCCTGTCCCTATGCCAAGGCGCATGCCATCCTTGACGTAGGTCAGGGCTTCCGCAGCGGCTTTGATCTTCAGCGATTTGGCATCCATGATGGTGCGCCCTCTTGTAGCTTTGACTTGCCGTTTCTTTGAGTCGACACTGGCTGCTCCCTACCACGTCAGGCGACCGGGTCAAGGCTCGTGGCTTGATTTTGAACCCACCTTATACTTCAGTGTGGGAAGGTCACCTCACGAAACCAGCAATTCTGCTGCTGTTTTCGCAATCGGCTACGGATGCCACAGGAACATAAATGTCCAAACCCATTGTCGTATTTGATCTTGACGGAACTCTGGTGGATACCGCCCCCGACCTGCTCGATAGTCTCAATCATTGCCTTGGTGAAACAGGCCTGCAAAAGGTCGATCCGATCACGCTGCGCCGTTATGTCGGACAAGGCGGACGGGTGATGATTGAACGAGCATTCGAAGCACAGCAAAAACTGCTGAGCCCAGAACAACTCGACTGGCTAGTAGGTATATTCATTGAACATTACGGTGCCAATATGCCCGGCCACTCCGCACTTTATGAAGGCGCCGAACAGGCAATGGAAGAATTGTCGGGCGCCGGCTATCTGCTGGCGGTCTGCACCAACAAGTTTGAAGGCCTGTCCGTCAACCTCCTGGCAGGTCTTGGGCAATCATCCCGATTCAGTGCGATTTGCGGTTCCGACACTTTTGCCTTCCGAAAGCCTGACCCGCGTCATCTGGTTGAAACCATCCGCAAGGCTGGCGGCGATCCCGAGCGCGCTGTGATGATCGGTGACAGCCAAACGGATATCAACACGGCAAAGGCCGCTGGAATTCCCGTAATCGCGGTGGATTTCGGCTACTCGGATCTACCGGTTGCAACCTATGAGCCGAGCCGGGTCATCTCACACTATCGTGAGTTGAAGGTAAAGCTTGCAGACGATTTGATAGGTGCAGTTAACGCTTGAACCGCCTGAATTGGAACGATTTTTTTGTCGGAACGTTAACCAGCTGCAGATGTTGGGCTGAGGATTAGCCTTCCATCCGAGGTTTTTTTGCTCTTACATTGAAAACGGGCGCTGTCCCGGGATTTCAGGAGGAAAAATTGAGGAAACTAACTTCAATGCTTGCCGCACTTGCGATGTCGGCGGGGCTGACTTCGGTCGGTCCGATTCCCGCCTTTTCGGCGCCGCTTGCGGCGTTGAGTATCGAAACCACGAGCGCCAACATCGAGCAAGTGCAATACCGGCGGTATTATCGCGGCGGCCGAAACTGGAACGGCAATCGTTACTATCGTGGAGATCGCTACTATCGCGGCGGTCGCTACTATGGCGGCGACCGGTATTGGTACAGAGGACACCGTGGATACAATTATTATCGTCCAGGCTATCGATATTATAATGGAGCCTGGTTCCCACTGGCCGCCTTTGGTACCGGCGTTATAGTGGGTGGGGCCATTGCGCCTCGCCCGGTCTATCGCACCGGTAGTGCGCATACGCAGTGGTGCTACAACCGCTATCGGTCGTACAGGGCCTATGACAATACATATCAGCCCAACAACGGCCCCCGTCGCCAATGCGTATCGCCGTACTAAGCCTGACAACATGATTCCAAGGCCCGTTTACCAGTGGTAGGCGGGCTCTTTTGTTTTTGAAAATAGCAAACACGAGCTCACGCATTAGACGAAAATCGTATTGCGCCTGCCTCAAACGCTCTGTAGTTGCCTAATTTTTAAGCCGTGCTTCCGGAGTCATTCCTCAACAATGGAATGTGCTTGCATTTTTTGCTGAACCCGCTTGAATACGCTTACAAGAAGGGGGTTTGAGTGAAGCCATTTGATGAGATGATCAAAACAGGCGGAGAAGTGCGCCCGCCATATGAACAGCTAAAATGCTGGCTCGATACGCAGAATCCCGAGCGGTTGGCTCAAAAGTCGCTTGATGCCGAGAACGTTTTTCGCAAGACCGGGATCACATTTGCAGTCTATGGCGACGAGGAAGCCGCCGAACGCCTCATCCCATTCGACATCATCCCCCGCATTATCACCGGCAATGAATGGCGCCGCCTGTCGCAGGGCATCGAGCAGCGTGTCATGGCGCTCAACGCGTTTCTTGATGATATCTATCACCGCCAGGAGATCATCCGCGCCGGCCGCATTCCACGTGAACTTTTCACCCACAATGATGCCTATCTGCCGGAGATGGTCGGGTTCAGACCACCCGGAAACGTCTACACGCATATCATCGGCGTTGATATCGTAAGGACGGAAGAGAACCAGTTCTACGTTCTGGAAGACAATGCGCGCACACCTTCCGGCGTTTCCTACATGCTGGAAAACCGCGAAACGATGATGCAGCTATTTCCGGAACTGTTCCAGCAGATCAAGGTGCGTCCCGTCGAGACATATCCCAAGCTGCTACGGCAATCATTGGCGGCGGTTGCTCCGCCCGGCTGCAAGGGTACGCCCACCATCGCGGTGTTGACGCCAGGCATCTACAACTCCGCTTACTTCGAACACGCCTTTCTCGCCGATCAGATGGGTGTTGAACTCGTCGAAGGAAGCGACCTCAAGATTGAGAACGGTAAGGTCGTCATGCGGACGACAGAAGGCAACCGCGCCATCGATGTTCTTTACAGGCGGGTTGACGATTCCTTTCTTGATCCCCTCACCTTCCGCCGCGATTCAGCACTCGGCGTTGCAGGTATTATGGATGTCTATCGTTCGGGTAACATCACTATTGCCAACGCGCCCGGTACCGGGATTGCCGACGACAAGGCGCTCTATTCCTATATGCCGGAGATCGTTGAATTCTACACCGGACGCAAGGCTATTTTGGAGAATGTACCGACGCATCGCTGCTCTGAACCGGACACGCTCAAATATGTGCTCGAAAACCTCTCTGATCTCGTGGTCAAGGAGGTTCACGGCTCCGGAGGATACGGGATGCTCGTCGGTCCGGCGGCTGCCAAGAAGGAATGCGAAGCCTTCGCTCTTAAACTGAAGGCCAACCCGAAAAATTACATTGCACAACCAACGCTTGCGCTTTCAACAACGCCGATCATGACCGAAAAAGGTTTGGCGCCGCGCCATGTGGATCTGCGGCCATTCGTGCTCGTGTCTGACCGCATACGCATCACACCTGGCGGTCTGACGCGTGTCGCATTGAAAGAGGGCTCGCTCGTGGTCAATTCCAGTCAAGGTGGAGGTACGAAGGATACCTGGGTGCTGGACGACTAGACTTGTTCTGAGGGGAAATAAGAATCGCTCAAGACGGTTCCAGAACTACAAAGAGGATACCACTAAAAAATGCTTCTTGGCCGCACCGCAAATGGTCTCTACTGGATGTTCCGTTATATTGAGCGGGCAGAGAATATGGCGCGACTCATCGATGCCGGACTGCGAATGGCATTGACGAAAACGTCCGACGCTCCAGAGGAATGGTCCTCCGTATTGATGAGCGCGGGAGTAAAGATCGGCTATGACAGCAAGTACAAGGAGTACAATGCGAGCCTTGTCTCCGATTTCCTGTTGCGTGATCTGAGTAATCCCTCGAGCGTCATGGCTTGTGTTGAAACCGCGCGATCCAACGCACGCATGGTGCGCACTGCGCTTACGCGTGAGGCCTGGGAAAGCGTCAACGAAACCTGGATGGTGCTGAAATCGACGTTGGCATCAATCATCCCCGAAACCGACCTTCCGCGCGTTCTCGATCAGATCAAGCGCGAAACCGCGATTATCCGCGGTGCTTTTCATGGAACGATGCTGCGCAACGAAATTTTCAATTTTGCGCGCATTGGCACTTTCATCGAGCGGGCGGATAACACGGCGCGCATTCTAGACGTCAAATATTACGTGCTGCTGCCCTCGATTTCGTATGTTGGGACGACCCTCGATAACTTCCAATGGGAATCTATCCTGCGGTCCGTCTCTGCACACCGCTCCTATCGCTGGGTTTATGATGTCGAATACAATCCCGTGAACATTGCGGATTATCTGATCTTGAATTCACGCATGCCTCGGTCCCTGAATTTCTGCTACTCCAATATCGTGGACAATCTGAAATACCTTGCCCTCGACTACGGCAAGCGGCACGAATGTCATGACATGTCCGAGGGTATTATGACACGGCTAGAGAACAACGAGATCCGCACCATTTTTGACAATGGATTACACGAATTCCTGAGCGATCTCATTTATCAAACGAACAGCTTGAGCAGCAAGATTGCTCACGCATACAATTTCGATTGAAGATCATGCTTTTGAACATCCAGCACAATTCCCGCTATCGTTACGACACTCCGGTTCATTATTCGGTGCTGCGATTGCGTATGCATCCGCAGAGCAGTCCGGGCCAGAAAATCATCGACTGGGCCCTCAATATAGAGGGCGCGACACAGGAAGCGAACTACCGTGACGGCTATGGCAATCGCACCATGCTGATACGGCTTGATCGCGACATCGAGGAACTCGTCATACGCGCTGAAGGCCAGGTCGAAACCGAGGATCGCACAGGCGTTCTCGGCAAGGTCTATAATTTCATGCCGATATGGCTCTACGAACGTGAAACGGACCTGACCAAACCCGGTGATTCGATCCGCGAATTGGCAGCAAGCTTGCCGGCCAAGAGCGACAAACTGGCAATCATGCACGAACTGATGGCACTATTGCATCAGAAAATGGCCTATACACCAGGCACCACCAACATCAACACGACAGCCGAGGAAGCACTGCTCAACGGAAGCGGTGTTTGCCAGGACCATACCCATGTCTTCATTTCCACCGCGCGCCTGCTCAATATTCCTGCCCGTTATGTGTCTGGCTATCTCATGCTGAACAACACGATCGAACAGACGGCAAGCCACGCGTGGGCCGAGGCTCATATAGAAGGACTGGGCTGGGTGGGATTCGACGCGGCCAACGATATTTGTCCGAATGAAACCTATGTGCGTCTGGCTTGCGGCCTCGATTACCGCGAAGCGGCCCCAGTTTCCGGTATACGCTTTGGACCGGGCATTGAATCACTTGCCGTAGAGGTCAATGTAGAGCAGTAATCGCTCTGCTATCGGGATTCGGGATTCGCTATGACTTACTGCGTGGGGCTCAAACTGGACCGCGGGCTTGTGTTCATGTCCGACACGAGAACAAATGCCGGTGTCGACAACATTTCCACGTTCAAGAAAATGTATACCTGGGCCAAGACGGGCGACCGGGTTATCACGCTGGTTTCCTCTGGCAACCTGGCAACAACCCAGGCCGTCATCAGCATCCTGAATGAACGCACCAAGGAGCCATCCGAACGGTCGCCGTCGATCTACGAAATGCCTTCGATGTTTCAGACGGCAAGGCTCGTTGGCGATACAATTAGACACGTCATCGACGAGGTGGATTCCGGCGGGCAGCGTGCCGATTCATTCGGCGCCTCGATTATCCTCGGAGGTCAGATCAAAGGCGGCGATCCGCGGCTTTTCCTGATCTATCCCGAGGGGAATTTCATTGAGGCGACGCCGGATACACCCTTCTTCCAGATCGGTGAGCACAAGTATGGAAAGCCGATTATCGTGCGGTCCTACGACCCTGCACTGACTTTTGAGGAAGCGACGAAGCTGTTGCTGGTTTCCTTCGATTCGACGTTGAAATCCAACTTGTCAGTAGGACTGCCGCTGGACTTACAGTTCTACGAGTCGGACAGTCTCAAGCTTGGTTTCGAAAAACGCATCGAACGCCATGATCCTTACTATGAAATGATTTCAGATGGTTGGTCACAGGCCTTGAAACTTGCATTCCAAAGCCTGCCACCTTTCGAAATCAAAAACGACTAGGGGCGCTGCCTTTATAGTTTCGCAGTCTGGACGCTTGTTGCCTGTCGCATTGCCCGCGTCTTGACGAAAGCCTTTTCGAGATAAGCGTCGCGCTCATAGACGTCGTCGTAATACTTGATCTCGCCCGTCGTCGCGTCTGGCCACGCAGTAAAATAGGACACATAGACCGGCAACTGGTCCTTTACCTTGACGCTGCGTTCGTTTTTGCCGAAGTACTGTTTCAGATCTTCGACCGGAACGCCGAGCACTGCCGCGGCCATGTCACGTGGGCGCTCCAGGCGGATACAGCCATGGCTCAATGCCCGCATGTCCCGCTTGAAATAAGATTTGGCCGGCGTGTCATGCATGTAGATGTCGTGACTGTTCGGGAAGAGGATCTTCAGTTCCCCGAGAGCATTGTCGAGGCTCGGCTTCTGGCGAATGCCAACGCCGCCGCCATTTGAAGCAACCTGATACCAATTGATCGAGCTCGACGGAACCACGCGACCCGTCTTGTCATAGACCTCGTATCCACTATTTTCGAGATAGGACGGATTGCTGAGTATTTTGGGCATCATCTCGTTGAGAATGATCGAGCGCGGCACCCCCCAAGATGGATTGAAGACAACGGTCTCGATCGTATCATCGAAGAAATAGGTCTGGTTCGTGGGTGATCCAACCACGATGTTCATCGCCAGTTTTTCTGTGTTGTCATCGAAGTACTGGGCCCGGTAGGCAGGCTGATTGATGAAAACATAGCGCTTGCCGAAATCATGCGGCAGCCAGCGCAGCCGCTCCATGGAATACAGAATACGGTTCCGTTTGGACAGAGTTGTTTCAGTTTGAAGCGACTTGATGGTGTTGCTGCCGATTACACCGTCGGCCTTGCGCCCCTGCGCCTTCTGAAAGTCCTTGATGGCTTCGACAAGACTCTCGTCATAGACATAGCTGTTTTCGTGCGCGGCCAGCACAATCTTGTGCTCTGCCAAATAATCCTGTGGTGCTTTCGCCCGGATCAGCGCTACGACATTGCGAAGTTCAGGGCTTGTGTCACCCGGGCGGATCATTGTGCCGGGAGCAATGCTCACAGTCGGCTCATTGGTACCATCGAGCTCGTGCAGATTTTGTTTAAGCTCGGCATACCATTTATTCTGTGGTTCGAAAGCAACAAGCGTCGCGGCAGGATCGTTCGACGAAGCGAGCTGTTCGATCACGTCGCGCGGCTTGACCCGGCCCGTAGCAAAGTCATGGAACCCGCTGAGGCGGTTTGGGTTGATGCGGCCCTCACCCTGATCCATGGCGTAGCGCAGCGCTCGTGCCGACATCGACAACTCGAAATCTGCAAGCTCCTTCAATCGCGCTGGAATGTTGGCACGGTCGTAATCGTCACTCGGGACCGCAACTGCGTAATCTTGTGGATCGAGACCATCATCTGCAGCCTTTGCAAAAAGCGCCACGACCGCCTTCGCCTGTCGTGTCACATCATAAGAAGCCGTCCAGATTGGGCGCTGTTTCGTAGCATAATACGAGACAATCGCGTCAGAGATTTCCTTTTCCGCAAGAACGTGAGCAGCCTTCAGATGGTCGATCTTCAAACCGAATTCATCCATCGCCATTGATGGCGAGATAGCCGTGCCGTGATCGGCTGAAGCCGTGATCTGCGTATCCACTTTCGAAAAATCGATCTGAACCAAGCCTTCGGGCTTGTAGTCATAGTTTGTCGGCGCTGTGACGACCACGCGCTTGATAGGGGCGTTCGGACGCCGCACGCTCGCATCCTGCAGCCTGCCAGGATGGACCTGATGTGTTTGGTCGACAGGACGCGACTCGACGCGGCGATTGCCGAACAGCAGTTCCATCAGGTTATTGGCTGCTGATGCCGGCGCCATTGGGACGACCGTGGCCGATAACATCGCGGCCAGAAAGATTGCATTTTTTTTGGAACGGGAATTCATGATGCGTGCCCAGCTGGAACTGTGTTGCCCACGGATGAACATGAGCCATTGATGAGGTGTGTAGCCAGTTTGACCGCATCGTATTTAGAATCTTTTAACAATGCCCCGCCCCCAAATATTAACTCGCCGCGGCACAATTTTAAGCTGTGTGCTGGTTTTGACACATTTATCCCAATTCACCTACACTTTCATGTTAATTCATCACACAAATAGTTGAGCAATCCAGTTCATTCCCAAAAATCGTAATAATATTCCAGAAGAAGCGACCCACTGCATCGAATTGGAGAGCATGGTGAACAAGTTCTTCAGCATGTCATAGTTGTGTTTGGCAGTTCTTGGCATGTATTCTTCAATAGCGTCCGCGAATGCGCGGGATACACTTATCAAGAAAATATTCCTTGCGGGTCAACCCGAACGTCAAGCCGGCAAATATCAATCGGAACGCTCGCCTATTGCTCGTAGATCCGCTTCATTTCCTGCAACCTATGGTTCTGGAATTGCTCGGGCTGCATTCGCATGACATTATCTTGAAGTAACTCAGGTCACTCGCCGCGGCGTGAACGGTTCGCGGCTTAAACCCTTCTCGGTAAGTTCATCGAGATAGGCCTGCCAGCGTATATCCTTGTTACGCCCAAGATCGATCAAATAGTCCCAACTGAACAGGCCGGTATCGTGCATATCGTCAAAAATGATGCGCACAGCATAATTTCCAACGGGTTCCATCTTGGCAATCTCGACATTTATTTTGCCCGGCACTGTCTGGCGCTGTTCGGGTGAGTGCCCTTGTACTTCCGCCGAAGGTGACGCGACCCGTAAAAGCTCCGCCGTAAGCACATAGCTTTCCCCATTGTCGAAGACGATCGTGAGCGATCGGCGGTCTTTGCTTACGCGCAGTTCTTTGGGCCAGGCATCAGTCATCGCGAACGCTCCTCGTGCTCCCCTCTTCTGTAAGAACATCGATCGATCCTCGCAAGTCCGTCCTTTCCAATACACGGCTGGCACTGTGCAGACTGTTTCGCTTGCGAACGGCCAATTCTCTACTTTGTTAGACGCGGTCGGCAACGAACGCAGGGTTGAACAAACTGCGTGGAAAAGCCTCAGCGTTTGTCTCGTCCGACGGCTGGACAATTGGAAGCCGGCACCCTATCTCTTTGGTAGGAGGAAGCTCTTGGATCACGTAGCATTGCTCGACACGACGGCACACCAGGCCCCCATGATCGACCCTTTCGGTCGAACGATCAGCTATTTGCGCGTATCGGTGACGGATCGCTGCGATTTCCGCTGCACCTATTGCATGTCGGAACACATGACATTCCTGCCGAAGAAGGATCTGCTGACGCTAGAGGAGCTGGATCGGCTTTGCACGGCATTCATCGAAAAGGGTGTGAAAAAACTGCGTCTTACCGGCGGCGAGCCGCTGGTTCGCAAGAATATCATGCATCTGATCGGCGAGCTTTCGCGTCACCTGCAGTCCGGTGCGCTGGAAGAGTTGACTCTCACCACGAACGGCTCGCAGCTCGCACGCTTTGCGCCTGAGTTGGCCGGCCATGGCGTCAAACGTATAAACGTATCGCTGGATACACTGGATCCTGAGAAATTCCGTGCCATTACTCGCTGGGGTGACTTCAACCGGGTAATGGAAGGCATCGACGCTGCGCAAGAAGCCGGCATCAAAGTCAAGCTGAATGCAGTCGCTCTTAAAGGCTTCAACGATCACGAGATTCCAGAGATGATTCGCTGGGCTCACGGGCGCGGTATGGATCTGACGCTGATCGAAACCATGCCAATGGGTGAAATCGAACTCGATCGTACAGACCAGTACCTGCCGCTGTCGCTGCTTCGGGCCAAACTCAGCGAAGAGTTCACCTTGAACGACATCGCCTACAAGACCGGCGGTCCTGCCCGCTATGTCGAGATCGAGGAAACCGGCGGGCGTGTCGGCTTCATCACGCCGATGACACATAATTTCTGCGAGAGTTGCAACCGGGTACGTCTTACTTGCACCGGCACGCTTTACATGTGCCTCGGCCAGGAAGACGCTGCTGACCTGCGTGAACCATTGCGTGCGTCAGAAGGTAACGAACTTCTGAACAATGCCATTGACGAAGCAATTGGCCGCAAGCCGAAGGGCCATGATTTTATTATCGACCGCCGTCACAATCGCCCTGCCGTATCCCGCCACATGAGTGTCACAGGCGGTTAGAGCCTCGGGCCCTAGCCTCGCCAAAACATTCCGGATGCACTGATCAGCACAGATTGATATATCTAATGAAGCGATTCTGGAGGAGAATCGCTTTCTCATTCGGAATTGACCATCTTGGCGCTATCTCCCAATTTGCGTGGCAGTCTTTTCATGGCCATCGGCATGGCCAGTTTCACGTTCAACGATGCAACGGTCAAATTCGTTGCGGAAGACATGAATATGGGCCAGGTCATGCTCGTACGCAGCTCGATCTCGACCGTTCTTATCCTTGCTCTCGCCTGGCACAAGGGCATGCTGGTTCCGCTGCGTGAAGCCCTGCATAAAATGACCATCTTGCGCGTTATCGGCGAGGTCGTTGGCACGGTCAGCTTTCTTGTCGCTCTGGTTCACGTGCCTCTCGCCTTGACCTCGGCAATTTTGCAGGCTCTGCCGTTGGTGGTGACCCTCGGGGCTGCGCTGTTCTTCGGTGAGCCGGTGGGATGGCGGCGTTGGATTGCAATCATTGTCGGCTTCATCGGGGTACTGATAATCGTCCGGCCGAGCCATAATGGTGTCAGTCCATACATTCTGCTGATCGTTGTCACGGTGATTTTCGCCTCAATGCGCGATCTCGCGACACGCAAGGTCCCAAGGACCATTCCGGTACTGATGATCTCCGCGCTAACCTCGACAGGGGTGGGACTTGCCGGGATAGGGATGATCGGTCCGCTGGGCGGATGGACGCCGATGTCGCTGACAAATACCTTGCTGCTGACACTTGCGGCATGCTGCGTCATGGTCGCGTATCACTTCATCATTTTGGCCATGCGAGAAGGCGAAATCGCCTTCGTTGCTCCGTTTCGCTATACGAGTCTGATCTGGGCTATATTGCTCGGCTATCTGTTTTTCGGCGATCTGCCGGACGTTCCCATGATCATCGGCTCGATCGTCGTGATTGGCAGCGGGCTTTATACGCTTTACCGTGAGCGCATCGTCGGCCGGTTGAAGCCGGTCGCAACCACAACGGCGGCGGCAACGTCACCTGATGGAGTATAGGCGTGAGAATTGCGGGTATAATACTGGCTGGCGGTCAATCGCGAAGGATGGACGGAGTGGACAAGGCATTGCTGCCGTTTGGCGACCGGCGCGTGATCGATCATGTCTATGCGCGTTTGTCGCGTCAAATCGAACCGGTGGCTTTGAACAGCAATAACGAGCCGATCCTCTTTTCGGATTTGCCGGTTCCCGTGATCCCCGACGACATTGACGGGTTTGCCGGTCCCCTTGCCGGAGTTCTGGCTGCGATGGAGTGGGCAAACAATCAGGCGCTGCCGTTCACCCACGTTGTGACGGTGGCGACGGACACGCCGTTCTTTCCCGACAATCTTGTTGATACACTACGCCAAGCTGTCGCAGATGCTCCTCGAGGACACATCGGAGTCGCAGCTTCTGGAAACAGGCTGCACCCGGTTTTCGGCCTCTGGCCGGTTTTCCTCAAAAACGATCTTCGCCGTTGGTTGAGCAACGAAAAGAACCGCCGTGTCGTTGCCTGGATCGAGGGCCATCCGCATAAGATTGCGGAATTCCCGATCATAACAACGCAATCCGGGGCGTCTCTCGATCCGTTCTTCAACATCAATACACCCGAAGATATTGCCGAAGCCAGGCAGCGGTGGAGTGCCATATCATGACGCCTCGCATATTCGGGATAACCGGCTGGAAGAACTCGGGAAAGACCACGCTGACCGTCAAACTCGTCGGCGAATTGACCCGAAGGGGCTGGAAAGTTTCGACCGTGAAGCATGCCCATCACGATTTCGATATCGACAAGGAGGGCACTGACTCGTTTCGTCACCGCAAGGCAGGTGCTGGCGAGGTGGCCATCGTCTCGGACCGCCGCTGGGCGCTGATGCATGAGCTGGTGAATGAGAGCGAGCCGACGCTGACTGATATCGTCGCGCGTTTTGCACCCTGTGATCTTATCCTGGTGGAAGGCTACAAGCGTGAGGGGCACAAGAAGATCGAAACCCGCCGTACCGAAGGCAGGTCAGGGGACCGACTGACGACAGGCGATCCAAGCATCGTTGCAATCGCAAGCGATTACCCCATTTTGGACGAGCAAGTACCCGTCTACGAACTTGACGATATTGCTGCCTTGGCCGATTTGATCGAACGCGAAACAGAGCTTGCCCGATAGACGTGTTAGAAAATAACGTTTCAACTAATACGTGCGCAACAAAAGTATAAGCATCAAAATAATTATGTGATTTTGACCGTCAGATTCGCTTGGCGACGCACGATTTCCGGTTGCAATTGCAAGAAAACTAGTGGGAATATCCGTGGCAGGAGCAGTGACATAAACTGCGACCTTACCCGGAAGGCTGTCCAGAAAAATAGGGGAACAGCCGGGTTATAAAAGAGAGGTTCAAATAAATGCGTATCACTAAGCGTCTCGTACTCGCGATTTCCGCTGCAGCTCTAGCCTTTTCCATGGGCGCGGCACACGCGGAGGACGCACTGAAACTGACAATCGCGTCCGAAGGAGCCTATCCGCCCTTCAACAATCTTACCCCCGACGGCAAGCTTGAGGGCTTCGACATCGATATCGGCAACGCACTTTGCGCAGAAATGAAGGCCGAATGCACTTGGGTATCCCAGGATTGGGACGGCATGATCCCGGCACTGCAGGCAGGCAAATTCGATGCGATCATTGCATCCATGTCGATTACGCCTGAACGCCTGGAAAAGGTCGACTTCTCCAAGAAGTACTACAACACGCCTCCGGCAATTGCCGTACCGAAGGATTCCGCTATCAAGGACATCACACCAGAAGCCCTGAAGGGTAAAACGTTGGGCGTGCAAGGGTCGACAAGCCATTCGAACTACGCTGAAGCAAAATATAGCGGTTCGGATATCAAGATGTATCCGACTTCAGATGAATATAAACTTGATATCAGCAATGGCCGTATCGATGCCGTTATGGACGACGTCGTTGTTCTGGGCCAGTGGCTCGATAGTGATGCGGGCTCTTGCTGCAAGCTCCTTGGCACGATTACGCCTGATCCCGCGATCCACGGTCCAGGTGCCGGCGTGACGGTGAAGAAGGGCAATACAGCGCTGGCCGACAAGTTCACCACGGCTATTGCGGCGATCCGTGCAAACGGAAAGTACAAGGAAATCAACGACAAGTACTTCAAGATCGACGTTTACGGCGGCGAGGATTGAGCCAAGCGCACTGACTTGGTATGAAATGTAGATGGCGGGTCACACCGCCATCTACGGCTTTGAATAAAAATGACGGGCGGGCTCAGAAAAGAGCCATGGGGAACAGCCCGCAAATATGAAAGTTGCCTATGGAAGGCTCAATAGCGTTACTGGGTTTTGGCGAGGGCGGTTGGGGTCCGAGCATTGCAAGCGGCGTTCTGGTAACAGTCAGTCTCGCGCTGGCCACATTACCGGTCGGGTTGGCGATCGGCTTCTTCGTAGCACTTGGTAAACAATCGCCGGAACGTTCCATCAAACTCGCTGCAAACATGTACACGACAATTTTTCGGGGCCTGCCTGAACTCCTCACCCTGTTCGTGGTCTATTTCGGCGCGCAGATCGGCATTCAGAAGCTGGGGCAGCTGCTTGGCTACCAGGGCACGCTTGAGATCAATTCATTCATCGCCGGCATGTTCGCACTGGGGGTCGTGTTTTCATCCTACGCCAGCGAAGTGTTCCTTTCCGCATTTCGCGCGATACCGAAGGGGCAATATGAGGGCGGCTATGCCATTGGACTTTCCAGCGGTCAGACGATGCGCAAGGTCATCTTGCCTCAATTGATCCGTATCGCGCTCCCTGGACTGGCCAATCTATGGATGATCCTGCTTAAGGACACAGCTCTGGTTTCGGCCATCGGACTTGCGGATATATTGCGCCAGACTGGAGTTGCGGCTCGCGTTACGAAGCACGCCTTCCTGTTCTTTGGTGCGGCCTGCATGATTTATCTTGTCCTCGCCATTCTTTCATCCTTTGTTATCGACGCGATCGAACGTTCATCGGCCAAGAGCGGGGCAAAGCGATGACGGAAGGCTTCATCAATGCGCGACCAGCGACTGTCATGCGTCCTCCGGCGCCGCCGAAAAAATGGACCCGAAGCCGGGTCGTCGGCCATCTGCTTGTGGGTCTTTGGACCGCTCTTCTCGTCGGGCTGCTCGTCTATCTTTACAGCGCATGGAACCCTGAGCTCATCGCGAAATACGGCCCCACATATCTTGCGGGCCTAAAGACCACGATTGGGCTTGTCGGGTCGTCAATTCTGCTCGGCGCGGTGATTTCGATACCGGTGGCCCTTGGCCGGATGAGCAAAAACCGCATCGCATCGTCCATCGCCTACGCCTACGTCTATTTCTTCCGGGGAACACCGCTCATCGCGCAAGTCTTTCTGTTTTATTACGGCCTCGGATCATTCAAGCCCCAACTCGAAGCAGTTGGCCTTTGGACGTTTTTTCGAGAGGCATGGTATTGCGCCCTGCTAGCGTTTGCACTCAACACAGCGGCTTACCAGGCTGAGATACTGCGCGGCGCAGTCCGCAGCGTTCCGCTCGGACAATGGGAAGGAGCGGCGTCACTCGGCATTTCGAAATTCGTTACGTTCTGGAAGATTATCCTGCCGCAAGCTCTGATCGTGGCATTGCGGCCCTATGGCAACGAGATCATCCTGATGATCAAGGGCTCAGCAATCGTTGCTCTGATCACAGTTTACGATCTGATGGGTTACACGCGCCTCGCCTATTCGAGAACATTCGATTTCCAAGCCTATCTCTGGGCTGCAATCATTTATCTGATTTTGGTGGAAATCATTCGGCATATCTGGGATTGGTTGGAGCGTCGCATCACGCGTCATCTCATACGCTGACATTCACCACCAAAGAGAATCTACCATGCTTAAAATCTGGGGCCGTACCAACTCGACCAATGTCAAGAAGGTGCTTTGGGCCGTCGAGGAAGTCGGCGTTCCTTACGAAAATATCCCTGCGGGAGGCGCCTATGGCATCGTGTCCGATCCCTCCTATAGGGCGATGAACCCGAACGGACTGGTGCCGACGCTGGAAGACAAGGATTTGGTGCTGTGGGAAAGTAACACGATCGTTCGCTATCTCGCCGCGCAGTATGGACAATCGACGCTCTATGTCGACGATGCAGCAACCCGGGCGAAATCGGAACGATGGATGGACTGGGCGACCTCCACCCTCGCCGGTCCTTTCCGCGACTTGTTCTGGAATCAGGTGCGTATGTCCGCAGAAGAACGCGACAATGCAGCTATGGAAAAAGGGCTTCAGGCGTGCAGCAAACTATTCGCTATTGTTGATACCACGCTTGCCTCGCAGCCCTATCTGTCGGGCTCAAAGTTCGGCATCGGCGATATCCCCGTTGGCTGCTTTGCCTATGCCTGGTTCGAAATGGCGATTGAGCGCCCGGATCATCCCCACCTTGAATCCTGGTATGAACGCTTGAAGTCGCGTCCCGCCTACCAGAAGACAGTGATGACCGCCCTCACCTAGGTCCTGACCCTAAATCATTCTTTTGGCTTCAGACGCCACACGCCCAGCAGACCGTCCTGATAGTCTCGCTCATCGGTGGGAATGGTGATGGCATCGGTGTCAGCCCACTTTTGGGCGAAATCACGATAGTTCGATGAAAATACATTTCCAGACTGGCCAGTCGTCTGGATATAGGTCGAGCGATTGAGATCGGCGAGGTCGAACAGCCCACGATAGCTGGTGCCATGCGCCACGCGGAACGGATTGCTTTCATCCATAAACGACGACTTGCCACGATTGAGCGTATAGGCACCGCCCGACACAGGTACGGTGACATTGAAGAGTTGGTCGAGGGGGCTAACCTGTGAAAACGGCCGGTGTGCTCCATAAGCATAGTGCAATGTGCCCCAAGTCCATTTGGAACGGTCTGAACCAAGACGCGCATCAATATCCTTGACCGCATCGGTGAGCGACAGCGCCAGAATATCGGCGCAACTCTCTCTCTCCGGAGTGCGCCCGTCATCGCACCAATCGCGCGCCGGGTTTGGCGCAAGCCAGCGCAACATGGCGTCGACATGGCCCTGCCAGTAGGATGGAAAGGCGTCGCCAAGATCGTCTTCAAGAATGCGCTTCGTCGCCATCCTCAGCCAAGCACTGAACAGCAGCGGTTCGATGCGCTCGCGGTCCTCGACAAAATCCCACGCCTGCAACTGTTTGGTAATATCGAGGTCGACATCACTCCGTCCATCGACCAGTCTCAGCATGACCGGAGCCAAAGCAGCGTAAGCACTGTCCAAGGCGTCCCCCTGAACCTTGCTGTTGCTTTCCAGCGTCTGCTGGTTCGCACCATAGATCAGTGTCTTTATGCGCTCGAAGCGCCACGGTTCGTCCCAGTCGAAGGTGAGGAAATACGGATAACTCGCATCGACAATCTTCGTATTCGCGGTTGCAAGAACATTGTCTGCGGGATTGTAAACGCGTGGCAATTGCTCATAGGGAATAAAGCTTTTCCAGTCGTAGGTGGCGTCCCAACCCGGGGATGGTGCTCGCCCCATGATTTGATTGGCAGGATCACGCACAGGCACTCTGCCGGGAGCAATCAGGCCGATATTTCCATCGGCATCTGCAATCACGATTGACTGCATCGGCGTTACGAAGTCGCGCATCCCGTTCTGAAAATCAGCGACATTCGCGAAATCCCAAAGCTTCAATCCGGCCGAGATGGTCTTGTCATCGCCAGCCAAAGCAGTCCAGGACAAGGATGCAACCGTGCCATCTGGCAGATAATGGTCAAGCCCACGATAATCCGCAGGCAAGACCGGACCATGACGTGTGGTCCTGCGGTCAAAGGTTACGGTGTCGCTGCCTTTGACCTTGATGGATACGGGTTTTCTTTCAAAAGGTGAGAAACCCTGAGGGGTTTGGTATTCATCGGGATTGGCGGGATTGATCCTCTCAACAAAAATGTCCTGAACATCGGATCCGGTATTGGTGAAGCCCCACGCCACCTTGTCATTACGTCCGAGCAATACCAAGGGTGCTCCCGGCAGGGTCACGCCGACGAGGTTTTTCGACGATCCATCACTATTCTTGACTTGCAGGTGCGCAAGATACCAGAGAGAGGGTGCCGTCAGGCCCAAATGCGGATCATTGGCGAGTATCGGCTTGCCGGTCTCGGTTCGGGCGCCACCTACGACCCAATTGTTCGAAGCGCCGGTGGACATGATCTCATTCAACGACGCGAACTGTCTTTCGGCTTCCGCTGAGCCCGCCTTGAGAGTGCCGCTGGGTAAGCCGAGAACTTGCCGCAGGTCCGGCAAAGACGGTGGCGTATCAGCCGGCACAGACGGCAGCAAGTCAATGATCTCTGCATCGCTCATGCCAAGACGGGCAAACTTCAATCTCAACACTTCGTCATCGATGTTGGCGGCCAGTGTCACCGACATCAATTTCAGCGTCACAATCACATCGGCGGGAGTCCATTTTTCCGGTGTATGGCCTAGTATGACAAATTCTGGCGAATATTTGGAACCAAAAGTCGGCCCCGTTCCGGCAATAAACGTATTGATTCCGAGCACATAGGCATCGATCTTCTTCCGGTCCGCCTCGTCCAGCGACGCGGCGGAGCTTTGGGCCGATTCATAGAGGCCGATCGAACGGATGAAGCGGTCAGTGAAAATGGTCTTGTCGCCGAAAAGCTCGGACAGGCGTCCCTGTCCCGCCATGCGGTTCACTTCCATTTGCCAGAGGCGTTCCTGCGCATGAACAAAGCCAAGGGCGGTCAGAACGTCTTCAACCGAGTTACCGCTAATATGCGGGACCGCATTCTTGTCGCGCGTGACAGTGACCGGCGCGGACAAACCCGCAAGCACGATCTCCCCGGTTGCGGGAGCTACCGAGCGTGCGAGCCAGACATAACCGAGGATGGCGCCGAGCAATGCGATGGGGATGAGAGAGAAAACAATCCACAATAGGCCTTTGATGATCCGCCGCATTGTCCTAACGTCCCCCGATACACGCACATGGCCTATCTGACAGAGGAAACTAAGGAATGGCAACAGTCGCTTTTATCGGTCTTGGCGTCATGGGATATCCGATGGCGGGTCATTTGAAATCGCGCGGCAACCATGACGTTACGGTCTTCAATCGCAGTGGCGAGAAGGCGAAGAAATGGGCCCAGCAATTTGGTGGCGCCTATGCGGCAACGCCAGGGGAAGCGGCAAAGGACAAAGATTTCGTTTTTTCATGTGTTGGCAATGATGACGATCTGCGTGCGGTAACTATCGGTGAAAACGGCGCATTCCAGTCGATGAAGAAAGGCGCCATTTTCATCGACAACACCACAGCATCTGCGGAAGTTGCCCGGGAACTCGACGCGGTAGCCCGCGAGCGTGGCATTCACTTTCTCGATGCTCCCGTATCCGGCGGTCAGGCGGGCGCGGAAAATGGTGCGCTCACCGTCATGGTCGGCGGCGAGCAAGGCGCATTCGACAAAGCAAAACCGGTCATCGAATCCTTCGCCAAGATGGTTGGTCTGATGGGACCGGCCGGTGCCGGACAATTGACAAAAATGATCAATCAGATTTGCATTGCAGGGTTGGTCCAGGGTCTCGCCGAAGGCATTCACTTCGGCAAACAAGCGGGTCTCGATATCGAGAAAGTCATCGAGGTGATTTCCAAGGGCGCTGCTGGTTCCTGGCAAATGGAAAACCGCCACAAGACGATGAATGCCGGAAAATATGATTTCGGCTTTGCAGTAGACTGGATGCGCAAGGACCTCGGCATCTGCCTCGCGGAAGCCAACCGCAACAATGCCAAATTGCCGGTAACTGCGTTGGTCGATCAGTTCTACAAGGATGTTCAGGTTATGGGCGGCAAACGCTGGGATACGTCATCTCTGCTGGCGCGACTGGAGAAAAAGTAATCCAGTCAGCAAGCTACAACCTCAATTCGACTCCTTCTCGATGCTCATGTAATCAAGTGGCAATTCGGTGGTGTATTTGATCTGTTCCATGGCGAACGCAGACGAGACATCCCGAATGTCTATCTTACTGATCAGGCGCTTGTAGACCGCATCATACGCAGCGATATCCGGCACGACGACGCGCAGAAGATAGTCTACATCGCCGCTCATGCGATAGAATTCAACCACTTCCGGGAACTCCTGAACAACTTCGGAGAAGCGCTTCAGCCATTCATTGCTGTGAGATCCGGTACGGATCGAGACGAAGACTGTGACTCGCGTATTGACGCGGACAGGATCCAGAATGGCGACACGGCGCTGAATCACACCATCTTCTTCCAGCTTCTGGATGCGGCGCCAGCAAGGCGTTGTCGAAAGTCCGACTTTCTTGGCAACATCCGCTACGGCAAGCGTTGCATCCTCTTGCAGGAGACGAAGTATCTTTCGATCGAGTCTGTCCATGTTTGCTCACGATCCCATTGGAATGAGATACTTTATGGTCTGATAATCCGGCAGCGTACAAGAAAATTATTCTAAACTTTTCAAATCCGGAAAAAATTTCGTTCCAAAGCTTATGAAGTTAGAATTCTGACCTTTTCCTGAAGCAAGGGAAGAACCTCTTGCGCGAACCAGAGATTCTTTTTCAACCAGGAGCTGTTGCGCCATGAGGGATGCGGCAGCGGTAGAATTGACGGCCCCGATTCTGGCTCGAAGTAATCGCGCCAGTTCAACACCGTTTCGGTCATACTGGCGCGGCGACGGCTTCCAAGATGATAGGCTTGCGCATATTGGCCAATCGTCAGAACAAGTTCAATCTGCGGCATGGACCGAAACACACGGTCGTGCCATGTTTCGCGGCATTCGCGCCGAGGCGGAAGATCGCTGCCGTGCGCATCGTAGCCCGGAAAGCAAAATCCCATCGGGACAATGGCGAACTTGTCCGGATCGTAAAATGTTTCGCGATCAACGCCGAGCCAATCCCGTAGGCGGACGCCAGAGGGATCGTTGAACGGCAAACCAGTGTTGTGCACGCGAATGCCCGGCGCTTGCCCGCAAATGACAATGCGCGCTGTCGCAGAGAGCACGCACACCGGATTGGGTTCATCCGGAAGAGGCACGCCATACCGTGGAGCGTCCCGGCAGATCCGGCACGCCTTGATTTCCGACGACAAGGTATCGAGCATTGGCGGTAAATCGCTCAAATCTCACGCTTTGGCGCTGGGGCGGCTCGACACTGCATCGTGCCAGCGGCGGAGATTACCCAGTTCCTCAGGCATTTGTATCCTGGCAAGTTTTAAAAAGTCGATCGACACAAGCAGTGTGATATCAGCAATCGAAAACTCATCACCTGCCAAGAACTCATTCGCGGCGAGTTGATCATCCACAATCTTCATCGACGCCAACGCTTTCGGCCGGTTGGCTTCGCCCCAAGCCGGGATCTGCGGAACCTCCCATTCGACCATAGCAGGGTGCGTATGGCGAAATGCTGCCATCACGACGGTGAGGACATGGAGGTCAGCGCGGCGGTTCCACATTTCCACCTGCGCCTTGCCAACGGCGCCCGTACCAAACAAAGGCGGGTCGGGATACAATTCCTCAAAGTAGCGCGAGATTGCTACCGATTCGCTGATAACCGTACCATCGTCGAGCTCAAGCGCTGGCAGCCGCTGAAATGGATTGAGAGCTGTAAACTCAGGCGTCTTGTGTTCCATGGCGGTCATGTCAATCGGTACCAGGGGCACCTCGATGCCCTTTTCCGCCAGGAAAATACGAATGCGGCGTGGATTGGGCGCGCGGCCTCCATCGTATAGTTTCATCAGAGTCCTCCCACTAAACCACGGATCCATCCTACGAATTGGTCAATCAGGTCCGATGCACGATTGGGTTGCGGTTGCGGCGCTTCCGGCACCTGCTCATGCTCCCTGCGCCAATCTTGCGGTGTCTCAAATTTTCCCGACCACAGACCTTTTTTATCTCTTCGAGCTTGCAGTTCTGCATCACGATAATCGCCATAAGCGATCGCCTGTCCAGCCTCTACCATGGCACGATTGAGATTTATCGGGCCAATAAAGCAAACAGCCAAGCTGCGATTGTATTTATCGTGGCCGTTTCCATCGCAGCGAACTGGTCTGCCCTGGATCAGCTGCACCAACGTTTGCCTGGCAGCTTTTCCGCAAGCATTAGCGCCGCAAGTCTGATCGAGCTCTGGAGCATCGATGCCTTGGAGACGAATATGGTTGCCTGAAATCGAAAGCGTGTCGCCGTCAATGACATAGGCCTTCCCCGCAAGCAATTGTGTCGGAGCTTTTGGTTGACTGAGTTTGGCCGCCAGCAGGGCTACCAGCACAAAGAAGATTACCATCAAGCTGTAGTCCACCACTTTGCGCCCGAAGGAACGCGGTGCCGGCGGCGGGCGCCGCCATCTGCGACGATAACTGCGGTACCCTCGGTTCATCGCCGTTTCATCAAAACAATAAAGGTCATAAGGTTTAAATAGGTCCTTGGAGCTAATCCGATCGATACCATTTGCTGTATTGATTTGATGGAGTGTTAATCATTTCTGAATAGCCTTGCGATGCAATGCTGCCACAAGTGCAGAGCTATGGATATATCTGGAACGAGGCGCATGGCATCACTCGACGCGACAAGTGCAGACAAGAATATTGTTGATCGCCGCAAATTGCCGCGCAACAAGGATCTGACTGTCGTCATGCGCGGAGCGCGGGATCGTCTGATGGAACGCGCAGGCATCCATCATTTCGATCGCGAACTACTTTTCATGCATACGCGTGCCTTGATCATCAACTCAGCGACTATCCCGCTTCTGATAGCCATGATTGTCGTCATAGGCGTGTTCGCCGGTCTCGACAGAACGATCGTCTTGTGGGCCGGCTTCACTATCGGGCTCTATGCGATACTGGGGCTTCTCGCACGCCACCTGGAGAAAACAGGCCTGGCGAACGAGGAAATCCGGAAATGGCAAATAATCTATCTGAGCGGTCATTTCATGACCAGTCTGGGATGGGCCTACTTCACCTTCCTCGATTGCACAGCCTGCGGCACCAATCTGTTTCCGGTGATTAAGGCCGTGGTCATTATTCTGGTGATGGCGATTACCGCGATTATTTCGTCGGCACTTCGTGCAGCCATTCTAGCGGCATTCGCCCTACCAGTCCTGACCTACACCCTGCTGGCTTGGACGCATTTTGACAATCCAGTGCAGGCGACGATGGTGATCATGCTCGTTGCCGGGCTCGCCTTTTTTTATCTGGTTGCAACCCGGCTCAACCAATCGGTTGCAATCACTTTGGCATTGCAAGCAGAGAAAGACGCGCTGATCGCCGAACTCGAAACGGCAAACGCCATGTCCGACGAAGGCAGACGGCGTGCAGAGGAAGCCAATCTCGCCAAGTCGCGCTTTCTTGCTTCGATGAGCCACGAACTACGCACGCCCCTCAACGCAATCCTCGGCTTCTCGGAGGTCATGGCCAAGGAAGTGCTGGGGCCGATCCAGAACGGGACATACCGGGAATATGCCAGCGATATTCATGCTTCCGGCGAACACCTGCTCAATCTCATCAATGAAATACTCGATCTGAGCCGGATCGAGGCTGGTCGATACTCGATCAACGATGAGCCGCTGCTGCTGACCGACATTGCCAGCGAATGCATTCACATGATGAATTTGAAGGCCCGCAACAAGGATATCGCCCTTATACCACAGTTCGAGACGGGGATGCTGCGCCTCACGGCCGATGAGCGCTCGATTCGTCAGATATTGCTCAATCTCATGGCCAATGCCGTCAAGTTCACACCGCCGAACGGCAAGATCTATGTCAAAGTGGGCTGGACCGCTGGAGGTGGCCAGTACATTTCGGTCCGCGACACTGGACCCGGAATACCGCCGGAAGAGATACCTATCGTTCTTTCAGCTTTCGGCCAAGGATCGATCGCAATCAAAAATGCCGAACAGGGAACTGGTCTCGGTCTTCCCATCGTTCAGGCGTTGGTTCACATCCACGATGGCGAGTTTCATCTGTTCTCCAAATTGCGCGAAGGGACGGAAGCGCTCGCTACGTTCCCGCGCAGCCGTGTCCTTCAGGGCACCCAGGCAAAGCACAGCAAGCCTTTCCGGAAAAAAGCTGCCTAGAATACTCAAGTTCAATTTATTGTTATTTGCTCGTTGATGAGCGGCCCTGCATTGCTGATGGCAGCGCAACAATGAACGGAACATTTCTCAATGAATTCAAACGGCAATAACCGTCCTCTGATCTTCCCCGCTCTTGGTGGCATCTATGCCGCTCTGGGTGATATCTCGGAAACGATCCTGCGGGTGGTGGCCGGAGCCGCACTCGTCGTGCACGGGTCGGGCAAGATCGTCAATCCGTTGGGCTCGGTGGAAATGGTCGAAGGCCTCGGCTTCTATCCGGGCATGTTCTGGTCGCCGCTTCTCGCCGCCACCGAGTTCTTTGGTGGCATTTTACTTACCATTGGCTTGCTCACGCGCCCTGCAGCGTTCGCGACGGCGATTGTGCTTGCAGTTACCGTATACTTCCACGGTTTTGTGCAGGGGCAGGGCTGGAGCGGTTCGGAAAAATCTATCCTGTGGACGGCAATCCTCTTTTTCTTCGTCATTCGTGGCGCGAGCAACCACTCCGTCGATGCCAGGATTGGTAAGGAGTTTTGAACTCCTACCATTTGAAAAGAGGCCTGCTTTTGCAGGCCCTTTTCTTATTCAATCGCGATTGCTGACGCCGGCCTGATCGAATGTTGCCATACCGCTATGGCAGAGTACCGCTGCCTTGACGATGCCCGCTGCAAGTGCCGCGCCGGTACCCTCGCCGAGCCGCATTCCAAGGTCGAGCAATGGCTTTTTTCCAAGTTTCTCTAAAACCTTGCGATGGCCGGGCTCCGCTGAAACGTGGCCGAACAGGCAGTGGTCGATCGCTTCCGGATTCGCAGCGTGCAAGATCGCCGCGGCGGCGGTGGCCACATAGCCATCGATGATAACCGGAATTCTTTCAACACGCGTAGCAAGAATGGCACCAGCCATCGCAGCAATTTCACGCCCGCCGAGGCGTCGCAACACTTCGAGCGGATCTTTCAAATGCGAAGCGTGGAGTGCGACTGCTGTACGTACAGCATCGGCCTTGCGCCTCATTCCCTCGCTGTTGGCACCGGTGCCTGGACCGACCCATTCCTCTGCAGTACCGCCATAGAGGCCGTGGAAAATCGCCGCGGCAATCGTCGTATTGCCAATCCCCATCTCGCCGATGCAAAGAAGGTCGGTACCACCAGCGATCGATTCCATGCCGAACGCCATGGTCGCTGCGCAGGTCTTTTCGTCCATGGCCGCTTCTTCGGTGATATCCGCGGTAGGATATTCAAGCGCAAGATCGAAGATTTTCAGACCAAGGTCATTGGCGATGCAGATCTGGTTGATCGCAGCTCCGCCGGCAGCAAAATTTTCGACCATCTGCGCCGTGACAGAGGAGGGATAGGGCGAAACACCCTTGGCGGTAACGCCGTGATTGCCCGCAAAGACAGCGACAAGAGGCCGGGTGATCTGCGGACGCGAACGACCTGTCCATGCGGCAAGCCATTCGACAATCTCTTCCAAACGCCCAAGTGCACCCGGTGGCTTCGTCAACGTCGCATCGCGCTTGCGCACGGCAGCAACTGCAGCCTCGTCAGGTCCAGGCAATGTCTCGATAAGAGTACGAAAATCGTCAAACGGCAGGCCAGTGGTCATGATATACCTTGCGTCTTCATAGTAAAATAGCAACCACCGTCCTATAAGCGCTGGGAGAGAAAACGCAAAGGTCAACTCGCGGCGCAGAGTGTCGCGACCTCGGTGAGTCAGGGGCTGCGGCATGGATTTGGTCAATGACACGATGCGGGCGCTGGCCTTTCTCTCACGGCTGCCCGTCCCGCAACGCTGGTTCGAAGGCTATGACGGCTCGCTCAGTAGTACTGTACGCGGCTTTCCCCTGGCAGGTATGCTTATCGCCCTGCCCGCTTCGCTCGTCCTGCTGATCGCGCATGCACTTGATCTTCCCGAGATCGTCTCGGCGTTGTTGATTGTCGTCGCATTGATCATCACCACGGGCGCATTGCATGAGGATGGGCTTGCTGATGTTGCTGACGGCTTCTACGGCGGGACATCGATTGTCCGGCGGCTGGAGATCATGAAGGATTCAGCGACGGGTTCCTACGGTGTACTCGCACTGATTGTCTCCGTATTCTTGCGGACAGCATTGCTTACCACGATACTCGACCAGATCGGTGCAATCCATGCGGTAGTTGCCGTCATAGGAACAGAAGCCGCCAGCCGCTCCGTCATGGCAAAGTTCTGGCAGAGCCTGCCGTCCGTACGGGCGGGCGGCGTCGCCGACCAAGCGGGGGCGCCGACTGCTGAAGCGGCCAACTTTGCCCTGATCGTTGGCGCTGTCGTTCTTGCGATCAGCTATGGCGCTGCTGGCGGACCACTGGCAATCGTCATCGCGGCATGTTTGACGGCGCTCGTTTTTGTCGGTTTTTCCGCACGTTGCCGCGAAAAGATCGGCGGACAGACGGGTGATACATTGGGGGCCATGCAGCAACTCGCGACAATTTCACTGCTGCTCGGTCTTGTCATTGCACTTTAGCCGTACCAAATCTTTGAAATGAGCATCATCGAGTCACCCTGCATCCTCGTCTGCGCCATCGACATGAAGACCGGTTTTTGCTTCGGTTGCGGGCGCACGCGCGAGGAAATAGGTGCATGGTCAATTATGTCGCCTGAGACTCGCCGCCGCGTCATGGCGGGCTTGCCGGAGCGGCTGGAAACAGTCGAGCGGCGCCCGCGTCGCGAAACGCGGCGCAGCCGTATGGCGCGCGAAAAGCAAGAAGGTTAGTCGAAGATGGGCCGCTTGTTCTGGATCATCATTGCCTTGATTGGCGCAACCTTGCTGCTATTGATGGCGAACAATGACAGTGGTTCGACCCTGGGCATCGCCAACGATGATTTTGCCCGTTTCGCTTACATGGGCATCTGGGGTGTCGTGCTTGGTTCGGCCCTGCTCGGATCCGGAATTCCACTCAGTCATTTTCTACGCAGCATGGCAATCTGGGTCGTCATTTTCCTCGCGATCGTTGCCGGCTATCAATACCGCTACGAGTTGCAGGACGTTGGCCACCGGATAACCGCAGGACTGATCCCTGGAAGCCCTATTTCCAATCGCGATGGCGAAGGAACAATCACTGTGACGCTGGCTAAGGCAGATACTGGTCATTTCGAGGTTCGCGGCGACGTAAATGGTGCGACGGTACCATTCATCATCGATACCGGCGCCTCATCGATCGTGCTCTCAGCTGAAGATGCTCGCCGCGCCGGGCTCAATCCGGACAAGCTCTCCTACAAAACGCCGATCATGACCGCCAATGGCATGGCGACTGCAGCTAGCGTCACATTGGACAGCATCCGGATAGGTGCCATCGAACGGCGTAACATTCGTGCGATGGTGACTGCAGATGGCCAAATGGCAGGCAGCCTGCTGGGCATGAATTTCCTGAATACACTCAGCGGCTTTTCCGTGCGTGGCGACCGGCTTGTTTTGTCGGACTAAAAGTTCAGGCCGCTTCCTCCGTCGGCGCCGTCTCGATTGCTGCATAAGCCAGGCGGATCACAGCACTGGTTGCATCTGTTTGATTGGCCTCCGTCGACAATATTTGGCGCCAGCGCCGTGCCCCGGCCGCGCCATGGAACAGACCTACCAAGTGCCGGGTAATGTGCGACAACCGACCGCCGCGAGCTATATGGGCATCCGCATAGTCGCACATGTGATCTATGATCGCGTCGATTGAAGGTGCCGCACTTTCGCTGCCGTAAATGCTTCTATCGACGTCGAGCAACAGCATCGGGTTGTTGTAGATCGCGCGGCCAAGCATGACACCGTCAACATGATTCAAATGGTCAAGCGCTTCATCGAGCGTCTGAATGCCGCCATTGATCCCAATGAATTGACTCGGATTTTTCTGTTTCAGACGATAAACACGATCATAATCCAGCGGGGGAATATCGCGGTTTTCCTTGGGTGAAAGCCCCTGCAGCCAAGCCTTGCGGGCATGCACCCACAACGCATCTGCACCAGCATGGAAAACACCGCTCGCGAGTTCATCAAGAGCCGTTTCCGTATCCTGATCGTCGACACCGATGCGGCACTTGACCGTCACGGGGATTGCGACCGCCTGCTTCATCGCCTCGACGCTTGACGCAACGATGTACGGTGTTTTCATCAAACAAGCGCCGAATGTGCCGGATTGAACGCGGTCAGATGGGCAGCCGACATTGAGATTGATTTCCTGATAGCCCATGGCTTCGCCGATACGTGCTGCTTCAGCCAGCTTGATAGGATCGGATCCACCGAGTTGCAGCGCAACGGGATGTTCCGCTTCGGCAAACCCAAGAATGCGCTCGCGATTGCCATGGATCGCAGCATCGGCAACGACCATCTCCGTATAGAGCAAGGCATGGCGCGTGAATTGTCGGTGGAAGGTCCGACAATGGCGATCCGTCCAATCGATCATCGGCGCTACCGCAAAACGATTACGCTTGTAGTTTTCGCTTGTATCGACTTGGTTAATCACTATGGAAACGTCCGCTTGTCTGTTTGGCGCATATAGTGTGCCAGCCACCGCTCACCAACACCTGATCGCCCTCATAAAACGCAAAGCGGCGATTGTCCAATCTGCCAGCTACCTTGAACCTTCGGTGAAACCACACTGTTTCGGATCTCGTTGTAAATTCGCAACAACGATTTCAGAACCCGCAGTTCGATAATGGTTAGATTTTGCGCGTGTCAGCGAACGGGAATATGCATCGGTTGGGGACATGAGCTTGTGACTTATCTTTTTTACCGGAGATCGGAAATGAACATCAAAAGCTTCCTCCTCGGCTCGGCTGCTGCCCTCGTAGTGGCATCGAGCGCCCACGCTGCAGACGCGGTGGTTGTGGCAGAGCCCGAGCCTGTTGAATACGTAAGGGTATGCGACGCTTATGGCGCTGGCTTCTTCTACATCCCAGGAACTGAAACCTGCCTGAAGATCGGCGGTTATTTGCGTTACGACGCAGCCGCTGGTGACGATGTCTATACCGGTGGCCATGTAGGCGGCGAGAACGACACCTGGAGCAAGAGCACTCGTGCTGAGCTTCGATTTGACGCGCGCTCCGAAACCGAACTCGGCACATTGCGCTCCTACATTGACGGCCGCTTCCAGTATACCGATGGCGAGGACGATGGTGCTACCCTTCATCAGGCCTACATTGAACTCGGCGGCTTCCAGATCGGTGTCAATGACGCTATCTTCGGTTCATGGGTCGGCTATGCTGGTGATATCGTCAATGACGACGTGATCCAGTATGGCAGCGATAGTTTCTCCAGTAACGAGATCAGCTATACCTACAAGGCTGGCAACGGTTTCTCAGCCATCATTGCCGCCGAACAGGGCTCGGTAGAAGGGGACTACGATTACACTATCGACGACTACATGCCCCACGTTCTTGCAGGCGCGAAATTCGAACAGGGCTGGGGAACGATCTCCGGTATTATCGGCTACGACTCGGTGCAAGAGGCCATTGGCGTCAAGGCGCGTCTGGATGTGAAATTCACCGATACGATCTCCGCCTGGGTAATGGGCGCTTATCAATCCGATTATGACCCGGATTCATTCGTGACCAATACCAACAAGAACTGGTACGGCCTGTGGGAAGGCGACTGGGCAGCTTGGGGCGGGTTCGCCGCCCAGGTTTCCGACAAGGCGACGATCAACGGTCAGGCGGCTTATGAGTCCGAAGGCACGTACGCTCTGGCTCTCAATGTGGCTTACGAACTTGTTCCAGGTTTTACGATCACGCCTGAAATCGACTATACCAAGTTTGACGGTGCCCGTAAGGATGAAGCGCTTGCTGAAGGCGGCAGCGACGACGCAATCGGTGGTATCATCCGCTTCCAGCGCAATTTCTAAAAGCTGAACAGCTGGAGAGATCCGGAGGCGGTGCCTCCGGATTTGTCCCAAAATTGGGTTAAATCTGTTCCGAAATAGCAGCAAACGCTGCAGACTTCTTCAGGACTGCAACGAACTCGTTGCCAGCGTCTGAAACCGCTCCGGAATTATCGATCATAATTGCATCCGCGGGATCGCATGGATTGGGAGCGGCCCGCATCAGACGGCGCTGGATTTCTGCGGCATCTTCGCGTCCGCGTGAAGCTAACCTTTTTGCCAGAACCTCATGCGATGCGGTGATATGCACCACGATAAAATTGGCGTAGGCCCCACGTAGCGCGGGCAATACACCGCGCGAGACATTGGCGATCGCTACTGCCCCGCGCTCGATCTCGTCGTCAACAGATTTCGGCAAGCCGTAGTGCAGGCCATGCGCCTCCCAGAAATGTGAAAATTCTCCTGCCCGCTTTGCCTCCAGGAATTGTTCTTCGCTGAGAGTGTCATGATCTTCTGCATCTACTGACGACGGACGGGTCACGATACGGCGAACAAAATGATAGCCCGGCTGTTCGCCAAGTTCAGCGCGAGCGAAATCAATGATTGTGTCTTTCCCTGCCCCGCTCGGCCCGACAACGGCAACGAAGACACCATTGCGCAGCGGTGCAGATGCAGGATTGAGCGCGCGCTCGATCATTCCCGCCATCATACGACCCGGCGGCCTTCCCGCCAGACCGTACGCACCACTGGAATGTGTTCGTCAACACGAACCCGCACGAGATCAGCGCGCCTGCCGATTTGGATCACACCGCGATCCTCGAATCCGACTGCCTCTGCCGGGTTTTTCGTCACGAGTCGCACCGCATCCGGCAGCGTGATTCCGTCGACAGTTTCCCCAAGAAAAAAAGTCGATTGGATCAAACTGAACGGAATGTAGTCGGACGATAGAATATCAAGGTGGCCGTGTTCGACCAATTCGCGTGCCGATACATTTCCTGAGTGCGAACCGCCGCGCACCACATTCGGCGCGCCCATCAGCACTGAAAGTCCGGCCTGCTTTGATGCAGCGGCAGCTTCGAGCGTCGTTGGAAACTCCGCCACATGAATACCCTGCTCGACCGCTTCGTCCACATGGGCGCGGGTCGCATCATCATGGCTGGCAAGGACAATTCCGCGCTCGCGGCAAAGATCAGCGATGGCCTTGCGCTGTGGTCCCGAATTCTTCGCCGATTCCGCCATACGCTTCTCGCAAAATGCGTTGAATTCCTTGTCCGACAGCTTCAGCTTACGCTGGTAATAATAGGCATAGGTTTCAAGACTGACGAACTGCCGCTGACCCGGCGCATGATCCATCAGGGAGGCCAGGCGGACACGGCTGTCATTGTCGAAGTGGGCGAAGCCTTCAAGGCAATCAGGCGCCGATACCTCACAGCGCAGATGGATGTAATGATCGGCTCGCAACCGGCCCTGCTCCACACTATCTTCAATTGCATCGGCAAGCTTGCGGCTTTCATCTGCGGACATGTCCGCATCTTCATCGAGTCCGACCCGCAGGGCATCGAAAACCGTGGTGATGCCCGATGCAGCGATTTGCGCATCATGCGCGAGCACTGCCGCGATCGGATTCCAGCGCACCCGCGGACGTGGCATGTAGTGCCCCTCGAGGTGATCCGTGTGCAGTTCGATCAGTCCGGGAATAAGGTAGTCACCTCCAAAATCCTCACCCTGAGAAACCGAACCTTCCGAGATATCGGCGATCTTGCCGTCTCTGATCACAACCGTCCCGGAGATGACGTCATCTTCGAGGACGATTTTCGCGTTGTTCAAGATCAATTCGGCAGACATTAGAGCTCTTTCTGGCCATATTGGCCGTATTCTGTTTCTCGACTGACGAGACGATCCGCGCGGAAGGTGGCGAGGCCGATGCGGGACATCGGACGAAGCCGCCTGACAAAGCGGGTATCCGTCAGTCGGAAACCCGAAGGGACGGGACCTGTTGCGCCAATATCTACGCCAAGCCCCTCGCCCGCACCCAGAGTGCGGGTCTTCGTGTCTTTGCTTGATCTTGTCACAACAGGCCTCCGTCAGAATAGGTCAATATGGTCAGAAAGAGCTCTAGGCGGTCTTTCTTCTGTTGGTTCCTGCAAGCGGATGCAGCGAGTGTATTTCAAAGGGGAAACCGGGTTCGGCTTCGGTAAAAAGCGCCAGATTATTTATCTCAACAGGCTCTTCCAGAACCGGTTCAAGGAACTCGCTCAAAATCCGTTCGATTTTGAGGCGGTCGCGCTCCGGTACTATATCGGTAAGCGTCATGTGGAAGCGAAAATCCTCAAAAACATAGGGATAACCCCATTGTTCGAGATTTCGCCGCTGCGACACTGTCATTCTGTCTGGATTACGCCGTTTGATTTCCTCATCAGTTGGAGGAGCACGGAAGCGGTCAAGCGCGACAACAACGTCGTTCGCCAGTTGGTTGAGACGCGCCACCGGCTCTTCCGGAACCAATGCAAAAAATCCGTCAAGGTTGGCGATCTGTAGTTTCGGAATCTCAACTGGATCCATGGATGAGGCAAAATGCATGAGAGCCGACAAAAGCTCTTTTTCCTCAAAGCCCTCGGCAAGACGGAACGGAGCTTTTAAAGTACCATGGAAGCCATAGCGACGTGCCGATGACGTCAAGAGCGTGAAATCCTCATGCGCCAGGTCGCGGATCTGCGGCGGCCTCACCGGTTGACCGGTAAAGGCATTTCGGCCAAGCCAGTTCGCCGCGACTTTCAGAAGCGGGTCACTTGATGGCGGCGTGAAATAGATCGCATAGCGCATATTGATTCCTCCGGAACACTCTCGCGTTACGCTCCGATTATGACAAGCCTTTGAATGCTGTCATATTAACTACGGTCATTGCGAGGTCTGACCGCTCATCCCCGCGTTCTCGGAAAATTAATCATTGCGACTTGCCCATCAGCCGCGAACGCAACGCATTGGAAATGCTGTCAAAGATAAACACAACCAACAGGATCAAGAGGACCATATAGGCGACATTTTCCCAGTTCTTGTTGGTGCGCATCGCTTCCCAGAGCTTGAGACCGATACCACCAGCCCCGACCGCACCGATGATAGTCGCCGCCGCGAATGTTCGATTCCCATTGATAAAGCGTCTGGCTCGATCATGACCGGCACCACCTGCGGCATGACACCGTAGCGCTGGACCAGGACATGGTTTGCACCGGTCGACTTGCACACCTTCGCGCGGCTTGTCGTCGATGTTTTCAAGCCCCTCGGAGTATATCTTGCCGAGTGTCCCGGTCTCGGTCAGGAAGATCGCAGCACTACCCGCAAGCGGCCCGGTCCAAATGCACGGGTAAAGAACAAGGCCCAGATCAGCATGTCGACCGAGCGCAGAAAATCGAAGAAACGCTTGAACGATTGATTGACGAAGCGGCTTGATGTGATGTTGCGGGCAGCAATGAAATGCCAGGGAAAGCTGACGACCGCACCGAAAATTGTTCCAAGGAACGCCATGATGATGGTCTGCAGGAGTTTGACCCAGACATCCCCGTGCTGCCATTCGCCATTGTTGAGGAAGTTATCGATGGCCAGCGACGCGTTTGATCTTCCGGGCTCGATCTGGGGGCCGGTCGTAACGAGAGTTACCACCTCGCCGATCGATTTTCCAAAAAAGGGTGATTGCGGATCGAAGATAAAATTGGCCCAGCCAAGAAAACGTTTGCGGATCTTGACGCGGTCAACCTCGACACGCACTTCTCCGGCAAAGCCCATATCCGCGACGACATCTTCATCATAGACACTGACCCAGGATGGTATACTTCCTGAGACGGTAGGCTTTCCGCCCGCGAGTTCCACTCGCACGGATTCGCCATGTGCCGTCAGCGTTGCTTCGGTGTCGCTAAAAGTCACTGCCCGGCCCGGCCCACGAATTTCAACGGTCATGGTTCGATCGCTGTTTTGCTTCACCCAATCAGGGTTCGGGTCGTTGCCCAATGGCGAAAATCGCGGATATTTCGGGGTGATCGTGTCGCCCTCGAGCCGAAATTCGGCCTGTACGTCATAGCTGACCCATTGGCTCAGATAAATCCCGACGCGCTCCCAATGGCCTTCCGATATGGCCTTGGGAATCTCGAAGAACCAGACTGCGTAGATACCGTAGAGGAATAGACTGATGACCATCAGCAAAGGCGCGAAGCGCTTGAAAAAGGAGCGCTGGAAAACCTCCGGATAGCGTTCCTGGATTGATTCTGCCTGGCTTGCATCGATAAAGGTCATGGCATCCTCAATGCTTCAGAAGGAAGGCGTTTTCGCCAACCAGCCGGCGTCGCAGCCAGGCCGAAAACTGATCAACGGCAAAGATGGTGACGAAGAGCAGCAACACTAGTGCCAAAGTCTTGGCGCCAAAACCGCGTGAAATTGAAAGCTTCAATTCTTCACCTATGCCGCCTCCGCCGACGGCGCCAATGATGGTCGAGGCGCGAACATTAATTTCGAGCCGCAGCAATGCATAGGACATGAAGTTTGGTAGTACTTGCGGCAAGGCAGCAAAACGGACCCGTTCCAACCAGCTGGCGCCTACAGATCGCATGCCCTCATCCGAGCGCATATCGACGTTCTCGATAACCTCGTAGAACAGCTTTCCAAGCGCACCGATGCAATGCAGGCTAATCGCGATAATGGCCGCGATCGGTCCGATTGAAAGAATAGCTGAAAATAGCCCTGCGATGACAATCTCCGGAAAAGCCCGAAGAAATTCCATGAATCGTTTGACCGCGATGCGCAGTGGATTGGACGGGGTAAGATTGCGCGCAGCCATGAAGCTGAGTGGGACCGCAAAAATAAACCCGATAATGGTGGAGACCAGCGCCACATTGAATGTGATAATCATCAACTCGAAATATTCGGGAATATAGAAATCGCCCCAGATATAGACCCGGCCGAGATCAAAATTAAACTCCTGGCCGCCCTTGTCGTTGGGGCTTGCGATATCGAACAGTGCCCGCCACACGTCGCTCCAGTCCTTGGGTATGAGCCAGCTGAGAAAATCGAAGAGGTGGGGAAGTCGATCGAAAAAATGGCCTGCATTGCTTTCGTCGGCAAAACGAACGGAGCCCACGAACCCGATGAACAGCACGAGGAAGCCGAGGCCCGTATACATCCGGCGGCGCGCGACGACCTTGCGCCACGACTCGGCTATATCGTGCGAACTTTGCAGTTGCGGTTGAGGGTCGGCAAACGTCATGAATTGATCCGCATGGAGCGCACAAGAAAAAGGGTGGCCGTTACCAGCCACCCCGTGATTGATCGCAAGCGTTAGCCGCCGATCGCATTTTTACGGATGTCGATGACCGCGTTGTAGAATTCGGGCTTCACTGGCTGGTAGCCCTTGAAATCACCGCCTTCTACAGCTTCGAAGCATTTCTTGTCGGTCGTCGGCAATTTCATGAAGAAATCGGCAAGCTTGGCGTGCCATTCATCACCAATACCATTGCGAACAACCAGCGGGCCGTTCGGGATAAGAGGCGAACGCCATACTTCGACCAGCAGGCTGGGATCAACGGCGCCCTTGTCGACTTCCTTGCGGAACGTGCCGGAGGTGTAGCCATCCTTGAAATCGCCGAGGCCGGAAGAATCGTCTACCGCAACGTCGACCTTGCCGTCATAAGCAGCAAGAAGATTGTTCTCGTGACCGCCATTGAACTGGGTCTTTGCGAAGAACTTGTCATTCGGCATGCCAGTGGTCTTGGGGATCTGGGTCAACGGAACGAGATAGCCGGAAGTTGAATCCGGATCGGCGTAACCGAGGGTCTTGCCCTTGGCATCGGCAATCGTCTTGATGCCGGAATCCTTACGGGCGAGACCGATGGAATAATAACCGGTCGAACCGTCGGTCTGCTGCGTAGTGAGGATCGGCGTAACTGCCTTGGGATCCTTGATATAGACTGCGGCATAGCCGGAAGCGCCAAGTTCGGCAAAATCAAGTGTGCCGCCGAGCAGACCCTGGATCACGCCGTCGTAGTCAGCAGCGGGAAACAGCGAAACCTTTTCAAAGCCAAAGGTCTCTTTGAGGTGGTCGGCAAGGCAACCGAAGTTCCGCAAGCGGTCGGTTTCATTCTCGCCGCCGAGGATGCCGATGCGGAATTCCTTGAGGTCTTCAGCGCGGGCCATTGTGCCGGTAAGCATCGCGCTGAGCGCGATTGCGCCTAGAAGGGCTTTTTTGAACAACATGGTTCTCTCCTGTCAAACGTCCAATGAGTTTGTGATCGGTTTCGTATGGGCCCGTAACGTGGGCAAGACGATCTTTTTACGCTCAACGCGCGGCCAGAATGGCCTCCAACTCCGGGATTGGCTTCTGTGAACCGCGTACGATACTCGTCGATGTAATTGCTTCTGAAAACGCATCCTTGAGGCCGTCCGCACCGTAAATGCGGCGGGCGGCCAGTTCAGTCAGATCATCCGGACCGCCGTCGAAAACGATCTTGCCGCCCTGCATGCCGATGATCCGGCTGCAAAAATGCCGGGCGGTGTCAAGTGTATGCAGATTGGTGATAACGGTCAGGCCTTCCTTCTCATTGATATCGCGCAGCGACTCCATGACGACCTGCGCATTGCGCGGGTCGAGCGAAGCGATGGGCTCATCAGCAAGAATGACTTTGGGATTCTGCATCAACGCGCGAGCTATGGCGACACGCTGCTGCTGCCCTCCGGAGAGTGTGCCTGCGCGTTGCAGGGCCGTCTTGGCGATATCGAGCCGATCGAGAGCAGCGACCGCCATGGCACGCTCATCGTTGGAGAAGATGCCGAGAAGACTTTTGATCGTCGAACGATGGTTTAGACGGCCAAGAAGCACATTGGTAAGAACATCGAGACGCGGCACAAGGTTGAACTGCTGGAAGATCATCGCGCAATCACGCTGCCAATTGCGCAGGTGCGAACCGCGCAGCTTGGCGACATCGGTGCCCTCGAACAGGATCGAGCCTTCGGAAGGATCGATAAGCCGATTGATCATACGCAGCAAGGTCGACTTACCTGCGCCCGATCGGCCAATAATGCCGACCATCTGGCCTTGCGGAATTTCAACATTGACGTTGTCGATGGCGATATTGCTGCCAAAGCGCCGCGTCACGTTTTCAATCTTCAGCATTCGTCAATCCCTTTTGGCCGCTGCTTCGTCCTAGAGGGATTGTGTGAACCTGCGATGGCAGTTTCATTTCAGTTGCGTGACAACTTCGGATTGCTTTCTCAGCCTATGTGTTATCCACGGAAAACCCACCTGGACGGTGCAAAAGAGAACGGGAGCGGCACACAAATTTGCGTGATCCGCTCCCGAAAAACCGATGATTTAAAATCGAATAAAGCCCAAAGGTGGACTTATGCCGCTACGCCATTCGGTACAGAAAACGCCGTGACATCGATGATCCTGTCGGCTACAGCTTCCCGCACATCCTGGTCGTGGAAGATGCCAAGCATCGCCACACCCGTGTCCTTCTTCTGCTGGATCATAGAGACCACCACATCGCGGTTCTTGGCATCAAGCGACGCGGTTGGTTCGTCGAGAAGCAGGATCGGATGATCTGTGATGAAGCCGCGGGCAATATTGACGCGCTGCTGTTCGCCGCCCGAAAATGTCGCTGGTGGTAGCGACCACAGCCGTTCAGGCAAATTGAGACCGGCAAGCAATGATCCAGCCTTGTCGCGTGCATCTGTACGATCAACACCGCGTGCAATCAGCGGTTCCGCAACAACGTCCAACGCCGAAACGCGCGGTACCGTACGCAGAAACTGGCTGACATAACCGATCATGTCGCGACGGATGCCCAGCATCGTGCGCGGATCGGCGGCGGCAACGTCAACGAGCCGGTCGCGATAAGGCACGATGATCTGACCGCGATCAACGGCATAATTGCCATAGACCATCTTCAGGATAGAGCTCTTGCCCGCTCCTGAGGGACCGCCGAGAACGGCGCACTCACCCGCCTTGATGGAGAAGGAGACGTTTGCCACGACTGGCAGACGGATACCATCGCGCAAATGCATGGTGAAGCTCTTGGCGACATCGGAAACAACGAGAGGTGTTGGCATGATTGTCTCCTAGACTTGCAGGATGGAGGAAACGAGAAGCTGAGTGTAAGGCGCCTGAGGATCATCAAGAACACGATCCGTGAGACCGGTCTCGACAATGTGACCATCCTTCATCACCATCATCCGGTGCGAGAGCAAACGCGCCACCGCAAGATCATGCGTCACGACAATGGCTGCCAGACCAAGATCGCTAACAAGACCACGCAGCAGATCGAGAAGTCTTGCCTGAACCGAAACATCAAGACCACCTGTCGGCTCGTCCATGAAGACCAGCCGAGGATTGGTGACGAGATTTCGCGCGATCTGAAGGCGCTGGCGCATACCGCCGGAAAAAGCACGCGGCTGATCATCAATACGATCAGCGGCAATCTCGACGCGGCCGAGCCAATCGGTAGCGGTCGAGCGGATCTTGCCATAGTGCCGATCGCCAACAGCCATCAGCCGTTCGCCGACATTGGCGCCGGCGGAGACGCTCATGCGCAAACCGTCAGCAGGATTTTGATGGACGAAGCCCCAATCCGTACGCATCAAAAAGCGCCGCTCTGCCTCGCTCATGCGGTAGAGGTCGCGGAACTGGCCATCACGCATCCGGTATTCGACCGAACCCGTGGAAGGTGCAAGGCGCGTTGCCAGACAGTCGAGCAGCGTCGTCTTGCCTGAACCAGATTCGCCAACGACCGCGAGAACTTCGCCCGGCCACAACTCGAAGGCCACGTTTTGACAGCCGATCCGGCTTCCGTAGAATTTCGAAAGCGCTTTGACTTTCAGGAGTGGTATATCGCTCATTCTGCTGCCTCCGCAGGATTGGCTGCTGTCTGTGCAGGATTGGCCGAGAGATGGCCGCGATGGCCCTCCGCCTGCCGATCCTCACAAAAATCGGTATCCGAGCAGACAAACATGCTGCCGCCTTTGTCATCAAGAATGACTTCGTCGAGATAACTGCCTTTGGCTCCGCATAGGGCGCAGGGCTCCGAGAATGTCTGAATCTCGAATGGATGATCCTCAAAATCGAGGCTGACAACTTCCGTATAGGGCGGGATGGCATAGATACGCTTTTCACGCCCTGCGCCAAATAGTTGCAATGCTGGAGATTGGTGCATCTTTGGGTTGTCGAATTTTGGTGTGGGTGATGGATCCATCACATAACGACCTTCGACTTTCACGGGATAGGCATAGGTCGTGGCGATGCGGCCATGACGAGCGATGTCTTCATAGAGCTTCACATGCATCAATCCATATTCTTCAAGCGCATGCATTTTTCGCGTCTCGGTCTCGCGCGGCTCAAGAAAACGCAGCGGTTCCGGGATCGGCACCTGATAGACGAGCGTTTGCCCAGCTTGCAGCGCAGTTTCGGGAATGCGGTGGCGCGTCTGGATGATCGTCGCCTCCGTCGTTTTTGTAGTCACCCGAACATTGGAAACCTTCTGGAAGAAGGCGCGGATCGACACGGCATTGGTCGTATCGTCGGCGCCTTGGTCGATCACTTTCAACGTGTCATTCGGACCAATCACCGCAGCTGTTACCTGAACGCCGCCCGTGCCCCAACCGTAGGGCATCGGCATTTCGCGCGAAGCGAACGGCACCTGATAACCGGGAATGGCAATTGCCTTGAGGATGGCACGGCGGATCATCCGTTTCGTCTGTTCGTCGAGATAGGCGAAATTATATGTCGCAAGCTCGGTCATTCTGCTGCCTCTTTGGTTTCGCTGTTTTCGCTCTCGCGGTGTTCATGCTCGCCGCGCATGCGGCGTACGAGATCAAGCTCTGCCTGGAAGTCGACGTAGTGCGGTAGTTTCAGATGCTCGACGAAGCCGGTGGACTGCACATTGTCGCTGTGGGAGATGACGAATTCCTCGTCCTGTGCGGCAGCCGTGATATCCTCGCCGAGTTCTCTCGCCCGCAATGCGCGGTCACACAGCGCCATCGACATGGATTTGCGCTCACTCTGACCGAATACAAGGCCATAGCCGCGGGTAAACTGCGGGGGCTGTTTGGATGAGCCCTTGAATTGATTGATCATCTGGCACTCGGTGACACGAATGCGGCCCAATGTCAGAGGGAAATCAAGTTCGGCCACCTCAAGCTCGATTTCGACCTCGCCGATACGAATTTCGCCAGCAAAAGGGTGGCTGCGGCCGTAGCCTCGCTGTGTCGAATAGGCGAGACCGAGAAGGAACCCTTCATCACCCCGAGCTAGCGCCTGCAAACGCAAATCGCGCTCCAGAGGAAACGACAACGGCTCGCGTGTGAGATCCCCTGTCTCGACGCCCTCGGGCATATCACCATCGGCTTCAATCATACCGTCATGGCCGAGAATATCGGTGACGCGTGGCGTATGCTCGCGCACTTCGACACGACGTTCGGGCGTTTCGACGATCCCATCTTCGGAGAGTTCGGGATCGAGCAGACGATGCGTATAGTCGAATGTCGGACCGAGTAACTGTCCGCCTGGCAAATCCTTGAAAGTTGCAGATATGCGTCGTTCGATCGCCATCTGCGAGGTCTCCACCGGCTTGGTATAGCCAAAGCGCGGCAATGTGGTGCGGTAAGCGCGAACCAGAAAGATCGCTTCGATCATATCGCCCCGCGCCTGCTTCACTGCCAGCGCCGCGAGCTCGGTGTCGTAGAGCGATCCCTCGGCCATGACGCGGTCGACCGCCAATGCAAGCTGTTCGACGATCTGGTCAAGGCCGATCGCCGGCAGCGAGCGATCCCCTCGGCGGCGGTCGCCAAGCAGTTTATGCGCATTGCGAATGGCGGCTTCACCGCCTTTGACAGCAACATACATGGCTCACGCCTCCTTTTTTGAAATGCGCGTCGTACGCGGCAAGGCAGCGAGTGCGCCTTTGCCGACGAAGATAAGGTCGATACCGCGCGGAAAGGCGCCGCGATTGGCGGCCCATTGATCAACGAACATTTTTGGCAACTGGCTTGGCGCAAAACCTTGCGTGTCCTTGATGCCTGGGCCGCTCAGCGTCAGTTCTTCCTGCCCATTAAAACCATCAATCTGGAGAATAATTGTTGTCGAGCGATCGGGATACTCCGAGGTTCCTTTGGCAAAGGATTCTAACGATGGCATCGTCTCAAGGTCGCCGATCAACGCAAATTGTGCGTCCGATGGATTTGACGTCAGTTCAAGTCCGGTATGAAACTTCAGCCAGCCAATTGCCGCCGCTGAGCTGGTAATCGACTTGTCGCACCAGACCGTCGCGTCATGATCAAACAAAGTAGCCGCAACTGACGCTGCAACCGAGGAAATCGGCGACGGAGCAGCCGCCAGATTGCCGATCTCAATTACGCGGCCCGGGCTAGCCATAGCGTCCATCAGTGCCCGAAAGACCTCTTGCGAATTGAAAACAGCATCGCTGAAACCGCCTTCGTAAACCTGTGTAACTGCGCGCATCAATTATCACCTCGCACCATTGTGAAGAAGTCGACCTTGGTCGCAGCCGTTTCGGCACGTCTGTCTTCAAGATTGTCGTTGAGGCGTTGCGCAATGGGCGCGAGGATCGTGTCCTCAACCGTCTGGCGATAGGCCGATTCCTGCCACAGCGCATCGAAGATCGCCGCGAGTCGGACTTTCTCGCTCGATCGTCCAAGGGCGTAAGCGTGACCAACAGCACCATTGCCGAGCCGCACTGTTGCACGCGTGACTGTCGCCTCACCTAGATTGAAGGGAGCACCACCGCCACCGATGCGTCCCCGCATCATGACGAGGCCGGTTTCCGGCCCACGCAAGGTCTCGACTTGCGGCTTGTCCGCCCAATGCGTCCAGAAATCCTTCATCTCCTGCACAGTTGCCTGTGCCAGCAAGGCCATGGCAGCCTTGCGCCCGAAATCAGCTTCGCCAGAAGTCGGAGTGGCGCTTGAATTTTCGTTGCCCATTGACACCTCGCTAAAATTTGTCTAGTCATCTATACAACTAGACAATAACTATGTTTATAGATCAGGTCAATGACAGGAGCATGACAGAACGTGACATCGGCACGATTCATCACACGCAACAGTGGCGTCGCAATCTGGCGTCAGATCGCAGATCAGATCAGGGGCGATATCTCGGCGGGAAAACTGGCAAATGGCGCGCGCATGCCGCCTGAGATCGAAATGGCGACGCGTTTTGCGGTCAATCGCCACACGATCCGCAGTGCTATAGCCGCGCTCACCAAGGAGGGCGTCCTGCGAGCCGAACAAGGACGCGGCACTTTTGTCGCCAACAGCAAGAAGCTCACCTACCGCATCGGCGAGCGCACGCGCTTTTCGCAGATCCTTTCCACACAGGTGCGCGAAACCAAGGGCATACTGCTTGCCCATCGCCTTGAAGAAGCACCCGCCGACGTTGCCGAGGCGCTAGATATGACATCTGGGCAAGTGATCAGGATCGACACGATGCACACCGCAGACGGCAATCCGGTTTCGTGCGCCACGGCCTGGTTCGATGCAGCGCGTGTACCCAATGTGGCAGAAGACTATCGCTCATCCGGTTCAATAACATTTGCTCTTAAAGCGGCGGGAATAGACGACTATCTGCGCAAATCGACACTCATCGCGGCGCGTCATGCCGAAGCAGAGGAGTTGCGCCATTTGAAACTCTCCCCCGGAGCAATTGTTCTCGTTGCAACGGCCATCAACGTCGATACCGAAGGCCATCCAATTCAATATTCGAAAACCCGCTTTGCCGCGGACCGCTTGGAAATTGCTATCGATAACAACAGCGCCGGGTGACCTACCACATGGTCTTGGCGGCGCGCTCCGGCCATTCGCGATCATAGGTTTCTCCCCCTACCCGATCTTCGCTGAGCGCCGCCAGTATCTGCCCGGGGGTGGGGAACTCTTTTGCCGAGCGGTGCTTGGCCGGGTTCCATAGTTCGGAGCGAATTAGTGCACGAGCGCACTGAAAATAGGCCTCCTCCACTTCGACAACAGTGACGGAACGCGGCGCTTTGCCATCAACGATGAAACTATCAAGCAGTGTTTGATCCGTATCGATAAATGCACGCCCGTTGACGCGAAACGTTGTCGTCAGTCCGGGAATGAGGAAGAGCAGAGCCACGCGCGGGTCTCGAACTATATTGCGGAGCGAGTCAACGCGGTTGTTGCCGCGGCGATCTGGCATCATCAAGGTCGATTCGTCGTGAATCCTCACAAAACCCGCGAGATCACCGCGTGGTGAACAATCTAGACCTTCAGGACCACTTGTTGCGAGCGCCACAAAGGGCGAACCCTCGATCAACTTGCGGTATTCCGGCGTAATCCGAGCGGCAACTTTGGCTGTGGATGCTTCAGTTATGCCGCCGCCGTAGATGGCTTCGAGCTGTTCGATTGTCGTGATCCGCGACATTGAATTCTCCTTCAAGACGTATTCGCCGACTAACATGGCATGACGAACTGATTATGACAGTTCGCGTTTTTATGAAATGACAGCGGCAATGCACTCGTATATCAGTCGCTGCGACCGGAGCAGCGGAGGATTTTATGAGCGGATTTGCAGCCATTGGCGAATGCATGATCGAATTGTCCGGCGCCAATGGCGATCAGTGGCGCATGGGTTTTGCGGGAGACACCCTCAACACTACCTGGTATGTTCGAGCCCTCACCGATACAGATTTTGCTGTCGATTATGTCACCGCCTTCGGCGACGATCCTTTCTCGGTGAAACAGCGCAGATTCCTCCGCGACAATGCTATCAACACCGCCCATAGCCCGACCATCGTTGGCGCTCGCCCCGGAATTTATGCCATCACGCTAACCGGTAGCGAGCGCTCATTTACCTATTGGCGCAATGATGCCGCAGCGCGCCATCTGGCCGATGATCCTGACGCCTTGGCGAAAAGCCTGGATGGTCGGCAAGTCATCTACTTTTCCGGTATCACGATGGGTATTTTGAGCCCCAAAAGTCGCCAGAATGTCCTCAACGCCGTTAGTAATGCCCGCCGTCAAGGTTCGCTTGTCGTCTTCGATGCCAATTACCGCCCTCGCCTGTGGGAAAATGCCGATACCGCGCGGCAGGTTTTGAGCAATGCATTTCACGTCACCGATATCGCGTTACCAACGTTTCCGGATGAGAATGCCCTATTCGGTGACGCAACGCCTGCCGATACCGCTGCACGCATCGCTGGCTATGGCGTGCGCGAGATCGTCGTCAAAGATGGCACGGAGCCGGCGCTGGTCATTGCCGGCGGAACAAGTACTGAAGTGCCTGCTGTTCGCGCCAACGCTGTCGACACGACGGGCGCTGGCGACAGCTTCAACGGCGGATACATTGCTTCGCGCCTCGCGGGTCTCGATCCACTTGTCGCGGCGGTCAACGCACACAAGGTGGCTGCCCGTGTGGTCGAATTCCATGGCGCGCTTGCCCCCATGGAAGAAGCGCAGAAGGCATTCAAAGCCTAGAGCAAATTTGCTCTAGGATTTCGTTTTCTTGAAGCTGTATTTGGTCATCTGGCTGTAGACTTCGTCAGGACGCAATATCGCTTGAGGAAAATACGGAAAGTGAGTGGAGTCGGGCCAGGTCTGCGCCTCGAAGCAAAGGCCTGCATAGTTATCGTAGGTCTTGCCGGTCAGCCCGATGGGTGGTTTTCCGCCTAGTGTGTTCGCCGCGTAGAATTGCACGCCAGGCTCGGTCGTAGAAACATTCATCTCGACGCCGGAATGGGCACCTTTTACCGAAGCGACAAGGCACAATGGGCGGCGCTGGCTGGCAAGACAGAAATTATTGTCATAGACGACCTGCTTGCCGTCCACTTCGCGCCGGACGGCCCGATACTCGCGGAAATCATGTGCTGTCCCGGCCACCGGCATAACACGGCCGTCGGGAAGAAGATCACCATCCACAGGAAGATAGGCTTGCGCATCGATCCTGACCTGATGATCGAGCGCCTCGGTTGCGCCTCCGTCATCGAGATTGAAATAGCTGTGATGCGCAAGATTGCAGATCGTCGGCTTGTCCGTGACTGCATCCATGTCGGATCACAAGAGTTCCCTTGGGCTCCAGCATATAAGTACACGTGATTGTCAGATTTCCAGGGAAACCCATCTCGCCGTCACCAAGCTGGACCGTCAATGTGACGTAATCCGGACCAATAGCGACAACATCCCAGATGCGTTTGCCAGCACCGCGGCTGCCGCCATGGATATTATGCCTGCCATGAAAGTTTTTTTCGAGCTCGTAGGTCTTCCCGTCGATCACAAGCTCACCGTCGCGAATACGGTTGATGCAACGGCCGATCGTTGCACCGAGATAGGGAGAGTATGCGGGATAATCGGCAAAGTCGCGATAGCCAAGGACAAGCGGATACTCATGCCCCTTGAGGCGCAAATCTTGGATGACTGCGCCCCACGTCAGCACGTCGGCGGTTAATCCACCACCCGAAATTGTAATGCGGTGAACTGCCTCGCCGTCCGGCGTGTGGCCGAAAACTTCCGTATTCATTTATTCTACAACCCCAAGCCGCCAACGCAGACATATTTCGTGTCGAGATAATCTTCGATACCCTGGTGTCCGCCTTCCTTGCCGAGGCCGGATTCCTTCAAGCCGCCGAATGGGGCTTCCACCGTGGTAATCATGCCCTCGTTGACGCCAATCAGACCGTATTTCAGCCCTTCCGAGACGCGGAACACCCGCCCAAGATCCTGTGTGTAGAAATAACTGGCGAGACCGAATTGCGTATCGTTCGCAAGGTCAATTGCTTCCTGCTCACTTTGGAACTTGTAGATCGGCGCTACCGGCCCAAAGATTTCCTCCTTGGTGAAGAGCATTTCCGGCGTGGCGTCCGCGATCACAGTGGGCTCGAAGAAACTGCCACCAAGCGCATGACGTTTTCCGCCCGTGATGATCTTGCCGCCCTTCTGCGTGGCATCCGCGATAAATTCCTCGACCTTGGCGACGGCCTTGTCATCGATCAATGGCCCCTGCTGCGTCCCCTCTTCCAGACCATTTCCGATCTTGAGTTTCTCGGTAGCGGCGGCAAACTTCTCGACGAATGTGTCATAGATGCCGGCCTGTACCAAAAAACGGTTGGTGCAGACGCAAGTCTGACCCGAATTGCGGAACTTCGCGATGATCGCTCCGTCCACAGCCCGATCGACATCAGCGTCATCGAAAACGATGAACGGCGCGTTGCCGCCAAGCTCCATGGAGACTTTCTTGACCGTGTCCGCAGCTTGTTTGATCAGTATCTTGCCGATTTCAGTCGATCCGGTGAAAGTGATCTTGCGAACAAGCTCATTGCTCGTAATTTCTCCGCCAATTTCCGTCGCCGACCCCGTCAAAATGTTGACGACACCCTTCGGAATGCCAACCTCTTCGCAAAGCGAGCCCCAGACCAGCCCTGAATAGGGCGTCTGCGTCGCAGGTTTGACCACCGCCGTGCAACCGGACGCCAGCGCCGGGCCGATCTTGCGTGCGAGCATGGAGGAAGGGAAATTCCAGGGCGTTATTGCAGCAATGACCCCCACAGGCTCTTTCGTGACCAGAATTCTGCGATCGGCCCAAGGGGAAGGGACAACATCGCCATAGGTGCGGCGAGCTTCTTCTGCGTACCAAAGGATATAAGCGGCGGACATGCCGATCTCACCTTTGGATTCCGCAAGGGATTTACCCTGTTCCAGTGTCAGCAACTCAGCGAGCGCATCTTGATTATCCAAAATGGCATCGTGCAGCTTGCGCATCAGTTTCGAGCGTTCCAGCACGGATGTCTTGCGCCATGTCTTGAAGGCCTTTGCTGCGGCGTTGATGGCACGTTGTGTCTCGGCTTTGCCCGAATTTGGGACGGTACCGATCTTCAGGCCGGTAGCAGGGTTGATGACGTCGATTGTCTTGCCCGAATCTGCCGCCACCCACTCACCGTCGATGAGGTTTGCCTGCTTCATGAACTGGCTGGATTTCTGCAACATCATGTTTCTCCCTGTGTTCGAAGGGTTATTGTTGTTCGTGAGTTCCGTGAAAAATAAACCCTGCACTGCGCATGGCAATGTCTGCCTTGGTCAAGGCGTGCAACTACCCTGCTCCTTTTTGGCAAAAGCTGCAACGGGGTTCCGTCAACCAAATATCCGTGTAGCGACAGAAACCCAGAACGTCAGTGTCAGCGCCGAAAAAGCGGTCGCCATGACCATGGAATTGGAAGCGAGAGCCTGGCCCGTGCCAAAGCGTGTGGCAATCAAGTAAGAATTGACGCCAGCCGGGAGCGCGGCGGCAACCACCGCGATTTTTGCGGTGAATGGCGGCAGTCCGATCAGCCACGCCGCGCCAAGCACCACGGCAGGCATAAGGACAAGTTTGATGGCAGACATGACCAGCGCTGCTGCTATATTTCCAGAAACACCGAACTTCTTCAGACCCATGCCCATGGCAAACAGCGCGACGGGCCCTGCCACTCCACTCAAGGTCTCGATCAACGCGTCGGCTGCGTCGGGCATTCGTAAACCCAGCAGGCGCCATATCCAGCCGGCGAGTATGCCCAGCACAAACGGGTTGCGCAGCAGGCTGTTGAAGAACGATCCGATCACTGCGACCCAATGACTCTCGCCCTTGAACACGCCGTCCCTTCTCATGGCCAATTCGTGCAGCGTGATCGAGGCGGCCATCATGACAGGCATATGGACAGCGACGATCAAAGACAGGATCGCAAAGCCATTCTGGCCGAAGACCCCGAGCATGAGCGGCATGCCAAGAAAAACGAGATTGGAAAATGCTCCAGAGACGCCGGCCACAACGCCGGCGCGGTTGTCTCGTCCAAAGAACAGCTTGATCGCCAGATCCGATGTCGCCCACGCGACAATCACACCAATAAAATAGGCGGTCCATAACGACCAGGGAGCTGTGCCATGGAAATCAGCAGTCACCATTGTCCTGAACAGCAGCAAAGGCGCGGCGATCACGAAGACAAAATCAGATAGACCGTCACCCACTCGCTCATCCAGCAGCTTGAAATGCGCTGCTGCATAAGCGATGGCAATCACACCAAAAACGACGATGATTGTTTGAATGAGACCCATCGCGTTCCGCAATAGGCCGGCAAATCCGGCAGTGCAAGACGTTCTGGTTGCATGGCTTTATTTTTCTTCAACAAATCCCCATCTCGACTGCTAAGGAGAATGATGTTGAAGCAATTCCGCCCTTGGGCAATTTCTATGTATGCGCTGTTCAGCCTGGTTATTGTCGTATCGCACGCATACGCGACAGATGCTGCCTGGGCGAGAGTACAGCGCGGCGGATACACAATTCTCATTCAAGGCGCCGATGCTTCCGGAACCTTGAGCCCAACCGTCGACAGCTCGGCCGATTGTTCGGTCACGCAAACGCTTTCCGACCGCGGGCGCCAGCTGGCGCAAAAACTTGGAGCCCGTTTTGCCGCACGCGGAGTGCGAATTGACAAAGTTCTTACAAGTTCTACCTGCAATGCACGGGAAACCGCACGGCTGTCATTCGACTCAATCTCCGCTGAAATCTTTAAGCCACTCGATCCATTGCCTGGGGACGAAGCTGCCAAACAAATCCAGATCGACCAGATTCGTGCGACGATCGTTGCATTCAAGGGCCTTGGCAACCTGGTAATGATGACTGATCGCGCCAATATCATCGCTCTGACCGGTGTTACGCCACGTCCGACAGAAGCGGTCGTTGTTTCCAAAGCCGAGGAAGGTGAAACCATCCATATCGCAGGAAGAATCATATTCGACTAATCACAGCGCAGCTTTGGTCTTTCCCTGAGGCCTGAAAAACGCTAGATACCGGCTTCATTATACATCAGTGCCCTTGCCTGAGGCACGATAAGCAAAGGAAAATCAATTGTCCGATACATTCGACAAGGTCGCCGACATCATTGCCGAAACCAGCGAGATCGATCGCGACTCCATTACGCCGGAGAGTCACACAATTGACGATCTGGGCATCGATAGCCTTGATTTCCTCGACATCGTTTTTGCGATCGACAAGGCCTTCGGTATCAAGATCCCGCTTGAACAGTGGACGCAGGAAGTCAATGACGGCAAGGTTCCGACCGAAGAATACTTCGTGTTGAAAAACCTGTGCGCCAAGATCGACGAACTCGTCGCCGCCAAGAAGGCCTGATTTCCCAGCTAACCGGGTACACCGTACAAACGGTGTTGCGAGACAATGCAGAACAACACCGTCGTCATTACTGGTATCGGACTGATTTCATCACTTGGCGAAGGCGTCGACGCCCATTGGAAGGCGTTCAATGACGGGCTCGAACCCCGCATCGATAGCGAAACGTTCAAGCCGTATACCGTTCATCCGCTCGTCGAAGTCGACTGGAACAACCAGATACCGAAGCGCGGCGACCAGCGGCAGATGGAGACGTGGCAGCGTATAGGGACCTACACAGCTGGCCTCGCGCTGCAGGATGCAGGCATAAAAGACGACGAATCGCTCTGCGCCAGCATGGATATGGTGGTGGCGGCAGGCGGTGGGGAACGCGACGTCTCGGTAGACACGCAAATCCTTGCCGAAGCGCGTGTGCGCAATGATATCGGAACGATGCTAAACGAGAAGCTCACGACCGAGCTGCGCCCAACCTTGTTTCTGGCACAGCTTTCGAACCTGCTTGCTGGAAATATCTCCATCGTCCACAAAGTTACCGGCTCTTCGCGTACATTCATGGGTGAAGAAGGCTCGGGTATCTCGGCGCTCGATACAGCTGTAGCTCGTATTCGCTCCGGACAGAGTACACATGCGCTTGTTGGTGGTTCGTACAATTCCCAGCATCCAGACATGTTGTTGGGATACGAATTGAATGGGATGCTCAAGCGTGACGGTTGGGCGCCGCTTTGGCAAAGAGAAGACAGTGCGGGAGGCGGGATCGTTACCGGATCTGGTGGTGCATTCCTCGTTCTGGAAAGTGCGGAGCACGCACAAAAACGTGGTGCACGCGTGTATGCTGCTATCGATGGAATTTACAGCGCGCAAATTCGACGCAACCGCGATGATTTAACCCAAACCGTAGCCAAGCTGATCGGTGCGGCCAGTGCAGACAAAGCAGCAGATCTGATCATTTCAGGCGCCAGTGGGGCTAAACACGTAACTGCGGCAGAAAAAGCGGCGCTCGATACATTCTCGAGTTCGATGGTGCGCGGCGTTGCGGGCAAACTCGGCCATCTGCGCGAAGCACAATTCCCACTCGTCGTTGCTCTTGCTGCGCTGAGCGTTTTCAATGGATCTGCCTTCCCGCCTCTCGACGCGAAAAACGAGAAGGCCGGACCGTCCAGCGTCGATACCGCACTCGCAACGTCCATTGGCGGGACTCGCGGCGAAGGCGTTGCCCGCCTGGTCAAAGTTTAAGGGATATCTTCATGTCCAAATATACTGATCATTTCGGCCGACCCCTCGTCGCCATAACAGGTCTCGGGGTTGTCTCATCCCTCGGACAAGGTAAGGAAGAGAACTGGGCTGCGCTGACTTCCGGCACGTCCGGCATCCACACGATTACACGGTTCGCCCTGGACAATCTGCGAACGCAGATCGCCGGGACTGTCGATTTCCTGGAAGAAAGCACCAAAGGAGCATCGGCACTGTCGCAAAAGCTGGCGTCGCTTGCAGCGGAGGAAGCTGTAGCGCAGGCCGGTTTTCCAGTCGATGACTTCGGCGGCCCGCTTTTCCTGGCTGCTCCACCGGTCGAACTCGAATGGCGCAATCGCTTTGCCTTGGACGCATTGGTCAAGTCTGAAGGCGAGCCCGGATACGATCTGCTGCTCTCCGCATGCCGTCGCGGCCCGCAGGTCGACATGTTCAACACGGCGGAATTTGGCCATATCGCTGAGGTTCTGGCCGATAAATTCGGCACGCGCGGTCTACCGATAACTTTGTCTACAGCCTGTGCTTCTGGCGCGACTGCCATTCAGTTGGGCGTGGAAGCCATCCGGCGCGGCGAAAGCGACAGGGTCCTGTCGATCGGCACCGATGGTTCGGTTTCCGCCGAAGCACTGATCCGGTTTTCGCTGCTCTCTGCGCTATCCACACATAACGAGCCGGCCCACAAGGCCGCAAAACCCTTCTCGAAAGATAGAGATGGGTTTGTCATGGCAGAAGGCTCTGGCGCTATGGTGATGGAATCGCTCGAATCGGCCGTCGCACGCGGTGCAAATATTCTTGGCATCATGCGTGGTTGCGGCGAAAAGGCCGATGACTTTCATCGTACCCGTTCGAAGCCGGACGGTTCGCCTGCCATTGGTGCGGTACGCGCATCCCTTGAAGATGCAGGGATTGAGGAAGACGCAATCGACTATATCAATGCCCACGGAACGTCGACGCCAGAAAACGACAAGATGGAATATCTTGCGTTGTCGACCGTCTTTGGCGATCGCATTTCATCACTGCCTGTGTCGTCAAACAAGTCGATGATCGGCCATACATTGACCGCTGCTGGCGCAATCGAAGCCGTATTCTCTGTACTGACCATTCAGACCGGTACGATCCCGCCAACGATCAACTATGACAATCCTGATCCGGCAATTGTCATGGATGTCGTCCCCAACGTTAAGCGCGAAGCAAGTGTCTCATCGGTGCTTTCCAGTTCATTCGGCTTCGGCGGACAAAATACGTGTCTTGTCATGACGGCAGAACCGAACTAATCCGTGGCCTGAATAAGGAAACGGATATGCGTGCACTACAATTGATTGAAGACCGCAAGCTCGAGATCGTCGATGTTGCGCCCCCGCCTGCACCCGGTCCCGGTGAGGTCACCGTCAACATCAAAGCTGTTGCGCTCAATCACATTGATGTCTGGGGCTGGCGGGGCATGGCCTTTGCCAAGCGCAAGATGCCATTGACGATCGGCGCGGAAGCTTCGGGCGTTGTCGATGCGATCGGCGCGGGCGTCAGCAATCTACTACCAGGCCAGCTCGTCTCGATCTATGGTGCACAGACCTGCGGATTGTGCCGTCCCTGCCGCGAAGGTCGCGACAATCTTTGCGAGCATGTTTCCGGTGTGCACGGCTTCCATCTCGATGGCTTCGCCCAGGAAAAAGTCAACCTCAAAGCCCGTTTGCTTGTCCCGGCTCCTCCTGGCGTCGACGAAATCGGTGCTGCCGTCGCACCCGTTACCTTCGGAACGGTCGAGCACATGCTGTTTGACAATGCAAAACTAGAGCCAGGCGAAACTATCCTCGTTCACGCAGGTGGTTCCGGTATTGGTTCGGCGGCAATCCAGCTTGCCAAGAAGATGGGCTGTATTGTCATTACGACCGTAGGCTCAGACAACAAGATCGAAAAGGCCAAGGCGCTGGGGGCGGATCATGTCATTAATTACCGCGAGGACCGCTTTGAAGGCGTCGTGCGCAAGCTGACAAAGAAGAAGGGCGTTGATGTTGTTTTCGAACATGTCGGCGCCGATACATGGGCGGGGTCCATGTTGTCGCTGCGCCGCGGCGGGCGGCTGGTCACCTGCGGCTCGACGTCGGGTGTTTCAACCAGCATGAACCTTATGATGCTGTTCCAGCAGCAGTTGAAGCTTCTCGGCTCGTTCGGGTGCCGCATGGAAAACATGGCTGATGCCATGCAGAAGATGGCGCGTGGCCTTGTCCATCCAGTCATCGACACTGAAGTCGGCTTCGATGATATCGATACGGCATTGAAGCGGATGGAAGGCCGGGACGTCTTCGGCAAGATCATCCTGCGCGTAAACTGATCCAGAATGAAGCTCAATACAAAGTTAGCACTATTCCGTTGGAGCCAGCGGTTGAAGAAATTCAACTACTGGCTGTCGGCATTTGTCATTTTCGGTGTCCTCAAATTGCTCCGTATGCTGCCCGCGAAGGCAGCTATGGATTTCACCGATGCCGCAGCGCGTAAAATTGGCCCATTGATGGGCCGCCATCGCATTGCGATGACCAACCTGCGTAAAGCCTATCCGGAGAAACCCGAAGAGGAGCTGCAGAAGATTGCGCGCGACATGTGGGGTAACATGGCGCGCCTGACGGCCGAGTATGTGTTTCTGGATGCGATCTTCGATTTCGATCCGCACAGCGACACGCCCGGACTAGTCGAGGTTCAGGGCCGCGAGATCTTCGAACGCATACGGGACGAGAAGGACCGCCCGCATATATTCTTCACAGGTCATACGGGGAATTTCGAGCTGCTGCCGATCTGCGCGGCGACATTCGATCTGAATGTCACTGCGCTGTTTCGCCCACCGAACAACCCCTATGTTGCCAAGAAAATCCTCGGGGCACGCCGGACCAACATGGGGCATCTCGTTCCGTCGAAGGCCGGTGCAGCTTGGTCGCTCGCCACCGTCCTCAACAACAATGGTAACGTCGGCATGCTGGTCGATCAGAAATTCAAACGCGGCATCGCTTCGACGTTCTTCAACCGCCCATGCAAAACCAATCCACTTCTCGCGAAACTCGTGCGTCAATATGAGTGCGATGTATATCCGGCGCGCTGTGTGCGCCTGCCCGGTGGCCGGTTTCGTCTGGAGCTTGAAGAGAAGATGGAGATACCGCGCGATGACAAAGGAGCCGTGGACCTCGCCGCAACTGTCCAGGCCCTGAACGACAAGGTCGAGGTCTGGGTACGCGAATACCCCGGCCAGTGGATGTGGTTTCACAAACGCTGGAACCCTAGTTAGTAGTAATTCATCACTGCATGTTTGGCTTCGGCGAAGAACAGCCAGCGCTCGACAAGAATCCCCAACACATATGCGACGACACCGAGAACGAGCGCAATCTGCGCGATGGGCCCACCCCCAATCGCCAGAGCCAGCAAAAGCACCAGGATAGGCAGAGCCACACCGAAAACGAAAGCGATCACCCACAGCTTTGCGGCGTGTTTACGGGCAACGCGAAAGCCCATCTCCCGCGTCAGATAGTTGTCCAGCGCATGCGGACGCTCAAACAGCCGCACCTTGCCGATGAAGCCAAGACCGGTTGCCGTTTCCGGCGTCGAAATGGGTAAGAGTGTCGTAGCGCGGTTCCGCCAAACCAGTTTGGCGACTAACGCCAGGAGGACGAACAGAAGCGCCAGCAACTCCTCGACCAACCCATTTCCGCCCACGAAGGCGCTTGCGAACAAGAAACCACCGGCTAGCGAAAACAACAGGAAGCACAGTGGTGTCAGTTTCGTATGCCACGAGTCCACTGTCCTGAGCGACGCGTAGATCATCGATGTGCAATAGACTGTCACCAACGCACCAAGCACAGTGATAGACCCCAAAACCCCATCATGTCTGTCGGCAAAGATTGCCAGCGCAGCACTCAACGTCAGGGGGACAAACGTCGCGATTGCCATCACACCCTCGCGCGACAACCAGCTGGAGCGCCATTGGCTCAAGGCCCGCCATGCACGTTGCGGGTTGCCGAGATGCAAGAGCGAAGCTGCCAGTCCAATGCTGATCAGTGCCAGCGAAGTCAAATAGGCAAACTTGGTCAATAGCAGCGACGGATCCAGAAAACCGAGCCCAAGCACGACCGCAAGTCCGTAGCCCAGACCTGACAGCGTCGTGAAAACAATAATCGAATACGCTGGATGCATCGCCTAGATCCGGTCCAGCGTCTTGTCGAGCCAAGCGAAAAATCCGCGCGCGCCATCGGTGTTCTCTGCAAGAGGTATTATTGGCATGCTTTCGCTCAACGACTTCCGTGGACGAGGTGGTAGGTACTTGTTGGTGGGCCGTGTTTCCTGCTCCGGCATAAGATCGAAACCACCGCGTTCGACCACCATGATGGCCACATCGGAATTCGGATCGCCAAGGTCGCCAAAATGCCGGGCATTGACCGGACAAGTCCTGACACAGGAAGGCACGCGGTCTTCTTGCTTCAGTGTCTCATTGTAGACGCGGTCGACGCACAGTGTGCACTTCTTCATCACGCCGGCAGCAAGATCCATCTCGCGCGCACCATAGGCACAGGCCCAGGCGCAAAGTCCGCAACCGATACACTTGTCTTCATCCACCAAGCACAATCCCGTCATCGGCCCGTTTGTAAGAGGCACCAGTCGGGCAGACCGTGACACAGGGAGCGTCCTCGCAATGCAAGCAAGACTTTGGGGAAATGGACCACCCTGGTGTCACCAGCTTCTCCAATGACCTGCCCGCCTTCTGGAACGACTTCAAAACTGTGGATGCGGTTGAGAAACGTACCCGAAACATCCTCGCCATAGGGATGCTGGTCCGACAGCGCACTGCCGTAGCCGCCGGTATTCCATTCCTTGCAACTGATTACACAGGCATGGCAGCCGACACATACATCAAGATCGATCACCAGCCCGAGTTTTTTCGCGGTACGATTTTGCGGAAGGCTGGTCATTTTGACGACCATTCCTGCCCGTAACGCAGTTCATCGACTGGTTGCGATTGGCTGCCAGGACGTTTGATTGCAGCGAAATACGGTTCGCTGATCTCCACCCCAGCCTCGGCCTTTTCAATGCGCACGCGCAAATCATACCAGGCGGCCTGCCCGGTGATCGGATCGGAGTTCGACCAGCGCATCCCATCGGCTTTTGGTGGCAAAAGTTCATGAATGAGATGGTTGAGTAGGAATCCCCTGGTTGCTTCGGGCGCTTGCGGATCAAGCGCCCAAGCGCCCTTACGCTTGCCGATCGCATTCCATGTCCACATGGTTTTGCCATTCACCGCATCGGTCCGCGCAATTTCGCATTTGATCCGGCCGTGGTGCGAAATGACCCAGACCCAATCGCCATCCTTCAACCCCTGCTCGTCGCAAATCGTACCAGGGACATACAATGGATTTTTCGTGTGTATCTGTCGCAGCCAAGCATTCTGCGAGCCCCAGGAATGATACATCGCCATCGGCCGCTGTGTGATCGCATGATAGGGGAATTCTGCGGTATCGACGCCCTGTTCTTCGAAGGGCCGGTACCAGTCCGGTAGAGGATCGAAACAATCGAGCAGGCGCTCGCGATATTGTTCGGGTGCAAACGGTTGCCGAATACCCAGCGCTGACAGCCGGAACTTCTGCAGCGTCTCGACATAGAGCTGAAGGGTAACCGGCTGCGGCGCGTCGAAGAAGCCCATATCGATCGCAAACTGCTGATAGGCAGCATTGTGATGCTTGAAATAGAGTGCCTCATCGGGAATGTGCTTCATCCAGAACGCACCGTGGTTAATGTAGTTTTTCAGCTGATCTTCATTAGGCGCGCCCCTGCCCTCGTCTTTGGCGTCCGCACCGCGCCACCCCGAGAGTGGGCCGATACCGGGCTTGCGCTGATGATTGACGATATAGTCGGCATAATCTTTGTACAGCGCCACGCCTCTATCATCGACGAAACCCGGCAGTTTCAAGCGGGCTCCGAGATCGATCAGCACGGACTGAAACCCGCGCACATCCCTGTCCGGCTCCAGCACCGGCCAGCGAATTGCATCGCAGGCGGCGTCAGGTTCGGAGATTGGCCGGTCGAGCAGTGAAATACAGTCGTGACGCTCCAGATAGGTCGTATCTGGCAAGACAAGATCGGCATAGGCAACCATTTCCGATGAATAGGCGTCCGAATAGATGATCTTCGGGATTTTATATTCGCCGGTTGTCTCGTCGCACTCCTCCAGCATCTTGATCGTGCCACGCGTGTTCATCGAGGAGTTCCACGCCATGTTGGCCATGTACAGGAACAGCACGTCGACGGGATAAGGATCGCCAGCGCACGCATTGGCGATGACCATATGCATCATGCCATGAGCCGAAAGCGGCGCTTCCCAGGAAAAAGCTTTGTCGATCCGCTGCGGCTTGCCTTCACTATCCACGAGCAGGTCTTCAGGTCCAAGTGGATATCCAAGATGCGGCCCCGCAAGCGGTTGGCCGGGCTTCACATGTTCCGCTCGGCCATGCGGTCTTGGGTGGGCCGTCACCGGTTTGGGATAAGGCGGCTTATACCGATGGCCGCCCGGGCAGTCGATGGAGCCGATGATCGTCTGTAAAACGTGCAATGCACGCGCCGACTGAAATCCATTCGAATGAGCGGAGATGCCGCGCATGGCATGGAAGCTCACCGGCCGTCCAATCATGACATCGTGCTGCTCGCCTTTCATGTCGGTCCACGGTTGCTCAACGATAATCTCTTCGTCGAAGGCCACCCGGGCGATTTCCGATGCCAGCCCGCGGATCGTACTCGCCGCAACCCCGGTTTCCGCAGCGACTGCATCGGGTGCATATTTCGGATCAAGGTATTTTTCCGCCATCAGCCGTAGGACGCTGCGCACCTTCCGGCCATCTTCTGTGACGAATTCAGCATTGAGATCAGCTACATGATCCGGCTCGTCAAATCGCACAAGCGCACCCGACCTGCGATCACGCACCAGCGCCTTACCCAGATCGTCGCGCAGGAAAAGTCCGTGATCTTCCTTACCCTCATCATCGATCACCAGCCATGGCGCATTGGTGTAGCGCTGGAGATAATCGAGATCGATCTTGCCAGTGCGAAAAAGTTCATGGATGACGGCAAGAATGAGCAGTCCGTCGGTGCCAGGCCGAATGCCGATCCAGTTATCAGCGATAGCGGAATAGCCCGTGCGCACCGGATTGACCGAAACAAAACGCGCCCCACGCTTCTTGAGTTTGGAAATACCTATCTTGATCGGGTTGGAATCGTGATCCTCCGCCACACCGAACAAAACAAATAGCTTGGTCTTGTCCCAGTCGGGCGCGCCAAATTCCCAGAACGCGCCACCAATCGTATAAATCCCTGCGGCCGCCATGTTGACCGAACAAAAACCGCCATGTGCGGCGTAGTTCGGTGTGCCGAAATTTTGCGCCCAGAAGCTGGTCAGAGCCTGGCTTTGGTCGCGGCCAGTAAAGAAAGGCGAGCTTCTGCGGCGCGGTTTCTCGCACCGGCTGCAGCCAATCGACAGCCAACGCCAACGCTTCTTCCCAGCTGATTTCTTTGAATTCGCCTGAACCGCGTGGTCCTGTTCGTAACAGCGGCGCTCGCAATCGCGCCGGCGAATAGTGCTGCATAATTCCGGCTGATCCTTTGGCACACAAGACTCCCTTGTTGATCGGGTGGTCGCGGTTACCCTCGATGTAGCGGATTTTGCCGTCTTTCAGATGGACATCGATGCCGCAACGGCAGGCGCACATATAGCAGGTGGTTTTCCGAATCTCATCACCAACCGGCTCTGATAAAGCAAGGACTGGTTCTGAACTCATACCCGATGCGCCCCTTGTTCACCAAGACAAAATGGCGCGTGACCTGCTTCAGCCAACCATCTGTCTCGATCCTTTAGCGGCAGTCTTGCAAGAAATCTGCGGGTTTTGCAAAGAGCATGCGCGTCCGACTCACTAACATCTTAGCGGGTCTAGGGGATTGCGTTGTCAGGAAAACGGCACCAGTCCCAATCGGACTGGTAAAACTAATGGGCTGATCGCTGGGCTAGAGCTAGTGAACGGCTGTGCCGATCCCACGGGCCGCAGCCCGCGTCATTGTATCTGCTCCAATGCGGGCTGTTGCGAATGCTCCGTAGCCCGCTCTGGTGTGAGCAGTGCAATTGCCAGGATGAGGCCAATCACGCAGAGGACACCCGGAATGCATGTCCCGCTCCGCTTGGCGGAGAGTCCAGCATTATCCTGGTCAATGGATACAAATTCTTCCTCTGCTACTCTTTTTTCGCGGAGCATTTCTTGGTCCTGTCGATGAATTGGAACCGCTATATTGCGGCGACAGGAAAATGGCCCTCACCAAAATGTAGTTCAAGCGGGTGCGACAAACCTGCATAAGGGCGCAATTTACTTTCAAATAGCCCGGTGCTTTCAGTGTTATAGTTGCGCTTGCATCGTCACCAGTGTCTCATTTGTAAAGTTACAACTAGAGCCCAAAATTTGCCCTTGGCCAAGTTTCTCAAAGGTTGGAGCGTTCAACTGTCGTCAGACAACAAGTTGCTACTTGCCAAATCGGGAGTGGTGCTGATTTGATAAGGCATGGACGACAAGCTCTCCCGTGCCATTGAGAAACGGCGTGATGACCTGATAGCGCTGACGCGCGATCTCATCCGTTTCCCCACGATCAACCCGCCCGGCGAGGCCTATACGCCCTGCGCAGAATTTCTCGCGAAGCGGTTGCAGCTGATCGGCTTTGAGACCCAGTTGATCCGCGGCGAAGGGACGCCTGGCGACACGGACCGCTACCCGCGCACCAATGTCGTCGCCCGCTTTGATGGTCGCACCCATGGCCAGACCGTGCACTTCAATTCCCATATCGACGTCGTGGAAACGGGTGAAGGCTGGACCGTTGATCCGTTCGAAGGTGTGGTCAAGGACGGCAAGATTTATGGCCGCGGCGCCTGCGACATGAAGGGTGGACTCGCCGCCTCAATCATTGCAGCGGAAGCATTTATCGAGGTTTATCCGGACTTCGCTGGCGCCATAGAAATATCCGGCACGGTAGATGAGGAATCCGGTGGCTTCGGCGGTGTTGCCTATCTCGCCAGCAAAGGCTTCTTCTCGAAGCCCCGCGTCGATCACGTCATCATTCCGGAACCACTCAACAAGGACCGTATCTGTCTCGGTCATCGCGGAGTCTGGTGGGCAGAAATCGAAACCAAGGGCGAAATTGCCCACGGGTCGATGCCGTTTTTGGGTGATTGCGCCATTCGCCATATGGGAGCGGTCCTTGAAGCGTTCGAAAAGGAACTTTTCCCCGCCCTGGACAACAAGCAAACCTCGATGCCGGTGGTTCCCGATGGTGCGCGGCGATCCACCATGAATATCAACTCCATCCATGGCGGACAGACTGACGATTATTCTGGATTGCCCTCGCCCAACGTGTCCGATAGCTGCCGCCTGACCATCGATCGCCGTTTCCTGCTCGAGGAAGACATCACTGAGGTTAAACGCGAGGTCGTTTCGATCCTTGACAGGCTGCAGTGGGAGCGACCGAAATTTCACTACAGCATTCGCGACATCATGGAAGTGCAACCATTGATGACCGAGCGCGATGCGCCGGTCGTCACCGCAGTTGCCGAGGGGATCCGGTCAGTTTTCGGCCGGGAACCGCAGTACGTGATCTCACCCGGTACTTACGATCAAAAACATATTGCACGCATCGGGCTACTACACGACTGCATAGCCTACGGCCCGGGCATACTGGACCTCGCGCATCGGCCGGATGAATATGTCGGCATCGAAGACATGATCGAATCCGCCAACGTCATGGCGCTCGGTTTAAAGGTGCTACTGTCGCGATCGGCCTGATTGCCAGAAAGCTGGAGAGTTACTGGATGAAATCGTGGAAGTTAGCCATCGCCTGTGTGGCAATAAGCTTGGTGATGTCCTCAGCATCCTATGCCGCCAAGACCGACCTTGTCCTCGGCATCGTTTTGGAACCTCCGCACCTCGATCCGACCGCGGGCGCCGCGGCAGCCATCGACGAGATCGTCTATGCGAATATCTTTGAAGGCCTGACACGCATTGGCCCAAAGGGGGACGTTCTCCCCGCCCTCGCCGAAAGCTGGACACAATCGGAAGACGGCAAGGTCTACACATTCAAGCTGCACAAAGATGTCAAATTTCACGATGGCACATCATTCGACGCCGATGACGTCAAGTTTTCGCTCGATCGTGCTCGTGGCGACAAATCCACCAACGCGCAAAAGGGTCTGTTTTCAGCCATCGATACTGTCGAACGTTGTTGATCCGCTAACGGTCAAGGTGGCTCTGAAACAGCCGAGCGGTGATTTCCTCTACAATATGGGCTGGGGCGATGCGGTCATCGTGGCGCCTGAAAGCGCCGGGACGAACAAGGACAAGCCTGTTGGAACCGGTCCATTCAAATTCGACAGCTGGGCGAAAGGCTCCCAGATTGTCATTGCGAAAAATGCCGATTATTGGGGAACACCAGCGTTGCTCGACAAAGCCACATTTCGGGTCATTCCCAGATCCGGCTGCCGCGACGGCCGCGCTCCTGGCGGGTGACGTCCAGGCTTTTCCGGTTTTTCCGAGTTATGAAACCATCCCGCAGTTCCAGGCTGATCCCCGTTTCAAGGTTGTCATCGGCACGACGGAAGGCGAGACCGTTCTTGGCATGAATAACAAGAAGCCGCCCTTTGATAATCCAAAGGTCCGTCAAGCCATCGCCCACGCCATTGATCGGAAGTCCTTGATCGATGGCGCGATGTTCGGGTTTGGGACGCCCATCGGTTCATTCTTTCCGCCCCATCATCCCGCTTACATCGATCTGACAGCGGAAACTGCTTACGATCCGGAACTCGCGAAAAAGCTTCTGGCGGAGGCCGGTCATCCTGACGGCTTCAAGACAACGCTGAAACTTCCGCCGCCCACCTACGCCCGGCGCGGCGGTGAAATTATCGCAGCCGAACTACGTGAAATCGGCATCGAGGCGGAAATCATTCCGGTGGAATGGGCGCAATGGCTGGATCAGGTCTTCAAGAATAAAGACTATGACATGACGATCGTCTCTCATACCGAGCCGAACGACCTGAACATTTTTTCCCGCGACGACTACTATTTCAATTATGACAGCCCGGCCTTTAAGGACCTGATCAAACAGATAGATGCCACTTCCGATGGCGCCGAACGCACCGGACTTTACCAGCAGGCGCAAAGATTGCTCGCAAAAGACGTACCTGCGGCGTTCCTGTTTCAGCTTCCCAAAACGGGCATCTGGGACGCAAAGATCGAAGGACTTTGGGAAAATGGACCGATTCAGGCCAATGATTTAACCGCTGTGAAGTGGCTGGACTAATGCGATCCGGTGCGCCCGTTCGATGTTGAGCTATGCCACGAAGCGGGCGTTGATCGCCATCCTTACGCTTCTCGCCGCATCGCTTGTTGTTTTTGCGATGCTTGAAATCGTGCCGGGCGATCCTGCTCGACTTATGCTGGGTATGAACGCCACCGAGGACGCCGTCCGTAACCTGCAGGAGCAGATGGGGCTCAATCAACCACTGATTATACGATATTTCAGGTGGCTCGGCGGGCTGCTGACCGGAGACCTTGGCAAATCCTATACGTATTCGGTTCCCGTGTTTGACCTCATCAAGGAGCGGGTTGCTGTTTCATTGCCGCTCGCTGCGATCTCGTTGGCATTGTCCACGTTGATCGCACTTCCTGTCGGCGTGTTTGCCGCGTCAAGACGCGGCAAGTTCTCCGATACGCTAGCCATGGGAGTTGCGCAGGTGGGTGTAGCGATACCAAATTTTTGGTTCGCCCTCCTCCTGGTCTATCTATTCGCAGTGACGTTGAGGCTTGTTCCGGCCGGCGGCTTCCCGGGGTGGGGCGCAGGCTTCGGTGTGAGCCTCAAATCGCTGATTCTGCCGTCTATTGCACTTGCCCTCCCCCAAGCCGCGATCCTTGCCCGCGTTACGCGCTCCGCTCTGCTGGAAGTACTCGGGGAGGACTATATCCGCACGGCTCGCGCCAAGGGTTTGAGCAGGCGGCAGGTTTTATACCGCCACGCGCTGCGCAATGCTCTTATCCCCGTTCTAACTATTCTTGGCTTGCAATTCGCATTCCTGCTTGCTGGCACGATCATCATCGAGAACGTGTTCTATCTGCCGGGCCTCGGTCGTTTGGTGTTCCAGGCAATCACCCAGCGGGATCTTATTGTGGTCGAGGGCGTCGTCATGCTGCTCATTGCTACTCTGATCCTTGTCAATCTGCTGGTCGATCTTTCCTACGCCATAGTAGATCCCCGATTGCGGGGCCGTTCATGAGTATCGGCAAGGCACTGGCGAACAGATCCTTTTGCGTCGGCCTTATCGTCACGAGTCTGATCGCGCTGGTGGCATTGGTGTCATTCGTCTGGACGCCTTATCCGGTGGGCGCCCTCGATATCGCAGGCAAGCTAAAGCCGCCATCCGCAGCGCATTGGCTCGGCACAGATCATTTTGGTCGTGACATTCTGTCGATGATCATGGTCGGGAGCCGTAATTCCATCGCCGTAGCATCCGTTTCAGTAGCAATTGGCGCTGGCATTGGCGTGCCGCTCGGCTTGTGGGGTGCGGCAACCGGCGGTTTTATCGATGAGGTTTTGATGCGCTTCAACGATCTTGTCTTTGCCTTTCCCGCATTACTCTCCGCGGTGATGATTACCGCGGTTTTCGGCCCGGGCGCGATCAACGCAATTATCGCGATCGGCATTTTCAACATCCCGGTTTTTGCGCGTGTCGCCCGTGCCGCTGCCCTCTCCCTGTGGTCGCGCGAGTTTGTGATAGCGGCGGGCGCTATCGGTAAAAGCCCGGCGCGCATTTCGCGTGACCACATCTTGCCGAATCTCGCGTCTCTTTTAATCGTGCAGGCAACCATCCAGTTTTCCCTGGGCATACTTGCAGAAGCAGGTCTTTCTTATGTTGGACTGGGTTCACAACCTCCCATGCCGAGCTGGGGTAGAATGCTGTTCGAAGCCCAGACAATGATTGGCCTGGCACCGCATATAGCTCTGTTTCCCGGTCTCGCGATTGTCATCACAGTTCTCGGGCTTAACTTGCTCGGCGATGGTTTGCGCGATGTGCTTGACCCAAGATTTCAGTGATTGCCGCTACAAAAGCAGTCCGAGTAAAAACAGCGCCAGGATTGCGGCTGTAAAAATTCCGGTTGTCACGCTGAAAATGTTAAGCGCGTCCTCGATGTTCTCGGCTCCGGCATCGCGGCGCCCTGCACCGTTCAGCATCGGCTCGTTCGCCATCACGCCGCCATAGACACGGGGACCCGCAAGTGCCACTTCAATCGCCCCCGCCATCGCCGCCTCGGGCCACCCTGCGTTGGGCGAGCGATGCAGCCGCGCATCGCGCATCATCACATTGAACGAGCGAAGCGCCGCATCATAACCATGCACGACCCAGGCTGCTGCTGAGATCAGAAGGCCCGTCAATCTTGCGGGTATCCAATTGGCAACATCATCGAATTTGGCGGCAAATCGCCCGAAATCACGGTAACGATCATTCAAATGCCCGATCATCGAATCCGCCGTATTTAACATCTTGTAGGCAAAAAGTCCGGGAAGCCCCAGCAGGGCATACCAAAATGCCGGCGCGATGATGCCATCGGAAGTATTTTCAGCAAGACTTTCGATGGCGGCGCGGCTTACCGCAGCATCATCGAGTACTTCGGGGTCACGTCCGACAATCATCGAGACGGCGCGGCGGGCACCAACGATACCTTCCTCACGCAAGGCTATTGCCACACGCTCGACATGTTCGCCGAGGCTCTTCTGCGCCAGAAACACCGCAACAATCAGCGCCTCGATCAAACCGCCAAAGGGCTGAATCGTCTGCAGCGCGAGATGCACGAGAAAACCAATGAACGCTGCCAGCACCAGCAAACCCAGCATCGCAAGGAAACCATCACGCCGCCTTTCATCGTCCGAATCGCTAGCCTTGTTGAGCTGTTTGTCGGCCAGCTCGATCGCTTTGCCAAATAGAACGACAGGATGGGGGATTTTCCGCCACAACCCATCAGGATCACCGAAAGTTCGATCGGCAAGCAAGGCAAGAAACAGAATCAATAGATTGATTTCCATGAATAATTCGATCCTGTTGAATCAAAAATCAGCTGGATATTGCACTTAACGCAATACGAAGACGTTGCTGCAATCGTTCAGCTCCATTCTCATCCAATGGCAGACCAAAACGCAACCATTGTGGCGCGTAGTCAAATTTTCTCGTCAGCACATGTTGCTCGCATAAAGCTTCGTGAAGCTGCCGAGCCTGCTTAAACTCCACCAGCGAAAACAGCGTTGTGCCACCAACCTGGAAAAGACCCGCTTCTGCCAGGACGCGTCCAAGCAGCTCACGACGGGCCCTCAACCGCCTCGCAAAACCTTCAAGGAGGACTTCATCGGAAAACGCATGGGATGCGATGGTTAGGGCGGGACCCGATACCGCCCACGGACCCAGCCGAAGCTTGAGGGCCTGCGCAATATCGTGCGTCGTCAACGCAAAACCCAATCGCAGCCCTCCCAAGCCGAAGAATTTGCCAAAAGATTTCAGGATAATCAGCCCACTTATTCCTGTGTGGTCTGCGATGCTTGCTTCTGGATGGGCATCGGCAAAAGCTTCATCGACAATCAGGACGCCACCTCTGCTCTCCATTCGCCCAGCAAGTTCAAGCAAAGATGCCCTTGAGACAATTCGTCCATCCGGATTGTTCGGATTGACCACAACCGCAACCTTCGAAGATGGCAAAATCTCGTCGATGCTCACGCAACTCGAAATCCGCCAGCCTGCATTGAGGAATGATGCACCGTGTTCCTGATAGGTCGGACCGACGATCGCGACGTCGCCTTTGGCAGCCACAATATCAGGCAGCATTTGAATAAGCGATTGTGTGCCTGGCGCTGCAACGATTCCCGCCTCAGCCGCCGCGCCATAATATTTTCGGGCGGCGTTAAGGGTTGACGTGAGCAGTTTTTCGTCCGGCAAGCGATTCCAGATTTCAAGACCAATCGGCGGCAGCGGTAATACTTCCGGATTGATACCGGTAGAAAGATCAATCCAGTCGGATGGCGCGCCACCGAAACGTTCCACAGCGCGATCGAGCGCGCCTCCATGTTCAATCTGCATTATTCCGCCAAATCAATTATGTGCATGTATGAGCCGCTCACCGATCCGGCGCGCAGCCCGGCTTCGCCCAAATCTTCACCCAGTGCGTCCCGAACGCGGAAGAGCCGTTCGGCGACGCCCTCGCGGACAATACTGGCATAGTGAAATTCGTGTCCCGTAAGCTCTGTCTGAAATGGAGCCGCCACAAGTGGTTTGAGGCGACGATAACCGAGATGCATCTTCCGGTTTGCAAAACTTGTTTCGACAGGCAGGAGCCCGAGCATCGGATGCACTTTGCCCGCAGCATCCTCGATGCTCCTGCCCAGCACCATGTATCCTCCACACTCGCCGTATATCGCGATTTTGTCGGCAGCAGCCGATTTCATACCCGAGGCAAAGTTTTCTGACTGGGCAAGGCGCCCGGCGTGAAGTTCTGGATAACCTCCGGGCAAATAGATTGCATCGCTGTCTCCGGCCGGCGCTTCATCCGCAAGCGGTGAAAAATAGCTTATCTCGGCGCCGCGCCGCCTCCAGCCGTCCAGCAGATGCCAGTAGGAAAATGCGAATGCGTTGTCACGCGCAACGGCTATCCTTTGTCCGAGAGGCGGAATGCGGGATACATTTGCCATCGATCCTGTGGGACCATAGCGATTGGCCATTTGCTGGATCTGTTCGAGATCGATCCTGTCGCCAATGATATTACCTGCGTGCGTGATGAAAGCCTCAAGTTCGAGATGTTCACCCGCCTGTACGAGCCCGAGATGCCGTTCCGGCAATTGCAACCCCTCGTCACGCGGCAAGCAACCGAGAACCGGTATGCCGACGGACTCCAGTGCGGAACGCAGCATGGTCTCATGGCGGACACTGCCGACCCGATTAAGGATTAGGCCCGCAATCATCACATCGCGGCGAAAATCTCGAAAACCACTAACGAGTGCGGCAATCGAATGCGATTGCCGCGCACAGTCGACAACAAAAATAACTGGAAGCGACAGATGTGTCGCAAGATCGGCGGCAGACCCCCGCCCATCGCTGGCACCATCGAAAAGGCCCATCATACCTTCGACCACGAGCATCTTGTTGCCTTCGGTATGACGCGCAGCCAATGCACTGATCAAATCCGGCCGCATCGCCCAAGGATCGAGATTGACGCAAGGACTACCGCTCGCCACCGCGTGATAAGCCGGGTCGATGTAATCGGGCCCGGCTTTTGCCGGCGCAATCTCAACACCGAGATTTCGAAGAGCGCGCAACAATCCAAGCGTGACGGTCGTCTTGCCGCTGCCAGACGACGGAGCGGCAACAATCATGCCTTTCATCCCGCATCCTTTTCCCGGCGGGTTCCAAGCGGATCCTGCGTAAGCACACGACCTTCTGCCGCGCCGAGCCAGTCGAGTGCCGCACGCAAGCGGACAACCTGTCCCACCACCACGATGGCGGGAGGGCGGAGGCCCGACTGCTGAACGTCAGCCTCGGCTCTCTCGAGCGTTGTCTCAAGCACTTTCTGATGGCCCGTGGTGGCATTGCAGACGAAAGCGATTGGTTCGTCCCTGGAGCGACCAGCAGCAATCAGGCGCGAAGCAATCAGTCCGATATGCTTCATTGCCATATACATGACGATGACCGAAGAACCCTTGGCGATACTATTCCAGTCCATCGAATCGGGAACGAGGCCGGTAGCATCATGTCCGGTCAGGAAGGTAACACTTTGGTTGGTCTCGCGGTGAGTGACGGGGATACCCGCGTAGGCAAGACCACCGATCCCGGCCGTAATGCCGGGGATAATCCGGAATGGCACTTGATGTTCAACCAAGGTCAACGCTTCCTCACCGCCTCTTCCGAAAACGAAAGGGTCACCGCCTTTCAAGCGCAGCACTCGCTTGCCGGACTTCGCGAGTTCGACCAGTCGAAGCGATATATCGCGTTGTTGCGGAGATGGTTTCCCGCCCCGTTTGCCGGCATACTCCAACACTGCTCCGGGACCAGCGAAGGACAGGCAATCCTCATTGACCAAAGCGTCGTAGACGATGACGTCGGCTTGTTCGAGCCCGTTGACAGCGTGTAGGGTCAACAGGCCAGGATCACCCGGCCCTGCTCCTACCAGCCAGACGTGTCCGGTTTCAAAAACTGGCAGCTTCGAATTCATTGCGCTCATCGCTCGTTCCGATCTTTTGCGCATAGCACAATTTTTCTGGCCGTAAGCATGAACTTATCGGAAAAATCATGCAACGGGTGCAGAAGCTGGTCTATAAGACGCGCATGAGCGACGAACCCGATGCAGGACAGCGGAAACCCGACGAGACGAGCGAACGGCCCTTGCGCCGCGGCTGGACTACAGGTGCTTGTGCAACCGCTGCGACCAAAGCGGCATTGATCGCATTGATCACAGGCGAATTTCCCGATCCCGTAGCGATCATTCTGCCGAAGGGCGAAGTTCCGCACTTCCAGCTGGCGATCGAATCGATCGGCGATGGTTATGCCATGGCAGGCATCGTCAAAGATGCCGGTGATGATCCCGATGTCACGCATGGTGCCACGATAATCTCGACGGTGTTTCCCGCACCGCCCGGAAGCGGCATACAATTTGTCGCGGGCGAAGGCGTCGGTACAGTTACCCTACCGGGACTTCCCATCTCGCCCGGAGAACCCGCTATCAATCCCGTACCACGCGAAATGATGAGCCGGATTTGCGAGGAAATCTGCGCGCAATATGATCTTCCGGCGGATATCGTCATCACAATCTCTGTGCCTGAGGGCGAAGAGTTGGCCAAGAAAACCTGGAACCCGCGTCTCGGCATTGTCGGCGGTATTTCGATACTGGGAACCACTGGCATCGTTCACCCCTTCTCTTGCGCGGCTTGGATACACTCGATCCACCGCGGCATTGACGTATCACGTGCAGCAGGCCTCAAGCATGTTCTCGCCGCAACCGGCTCCACCTCCGAGGATGCGGCGCAAGCCATTTATCATCTGCCGGAGATTGCGCTTCTCGACATGGGCGATTTCGCCGGCGGTTTGCTGAAATACCTGCGCGTTCATCCAATCGATCGGCTGACAATTGCCGGCGGCTTTGCCAAGCTGACAAAACTGGCACAGGGCGCGCTCGATCTTCATTCTGGCCGCAGCCAGGTCAGCATGACTTTTCTTGCTGATGAAGCTGAAAAGCTGGGGCTCGATCCAAGTGTGAGGGAGCGGATTCTGAATGCCAACACTGCGCAGGAAGTGCTTGAATTGACACAATCTATGGGAATTGATCTCGCTGATCCCATCGCCGCGCAAGCCAGGCAAACAGCTCTTGCCACACTTAAGGGAGCCCCGGTCGAAGTAGAGGTCATCGTTACCGATCGCAAGGGTACAGTTCTTTCCCGTGTCTAATGGTCCAATTCTCATTCTGGGTGGCACTGCCGAGGCGTCAAAACTCGCGTCTCGTCTCGCCGCGCAGGGTCACCGCGTGATTTCATCTTTGGCGGGACGTACGCTTAATCCGGCAACACTCAAGGGCGAAGTTCGCATCGGCGGTTTTGGCGGCGCGAGAGGCCTCATTGCATACATCGTGAAACAGGAAATATCTCTGCTCATCGACGCAACACACCCTTTCGCAACGCAGATCTCCGACAATGCCATCCTCGCGGCAGCTTCAACAAAAACGCCTTTCGTCCGGCTGGAACGCCCCGCTTGGCACACCAAACCTGGCGATAGCTGGTCGATTGTGGCTTCACTTGAAGACGCGGTTTCTCTCATCCCCGCAAAGGCACGTGTGCTGCTCGCGCTTGGACGACAACACATCGCACCATTTTCCCGTCGCGGCGACGTGCATTTTGTCGTGCGAATGATAGATCCACCTGAAGCGCCGCTTGATCTCGTGGATTTCGAACTGGAATTGTCGAAGCCTGGCAAAGTTGATGACGAAACTGCTTTCCTGACGACGAAACGCCTCACGCATATCGTTTGCCGCAATTCCGGCGGCACCGCATCCTATACCAAGATCAAGGCGGCGCGCGATCTCGGTATTCCTGTGATCATGATCGATCGTCCGCATCGCCCCAGCACCCATAGTGTGACCGATATCGAAAGCGTTATCCTGTTCGTTGATAAACTTTTTGGCTCAGTTTGAACGCTTGCGCAGCGAGTGCGTGTGACCTTTGTGATATAGAGCCGAATCCCGGAAAGTATCTGCCGCTAGACCGCGCCCAACAAAAATCATCGCTGAACGATTCAAGCCCGACATTTTTACCTTGCCGGCAATATCGGCAAGCGTTCCGTGAATAAACTGTTCGTCTGGCCAGCCCACGCGATAGGCAATAATGACAGGACAATCGGCGCCATAAAGCGGGGTAAGTTCGGTCTCGATGTGTTCCAGATTGCGGATCGAAAGGTGGATAACCAACGTCGCACCCGATTTCCCAAGAGTTGCCAGATCTTCGCCTTCCGGCATAGAGGATGATTTTATCGAAGTACGCGTCAGGATGATGGTTTGGCATACTTCCGGAACCGTCAGTTCTTTTTTCAAGACGGCAGCGGCGGCTGCAAATGCCGGAACGCCGGGCGTCACATCATAGTGGATACCCAATGCATCAAGGCGCCGCATCTGCTCTGCCACCGCACCGTATATCGACGGATCACCGGAATGAACCCGCGCCACATCCTTGCCTTCCGCGTGGGCCTTCTCGAACTCCGCAATGATCTCATCGAGCGTGAGCGACGATGTATCGACCACGCGCGCGTTTTCGGGCACTTCCGCGACCATCTCCACTGGAACCAATGATCCTGCATACAAACAGACTGGACAGGATTGAATCAGTTTTAATCCGCGGACAGTAATAAGGTCGGGGGCGCCGGGGCCTGCTCCAATAAAATGGACCGTCATTTTTTATCTCTTTGTTACAGCCAATGCTGCTGTGGCATGAGCCGATTTTGTTTTTCCAACGACCAATACGCCTGTCGGTCCAACACCTGCAAGCGCGGCGGCTTCAGCCACGCCGTGACATCCCATCAGTGCAAAAACGCGATCGGACGGGTTCAGCAAACTCGGTGTCTGTTCTTCCAGAATGGAAGCACTGAAGTAGCAAACAGGGCGGTTGAATTTCCGCGCCACATCTACAATGGCTGGCTCGCCACGTCGCAAGTCTATCGAATGTATGCCGCTTAGATCCGATGGCTCAATGGCCGCGTTTTGCAAGACCTTGTTGACGAGGTCGAAGAGCTCGTCGGGCGCACATCCCCGTTCGCACCCCACCCCCAGCGCATAGATTGACGAAATCATACGTGCTTCTTGTGCAATTCTTCCGGTGTCACGCCCAAAAGATCGGCCGTCTTGCGGATCAGATTGGCTTCCTTGGCATCCAATTCATCGTCGGCATTCGCAATCGCCAAAAGATGACGCAGCAACTGAACCTTACGTTCAAACGACACGTCCGCAAAGGCCAGCGCCGCTTGGGTACTTGTGGTCTCGTAACCGAAGTCCTTGAGGTATTCAGCGACTTCTCCGAACTCCTCCGGCGAAATTCCGAAATCATTCGAAGCGACACGCAGAATCGCACCATATTCGGCTTTATCAGTTTTTCCATCCGCCAATGCTATGTGCAGCAGCAGCAAAAGTTCTGCTGTCAACACTGGGTCATCGGCAACCTTCTGCACCGCACTTTTCGTACCCAGAAATGTCGCAATCCGATCAAAAATGCTTTCGCTCATTTTACCCCCAAATTGTCTCTACTGATTGATTGCAGTACAGACAGCCGAATTCAAGTAGCGAAAACGCCTCAGGCCAGCATCTACAAAATTAAAATTCGATGCCCTTTTGAGCCTTGATGCCCGATCGGAACGGATGCTTGATCATTTCCATCTCGGTGACAAGATCCGCAAACTCGATGAGCTCATCCTTGGCGTTACGGCCAGTGATGATCACATGTTTCATATGCGGCTTCTGCTTCAGAACTTCGATGATTTCATCGACCGGCAGATAGTCATAACGCAGGGCAATGTTCAGTTCGTCGCAGAGCACCAACTCGGTTTCGTCGTCGAGGATCATCATCTTGGCCTGTTCCCACGCATCGCGCGCCATGGCGATATCGCGGGCACGATCCTGCGTTTCCCACGTAAATCCCTCACCCATGGCGGAAATCGTCACCTGCTCGGGGAATTTCTCCAGAACCCAACGCTCGCCCGTATCCCATGATCCCTTGACGAACTGGACGACGCCGATCTTCATGCCATGGCCGAGCGCCCGGAACACAACGCCGAAGCCGGCCGTGGATTTGCCTTTTCCTTTACCGGTATTGACGATCACCAGACCTTTTTCGTCGGTCTTTGTTGCCAGAATTTTGTCGCGCACCGCTTTCTTCTTGCGCATCTTGTCGGCGTGCCGCTCATTGATTTCCGCTTCGGTCAGATTTTGCAATTTTTGTGACTTTTCAGCCATTTGGCTTTCCCTTCCGAATCAAATTATCAAGCGGCAAGTTTGCTTAAATCGTAGCGCGCCGAGTTGGAACGCGGTCTCCAGAAGTCGCGCGTGACCGCCTGTTCCAGCTTTTCCGCAATATCACGCAAGGCATGCGGGTTCTTCTCGGCCAGAAAATTCCGCACGTCTTCGTCTACCAGAAATGCCTGGTAGACGGCTTCGAAATGGTGGTTGCCGACAGCGCCGGTGGTAGCGGCGAAGGCAAAAAGATAGTCCACGGTCGCCGCCATCTCGAATGCGCCCTTATAGCCATGGCGCATCACGCCATTGATCCATTTCGGATTGGTCACGCGGCCACGAACCGTACGGGCGATTTCTTCTTCAAGCGTGCGGATAACGGGTTTTTCCGGACGTGAATGGTCATTGTGGTAGATGGCAGGCCGCTCGCCCGAGACAAGTTCCACCGCCGCCGACATACCGCCTTCGAACTGGTAGTAATCGTCGGAATCGAGCAGATCGTGCTCGCGGTTGTCCTGATTTTGCACAACGGCGTTGACGTCCCGCAGCCGTTCTTCGAGTAAGCCCCGCTCCGCATTGCCCTCGATGCCCGCACCATAGGCATAGCCGCCCCAGACGAGCCAGGCTTCGGCCAGATCGTCGCGCTTTGTCCAGTCGTTTTCGTCCATGAGGGCTTGCAGGCCAGCACCATAGGCACCCGGCTTGGAGCCGAATACGCGAAAACCGGCGCGTTGTCTGGCCAGCTTTTCTTCTGTGCCTTCTCCAATGAGCCGCGCCTGCTCGCTGCGCATGCGTGCGGCGATAGGATTATCCTCGGCATCTTCATCCAAAGCACCCACTGCCCGCACTGCCGTGTCGAACAGCGCTATCTGGTCTGGAAATGCATCCCGGAAGAACCCCGAAATTCTCAAGGTTACATCGACGCGTGGACGACCAAGCATGGCCGTCGGGATTATCTCGTAACCGGTAACCCGGCGCGAGGCCATATCCCACACCGGCTTCACCCCGATCAGTGCCAGCGCTTGCGCAATATCGTCGCCGCCGGTGCGCATATTCGACGTGCCCCAGGCCGTAAGGCCGAATGAGGTCGGCCATTCGCCATGATCCTGCGTGTAGCGTCGGATCAGAAGCTCGGCGGATTTTTGTCCGAGTTCCCATGCGGCAGGCGTTGGTACGGCGCGGGTATCGACAGAAAAGAAGTTTCGCCCTGTCGGCAAGACATCCGGGCGCCCGCGAGTTGGTGCCCCCGACGGCCCCGGCGCAACGAAACGTCCGTTCAGTGCCGCCAGCAACGCATTCATCTCGGCATCGCCGCAAGCGGTAACAGCAGAACGCAAGTTGGTGCGGATGCCGTCAAGTACGGCAATTGTCGCTGCCCAATCCTGAGTGCAATCCACCTCTCCGGCCACCAATTTGGCGGCCAGCAGCTCGACACGTTCGACGGTATCGCCGGCGATGCGCCAAGGCTCATCCGAAATAGCTTGCAAGATATCGGGGCGAGGCCCGTCCCATGGCTTGGCCATCTCGCAATCCAGCGGGTCGAAGCCCTCCAGCCCAAGATCGAGCGCAATCGCCCGCTGCAGGCTCTGATCGGCGCCATGGCCGGCTCCGCGTGGCACGCGCGCCAGCGCAACCACGAGATCGGTCAGCAGACGCCCTTCCGGTGATCGTCCAAAAACATGCAGGCCATCGCGGATTTGCATTTCCTTCAAATCGCAAAGATACGCATCGAGTTTCTGCAGAGCGAGATCGTCCGGGTCGTGATCGTGAATGCCCGCATCACTGTCGAGCCCGATGTCACGGACCAGATCAAGGATCTGGGCTTTAAGCCGCACAAGCCTGCGCGGATCGACACCGGATGCCTCGTAATATTCGTCCACCAGCGCTTCGAGGTCCTTGAGCGGACCATAGCTCTCGGCGCGGGTGAGCGGCGGCGTCAGGTGATCGATAATGACGGCGGATGAGCGGCGCTTGGCCTGGGTTCCCTCGCCCGGATCATTGACGATAAACGGATAGATATGCGGGACCGGTCCAAGCACTGCTTCCGGATAGCAGTTTTCCGACAGCGCTAGAGATTTGCCCGGCAGCCATTCGAGATTGCCGTGCTTGCCGACATGCACAATGGCGTGTGCGCCATAGACCTCGCGCAGATAGGCGTAGAACGCGAGATAGCCATGCGGCGGCACAAGGTCCGGCGAATGATAGGTTTCTTTCGGATCGATGTTATAGCCGCGCGCCGGCTGGATGCCGACCAGCGTTTCGCCGAAGCGCGCCAGCGGCAGGGCGAACGTCTCGGCATGCTCCATGAAGTACGGATCGGCCTCCGGCTGCCCCCAGCGCGAGGTAACAACGTCTTGAATCGATTGCGGAAGCTTTTCGAAGAAGCTTCTGTATTGATTCAAGGAAATGGTTTCGCGGATTTCCCGTCCATCGCTCGCTGCGTTGGTCGGGCCCGCCATCATATGATTGATCAGCGCATCGCCGTCAGCGGGTACACCGGCAACCGGATAGCCATGCTCGCGCATCGCATTCAGGATATGCCAAGTACCCGCAGGCGTATCCAGCCCAACACCATTGCCAAGCCGGCCGTCGCGATTGGGATAATTGGCCATGATGAGAGCGACGCGGCGCGACGCAGGCTTTGCAGCACGAAGCCGCGCCCAGTTCGCGGCCAGCGCAGCAACAAACTCCACGCGGTCGGCCATCGGTTCATGCGTGACGATATTGGCCTGCGTCCGCCTCGTCATAATGCCGTGCGGATTTGAACGACACCGCGCGCGAAAGCACACGTCCATCGACCTCCGGTAGTGCCACATTCATCGCCAGGTCGCGGGCTGACAAGTCCCTGCTCGGAGCTGCGCCATTGTTCGACGCTCGATCCGGAAAAGATAACCTGCAGCACCACGGCGCCGTCGTGTTCGAGCACGGTAGCTTTGCGTGCGCTGCCCGGCGCGGAAACGGCAAACCCTGTAGCGTTGAGCACGACCGCAGGCGGCGCTTCGCCGAAAATGCTCTCCAGCGTCGCCACAGATACCGGATCTTTCAGGCTGGAAACGAACACCGGCAAAGGGTTGAGCCCCTTGGCTTTCAGCGCATCGATCAAAGCTTCGACCGGCTGCGTCTGCCCGCTCTGCACCAGTGCGCGGTAAAAACAGATTGCAACGACCGATGCATCTTCCCGCCAATGCCCACGCATTTCTTCCAGCGATGGCGCGGCGCTCCCCGGCCACCACAACCCGGCTTTCAAAAGCGGCGCTGCTTCCTGCGGCTTATCCTTGCCATCGATCAGTGATCCACAATAGTCGAGGAAACGTAGGGCGTTCTGCGCGCCACCCTCCAGCAGATAGTGCCAGAGCGCATCGCGATCCTGTCGTGAAATCGTGGAAAACCGGTCCAGCCCAGGGTCCGGCTTATCGTCACCTGGCAGCACCGCAAGCTGTACCTTGTGATTGACGGCGCACGCATGCAACGCCTCCAGCCCATAAGGCCAATAGCTTTCGCCGCCGATAATCCGCACAACAATAAGCTTTGCATGGCGCGCCGTACGCTCAACATAGGCATCGACCGACATGGGATGTGCCAGAGCCATCATATTGGCAAGACGTAACGATACGACGTCGTTTTGTCGCCGGGCAGAGCTAAGGCTTGCCAGTTCCGTATCGGCAGCGGAAAGAAACAACACATCTCCCGGCGTCTGGCCAAGGTCTATGGCCTCGGCGCCTTCAGCGATCGTGCCTTTCTGGGCAAGCAGGAGATGCATTCAGTTTCCTATCAGGCCGCGGCAGCGTTCATTGCCGTTGAGATGGCCGCCGTATCGATATCGTGCAAACCAATCACGACGAGCCGCGTCTGACGCTCTTCGCCGGGGTTCCAGCTGCGATCGAAGTAATGTTCGATACGTGAACCGACGGCCTGAACTACCAGACGCATCGGCTTGCCGGGAACATCGACGAAGCCCTTGAGCCGCAAAACGTCGTGATCGGCAATCACTGCTTTGAGCTTTTCGACGAATGATTTCGGCTCGGCGACCGGGCCAAGACCGACGACGAAGCTCTCGAATTCGTCATGATCGTGCGCTTCGCCTGCCGCATGCTCCATCTCGTGATGCGACTGGCGATTGGCGATGTCTTCCTCGGTGCCGACACCAAGGCCGAGCAGCAACTCATTGCTGAGCTTGCCGTAGCTTGCTGAAACCATGTTGAGCGAGCGCGAGGATCGGCTCTGCACATCGCTGCGAACACTCGTCAGCTCGGCATCGCTGATAAGATCGGACTTGTTGAGGACGATTAGATCGGCAGCACGGATCTGGTCTTCGAACAGCTCTTCCAGCGGACTGTCATGATCAAGCGATTCATCCTGTTCGCGTTGCGCGTCGACCTTGTCATGATCGTCGGCAAAACGTCCCTCCGAAACCGCGGCTGCGTCGATGACAGTCACCACACCATCGACAGTCACTTGTGTCTTGATCTCCGGCCAGTTGAACGCGGCAACCAGTGGCTGCGGCAAGGCCAATCCCGATGTCTCGATGACGATGTGATCGAAGCGATCCGGCCGATCCAAGAGTTTGGTCATCGTCGGAATGAAATCATCCGCAACGGTGCAGCAGATGCAGCCATTGTTCAGTTCAATCATATCCTCATCGCGGCACGCCTCGATCCCGCAACCTTTGAGCAGGTTGCCGTCAACGCCAAGATCACCAAACTCGTTGATGATCAACGCGATGCGCTTGCCGTTGGCATTTTCAAGAAGGTTGCGGATCATCGTCGTCTTGCCAGAACCGAGAAAGCCGGTGATGACGGTTGCCGGAATTTTCTGACCCTGCATGGTTTTATCCCTTCATTTTGAGCGGCAGTCCTGCTGCCACGAAATAGACCTGAGCCGCAGCAGCTGCCACGGCTTGATGGAGCCGGCCTGCATGGTCGCGAAAGTCGCGCGCCATGCGGTTTTCCGGCACGATGCCGAGGCCGACCTCATTGGAGACGAGCACCACGGCACCTTTGAATGTGGGCAGCATCGCAACAAGCCGCGCTGTCTCTGCTTCGATATCTTTCTCAGACATCATCAGATTGGTGAGCCACAAGGTCAGACAGTCGACAAGAATCGCACGGTTGTCGGTGCACTCTCTTTCCAGAGCACCGACAAGATCGAGTGGTTCCTCGATCGTTGTCCAGGAGTCGCCGCGCCGTTGCTTGTGCAGCCCGATCCTCTCCGACATTTCGTCATCCCATGCTCTGCCAGTAGCAAGATAGACCGCATCCATACCGGACGCCTCGATCAACCCTTCGGCAAAGGAGGATTTGCCGGAACGCGCGCCGCCCAAGACAAAGGTTGACTCCGCGCTCCAGCGTTGCCATCAGGCATCCAGCTCCGATTGCGCGTAGTGTTGAATGGCCCAGCCAAGCGCGGTTCCAAGCACCACCCAGAAGAACAGGTTGGTTGCCAGTGTCGACACGGCAAATTCGGAAGCCAAGTGTCGGCGGTACGCTTGAGGTCAGATCATCGGCTTCAGGCGCACCATAAACGTGCGGAGCCACGATCAGCGCAATGCCCAGCACCTTTGCCCAGATCTCGTCGCGAAGCACGATGAGATAAACGCCGCCTGCCGTCAGCAGAACTGTAATCAGCCACCACGCCTGCCTCGTGGCAAGGTCGGCTGCCGGCATCGCCGGCAATTCGGGAGCGAGGCTGAATGCAGGCGCAAGATTGAAAATAAAGAAGCCTGCAAGACCCCAATAAATACCATTTTGCAGCGTGATCCTGCGACCCAGAAAAAGCGCGGCAGCCCCTGTGATGAGGGCAAAGCCAGCACCGGCAACGAGATTGATCAGCAGTGTATTGCCAAAGCGTCCGAATGGAAGCGCAGGGCTTGCCTCTTCTTCATGTTCGTGCGGGGCTACGGCAGCGGGTGCAGCCTCAGTCGCCGCCGCTGCAGCGTCATGGCTATGTTCATGACCGCCGGCGTTTTCATATTCCTCGGCATGCAGAATAAGCGGAACATTCCGCACATACATCGCCGGTGTCAAAAGAATACCGGCAAACAGACCGGCTACGATGGTAGCCAGAAGATATTTAACCAACATGGAATTCACTCCCCGATCCCTAAAGCGAGACGCCGGGTACCTGAAAAAGGCCCCGGACCAAACAAATTGTAATTTTTCAATGCGTAAGAGCAGATAGCTGAATCGTCTATTCAGCTAGTGAAAAGCTCAATGGCAGGGAAATCCATATGAATGGCGGGTGTCGTGCGCGGTATCATGCAGCGTTTCGGAATGCGAAAGACCGACACCGTAAATGATGAACACGCCGAGCATAAGCGAAAACACCGCCGTGGTCAGACGCGATGCGAGCGGGAGAGAAATCGTAGTCGAAGTACGAGTAGCAGCCATAACAACCTCCGTGCAGGGCCAGAAGGGACAATCCCCTTCGGTTTTGGGCACGATTGCCCTATGACTGGCAGGTCTCCTGGCTCGCGGGTCGAAAGATCAATGCCGCCTTCCCGGTTTCCCAGTGGCTGCCATCAGCTTTCGCTTCTGGCGCTGACATTGACCCTCGCCGCTCTACAGTCGCGGGGTCGGCTGCGGTTAGGCCGCCCTGATGGGTACGGCCGTCGCATTCCCTTTTGATCCCTTGGCCTTTGGCCGATATCGGGAACCAATCATGCCGTGACGTTATTCACCAAGCGCCACGAATGTCAAACGAAACTGCGACACCAACCGCTGCTGCCGCGTCATCGCTGTGATTTGAGCGCGAGCAGCCGGTCGATATCAAGCACGTCCAGACAGTTGGCCGGCTATGGAATCGAGAGCCTGGTCTACCCCGGCATGATAATCGAGCGCGTCCGCAGCAATACCCATGGATTGTAAGAATGCCGCCCTGAAACCATCGTCTACGAACAGCCCGTGCAAATAGCTGCCAAAAACTTTGCCGTCCCTGGAGGTGGCACCATCGGCTGTGCCATTGATACGAACTGTTGGCCGCTCGCAGTCCGGTCCCGTTGTTCTACCAAGGTGAATCTCGTAGCCCTTCAATGGCAAATCGAACTGCAGCGAATGTGCCTCTACATTGCGCACCGTCTTTTCCGGTTCCATGACCGTATCGATATCGAGATGACCGAGACCTTCCACTTCCGTGACATTTCCTTCAATTCCGTCGGGATCGCGGACGGTGCGGCCGAGCATTTGATATCCGCCGCAGATGCCAATGATGTGGCCGCCGCGCCGCCTGTGCATATCGAGATCCCGGTCCCAGCCATTTTCCTTGAAGCGCAAGAGATCGCCAATCGTGGATTTGGAACCGGGAATGATCACAAGTCCAGCATCCGCAGGCAGCCGTTCGCCGCTTCTTACCATGACCACGTCCACCTGCGGCTCTGCCATCAGCGGATCGAGATCATCAAAGTTAGCAATCCGGTCGAGGATAGGGACGGCAACCTTGAGTGCACGCCCCTCGCCTTTGACCAAGCGTTCCAGCACGACTGAATCCTCGGCGGGTAACCGCGAGGCATCCTTCAACCATGGCACGACGCCGAAGGACGGCCAGCCGGTAAATTGCGTTATGGATTTGAGTCCATCATCGAACAGCGAAATATCGCCGCGAAACTTGTTGATGATATAGCCAATGATCATGTCACGATCTTGCTGCTGCCAGAATGGCATGGGTCCCGACAATCGAGGCGATCACCCCGCCACGATCAATATCGCCCACGAGCACAACAGGCACATTGGCGCGGGTGGCAAAACCCATATTGGCAATATCGCCAGCGCGCAGATTGATTTCCGCAGGCGATCCCGCACCCTCGACTATAACCAGATCCGCACCGTCTCGCACGACCATCCCACGACGCCATGACCGCATCGAGCAGCTGTGACTTGAATTTCTGATAGTCGCGGCCCTTGGCCTGCCCCCAGACCTTGCCTTGCACGATGATCTGACTGCCGGTTTCGATTGCGGTTTCAGAAGCACGGGGTTCATATGCACCGATGAAGGCACGCCGCAAGCCAGTGCCTGCAGCCATTGCGCCCGGCCGATCTCGCCGCCATCGTCGCTGACCGCGGCATTGTTGGACATGTTCTGCGGCTTGAAGGGGCGCACCTTCAAGCCGCGATTGCGCGCAAGCCGGCAAAGTCCCGCCACGAGGACCGATTTCCCAACATCAGAGCCAGTTCCCTGCAACATGATTGCGTGCGTCATGGGCTTTGAGTAGCGGATATGTCTTTCTCTTCCTAGTCCCACGCAAGATCGTTGCACCACTTGGTGCTTCGGATAGAGTGCACGGAACAAGAATACAGGGAGGTTACCATGGACACGCTGGTCGATTCGGCTACCGGTCAGTTCGAGCTGAACGAGGACCAACTGGCAATCCAGGACATGGCCCGTGCGTTTGCCGCTGATCGTGTTGCGCCCAATGCGCTCGCCTGGGATCGCGAAAAGCATTTTCCGGCAGATGTGATTCGTGAAACCGGTCCGCTTGGAATGGGCGGCATCTACGTGCGCGAAGATGTGGGCGGCTCAGGGCTGAAGCGGCTCGATGCCGTTCTGATTTTCGAAGCCCTGTCGGCGGCTTGTCCTGCATTCTCGGCGTTCATATCCATCCACAATATGGGGACATGGATGATCGATCTATTTGGCAACGAGGAGCAGCGTCTGCGCTTTGTACCGAAATTGACGTCCATGGAGTGGTTGGCCAGCTATTGCCTGACCGAGCCAAACTCCGGTTCAGACGCTGCAGCACTGAAGACGCGCGCGGTGCGTGACGGCGATGAGTATGTGCTCAACGGTGCCAAGCAGTTTATCTCAGGCGCCGGCGACTCCGACGTTTACGTGACAATGGTACGGACCGGCGAGGACGGACCGAAAGGCATTTCAGCGCTTGTAATCCCGAAAGACGCCCCCGGTCTTTCGTTCGGTGCAAATGAGTTCAAGATGGGGTGGAACGCTCAATCGACAAGGCAGGTCATATTCGACAATTGCCGGGTTCCTGTGTCAAACCGTCTTGGCGAGGAAGGCGACGGCTTCAAGATTGCCATGGGTGGCCTTGATGGCGGACGTCTCAATATTGCGGCCTGCTCTCTCGGCGGTGCGCAGTCGGCGCTGGACAAAGCCGTAGCCTATGCCTCCGAGCGTAAGGCCTTTGGCAGGGCGATTAACCAGTTCCAGGCGTTACAGTTCAAGCTTGCTGATATGGAGACCGATCTTTCTGCGGCACGAATGCTGCTCTACACGGCTGCATCGAAGCTCGATCGGAAGGCCCATGACGCGTCGAAATGGTCAGCCATGGCCAAGCGCTTCGTTACAGATGTTGGCTTCGATGTCGCCAACGACGCGCTGCAGATCCATGGTGGTTACGGCTATCTGCACGATTATGGCATCGAGAAGATCGTTCGTGATCTGCGCGTTCACCAGATACTCGAAGGAACGAATGAAATCATGCGCGTCATCATCGCACGGCATATGACCAGTCACTAAACAATTTCACGAGGAGAAAACTGCAATGGCGACTGTCGCTTTTATTGGTCTCGGGCACATGGGCAATCCTATGGCAGCCAATCTTGTTAGAGCGGGACAAAAGGTGCTGGGCTTTGATCTACTGCAGGAAAACCTTGAAACAGCCCGAGGTAACGGCGTGGATGTTACAGACAGCGCCGAAACAGCGGTCGCTGAAGCCGATGTCGTCATCACTATGCTTCCTGCAGGCAAACACGTATTGACGGTTTATGAAGCTGTTGCAAAAAACGCTCGAAAAGGCGCGCTTTTCATCGATTCATCCACAATAGATGTCCACTCGGCCCGAAATGCTCACGAAATTGCTCAAGCGAATGGTCTGCTTTCGGTCGACGCACCGGTTTCTGGCGGTATTGGCGGCGCAGCAGCAGGCACGCTGACGTTCATGGTTGGTGGTAGCGCTGAAGCATTTGCGAAAGCTGAACCCATTCTTAAACCCATGGCGGGCCGCATCGTCCATTGCGGCGAGGCAGGCAACGGGCAAGCCGCAAAGATCTGCAACAACATGATCCTCGGCATCTCGATGATCGGCGTCAGCGAGGCCTTCACGCTGGCGGAAAAACTTGGCCTCTCGCATCAAGCACTATTTGATGTAGCCTCAACTTCATCCGGGCAATGTTGGTCGCTGACCACATACTGTCCGGTACCTGGCCCGGTTGCGACTTCTCCCGCCAATAATGGCTATAAGCCGGGGTTTGCAGCAGCACTAATGTTGAAGGACCTGAAGTTGTCGCAGGAAGCCGCCGCGAGCGTAGGAGCAGCGACCCCGCTTGGCGCCCATGCCGAAGAGCTCTATGCGGCGTTCAGTGCAGCTGGCAATGAGGGCTCTGATTTTTCAGGAATTGTCAATTTCTTGCGCGAATCCAACCGCGATAACTGAAAACACAGAGCAAGCACTCAGAAAACCTCCAAATTTAGATTTGCTTAAGCTCTCGCTAACCTCGCGGTAACGATGTCCGGTTAAAACTTTACAGGTAAGCAGACCAAGACCCTGCTTACCTGCTCCGGATCAGGTACTGCGTACCGGAGTTGCTGCTTCTTCGGACTATATCCAGTATAAAAGACCGCACTGCTCCACCCGGACAGGGCGGTTTTTTTTCAAATGCTCCGGTTCCGAAATGCAAAGAAAAACCGCCGCCTGAAAAGGCAGCGGTTCTGCATAGATCAGCTTGTAAATTAGCCCGCCGAACGCGTCCATATGAACGAAAGAGCCGACGCTACACCGCTCTTTGCGTTGTTCGATGGCGCGTTGCGCTTTTCAGTGGCATTCCACGAAATGTGAACACGATTATTGCGGTTAAAAATGTAGAGCATTTCTGCACCTCGAAGAGAAAACTGTTGTTGCCTTTCAAATGCGCTACTTGCCTGAAATTTGATCAGGGAAATTCGCCATGGCGTGTCGCATTTTCTGCAGTCGGTCGGGCAAATTTGCATGGCAGCCATGCCAAAATCGCCTGCCTGGCCTAGGATTGTGCAGTTTGCGACCAAATGATAGCGTGGCGCGAACAGAAAAGGGGCTCGCCGACAAACCGCGGGACAGGCATGGACCTTCCAAATGAATTGATAAAGGAAACTGTCTAAGGCGTTGATCTTTCATCTATTGGTTTGTTACGATACGCGGATGAACATTGTGCATTGGTTCTCATTCATTGTCCCGGCGTCGTTATATCGACAGGCCTTGTCGCGATGCACCGCATTTATTCAAAGAAAGCATTGCATTCTGCCGGGATAAGGATGCCAAATGGCACATAAGCGAACAACTGGGTAGGACAGTACCAAGTTAGAATTCGTATTCGGGTGAACTGTCAAAGAGTGGGAGATAAAGCACATGAAGAAGCTACTCGCTTCAACTATACTCGCCGCTGGTCTTTTCGGCTACGCTGGATCGGCATCGGCTGCAGAATGCGGCTCTGTAACAATCGCCAATATGAACTGGCCGTCGGCCGAAGCTTTGGCCAATCTGGACAAGATTATACTAACAGAAGGTTATGGCTGCGACGCCGAGCTGGTCGCTGGCGACACGGTTCCAACTTTCACGTCGATGTTGGAAAAGGGTCAGCCGGACATCGCGCCGGAGGGCTGGCTCAACACTGTCCGTGACCTCCTTGAGAAGGCCGTCAAGGAAGACCGACTGGTCCTGGCAGCACCTGCCATTACCGAAGGCGGCACGGAAAGCTGGTGGATCCCTAAATATTTTGCCGATGCGCACCCGGACATCAAGACGATTGCGGACGCGATGAAGCACCCGGAATTGTTCCCCGCTCCGGAAGATCCCAAGAAGGGCGCGGTTTATAATTGCCCGTCGGGTTGGGCTTGCCAGATCACGACCACCAACTTCTACAAGGCCTATGGTGGCGACAAAAATGGCTTCACGCTTGTTGATACAGGTTCGGCAGCGGGTCTCGATGGCTCAATCGCCAAGGCCTATGAGCGCAAAGAGCCTTGGCTCGGATATTATTGGGGCCCTACCGCAATCCTCGGTAAGTATCCCATGGTTAAGCTCGACAATGGCGTACCATTTGACGAAGCCGAATGGAAACGCTGCACCGTCGTTGCCGATTGCCCCGATCCAAAGCCGAATGGATGGGCAAAGTCAGATATCTATACGGTTGTCACGAAGAAATTTTCCGATTCTGCTGGCCCCGCCTTCGACTATCTGAAAAAGCGGCAGCTTTCGACTGTAGAGTTCAACAAGCTGCTAGCCTGGATGGTCGACAACCAGGCTACGGGTGAAGATGGCGCCAAATATTACCTCAAGAACAATGAGGCGGTTTGGACAAAGTGGGTCTCGCCGGAAGCCGCGGAGAAGATCAAAGCTGCCGTGCAATAATTGTCAGATACGGCGAAGCAAGGCTTCGCCGTATCCCACTCTTGATAGGTTGAACGCCATCACGTTCAACCGCTTCAGCCATTCAGGAGCTAGCGCTTGGGTGGCTATGGAAGGGGCACCGACAAATGGATTGGTTTTACTCATTTCCCAATATGAATGACGACACGCTGCGCAACCTGAAAAAGGCGATGGACGAGGGTTTCAAGGCTTTCACCCGTCAGTACGGCGATGTGATCGAGTTGTTTTTTCAACCCCTGCAGTATTTCCTTATTCAGGCAGAACGTTTTATGACGACGACGCCGTGGCCGGTCATGATCGTTCTCATTGGCGGAATTGCCTGGATCGCCAGTCGCAACTGGAAGATCGTAGGCGGCACCATCCTGACCCTTCTCCTCATCGGCTATTTCGATATGTGGAGCGATGCGATGAAGACCATTGCCATGATCTTCGTCGGGACGGTCGTTTCGATCGTCGTCGGTATCCCGATTGGCATTGTGATGGCGCGTTCTGATGGTTTCCAGCGAATGGTCAATCCCATTCTTGACGTAATGCAGACAATGCCGAGCTTCGTCTATTTGATTCCAGTTGTGATGTTGCTTGGCATCGGCAAGGTCCCAGGCCTCATCGCCGTGGTAATCTACGCTATTCCACCGATGATTCGCCTGACCAATCTTGGTATCAGGCTCGTTGACAAGGACGTCCTGGAGGCAGCTGACGCATTCGGTTCGTCAAGTTGGCAGCGATTGAGAAACGTCCAGATACCCCTCGCTCTTCCGACAATTATGGCTGGTATCAACCAGACGATCATGATGGCGCTAGCCATGGTGGTTATCGCGTCGATGATCGGTGTCCAGGGTCTTGGGCAGCCCGTGCTGCGTTCGGTGAACGGCCAGTTCTTCTCGCTTGGACTTTTCAACGGCCTTGCCATCGTTGGCATCGCCATCATCTTCGACCGCGTTAGTCAGGCCTATGGCAAGCGTCTTCAGAAGCACCAGGAGGTTGTCCATGGCTGATCGTTCGGTTCAGGGAGCAGGCATCAAGATCAAGAATCTCTACAAGATTTTCGGCCAGAGACCGCAGGCCTATGTCGAGGCGGTGAAGAAAGGCATGTCAAAGACCGAACTCAATGAAGACCATGGACATGTTCTTGGCTTGCGAGACATCAACATCGATATGCCGGCCGGTTGCATACAAGTGGTCATGGGGCTTTCCGGTTCAGGAAAGTCCACATTGATCCGCCACATCAATCGTCTGATCGATCCAACGGCAGGTGAAGTGATCATCGATGGCGCCGATGTCTGCAAGATGAATCAGAACGATCTGCGTCAGTTCCGGCGCCACAAGACGGCGATGGTTTTCCAGAAGTTTGCTTTGCTGCCCCATCGCACAGTGCTGGATAACACCGTCTATGGCCTTGAGATACAGGGCCTGTCGCGGGAAAAGCAGGAGGAACAGGCCAGGCGCTGGATTGGCCGGGTGGGACTTAAAGGGTTTGAGGATCATTATCCCAACCAGCTATCAGGTGGCATGCAGCAGCGTGTCGGTCTAGCTCGCGCACTGACCAATGATGCTCCTATCCTCCTCATGGATGAAGCATTTTCGGCGCTCGACCCGCTTATTCGCATGGACATGCAATCGGTTCTTCTCGATCTGCAGAAGGAAATCAAGAAAACGGTCGTCTTCATCACCCACGATCTCGATGAGGCTTTGCGGCTGGGCGATCGCATCGCAATCCTTCGTGACGGTGAAGTTGTTCAACAAGGAACCGGCCAGGATATCGTTCTGAAACCTGCAGACGAATATATTTCGAGCTTCGTGAAAGAGGTCAATCGCGGCCGGGTCATCATGGTCGACACTATCGCCACTCAATCCGGCGCGCCGTCGGCAACGGGCGGTGTGACAGTCAAAACCGGCACGATTCTTGAAGAAGCTGCCAAGACAATGACCGACGCCAACCAGCAATACGCAACGGTTATTGATGACAACGGGAAACCCACCGGCGTCATCAGCATGAACAATTTGATTCAAGCGATGGTCACGCCGATTAGCCATCTGACATCGAAAGCTGCGGCGGAATAACCAACGCATTAGGTGGTGTCGCTTCCCTTGCGCTCGGCGTCGCTCACGCCGCGCACCCTGCGCCCTGCTCTGGCGATAGTGCACCATCGCCTGTGACAGGTGCGAATGAGGGCATGAGCAATGAGTGAACCTGCAGTTGAGATCGACGCAAACGCATCAGCCCGGGACCATGGCAGACGTGGCGGGCGGGCGCGGCCACGCAGCGTTGAAAGCGGTGCTTTCGATCAGCCACCGTTCCGGCAGCTCAAAATCCCGTTTGCACCGACAAAGATCGTTTCCGACGATGAACTTGAATCGATCCACGATGCATCGCTTAGAGTTCTGCAAGAGATCGGGGTGGACGTGCTGCACGATGGTGCACGCGAAATCATGAAAGAGGCCGGCGCCGACGTTACTCCTGGCACAATGCGTGTTCATTTCGATAAGGACATGATCCTCGAATATGTCGGCTATGCGCCATCCGAGTTCACCCTGCATGCTCGCAATCCTGCACACAATGTGCGTTTTGGCGGCAATAATCTGATCTTTGCCCAAATGGGGTCGGCGCCGAATTGCTCCGACACCGACAATGGCCGGCGCTCGGGTAATCAGGCCGATTTCCGCAATTTCCTGAAACTGGCGCAAATGCACAACATCATCAATGCGACCGGGGGATATCCCGTAGAACCGATCGATATCCATCCGTCGGTGCGCCATCTCGAATGCATCCGTGATCTTGCGACGCTCACCGACAAGCCGTTCCACATCTATTCTCTCGGCAAGGAACGCAATCAGGACGGAATTGAAATCGCGCGGCTCGCCCGTGGTGTCAGTCACGAGCAGCTGCAGAACGAAGCATCTTGCTATACGATCATCAACACCAATTCGCCGCTGAAGCTCGATATCCCGATGATGGAAGGCATCATCCAGATGTCGGGCAATGGCCAAATCGTCATTGTCACGCCCTTCACCCTCGCGGGCGCCATGGCCCCGGTGACGATTGCAGGAGCATTGGTCCAGCAGAATGCCGAAGCGCTGGCCGGTATCTCCTTCACGCAGATGGTCAAGAAGGGCGCGCCTGTCGGTTATGGCGGATTTACCTCCAATGTCGACATGAAATCGGGTGCTCCCGCCTTTGGCACTCCCGAATACATGAAAGCCCAGATGGTTGGCGGTCAGCTGGCTCGCCGTTATGGCATCCCCTACCGCACATCCAATGTGTGCGCAGCTAACACGGTGGATGCCCAGGCTGCCTATGAATCGGTGTTCTCGCTTTGGGGCGCGATCCAGGGCGGCGGCAATTTCATGCTGCATTCCGCGGGCTGGCTGGAAGGTGGGCTTATGCTGTTCCTATGAAAAGATGATCCTCGATTTCGATCTCCTGCAGATGGTCGCGGAATTCCTGACACCGCTAGATCTGTCGGAGGATGCGTTGGGTCTCGATGCCATGCGCGATGTCGGTCCGGGCGGCCATTTCTTTGGCACTGCCCACACCCAGTCCCGCTACAAGACCGCTTTTTATGCACCGATTATTTCAGACTGGCGCAACTACGAGAGCTGGCAAGAAGCCGGTTCACCAACGGCGATCGAGCGGGCCAACCGAGTCTGGAAAGAACGACTGGCAACTTACGTGAAACCAGCGATCGACCCAGCGACTCGAAGAGGAAATCAATGCCTTCGTTGCAAGGCGCAAGGCCGAAGGCGGCGCGCCCACTGATTTCTGATCCGTTGAATCAAACTCTCGAACACGTTGAATCAAGTTTCCGATTACGAGGCATAAGAATATGAAATCGCACGTTAAAGCAGTTGTCATAGGAGGCGGTGTGGTTGGATGCTCTGTTCTCTATCACCTTGCGCGTGCTGGATGGACCGACGTCCTGCTGATAGAACGCTCTGAACTGACATCCGGCTCATCCTGGCACGCTGCCGGCGGCTTTCATACCCTCAACGGCGATCCGAACGTGGCCAAACTGCAGGCCTATACGGTCAGCCTTTACAAAGAGATCGAGGAACTTTCGGAACAGTCATGCGGCCTGCATCTGACCGGCGGCGTCATGATGGCCGACTCGCCGGAGCGTATGGATTTTCTGCGCCTCGCTCACGCGCGCGGCCGTTACCTTGGCATGGATACGGAATTGATCACGCCATCGGAAGCCAAGGCGATGTTCCCGCTGATGGACGAGACCAACTTCGTCGGCGCCATGTGGGACCCGGTCGAAGGTCACCTCGACCCATCCGGCACGACCCACGCCTATGCCAAGGCAGCGCGCAAGCTTGGCGCGGAAATAAGCTTGCGTAACCGCGTCGTTGAACTGACACAGGAAACGGACGGGACCTGGAACGTCATCACCGAGCAAGGCACTGTGAAAGCCGAGCATGTGGTCAATTGCGGTGGCCTGTGGGCGCGCGAAGTCGGACGCATGGTCGGCCTTGAATTGCCGGTTCTGGCCATGGAGCACATGTATCTCCTCACCGAAGACGTTCCCGAAGTCATGGAGTTCAACAAATCCACTGGACGCGAACTCATCGGGGTTATGGATTTCAAGGGCGAGATCTATACCCGTCAGGAGCGCAACGGCATCCTTCTCGGCACCTATGAAAAGGCGGCAAAGCCATGGTCGCCTGTGAACACGCCATGGGACTTCGGCCACGAATTGCTGGCACCGGACATTGACCGCATCGCCCCTTCCCTGGAAGTGGGTTTCAAGCATTTTCCGGGCATCGAAAAGGCCGGCATCAAGCAGATCATCAATGGCCCCTTTACGTTCGCACCCGACGGCAACCCGCTTGTCGGACCGGTTCCTGGTCTCACCAATTACTGGACGGCCTGTGCCGTCATGGCTGGTTTCAGCCAAGGCGGGGGCGTTGGCCTCGCCCTTTCCAACTGGATGGTGCATGGCGAACCTGGTTTCGACGTCTGGGGAATGGACGTAGCCCGCTTCGGCGAATGGGCGACCCTGCGCTACACCAATGCCAAGGTGCGCGAAAACTATTCCCGCCGCTTCTCCATCCGCTTCCCCAACGAAGAGCTGGCTGCTGCGCGTCCTCAGCAGACGACGCCGCTCTACGACACAATGGTCGCACAGAATGCCGTCATGGGTGATTCCTGGGGTCTCGAAACTCCGCTCTGGTTCGCCCCCAAAGGCACGGAAGCCCGCGATATCGTCTCCTATCATCGCTCGAACGACTTCGAGCATGTCGGCAACGAAGTGCGGGCAACACGGACAAATGTCGGCGTCACCGAGATCGCCAATTTCGCCAAGTATGAAGTGACGGGCGCAGGTGCCGAGGCTTTTCTGTCGCATCTGATGACCAACACCATGCCGAAGACTGGACGTCTGGTCCTCACTCCCATGCTGAACGAAGAAGGCAAACTCATCGGCGACTTCACTATCGCCAAGGCAGCGGATGACCGGTTCCTGATTTGGGGATCGTCCGCCGCGCAGCGCTATCACATGCGCTGGTTCCAGAAGCAGCAACCGGGGAACGGTTCGGTTCGCATCCATCGTTTCGATCAGACGCTGGTGGGTCTGGCGATTGCCGGCCCCAGAGCACGCGATCTCCTTGCAAAACTCGTCGACGAGGACGTTTCAAACGCGGCTTTCCGCTTCATGGATTTCCGCGAGATAGCTGTCGGTGGAGCACCGTGCAAGGTCAATCGCATCTCCTACACTGGCGACCTCGGCTATGAGATCTGGATGGAGCCCGCTTACCAGCGCCTTGTGTACAAGGCGATCAAGGAGGCGGGCGCCGAATACAACATTGTGGATTTTGGCATGCGCGCATTGCTCGCCATGCGGCTGGAGAAAAATTTCCCCACATGGTTCCGCGAATTGCGTCCAATCTACGGTCCGTATGAAGGTTCGATGGATCGCTTCATCAAGCTTTCGAAGAATGACTTCATCGGCCGGGAAGCTGCAGCCAAGGAGAAGGCAGATTTTGACGCTGGCACCAGCACGAAGCTGCGCCGCGTCTCTTTCCTGATTGACGTGCCGCATGGCGAGGATGCGGCCGATGTGATGGGCGACGAGCCGATCTGGGCCAAAACCTCGAAGGATTACGGGACGGTTCAGGCAGGTCATGGTGTCGGCGCTCCGCGCTTTGACGCAACAGGGGCGGTGGTTTCCCATGAGGGCGACAAGGGAGCTGTGCAAGGCGAATGGCGCGTCGTAGGCTGGGTCACGTCCGGCGGCTATGCTCATTATGTCGGCCAGTCAATGGCTCAAGGCTACGTGCCGGCAGAACTCGCCAAAAGTGAAGAGCAGGGCTTGTTTGAGGTGGAAATCCTCGGCGTTCGCCGGGCCGCCCGGATCAATCTGGAGCCGCCGTTCGATCCGTCAGGCGAAAAGATGCGCGGGTAATTCAAAGGCTGAAATATAGGGCAGGCCTTTGCGCTTGCCCGTCCAGCCGACGACGACCAAGGCGCTGGCTGCTTCATCATAGCGCTGCGCCAGTTCCCAGGATTTGCAATCGATAGCAGCGATGTCTGCCCGGCCAGCCGCAACAGCGTCAACGGAATGGCGATGCCCGCCAGTCTCCGTATGGCTGATAAACAGATCCAGCGTCTCTCCCTGGGCTTCGAGGTCCCGCTGGAGGGCGAGATAGCCGGACATCGAGTCATGACTATTGAACGCGAGCCGTTTCTGCCGCATTACTTCCACAGGCAGCATCGCCTCTGGGCCCAGGGGTGCCTTGACGGGCGTCCCTTCGCCTCGACGCATAACCAGTGCGCTTGAGTAGAGTTCACCATTTCCACCATCAACGCCAGAGTAGTCATCCTGCACTACAACGTGGATATGCGCCTCAAGGCCAAGTTCCATAGGCCCCCAGCAGGTCTGCGCGAAAAGCAAATCAGGATGGCGCCACAATGACGGGAGATTTAGTTCATCGGGTGGAAGCATCGCTGGATCCGGCGCGATGACATTACCCGCCTTGTCCTTGATGCCGCCTGGAACCGCCGGCATATCTTCATTGCGGCGTGTCAGGAACTCCGGCGCGTCGAATCCATTGCAACGGAGAGTATCACGCAACGCAGCCCACTGCGCGTCAACTTCAGCGCGCCGTTCCGGCCAGTCATACATCGGCAAAGCCGCCACAAGAGTCATAGAGCTTGTTTACTCTTTCGGCGGCTCGGCGGGAATAGGCATTGTGGAACCACCCTGCAGACTGATGCCATGGCGGCGCGGCCGGAAGGCTCGCCCGGTAGCCGGCTCACGACGTAGAACAGGGTGAACGACTTCCTGTTTTTTGCGGAATGCATATGCACGCAAAATCTCGAAATAATTGCGGAAGACATAACCACCATTCATGCGCTGCCATTCCTCGCGCTGTTCGTGATAGAGCTCCGGCAGATCATACCAAGGCACGGTTGGCCGCTTATGGTGCACAAAATGCAGATTGTTATTGAGGAATATGAGAGCGAGAGGCGATTTCTCCACGATAATCGTCCGCCCATCCGGGCGCTCCGACCATTGGTGTTCGCAATAACTGCGGATCGAGATGATTGACAGACCCCAATAAACAGCCGTCAGCGCATAAATCCAAAGCGGAATTCCGAAGACCAGCCATACCAGGCCGAGCATTGGAACAAGTCCGGCACCATGCAAGAGCCATGCAGTGCGCGTCTTCCTGTCTCCTCCAGCAACCAGTTTCACCTCAGCGATGACAAAGCCAATCGCCATCAGAATCGGGCCAATAATAATCCGGCCACTCAGCGTGTTGTTCCAGTTGAGGAGTGATTTGACAAACGCAGGCAGTTTTTCCCAGTCGCCCATGGCGCGGAAATAACTCTCAGGATCGTCATAGGGGTCTGTCAGCCGCTCATCCGCATGGTGCTTGAGGTGAAGATGCTTGTACCGCCGGTAAGGGAAAACGAGACCAATCGGCAACGAAATTAGGATTTCGTTGACAAGACCGCTGCGCGTTGGGTGGCCGTGCAGAACTTCATGCTGTAGGGACGAATGCAACGCGACAGAAATGGCCATCGCTGCCAAAGCAACCAATGGCATGGTGTCGTAGACGTAAAAGCCGGAGAAAAACCAAAGCCCGTAGCAGGCTGTCATCAAGCCAATCGTTGGCCATTCAATACCGGTACGCTTGCGCGAATTCTGGGATTGTGAAGAAGGTATTTTGTTATGTCGTTCTGATTCCATGTTTTTCATGGTCTCATTGTCAGGAGCTGTCAGCAATGCGATTTTTGTGAGTAAGTGTTGATTTTGCGCACCAAATAGCGCACTTGTTGCGTATTATAAACAATGTGGTGCGAATATGGATAAACGCGATCTTTCCCGCTTGTTTCAGGAGCGCATCAAAAGTCTCCTTGTCCGGAGTGGTGAAAACCAATCGGCCTTCGCTGCATCAGTCGGTATTGACCGTTCAGCCCTGTCACAACTGCTTTCCGGTCAATCTACTAGGCTGCCGCGCGTTGAGACTTTGCTCAACATTGCCGAACGCCACGCCGTGTCGCTCGATTGGCTTTTGGGATTGAGCCAGGATGAGGGCATTACAGGCGAACTTCGCCCAAGCATGGAAATAGAAGAGGGTTCGGATAACTTCGAACGCACGCTCCTCGTCAAGTGGCACGCGGAAGCGACCGGCAGCAAAATCCGCTACGTCCCCGCGCGCATCCCGGACCTGTTGCGCACGCAGGCCGTGGTTGCTTACGAGACCTCCATGGTCCACCGCGATCCGGCAACCCAGTTGAGCGAGACCGCATTCCGGCTTGATTATAATCGCCAACCGGGCACCGACATGGAGGTCTGTATGCCCTTCCAGACGCTGAATGATTTTGCCGCCGGCTGCAGCATCTGGAGCGATCTTTCGCGCAAGGTCCGTCTCGAACAGCTCAACCACATGGCCGAATTGATTGATGAGCTCTATCCGTCATTTCGGCTTTATCTCTTTGACGGACGCGAGCGTTTCTCTGTCCCCTATACCGTTTTTGGCCCCTACCGCGCCGCTATATTTGTCGGGGAAATGTATCTGGTCCTGTACACAACAGACGCCGTCCTGACCATGCAACGGCATTTCGACGGACTTGATCCGGGTTGCCAAAGTCAATGCTCACGAGGTGGCTGGATACATTTCATCGCTGAAGGTCAGTTGACCATGCGGCAGGCCTTGTCGCAAATGATCATTGACCACATATAAAGACTTCCTTATATCGTTATTTAACTTCATCCAAAGGGAACGTGCGCCATGACTATTGCAAACCCACTTGCTGATCTCATCGCTGAGAAGGGCGTTTTGCTGGCCGATGGCGCAACAGGTACAAACCTTTTTGCAACTGGGCTTGAAGCAGGCGAAGCTCCGGAACTCTGGAACGAAGCACAGCCCGAGAAAATCATCGCGTTACATCAAGGGTTTGTCGATGCTGGAGCCGACATCATCCTGACCAATTCCTTCGGTGGCACACGCCATCGTCTGAAACTCCATCATGCGCAGGATCGTGTATTCGAACTTAACAAGAAGGCCGCCGAGCTGGCGCGCAGCGTCGCTGACAAGGCTGACCGCAAGATTATTGTTGCAGGTTCCGTCGGCCCGACAGGCGAATTACTAGTGCCGCTCGGTGCCTTGACCGAAGAAGATGCGGTCGCGGCATTCACGGAACAGCTGGAAGGCTTGAAGGCTGGTGGTGTGGATGTAGCCTGGATCGAGACGATGTCAGCTCCGGGCGAAATACGCGCAGCTGCAGAGGCAGCCGTCAAAGTGGGCCTTCCTTATGTCTATACCGGATCATTCGATACCGCCGGCAAGACCATGATGGGCCTACCGCCGAAGGACATTCACGGTGTAGTCGACGGACTCGCGCAACGTCCCGTTGCCGTTGGTGCAAATTGCGGCGTCGGTGCGTCGGATATTTTGGCTTCTCTTCTCGACATGAGCGAGGCTGATCCTTCTGCAACGATCGTTATCAAAGGCAACTGCGGCATACCGGAATTTCGCGGCGCGGAGATTTTCTATTCCGGCACTCCGGAACTGATGGCCGACTACGCCCATCTCGCAATCAATGGCGGCGCCAAGATTATTGGTGGCTGCTGTGGCACATCATTCGAGCATCTGGCTGCCATGCGCAAAGCGCTCGACAGTCACACGCATGGCGCGCGACCTTCTGTCGAGACAATCGTCGAGACCATCGGACCAATGCGCAACAAGCTTGCTGCTCATGCCGATGATTTGCCAAAGCGGGAACGCCGCGGGCGGCGTGCATAGACAGGTTTGGCCGAAAACCGGCGGTTTGACCGCCGGCTCTGATCAACGATGCTCAGAGATCTTCGATCTCGCGACGTACCCTCTTCAGGATATTGCGCAGCTCCTCGGCTTTCTCAGCCGTCAGCGAACCACTGCGGAGCTTCGAGCGAAGTGCGAAGCTCAATGCATGCATCTCCTCGCCCAAAGCGGCACCACGTATCTCGCCCGAGGCGTTGTCAAGTTGGCCATTGATCTTGTCTAGCTCCGCCCGGTTCTCATCGAGATATGCAAGCCCCTGGTCTGTGATAGTATAGAGCCGCTTGTTGCCGGTTGTGGTGGAGGTGACAAGATCGGTTTCCTCCATCATTTGCAACATCGGGTAAATCGCGCCGGCACTCGGGGTATAGGCGCCCTGAAATCTCGCCTCCAGCGCCTTGATAACGTCGTAGCCGTGACGTGGTTCTTCCGCGATTAAGCCGAGAACTACAAGACGCAATGCGCCTGGATCGAACATGCGGGGGCCGCGTCCTCCAAAAGGACCGCCTCGATGCCGCCCGAACGGACCGCCGCGTCCGCGTCCGCCAAAGCGACCGCCTCCCTCTTGTGAACCTGACATTGCCTCAACGCGCGACCAGTGATCGCCGCCGTAGTTGTGGTGATTTCTGCAATGACCGTACATGGAATATCTCCTAGTTATATCTTTCATACGTTATATCTACAGAAAGATATATCTTTGAGCAAGTCAAAGATATATCTTTTAACGAGAGTCCCGCCTAAACGTATGATTTGGCTTTTATATTTCTTTATTGGAGAGTACGTCAGCCCTTCGCAAAGGCCTTCATATGAAAACGCATCTGCGGTGCGCTGTAAGCATACTCGTGTCCCACAGGACAGGCACGGCGCGCCAAACAACCGCCGCTCAGGCACTCATTCCCCTCTCCGGAAGCAAGATGGGAACGACAACGGACGACATCATATCCACCATCGGAAAAGGCATTCACTGGACAGGCCGAAAGGCACGGCTTGTCCTGGCAATCGTCACAGGGATGGCGTTGCGGACCACCGCTAGCAAAATCGATCGCGCGATCGAATAGCAGCGCCCCGCGAAAGGCCTGCCAAAGCCCGTATTGTGGATGGATCAGTATTCCGAGTGGAGAAGGGCGCAGTCCCTCGGCGCGCATCGCCCATTGTTGAAACGGCAGATAGGGCCGGTCGGAGGGAAACACGGCTATTGCACCGAATCTCATTGCAACGGCCGTCAGAACATCCTTGGACCATTGATCGAGCGGATCCTGGGAATCCGTGTGGTCCTGCCACCACCGCGCGAAATGCGGCCAAATGGCCGATCCGAAGTGGCCAACCAAGACAACGCTTCGAAAATGCCTCCCTCGAATCAAGGGCGGAGGAGCGTTCACTTCGTCGAAAACAAAACCGCCGCGCGGGACCAAACCATATGGCTCCAGCGCGGCGGCGATTTGATTGGGGATCAGGTTTTCACGGTCATCCTGCATCTGAACCCTTTACAGCAGAGGCCCAGACTTCCTGGTGGATCAGATCGGCCACTTTAGCCCGGCCGTCTTCGGGCTTCTTTCACGTGAAAGCGTCGGGCATCGACGCCTTTTTCTTGGCGATGAACTCCTTGAGAGAATCGTCGATGGCCGGATCGAGATAAGGCGCCTCGTATGTTTCCAGCCAACGGCGAGCAAGTTCATTAGCGCGCTGATCCGCCCGCTTTTCGCCTTCCGCCAGCCACTGCTCGTACGAATTGTTATCTGCAATATTCGAGCGATAGAATGCCGTTTGGAAGTTCGCCTGCGTGTGGTCGCAACCAAGATAGTGGCTGCCGGGACCAACTTGCCGGATAGCATCCATTGCCTGGCCGTTCTCGGAGAGATCGACGCCTTGGGCGATCTTCTGGGCCATGCCAAGCTGGTCGATATCCATCATGAATTTTTCATAGGAAGATACCAGACCGCCTTCGAGCCAGCCCGCCCCATGCAGCACGAAATTCGTGCCCGCAAGAAGCGTCGAATTCAATGTATTCGCGCTCTCATAAGCTGCCTGAGCATCGGAAACCTTGGAAGCACAGAGCGAACCACCGGTGCGGAAAGGCAATCCGCAACGGCGTGCCAGCTGCGCAGCACCATAGGAAACCAATGATGGTTCGGGCGTACCAAAGGTCGGCGCACCTGATTGCATGGAAATCGACGAAGCGAATGTGCCGAAAATCACAGGGGCGCCCGGCCGGATCAGCTGAGTGAAAGACGCACCCGCAAGAACCTCAGCCAGGACCTGTGTGAGCGTACCTGCCACCGTAACCGGGCTCATGGCGCCGGCAAGAATGAACGGCGTGACGATGCAAGCCTGATTGTTGCGTGCATAGACCTTCAATGCGCCCAACATCGTTTCGTCGAATACCATGGGAGAATTCGCATTGATCAGGCTGGTCAAAACAGTGTTCTGATCGAGATAGTCCTCGCCAAACACCAACTTGCACATGGAGATCGTATCTTCAGCACGTTCGGGTGCGGTGACGGATCCCATGAAAGGCTTGTCGGAATATTTGATATGCGCATACACCATATCGAGATGGCGTTTGTTGACGGGCACATCGACCGGTTCGCATACCGTACCGCCGGAATGATGAATAGACGGCGCCATGTAAGCCAGCTTGACGAAATTATTGAAGTCTTCGATCGTCGCGTAGCGGCGAACGCCCTCGAGATCGCGAACGAAAGGCGGCCCGTAGACCGGTGCAAAAACGGTAGCATCGCCGCCAATCTGGACGGAGCGCTCCGGATTGCGCGCATGCTGCGTGTAGATCGGCGGAGCAGTCTTCAGCAGAGAACGCGGCAAACCCTTGGGGAAATGCACCCGCTCGCCTTTAACGTCGGCACCGGCTTCTTTCCATAGTGCCAGTGCTTCCGCGTCATCGCGGAACTCAATGCCGATCTCTTCAAGCACCGTATCGGCGTTCGCCTCAATTATCGCCAAACCTTCTTCGTCCAACACTTCGAACGTTCGTATCTTGCGCGTAATATAGGTCAGCGACTTACCAGGACCGCCACCCGAACGCGCAGCGCGGCGTGCAGCTGCACCAGCGCCAGCGCCTCGTCCCCGACGTCCACCGCTTGTCTCCGCTTCCGCAGGTGCATCGACTGACGTTTCCTCAACCATTTTCTGTCTCCTCAGCGCTTCACAAGCGCAGACTTCTTCTTAAGCAGGTCAAATCTAAACGTGACACCAGCAAGAGCGTTTCCGTGTGCGGCACCGGGTGGCGCATCGGAGACAACCAGTGGAGCGGATTTGACATTCGCACTCCCTGGGCATCGGGTTCTGAAGCGAAAGTCAAATCCAAAGCTCCACTAGGACTTTGAGATTGCCAGTGGTCTTTCAATTCTAACATTCGTACGTGATCACTAGCCGGTCGTTTTCGTCATTTACTAGGTCGCATTTAAGCGATGCGTTTTCAGCAACTTGCCCGATATGTTAAAGAAACACCAGTTATGTTAGTGACATTGCATAACGCTTGAGAGGAAGCATAAAAATGGCCGATGATGAAATCATTCTTTCGGAGCTTTCTGACGATGAACTCGTCGAGCAAATGCATGACGATCTTTATGACGGCCTGAAGGAAGAAATCGAGGAAGGCACCAACATTCTGCTTGAGCGCGGTTGGGTGCCTTACAAGGTTCTGACCGAAGCTCTGGTCGAGGGCATGCGCATCGTTGGCGAAGACTTCCGAGACGGCATTCTCTTTGTACCTGAAGTGTTGCTCTCAGCCAATGCGATGAAGGCGGGCATGTTTATCCTGCGCCCTCTCCTTGCTGCGACCGGGGCACCGAAACAGGGCAAGCTCGTCATCGGTACCGTCAAAGGCGACATTCATGACATCGGCAAGAATCTGGTCGGCATGATGATGGAAGGTGCAGGCTTCGATGTCATCGACCTTGGTATCAACAATCCGGTCGAAAAGTATCTGGCAGCAATCGAAGAACATCAGCCCGACATTCTTGGCATGTCGGCACTACTCACAACAACCATGCCCTACATGAAAGTCGTGATAGACACGATGAAGGAAAAGGGTATCCGCGACGACTATATCGTGCTCGTGGGTGGTGCACCTCTCAACGAAGAGTTCGGCAAGGCCGTCGGCGCAGACGCCTATTGCCGCGATGCGGCGGTTGCTGTTGAGACCGCCAAAGCCTACATGAAACGCAAACACAATCAGCTTTCGGGAGCTTGATGGCGTGCAAAACGGCCGCATGAGCATGCGACCGTTTTGTTAGCAAGAAATCAATAAACGGCTGAGGCCCAGACGGCCCTAAGCGTTAATTAATTGGCTGACTTTGCCACGCGATGACCAGCGCTCTGGGTCGCATTGACCGTATTGGCCGTATCTTGACCCATGCCGCGAATCGTATTGGCACAGCCGGCAAGTGCGACGACTGCAAGTACAGCGGCAATCGGAGCGATATGTGATAGTTTCATGGACGGTATCTCCCGTTCTGCTAAAATTAAATCCAACGCTGGAACAACGCGATAGAGCAAGATCAGTTCCATGAATGCAAGCCGAAAGTCGACGAAGTCACCAGAGATCGTGCGGGTCATTGCTTGCGGGATGATTGCGCGCGAAATCCTCGCGATACGCGAACAATTTGGCCTCGAGCATATTGATCTCAAGTGCCTCCCCGCGATTTATCATCACTATCCGGATAAGATTGCGCCATCGGTAGATCGCGCAATTGTCAACGCCAAAGCAGAAGGCATAACACGCATATTTGTCGGCTATGCAGACTGCGGTACGGGTGGCATGCTTGACCGCGTCTGTGAGAAACATGGCGTCGAACGTATCGCCGGCCCGCATTGCTTTTCGTTCTATGTCGGCAATGAAGCCTTCTCCTCACAGTGGGACGACGACATGACGTCGTTTTTCATGACGGATTTCCTCGCCCGCCATTTTGAAGCGTTCATGGTCAAACCGCTGGGACTGGATCGGCACCCGGAACTGCGCGACATGTATTTTGGCAACTACACCAAGATGATCTACATGGCGCAGACTGATGATCCTAAGTTGAGCGCGAAGGCCGAGCGAGCGGCAGCTTTTCTTGGCCTCGCCTACGAACGGCGCCTGACGGGTTATGGTGATCTCGTTCCCGCCTTGACCTCGGCTGCGGCTCCCGACTAGATTCTCTTCCTGATCGCCATCAGATGAACGACTTCTTTGTCTGTATGCCTGAATACCAAATCGAAACAGGTATCAATTCATCATGCTTCGCGCTGGATTCGCCACGGTTATCCTTATTGCTTGCACAACTGTCGCCCAAGCAGACGGTGCGATAACGCGGATTATCACAAAGCCTGATCAAGCGAAGCTCGACAAGTATGAAGAGACGATGGGCACGGCTGTCGATGAAGCAAAAAAAGGCGGCACTCCAACCGACATAAAATGGCTGGAGGAAATCCTGGCCAAGCCCCACCTGCCCTTTAGTGAAGATTTCGATATGACTGGCGAATGGAAATGCCGAACGGCAAAGCTTGGCAACGAACCGCCGCTGGTAATCTACAGCTGGTTCAAATGCCGTGTCACGGACGATGGCTCAGGCTGGATGCTGGAAAAGACAAGCGGTTCGCAACGCACGAAGGGACGCTTTTATACAGAGAGCGACAACCGCCTGACCTATCTTGGTGTCGGCTTTGTCGCGGGTGAAAAGCCCAGGAACTATGGCGCAGGTCCCGACATTGATCAGGTAGGATACGCATACCGCACAGCAAAAAATGAGTTTCGAATTGAGTTTCCAGCTCCGGCTCGCGAATCTGTCATGGATGTCCTCGAACTGAAACGTTGAGGTGTATTCGTCATTGCAATGTCACCAACCTCGCGCCATATGCGTCAAAAATGCAAACAAAGATGAGAAAATGGCCGCAATAGACGCAGAAGACAAGAGCAAGCCAAACCGTGTCCCTGTACGTTTGACGCCAGACAATGACCCGCGCCCGCTATCGCAAGTCTTCAGGGATTTGTCGCTTTCTGCAACAGCCCCGGTATCTTTCGATGAACTCGAAGAAGCCTTTACAGATCGCAGTTTTGCCGCGCTCCTCACATTTTTTGCCATTTTGAATCTGATCCCGCTACCGCCAGGTACCGGGGTCATCACCGGAATTCCACTTGTGCTCGTTTCGGTACAAATGGTGATGGGGCGTGAATCTGTCTGGCTTCCAACTTTCATGCGAACGAAAACCATTTCCCCGGATCGGTTCCGTTTGATATCGGCCAAAGTCGTTCCGTGGCTGGAATGGCTGGAGAAGTTTATCCGGCCGCGCAATTGGCCGTTTGGCCGCAAGCAGGGTGATCGCTGGCTTGGTGCTTTTACCACCATTCTTGGTCTGTCTGTGGTTCTGCCAATGCCGCTATCCAACTGGCTGCCCGCTTTCGCTACCGCGATTATCGGCATCGCACTTTGCGAGCGTGACGGCAGATTGATGTTGGGCGGACTGATACTCGGTGTCGTCTCGATCGGCATTGTCACGGGCTTTGCCTTCGTTGCCGCGAATGTGCTTGCCTATGCCGCAACCTTCTGGCCTTTCTGAACCAAATCCCTGTCGCAAAAACACCAATGATGCACGTCGCATTTGAGTGCGCACGCGTCGTGAGATAGCAAGCTTAGCCCCTGATTTTCCGGCAAAAGGGTCGTCATCGGAGGATGAATTGCATGGCTGATCTTATTGTCGTTTATTGGCGGGATATTCCCGCTCAAGTGACCGTCAAAAAGGGACGCCAGGCAGCCAAGCGCGAGCTTCCGATTCGTTTCACCGAGGCCATCGACATGTGTGCGATGCGCATTGGTGCGAAAGACTCCGATGCCTATCTGGCGGAATGGCGCCGCGGCACTCCGGTGCCTGTGAGTGATGATCTGGAGACCGAGGCGGATAGCGCCCTCGCCCGTATTGACAATGAATATGATCGGGAACGCCTTGTGGCGCTCGTAAAGGCAGGTGGACATGAGCATTCATGAATTCAAAGCGAAGTCGCAGCAGGATCAAATGACCAAGATCGCAGCATCCATTGAAGTCGCGGCTCGCCAGGCTATCGAATCCCAGGATTTGCCGGGGCTGTTCCCCACAGGCACCCGCGTCTACATCACCGATATGGGTACGGACAGCGTCGATACGCTGACGGCGGCTGCAAAGCGCATTCATGAGCTTGGCTATAAGCCGGTACCCCATTTCGCTTCTCGCCGTCTGTCAACAAAGGCAGCCCTCGAAACCCGCATCCGCCGTGCCGCTGAAGAAGCTGGCGTAACCGATGTTCTTGTCATTGGCGGTGGTCTCGAGCGTCAGGCCGGCGAATTTTCGTCCACGATGGAAGTGCTGGAAACTGGTTTCTTCGACAAATACGGTATCACCGAAATGGGCGTTGCCGGCCATCCCGAAGGCAGCCCCGAATTCTCTGAAGCCGTTGCAATCGAGGCATTGCGTCTGAAAAAGAATTTCGGTGAGCGCACCGGTACAAAACTGCGTATCGTCACACAGTTCGGTTTCGATGCTGACCGCTTTATCCGTTATTCGGAATTGCTACGCCAGCATGGCGTCGACCTTCCCGTGCATCTCGGCGTTGCTGGCCCTGCCAAGATTACGACACTGATCAAATATGCAGCCATGTGCGGTGTCGGCAATTCGATCAGCTTCCTGAAGAAGAATGCCCTGTCGCTGACAGCACTCGCCACAAGCCACTCACCGGAGGGTGTTGTCGGCCCTATCGAGCAGCACGTTTTGGCTAACCCGACATCCGTCATCAAGCAAATTCATATCTTCCCTTTCGGTGGATTGAAGAAGTCGTCTGAATGGCTTGTCGATCGCGGCTCATGGAATTTGGATACCGCACACTATTCTACAAACGCAGTCGCGAATTAAGGATCCTTGAATGACCCGTACGATCGTTGCTTCGGCGACCAGAGAAATAATCATCGGATTTGATCAGCCTTTCTGCGTTATCGGCGAGCGGATCAATCCGACCGGTCGTAAGAAACTGGCCGCCGAAATGATCACGGGCAATTTCGATACAGTCATCAGGGATGCGTTGGAGCAGGTCGCCGCGGGCGCAACCATGCTGGACGTCAACGCGGGTGTGACTGCGGTGGATCCCAACGCGACGGAGCCGGGCCTTCTTGTTCAGACGCTTGAAATCGTTCAGAATCTGGTCGATGTCCCCTTGTCGATCGACAGTTCGGTAAGTGCCGCCATCGAGGCGGCACTTAAAGTCGCCAAGGGCCGTCCATTGGTCAATTCCGTGACTGGCGAAGAGGAGAAGCTCGAAGCCATTCTCCCGCTCATAAAGAAGTACAATGTTCCAGTCGTTGCCATTTCCAACGACGAGACCGGCATTTCCATGGATCCGGACGTTCGTTTCGCCGTTGCAAAGAAGATCGTAGAGCGCGCAGCCGATTTCGGCATTCCGGCCCATGACATCGTGGTCGATCCCCTGGTCATGCCGATCGGCGCGCTTGGCGATGCCGGTCGTCAGGTTTTCGCATTGCTACGCCGCCTGCGCGAAGAATTGAAGGTCAACACCACTTGCGGCCTGTCGAACATTTCCTTCGGCCTCCCCCATCGTCACGGCATCAATGCCGGGTTCATTCCTATGGTGATTGGTGCGGGTATGACCTCGGCAATCATGAATCCTTGCCGTCCCGCAGGAAATGGAAGCCGTTCATGCCGCGAATGTTCTCAACGGTACGGACGCCAATTGCACCTACTGGATCAAGAAATATCGCGATCACCAGCCGGCTGCCCCTGGCGCAGCTGCATCGGTATCCGTCCCTGCAGATTCGGCTGGCGGCGGGCGTCGTCGTGGCGGACGCGAGGCGCGGCGCGGCGCCGCAGGCTGACGGTTTGCGTTACGCAAACTGACCAGCATAGAAAGGCGGGAGGCAACTAAACTGCCCCTCGCCTGAAAGTTTTGGAGTATCGATCGTGAACGCACCCGTCAAAGCACCAGAGGCGTCGGCAAAGGAAGCGCTCGTTCTCTTCATGCCATCGGGTAAACGCGGACGTTTCGCCGTTGGTACACCCATTTTGGAGGCCGCACGCACCCTGGGTGTCTATGTCGAAAGCGTTTGTGGCGGTCGCGGTATTTGCGGACGCTGCCAGGTCGAGGTGCAGGAAGGCCGCTTCGCCAAACACGGCATCACATCTTCCAATGATCACATTTCAGAATTCGGCGCCAAGGAACAGCGTTACGCTGAAAAGCGCGACCTGAAGGAAGGCAGACGCCTGTCGTGCTCGGCGACGATCCTTGGGGATCTCGTGGTCGACGTTCCGCACGACGTTCAAGTCAATGCTCAGGTGGTGCGTAAGGCCGCCGACACCCGCATCATCGAGCGCAACCCCGCAATCCACATGTGCTATGTCGAGGTGGAAGAGCCCGACATGCACAAGCCGCTTGGTGATCTCGACCGCCTGAAAGCTGCTCTCGAAAAGGAATGGGGCGTACGGAATCTCGAAGTCGACGCTCACATTCTTCCCAACGTGCAGAAAATCCTGCGCAAGGGCGAATGGGGCGTCACTGCAGCCATTTATCATGACGAGGAAACCTCGCGTCCTGCCATGATCGGACTCTGGCCTGGCCTGAAGAATGAAGCTTACGGCATTGCCTGCGATATCGGCTCGACGACCATCGCCATGCATTTGTCGTCGCTGCTGTCGGTTCGGACCATCGCCTCGGCGGGTACATCCAATCCGCAGATCCGCTTTGGTGAGGATCTGATGAGCCGCGTTTCGTACGTCATGATGAACCCGGAAGGCCGCGAGGGGATGACCTTGGCCGTGCGCGAAGCGATTAACGGGTTGATCGACAAGGTTTGCGCCGAGGGCGGCGTTGCCCGTGAAGATATTCTGGATGCCGTCTTCGTCGGCAATCCAATCATGCACCATCTCTTCCTTGGCATCGACCCAACGGAACTTGGGGGGGCGCCGTTTGCACTTGCCGTTTCCGGCGCGGTGCATATCAGGTCTTCCGAAATCGGTCTGCCGATGAACCCCGGCACGCGCGTTTACATGCTGCCCTGCATAGCCGGACATGTTGGTGCCGATGCTGCCGCAGCCACCTTGGCCGAAGGTCCGCACCGGCAAGACGAAATGATGCTTCTGGTTGACGTGGGTACCAATGCTGAGATCGTTCTTGGCAACAGGCAACGAACAGTCGCAGCATCCTCTCCTACAGGCCCCGCATTCGAAGGTGCTGAAATCTCAGGGGGCCAGCGCGCTGCGCCCGGTGCCATAGAGCGCGTTCGTATTGATCCCGTTACGTTGGAGCCAAAATTCCGGGTGATCGGCACTGAGCAATGGTCCGATGAACCGGGCTTTAAGGAATCAGTCCAAGCCAGTGGTATTACAGGAATATGCGGCTCCGCGATTATCGAGGTCATTGCCGAGATGTATCTTTCCGGGATCATTTCGGAGGATGGCGTCGTCGACGGAAGCCTTGCCGCGAGATCCCCTCGCATCAGAGCAAATGGACGCACCTTTTCCTATCTTTTGCATGAAGGCTCGCCAACCATCACCATCACCCAGAACGATGTGCGCGCCATTCAGTTGGCCAAGGCGGCGCTTTATGCCGGTGTAAAGCTCCTGATGGATAAGCTGGGAATCGATCACGTCGATCAGATCCGTTTTGCCGGAGCTTTTGGTTCGTTCATCGATCCGAAATACGCGATGGTTCTTGGCCTTATCCCCGATTGCGATCTGGATAAAGTCCAGGCCGTCGGCAATGCCGCCGGCACCGGTGCCCGCATGGCTTTGCTCAATCGCAACTATCGCCGCGAGATCGAGGACACTGTCACACGCATCGAGAAGATCGAAACGGCGCTGGAGCCCAAATTCCAGGAACACTTCGTGTATGCCATGGCGATGCCGAACAAGATCGACCCATTTCCAAAACTGTCCCAAGCCGTCACCTTGCCCCCACGCAAGAATGTCAGCGAGGATGGTATCGCGGGCGATGCAACTCCACGTCGCCGGTCTCGCGAAGACCGGGCTGCGAGGCGTTCGCGCGAATAACTTTGTTGGCCGATAGATTTCCGCTATCACACACTTACGATGATTGATTCCGGAAATAGCTTGCCATGATAGCCTGCTTTGACATTGGCGGTTCTGCCATCAAGGGCGCAATCGCCTACTCGCCCGAAGATATAAGGCCGCTGCCGAAAATCCCGACGCCGCTGAACGATTTTGATACCTTCGCGTCAGCCATCGAAAAGATCGCAGCAGACGGCGGCGCTGACCCCAAAAGCTTGATATCGATTTCCATCGCGGGTGTGGTTGATTCCGATACGGGCAAGATCACTTGCGCCAATATTCCATGCATTCATGGCCGTACATTGGTCGCCGATCTTAGCGAGAAACTGCAAAGGCCAGTACTCGTCGCCAATGACGCCGATTGCTTTGCACTCTCCGAAGCGGTGGTTGGCGCTGGACGCGGTCACCGCGTCGTCTTCGGTGTCATCCTTGGCACGGGTGTCGGTGGTGGCATTGTCATCAACGGCAGAATTCACGAAGGCGCTGGTGGCTTTGCTGGCGAATGGGGCCACGGCCCGGTATCCGCCACGCTTGCAGGTAATCCGCCCGTCGCCATTCCGCGCTATGCCTGTGGCTGCGGCCAGGTAGGTTGCGTTGATGCGGTGGGCGCGGCGCGTGGCATGGAAAGACTGCACGCTCACCTGCATGGTGTTGATCTGCCAAGTACCGCGATTATAGCGGCATGGAATGCCGGCGACGCAGCGGCTGAACGCACTATTGAAGTCTATATCGATATCGTCAGTGGCCCGCTCGCGATGACGCTCAACATCGTTGGCGCGTCTGTCGTGCCCGTTGGCGGAGGGCTCGCCAATTCTGTAGAGCTGATCAAGCGTCTGGATGAGGCAGTTCGCGCACGTATCCTGCGGAAAACGATAAACCACTGGTTGTTCCTGCAGAATTGAAGATTGAACCCGGTCTCATCGGTGCGGGCGTTCTTGGGTTGATGGAAATAGCAAAATGAGCATCCTGCTTGAAGTCTGTGTCGACAGCCCTAGCGGTCTGGCCGCGGCTATCGCCGGAGGAGCCGACCGCATTGAACTCTGTTCAGCGCTCGAACTCGGCGGTCTGACGCCGACACCGGGACTGATCGGACAGGCTACTGTCTCCCCTATTCCCATATACGCCATGATCCGTCCGCGTCCCGGCAATTTCGTTTTTGGTGAAGCCGATATCGACGCAATGCTGCGCGAGATCGATGTGATGCGCACCGCTGGGCTTGCTGGTGTGGTTTTCGGCGCCAACCTCACCAATGGCCAACTGGACCATACGACACTCGAACGCCTCGTCAGGCAATGCGGCGGTCTTGGTGTTACACTGCACCGCGCATTCGATCTCGTCCCCGATCGTGCCGAGGCCATCAATATGGCGATCGAGCTCGGATTTGAAAGAATCTTGACTTCGGGACGGTCACTGACCGCGCTTGACGGGATCGACGACCTGGAAGCGACATTCGAACTTACTGCCGGCAGGATCAAGATCATGCCCGGTTCCGGTGTCAACATTGGCAATATCGGTGCACTGCGGGATCGCATTCCGCTTGAAGAAATCCACTCATCTTGCGCCGCGACCGCGCCCGTGCTCAGCGAAGCAGCAAAGCGGCTCGGCTTCGAAACCGCATCACAGAGGCAAACGAGCGTTGAACTCGTCAGAGCGTTGAAACACTATTGCGCTAGCAGATAAGAGACTTTTTGAGAATTCAACCTGATGAGTCAGCTGGCGTGATTTTCGAGAACCGAAGCGCAGCGGACTTATTGGTCCGTGAGCATCGGAAGCGCAGAAAATCGCATCAGATGGCCATCAGGATGGATTGGCAAAGGTCTCTAGCAGCTAAGCTTGCCCGTCCGCTCATATCCCTCAAAATAAACCCGTAGATGCTGTGCGACAGCTTTGACATGCGCACCCGCATTCTTCGCAACAAGCATGCCGAGCCTGGATTCGCCAAGTGGCGGCAGGCCGTGCTCAGCGCCGAGCTGTACCATGTTGTCTTCCAGTAGGAATTTCGAAAAAGGTGCAACGGCAAGATCCGCAACGATCGCCGCACGCTGCCCCATTGTATGGGCACTCATATAGGCAACGCGATATTCACGGCCCGCACTTTCCAGCGCACTGATCGCGTTGGCGCGCCAGATGCACCCCTCTTCCCACATTGAAAGCGGCAGTGGGTTGCGCTCATGGGCAGTCCCACATTTGGCGCCGGCCCAGATGATCTCCTCAGTCATGAGAACTTCTATGTCATCCATCTTGGCCAGTGTCTCGTTGACATTGACCAAGGTAACATCAAGACGCTGCTCATCAAGACGTTTGCGCAGACTATTGCTTTGATCAATGACCACATCGACGGTTACATCCGGGTGAGATTCCGCAAAGCGCTTCAAGACAAACGGAAGCACTCGCTCGCCGACATCGTCCGGCGCACCGAGCCGCACGACACCGGAAACCGTCGGCGCTATAAATTTCGCCACTGTCTCGCGATTGAGCGCCAGCATGCGCCTTGCATAGCCAAGGAGAACTTCGCCGCTTGGTGTCAGTTTGACCGAGCGCGCGTCCCGTTCGAGCAGCACGTGGCCCAAGGTCTCCTCCAGTTTTTTGATCTGCATGGAAACAGCCGACGGGGTACGAAACACAGCATTTGCAGCGCTCGAAAAACTGCCTGTCTCGGCAATCATTGCAAAGGTACGCAACACATCTAGGTCCAGGATCGGAATGGGATGATGCATCGGGGCTGACATGGCGCATTCTCCTTCATCAATTTTTCTGAAACATAGTGTTTCGTAATTTCGTTTGATTGAACATCAACTTGGGGCGATAGTCAAGTTCATCAAAGGACATCATGCAAAATGATGCTCTTGCTGAAAAAAGGAGAAGGAAAATGAGCACTTGCGATAACCTGTATCAGAGCGACACGAGAAGTTTCGCCGAACGGCTTGCGACCTATTTCGCGGATCATGCGAATCACCTGGCTGCACGAATCAGAACCGCCCGCGATGTTTTTGTCCGGGAACGCCGCTTACGCGCTACGGAAATGGCGCTTGACGGATTACCGGAAAACATGCGTTGCGACATCGGCTGGCCAGATCTCTATGAGCGCCAAGTCAGCGAATGCAATCAGCTAAAGAATTCGCGGTCATAAAATCATGAAGCAGTCAACTCGAGGGAGCAGATAACGGTCTATCTGCTCCCTTTTATCATATGTGATACCTGCGCTTTTGCGACACAGGTTTCCGCCCTTCCATTTAGAATAATTCTATGGTTCTATCTGAAAAAAAGCTCTAGAGACCACGCCCGTAAGTTGAAGTTGTTACTTCAGTTGCGACATGGCCTTAAAGCCAGATACGGGAACCTGGAATTACCATGGATCACATTGGTCTCAATAAGCGCTCATTCGTTTTCTTTCTCGTGCCGAATTTCTCGATGATCGCGTTTGCGACAGCCATCGAGCCACTGCGCATCGCAAATCGCATGCTCGGGTATGAAGCCTATCGCTGGCGTCTTGCCTCTGTGGATGCGAAGCCTGTCACGGCCTCGAACGGTGTCGAATGCGCCGCGAACACATCATTGGAAGACGAGAGGCGGTACCTGACCGGCGAAGAAAGGCCATCCATGGTCTTTGTGTGCGCCGGTATCCACGTCGAGAAATTCCACAACAAATCAGTCTTTGCCTGGCTTCGCGAAGAATTCAACCGCGGCGTCGCCGTTGGCGGACTCTGCACCGGGGCGCATATTCTCGCAGCGGCTGGCTTGCTTTCTGGCAAGCGGTGCGCGATCCATTGGGAGAATCTTCCAGGTTTCGCTGAGGCCTTCCCGAAAGCCGATGTATACGCCGACCTGTTCGAGGTTGACGGCAACATCTACACCTGCGCCGGCGGTACCGCCGCGCTGGACATGATGCTCAAGCTCATCGGCGATGATTTCGGCGACAATATCGTCAATCGTGTCTGTGAACAGGCACTGACTGACCGCGTACGCAGCCCACACGACCGTCAGCGACTGCCGTTGCGCGCGCGTCTCGGCGTGCAAAACTCCAAGGTTCTGACAATAATCGAATTGATGGAAGCGCGTCTGTCCGAACCACTATCATTGATCGAGATTGCCGACCATGTAGGCCTCTCGCGCCGCCAGATCGAGCGCCTGTTCCGCCAGGAAATGGGGCGCTCGCCAGCCCGCTACTATCTGGAGATCCGTTTGGACCGTGCCCGGCATCTGTTGATTCAGTCATCCATGCCGATCGTAGAGGTGGCTGTTGCATGCGGATTTGTCTCGGCATCGCATTTTTCCAAATGCTACCGTGAACTCTACGGGCGCTCGCCACAGCAGGAACGCGCCGATCGCAAGCAGTTGATTGCAGCGTAACTCATCTCGATTCCCAATCCTGCATCCGCCTCTGCCATATTCGCTCGCCTGAAAGGCAATCGATTTGCGGTTTGTCCTGGGCCAGGATCAGCGGCAACGTATGTGACGGCAGCCAATCTGCTTTCTGCGTGGTCGGAGTATCACCCGCCAACTCCAGCACCAGTTTCCGGCGCACAGCCTCCGGAAACTGATCCCAGGAATTGACCGGGACCATGAAAGCACCCGGTCCGCCGATGACGCAGCTGCTGTAATAGAGATCGAGGTCCTTCACGGCCCAGTCGGAGTAGAAATCCCCACGCGTCATCAACGGCAACCCGTTGATCGTAATGCCCTTGGCAATCGCTTGATCGCGAGCGTCCGCCACTGGGCGACCATTGTTGTTCGCGCCGTCGCCTGAAATATCGATAACTCTACGCGAGGCCTTGAAGCCATTGTTGTCGAAGAGGGTACTGGAAAAATCGATAGCCCCGGAGATCGATGTACGACTTTGAGTTGCGGGAATTGGCTGATCGAGCGCATCCGCAAGTTTTTCCGCAGAGTCGGCGCCATCAACCAACGTCCAGGGAACGATAACTCGTTGTACGTTCGATCCCGCCCACTCAACATAAGTAATGGCTACGCGGCCGTGAATGCCGTCGCGAATGGCATCGACGACTTCCTTGCGCCGAAGCGCCGCGACATAGCCATCGCGTTGAATCTTCTGCTCGAAAGTTTCCATGGATCGCGATGCGTCGACGGCCAAAACCAACTCGACATCGACCTCAGTATCCGCTGCTTGCGCGCGCACCGAAAAACTGGCCAATAACGCCGCCAGTGTTAGAAAACTGCTGAGAGCCTTCCTTCGCGATGACATGGACTAAAGTCTAACGCAAATTGCCAAAACGCAAAGCGACTTCCAGCTTGATCACATTCTGTTGAACAAAGGCGCTAAAGCAAGAATGGCGCCCGTCGGCGCCATTCTCAAGATCGGTTTTCGACAGGTTTAAGCCTTCAAGCGCTCATTTTCGGTATCGAAGGGCGATTCCGGAATCACGATCGCATTGTGTGTCTTTCCCAAGATCTTGATCTCGACCTGAGTGCCGACAGCAGAGTATTCAGGCTTCACCATTGCAAGCGCTATGCTTTTGCCGAGACGCCAGCCATAGCCGCCATGAGTGGCACGGCCAACAAGTTCACCCTTTACATATATCGGTTCACTGCCGCGCGCGTCGACATCCGATACACCCGGAACGAGCACTTCGAGTGTCACGAAATTCCATTTCAGGCCATTTTCACGCGCCTTGACCACAGCGTCACGCCCGACGAACTCTCCCTTGTTGGGATGAACGAAGCGATCAAGACCGCTTTCAAAGGCATTGTATTCGATAGACAATTCGCGCGGGATCAAGCGATACGATTTTTCTACTGCCATCGCTGTCATTGCACGGATACCGAAGGGCTTGATGCCGAACTCAGCGCCAGCTTCGAGCAACAAATCATAAATAGTGTTTTGCTGTTCGATTGGATGGTGTAGTTCCCAGCCAAGCTCACCAACGAAATTGACACGCAATGCATGCGCCGTTGCAGTACCGACGCTGATCTCTTTGCCGGAAAGCCACGGAAACGCCTCGTTGGACAGATCGGCACGCGTTAGTTTCTCCAGAACCTGGCGGCTCTTGGGTCCCGCCAGAACGAGAACACCATACATCTGCGTAATAGGACGCAAGGTGACAGAGCCATCATTCGGCAGCAGCTTGTGCAGATAATCGTGGTCATGATTTTCGTAAGCGCCCGCCGAGACGAGATAGAATTTCCCTGGCGACCACTCATAGACTGTGAATTCCGAACGAACCCCACCAAGTGGCGTCAACAGATGGCAAAGCGCGATGCGGCCCTGCTTTTTCGGAATGCGATTAGCCAGGATCGAGTTCGAGCCAAGCGCGGGCACCTGGTCCGGACACTTCCATCTTGGCGAAAGCCGACATGTCTAGAAGACCGACATTGTTCGTCACATTTTTGATCTCATGACCGACATGTTCGAAATAATTGGAACGCCGGAACGACCAAAGCTCCTTGATCTTGCCGTCAGCATCAGGTTTCGGATGATTGTGGTTCATCAGAACATCTGGCTTGTCGAGTTTGGCAACGTCGAGCCCGTAACCTTGCGGTGCGAACCAATTGGCGCGCTCCCAGCCATAAACAGTTCCGAACACGGCACCGAGTTGCTTCTGGCGATCATAGGAAGGCGAACGCTTCAAGGGCCGGGCAGCACCTCGCTCCTCGTCTGGGTAATGAACCGAGAAGACCTCCGCATAGGCTTCTTCATTCTTTTCTTTAAGGTACCCTTCGGTCGCGTAAGGACCGAAACGGCGTGGATCGACACCCATCATATCGATAGACGGTTCTCCTTCGACGATCCATTCGGCCAGCTGCCAACCGGCACCGCCGGCAGCGGTGACACCAAAGGAGTGTCCTTCATTCAACCAAAAGTTTTTAAGGCGTGGCGCAGGTCCAATGATGGGTGAGCCATCGGGGGTATAGGCGATGGCGCCATTATAAACCTTCTTGATACCGACTTCACCAAATGCCGGGACCCGCGCGATCGCGGTTTCGATATGCGGTTCGAGGCGGTCAAGATCTTCCTGGAACAGTTCATATTCGCTGGCATCCGAAGGGCCGTCGACGTAACAGACGGGTGCACCTCGCTCGTATGGCCCAAGCAGCAAGCCGCCATTTTCCTCGCGCATATACCAGGAACTGTCACTTTCGCGCAAAACACCCATTTCGGGCAAACCTTTTGCCTTCCGCTCAAGAATTGCCGGGTGCGGCTCGGTCACGATATACTGATGTTCGACAGGAATAACCGGCACATCGAGGCCGACCATCTTTCCGGTCTTGCGGGCGAAGTTACCTGTAGCGGACACCACATGTTCCGCGGTGATGTCACCCTTATCGGTCTTTACCAGCCATTGGCCGGACGGCAATTGTTCGATGCCGAGCACGGTCGTATAGCGGTAGATTGTTGCACCACGATCGCGCGCACCCTTGGCAAGCGCCTGAGTCAGATCCGCCGGCTGGATATAACCGTCTTCCGGATGCTGGATAGCGCCAATAATGCCGTCCATCTCGGCAAGCGGCCAGATCTCCTTGACCTGCTCTGGCGTCAGGAGCTTGACCGGAACGCCGATCGTTTCGGCCACGCCCGCATAATACATGTATTCGTCCCAGCGATCCTGCGTGCGAGCAAGGCGAATATTGCTGCAATTGGTGAAGCCGACATTCATGCCGGTCTCCTCTTGCAGTTCCTGATAGAACTTGACCGAATATTTGTGAATTTGGCCAACAGAATAGCTCATATTGAACAACGGCAAGAGCCCGGCAGCGTGCCAGGTCGAACCGGATGTCAGTTCCTTGCGCTCAATCAGGACAACATCGCTCCAGCCCTTCTTGGCCAGATGATAGAGTGTCGACACACCCACCACACCACCGCCGATAACGACAACACGCGCCTCAGTCTTCATTTCACTCTGTCCTTTGGTATCGATCGATGGCCGTAACGGCTCCAACAATTTTTTGCACTATGGCGTTTCGTATGTCCATCGCTAAGGCCTGTTTGCGACATGGCGAAAACACGCCGCGACGCCTGGTAAACAGGCCGTATTTTATAGGAGCATTCGACAAATTTCGGGAGGCGTTTAACGCAATGTGGAGGATTAAAGCTCTAAGGATAGTGGTCACGCGCCCCGGAACCTGAGTCGAAGTCGAATGCCGGATATTTCCAGAAGCTCCACCAGAACTTCAGCACAAATGTTCTCACCATTGGTGTTGCTCGCGCTTGTTCTGGTGTTCCTTGTTGTTCTCTTGTCGCTGCCCTTGGTCATCCCAATCGGCCCGATGTATTGGGATACCTACATCTATCTCGATGCAGCCCAGCGCATAAAACTTGGCCAGGTGCCGGCTGTGGATTTTCTCGCACCCGTCGGCGCCCTTGAATACTATCAATTCTACTGGCTTCAGAAACTTTTCCCTGGCGGGCAGCCTACGTTGATTGCACAATGGTCCGTGCTGATTTCTGCCGCACCTTTGATGGCGATCATTCTTGCTGAAATCGACAAGGAGAGCCGAAAGATCGCCTTTGCGATCCTTGTTCCATTTCTTGTTTTTGCGCTGTGCCCGACCAACACACAGAGCTTTCATTCCTATCCCGGCGTCAACGGTTTCGGCATTTACAATCGCCACACCTCCCTGCTGCTCTATGTTCTTGTCAGCGCACTGATCTTCTTGCCGAATGGCCGAAAGCTCGCCCTCATCGCCGCGCTGACGATGCTTGCGCTGTTCTTTACCAAGATAACGGGGTTTTTGGCAGGCGGACTGATCGGTCTCTATGCGATCCTCTCAGGCCGTCTCCTATGGCGCCATGTATTGCTGGCGTTTTGCATCTTTGCCGTGGCGCTTCTGGTACTCGAGTTCAATCATGGAATGGTGTCTGCCTATGTAGAGAGCATCGTAGCTCTGGTCAGGATGAACGAGGGCCTGCTTCTGCCTCGCTTTCTGACTGTTTTTTCAATCAAGCTCGACGTCATCCTTGCGGCGGCAGGTCTGATACTTTTCCTGTTCTGGCTGGACTGGAGCCCCCTTACGGACCATTGGCACAATCTTCGCAAAAAACCGACAACAGCAAATATCGCTGCGCTACTGGATCGCGATTGGCTGTGGATCGGCATCACGCTGGTCGCTGGCATATTTCCTTGAGACACAGAATACCGGCAGCCAGGAATTCATCTTTCTCTGGCCAGTTCTTCTCGCGGTGCTGCTCAAAACATCGAAATTGCCCGAAAGACGCCGGCTGATTGTCTATTGTCTCATTGCATTTACCGCGATCCCAACGATTACCAAGGTTATGCAGGGCACTCTACGCTTTGTCGCCGTTGCCCCGACCTACGTGACAGCGCCAGTGACCGATGTAAAAACGATGGGCCTCGTTTCCACTCGCAAGGATATCATGGAACGGGTGTACCTGCTGGAATCCCACTACGCCACAAATGCCGGGGCCTACCGCCAGCTGGCGGAGGCGGGACAACTGCCGAGCTGGCAGCTCTATTCGGAACTCGACTACCAGATGTTCTGGGTGGTCTCCGCCGATCGCACTGTCAAAGCGCTCAAGCAGTTCGAAAGCCAGAACGGCGTCCATCTGAACAGTTTGACGACACTGGATTTCGTCAATCCGTTTCCATGGATACTCGATCGCGACGCAACCCGAAATGTTCAGATTGGTGCCGACCCATTCCGCACTGTCGGTGATCTTACAGAAGCGGAAGAAACTTCTCTGCGTCAGACGGATGGCGTTTTGCGCCCATCCTGCCCGACGACCAGCGCGCGGCTTTCGCTGCAGCGTATCTATGAAAAAGCCTTGGCCGACCGGATCGTCGTGAAGCTTGACGATTGTTGGGACCTGCTGCTGAGGCCAGATATCAAGCTTTCCGGCCAATCCTGACAGCAGAAAGCCGGACCAAAGTCCGGCTCTCCTGGAATTCTGATTTTACTTTACCTGCGCTTTGACGAAGTCTTTTACGATTCGAACGATACCGCGTGACAGCACTTCATCGAGCGCTTTGATGAATGCGTCCACGTGTTCCCGGCCGCAAATCAGTGGTGGCTCCAGGCGGATGACATTTCGATTGTACTCGGTGAATGCGACTAGCACCCCATGATCGCGCAGGAGGTGGCTACCGATAAAACCCGGGAGCGATCCCTTCAGTTTGTCATCCAGTACAGCAAGCACAGGGCGCAACACCATTGGAACCGTCTTGGAGAAATCGTGGAATTCGAGACCGACCATCAGGCCCTTGCCACGTACGTCCTTGATCATCGTCGGATATTTGACTTTGAGCTCTTCGAGCTTTTGCAACAGATAGTCGCCCGTCGCTGCAGCGTTGTCGATCAGATGTTCGTCGTAGAGAATGTTCATCGCTTCGATTGAAGTGACGCAGGCTTCGCCAATCCCGCCAAATGTGGCCATGGCATGGATCATTGCTGTCTTGGGCGTGCCATAGGCTTTCATATAAACCTCGCGCCTCGCGATCATCGCGCCGACAGCCGCCTTGCCGCCTCCCAATGATTTGGCCAAGGCGGTCACATCGGGCACAACGCCCGCATGTTCGAAAGCATAAAACCGGCCGGAGCGCCCAAAGCCACACTGGACCTCATCGGCAACCCAAAGCACGCCATACTGATCGCATAGCGCGCGCAGTTTTTGCCAGTACTCCTTCGGCGCCTGAATGATACCACCACCGCCCTGTATGGTTTCCAGTACAATGACGCCGATTTCAGGATCAGACCGGAAAGCATTCTCGACGGCATCGATATCGCCAAATGGAACACGAACCGTATTCTCCACCAGCTTGAACTCACCGCGATAAAGCCCTCCGTCGGTAATCGAGAGAACGCCCTTGGTTTTGCCGTGAAATGAATTCTCGGCATATACGATCTTGGGTTTTTTGGGGCCGGCGGCACGCTCGGCAACCTTTATCGCCGCCTCCATCGCCTCCGATCCGGACGATCCAAGGAACACCATGTCGAGATCGCCGGGTGAGCAAGCGGCAAGGTTGTGCGCCAAGGCGGTCGCATATTGCGACATGAAGGCAATGGCTATTTCCTGACGCTGTTCATCCTGGAATTTCTTGCGCGCCCCAACAATCCGCGGGTGATTATGGCCGAAAGCAAGAGAGCCGAAGCCGCCAAAGAAATCGAGAATGGCGCGGCCGTTTTGATCATAATAATACATGCCTTCCGCGCGGTCGATTTTCACCTTGTGAAAACCGAGAAGCTTCATGAAATGCAGCTGACCGGGATTGAGATGCCTGGTGAAAAGCTCGGTCATGCGCGGCAGCGTCATGGCCTTGGCCTCTTCGACCGTGAGCAGATCCGGCTTTCCTATAAGTCCCTTGACCGCCTCGTGCTGTGATGCCGCTGTAACCTGGTTCATCGCCATTCCCCGTTATTCCGCCGCTATCGACGATGGTTGCTGCACGGCTTTGCCGTCTTTGATATTGCGATACTCCTTATATGCTGCAATCAGCATATCCTCATCGCGATATTGCGGTATCCAGCCCAGTTGACGCTCCGCTTTCGACACATCGAGTACGCACATTTCGTCCGCGATCAAATATTGTTCCGGATCCATGATCGGCTTGTTCATCCAGTCGAAGAAGTCGAGTGTGCGTTTTACCGCCCAGGCAGGTGTCGGCAGCAGGATCGATTTCGATCCTGCGAATTTCACCAGGTCGCCGAGCAGTTTGCGAACAGGCGGCGGGTTCAGCGAGCCGAGATTATATGCCTCATTTGGCACGCCAGCCTTCCATGCCGCACGTGCCGCTTCGGCACAATCGAAGACCGAAATGAACTGATAAGGGTTCTTGCCGGAGCCAATCATCGGTACCGGCAGGTTGTAATCGACCAATTTGAACAACTTTTCGAGGATACCAAGACGGCCCGGCCCAATGATCAGGCGTGGGCGAAACAGGGAGATATTCATTCCGCGCATGCGCCATTCGGCGGCCAGTTCCTCGGTTTTCAATTTCGACATTCCATATTCACCAAGCGGTGCCGCGGGATGGTCTTCGGTCTGGGGCCAGACATAGGTGTGGCCATAGATCATGTCGGTCGTATAGTGCACAAGCTTGCTGGCACCCGCCTTGTCCATCGCCTTGATGATGTTCTCGGTACCGAAGTAATTGACCGGAAAGAAGAAATCATGCCGCTTCGCCCGCACCTGCAACGGCGAAAGCATCTTCGCTGACAGGTTGTAGACCATGTCCTCGGCCTTGATACCGACTGCTGCGATGGACTTCGGATCGGTCACGTCGCATTTGACGAATGTCACATCGCCATAATGGGTCAGATCGCTCTTGACGATATCCGCAACAACGACTTCCTCTCCCCCGGCAACCAGCTTCGGCGCCAGATGCCGCCCGACGAAACCGTCACCACCAAAAATAATGTGTCTCATTTATTCAACTCACTTACGAGGATGTTGTGGAAGCTGGCGGCGTTTGCTCGCCCGGAGTTTCGTGACGTCCGCTCTGGGCGATCAGAATGGTTCCGATCATGATGAAGGCGATGCCGGCAATCTTGAACGTTCCGAGTTCTTCCTTGAACACCGCCCAGGCGAACAGTGCGACGGCCACATAAGCCAGGCTGAGGAACGGGTATGCGAAGGATAGATCGACCTTGGAAAGCACGTAAAGATGTGAGGCCATGGAGATCACAAACATGGTCAATCCGGCAAAAACCCAAGGGTTGAACATGATCTGGAATATTCTCTGGATGATCGTATCAGCGCTGAAGCTGATCGGCCCCAGCGTTATCATGCCGTATTTCAGCATGACTTGCGCAGCCGCATTGGTCATGACGGTGAACAGGATAAACGGAATGTATTTTGTCATGTCAGAACGGCCCCCTGGTTCGTCGAGTGCATAGCAAAGCTGCGTTGAAAAGACCCCAAGTACATTGCTAAAATTTGATGCATCAAGCAGTTCCACCCGCCAGTGCAGTTCGCGTCCAAAAATTGGAGTTGAATGCAGGGTCCCGCTCCTTCTCCAGATCTTGCCATCCCGGAAATCCGGCTTTGAATACTGCGGAGCTCATGCGTTGGTCTTTGTAGGGATTGACCCGCCCGTCCGCATCGATCGTCATGCTGTCGAGGCGCTCCAGCAGCGCCAACGTGCGCGCTCCGCGATTGGGAAAATCAACCGTCAACGTGTAGCCCGCTCGGGGAAACGACATGATCCCGGGTGAAGCGACGTTTCCGAAGCGTTTGAGCACGGTCAGAAATGAGCTTTGTCCCGCCTCGCGTGTGGCGGCCAGCATCTGCGGAATTACAACGGAGGCGGCATCTTCCGGAATGACGCTTTGATGCTGATACAGCCCGGTCTTTCCATAAAGCCGATTCCAGTTCGAAACACTGTCGAGTGGATAGAAGAAGGTCTGATAGGTGCTGAGATGAGGTTCTCGATTACGGCCTTTGAAATGAAAGCAGGCCGCGTTGAACAGTTTGAGGCTCGGATAATTCAGTGCCGATATGGGAAGCTCGAAAGGCACGCTCAGCCTGGATTCCTCCGGTCCGGCCTCAAAATTTCCATTATCTGCATGATTTCCTGTGAGAAGAACGCCGCGTCCTGCACGTCTCCCTGAACTCAATTGATCGACCCAGGCAACGGCATATTCATTGTCATTGTCGGCATGCGGCGCCATTTCGAAATATTCGGCAAGGCTTGCAAACGGCTTTACACACTCCACCACATCAAGCGAATTCACTTTCATCAATCTGATGCTGGCAGAAAGGATAATGCCTGTTAGTCCAAGCCCTCCGATTGTCGCGGCAAATAACTTGGAATTCATCGATGCAGAACAGGTGACGACCGTTCCATCGGACTTCAACAGGTCGAAGCGTTCGACATGGCAACCGAACGTGCCTCGGCGATGGTGGTTTTTGCCATGCACATCGTTCGCGATCGCGCCGCCCAAAGTAACAAAACGCGTACCTGGTGTCACCGGCAGGAAATACCCGTGCGGCGCGGCGAGCGCAATGATATCCGACAGCATCAGGCCAGCTTCGGCGGCGAGCAGACCCGTTTGCGGGTCGAATGAGATAAGCTGGTCGCTCTCCCGCATATCGACCAGCGTACCACGATCATTGTGACAGCTGTCGCCATAGGATTTGCCATTGCCAAACGGCAGAAACCCATTCCGATCCGGAGCACCACTTTCGAAAATCCGTCGCGCAGCATCGAGCGAGATCGCAACACGGGGGCGCCTGTCGATAAGCCCGAAACTGTCATAGCCAGCCATCATGAGCGCATGCCACCATAGAGCAGCAACGCCGCGCCAATGGCTATAACGATCTGACTGCGCCAATCAGAAATGATGAACACGACAGGGTCGTCGTGCATCTCACCGCGATGCGCCAGAATCCAGATGCGGATGTTGAGATAGAGGACGATCGGACAAAGCGGCCAAATCAACCAAGGATATGAGTAGAGACTAACAACAGCATCGCTATTTACGTAGAGAGCCAGGACGAGTGCAGCGGCAAAGGCTGACGAGACGCCACATTGCGCCACAACTTCTCGATCGGCCTGTCGGTATCCCCTGCCCGCAATGCGGTTCTTTTCGACAAGTGCCGTGTTTTGCAGTTCGACATAACGTTTGACGAGCGCGAGTGAAAGAAAGAAGAACGACGAAAACGCCAGCAGCCAAAATGAACCCTCGATCTGGCTGGCCGCTGAGCCGGCAAGAATTCGGAGCGTATAGAGGCCTGCCAGCGTCAAGACATCGATCAGCAACATACGCTTCAGCGATAGCGAATAAGCCGTCGTTGAAATGAGATAGACCAGCAACACGGCGCTAAACACCCAAGGCAACTGCGTGGCAAGCAGACCGGCAAGGACAAGCAGCGCGACAGCAACTTTCAGACCGAAGGAAATAGAGAATAGGCCGCTAGCAAAAGCTCTATTCCTCTTTCGCGCGTGCTGGCGGTCCAACGGAAGATCAAACAGGTCATTGACGATATAGATTGCCGAAGCAGCGAATGAGAAAGCAAAGAATGCAATGATCGAGTTGATGAGAATCTGCCAGTTCATGATCTCGTGATCGAGTATCGGCGGAACAAAAATCAGCGTGTTCTTCATCCATTGATGCACGCGCAACATCCTGGCGAAGGTTTTCCAATCGGTCTTCGGCGTTTCAAACAATTTCGCGGAATGTGTACGTTGCCATTTCGCTGCGGCACGATCGGGTGCAACAACGACCGCTTCGCTTGCCGCATCGAACACCGGAACGTCCGCTCGGCTGTTTCCCGCGTAGGCAAACTTGACGTCACCGAAAGTCTCCAGCAGAAATTTGGTCTTGTGAATGGACGTCAGGTTGCGCGTTTCATCTGTCGCATAGACAGCATCGAAAAAACCCAGATATGCGGCAATACTCTCGGCAAACTTGCGCGCCGCGCCAGTCGCAAGCACCAGCCTTCGACCCTTGCGGTGCTCCTCGCGCAGGTAAGCGACGAACTCCCCCCGGTAAGGGAGTATTGCGGGGTCAATCGCGACACGAAGCGATATCTGATGTTTGAGATGACCCTTTCCCTTTAAAGCCCAAAGCGGCAGAAGAAAGAGATACAGCATGTTCTGTTTGAGCAGTTGAAACGTACTTTCCCATAGAAGATCAGTGGCTATAAGCGTGCCGTCGAGATCTACTACGAGGTCAACAGTCTTGTTGTCAGAACGAGCATCCACCACAACATATCCCTGAAATCATGCGCCTATTCAAGCCGGCAAGAATATTGCCTATCAGTCGATGACTTATCGGGAAAGTAAAAATGAAAAGTGAAGTTGATTTGGCCGTGCGAAAGATAATCTGAAAAGTAGTATCAACAGTGAATGAAGCATTAAAAAAACCGGCCGAAAATTGATTCCAGCCGGTTCGTAAACTTCGTGTGTAATGCTACAAATCGCTGAGCTTACTTGATCGAAACCTTACCGCCCTTGATTTCAACGGTCTCGCTGCCTTTCAAGGCTTCGCGGTCACCATTCGGAAAGGTAACGAAGCAACCGCCATTGCAGAACTCGACAGTTTCGCCGGCGCCGACCTGCAATTCGGTTTTGCTCGAGCCCTCAGTAACAACGATAGTCTGGGCGCTGGCCTCATCGTTCTTGACGCTGGCGGCAAATGCTGATCCCGCTGAAACGGCAGACAAAAGAACGGCAACAACAAACTTGTTCATATCTCTACGGTGCTTCCACCGCCTCTGTTACGGAACCCCAACGGGCTCTTTGATAACAGTTATAACGGGATCAAGTTGAACGGCAACTGAACGGCCGGGGTTTTTCAAGTTGGGCGACCCCGTAACCATCATTGAACCGTTTTCGATTGTGGATATGCCCAATGATCCAGGCGATTTGGATGTAACAACTCACCCGTCTAAACCAGTCGGCGGAACGACATTGCTTGACGTTATGGTTACGATGCGGATGATAGTTTGGCGGTAGTCTACTATAATGAAGAATATAATCCGGGCGTGAAGTATTTTTTTTAATGTGCATGCCAACGTCTATATTCCCGTCGTCAACCTTGACCAGTCGCGACACATTCTGTTGATTGGTCCTTGAGACAAACTACTCGCAAGTCACTCGTTTCGCCATCGAGACAAATGAGATCATGATAATCAAATGCCCCTATTGCGGACCTCGGGATGTCATCGAGTTCACCTATCAAGGCGATGCAACGCGTAAACGACCAGATCTGGCATCCATCGATCAGGCCGCGTGGAATTCCTACGTCTTTGATCGCACCAACCCCAGCGGTCCCCATCGAGAGTTCTGGCTTCATACGGGAGGTTGCCGCCAGCATCTCCTTGTCACGCGCGATATGGCAACACATACGATTTCGTCCGTCGTATTTGCGCGCGACACCGTGAGTGGTGACCGTTCATGACGAGTTCACGGTTGTCGAAGGGTGGACGTATCGACCGCTCCAAATCCATCCGATTCACGTTCGACGGAAGGGCCTATAGTGGACATCCCGGAGACACGCTCGCTTCTGCGCTCCTTGGCAATGGCATTACGCTTTTCGGACGCTCGTTCAAATATCATCGCCCGCGCGGTGTGTTCGCCGCCGGTAGTGATGAGCCGAACGCCCTCGTCACCGTTCTTTCTGGCGATGTACGCGAGCCGAACGTCCGGGCTACGGAACTTGAGATTTTTGACGGCCTGGTCACCCAAAGTCAGAACCGCTTTCCGTCGTTGGAACATGACTTCATGGCCATCAACCAATTGGCCGGCCCCCTGTTCTCGGCAGGATTTTATTACAAGACTTTTATGGGACCGGCGATCGGCCCGCTGAAAGGCACACGCTTCTGGATGTTCTGCGAGAAGTTCATCCGCCGCGCGGCCGGACTTGGCCAAGCAGGCACGGCCCCCGACCCAGACCGCTATGAGCGCATGAACGCCTTTTGCGACGTCCTTGTCGTCGGCAGTGGTCCTGCCGGCCTGATTGCCGCGGAAGCGGCCACCGCAACGGGCGCGCGGGTGATCATCGCTGAGGAGCGCCCGCTACCTGGCGGTTCGCTGCTTGGCTCCGGTGAAATGATCGATGGACGCAACCCCGCCGTTTGGGCTCGCGAAAAGGCTGATGCTTTGGCGAATCTGCCGAATGTTCGGTTCCTGACCCGGACGTCTGTCTGGGGCTACTACGACGGCAATGTTCTCACAGCCGTCGAACATGTTTCTGACTACAAGCCGAACCGGACCAAGGGGATGCCACGCCAGCGTCATTGGGTAATTCGCGCCGGCAAGGTGATTCTAGCGACTGGTGCATTCGAGCGGCCGATCGTTTTTCCCGGCAATGACTGTCCAGGCGTTATGCTCGCCGATGCCGTGCGCCGCTATGCGGTCGAATATAGCGTTGCGGCTGGAAATAATGTCACCCTCTTTACCAATAATGACAGCGCTTATGATGCGGTAAGAACGCTCTCGATTGCCGGCGTCAACGTGATCGCCATAATCGATGTTCGCTCTGACGTATCCGGCACATGCAGGGATATCGCGAGTGTAGCCGGCGCCGAGCTGTTGCTCGGTCATGCAGTTACAGCGACCCATGCTGGCAAGACGCTGAGTTCGATCTCGGTACAGCATTTCAACGCCGAGACTGGCCGCGTTTCAGGCGCGCCTCGCGAAATCAAGACCGATTGTCTTGGTGTTTCGGGTGGCTGGTCGCCCGCCATCCACCTTGCAAGTCAGGCAGGCGGCAAGCCTGAATGGGACGAGGATCTTCAGGCTTTCCTGCCGCCGGAGCCAAACCAGAACTGGGTGATGACTGGTTCCGCAGCCGGTTACATGGATACAATCAGCGTCATGTCCGACGCGGCAACCAAGGGTTCAGCCAAGAGCAGGCTCATTCTCCCGCCGGTCGAAGCGCCAATGCTGGATTTGTCTCCTGCACCCGTGTTTGAAATCGAACCCGCGGTTAAATCCCAGAAAGCTTTCGTCGATTTTCAGCATGACGTCACGGCGGACGATATTCGCCTCGCCTACCGCGAAGGTTTTCACTCGGTCGAGCATCTGAAGCGCTACACCACGCTTGGGGATGGCGACCGATCAGGGCAAGACCTCCAATGTTCCTGGTCTTGCCATCATGGCAGACGTGCGCGGTATCTCGATTCCCGAAGCGGGTACGACACGGTTCCGTCCGCCATTCACACCAGTTTCGCTAGGTACTTTGGCTGGCGAAAGATATGGAGACTTGCGTCCGCATCGACTGACGCCCATGCATGATTGGCATCTGGCAAACGGTGCGAAAACCTATGAAGCCGGCCTCTGGCATCGCCCGATGATTTATTCCAGCCACGGCGAAACAATTGAACAGGCGTATATACGCGAGGCGCGGGCAGTTCGCGAGAGTGTCGGCATCGTCGATGTTTCAACCCTTGGCAAAATCGACATACAAGGTCCCGATGCAGCGGAACTCCTTGACCGCGTTTACACCAACATGTTTTCCACCCTGCCGGTAGGCAAGGCGCGTTATGGTCTGATGCTGCGTGAAGATGGAATTGCCTTCGACGACGGCACAACCTGGCGCCTTGGCGAAACACAGTTCCTGATGACGACGACGACCGCCAACGCCGGTCCGGTCATGCAGCATCTGGAATATTATCTCGACTGTATTTGGCCGGAGTTGCGCGTGCACCTGACCTCGGTCACCGACGTATGGGCGGGTTCGGCCATCTCTGGTCCAAAGTCGCGCGCTGTACTTGAGTCCTGCGTGACTGGATCAAAAGTTGACAATGATACCCTGCCCTTCATGGGCATCGTTCACGGCAAAATCGCCGATGTGCCGGTCATGATCTGTCGCCTGTCTTTCTCGGGGGAGCTTGCCTACGAAGTTTATTGCGGTGCCGGATATGGGACGCAGGTCTGGGAAGCGCTCCTCGCTGCCGGCAAGCCCTTTGACATTGTCCCGTACGGACTTGAAGCCCTCGGGACGCTGCGTATCGAAAAAGGCCATGTCACCGGTGCCGAAATTGACGGCAGAACCACAGCGCATGACCTGCATCTCGACTGGATGCTGTCGAAGAAGAAGCCATATATCGGCTCCGCCATGATCAATCGTGAAGGGCTCAAGGATGAAAACCGCTTGTCGCTCGTGGGTTTGATTTCGCTCGACAATCAATCGATCAACGGTGGCAGCCACATTGTAACCGACCCTAACCCGCGCGAACCCGCCGACAGTTTTGGTCACGTCACAGCAGCCTGTTACTCACCGGCCCTTGGCAAATACATCGCGCTCGCACTGGTCAAACACGGGACGTCGATGATTGGCAATCGCGCCTTTGCAACGGACCTGCTCCGCGACAAACATTGCGCAGTAGAGATCGTCAGTCACCACATGTTCGATCCAGAAGGAAGCCGGATGCATGGCTGAATCTCAATCTCCACTCGGCAGAACCTTCACTCCAGGCGATCACGGCAATTCCGCTGCCGGTGTTGGTGTCACACTGCGCGAGCGAAAAAACCTCTCGATCATTCAGGTTACTGCATGGCCAGATACGATACCGACTGTGCTGACCGCAATCGGCAGTGCCACGGGTCTTGTTCTTCAGAATAAGCCGGGGCTCGGCCGCGTCGCAGGCGAGAAATCTGTCTTTGGCTTTGCGCCCGGTCGTTATTTCGTCGTTAGCGCAACACCTGATCTTGAATCCCGGTTGCGCTCCGCTATCTCTCCGGAACTCGGCACGATGGTTGACCTTACCCATGGCCGCACTGTCATTCGGGTAAGCGGACCGCACTGCGGAATGGATATTGTCGAAACTCTTTGCCATCGACTTTTCCGAGCATGCCTTCCCCATCGCCTACGGACGCGCCACGCTGCATCACGACATTCATGCCAACATACAGCGGATCGATGACGAGACCTTCGATCTTTACGTGTTCCGCACCTTTGCCCGCTCGTTCTGGCAGACGTTGGGACATGCGGCGGAGGAAGTCGGCTACCGCGTGGAATAGAATTATTTGAAAGCGAACAGATCTTCGTCCGGATCGCCCGTCCGGGTTATTAGCCCGCGAACAAGTTGCGCCGCGACCATGGAGAACGTGATGCCATTCCCGCCATATCCGAGGACGGCAAAGCATCGATCCATTTTTGGGATGGCGCCGATCGTTGGCAAACCCGTTGTGCTCGAGCCAAAGCTTCCAGTCCAGGCGTAGTCTGCTTCGGCGGTAACCTGCGGAAACAACTGCTTGAGCTTTGCCAGGATAGCCTTGGTCTTCGCTGGCAATTTCGCGTCGCGCTTTTCCTCATCCTCGAATTCCTCATCCTCGCCACCGACGATGATCCGCCCGTCTTGAGTCGTGCGCATATAGAGATAAGGGTCCGAGGCTTCCCAAATCAGGCATTGTTCGGGCCATAGCTTTTGCTTCTGAGGCGGAGTCGCCAGCGCCCAGGTGGAAATGATCTGATGTCCTTTCTGCGGCACCTGCTCGGGTATTTCATAGCCCGTTGTGGAAACCAGATATTTGCAGCGTATTTTCCGCCCCTCCTTTGTCGCCGCGACTACGTCGCGCGATCGTGGTTCGACCGACACAACTTCGACCGGCGCGAAGATCTTGGCGCCACGCGAGATCGCAACGTTCAGATAACCAAGTGCCAGTTTGCGTGGGTTGGCTTCAATATTATCAAAACTCATCAATGCCGCCGGCCGATCAATATGAAACCTGGCTTTTAGTTCGTCACGGTCCAAAAATTTTGTTTCAAAGCCTGCTCGGCGACGAGCCAACAGCTCTTTCTGCAAGCCCTTCTCGTCGAGAAGATCGCCTGCAAGGTAAAGCGAATCCCTGTCCCGCATCTCGCAGTTTATTCCAAGCTCACCGGTCCTTTCGCGTAGCGCATCGACCGCAAGTTTTGATCGCCGCCAAGCACGCTCAGCATCATTGCGACCGATCTGCTGCGCGAGGTGATGCAAAGGCGTGTCAATCTCGAATTGCAGCAGTGCCGTGCTTGCGGGCGTTGAACCGGTTACGGGCTTTCGTCTGTCAAAAATGGCAACCGAATACCCGGCTTCACTCAAGCTGTCGGCCATGAGAGCACCACTGATGCCGGCGCCAACAATCGCGATATCGATTGTCATATCTTCAAGTAGCAGGTTGAACTCAACTCCTGCGGCCCGTCGGCCAAGCCAGATGGGCTGGCCGGTTCGCAAATTCCGATGCTGTGTTGTCATGAAGGGTCCCGGAGACGAGGCATTGATCGAGCCGAACGGCCGAATGCGTTCTTTGGTTCCTTGCTCCGTTAGTTTGGCAGCGTAGCTCTTGGCTGCGACACCGGCGATGTAAACCTCGGCGATTGTTCGATCATCCCCCATGGTCTGCATCAGCATGAGTTCTTCCACCAGTGTTTCGACCGTTTCCATACGAACGCGCATTGCGGGCGTGGCGCGTGCATTTAGAACGATGCAGTCAGCTTCGGCACCCTGCACAAACGAGCCGATAATACCCTCCAGCGCAAGAGCCCGCGCGTTGCCTAAGGTTGCCTGGTAAAAGGAGCGCAATGGATGATAACGCTGGCCCTGGATATTGAGAATTTTATAGCCCTCATCCAGCGTTCGCAGCATGGAGTAGGATGTGCCGCCGCCAATATCCGTCGCGATAGCGTTGCGAATGTTTGACGCCAGAATGCGCGCCAGATCAAACAATCCGCTGCCTATGAACAAATTTGACGTCGGGCAGAAAACGGCAATCGATCCGCTGTTGGCAATCGTACTCACTTCGGCATCGCTCAAATGGATGCAATGGCCAAGCAGCGTCTTTGGCCCCAGCAGTCCGTAGTGCTCGTAAACATTCGTGTAATCCCTGCTCCACGGGAACAGTTCGGCAACAAAGGCAATCTCTGCAGTGTTCTCGCAAAGATGCGTCTGCACATGCATATCTGGAAACTCGCGCACCAGCGTGCCGCTCATCTCCAGCTGCTCTGGTGAGGAGGTCGGGGCAAAACGCGGCGTGATTGCATAGAGCTGACGCCCCTTGCCATGCCAGTCCGCGATGAGCGCCTTGCTATCGTCATATCCGGATTGTGGCGTATCAAGCAGGCCCAAAGGTGCGTTGCGGTCCATCATCACCTTGCCGGCAATCATGCGCATGTTGCGCCGGTGCGCCTCCGTAAAGAATGAATGCACCGAGGCTTTGTGCACCGAGCAATATACTGCTGCAGTTGTCGTACCGTGGCGGATCAACTCATCAAAAAACGCAGAGCCGATCTTTTCCGGATGGCCTTGATTGGAGAATTTCTGCTCTTCGACGAATGTATATTTGTCGAGCCATTCCATTAAGGCACCGGCATAGGAACCGACCACCTGCATCTGCGGATAATGGATGTGACAGTCGATGAAACCCGGCATGATCAGATACGGATGATGGTCGATGACTTCGACGTCGCGGCCGTCTCCCGCCCGCAACATTGCAAATTCATCCAATGCAACGATCTTGCCGTCGCGAATGAGAAGCCCGCCGTCCTCAAGATAGGTGAATGTTTCGGCGCTTGCCTCACCGTTCGACGGCTCGTCATGAAATGTCAGAATACGGCCACGCAGCAACAATTCTGTCATGGCGTTGCTTTTCCGGCCGTCGCACCGCGGTACCACGCGACGATCAGCGCGCGCTCGTCATCGGTGATATGCGTCAGGTTGCCAGGCGGCATGGCATGGCTCGCTCCGGCCTGAATATAGATCTGGCTCGCATGGGTCGCGATCATTTCACCCGTATCGAGGCGAATACCCTTCGGTGGCTGCATGATGCCCTCCCACGATGGCTCCGCTGCATGGCACATCGAACAACGTCCCATTACGGTATCGCGAACCTGTTCGAAATTCTGGGCAGCAAGAAAAGGTTTAGCAGCGCGGGACACTTTCTCCTCGCCTGTCAGGACTTTGGGAACCGTCGACAACCATATGATAATGATAAACAAAATGGCACTGGCAAGCCATGTCCAATGCGGATTGCCTGTTCCTGCATGTCTCGAGTTGAAATAATGCCGGATGAGCACGCCAATGATGAATATCAGCGCGGCAATTATCCAGTTGAACTCGGTGGACGTCGCAAGCGGATAATGGTTCGACAGCATCAGGAAGATGACCGGAAGCGTCAGATAGTTGTTGTGCGTAGAGCGCTGCTTGGCCTGTTTGCCGAGCCTGGGATCGGGTGTCTTGCCCGCGATCAGATCGGCTACGACCTTTTTCTGGTTTGGGATGATCAGCAAGAACACGTTGCCGGTCATGATCGTCGCGGTGAATGCGCCAAGGTGCAAGAGTGCGGCACGTCCAGTAAACAGATGCGTGTAGCCCCATGCCATGAATACGATCACGCCATAGAGAATGAGCATCAGCAGGGTATCATTGGACTCGAGCGGGGACTTGCAGAGAAGGTCGTAGATCAACCAGCCGATTGAAATCGACGCGAGCGAGATCAGGATAGCCACAGGCGTCGAAACATCGAGGACATTGCGGTCAATCAGAAATAGATCGGCACTGCCGTAGTAGACGATGCAGAGCAGCATGAATCCGGACAACCAGGTGAAATAGGATTCCCATTTGAACCAGATGAGGTGTTCCGGCATATGAGGCGGCGCAATCATGTATTTCTGAATATGGTAGAACCCTCCCCCGTGAACCTGCCACTCCTCGCCATTGACACCTTGTGGTAGATTTGCGTGCCTCCGCAATCCAAGATCGAGAGCGATGAAATAGAAAGATGAGCCGATCCAGGCGATTGCCGTGATCACATGCAGCCACCGCGCAGCGAAGCTCAGCCATTCCCAGAAAATCAGATAGTCCATTGAGGCCCCATTTGAAATTTGAGGCTACAATGCTGTTCTTCACGTATCGGCGCAACTGGGGGAGACAAAGGTGAGCTGAGATTCGGATCAGGGCGCGACGAAAATGGTGATTTTCGAGAACCGGAGCGGAGTGAACTTTTGGTTCATGAGCACCGGAGCGCAGAAAAGCGCCATTTGCAGGCCGTCCTGACCCGAATCGCGTTGCAACTATTGAGAATCGTGGAAGATGATGCCGAGCGTATGGCGTTTTCCGCTGCGCAGGCGGCTGACGCCATGGCGCATATTCACGCGATAGTAGCCGCGTGTGCCCTTCACCGGACGCTGGCTGACCGGAAAGATCACCGCGTCACCCTGCCTTAGCGGCACGATCTCCGCACGCGACTGCATACGCGGCCGCTGTTCCGTCAGGACGAACTCACCACCAGTGAAATCTTCCCCGGGTTTCGACAATAGAAAAGCTACCTGCAGCGGAAACACGTGCTCGCCGTAGATATCCTGATGCAGGCAATTGTAATCCCCCTCGCCATATTCCAGCAGCAAGGGCGTCGGACGATTCTGCCCGGCAGCATGGCATCGCTCGATGAATGCCTGATGCTTGTCCGGATAACGGACATCGATGCCCATGAGTTCGTTCCAGCGATTGGCGATGCCGGCCAAGGGAGGATAGAGCGATTGGCGCAGATCGCCGATAACATCGGGCAAAGGATAGCTGAAATACTTGTACTCACCCCGACCAAACCCATGCCGCGCCATGACAATGCGTTTGCGAAATTGGTTATCGTCCGGATAGCCTCCGGCTATTCCTTCGCATTGTGCCTTCGACAAAATGCCTTTCAAAATGGCGCAGCCAAAATTATCCAGTTCCGCTTCTATCGTATCCCATCGAATGGTCGATGTGCTGCTGATTGCGTCAGCCATGATGACCTCCATTTCGAACTAATCTCCAGCAAAGTGGACAACTTGGCCATTTCGTTCCACCCGTTTCCTGCAAAACGACATATTTTCCAGCCATTGGTGGCGAAACGCGACGATTTTGAGTGACTCACGCTTTCAGAATTCATAAAGAGAGTCGCAGCGAGGTGCCTTGCGCCGCGACGTATTGATATTGGATGGCAGGATGAGCGTTCACGGAAATAGCAAAAAAGGAAAGCGAAGCGCTGCTCCGCTCCTGATTTCTATTTTCTGGCTTGTATCCACGATCAGCGCCGCTCTGGGCACGGTGTATGTGACTGGTGCGGAGACCAATATTGCCGCAAAGGATGCCGGTACGCCGACACGCAATGAAACGCGCTTGGCCCACGAAGCCAACAATCAGTCCACCCCCGTGCAGAGCCCAATGCGCGTCGCGGCACTTGAAGCTTTGCACCTGAAGATCAAAAGTGGCCTCGGGTCCGATAGCCGCTCACTGGCTGCTTTGGTGCCTCAAGATCATGCGCTTGTTTTTGCGAACGGGAAGAGCGTCATTTCGGTTCCGTCCGGAACGAGTCCGGCGCTAGACCGCAATTCTGTTTTCCACGCCCGCGCTCCCCCTGTGGCTGCGGCCTGACATCACCGTTTCCAGTAGGGAACGACGAAAACAAATCCGGCGGCCGCCAGGCAAACTCGTAGATCAGTTCTAGGCAGCGCGCCCGCACTCCATAACGGAATTTAAGATATGCGTACGTCGAGATGGGTCCTTTGGACCTACATTGCTATTATCCTGGTGGGTATTGTCCTCGCCCTTCCCAACGCTTTCACCAAGGCGCAGCTCGAAGCTATGCCAAGCTGGTTCCCCAAGAAACAGGTCGCCTTGGGCCTCGATCTTCGCGGCGGTTCCTATCTCGTGCTCGAAGTGGACGCCGCAGCACTCAAGAAAGACCGTATTCGCTCAATTCTCGACGATACACGCGGTCATCTGCGCACAGCAAAAATCCAGCCGCAATCTGTCCGTGTCGCGGGTGACAGCGTCATCGTAACGCTGGCGGATGCGACACAAAGCGATGCAGCCGTTGCGGCCCTACGCGATCTGACCACTCAAGTCGCACAAGTCGGGTTTGCCGCACCTGTCAGTGACATCGATATCAACACGAACGGCAACCAGATTCGTCTGACGCTGACCGAAGCCGGAATGAAGGACAAGCTGGACAATGCACTAACGCAAAGTCTGGAAATCGTCCGTCGCCGCGTCGATCAGGTCGGCGTTGCCGAACCCTCCATCCAGCGCGTCGGTTCCGATCGTATCGTCGTTCAGCTCCCCGGTTTGCAGGATCCGAGCCAGCTGCGCGCCCTACTCGGCAGCACGGCCAAGATGACCTTCCACATGGTTGCGGATCGCAATTCCGGCGCTGCGCCGCCTCCCGGCGTATCCATCTTGCCGGATGCGAAAGATCCCGCCATTACCTACCCGGTTGAAGATCGCGTGGCCCTCAGTGGTGAACGTCTTACTGATGCCCGCGCCGCCTTCGATCAGCAAACCAATCAGCCGATCATTTCATTCCGCTTCGATAATGTCGGTGCGCGTCAGTTTGCCGATATCACCAGCCAGAATGTCGGTCGTCCCTTTGCCATCGTGCTCGACGGCAAGGTTCTGACAGCGCCCGTCATCCAGGTCCCGATCACGGGCGGTTCCGGCCAGATCACTGGTAACTTCACGGTTCAGGATACGGTCACCACCGCTGCGCTGCTTCGCGCTGGCGCCTTGCCGGCGCCGCTGACCGTCATCGAAGAACGTACCGTGGGTCCGGACCTTGGTGGTGACGTCATCAAGATGGGCGTTCTCACTGGCCTTATCGGCTTTGCGCTCGTGGTGGGCTTCATATTCGTTCTCTATAGCGGCTGGGGTCTGATTGCCAATCTGGCGCTCGCTCTCAACGTCATTCTTACATTCGGCATTTTGAGCCTGCTCGGCGCGACACTTACCCTCCCCGGCATCGCCGCCATCATCCTCGGTATCGGCTTTGCTGTTGATGCGAACATCCTCATCAACGAACGTATCCGTGAAGAAGCGCGCAAGGGTATAGGCGCGATGGCTGCGGTCGATCGCGGCTTCAAGCTTGCCTATTCGACCATTATCGACTCGCAGGCCACACACCTTATCGCGACGCTCCTGCTGTTCCTCTTCGGCACCGGTCCGATACGTGGCTTCGCCATCACCATGATCATCGGCGCACTTGTTTCCATGTTTACGGCAGTCACTGTCGTTCGTGTCATGATGACGGCCATCGTCCGTCGCCGGAAAATGAAGACAATCCGTATCGAACACCTCTTCAAGCTCGTACCGGAAAATACCAACATCTCGTTCATGAACGCGCGTTTCTTCGGTATCGGCGTTTCGATCTTCCTGTCGATCGCTTCGGTCATCCTCTTCATCCATCCCGGTCTGAATTACGGTATCGACTTCAAGGGCGGCATCCAGGTGGAAGTTACGACGTCCAAACCCGCGGACCTCGCCACGATGCGTTCAACGCTGGAAGGGCTCGGGCTCGGTGAAGTCGCCCTCCAGCAGGCCGGCGGCGACAACAAGGTGCTTATCCGCGTCCAGCGTCAGGACGGCGGCGAAGAAGCGCAGACCGCGGCCGTTACCAAGGTCAGGGCTTCCGTTCAGCAGCTTGATCCTGGTGTGAAGATCGAGAGTTCCGAAGTCGTCGGACCGAAGGTCAGTCAGGAGCTTGCACGATCGGGTGTCCTTGCCGTTACCCTCGCCAGCCTTGCCATGTTGCTCTACATCTGGTGGCGGTTCGAATGGCACTTTGCACTCGGTGCAATCGCCACGCTGATCCTCGATACCACGAAAACCGTCGGCTTCTTTGCGCTGATGGGGCTCGATTTCAACCTCACGGCCATTGCCGCTCTGCTGACCATCATCGGTTACTCGGTCAACGACAAGGTCGTGGTTTACGATCGAATGCGTGAGAATTTGCGCATCCACAAGAAGATGCCGCTGCGTCAGATTATCGATCTGAGTATCAACCAGACGTTGGCGCGTTGTATCTACACCTCGCTGACCGTATTCCTTGCCATGCTTCCCATGGCAATCTGGGGCGGCAAGGCCGTGGAAAACTTTGCTCTGCCGATGCTCTTCGGCGTGGTCATTGCCACGAGTTCGTCGCTGTTCATCGCAGCGCCGATTCTCTTGCTGCTCGGAACCTGGTGGGAAAAGAACCACGCTTCGCGCATCGGCTCGGGCGAAAAGCCGGCCATCCAGAGCTGATCGGCTGCCAACTTAGCGTTCAACGCTAACTATTTGCGGCGCAGGGAAAAAATCGCGTTTCCTGCGCCGCAGAGCCGATGAAATCGGTTTGCAAGCCACCGGAGGTACGCAATACTGCTGCGACAGCACCTGTTCGCAGGACCCATTGATTTTAACCATTGATCATCTTACGAGGGAGACGCCGACATATGCCTCATGAAACGCCGCTGATTGCGACAATCGTCATAGGTCTGGTTCTGGCCTTTATTTTCGGTGCGATTGCCAATCGTCTGCGTATTCCTCCCCTTGTCGGTTATCTCGTAGCCGGTGTTTTGGCCGGCTCGCACACTCCTGGTTTTGTCGCCGATCAGGAGCTGGCTTCCGAGCTCGCCGAGATCGGCGTCATTCTGCTTATGTTTGGCGTCGGCCTGCATTTTTCCTTGAAAGATCTGCTTTCGGTTCGTGCCATCGCAATTCCAGGCGCTATCGTGCAGATTTTGGTAGCGACTTTGCTTGGCGCCGGCCTTGCCTGGATTCTCGGCTGGAGCATGCAGGCGGGTTTTGTCTTCGGCCTCGCGCTCTCGGTGGCAAGTACCGTGGTTCTCCTGCGCGCCATGCAGGAGCGGCGACTGATCGAGACAGAACGGGGGCGCATCGCGGTCGGCTGGTTGATTGTCGAAGATCTTGCCATGGTTCTTGCTCTTGTCCTGCTGCCAGCTATTGCCGGCGCGATCAACGGCGGTAGCGAAACGGGCGATATGGTTCGGGCCGCGAGCGATCCAATCGTCAGATATTTCGATCTTGGCATCGGCGGCGTCATCGCGCTGACACTTGGCAAGGTTGTAGCTTTCGTTGCAGTCATGCTCATCGTGGGGCGCAGGGTAATCCCCTGGACCCTGCATGCGATCGCACACACCGGATCGCGCGAGCTTTTCCGCCTGGCTGTGCTGGCGATCGCATTGGGCGTCGCCTTCGGTGCGGCCAAGTTGTTCGGCGTGTCGCTGGCGCTCGGCGCGTTCTTCGCTGGCATGATCATGAGTGAATCCGAACTTAGCCACCGCGCAGCGGAAGAATCCCTGCCGTTGCGCGACGCCTTTGCAGTGCTGTTTTTCGTCTCGGTCGGCATGCTGTTTGATCCGATGACAATCGTCAATGATCCCTTACCGCTGCTTGCAACGCTCGCAATCATCGTCGTTGGCAAATCGCTCGCGGCATTTTTCATCGTCCGCGCCTTTGGTTATCCAACGGGCACCGCCCTGATCATTTCTGCAAGCCTGGCGCAGATCGGTGAATTCTCTTTCATTCTCGCGGAGCTTGGCGTCGGTTTGGGAATGTTGCCCGAGGAGGGCCGCGACCTCATTCTCGGCGGTGCCATCCTGTCGATACTTTTCAACCCATTGGTGTTCGCGGGGGTTACGTATCTTAAGCCGCGGCTCGAAAAGCGTGTACCAACCGAAGAACCCTCGACCGAAGATTTGGTAGCAATTGAAACACCCGATGTGGAAATTCGCCCGACCACACTTACTGACCATGCCGTTCTGGTTGGCTACGGCCGTGTCGGCAGTCTTGTTGGTGAGGCGCTTAAAGAAGTCGGCAAGCCATTTCTCGTTATCGAGGACGCCGACAAAACTGTAGCGAAACTGCATGACGAAAACATCGAAACGATCGTCGGCAACGCAGCCAATGGCGATATCCTTGCCGCCGCCAATCTTGCCCAGGCCCGTCAACTGATCATCGCCATCCCGAACGCTTTTGAAGCCGGGCAGATCGTGGTCAAGGCCCGAGCCGCAAACCCGGTCATCAGCATTTTGGCGCGGGCTCACTCGGATGCGGAGGTGCAGCATCTGCAGGATCTCGGCGCAGACGCGGTTATCATGGGTGAACGTGAAATAGCGCGCGGAATCGTCGCTCACATCCTCGATCTTGAAGACCCCAAGCCGGAAAAATCGAACCGTATAGAAGCAACAAAAGCGGTATAGAGTCAGAATGGGCGAGCGGGAAAAAGCATGAAATTGAAGGATTACGTATGGCCGGTTGTTGGGCTGGCCGCCGTCGGGATTTCCGTATGGCTCCTTTACAAGGAGCTGCGGAGCATCTCGTTGGATGACGTGATTCACAGCCTCTATGCCATTCCTGCACACCGCTGGATCCTGGCAGGCTTTGCATCCCTCCTCGCCTACGCCGCCTTGGCCGGCTATGATCGCATTGCGCTACTACACCTGCGCCGCAGGATTTCCTGGTTGTTCATCGCGCTCTGTTCGTTCACCACCTACGCACTTTCGCACAATATCGGCGCCTCGGTCCTCTCTGGAGCCGTGGTTCGCTATCGCGCCTATTCCTCGCAAGGCATGAGCGGCCCTGAAATTGCGCTGCTCATAGCCTTCTGTTCATTCACTTTCATGTTGGGAGTATTGACACTAAGTGCAGTCGTTCTGCTCTTGGAGCCGCATCTCCTTCAGCGTTTCAACGCAGAACTGCCGCCTTCCTTAAGCTACGTGCTGGGTTTCGCTGCCTTGGCAATCGTCATACTCTATGTGTTCGGCAGTTGGCTGCATTTCCGGCCGCTGCGCATTCGGCGCTTCACGCTCGAGTATCCGCGGTTGCCAGTGGTCGCCCAGCAGCTGATCGTCGGGCCATTGGAGCTCATAGGTGCCGCCGCCATCATTTATTTTACGCTTCCGACAGCGGGCAATCCCGGCTTTCTCATTATTCTCGGGATCTTTCTCGTATCATTTTCCGCGGCGCTGATCTCCCACGCACCCGGTGGCCTCGGCGTCTTGGAACTGGTTTTCCTCACCGGTTTGCCCGATATGAATCAGGCCGACGTATTGGCCGCACTTATCATTTTCCGCTTGTTCTACCTGTTGATTCCATTTGCCCTTTCGCTGCTTGTCGTACTTTATTTTGAACGCTCGCAGTTGCTGTTGCGCTGGTACAAGAAGGACAGCGATACCTGACGGGTCATTTTACGATAACCGCAATTCGCGCAGGGAATATTTTCCATTTCTGACCGAGTTTAGTGCGCTGTTCCTTCATGGATCAGCGTAGCCACCCTATTTTGAGGCCACATTACGAATTCTTCTCCAGGCAATGGCACAAAAGGAGTGGTGGCGCATGACGACATTGATCATTCCGGGATATCGCGGGTCCGAAAAAGGCCACTGGCAACAGCAATGGCTGCTGGAGGATGAAACGGCGCGCCTTGTCGAACAGGATGATTGGGACAATCCGGTCCTTTGCCAATGGCTTCACGTTCTCGAAGCAACCCTTGCCGAAACACCCGGCGCTGTCCTGGTCGCGCATAGCCTCGGCTGCGTTCTCGTTACGCATCTCGCCAGCCGTCCATCGGCAGCGCATATCGCGGGTGCAGTTCTGGTTGCGCCAGCCGACGCTGAACGTATGGCCGTTCAGGATTCCAAATTTCGCAGCTTTGCACCCCTGCCACGCCACAAGCTCGGCTTCCCGTCAATCGTGGTCGCCAGCCGCAACGATCCCTATATGTCATTCAACAAGGCAGAAGCTCTGGCCAATGTTTGGGGTTCAGGCTTTGTCGATATGAAAAATGCCGGACACATCAATATTGAAAGCGGCTTCGGCTCATGGCCGGAAGCCCATATTCTGGCCGATTCAATGCGCAGACCACGGCAGGATTTTCGCGCGCAGCAAGCTGCTTGATGCCCTAACTCACCTGCTTGCGTTCAAGCAAATACTTGAGGACCAGCGTCACGACGGCGATCAAAGCCAGTGTCGATGAGGCAGCAAATGCCCCTGTAACGTTATAATCATTGAATAGAAGTTCGATCTGCAGCGGCAACGTGTTGGTCTGACCACGAATGGCGCCGGAAACAACGGAAACAGCGCCGAATTCGCCCATGACGCGAGCATTACAGAGCACCGCGCCGTAGAGCAGCGCCCAGCGGACATTTGGCAATGTGACATAGAAGAAGGTCTGTAGCCCAGTCGCGCCAAGGGTGATCGCGGCTTCTTCGTCCTCGCTACCCTGCGCCTGCATCAACGGAATAAGCTCACGTGCCACGAACGGGCTCGTTACGAACAGGCTCACAAGAAATATCGCAGGAACTGTGAACATGATCTTGATGTCGTAACTCTCAAGCAACGGCCCAAGAAGGCCTTGGCTCCCGTAGAGAAACAGGTAGGTCACACCGGCGACGATCGGCGATACCGAAAACGGTATCTCGATCAGGGTAATCAGCAACCGCCGCCCAGGAAAACGAAACCGCGTCACCAGCCACGCCACACATATCCCGAAGATCATATTGACGGGCACAACGACGATCGCCGTGAGAACCGTCAACCAGACAGCGTGCAGTGTCGCGGGTTGCAGTATCTGGGTGAAATAGACGGCGATACCCTCTCGGAAAGCATAGGTGAAAATCACCGCCATAGGCACGCCGATGAACAGGATCGACAGGAAGACCGCCGACGCGATCAGCAAACACTGCGACAGTCGCGATGGCCTGGTGCCATGCCGTCGCGACGGTTGTCCTATAGCCGCTGGTGAAACGAGACTAGTTGCGGTCTGCATAACGCAACTGCCAGGCCTGAATTGAGTTGGTGACGAACAGCATGACGAACGCAGTGACCAGCATCACCGTCGCCAGCGCAGCGGCTGCCGGGTAGTCGTATTCATCAAGGCGAATGAATACGAGGAGAGACATGACCTCCGTCTCGAACGGCAAATTGCCGGAGATGAAGACTATGGCGCCAAACTCTCCAAGGCTGCGTGCAAAAGAAAGGCTGCATCCTGCAATGAATGCCGGAAAAATCGCCGGCCATATGATCCTGGCAAATATCTGCCAGTTGGTGGCGCCCAATGATCGTGCCGCCTCTTCGACATCGGCAGCAACGTCTTCCAACACTGGCTGCACCGTCCGGACAACAAAAGGAATGCTGGTAAACATCATCGCAAGGGCAATGCCGAGCGGCGCATACGCAACTTTTATTCCCAACGGCTCCAGATATTGGCCAAACCAGCCATTCGAGGAAAACACCGTCACCAACGCAAGCCCGGCAACTGCAGTCGGCAACGCGAAAGGCAGATCGACCACCGCATCGAGAAGGCGTCGCCCCGGAAACTCATAACGAACCAGAACCCATGCCAGCAGGACACCGAAAATCGCGTTGAGCACTGTCGCAAGTGTCGCTGCACCGATCGTAATGCGATACGTCGCAAGCGCGCGCTCCGAGGATACGATACTCCAGAAATCGGCCCAGCCAAGGTTGACGGATTTATAGAGCATGGCCAAAAGCGGCAGCGCGACGATAATGACGAAATAAAGCAGGGTCACGCCAAGCGTGAGACCGAAACCCGGCAGTATTCCTCGCTGACTGGACCTTGAAAACATGAGCAGTCTCTAGTCTATGTTCGGATGAACGCAAGCGTCGGTTGAAAAGAAAGCAGTGCGGCTCTGAACCGCACTGCTTTGCCAAACATCCGGTTAGGTCAGCGCTTGGTGAACACCTTGTCGAGCGTTCCGCCCTCGGAGAATTGATCCTTGGTCACTTTTTCCCACCCGCCAAAGACATCTTCGACAGTCAGCAGGCGCGTTTCCGGAAACTGCGATGCATATTTCGCCTTCACCGTCTCGTCGTTCACACGGTTGTAGTTCTGCGCGAGAATATCCTGCCCCTCCGGCGAATAAAGGAACTTCAGATAGCTCTCCGCGATCGCGCGCGAGCCGCGTTTATCCACGACCTTGTCGACCACGGTCACCGGAAACTCGGCTAGCAGGCTCACCGGCGGGACAACCGCTTCGTACTTGTCCTCGCCGAGTTGCTTGCGCGTCCCGAGAACTTCTGCCTCGAAGGTGATCAGCACATCGCCAATACCGCGCTCGGCAAAGGTCGTTGTTGATCCACGGCCACCTGTGTCGAACACCGGCACGTTTGACAGCAGCTTCTTCACGAATTCTTGCGCCTTGACGTCGTCCTTATTGAATTTTTCAAGCGCAAAGGCATAGGCCGCCAGATAGGTGTAGCGCGCATTGCCCGACGTCTTGGGGTTCGGAAATACCACCTTCACATCATCGCGAACCAGATCATCCCAGTTCTTGATATTCTTCGGGTTTCCGGCCCGCACGAGAAACGCCGGCAAGGAATAGTACGGCGAAGAGTTATTCGGCAGACGCGACTGCCAGTCAGCGGGAATGAAGTTACCCTTGTCATGCAGAACCTGAACATCTGTCACCTGGTTAAAAGTGACTACATCGGCTTCAAGACCTTCGAGGATCGAGCGAGCCTGCTTGGAAGAACCAGCATGTGATTGGTTGACCGTGATATCTTTGCCGGATTGCTGTTTGTATTGGGCAGTGAAGGCCTTGTCGATCTGCTCATAAAGTTCGCGGGAGATATCATAGGAAACATTAAGTATTTCAGTGGGTTCGTCTGCGGCCTTGACCGGCGTCAAACTCATACTGAGGGCCAGAGCAGCATATACAAACAATCTTTTCATCGAATTCTCCCACAGCCTCCCCGGCACGAAGGCACCGGACATTTTTTGCGAGAGTGACCGGAAAACCATCGATGCGGAAGAATTTATTTTCCAATATGGCCGATCTAACTGAAATCAAATACTGCAAACAGACCTGAACGCAGATGGCCGGTTAACTGCGGCCGCGTGCCCAGAAGGCAAGCTGGTGGAATTGTCACCAAAATCCGCGGTGCTGCCAGCACCAGAGGAAGTCTTCCTCGGTCCAGTTGCGGTTTTTCTTGGCCGCAGCTTCTTCGCGATCACGCTGCTTGGGATCGCTGGCATTCCGGTCGAGAGTTTCAGCTACAAAAACGTCCCGCCACAGGCGTTCTGCCCGGTTAAATATGCCTGATACTTCACTGTACATTGCGACCTCCATCAAACAATCCGGTTGCAGAGTTAGCTAATGATGACGCCTTGAAATCATTTGTCAATAATCTCTACCGATTTAATCGTGTATTGGATTCACCGTTCCCGCACCGCCGTCTGCAGCGAATTCTTAATGAATTATTATTTTTCAGCGCCTTACACACCATTTTTAAGACATTTCGCCGCCGTAAAAAAACTCATTTTTTAACATTTTTACACTAGAAAATGTAGTGCGAGGGACTATGACTGCACCACACTGGTAGTCAGGCAAAGAAGAAATGATATCGCAAAAGGCCAAATATGCTCTACGGGCGCTTGTCGTTCTGGCCAGGGCAGACGCCGAGAAAGCTCTCTTCATCTCGGATATCGCGGAAGAACAGAATATCCCGAAGAAGTTTCTCGAACAGATCCTGCTCGATCTGAAACATCAGGGTATCGTGATGAGCCGTCGCGGCAAGATGGGAGGGTATCTGCTGCTGAAGCCGGCCGAAGAAATTACGTTCGGCGAGGTACTGCGTCTTATCGACGGTCCGATTGCTCCTCTGCCCTGCCTGAGCAAGATCGCTTATCGCCGCTGCGAGGATTGCCAGGACGAAGCGACATGCGAAATACGCCACGTCTTCAATGAAGTCGCCAATGTCACCCGTGCGGTCCTCGACAAGACGACAATCGCGGATTGCCTCATTTACGGCGCCAACGCCAAAGTGGCTGAACTGCTCGACAGCTAAGAGCTTCAGTCTATCACGTGAACACCGCCCTGCCGATCACCGGCGTCGACGGAACAGCAACGTCGCGAGGTTCGAGCATACCTGCGTGAAAGGCAACATGCCCCGCATCAACTGCCTTGGCGAACGCGCTTGCCATTGCCACCGGATCGCCGGCCTTCGCCACGGCCGTGTTCAGCAGGATGGCGTCAAATCCGAGTTCCATGACCGTCGCGGCATGGGATGGCCGCCCAAGACCCGCATCGATGATCATCGGAACATCGGGGAAATTGCCCCGCAATGAACGCAGTGCATGCATATTGAGCGGTCCGAGAGCCGAGCCGATCGGCGCGCACCATGGCATCAAAACCTCGCAACCCGCTTCCAGCAGCCGCTCGGCGACGATCAGGTCATCTGTCGTATAGGGAAACACCTTGAAGCCGTCATCGGACAATATCCGGGCAGCCTCGACCAGTGCGAAGACATCCGGCTGCAACGTATCGTGATTGCCAATGACTTCGAGCTTGATCCAGTCGGTCGCAAAAACATCCCTTGCCATCTGCGCCGTGAGCACAGCCTCTTTCACCGTATGACATCCCGCCGTATTCGGCAGTACATGTGTTCCAAGCGACCGGATGAGCGACCAGAACTTGTCACCGGATTTGCCGCCTGCCATTTCCCGTCGCAGCGAGACGGTGACAATTTCCGTGCCGGATGCCTTGATTGCATCCATAAGGATGGCGGGCGAAGGATACTGCGCTGTTCCCAGCAAAACCCGCGACGAAAGTTCGGTATTATAAAGTTTCAGCATGCTCATCCTCCTTGCCGCGGCGTAAGGATCTCGACCTTGTCGCCCTCGTTCAGACGGCAGGCTTGACGTTCCGGTGACCGCACGAGCTCACCGTTTAATGCCGTCGCCAGCCATTCGCCTTCGAACTCCAGTTCGGCAAGCAAAGCATCGAGCGATTGCGCCGACACATCGTGCGGCTCTCCATTGACGAGCAGTTTCATCGGGTTGCTCTCCTTTCGTTCAAAATCATGTCCGCCACCAGCATGGCCATCGCTGGGGCAAGCAAGAAACCGTGTCTGTAAAGCCCGTTGATGCTGATGGTGTTAGCCTCGTGGACGACACGCGGCAGATTGTCCGGATAGGCGGGACGAATTCCCACCCCTGTTTCGATAATCTCCGCCTCACCGAAGGCAGGGTGCAGACTATAGGCCGCGTTCAGCAATTCCATCATCGAGCGCACCGTGATAGGACCGGCCGAGTCGCTTTCGATCATCGTTGCACCAACCATGAACGTGTGATCCGCCCTGGGCACGACGTAGATCGGAAAGCGCGGATGAACGAGCCTGACAGGACGTGACAAGGAGATATCGGCGGTCCGCAGGATCAGCATTTCACCGCGCACGCCGCGTATGGTTTGATCTTCGCGGGAATAGCCGATGCACTGAACGGTCCAGTCAAAACCAGCTGTTGCGGTCCGCACTGGATCAGTTTCGAATGCGACACCGGCTTCCGCCAGTTTCGCCGCAAGACTGATCAACACGTATCGAGGATCAAGGTGTGCTTCATCCTTAAAAAACAGGCCCTTGCGGAAGCGTCCGGCAAGGTCCGGCTCCAGCGTCGCAATCGCGTCATCGCCAGCCCATTCAAAGCCAGACGTTCGCGAGCCGAACCGTTCGAGATCCCTGACGTCACGGACAGGCGCCAAAACCAGTGTACCATTGTGTGTCACGGAGCCCGGCAGCGCCGCTTCCCACCAGTCAGCGGCACCAAGCCCGAGCTCGACAACTACCTGCTCTGCGCTTTCCCGCTCGCAATAAGGCGCAAGCATTCCCCCGGCGAACCAGGATGCCGCCGCGCGGCCGCCCGGTTGCGGGTCGAGCACCGTCACGCGCGCGCCGCGTGACGTCAATTCGTGGGCGACCGACAATCCGGCCACGCCGGCGCCCTTTACGAGAACGTTCATTCCTTCAGGCACCTTTGTTCAACGGCATGTAAAGATCGCCGCCGTCGCGAAATTTCTCCGCCATGGCAGCCATGCCTTCCTTTTGCGCCTCGGCACGGATGTCGTGAGAGATGCGCATGGAGCAGAATTTCGGCCCGCACATCGAACAGAAATGCGCCACCTTGTGCGCTTCCTTGGGCAAGGTCTCGTCGTGGTAGAGACGCGCCGTTTCCGGGTCGAGCGACAGGTTGAACTGGTCCTCCCAGCGGAACTCGAAACGTGCCCGCGACAACGCGTCATCGCGCAGTTGAGCCGCGGGATGTCCCTTGGCAAGGTCAGCAGCGTGAGCAGCAATCTTGTAAGTGATCACGCCCACTTTGACATCGTCGCGGTTCGGCAGACCAAGGTGCTCTTTGGGCGTCACATAGCAAAGCATCGCCGTCCCGAACCAGCCGATCATCGCTGCGCCGATGCCGGACGTGATGTGATCATAACCGGGCGCAATATCCGTCGTCAGCGGTCCGAGCGTATAGAACGGCGCCTCGCCGCAAACTGCGAGCTGCTTGTCCATGTTTTCCTTGATCTTGTGCATCGGCACGTGGCCGGGCCCCTCGATCATCACCTGGCAATCCTTGGCCCATGCAATCTGCGTCAGTTCGCCCAAGGTTTCGAGTTCGGCAAACTGCGCCGCATCATTGGCATCGGCGATAGAGCCGGGCCGCAAACCATCACCCAGCGAAAAGCTCACATCATAGGCGCGGCAGATATCGCAGATTTCCTCGAAATGCTCATAGAGGAAGCTTTCGCGATGGTGGTGCAGGCACCACTTTGCCATGATCGAACCGCCGCGCGAGACAATGCCCGTGACGCGGTTCACCGTCAGCGGAATATAGTGCAGCCGCACGCCGGCATGGATCGTGAAATAATCCACCCCCTGCTCCGCCTGTTCGATCAGCGTGTCGCGATAAACTTCCCATGTGAGGTTCTCCGCAATGCCATCGACCTTTTCCAGCGCCTGATAGAGCGGCACCGTGCCGATCGGCACCGGCGAATTCCGGATAATCCATTCGCGTATATTGTGAATGTTGCGACCGGTGGAGAGGTCCATCACCGTATCGGCGCCCCAGCGCGTAGCCCAGACCATCTTTTCCACTTCCTCGGCCATGGAAGACGTCACTGCGGAATTACCGATATTGGCGTTGATCTTGACCAGAAAGTTGCGCCCGATGATCATCGGCTCAAGCTCGGGATGATTGATATTGGCTGGAATGATCGCGCGGCCCCTCGCTATCTCTTCGCGGACGAAGTCCGGTGTCACGTGATCGGGGATTGATGCGCCGAACGATTCACCATCGCGCATCACACCATTCTTTGCACTCTCCCGGCCCAGATTTTCCCGGATCGCGACATACTCCATTTCCCGCGTGATAATACCTGCGCGTGCGTAAGCGAGTTGGGTAACGGCCTTGCCGTCCTTTGCCTTCAACGGATTGTTGCGGATGGGAAATTCCGGCGTCAGCCGTTCGCCCGTGGCGAAGCCGTTATCCGCCGGAATGACACGGCGGCCTTCATAGGGATGGACATCACTCTGCGCGGCGAGCCAGCTTTCGCGAACGCGCGGGATGCCCCTGGCGATATCGATTTCTGCTGACGGATCGCTATACGGACCTGAGGAATCATAAACCGCAACGTTGGGCTCACCGGCAGTCGGGTGGACCGCGATTTCGCGCATTGGGATGCGGATATCCGGATGAATGTGTCCGGCTTTGTATATTTTGGTGGATGCAGGCAGTGGTCCGGTCGAAACAGTCGGCGTGCTTGAAACAATTGGATTGAAAACGGTCATCATCAGGTTCCTTTGCCCGCTCATGACCCCAAAAAGTGCTTCCTTTTTGGATAAGGACCATGAGCCATTAAAAGTGTTGCTGCGACCTTTATGCGTCCATCCAAGTGGACGCATGACGCAGCAAGTGCGTGGAAACCCAGTTCTGTGCCGGAAGGATGAAAGGAGTTCGCGAGTCTGAACAGAGACCGAGTGCCAGGGCACTCTATGCGAAGACTTTTGCACCGTCCCTACGCCAGTATGAACTGGATCAGGTTCAACGGGTCACTGCGCTGCAAAAGCCAGCAGTATCTCAGCCCCTTGTCGGGACTCCCCTGGTGAATGTGTTTATGTGACCCGCTGTTGACGCAGTTGTCAAGCAGATGGATCTCCGGACAAACGAAAACCCGCTACGGCCTGGACCATGCGGGTTCTGTCGCGTTTATCTATAACCGGATGACCGGTCATGAATTATCGGTTGTTGTAATCGCTACCATTGTTGCCGGCTGGGCGGGCAACGCGTTCCTTTTTCTTCGGACCTGGCAACAGGCCTTCGCGCTGAGCCTGCTTGCGTGCAGCCTTGCGGGCACGGCTAACGGCTTCTGCTTTTTCACGTACACGGCGCTCGGATGGCTTTTCGAAAGCCTGGCGCGCCTTCATTTCGCGGAAGAGACCTTCCCGCTGCATCTTCTTCTTCAGGACCCGAAGGGCCTGTTCAACATTGTTATCACGGACGAGAACTTGCAATCGTTTTCCTTACCCATGCTTGTCTCGCCTTGCGGAAGGAAATGAGCCACAATCAGACAAGCGTTTGAAGAATTGCCCCTACGGCAATCCGGAGAAGCGCGGACTTTATTCATTTCCGCGCCAAAAATCCAGTGCGCTCAAGCAATTTACTTGAGTATTCCTGCCACGACGCCAACTATTCTGGTGACTCAGCTGGGATAATTCTGTGTTCAGTCCATCACAGCCGATTCAGTCTGACTATGCAGAACCAGAGAAGATTCTGGGTGCGATGAGATTCGCGATCATGGCGAGTCGAAAACGGTAGGTTTCGAGAACCGGAGCGGAGCGTACTTGAAGTACGTGAGCACCGGATCGCAGAAAAATGCCGTTTGCAGACCGCCATGGCGTGAATATCAACACATCCTAGATCGCGGCAGTGATGATAATCTCGACCTTGTATTCTGGCGTTGCAAGCTTGGCTTCGCCCGTTGCGCGTGCCGGAGTGTTTGCCGGATCGACCCAAGCATCCCACGCAGCATTCATCTCACCGAAATCCTTCATGTCATCGAGCCAGATGATGGCTTGCAACAGCTTGGATTTGTCAGTGCCGGCTTCCTTGAGCAAGCGGTCGATCGAAGCCAAGACATCCTTGGTCTGCTCTGTCACGCTCTTGCCTGGGCTGCCGACCTGGCCGGCGAGATAGACCGTGTTGCCATGGATTACGACCTGGCTCATGCGTGGACCAACTTCAATACGGCGAATACTCATGGAAATCTCCTCTAACGATTTTCTGGCAATTTAATGCTTGCCTTGCGTGCATGAAAAAGGGGCCCATGCGGCCCTGTTTTCAAAGGATAGTAGCGTGGTTGCAGGTCTAGCTTTTGACCCGCTGATTGAGCACTACGATTATTTTAACGTCATAGCGCTTTGATTTTGAATGATTTTCTGCCCATAACGGCGTGCAACATTAGCAACGAACGTCAATAACAGTCGATTCGGCGACACACTATTTGCCACATACGGGAGAGTCAAATTTTGTGAGCGTTGTATGAAAAATCAGCTCGTTCGCTTATCATTGCCAAATGGATCATCGGACTGTCATTGCATCATTGACATCGGAGCAGCGCAATCGTCTGACCGCCAAATCAGACCTCGCGGGCCTTCTTCAGCTCGCCGTCCATTGGGGCTCAATCATTCTTCTCGGATGGTTGATTGCCGTGCGGATACCCCTTTGGCCGCTCATGATGATCCCGCAAGGTATTCTGATCGTGTTCCTGTTTACCCTTATACACGAGTCCATCCATCGCACGCCGTTCAGGACGCAGTGGTTGAACGACTGCGTTGCGCGCGTCTGCAGCGTCCTGCTTGTGCTGCCCTCGGACTGGTTTCGCTACTTTCATCTGGCCCACCACCGCTTTACTCAGGATCCAGAGAACGATCCTGAGCTGATATCCCCCAAGCCAGAAACGATGCGGCAGTATCTCGTGCACCTGTCCGGTATTCCTGTTTGGTGGAGCCACATCAAGACGCTAGTAATAAACGCCTCGGGGCATTGCAGCGATACATTCGTGCCAGCAAAAGGTCACCGGAAGGTCCGCAGCGAGGCACAGATAATGATTGCGGTCTATGCCTTGATGATCGCTGTCTCCGTCTACCTTCAGACGGCAGTCCTTGTGTATGTATGGGTCCTGCCGGCGATATTGGGACAACCTTTCCTGCGCATCTATCTTCTGGCCGAACATGGCCGCTGCCCCTATGTCGCCAACATGCTCGAGAACAGCAGGACAACCACCACGACCTGGCTGGTGCGCAAGCTTGCATGGAACATGCCTTATCATGCCGAGCACCACGCTTATCCGACTGTTCCTTTTTACCGACTGCCGGAATTCCATGCGTTGATCGAGACTGAGCTCAAGCAGACCGAGGATGGCTACGTCCGGTTCCACGCCAAATACATTGAGCAGATTCGTTAAACGATCGGCTCGACGTGCATCATCAAAAGGAGTCCATATGAGTAGTGCTTTTCCGGAGATCTATCTCGTTCGCCATGGAGAAACAGAATGGAGTGCCTCCGGCAAGCACACGGGACGTACAGACATACCACTGACACCCGCCGGGGAAGAGGCCGCGCGCCATATCGCCGCCCGTCTGTCGGGCCTGACTTTCTCCGCTGTGTGGTCGAGTCCATCACAACGTGCTTCGAAGACGTGCGCGCTTGCTGGATTTGGCTCAAAGGCTGTGACGAAGGCAGAATTGGCAGAGTGGGACTACGGGGCATATGAGGGATTGACGACGAAGCAGATTCTCGCCGAACGTCCCGGATGGCGTCTGTTCCGGGATGGCTGTCCGCGCGGTGAACTGACATCGGATGTGGGCGCACGGGCGGATTTGATTATTGGCCAGCTCCGCCAAACCGATGGCACGATTCTGATATTCTCGAGCTCTCATTTCTTGAGAAGTCCTTGCGGCACGCTGGCTCGGATTACAACCTGAAGCCGGTGGACTCTTCGTCCTCGATACGGCGAGCATAAGTATCCTCGGCTACGAACACGACCTCACTGAACCCGTCATAAGAAGGTGGAATCAAAAGTGACTTGATTCCACTGATTGAAGGGATTCCGGCGCCACGCCTTCTCATGCAGATATATCCATTGAAATGCCCATGATCATCTGATTACGTGACAAGGCGGCTGGACTTTTGGGGGAACCATGCCTTTTTCTCGAACGGAAGAACTGACCTATTCGTCGGCTGATTGGCAGATAATGGAGCATGCCTTTGCGCAAGCTTCAGCGCTGCTGAAGAGGTCACCAAAGACCGATCCGCGTGCCAACCGCCTGGCACGAAATGTAATGATGTTTTTTGACAGGGGCATGCGCGATCCAGATCTCATCGCAGCCGTCGCCGCCAACCGGGAAATCAGCCTCGAATTCAGGGACATCACCGAGGACGGCTCCAAACCAACGATGCGTGAAAGGGTGACCGCCGGACAGGTTGCGGCGGCCTTGAGCGAGAACGATGGCAATTCTGGCAATGAGGACGACTCAGCCGAAAAGTGTTGAGTAGATGGCCGCACACAGGGGACAGTGCCTGTTGTGCCTGCAAGGATCATCATGCGAGTGACGTTTTAACCTGCCCTAGTGGCTGGGGCCGTGGGGATCTGCCTCAGATATTGGTGTATGGCCTGAACAACCACAGACCCCTCGCCCACCCCGGATGCAACGCGTTTGACAGAGCCCGCGCGGACATCGCCTACGGCGAATATACCAGAAGCTGAAGTCTCGAATGGCGATCCGCTCGAAACCACACCGGCCATGATACCGGTCTCGATGAAACCGGACTTGTCCAGTTTGATGCAGCCGTCCAGCCACTCCGTGTTCGGAGCGGCACCAATCATCATGAAGATATTCGAAATAGACCGGGTCTCATTCACGCCCGTCGATCGATTTGTCCACGTTACCTTGTTTAAGTATCGATCGCCGTCGATTGCAGAAATTTCGGTATAGGGATGCAACGAGATCTTGTGTGATTTTTCGATGCGTCGGACAAGATAGTCAGACATCGTTTCCTTCAAACCTGGACCCCGGACCAGAATGTGCAAATGCTTGACTGAATGAGACAGGAACATCGCCGCCTGCCCGGCTGAATTGCCGCCACCAACGACAATAACCTCCTGTTCCTGGCAAAGCTGCGCTTCCATGGCCGTCGCCGCATAGTGAATGCCCTGACCCTCGAAACGCTCGTAATTCAACAGCTCCGGCTTGCGGTAACGGGCTCCGGTGGCGACAACGATCGCTCGGGCCGAAACAGTCTGCCCATCGTCAAGCACAACCCGATAGGGTAGCTTGCCGCAATCGATGGAGACGGCCATACGCGAGATGGCGAGACGTGCCCCGAACTTCTGTGCTTGAACCTGAGCACGACCGGCCAATGCCTGACCTGATATTCCCGTGGGAAATCCCAGATAGTTTTCGATCTTTGAACTCGTACCGGCTTGCCCGCCTGGTGCAACCCCTTCGATAACGATGGTTTTTAGTCCTTCGGATGCGGCATAAACCGCGGATGCGAGACCTGCAGGGCCGGCGCCAACAACCAGCACATCATAGACATCGTTCGGGTCGATGCGTTCCGTCAGCCCTAAAACGTCAGCGAGTTGGCCTGTCGTCGGATTTTGCAGGACCGCTTTTCCTGGAGGAACAATGACGGGTAGCGACAGCGAGCAAATCTTGAGCGCCGTGACCATTTCCTTTGCATGCGGATCGACATCGGAGTCGACCAGCCTGTGCGGATAGCTGTTGCGCGTGAGAAACCGTTGCAACCTCAATGTGTCGGCGGCGTGGCTCGGCCCTATCAGGACAACCCCAGCCTGACCGTGTTTGATAAACCCAACGCGGCGAAGGATCAGCGCCCGTGTGATGATTTCACCGATGTCTGGCTCAGCCGACATCATCCGCAGGAACGAACTGCGCTCAACGCGCACAAGGCGCGAATCCTCGCCCGCCCGAGCCGAGACGAGATTCTCGCGGCTGTTGAACAGATCGAGTTCTCCAGTGAACTCCCGTTCCCCTTGCACGTTCAGTACCCTTGGTAACCCATCGCCCCCGAGGTCAAGTATCTCGATCGAACCGGACTTTATCAAAAAGAAATCGGTCTGCCGCTCGCCCCGACTGAACAATATCGTACCCTTGGCCACATCGATGTCGGAGCCAAATGATGACACACGGTCGATCATCTCTTCGTCGAGACGTGGGAAAGTCTGGGCTCTGCGCTCGTAGGGATCGCTCGCGTCGGATGAAATGTCTCCGCTGAATTCTGTCTGACTCATAACGGCACACTCTCGCTGATTTGCTTGCCAAGATGGCTGCCTGGCATTATGGCCGTTTTCTTCTGCAGGGCAAAGCGGCGATGTGATTTGGTCCTGGATGCTCAGCCTGCGAACCGCGGCTCGGGTATACCTTTGATGCCAAGCCCTGTGATCGCAAAAAGGCTGCCGCGCAAGACACCATCTCCCGGAAATCTTGGCAAAGGCGGCTTTGCCATGGATGTCACGTAGATAATGTCCAGATCCGGGCCGCCGAACATGATACTCGTGACCTTTTTCACCGGCATGTCGATGACGCGGTCCACGGTACCGTCGGGCCGGTAGCGAACGACCTTGCCGTCATAGACCTGTGCGTTCCAAAGGCAGCCTTCCGCGTCGACCGTCGAGCCATCGGCGGCGCCGCCTCTCGATGTGTCGATCTTGGTAAAGGTCCGGCGATTGGACACATTTCCTGTCGCCTGGTCATAGTCGTAGACCCAGATCTCGCCCGACCACGAATCCGCGAAATAGAACAGGCTTCCATCGGGGCTCCAGCATGGGCCATTCGAAACGATGATGCCATCGTCGAGCTTGTGCACGCTGAGGTCGGGATCGACACGGTAGAGCGCGCCGTTCGGACCGCTCTCCATCGTGTCCATGGAACCGGCGATAAACCTTCCCTGCTTGTCGACCTTGCCGTCATTGATGCGGTTTTCCGACTTGTCCGGTTCCGGGTCGTGGATGAGCTCGACGTCGCCTGTCTTGAAATCGAGCAGATGAAATCCGCGCGCCAGTGAGACGATGGCGCCATTTCCGTCCTTGCGCAGCGCCATCGAGCCGATTTTCATCGGGACATCCCAGGAGCGGATTTCACGGCCATCGGCCGTCGCACGAAACACGCGGCCGTCGAAGCTGTCGATCCAGTAAAGCCGCTGCTGTTCGACATCCCATAGCGGGCCCTCGCCGAGCGTCGTCTTTACGTCCACCACCACATCGATTTTCATGTCTTCTCCCTCATCCCTTGAAACGCGGTTCCGGCAGACCGCGCACGCCAAGTCCATGGACAGCAAACATGCAGCCGGCCTCGCGTTCGCGGTGATATTGATTGTTGAAAGGGCGAGCCATCGACGTAACGTACGCGATATCGAGATCCGGGCCGCCAAAGGTGATGCTCGTTGTCGATTGGACGGGCAGGCCGACAATGCGGTCGATCACGCCGTTCGGATCAAACCGGATGAGCCGACCTGAATAAACCTCGACGCTCCAGACGTAACCTTCGGCGTCTACAGTCGCGCCGTCGGGATAGCCGCGCAGACCGTCAAAGCTCGTAAATACGCGCCGTGACCCAACCATACCCGACGATGTGTCATAGCTATAGGCGTAGATCGTTTTCTTGTGGCTGTCGGCGAAATACAGTGTCTTTCCGTCCGGGCTGAAACAGGGCCCGTTCGAGCAAATAATGCCCGTATCGAGCGTGTGCAGCGAAAGATCAGGATCGAGGCGAAAGAGCGTACCAACCGGGTCGCGCTCCTCGAAATCCATCGAACCGGCAACGAAGCGTCCCTGGCGGTCAACCTTTCCATCGTTGAGGCGCGGCCGAAGCTCGCCCGGATGGGTCTCATGCAACAGCTCAACGGCGCCCGTTTCAAAATCGAGTGTGTGAAATCCATTGCGCAGTGAAACGATAGCGCCACCCTTTTCGCGCAATGCCAGCGAGCCGATCGGTTCCGGCAGGTTCCAGCTTTTGCGATCGCCACCCTTTGGCATCACAGGAATAGACCGCAGGTGCGTAGGAATCGATCCAGTACAGCCGCTGCTCCTCGACGTCCCATAGCGGACCTTCGCCGAGCTGATTTCGATCTTCGCTGAAAACCTCGATCCGCAGCATCCTATCCTCCTAGAACGCGACCTTGTCGCCGCCCTTGAGTTGCAGGATCGCGCGCGCATCGTCAGGCGTCGCCACTTCCATGCCGAGCCCTTCGATGATCTTGCGTGCGAGCAGAACCTGCTCGGCATTGGACTTTGCCAGCTTGCCCTTGCCAGCCCAGAGACTGTCTTCAAGGCCAACCCGGATATTGCCGCCAAGCGCAGCCGCCTGAGCGGCAATGCGAAGCTGGCTCGATCCTGCGCCGAGCACCGACCAGCGATAATTGTCACCGAAAAGCCGGTCGGCAGTGCGTTTCATATGCGCGACATCTTCGGGATGCGTGCCGATTGCGCCGAGAAGCCCGAAAACCGACTGCACGAAGAATGGCGGCTTCACCAATCCACGATCGGCGAAATGCGCGAGATTATAGAGGTGGGCGATGTCGTAGCACTCGAACTCGAACCGCGTACCGTTGTCGTAACAGGTCGCAAGAATGTACTCGATGTCCTTGAAACTGTTGCGGAATACCAGATCGCGGGTGGCCTCCAGATGTGGCTTCTCCCAATCGAACTTGAACTCCTTGTATTTGTCGACAAGGTGATAGAGCCCGAAATTGATCGAACCCATATTGAGCGAAGCCACCTCCGGCTTGAAGGTTGCAGCCGGTTTCACCCGCTCCTCAACCTTCATGTAAGGGCTGCCGCCGGTGGTGATATTGATGGCGGCATTGGTGTTCTGCTTGATGCGCGGCAGGAATTTGGCGAATGCCTCCGGGGTTTGGTCCGGCTTGCCGGTTTCCGGATCGCGCGCATGGAGATGCAGGATCGCGGCACCCGCCTCTGCTGCGGCGAGCGCTTCCTTCGCTATCTCGTCGGGCGTGATCGGCAGATAAGGCGACATTGTCGGCGTGTGGATCGCACCGGTTATGGCACATGTTATGATGACTTTGCCCTTTGTGCTCGAACCGCTTGTCACTCGTGTCGTCTCGCTCATTGTCCGAACTCCTGCGTTGATTTCTTCTTGTGCGCCGCAAGCGCCATGAGACGCCGGTCGCGCCAGACCTGGCGATCGACCAGCTTTTCCTGCGGCAGCTTTTCGCGCCGGCCGGCCTCTACGGTTTCGAGCACATCGCCTGCCCAGTCGACGCGGCGCTGCATCTGCGGAAACAACCGTTCGTAGATGATCTGATAGCGCTCGACATAGTCGCGCACGCCGCCCGGTGCATTGAGGTCGATCGTCTCGAACGGCCCCATGAACGACCAGCGAAGCGCAAGTCCGTCACGAATGCCGATATCGACATCCTCGACTGTCGCATACCCATCGGCCACCAGCCGAAAGGCCTCCTCGAGAAGCGCGCCCTGCATGCGGTTCATGATGAATCCGTCGAGTTCGCGCTTCATGACCAGCGGCGCATGTCCCGCGGCAATCAAGAATGCGCGGGTCCGTTCCACGACCTCGGCCGAGGTCCAGGGTGCCGGTACAACTTCGGCCGCAGGAATGAGATATGGCGGGTTGATCGGGTGAACGACGAGACAGCGCTGGCGGTTTTTCAGATGCTCGGTGAATTTCGATGGCAGCAAGGCCGACGTCGAACTCGCGATAACGGCCGACGCATCGGCATTCTCATCGAGGAGCGAAAACACCTTGATCTTTGTTTCGAGATTTTCCGGGGTATTTTCCTGAATGTGGATTGCACCTTCCAGCGCCTTTGCGAGATCCGTTTCAGCTACGATGCGCGACAGAACGGCTTCCGGCGAATTTCCGTTGAGCAGATCGTTCCGCTCAAGATCGGCGAGCACATCTGCGATATAGCCGCGAGCCTTGGCCACAGCGTCCGGCGCCTGATCCCAAAGGCTCACCTGATAGCCGGCGCGGGCGAAACTGATGGCCCAGGCTCTGCCGATGAAACCGCTGCCGATGATCGCTGTCTTTTGCATCGCTACCTCACAGAGTTTCGACATTGCCATCAACGCCGAGCGACTGGCCCGAAATGTTGATGCCCGCATTTGAAAGCAGGAAGGCGACCATGGTTGCGACATCGTAGGGGCTGACCATCCGCCGCAGCGAGACATTCTCAAGATAGCGCTCGGTCATTTCCTCATGCGAGATGCCCAGTTGCTTCGCCCGGCTGCTGATGACGTTATCGATGCGCGGTCCCTCGACGATGCCGGGCAGGATCGCGTTGACGCGGATCGCATGTGGCCCGAGCTCCTTGGCGAGACTTTGGGTAAAGCCGATCACGCCGAACTTGGCTGCAGAATATGGCGTGCGAAACGCATAACCGTGCTTGCCTGCCGCAGATGACATATTGACGATCGATCCGCCTCCGGATGCCTTGAGCATCGGTACGGCGCGCCGCGCGCAAAGGAACTGCCCGGTCAGGCAGATGTCGATGCACCGTCGCCAGTCTTCCGTGCTGATCTCATCGACACCGCCAGTCGGACCGGCAATGCCCGCATTGTTGATAAGCGCGTCGAGACCGCCCAGTGAAGAGGACGACCTCCTCGAACATGCGGTCGACATCTTCTTCGCGCGAGACGTCAGCGAGCGTTGCGTGTGCCGGTGAAATGCTGTTCTGCGCCTCGTCCAGCAGCGATTGGGATATGTCGCAGATCGCAACGCGGGCGCCGAGCCTTGAAAGCGTTGCGGCAATTGCGTAGCCGATACCGGAGCCCCCCGCCGTGACCAGCACGCGTCTGATCGCGCAAACCACCCAAGAATTCTTCCGCAGATGCCGGTGCAATTTTATTCATCATTCGTCCTCCTAAGACCGCTTCTCGCGAAGCGCCATAACCGCACCAAGCACCACAAGACCAAAGAGGATCGCCCGCGTTGCATAGGGCAACGTCGTTCCCGCCAGGAACATTTGCAGTGCGGTGAGCAGCAACACCCCGCCGAGCATGCCGAGATAGTGACCACGTCCGCCGGTGATCAGCGCGCCACCGACCACCACCACCGCGATCGATGGCAGCAGATAATCGTCGCCCATGCCGAGACTTGCCTGCCCCGAGAAGCCGGTGAGCAATACCCCGACAAGCCCGGCGCAAAGGCCGGAGAGCATATAGACAAGAATGAGCGTGCGTCCGACGGCGATGCCCGAGAGCTGCGCCGCCCTCAATCCATTGCCGATGCCGTAGACCCTGCGTCCGAAGGCTGTTCGTCCGAGCAAGAATACCGCGGCGATGACAAACAGCACCATGAACGGAACGACCGGCGTAACAGTCCAGATCTTGCCGGTCATGAACCAGCGGAGCATCGGCGACGAAAATCCCGCCGGCGTTCCTTGCGAATAGACCAGTGCGAAACCCTGCAGGATGCCGTTCATGGCCAGGGTCATGACGATGGGCGATATGCCGAGCACGACGATACCGACGCCGTTGATGAAACCGATGAGGCAAGCGATGAGAAGAACGGCAGGCAAAGCGTAGACGAGAGCCGCGTCGGAACCATTGACGATACCGGCGAGCAGGATGCCTGCTATGCCGATAGTCCAGGGAACCGAGAGGTCGAGGCCGCCGGTCAGGATCACCGTACCCTGCCCGAAAGCCAGGATGGCGAGGAAGGTGGACAGAACTGCCAGCGAGTTCCAGTAGGTCGGGTTCAGGATCGCCCGGCCGAGCCAGAACTGGGTCACGATGACAACGGCGAGCAGACACAAATAGGCCGGCAGTGCATAGCGGATCGTCTCGCTGTTGCGCGAAAGGAATGACGACGCTACCGGTTTGCCCTCGGCGGACGATGGCATTTTCAGCCGCCGGTCGGTGCGATCGAGCTGCGAGGGCAGCAGGCCCTGACGCCAGGCGCTGAACTGCGCTTGCGCACTGCGCAATTGCTTGGCGAGCGTCGAACTATACGAGATCGATCCAGCGAGGACGGCGAGGATCAGGATGGTTCCTTCGGCGATGGTCGAATAGTAGGCCGACACATTGAGAACGAGGAGAATATTCACCACCATCATGAGGATATAGGCGCCGAAGACGGTGCCGAGCGGTCCGCCGCGTCCGCCGCCGAGACGCGTGCCGCCAACGACCACCGCCGCGAACATCGACAGGAGCAGCGGATTGCCGACCAGCGGATCGGCGCTGCCCGTCTGCGCGCTGATGAAAACACCAGCCAGGCCATAGCAGCCGCCGGCGATGACATAGACCAGGAATTTGGTGAGCTTGACCCTCACGCCAATGGCGGCAGCCGCGTCCGGATCGCTGCCGACCGCATAGATCGCCGTACCGAACCGCGTGTTCTTCAGCCAGAGCCAGGCGAGAAGAACGACACCGATCACCACCAGCGGCATTGGCAGCCAGCCGGGTATAGCATCACCAAGATAGAAGGTCCCAAGGTCAGGCGCGACGAAGCCACCGGGCTTGTCCATGACCAGCAGCGTCAGACCCTGGATGATGAACATGGTCGACAGCGTGACCACGATGGGCTGCAACCGGAAGAATGCGATGAAAATGCCGTTGAAAGCGCCGGTCAGCATGCCAACGCCGATGCCGACACAGGTCCAATACACCACACTCGTCTGTGCCGCCGCCGGGTCCATGCTTTGGGCAAGCACCACGTTGACCAGCGAAATGACCGCCCCGGCCGACAGATCGAAACCGCCGGAAAGAATGACAATCGTCTGGCCGATTGCAGCAATCGCCGATGTTGCGCCGCCGCTCGACAGGAATGAAATGTCGAAATAGCTGAGCGGCCCGGTGCTGACGAAATCGACCAGACCAAGCAGGCCAAGAAACACGGCGATGGCGATGAGCACGCTGCGCCGCTCGGGCGACATGCTGAACAGGGACGCCCAGTGACGGCTCGTGCCGGTCGAGGTCATCATCGTCATTCGGCGGCCTCTTTCGCTGCGCTGTCATGGCCCAGAGCTGGCCGCATGATCGAGGCTTCAGTCAATTGGTCGCGCGACAGCGATGCCGCAATCCGCCCGTCGTAAAGGACCAGAACCCGGTCGCACAGATGCACGAGCTCGGGAATCTCGGTCGAATGCAAGAGGATCGAACCGCCGGCGTCGGTGAAATTGCGCATCATGACGTAAAGTTCGTGCTTGGTGCCGACATCGATACCGCGGGTCGGATCGAACAGCAGCAGGATACGGCTTTGGGCGACCAGCCATTTGGCGATTGCGATCTTCTGCTGGTTGCCGCCAGAGAAAGCGCCTGCCCGGGTCCAGAGCGCGCGCTGGTCGACCTCGACGGTGCCGAAGGCAGAGCGCACGGCCTGGCGTTCAAGATCACTTTGTATCAGTCCGAAGCGTGAGAACCGGTCGATCACCGGCAAGGATGCGTTGAGCGTGCCGCTAAGCTTCAGGAACAGGCCCTCCGTCTTTCGGTCTTCAGGCACCAGCCCGATGCGCGATATTGGGCTTGAGCGCATCCGCAGGCGAAGCAAACCGCACCCTGCGCCCATCGACAAGGATATCGCCATGGGTCACCTGCGTCATGCCGAAACAGGTCAGGAAAAGGTCGAGCTGGCCCATGCCCTGCAGTCCGGCAACGCCGAGGATTTCGCCTTTCCGCAAATCGAAACTCGCATCGCGCAGCTTGTGGCCAGCCTGCAAGTTGCGGACACCCAACACCGGCGCACCGAATGCGGCATCGCTTTTGGGCCGCGCGGGAAAAGTCTGGGCAATCGATCGCCCGACGATCCTCTCGATGACTTGTCCGTCGGTAATGGAGGCAACTGCGCAGGTGGTGATGTGGCGGCCGTTGCGCAAGATCGTCAGCGTGTCGCAGAAGGCGCGCACCTCGCGCATGCGATGCGTGATGAAGACGATGGTCGTCCCTGCCGCCTTCAGCTTGGCGATGATCCGGCCCAGCCAGTCGACATCGCGGCCCGCAAGCGTCGAGGTCGGCTCGTCGAGGAGAAGAATTCGGGGCTTGCGATAGAGCGCGCGGGCAATTTCGATCTTCTGCTGGATGGCAAGGTCGAGCGTGCCGACTTCCGCATCGAGATCGACTGCAAACTCGATCTCCTGCAAATGTTGCGCTATGGCCTGACGCGCCGTGGACCGCCGGATCATGCCGGTGATCCCCATTGGCGCATAGGGCATCAGCATATTGTCGAGCACCGTCAGATCCTTGACCAGCGTCATTTCCTGGAACGCAGTCTGGACGCCGAGCGCATGCGCCGCCCGTGGTGCATTGAGCGCTGCTCTTTCGCCAAAGACCGGATATGTGCCCCTCGTCGGGACGCAGCAGTCCCGATAGCAGTTTGACAATCGTCGACTTGCCCGCACCGTTTTCGCCGAGCAAAGCATGGGTGCTTCCAGGCTCGATGCGGAAGGATACGCCATCGACGGCAACAGTTGCGCCAAACGCCTTGCGAATATCGGTGACTTCGATGGCGGATTGTTCGAATGGTGAATTCATCCCACCGGCCCTGCTCGATTCATCGGAATTAGCCATCTTGCGCGGAACGATAGACGTTCCGCGCAAGCATATCCTCAGTTTTCAGGCTGACCGACCAATGCTGCGTTAAGACCGATTTCGGGTGTCTTTTCCGAGAAGATCGAAGCAAACCAGCCCGGATTGGAGACGATCGACGGTTTGAAGGCGTTGCAGCCGTCCTTCATTTCCTGCCACGTACCTTCCTGGCAGAGCTTGATGGTCTCGTTGGTGACGAGAGGCAGCGGCAGTACCGTCTTCTTCGGTACTTCCTTGCCTTCGATCGCATCGACGGCAAGCTTCAGCGCGAGAGCGCCGGAATATGGCGGCGAGGCATAGGAAATGCGCGGCGCGCCCATCGGTGCATAGGGAGGTGTCGCACCTTCTACTTCGGTTCCGGCCGGCAGCATCTGGATGCGGCCGCCATTCGACCCCTCGCCGGCGCAGGGAAGAAGCTGCTCCGGCTTCTTGCCGGCTTCGAGCTGCATCGAATTTGCGGTGAAGCAGCCGACCTGCATCCAAAGTCCGTTGATGTCGTCCCAGTTGCGGGTTGCGAGGATCTTCGAGAGTTCGGTGCGCGCGACCGCCTGGCTCCACATGCCGACCGCTTCGCCGACGATCTTGATGTCAGGATGTTTGGCGAAGACTTCCTTGGCCGCCTTGGTGCGCAGATTGTCGACCGATGTGCCGGGCACGCCGGTAATCGCGATGATATTGCCCTTGCCGTTGAGCTTCTTGACCAGCCATTCCGCTGTCACGCGGCCGGCCTCTTCCTGGTCGATCGCTATATTGTAGGCGCATGGCTCGGTGATCTCGCCGTCGTAGGCAAAGACCTTGACGCCCTTGTCGCAGGCATTCTTGACCACCTGGTTGAGCGCGGTCGGTGAAATCGGGAAAATGACGATGGCCTCGGCGCCGGCCTGCACCATGGCGTTGATCTGCTGAATCTGCCGCTGGGCATTGGGGCCGGCGACCTGGACCTGAAGATCGACCTTGTCGGCATAGTCCTTGTGGGCAGCCATGGCCTTGACCATGTTGGCGGCCTCGGCCTGCCAGTCATTGCCGATAAAGCTCATGCTGAGAAAAATCTTGTGTTTTTCCGCAGCTTCGGCGTGGCCGATCATAGCCATGCTCGACGCGAGACAAGCGCAAGCGGCGGCGCGCCGGATGATTGATCCAATTCCCATTATAATTCCTCCCTGACACAGGAAAACATCTCCGAGCGGGCTCCTCTTCCCTCTCGTCGTTCCTGCAGCCAACCGTACCACCATTTGATCAAAGATCAATGATGAAATACCATTGATCGTGCATAAGATTTGTTAGATAAGGAGAAACTCTTGACGCGCTGTGGTGGACGCTGCATTCCAAAGGCACCCGCCGCGAAAAAGGTGAACAATGGCTGAAGCCGGTTACAGGAGACCAGGTGTTGAAATTCTCCCGCTTTCCAAGGAGACGCTGCAGGACCGCGTCTATCGACAGATTGCCAGCCTGATACTCGAAGGCGGCATTGTTCCGGGCGAGATGGTCCCCGTCCAAAGCCTTGCCGATGCCTTTGGCGTCAGTGCCATGCCGGTGCGCGAAGCTTTGCGGCGGCTGACAGCGGCCAATGCGCTGACCGTGGTTTCCGGGCGTTCCATCGGCATACCGCGGTTGAGCCGGGCCAAGCTCACTGATCTGCGCAATGTTCGCATCGAGATCGAGGCGCTTGCGGGCAAATGGGCTGCCGAGCGCATCGAGGATAGCGAACTCGAAACCCTGCGCTCGCTATTGAAAGCACTGGAAAAAGCCAACGCCTCTGGCGATATCAAATCATACCTGCGGGCCAACTACGCGTTTCATTTCTCGATTTACCGGGCGGCCGGGTCGGAAAGCATTCTCAATATCATCGAGAATCTTTGGCTGCAGGTCAGCCCGTACTTCAACATGCTGCATGATTCCGGCAATTACACCAAGGCCAACGAGCACCATCAGTCGATGTTCACCGCGCTATGCGCTCACGATGGCGAGGCGGTCAAAATAGCCATTCAGGCCGATATCGATGCCGCCTATGATGTGCTCGTGGATTTGGTGAGCTGAGGCGGCACCGCATCTGTAACTGTTACGTACTTCTTGGCATCCCCGCCGTAGCTAATATCTCGCCCATAACTGGGAGAATAGCGATGGCCAAGGCACCAAAACCCAACAAGCCCAATATTCTTTTCATAATGGCCGATGATATCGGCTGGTTCAATGTCAGCTGCTACAACCACGGTATCATGGGGTATCGGACACCTAACATCGATCGTATCGCTCGCGAAGGTGCCATGTTCACGGACTTCTACGGCCAGCAGAGCTGCACGGCTGGACGGGCTGCCTTCGTCACTGGACAAGCACCGATCCGAACGGGACTGACGAAGGTTGGTATGCCTGGAGCGACGTTGGGCCTCAGTACCGAGGACCCGTCGATTGCTCAATTCTTGAAGAACCTCGGATATGCGACGGGTCAATTTGGTAAAAACCATCTTGGCGACCGCAACGAGCACTTGCCTACGGTACATGGATTTGATGAGTTCTTCGGCAACCTCTATCACCTCAACGCCGAGGAAGAGCCCGAATACACGGACTATCCGAAGGACCCAAAGTTTCGCGAGAAGTTTGGCCCGCGGGGTGTCCTAAAGTGCAAGGCGTCCGATAAAGACGACAAGACCGTCGATCCTAAATACGGCAAGGTCGGCAAACAGGTGATTGAAAACACTGGTCCGCTTACGCGCAAGCGTATGGAAACAGTGGACGAAGAGTTTGTGGGAGCGGGCCTCGACTTCATGCAGCGCAAGACCAAGGAAGGTGAACCCTGGTTCTGCTACATGAACACCACGCGCATGCACGTCTTCACACATCTCAAGCCCTCGTCGGTCGGCAAGACGGGGCACGGCCTTTATCCGGACGGCATGGTGGAACTGGACGGCTATGTCGGCCAGATGCTGGACAAGCTTGAGGAGCTTGGTGTCGCTGACAATACCATCGTCGTCTTCACAACGGACAATGGCGCAGAGGTTCTTTCTTGGCCGGATGGCGGCGCGACACCTTTCCGGGGCGAGAAGGACACCAACTGGGAGGGTGGCTGGCGAGTTCCCTGCGTCATGCGTTGGCCCGGAGTCATCAAGCCCGGACGCGTCATCAACGACATTTGCTCGCTACAGGATTTCATACCAACTTTTGCAGCTGCCGCGGGCGAGCCCGACCTCGTCGCGAAAGTGAAGAAGGGGTATAAGATCGGCGCCAAGACCTTCAAAGTCCATCTTGACGGCTTCAACCTCCTGCCTTTTCTTGCCGGAAAGGACAAGGAATCTCCCCGAGAAGGCTTCCTCTATTGGAGCGATGACGGCGAACTGATGGCACTGCGGATCAACCAGTACAAAGTGGTGTTTAGCGAGCAGCGAAGCACAGGGCTCGATGTCTGGCGCGAACCATTGTCAAAGATGCGCATTCCAAAGCTCTTCGATCTTCGGTCCGATCCATTTGAGCGTGGCGAAGAAAGCAATCTCTACTATGCTCAGTGGTTTGTGGAACACGTCCCACTGCAATATGCTGCCCAGGCACTCGTCGCCGAATGGCTTGAAAGCTTCAAGGAGTTTCCGCCGCGCGCCAAAGCGGCAAGCTTCACGGTGGACCAGATCGTGGAGTCGCTGATGCCGAGAGGTTGAACGACAAGGCGGAGGAGGAAAACCAGCATCTTTAACAAAATCGTCTAAGATGCTGGTTTTAAATGGTGGGCACAGTAGGGATCGAACCTACGACCCGCTGATTAAGAGTCAGCTGCTCTACCAACTGAGCTATGTGCCCGTCAGCCGTTTGGCGGCGACAAGTGAGGGCTCTATAACGGGGCAAATCTTGCCTGTCCAGCCCTTCTTGAAAACTTTATGACGGCTTTGCACCGGAACAACGTCCGGTTGAGGATTATACAAACAGCCGGCCTTCCGCGACCCTGATTGCCGAGCCCCCGATGCGTCCCCCGGTCAGCTTCTGGTCCACGATATCCAGCTCGAGCTGCAGGCGCGATGGCCTTCCCATTTCGTATCCCTGTTCGATCGATAGGCGCAGGACACCATCCAGCGGTTCGTCGAAGGCATGAATTGCACCGGCAAACGCCGCCGTCGCAGAACCAGTCGCCGGATCTTCATAGGTGCCCTCATCGCTCACGAACATGCGCGAGTGAAAATGGCTGTCATGCAGTATAGTTTCGCGGCAATAGGCATAGACCGGCAGCTGGCGATGGCCGATTGTCGGCGCCACGTCCTTCATCGCGATCTGGTTGATAACGATGCGCTCGGCGGCCTCAAGTCCATGCACCGGCACCAGCATGAAAGGTACGCCCGCATCCCAGATGCTCGGAACATGATTCTCGAAGCCGATTTCCTTTGGCTCGAGCCGCAACGCATTGGCGATGGCGATCTTGTCGTATTTATAAGGGATCTCCTGCGGCAGCTTCGGCAGATCAAACTCGGCAAACGCGCCGTTTTCGCTTAGTTTCACGCCGCAGCGGACGGGTCCCACCTGCTCCTCCAGGATGATCAGTGCATCCTGGGTACCCTTGACTTCGCCAAATCGATTCTGAGCCAAGGCGACTGCGGTCCCGACGGTCGGGTGTCCTGCAAACGGCATTTCATAATCGGGCGTAAAAATACGCGCCCACGCCGTATGCGCCGGGTTCTTTGCAGGCAGGACGAAAACAGTTTCGGAAAGATTGAACTCGCGCGCGATCCGCTGCATGGCAGTATCGTCGAGGCCGTCGGCATCGTGCACGATCGCCAGCGGATTGCCCGCCAGCACCTCGTCGGTGAAGACATCATAGACCTCGTAGCGGCGACCGGCCATTTGCTTTCTCCTGATTAGAGCCCGTTTGGAAAGTCGCTGCGGTGACGGGCGATATGACGTGGTTTTTGAGAACCGGAGCGGAGCGTACTTTAATGTACGTGAGCACCGGAAGCGCAGAAAACCACGTCAGATGACCGCCGCAGTAGAGTTAACGTTCGGAGAAAATAGAGTAAGGGAGTGTCCGTACAAGTCAAACCTTGTGACGGTGACATTCAGCCTTGGCGAAAATGCCAGTCGGCAAATGTGCGAAACGTCCAGGGCGTCGCCTCGCCCATTTCTCCCGCAGCGGAAATCGCGGTGATGTCGTCGAGCTCGGAATCCTCTTCGGCAGCGATGTGGCCGCGAATATGCTTCAGCAGCTCCTCTCCACTGGCATCGAAATAGTGACGCCGGAACAAAGCGATGCTGCGGCTGGCAGTGACAAGGTATAGCTGATCGTCACGCCTTCCGGCCCCAGAGAGCTTGACGCCGGTTTCCTCTTCGACTTCCCGGTGCATGTTGCCGTCAATATCGATGAAGTCGCCCGCGACATCCTCTTCGTCGAACGAACCTGCCGGAAAATAGATGCGGCCGGCTGCCGATGTCGAAGCGGCCATACGCCCGGCGATCAGCTTGTTATCCCCTGAAACGATCACACCGACGGCGAAAATATGCCAAGGCTTCACGTTTCTTGCATCGGCCTTCCAGTGCATCATCGTCGCAAATCGCGTGCGATGATATCGCGCCTGAAACGCATCGTCCGCCACTCCCGCCTCTTCAGCCATGAAGAACGGCCCATTGAAGATGGCCGGATTGGCTGCCGTCGCGATCTCATCCAGTTGGCAGCAATTGCCGTCTCATTTGAAATTCCATATTCAAGTGGTGCGCTGTCGATGCGGATCACCGCGTTATTGAGCGGGATGACGGTCTTCTCTGGAATATCGTGCATTAGATCGCGACCTACTCAAACCATACTCAAAGTTACGGAAACCGGGCAATGATCGCTGGCCTTCGGGCGATCCCAGCCGATACGCGGAAAAAGCTCCACCTTCTGATCGGGCGGAAAGATCGTCCGGTAAGGCTGACCACGGCGGATAATATCGGGTACCGCATCGGCATTGCTGCGCACGAGTGCCGGTGAGGCGAGAATATAGTCGAGCTGGCACAGATGCCGCTCTTCTGGTCCGCGTGTGTGATAAAGCGTCCAGCGATCCATCACCGGCCGCCGTTCCACCAGATTCTCGCAAAATCCGTCGTTCAGCAAAATGTCGAGACTGCTGATTGGCTCGCTTACTGGCGCGAAGGTATACCCAACGAGCGAATCCCCGCCGATGACCACTCTTTCGCGATAATCGTTGAAGTCGCCGCAGATCACCCAGCGCTTGCTCGCCGCGCCGCCGCTTGTCGCAAACTTGTCCTCGACGATGCGCCGGACCGCTGTCGCTTCCGCCACCCGCACAGGCATGGTCGATGCGCGCCCGTCCATGCCATTGCGCGGTGAGCCCATCGATTTGAAATGACTGACGAAAAGCGTCAGCGGCTTGCCGCCGATGCGCACATCGATTTCCAGGCAATCACGCTTGAAGATACGTTCATGCGGCTCGATGCCAAGCAAGGCAAGTTCAGGATTGTGAATACCGAGATCGTTGTAGGTGAGATGCGCGTGGCTGGTCATGCCGATAAATTCGATAGGCTCGCCGTAACGGGTCTGATCGCGCATCAGCACAGCCACGTCGATGCCACGGCTGTCATTGCCTTCGACCATATATTTGTGGCGGTAGCCCTCTCCGACCATCTTGAACAGATAGCCAAACTCGAAGGCGTTCAACGCGCCGATATTATCTACCTCCTGCAGGCAGAGAATATCCGCATGGGTTTCGGCGATCGCCAGCGCAGTCAATTGCCGCGTGTCGTCGGCGTAGGCAATCGCCCGCCCCTGTTCAAGCTGCCGATATTGTTCCTCATCCTCTATCTGGAACAGCTGCAACGTGCGGTCCTTGTTGAGATTGTTCTTGAATCCCGAAAAATCGAAACGATTCATGAGGTTTTCGACATTGAAAGTGGCGATGCGAACGGACATGCGGAGACTCAAGCGTTTGAACCATGTGACGGGAACGACAACCTAGCCGCATTGACTGGCTCCCACCAGTGGCCATCCGCCCAACGAAACCTTATATGAGGGATATCAAAGCGGGACGAACAACAAATGAAAACCTTGAAGATCATACTCGCGGCCCTCGGCTTGATGCTGGCAACCCAGCTTGTCAGCGTATCCGCGCAGGAAATCCAGACCTATCGCCCGGCACCGCGCGGGCTCGATGCGGTCCCGAGAAAGCCCTATATTCCGGGCAGCGGCACCCCATCCAATCCTGCTTTACGCGACTGCACCGGATCGGCCCGCTGCTATGATTTTCGCATTCATCGCCCCATCGGCCCATCCGGTCGAACACAGGTTCAACGTTGCCGCGCTCAATACCAATCGTATCGCGCCTTCGACAATACTTACCAGCCTTTCACCGGTCCTCGCCGCCGCTGCGATTTGTGAGCGACGAGCAGGCTAGCCAAAACGAAAGGCCGGTGTGCGGGAGTTTCGCAACGGTCGCTTTAGCCCAAACTTTGTTCCGTCTCATCTCGGAGAGAGACCATCAAGTAGGGAGTCTAGGCCTTTTCGGAAGGCGCCATCCCAATCGTTATCCAACAGCAGACGAGTGCGTTCGATCGTCGGGTAACGCTCGCTGAGGCGTGTAAGTCGCTCCCTCGTCCCCTGCCTTCGGAATGTAGATAATTCCCTGACTGATAATCGACTCTACCTCACGCCGCATCCTCGAATTCTCTACCCGAACTGTACGCAATCTTTGGTTCGATTGGTGTGACAGACCCGTTCGAAGCAGCGAAGCGACCGCGAGTCATATCGCGTCGGCGTTTGCGCGTAGCGCAGGCGCGCGGCGCTATCTCCACCAAATACCAGCACGTAGTCATATTGGTCTTGAGCGTTTCGAATGCCGGCGGCGCAGCGGCCGGATCGTCGGTTCGCGCCAGCTCGGCCAATGAGGCATAAGGTTCGCGGTAGGCAATCCAAAATGGCTGGAACGGCCAAATATAGAAACTTGATAGGAAGGCTGAGCCGTCGATGACACTCCAGGCGCCAGCATGGGGCGAAATCGACAAGGCCGTGGTTTCGCCCTGATCCAGCGTGACGGTGGCAATCCTTGAGCCTTCCGGAACCTGACCCAAGGCGCTCCTGACTCGTCCGTACTCGCCATCTCGCATTTCCCACTCGTAAGTCGTTTCGAAACTGATGAGAAATACAGCCGACGCGATCACCGCCAGCGCGGCGCCCGGCGCCCATCTGCTGCGCTCCGTGGCTTCCAACCCACACCATGCAAGGAGGCAAAAAGCCGGGATCAGTCTGATGTCGACGAGATTCGACCCGAACCCGGAGGGCGGGAGCAAGGCGATCGCAATAGCAAGCAGTCCTGCCATCCATCGTGCTGTAGTGACCAGCCGCAATACACCCTCTCGAAAACTGAAATAGAGCGACTAACACCAGCGGTAAGCCGATCGCGATCTGGCCGAGCGGATAGCCCGAAACACCTACCCCCGGTGCGAGGAAGACAAGCACGATCTTATAGACGATCGACATGCCCACCCCTGTGTAGGGACTTGGTGCCGGTATATAGCTTCCCGCTGAATTCGACGACACCAGCACATGCAGCATGGCTGCCGGCACGAACTGTATCAGTGCCAAGAACAAGGAGCGCCATGCGGAGAGCCCCCAGCTGCGTGCGAGACTAGTTCATACCCGACGACACCGATAACGTAGATGCCCAGCGCACTCAAATGGCACAGATATACTACGACGCAACCAGCCGAGAAGGCTATCGAACGACGAACCCCAGCCTGCTTGCCTGCAATGATCCACGCTGAAAGTAGCCAGAAGGCGACACCAACACCAAAGAGGTAATTCAACAGGCCTAGCTGGAACATCGCGTTGTTGGCAAACAGCAACACACCGAGCAGCAGGTAACTGAAGCGGCCGGTAATTGCGCGACCCACCATGACGGCGCCAGTGGTCAACAGCAACGTTGAGAGCGAGGCGAAGACCTTGAGTGCGAGCGCAAGGCTCATCCAGCTCGCCAGCCCCGGTACGATGATCTCCATCGCGAGATTGGTGCCGATCTGCATATCGCGCAGTTCGTAGTAGCGCTGTAGCGTCCCGAAGCTTGATGTGTTGACCAAAAACGTCAAGGCAATGTTCGGCGAGGCGCTGCCGGCGCAGACTTTGATTCCCGTTCCCAAGCTTGCAATTGACCCCATGCTCTTCGAGGTGGAGGCCATCGTCTTTCTCGAATAGCGACCGCTTTCGCGCTAAGGCCGCTCCTCTGCTTGCCGTCGTCGCTGCGACTTGTGAGCAACGAGCAGGCTCGCCAAACAAAAGGCCGGTGGATCGCTCCACCGGCCTTTACTATTTAACCAAGGTCAAATCTCAGTTCTTGGCCTTGTCGACCAGCTTGTTGCTGCCGATCCATGGCATCATGCCGCGCAGCTTCTCGCCGACTTCTTCGATCTGGTGCTTGTCGTTGTTGCGACGGATAGCCTTGAAGCGCGATGCACCGGCCTTGTATTCCTGCATCCAGTCGGAAGTGAACTTTCCGGTCTGGATGTCCGTCAGGATGCGCTTCATCTCGGCCTTGGTTTCGGCAGTGATGATGCGTGGACCGGAAACATATTCGCCCCACTCCGCGGTGTTGGAGATCGAGTAGTTCATGTTGGCGATGCCGCCTTCATAGATCAGATCAACGATCAGCTTCACTTCGTGCAGGCATTCGAAATAGGCCATTTCCGGCGCGTAGCCAGCTTCAACCAGCGTCTCGAAACCAGCGCGGATCAGTTCGACCAGACCGCCGCAGAGAACAACCTGTTCGCCGAAAAGATCGGTTTCGCACTCTTCGCGGAAGTTGGTTTCGATTACGCCCGAACGGCCGCCGCCAACGCCGCAAGCGTACGACAGAGCGAGGTCATGTGCATTGCCTGATGCATCCTGGTGGATAGCGATCAGGCAAGGCACGCCGCCGCCCTTCTGGTATTCGCCGCGAACCGTGTGGCCCGGGCCTTTCGGTGCGATCATGACCACGTCAACCGACTTCTTCGGCTCGATAAGACCGAAATGCACATTGAGACCGTGGGCGAAAGCGATTGCTGCGCCGTCGCGGATATTGTCGGCAATGTGATCCTTGTAAATGTCCGCCTGCAGTTCGTCGGGCGTCGCCATCATCATAAGGTCTGCCCATTTGGCCGCCTCGGCAACGCTGACAACCTGGAAGCCGTCGGCTTCCGCTTTCTTGGCTGTCGCCGAACCTTGGCGAAGCGCGATGCGCACGTCCTTGGCGCCGCTGTCCTTCAGGTTGAGTGCATGGGCACGGCCCTGCGAACCATAGCCGATGATTGCAACCTTCTTCGATTTGATCAGGTTGATGTCCGCATCGCGGTCATAATATACGCGCATCGATTTATTCCTTCCAATGTGAGGACCTAGTGGCCACCTTCGGCCGCTTCCGTTTGAGCTCCGTAAAGAGCCAGAAACTGTTGTGTCGCGCGAAGGGAATCCCGGTCGATCGACGCATCAGTCAATTCCAGCCGGTCACCAAGCAGCAACCGGATTTGCACGTCCCGGACAACCAGTCCGAAAAAGGTGCGAAACGCTTCATCTGTTTCGTTAAAATGCAGGAGACCGGTATCGCGACCGAGTTGCAGCAATGGCTTGAGCCGACGAGCCATGGCGAAGGGTCCGTTCTCTAGAACGATGACGCCAAGGTCGTGCTTGTCGCTGCCGGCATGACCAACGGCCACGCGGTTAAGCGCCACGGAGATAGTTCCGGAAAGGACATGCAGCCAATCTGAAGCAAAACGCTGGAGGCCGGCGGTCAGCGAAGCAAGATTGAATGCCTCAGGATTGACAGGGACAGCCCTTACCTTCGAGGCTTGCCATTGGACGGTCGCCGTAAGCAGTCCATCACGGTCGCCGAACCATTTGTAGAGGCTTTCCTTGGAACAGCTGGCGCGGCGCGCGACGCTGGTCATCGTCAGCGCGTCACCCGCTTCGACCAAGAGTGCAAGCGCAGCATCAAGAACGTCCTTCTGACGCTCAGTCAATGCGTTCTCGCCAACGTCGACCGCTAATTGCACCTTCAGCTCCCTTGCCGTACCGTACCGTACGTTACGGCAGCGGTTCTAATACGGCGTGAGGTATTTGACAAGGCCAAAACGGGACAATTTCTCGCTCTACCCAATCAATTCTTACACAAGAAAGTTCGAAACCCGCACAAGAATACCCCAAAACGGAACAAGAAACCGCGAAACCGACGCAAGAATTGCAACCATCGCGTGATATTTTGGTGTGCCGGGTAGAATGGGTGCCCGTACTAGATGTTGACCTGCGTACCGATCTCCACAACGCGGCCGGTCGGAATCTGGAAGTATTCGGTCGCATCGCTGGCTGTCCGGGCGAGCGCAATGAACAGCCGATCCTGCCAGCGCGGCATTTCCGATCGGGCCGAAGCTTTCAAGGATCGACGCGACAGGAAGAAAGAGGTCGTCATGATATCGAACTTCCATCCCTGCTTCCGGCAGATCGCAAGTGTGCGCGGAATATTGGGGCGTTCCATGTAACCAAAGGTCAGAGTAACCCGCATGAAGAGGTCATTTATAGGCTCGATACGCACCCGTTCGCTCTTTTTTACCAAAGGGGTCGGTGCGGTAATCACCGTTAGAATAACGTTATTCTGATGCAACACTTTGTAATGTTTGAGACTGTGCATCAGCGCGGTTGGCGTGCTCTTTGGATCACCGGTCAGAAAAACAGCAGTACCTGGTACGAGCGTTGGCGGGTTCTCGGCCATTTTCCTCGAAATGAGATCAAGCGGCACTTCGCCCTTGCGGGTTTTTTCGAACAGCTGACGGCTGCCCCGCACCCACGTGAACATGATCAGGATGACGAGCAATGCGACCACCAGCGATGCCCAACCGCCATCTACAACCTTGATAAGATTGGCGCTGACAAAGGTTAGATCGATGATGAGGAAGCAAAGGGTCACCGATATCGCCACCCACAAGCGCCACTTCCAAATTCTGCTCATGACGATGAAAAGCAAGATGGTCGTGACCAGCATGTTTCCGGTCACGGCTATACCATATGCGGACGCGAGATTGGACGACCGTTCAAAACCAAGCACCAAAAGGACCACGACCAGACCAAGCAGAACATTGATGCGCGGCAGATAGACTTGGCCGGATAATTTCTCTGACGTGTGCTCGATGTTGAGACGCGGCAAAAGATTGAGTTGCACAGCCTGCCGCGACAGCGAGTAGGCACCGGAAATAACCGCCTGACTGGCAATAACCGTTGCCATCGTAGCGAGTAGCACCATCGGCAAAAGAGCCCAGTGCGGAAACATTTCGAAGAATGGATTCTTTGCTGAGTCACCGTTTGCCAGAATAAATGCGCCTTGCCCAAAATAGTTCAGCAGAAGACAAGGGAAGACAATCCACATCCAGGCCGTCGCGATCGGTTTGCGCCCGAAATGGCCAAGATCGGCATAGAGGGCCTCTGCTCCCGTAACAGCAAGAAACACCGTGCCGATAGTGGGGAATGCGGTAACCGGATTATCTATAATGTATTCAACGGCATAGACGGGATTAACGGCAGCAAAAACACTCCAGTCGTCGGCAAGGTGCCATAACCCAAAAAACCCGATAGCGAGAAACCATAGCAGCGTGATCGGGCCAAAAATGGTCGCGACACGCGCAGTACCAAAGCGCTGAACGGAAAAAAGGGTTAGAAGGATCACCAGAGTGATCGGCACGATGAAGGGCGTCAGCCTCGGTGTGACGATCTCAAGGCCTTCAACGGCCGAAAGCACCGAAATTGCGGGCGTAATCACCGCATCGCCATAAAACAGCGATGCGCCAACGATTCCAAGGGCTAGAATAAGCTGCGGGCGAGTTTTGAAGCTCGCCCGTGCCAGAGCCATCAGAGACAGGATACCGCCCTCGCCGTCATTGTCGGCGCGAAGAACGAACAAAACATACTTGATGGTTACGATAACTGTCAGCGCCCAGAAGATCATCGAAACAACGCCAAGAACGTCAGTGCGGCTCAACGTTCCATCAAGCGAAGCAGCATGAAGCGCTTCGCGAAACGCGTAGATCGGACTTGTGCCGATATCGCCATAGACGACGCCGAGAGCACCAAGAACAAGAACCGGAAAGGCCTCTTTGTGATGCGGTTCCGATTTATGAACGACGGGACCGTTATCACAGTTCTCGTCATCCAATTGTTGTTCACTCATACAGGTTTTCCCTCGCTCTGACAGCGTGGGCGGACGAGTTAGTCGTGTTGCAGCGCAATATCAATCGCCATTTCTTCATAGCTTATCGCCCGCGATATGCAAAAATGCATAGCAAAGCAAATCCTGCACCCGAATCAAAGGGCTAGGCTTGCAGCGCATTGAGAAATCTTTCCACAGCACCAGACATCCCGTGCACCAAAGCGTCCGCTGTAAGCCCATGACCGATAGAAACCTCAACAAGATTTGGCATTTTTTTGACCAAAGCCGGTAGATTGGCGACCGTCAGATCATGCCCTGCATTCACTGCAATCCCTGCTTTTGCCGCCGCCACGGCGGTCGATTCCAGCTTTGCAAGTTCGCTGGCCTCGAGGCGCGGATCATCGTACGCGCCTCCATAGGGGCCAGTATAAAGCTCAACCCGGTCAGCGCCAAGCGCCTTGGCCATGGCAGGTGTATCGGGGTCGGGATCGATGAATAATGAAACGCGAATACCCTGTGCTTTGAAGCCAGAGATGATTGGCCGGAGGAATTCCGCATCGCGTTGCAAATTCCAGCCATGATCGGATGTCGATTGCGCCGGATCGTCTGGCACCAGCGTCACCTGCTCTGGTTCATTTGCAGCGACGAGGCCCAGGAACTCCGGCGTCGGATACCCTTCGATATTGAATTCGGCCTGCGGGAATTCATCGTCGATAAGCGCTCGTATTGCGGGCAAATCGGAAAAACGGATATGTCTCTCGTCGGGGCGCGGATGCACAGTCAAACCGGATGCGCCCGCCGCCAAGGCGATGCGTCCAAGACTAATGACGTTGGGCCAGGGCAGATCGCGTCTGTTGCGCAGCATCGCGATCGCATTGAGGTTGACGGAGAGTGATGCGGTCATGATTTAACCCGTACGCGGAAGCACTGGCGTCTTCTTTACAGCAGAAACGCGACATAAAATATTGCTATTTCATCTAAACTCAAAGATTGAGTCCTTTGGTTCATCGCACGACGGTCAAGCGTTCTGCAGCCCGGGTAATTGCGGTATAGAGCCAGCGTTCACGTGTATCGCGAAAAGCATAACTTTCGTCGAAGAGCACGACCTCATCCCATTGTGATCCTTGCGCTTTGTGGGTCGTCAGTGCATAACCGTAGTCGAAATCGTCAAACCGCTTCTTGGTCTGCCATGGTATTTCGGCGTCCGGATCATCGAATTGAGATTTCAGCAGTTTTATCTTGGCGACACCCCTCCCCGGCTCCTCATCTTCTGGAGCGACCAAAAGATTGATCCCGGGTTTCACCGTTTCACGCGACGAGGTCATGACCTTCCAAAGCGAACCGTTGAGGAGGCCCTTTGCGGGGTCGTTGCGTAGACACACCAGTTTGTCACCAGCCTGTGGAAAAGACGCGGAAAAACCCTTCAACTCGCGCAGGCGCTGATTGTACCGCCGGCGCGTGCGGTTGGTACCGACGAGCACCTGGTCGGCACCGAGCACCAGTTCCTGTGTGACGTCCGTCTTCGAAATCACCTTAGCCGCGCCAAAATCGCCGAATGTGAACTCGCGGCCCTCGCGTACATCGAGCGCCAGACGAATGATGGGATTGTCACGCGCTTGCCGATGAATTTCGCTCAGGAGATAATCTGGCTCGTGTTCGGTGAAAAAACCGCCACCGGAAATTGGCGGCAACTGACCGGGGTCGCCCAACACAAGGATTGGCGTGCCAAAGCTCATGAGATCCCGTCCCAATTGCTCATCAACCATGGAGCATTCGTCGACGACGATAAGCTTGGCCTTGGACACCGGACTTTGGCGATTTAAGGAAAATGTCGGAGCAATGCTGGTTTTGCCAGTGGTCTCGTTCTCGACCGCCTCTTCACCTCGCGGCCGGTAGATCAGAGAATGCAGCGTGCGGGCGTTGGAAGCGCCTTTCGAACGGAGCACCTGCGCTGCCTTGCCGGTAAAAGCCGCAAACTGAACGTCACCGTCAATATGCTCGGCAAAATAGCGGGCAAGCGTCGTTTTGCCGGTACCGGCATAACCGAAAAGCCGAAAAATCGGGCTGCGCCCGTCTTTCAGCCATTTTGAAACGGCCCGGAGCGCTTCATCCTGTTGCGGTGATAATTGCATAGTCCTGAGTGACAGGATTTGCCGTCAAAGGGCAAGGAAAATGGATGCGAGGAGCATTAGACTTAGGGTCAGGACCCATTAATATGATCGAAATGGCGCCTGACCCTATAGGTTATCCGGGTTTCCCGGCCGTATCTGTCCCTCGCCAATACGGCCGAATTGTTGATTCGTCATACGAAAACGATCGCCATTGACCTGCAACGTCCAGCAAATCTTCTGGTCCTCGCCCTCATAGGTCAAGCAAAGATTGTCATTCTCAAGGGCCCACTCGCCGGCGTAGGGCATGCCCTTCGTCGCAACCTCTTCTGGTTTGCAGCATTGGATCATCTTCCCGCGAGACTTGCCATCCGGGCCGAGGAATTCAGTGAAGTTGAAGGGCGGCTCAGCTTTGACTTCGCCGGTCAGGGTTGCTCCGGTGATGACTTTGCGTAGATCATCCTCGTTCGGCGTCGACCACGAAGTGTCTTGTGCCGAGGCATGGCTGATAAACAACATGAAAGTGGAGACCAGCAGTGTAGCGAGTGAGCGTATATGCATCTCAGGAGCGGTCCGGATCATTTTCGAGGCGGATGGGTTGGCCATGCGGTGTCGCATGAGCAGCGCGCTGCCAAGCCGCGGCCAATTGATCGATATCATGGCTGTCCGCAACATTCTTGGAGGCAATGAGCGACTTCAACGCCTCAAGCCAGCAACTATAGTAGTCACTAGCATCATCCAGCGCGCCAGGGTGTTTCAGTTTGCCGGAAAGCGTGGCCGCCCACTCCTCCCAGGTGAACAACCCGCGGTCGTGGAGGGCAACCGCCATTGCAAAGGCTTCCGCCTGCCAAGGTTCGGCAAATACCGGACCGTCACCGCTCGCGGGTAGTCCGCGCGAGTGAGTGATCAGCTCACGCAGGCTCAAGATAACTCTCCCAGGCATCAATACTGATGGTCAAAGTAGGATCGGCTCCATCACCCCATATCTCAGGCGCGCTGAACACCACCGTATAAACATATTGGGGGTTCTCACCCTTGCCGTGGGCATTGGAATCTGGAAAGACATAGCCACCACGGACAGCTTCGATTACCCCCAACTTGCCACGCGCATAGCGCGGCAGTCGCGTATGCGTTTCCGGATTGAAATTATGGGTACGGATGCGATCGCCTGGCTGGAAGCGCGGTTCACCTGCCACGGGGCGATCGCAAGGACCACCTTTCGCAAGGGCTGCAACGACATTCTCCGCTTTCAAAACACGCTTTGGTTGAGTTCCCTTGCCAAGTGAGCGGCCTTCATCGAGTTCCTGTGGCTGGACAAATCCATGGCGCTTCAGCAAGACCTCCAGCGCCTTGGTCCAAATTTCATAATAGGTGGAAGCATAATAGTCCGCCGGATGCAGGCTCTCGCGCGCATGACGGCTCTCGTCGATATTCCAGTGCCCCATCGCGCCTGCGGCGATTGTCATGCCCATTGCCCGTTTTTCCCAATCGGCATGAAACAACGGCTCATTTTTTTCGGGCGCAACAGGGCCAAAACCCATCTGTCCGCCAAGATCCTGCGGCCCGTTCATGCTGCCTCCGGTGCGAGTGCCAGTCCCGTCCCGATCATGGAATTGCGTGTGACGAGCCGGGCAAGCTGTTCTTCACTCAGGCCTTCGCTACCTTCGGGGCGCATTGGTACGACCAGATAGCGCAGTTCGGCAGTCGAATCCCAGACGCGAATTCTGGTCGTTTCAGGAAGGATCAAATCAAACTCGACCAGTACGCCACGCGGATCAATAACAGCCTTCGACCGATAAGGTGGCGATTTATACCACACGGGAGGCAAGCCAAGCACCGACCATGGGTAGCACGAGCACAGCGTGCACACGACGAGATTGTGCGTGTCCGGCGTATTGAATACTGCCTGCATATGCTCGCCCTGCCGCCCGGTATAACTCAGGGACTCAATTGCTGCTGTTGCGTCGCGCTTCAGCCAATCGGCATATTCTGGATCCGACCAAGCTTTTGCGACAACCTTTGCTCCGTTGCGTGGACCAACCTTCGTTTCGTACGTATCGACGATCACATCAATCGCCTGCGGGTCGATCAGGCCCTTCTCCGTCAAAATCGTTTCCAAGGCGCGCACGCGCGCAGCCATGGGATCGAGCTCATTATCGTGATGGTGGTCGTCATGATCGTGTGGCATGGACAAAATCCTATGCGCCAACAGCGGTCAGCGCAAGCTTACTTCAACATTGGCCACAAGGTGGCCACGAGCAGGACCGCCATTGTGATGTTGAACCATTTGAGCCGCACCGGATCAGCAAGCCAGCCGCGCATGATTTGCCCGAAGGCTGCCCAGCTCGAAACGGATGGAATATTCACGATCGCAAACGCGATCCCCACGATTAGAACCGTCGTAAAATAGGCTTGCGGCGACGTATACGTTGCCATGGCGGTCACAGCCATCACCCATGCTTTCGGGTTGATCCACTGGAACGCGGCAGCTTCCAAAAACGTCATCGGTCGCGCCTTGCCGTCAACGGCCTTCAGGGAGCGCGACATGGCGATCTTATAGGCGAGATAGATCAGATAGGCACCGCCGGCAAATTTCAGGCCCGTATAAAGAAGTGGAAAGCTCTGCAGCAAAGCGCCAAGTCCCAAACCCACTCCAATAAGCAGAGTGAAGAAACCCGAGCCAATACCGAACATGTGGGGAATCGTGCGTTTGAAGCCGAAATTGACACCCGACGTAAGCAGCATGAAATTATTTGGTCCCGGCGTTATCGACGTAACCAAAGCAAACACCAAAAGGGTCAGAAAAATATCGAGTGTCATTATGATACCCACCCATGTGAAAAGAGGCACTCATAGGGTCTGGCGATATCTGGCTCAAGGGCGGACTTGTCAGGGATACAATTAAGAATCCCTGACAGATAGTGACCAAAACTGCGTACTGTCAGAACTACATTCCCATCGGGCCGCGGTTCATGGCTGCAACGCCTGTCCGGCAAATCTCGACAAGGCCAAGCGGCTTCATGATCGCGATAAACTGGTCAATCTTCGAGCCCTTTCCGGTGATCTCGAAGATGAAATGCTCCGTGGTCGCATCCGTCACCTTGGCGTGGAACGCATCGGCCAGACGCAATGCTTCATTGCGATGTTCGCCAAGACCAGCGACTTTGACCAGGGCCAGTTCGCGCTGGATCGGCCCGCTCTGGCCAAGTTCATCGGCGCGTACAGACAAATCCACCACACGGTGCACCGGCACAATGCGTTCCAGCTGGTGGCGGATCTGGTCCAGAATATGCGGTGTGCCGCGCGTCACGATCGTGATACGCGACAGATGCTGTTCGTGCTCGGTCTCGGAAACCGTAAGGCTTTCAATGTTATAGCCCCGTCCGGAGAATAGGCCAATCACACGTGCAAGGACGCCCGGCTCGTTATCGACCAGGACCGATAGAACTGTCGTGACTGGTAGTTCAGTCTCCTTGGCAATGAAATATGCCGAACCGGAGGCTAGGTTTTGAGCGTTCATTTGTTATTTTCTCCGGTTTTCTTAAACGAGCTGTCTGCCCTTGGCATCAATGGCGTTGGCGACTGCATCATCCGTAGCCTCATCTGGCAAAAGCATCTCATTGTGAGCCTTGCCCGAAGGGATCATCGGGAAGCAGTTTGCGAGATTAGCCACGCGGCAATCGAAAAGAACCGGCTTTTTGACGTCGATCATTTCCTGAATGGCATCGTCGAGATCGCCAGGCTTTTCGCAGCGAATACCGTGACCGCCATAGGCTTCTGCCAGCTTGACAAAATCGGGCAAGGCTTCCGTATAGGAATGCGACAGTCGATTGCCATGCAGCAGTTGCTGCCACTGGCGGACCATTCCCATGTATTGGTTGTTTAGGATAAAGATCTTGATCGGCGCTTCATACTGAACAGCAGCACTCATCTCCTGCATAGTCATCTGCACCGAAGCGTCCCCAGCGATGTCGATAACCAGCGAGTCAGGATGCGCGATCTGCACGCCCAACGCTGCTGGCAGACCATAGCCCATCGTTCCGAGACCGCCTGATGTCATCCAGCGATTGGGCTTTTCGAAATGATAGAACTGCGCCGCCCACATCTGGTGCTGGCCGACTTCGGTCGTGATATAGGTGTCGCGATCCTTGGTCAGTGCGTACAGCCGCTCCAGCGCATATTGCGGCATGATCACGTCCTTGTTGCGCGTATAGGACAGAGATTTCCGTGAGCGCCATCTGTCGATCTGCGACCACCATGCATCGATCGCCTTTTCGTCAGGCTTTGTCGAGGAGGCACGCAGCAGGCGAATCATATCTTCGAGTACATGGGCAACATCGCCGATGACCGGAACGTCAACCCGAACCGCTTTGTTGATGGAAGACGGATCGATATCGATGTGAATCTTCTTGGAGTTTGGCGAGAAGCCGCTAATGCGGCCGGTAATACGATCGTCGAAGCGCGCGCCAATATTCAGCATGACGTCGCAATCATGCATCGTCATATTGGCTTCGTAAGTTCCGTGCATGCCCAGCATGCCAAGCCAATTCTTGCCGGATGCCGGATAAGCACCTAAGCCCATAAGGGTCGAGGTGATCGGAAAATTGGTGAGCTCGACGAGTTCCCGCAGCAATTTACTTGCTTCATTGCCGGAGTTGATGACACCGCCCCCCGAATAGATGACAGGGCGCTTTGCCGTCAGCATGAGAGCGACAGCCTGCTTGATCGCCTCGATATCACCCTGGATCTTGGGATGATAGCTGGTGCGCGGCGAGACTTCCGGCGGTGTATACATGCCGGTTGCAAACTGAACATCCTTCGGAACGTCAACGAGGACGGGACCGGGACGCCCTGTTTTGGCAACGTGGAATGCCTCATGCAGAACACGCGCCAGATCGTTGACATCTTTCACCAGCCAATTGTGCTTGGTACAAGGGCGCGTGATACCGACGGTGTCGCACTCCTGGAAGGCATCCGAACCGATCAGGCTCGTCGGGACCTGTCCACTGATACAGACCAGCGGAATGGAATCCATGAGCGCATCCTGCAGCGGCGTAACCGCATTGGTTGCACCGGGCCCTGATGTGACCAGCATAACGCCGACTTTGCCGGTGGAGCGGGCATAACCCTCCGCCGCATGCCCTGCGCCCTGTTCGTGCCGGACCAGAATGTGGTTGATCTTGTCCTGTTGGAAGAGTTCATCATAAATCGGAAGCACTGCGCCACCCGGATATCCGAAAATATCGGTTACCCCCTGATCAATGAGCGCCTGGACGACCATCTCGGCACCAGTCATTTCACGTCGTTGCGATGGTCGGCTGTCACTATCCTGCTTGTCTGCTTTCATCGGTCTCTTCCCGTCTATTCTGCGGCCCTTGGCCCCTCAGAAGGTGTTTGCTCTAACTGAAATGCTGGAAATAAAAAAGGCCCCCGAAGGAGCCTGTGTATCGCGCATGGGAGCTTTCGCCGGGTGCTTATTACACCCTGCCCATGCGCGATCCCACGACGATAAGAACTGTTTTCATGGTCGCGGACGATAGTTAAGCAAATTCCATACGTCAACGGCAAAAATGCAAATCAAATCGAATGACCAGCACTGAGCCTGAAACCGGTCGAAACAATTGTCATAATCACGCTAAGATAATCTCAATGCCTTCGAATTAGGGTGACCCGACAAGTCTTGTCAACACACTGCTACCAGTTCACGGAATGGTCACCAACGATGAACGCTGAAGCCTTGCCGGCTGAACAACCCAGACCCTTTGTTCGCAATCGAACCGATGGGCATGTCATCGAATGCAACGGTGAAAAAGCCGTTATTTATGCGTTGACCGGGCCATCTTTCGCAGCATCGGATGATTATTGGACGGTTGGCCAGTTGATTTCCATTCAGGTCGGAAACAACCGCGTGGTTGGGCTCGTCTATGAAGTCAATGCCAATGAAGCGCAATGGGTCGTCGAAGCCGACCAGAGCATTCGCATCCATGTCGAGCTCATCGGACAGGTCAACGAGCATGATGATGGTTCGTTGACCTTTTCATCCGGCATCGCGAACTATCCGCACATGGGCGCCGTAGCACATCGGATTCGCGCGACAGATCTGGCAACTATCTACACGGCAAGCCTGAAGAACACCGTATCAGTTGGGCATCTGTCGCAAAATGCGTCGATCCCGGCATTAATATCGATCGACAGTCTGGTTTCGCGACACTTTGCCGTCCTTGGCAGCACCGGCGTGGGTAAATCAAGCGCCGTTTCCCTGCTTTTGCGTAAAATCATCGCGCAGCGACCCGATTTACGCGTCCTGATCCTCGATCCCCACAACGAATTTGCAAGCGCTTTTCCTGATCATGCAATCTCAATCGATTACAACACCTTGGAGTTGCCCTATTGGCTGTTCAGGCTGGAAGAGTTTGCTGAAGCTGTCTTCCGCGGCAGGCCGACGGTGCCAGCCGAAGTTGATGCCTTGCGCGATCTGATTCCGATTGCGCGGGAGCGCTTTGCCAGTTCCGAAGCGACGACCGCCACATCGCTCCTGAAAAAAGATCGCGATTATTCGTCGTTGACCGCCGATACGCCGACACCATACCGCATGGCTGATCTCATCAAGCTGATCGATGAACGCATCGGCCAATTGGAAGGCAAGACGGATCGGCCGATCATGAAGGCGCTTCGGCAGCGTTTGCAAGCGCTGGTTGCCGACCCCCGCTACCGCTTCATGTTTTCGGCCCCGACGACCATGGACACGATGCGCCAGACGATTGGCCACATTTTCCGCATACCCAAGAACGATCGTCCAATTTGCGTCTTTCAACTGGCTGGATTGCCATCGGAAGTGGTGAACTCCGTTGCCTCGGTACTCTGCCGCATGGCTTTCGACCTCGCGGTGTCGAGCGACGGCCGCGCACAGACGCTCGTTGTCTGCGAGGAAGCGCATCGTTACATTCCCGCCGATGCCAATGCGGGTTTCTGGCCAACCCGTCAGGCAATTGCCCGTATTGCCAAGGAAGGCCGCAAATATGGCGTCTATCTGGCGGTCATTACGCAGCGTCCCGGCGAGCTCGATGCAACCATTCTTTCCCAATGCAGCACCGTGTTTGCCATGCGCCTTGGAAATGAGCGCGATCAGGAGATCATTCGGGGCGCCATTACCGGCGCATCGCAAAGCACGATTGGATTTCTGTCATCGATTGCCAATCGAGAAGCGATCGCGTTTGGTGAGGCCGTTCCGACGCCGATGCGCATGATGTTCGAGACAATTGCGCCTGACCAATTGCCGGCCGCACATATGACCAAAAGCCAGCAATCCGTGCGGCTCGGCGATTCTCACATCTCTCTCGATACGATCTTGATGCGAATGCGTCAGCTCAACGCAGCAGAAAGCACGAGCAGTCAGGATGACGCATTCGATGTGGTCGACAGTATCAACCAGCCTGTCGCGAGTCAGAGGCATACGGTTCCCTTGGCTCAGGAGCCTGTAAGAACCCAGTGGCGCAATATCGATGCGGCAATCCGCAAGGAGGAACCGCTTAAGTCGCAACCGGAAGGTACCGACCGATTCCGTGCCAGCGACCTGATCCGTACGTTCCGCAACGACAAGACCTGAGTCACGGATAAGGCATCCTTTCCCAGTCATCGCCGAGCTGGTTGCGGAACCATGTCATCTGGCGCTTTGCATATTGACGGGTAGCGATCGTCGCGAGTTCTGCGGCCTCCTCTGGATCCAGCCGATCGGCAAGAACCTCGGCAATTTCGCGCACTCCGATCGCTCTCATGGCCGGCAGTTCACTCGAAAGCCCCAATGATAACAATGCCTTGACCTCGTCAAGGGCGCCGGTTTTCATCATGTTTTCAAAACGTAATGCGATACGCGCGCCCAGCCATTTCCGATCCGGCTCGATAACAATCTTGCGCGCAGCTCCAGAGTCAATCAGCGATCTGCCGGTTGCCTTCTGCCATTCGACGATGGACCGACCCGACGTATCGATGACTTCGAGCGCTCTTACAATCCGCTGGCTATCGGTCGGACGCAATGTGGACGCCGCCAACGGGTCTTTCTCAGTGAGAATCGCGTGCAATTCCCCTGAGCCGAGCTCCGCATCCTGCTGACGCCAATGCGCCCGGATATCCGCCGGAATATCAGGCATTGCCGATAGCCCTCCGAGAAGTGCACGAAAATACAGCCCGGTACCACCAGCAAAAATCATAGTCTTTTCAGCTAGTTCTGGCCTATTCAGAACTTCTTCGGCATCCGCGAGCCAGCGTCCGGTCGAGTAGGCGATGCTCGGCGAAACATGCCCGTAGAGATAATGGGGCGCGGCTTTGAGATCGTCCGGACCAGGCCGCGCGGTCAAGAGATTGAGGACATCATAGACCTGCATTGAATCGGTATTGACGATCACACCGCCTGTTTCGTCCGCCAAACGAAGCGCAAGCGCCGACTTGCCGCTTGCCGTCGGTCCAGCTATCAGGATTATCTGTCTTTTCGCCACGCTAACGCCCAATCGGAAATTGCCCTATGCCCTTGATGGCCACGCTCATCGCCAATCCCACCACTTCGGACCTTGTACCATTGCTCGGGATTAAAGCCTCGGCGGCGGTCAATGCAACAGGTCTTTATTGGCTCGCCGATGGGATTGCCTGTGACCTGCCCCTGAGGGACGGCACCGATGCCGCTGAAGCCCATCTAGAGCTGGCACGTGCTATCGACAGCGCGCCAATCGATATTGTCGTTCAAAATCAAGATACTAGACGCAAGAAAATTTTGATTGCCGACATGGATTCGACCATGATCCAGCAAGAATGCATCGATGAACTGGCCGAAGAAGCGGGCCTCCGCGAAAAAGTTGCGGCGATCACTGCACGGGCGATGAACGGGGAAATCGCGTTCGAACCTGCGCTGCGCGAACGCGTCGCGCTACTGAAAGGTCTGCCCTATACAGTGATCGACAAGGTGATCGCCGGCCGCATCACGCTCATGCCGGGTGGGCCGGAACTGGTGCGCACTATGAAAAAGCACGGGGCTTATACTTCGCTTGTTTCAGGCGGATTTACCGTGTTCACCCAGCGTATCGCCGAGATGATCGGCTTCAATGAAAACAGCGCCAACACATTGATAGATAATGGAAAAGTCTTGACCGGAGAGGTCAAGGAGCCGATCCTCGGACGCGAGGCGAAGGTTGCGGCGCTGACCTCCATCTGCCAGCGTTTCGGCCTTTCACCGCAAGATGCCATCGCAGTTGGAGACGGCGCGAATGACCTTGGCATGCTGCAACTGGCAGGCACAGGCGTAGCGCTCCACGCCAAACCGATTGTTGCAGAACAGGCAAAGGTGCGGATCGACCATGGTGATCTGACCGCCCTTCTCTATATCCAGGGCTATCGAAAAACCGATTTTGTGGTCTGAACTCGCGTCCCCGCAACCATTTTTCGCGCTATGGTTGAAAATCTTGCGCCAGAATCGACACTTCTTGCATCAGACTTGCGAGTTCTTCTGCAGGAATGGATCATTCTTGCACAAACTCGCATGCGATCCTGAATCTTTTGAATGAACAATGCCGCGGTTGAACCCAGCCGTTAAAATCAATCCATTTGAAGCGTGACAAACCGCAGCTCGCCGGTTTTCGACGCCAGCATCAGCAGCGCATTCTTGCGACCTTCGTCGCGAAGTTTTTCGATCCGCGCCGCCACATCCTCAGGTGTCGAGACAGTCTCCTGTGCAATATCGACGATGACATCACCGGCCGCGATCCGCTTGTTGGCAGCGATCGAGCCGTTCTGCACTTCAGTCACCAGCACGCCCTCGACCTCCTTGGCGATGCCGAACGTCTTGCGGGTGGCATCGTCGAGTTTTCCAAGGCTCATGCCGAGCACGTCCACGTTCTGGGCAGCTCCATCCTCGCCGGTTGTCTGGTCGTCCTTCTTGGCGTCCGCCTGATCACCGTCTTCCAGACGGCCAAGCGTAACCTTGACAGTCTGCTCCTTGCCCTTGCGGACAACGACGACATCGACTTCCTTGCCGATGGGGCTCTCCGCCACAACACGCGGAAGGTCCTTGACGTTGTTGACATCCCTGCCATCGAAACGCGTGATCACATCACCGGGCAGTATCGAACCATTGGCGACCGGGCCGCCTTCGATGATCCCGGCGACCAGCGCGCCCTTGCTGGATGTCATGCCGAGGCTTTCGGCGATATCGTCTGTCACAGGCTGGATGCGCACGCCAAGCCAGCCGCGACGCGCCTCGCCAAACTGCCGCAACTGCGCGATGACGCCGGATGCAAGCTCGGCCGGAATGGCGAAACCGATACCGATCGATCCGCCGGTCGGCGAAATGATGGCGGTATTGATACCGATGACCTGGCCATACATATCGAACAGCGGCCCGCCGGAATTACCGCGGTTGATCGCAGCGTCGGTCTGGATGAAATTGTCATAAGGACCGGAATTGATATCGCGGTTGCGCGCCGAGACGATACCGACGGTCACGGTGCCACCGAGACCAAAGGGATTGCCGATGGCCATGACCCAATCGCCGATACGCGTCTTCGATGAATCGCCGAACTTGACCGCAACCAGCTTGTGCTTTTTCGGATCGACCTTGAGCACCGCAAGATCGGTCTTGGTATCCTTGCCGACAAGGGTCGCCTTCAGCTTGGAACCGTCATTGAAATTGACTTCGATTTCGTCGGCATCGGCAATCACGTGATTATTCGTGACGACGATGCCCTCGGCCGCATCGACCACGAAACCCGAACCGAGCGACTGGACCTTGTGCGAAGGATTGCTCTCACCGGGATTCTGCTTGCCGAAATATTCGTCGAAGAATTCCTGGAAGGGCGAGCCATCAGGCACCTTCGGCATTGGCACCGGCCCCGATTCCCCATCCTGTCCCTTGACCGTCTGCGAGGTCGAGATATTGACCACGGCATCGAGCAGGCCTTGCGCAAGATCGGCAACGGAGGCCGGTCCCTGTGCTCGCGGCTGCTGACTGTTCGGCACAATCGGAGCTTGCACCTGCGCCCGTGCGACACCGACAAATGCCGGGTTGAGGCTTGTCGCGGTCAGCGCAATCAGCGCGGTAGCCGCGGTTGCGGAACGGAGAGCGAGGCGACCAGTCTTGAAAAACATACGTTCGGGCCCTTATCGGAAACAGAATGATACAACAGAACGGCGAGAGGCGACATAAATATGACCGAGCGGCTATTGCAGCATTTATTTCAGATCAGTCAATTCAAGAGTTGATGAATTGGCTCCCGCCTACCCCCGCTTCGCCTCGCCCAACGCCAATGAGCGAAGCGATTGTAGCAGGTATTTGCGGGAGCCGAGCTCTCCGGCAGATCGCGCCACGGCGCACCTGATCGGCAAGATCCTGAAGATGCGTCTACGTCGCGTGTTCGGGAGCATCGGTCTGATGATACTCCAGGTCCTATCTGCCGAGTTGGTTACTGTAACGTACTTGGCCAACACCCGATTCAATGGTCTCTGGGGCAACCAAGCGAGGCCGTCCTGACAGCGTCGGTTAGCCAAAGGCCGTAGTGCGTCCTTTTCAGTTCGCCAGGGGGAAAACCATGATCGATACCAAGGATAAGGTGAAGAAATGCCCCGTCAATCCGACCCGAGGCATTATCGCCGGACTGGCGATGCTCGTCACGGCAGGCGGCTTACCGGTTGCCAGCTTCGCTACAGACCGCCGAAATACCGCCATCGCTCGTTACTCCCGACAAGGTGGAGTCCCGGCTAGGCACGATCGAGTTTAAGGACGGCGTGCCGAGCAAGGCGACCGCCGAGAAACTCTACGACAACCTCGACTTCACCTACGCCTACCGCGCGTTCATGGACAACTTGCGTGGCGTCAGCATTCAGGGCTTCCGCAAGGGTCTGGAAAGCGTTGGCGTCAAGGACAACGAGGTCATTGTTTTCGAACAGTTGATGGATGCCAAGTCGCTGTTCCTGACCGCGAATGCCGATACGATCTACGTGATGGGTACACTCGATCTTAGCAAGGGGCCCGTTGTGGTGGAGACTCCGCCCAAGTTTCTTGGCGCCGTGCAGGACGCCTGGTTCCGCTGGGTGATCGACCTTGGCGCGCCTGGGCCCGACCGCGGAGAGGGTGGCAAATATCTGATCGTGGGACCGGACTACACCGGACCGCTGCCGGAAGGAGGATTCTTCGTCGCGCGTGCCCGCACCAATTCCATCGTGTGGTTCGGCCGGTCGTTCCTGGAGAATCACAACGATCCCAAACCGGTGGTCGAAGGGATCAAGAAATTCACCAAGGTCTATCCTTTCGAAGTCGGCGGCGTCGGCACGCCCATCGCCGACTTCCTGGCGGGCAAGACCAAGCTCGGCAACATCACCCCGCCGCCGCCGACCGTGTTCCACGACGGAAGCGGCAAGGTGATGAATACCCTTCCGCCCAACGACTGGAGCTTCTACGAGATGCTCAACGAGGTCGTGCAGAACGAACCGGCCACGTCGCTCGACCCGGAACTGATGGGCCCGATCGCGGCGATCGGCATCGTCAAGGGCAAGCCCTTCGCGCCCGACGAGCGCATGAAGAAGATCATGACCGAAGCGCTGGCGGTCGCCAATCGCAAGCTCGCGCACCCTGTTCATGTCTCCGCGCGATCCGAGCTGGTACTATTATCCCAACTCGTCGTGGTTCAACTTCCTGTTCGAGACCGGATACGAGTTCGAGACGCCGATCCCTGAAATAACGCCCGAGGGTGTCAAGCCCTATCCAGCCACCGGCTACCGGACGATGGATGCACGTACAAACTTCTTCTATGGCGTCACCGGCGTCACGCCTGGCATGGCCATGCGCCTCACGGGCATCGGCTCGCAGTATCTGTTGGCGATGACGGACGCGGGCAAGAACCACTTCGACGGCGCCAAGACCTACAAGGTGACGCTGCCGAAGGGCATTCCCGAAGAAAACTTCTGGTCGTTCACACTCTATGACAACATGACGCGCTCGATGCTCGATACGCCGCAGCGCTATCCGCGCGCCGGCAGCCAGAGCTATCCGTCGCCTGCCGCCGAGGCCGCGCCGACGGCTCCACGACCATCTACTTCGGCCCGACCCAGCCCGACGGCGTGAAGCCTGGCAACTGGATTCAGACCGATCCCAAAAAAGGCTGGTTCACGGTCCTGCGCCTCTACAGCCCTACCAAGCCGTTCTTCACGAAGGAATGGCGGCTAAGCGAGATCGAGCTGGTCAAATAGGACCGCCCGGATTGCAATAGGGCGGGCGACCAATCACGGCCGCCCGCCGCGCTTCAGGAGTGTCGAGACGGGCTGGCCTACGCGGCGGCGCTTCCAGCCGCACTGATTTCAACTTCGCTACCTCTGCCAAAAGACAAGGGGAGAGCAAAGCGGCGATCATCGCGTTAATTCCGGCAGGCCCGCCCTACCCCCGAGCCAACCACACCACCCCTACGCCGATGGCGACGGAAGCGACGCCGGCGATGCGCAGGAAGCCATCCGGCTGTTCGCTGACATCGCGGGCAACACGTTTTGCAACGAGCGGGAAAAGGCCGTAGAGCAGCCCCTCGAATACGAGGAACAGCCCTACGGCATCAATGAAATCAATCATGATATGAACCCGCCCCTATTGAGGGGCGGGAGCGGGTGGAGCAGGCGGCGTAGCACCGGCGGCAGGCGGTGTAGCACCGCTGACCGGAGGCAGACCGCCATTCGAATCCTGGAAATACCGGAAGAACTCGGAATTCGGTGAAAGCACCATCGTCGTTCCCGTATTATCCAGCGCCGTGCCATAGGCCGTCATCGAGCGATAGAACGCAAAGAAATCCGGATCCTTCGAGAAGACATCGGCGAAGATACGGCTGCGCTCGCCTTCACCCTGACCTCTGGCAATTTCCGATTCCTTGCGGGCTTCCGCGATGATTTCGACAACCTGACGATCGGCGATGGCCTTGATGCGCTGTGCTGCTTCACGGCCGCGGGCACGCAGGCGCTCGGCTTCCGCCAGACGTTCTGCCTTCATGCGGTCGAACGTCTGTTGCGACACTTCCTGCGTCAGGTCCGTCCGGCGAATACGCACGTCGGTGATCTGCAGGCCGAGCGATTCCGCATCGGGACGCAGTTGCTCGCGCACTTCGTTCATCATGCCGGCACGCTCGTCCGACAGGGCAGCCTCAAAGCCACGCAAACCATAGACACCACGCAACGCCGCATCGAGACGCGTACGCAACCGGGCTTCGGCCAAGGTGACATCGCCCGATACGGTCTGACGGAACTTGCGCGGATCGGTGATCTGGTAGACGAGGAACGCATCGACCTCGTAGAACTTGCCGCCCGAAACCTGAACACGGATATTGTCGAGTTCGAAGCTCAACAGACGATCTTCGATCATCTGGATGTTATCGGCCTCGAGAAAGCCGAAAGGCAACTTGAAGTAAATGCCGGGATCGGCCTTCACATCGACGATCTCACCAAACCGCAGGACAATCGCCTGCTGGCCGGCCCTGACGACGAAAAGCGACGAATAGACCAACAAGGCGATGAACGCGATTAGGCCAACGAGAAGCGGAACACGATTCTGGTTCATTGCTTTGTCCCCTCTGTGGTGGTGGCGGGGGCAGGCTTGCCGGTCAAACCCGGCAGCGGCAGATAAGGCACGACGCCCTGTCCGCTTTGATCGACGATCACCTTGTTCGAATCCTTCAGTACACGCTCCATCGTTTCAAGGAAGAGACGCTTGCGCGTGACTTCCGGCGCTTTGACATATTGATCATAGACAGAAGTAAAGCGTTGCGCCTCACCTTCTGCTTCCTGGACGATACGGTTTTTATAGGCAGCCGCATCTTCACGGATCTGCGCGCCTTCACCGCGGGCCTGACCCAGCTTCTGGTTGGAATACTGGTTCGATTCCTCGACGAAACGGTCTTCGTCCTGTTCAGCACGCTGAACTTCATCGAACGCGTCCGCCACTTCGCGCGGCGGCGCCGCATCTTCGATCGATAGAGCATTGATCGCAATGCCCGCGCCATAATCGTCGAGCGTCTTCTGGATAATGGCGCGCACATCATTGGCGATGCCAGCACGGTTATCACGGAAGATATCCTGAGCCGGACTGCGGCCGACGATCTCACGCATGGCGCTTTCCGAAACCTGCTGCACGAGGTTTTCCGGATTTTCGACATGGAACAGATAGGCGACTGGATCAGAAACACGATACAGCACCGAGAACTGAACATCGACGATGTTCTGGTCGCCGGAGAGCATCAGGCCTTCCTTGGCGCCGCGAGCGCCCTGCCCGCCAATGTTCTTCTGCTTTTCGACGATCTCGACCTTTTCGTAGGATTCGATTGGCCACAAATGGAAATGCAGGCCCGGCTCGGCGATATCAGGCTTGGGCTTGCCGAAACGCAGCTCCACGGCGCGTTCGTCCGGCTGGACGGTGTAGATCGACTGGAAAAGCCAGAAAGCCACCAGCGCAAGTGCGGCCAAGCCCCAGATCGCCGGACTGCCGCCGGAACCACCCGGAAGCGCCTGGCGCAAACGATCCTGACCACGGCGGAATATATCTTCGAGATCGGGAGGGGTTTTGCCTCCACCCCCTTGCGGCTTTTGACCCCAAGGGCCACCGCCGCCACTATTATTACCGCCGCCACCCCATGGGCCGCCGCCGCCGTTCTGATTACTCCAGGGCATTCCTACCTCTTAATTTGAACGAAAGCGCCACCCCGTGGCTTCCTCCCGCTAATCCAACTTCCCGTTTATAGGGATGGCGAGGCGCGCTTTCAACGCGTGGCGGCGCTTATTCACGTTATAGCGGTCTGCAAACGGCGTTTTTCTGCGCTTCCGGTGCTCACGTACCAAATGTACGCTGCGCTCCGTTGCTCGAAACCCGCCGTTTTCGCCTCGCAATGGCGTGAATATCGACAGACGCCAAAATTAACCGCGTTCGTAGATGGCAAACCGTGTTGCATAGTTGTCTTTTTCACCCGCCGGGAAATCCTCGCTGGAAACCTCTGTCCATACCTTCGGATCGATGGGAGGGAAAACGACATCGCCTTCGACTTCGGCGAGGACCCAGGTGACATACAGCCTGTCGGCGCGGTTCAACGATTGGCGAAAAATATCGCCGCCGCCGATAATGCAAATCTCGTCGACCTTGTCGGCACCGGCATGGCTTCCCGCAATCATCAGTGCCTGATCGATAGACCGGGCGGCGATGACACCTTCAACGGAAAAGGCCGGATCGCGCGTGATGACGATGTTTGTACGGCCCGGCAAGGGCCGCCCAAGCGAATCCCATGTCTTGCGGCCCATGATGATGGGCTTGCCCATGGTGGTGGCCTTGAAACGCTTCAGATCCGAGGACAGCCGCCACGGCAAGCCATTCTCACGGCCGATCACGCCATTTTCGGCAATCGCAACAACAAAACTGATCATGTGGCATCCATCCGTTTCAAACAAACATTTCGCCCGCAACCTGAACGCGGATTCTATACCGCGATCGGCGCCCTGATGCTCGGCTCGGCGACATAATCTATCAGATGGAAATCGTCATATTTGAAGGCAAAGAGATCGGTAACGTCCGGATTGATCTGCATCGTCGGCAATGGACCGGGCTTGCGCATCAATTGCTGCTTCGCCTGTTCGAAATGATTGGCATAGAGATGGGCATCGCCAAGCGTGTGAACGAAATCGCCGGGCTTCAACCCGGTGACTTGCGCCACCATCATCGTCAGCAGCGCGTAGGAGGCGATGTTGAAGGGCACGCCGAGGAAAATATCCGCCGAACGCTGATAGAGCTGGCACGAGAGCTTGCCATCGGCCACGTAGAACTGGAACAGGCAATGGCAGGGCGGCAGCGCCATCTCATCGACCAAGGCCGGATTCCATGCCGAGACGATCAAACGTCTTGAATGAGGATTCTTGCGTATCTGATTCAAAAGATTCGAAATCTGGTCGATATGCCGGCCATCCGGAGCCGGCCATGAGCGCCATTGGGCACCATAGACGGGGCCGAGGTCGCCGTTCTCGTCGGCCCACTCATCCCATATCGTGACGCCGTTTTCCTTGAGATAAGCGACGTTCGTGTCGCCCTTCAGGAACCACAGAAGTTCATAAATGATGGATTTCAGATGCAGCTTTTTCGTCGTCAGCATCGGAAAACCGGCTGCCAGATCGAAACGCATCTGATAGCCGAAAACGGACCGCGTACCGGTACCGGTGCGGTCGCCACGATCGGCGCCCGTATCGAGCACATGCTGAAGAAGATCGAGATAAGTGCGCATAATTTCTTCTAGCAGATTCTGCTGACTAAACACTTAAACTTGTGCGTGATCCACAGGGCTGCAACGGCGCAATGAAAAATCCCCGGTGATTCGCCGGGGATGATTCGGATTTGCCGACTAGAATAGATCAGAGCTTGCCGAGAGCGCCGAGGGCCTTGGCGGTCAGGTAATAAAAGGTAACACGGCTCTTGCTGCTGTCCGCCTTCATCGCTGTGCACACGGATTCGATGGCGGCATCGGCCTTGGCCGTATCTGTGAGACCGAGCTTCTTTTCGACCCAATTGGTGCGAACACGCTTCAATTCGTCCGGATCTGTGCAGGAAACCAGCGAAGAATCCCTGTTGCGCAGAGCAATTCCGAGATGTTTGACGATTTTCGCGACAGTCGCCTCATCGGCAGCCGCATCGTAATGACGAACATCCTTTAGATAGTCACTCATCGAAAAATCCCCTGATTGCTAGGCTCAATGCGTGGCATTGCAACCTCCCTGACAATGAAGACACCGCACAAACTGGCAGATGCATGAGGCGATGGCTCTCTAGACACCCCCGAAACATTCCCCAGCATCAGTTCCAAGTCAATCCACTCTTTCAATTCGGCTAAACAGCTCTTATATAAGGACTGCTGGCTTCGGCCAGCTATGGTGATAAACGGACGATGTAATAAGCTTATTGGACCCGGGGGCGGTACCCGGCGCCTCCACCACAACGCAGCAGGTTTCGCTGCTTTGTGGCGGGGGCGAAATAGGATCGACAAGAGTGTAAAGATCGAACTTTTGCCCGGCATTGTACCACCGTTATCGGGCTAACCTAGTAGTTGCAAACGACAACTATGCGGAAGCACGTCTCGCCGCTTAATGCGGTGCGATAGCTTCAAATCAAGTCCTAGGGGTTCGCACTTCTAGGCGGGGTTCGGAGGCACCTGGCAACAGAAGCCTTCACTTCTCCCCCTCCCATTCATCCCCCTTCCCCGCGCCCCTTCCCGCTCGGCTCGTGCACGGCTTGACGTGCGCCTTATTGCGGCGTATAAAACCAAATAGTTAAATAACCGAATGGTTCAGCATAGAATGACAACCGATCGTCTCGATAACATCTTCTCGGCACTGGCAGACCCGACACGCAGGGCAATCCTGGCGCGTCTCGCGCTGGGCACGACCTCGGTGACGGAACTAGCCGAACCGTTTCGCATGTCCGGACCAGCAGTGTCGAAGCATCTCAAGGTGCTCGAACGCGCCGGGCTCATCATTCGCGGCCGCGAGGCGCAATGGCGGCCATGCAGTCTCGATGCGGCACCGCTCAAGGAAGTGAGGGACTGGCTCGAACATTACCGGCGCTTCTGGGAAACCAGTTTCGATCGGCTGGAAGAATATCTGCAGGAGGTACAGACAAATGGAGATCACGATGGCCCAGACCAACGTTGAAACGAACATTTCAGCCGGTCGCGTGTCTGACCATAACACGCATCTTCAACGCGCCGCCCGCGCTGGTTTTCGATGCCTTCTCAGACCCAAAACGCATGTTGCAATGGCTCGGCCCGCGCGATTATCCGGCAAGCTACGTTGAATCGGACCTGCGGGTTGGCGGCAAATGGCGCGCATGCCTCGATAGCCAAGCAAGCGGCGAGAAGCTGTGGCATGGCGGCGTCT
>CAVZLS010000022.1:0-19823 GCA_963776115.1 uncultured Alphaproteobacteria bacterium | reverse complement strand
CACAGATACGCTGGGAGCCAGCGGAATCAATTGATTGCTTGTTGGCCGCAAGACAAATCACAGAATGGCTCCTCTGCAACCGCAGTCTAAGAATGCCGTATTGAGGGCTTCGATGACCGACCATGTCGGGTCTGCCATTTCGATGTCATCGGCATGCGCAAATTGGAGAACGTCAAATGGCCAAAAGTTGATCGCTCGGAATCAATTCTCTCGCAGAATTCTATCCATGGCTTTTCCCCGAGCCAGCTCGTCAATGAGCTTGTCCAAGTAGCGGATTTCTCGCATAGTCGGCTCTTCGATATCCTCCACTCGAACGCCGCAAACCACGCCCTTGATCAAGGTTCTCGAAGGATTGAGTTTAGGGGCTCCTGCAAAGAATTTTTCAAAATCAGTTTGTCGTTCAAGCTGAGTTTGTAACTCCTTCTGGTCATAGCCTGTCAACCAAGAGATGATCTGATCAACCTCTGCTTTTGTGCGTCCCTTTTTCTCCACTTTCGCAACGTAATGAGGATAAACGCTTGCGAAGCTGGTCGTATAGATCCTGTGTTTTGCCATTGACTTCCTACTCCTAGGCTCCTCGCTAAATTAGGCTGTCTTTGGCCGATTTGACTGCGCAGACGGGTGAACTAGCTAGAAATAAGCTGACGGTTCCCATGCTGGCGTGGGGGCAAGGCCCCGTTTGGATCCCATTGTATCGATAGCGTGAAAGCGATCGCGACGTCGGCTAAAGGCGGGTCCGCGAGGCGACGCGAGATCTGTTCCTTGGACAAAGGGATCATTAGCGGCTCAGATTGCATTGTCCGAATAAATCTACCGAAATCAAGAGCGCACCGGTCAGAGCGGGGCATCTCGCGCAAACGGCTGACCAGCAAGTGCAGTCGCGTTATTTTCCCTGCACTTCGTAAATATAGATTGTCGATTTGTCATCTTCAGGTGCGAAATATGCCCTGAGACCGTTGTCCGTCGGCTCGATCCAGAACGGATTTTGTGTCATGGGAAGCCCTGACTCCGTCCAGACCTGCACCGGAATTTGAAAGACGGGCTGACTGGTTGTGAGATTAACAATCTCGAGACCGCCCAGCGCGAATTTCGGGCCGTCCTTCTTGATCTGATAGTTGGTCAGGCCACCACACAGCATTTCGCTGTGGTCAAGATATTTGCAATCCTGATAATCGATATAGTGCGACGGGTTGAGCGCGACCAATTGTCTGCGGTCCACATCGGTGTTGGTCACCTGACCGGCGTCATTGAGTGTAAAGGCGTAGAAGCGCCGCGATCCCCAACTGACTGCATTCAACGTCTTCTTCTCGGTGTCATGGATTATACCGCCAAGATGATCCTTGTAGCGAAAAACTTCCTGCGGCTTCATCGTTTCGGGATCGACTTTGTAGATGATGGACGCGCTGTTCGGCCTGTATTCGGCAACCGGCACGAAAATTGTTTTTCCGTCGAAGTCAATTCCGCCCGGGTGATAGATCGAACCTTCGCCGAGGATGACATCCTCAAGAAGATTGCCCTTTGAATCGACCTTGAAGAGGTGGCCCCTGCCTTCTCCCGTATCGCGATCATAGCCGCCCTGCGGCTCGTCGTATTTCGTCGTGGGCTTGGTGATTTCCACCGAGGTGAAGTAGAAAAAATCACCGACCTTTACCATTCCCTGCGGATGAAACGTCGGAAAAGACAATTGGATTTCCCCCACGGGTTTCCAGACGGTTCCTCGGTCCAACGCCCTGACCCTGTCACTGATCGTGCGGCTGGTATCAGCGGTTTGCGAGAGGGCGGGGGAGGCAACCACCATTATCAAGACTGCAATTGGGGTGGCCAATTTGCTGAGGCTTTCGAACATCGTACGCTCCATGACTGTCAGGTCTTTTCGCCAGACGTACAATGGGATGGTGACAGCCACATGAACTTGAAAGTCCCGTCGCAAGCCTTTCGGTTACAGGTGGCGCAACAGAACCACTTCGAACGGTGTAAGAACAGCGCTCGCATCAACAACGTGACTAACGACAATCCAGATTAACGCTCAGTGGTGCAGTCGAAATCTGGTCGCGATTGGCGGTGTTGATGACCGTTGCATCTTCTCGACAGTCTCTGCGCGTTTGCCGTGTGCGACCAACATCTCCGCAAACGAAGGCAGGTTGGTAGTATCAGGCCACGCCTGCGACTGCCACATGCCCGAGCGAACCATGCATTTTCGGGCAATGGGAAAGCATGCGAAATCTCGATGACGAGCTCAGGAAGCTTGGCATTGACCGCAGTGGCTTCACGCAGCTCGGCATCACGGACAATGATCGCCTATCCATAAAACTGCTGGACCACTATGCTGCCAGCTCTGTTTTGCGATCGAAAAGATGCAGATTATCCAAGGAGATATGCAGGCGGACCTGGTCCCCTTTGCGAGTTTCAGGCCTGCCGCTGTGGGCGAGAACAATTGGCTGCGATGCGACCTCCAGAACAACGAAGGTCATGCTTCCTGTCGACTCGATGCCGGTGACGGTCGCATCAATGGCCATGTCGTTGACGCCCGGCTTCAGGGAAAGATGTTCGGGCCGCATGCCAATCCAGAATTGGCAACCGGCAGCAATGTCGCGATTCAAACCTATCTGGGCGCTGTCGTTGTCAAGTACCAAAGCACCATTGTCGGTAGCAGTCGCAGGCAGGAAATTCATTGCCGGTGAACCAATGAAACCGGCGACAAACCTGTTCGCCGGCCGGTCATAAAGATCAAGCGGACTTCCCTGCTGCTCGACAACGCCGGCGCGCATAACGACGACGTGATCGGCCATGGTCATCGCCTCGACCTGATCGTGCGTTACGTAGACCGACGTCGCGTTCAGGCGCTCATGCAGCTTGCGAATCTCGCTGCGCATGTGGACGCGCAGCGCGGCATCGAGATTGGAGAGAGGTTCATCGAACAGGAACACTTTCGGATTGCGTACAATGGCGCGGCCCATGGCGACACGTTGCCGCTGACCGCCCGACAAGGCTTTGGGCAGGCGATCCAAAAGACTGCCAAGGCCGAGGGTTTCTGCAGCGGTTCGCGTGCGCTCCGAGATTTCTTCCTTCGGACGACGCTTCAAGCGCATCGAATAGTTCATATTACGCTCGACATCCATGTGCGGGTAGAGCGCGTAGGACTGGAACACCATGGCGACATCGCGCTCGCGGGGCGGTTTGCCGACGACGCTTTCTCCTGCAATACGGACGTCACCGGAACTGGTTTTCTCGAGCCCGGCAAGCGTGCGCAGCAAAGTGGACTTGCCGCAACCGGACGGGCCTACAAGGGCGACGAACGAGCCCTGTTTGATGGAAATGTTGACGTCCTTGAGCGCATGAAACCCGCCATAATGCTTGTTCAGATGGTCGATCTCGATCTGGAGCATGGTTTACCTCATTTCAGCGCGCCGGCGGTTAGACCGCTGACGATCCGTCGTTGCAGGAGCATGAATACGATTAGAATGGGGGTCACATAGATGGCTGCGTAGGTCATGATGCCATTCCAGTCATTGGCATTCGGACCCATGAAGGTCTGCAATCCGACAGTTGCTGTCTGCAGTTCGTTCTTGGCGATCAGCGAGCGCGCATAAACATATTCGCCGAAGGACTGCAGGAAGATCAGCACCGACGTGACGAGAATACCATTGCGCGCCAAGGGCAGCATGATGTGGAAGAATGCGCCGATGCGTGATGATCCATCGACGAGCGCCGCTTCTTCCAGTTCACGCGGCACCTGCACGAATGTTGCCCGGCAGAGGACGATGTAGAGCGGCAAGACCTTGGCAGTTTGCGCCAGGATAACAGCGATACGCGGACTGGCCAAAAGACCGATCTGGTTGAACATAACGAAGATGGGTGTGACCATCAAAGACGACGGCAAAACCTGCATCATCAGGATCGCGAAGAGGGCGATTTCAATCCAGACATTACGCACCCGCGATAATACGTAAGCACATCCGGTTCCCAATGTTGTAGCAAGGATCGTAACGCCTATAGCGATGAGCAGCGAATTCCAGATGTACCTGCCCATGTCACGGCTCTTCCAAACCTCCAGAAAATTCCATTGCGTATCGGACGGCCAGAATGTCGGCGGATACTGAAAAATCTCGGTACTGCTCTTCAGTGCCGTCAAATACATCCAGTAAAGCGGGAACAGATAGATCGCCGTCATTGCCAGACCGATAATGAGAAGAACGTAGCGCTTCATCAGCTTCCTCCTCAGTAGCTGTGTTCATGGCGCGTAGAGCGCACATAAACTGCTGCTACCACTATGACGAAGATGATCATTAGAACGGAGACGGCACTGCCGAGAGAAATCTCATACGTCTGGAATGAGAACTGCCACGACCAATATTGAGCGACATTGGAGCTGTCAGCGGGACCGCCCTGTGTGAGCGCCGCGATCAAGTCGAACTGTTGGAGTGTAAAGATAACGCCGAGCGATATCACGGCGCCAAGCTGCGCGCGCATCAGAGGGAGGGTTATAGATCGAAAGCGTTCGAATGCTCCTGCGCCATCAAGTTCGGCGGCCTCGTAGACGTCACGCGGTATACTCGCGAGGCCGACCGAGAGCAGGATCATGTTGAAGGGAATGCCGAGCCAGATATTGGCGATGATAACGGCATAGAGCGCTACGTTTGGGTCTGAGAGCCAGAAGATGCGGTCATCGGCAATCCCGAGGGATGTCAGGGTATAGTTGATAACGCCAAAATCGCCGGCGAAAAGCCATTTCCAGATTGCGCCGACGACGAGTGCGGGCATGATCCATCCGGCCAGGAACAGGCCACGCAAATAGCTGGCGCCTGGAAAGTCCTGCTGGAAGAAAAGCGCCAGCCCGAAGCCGATTGAAAGCTGGAACACAATAGAGAGGATCACAAATTTTACTGTGTTCCAGAAGATTGTACCGGCAACCGGCTGGGAGAAGATATCGTAGTAATTTTGCAGGCCCACGAACGGGCGGTTGAATGAAGTGAGCGTGAACATGTCAACTGTCTGCAAAGACATTATGATGTTGTAGACGATGGGAAACGCCGAGAAAATGACGAGATAGAGTAGGGCAAGCCCAAGCAGCAAGATGTCGAATCCGCTGCCGTCCCGGATGGTTCTGATGATGCCTTGCACAGTATCCTCCCGCTTGCCAGTTCAAATCTCCGATCCTCGCTCCTCCGCATGCGCGAAGGAGCGATTGTCAAAATCTATTTGTTCAAAACAGCGTCGATTTGCTTCTGTGCAGTTGCAAGCGCAGTCTTCGCATCGCTTTGATGCGTCAACGATGACTGTATCGCGGTGTAGATCGCCTTGGAAATCTTGGGCCATTCAGGATGAGGACCGCGATTGCGGGCATATTTCATGCTTTCCTCGAAGACGGCATAGATGGCCGGTGTTTTTGGATCATTCGACTTCACATTCGTGGCAGGCACAAAGCCAAAACGGTTCCAGACATCGGGCATCTTGCTATAGAGAAACTCCAGCAGGATAAAAGCTTCTTTGGGATGCTCGCTCTTGGCGAGGATGACGTTGTCGCCTTCGCCGAGCGCCGAGGCGCGGGTCGCGCCTTCCTGGGGAATCGGCAAAAGCGCGGCGCGATAATCGAATTTTGCTTCACGTCCCATGCGAGGAAGTTCCCATGGGCCAGAAATGGCCATCGCTGCATTGCCGGCATTGAAGGTACCGGTCGAGTCAAACTGGCTGCGGATCAAAGTATCGGGAGACGCAAGCTTCTCGTCCAATAGCTTGCCCCAGAAATTCAGAACCTTGACGCCGCCTTCAGTATCGACCTTGTTGTAGTCACCGCCTGCCATTTGCAGCCAGGGCAAGAATTGGAATGTGCCCTCTTCGGTGGCCACGGCCGAAAATGCCAAACCATAGATATTCTTGGCCGGATCGCTGAGTTTCTTCGCGGCGGCGTAAAGCTCGTCCCAGGTCTTGGGCGGATTGTCCGGATCAAGGCCCTTCGCCTTGAACATGTCCGCGTTGTAGTAGAGGGCAATGGTATTCGCGCCACGCGGAATGCCGTAGATATTCCCGTCCCAGGTCACCGAGGACAGCGGGCCCGGGAAAATGTCCTCCTTCTTGATGACCTTCGAGTCAGCCAGCATGGGGCTGAGATCCAGCAGCAGGCCGCGCGAGGCGAAGAGTGCGACTTCGGGATTGTCGATATAGGTCACGTCGGGCGATTCGCCGGTCGCGGTGGCACGCGCCAGATCGTTGACCATGTCGCGGAACTGAACGGTCTTGATGTTCAGCTTGATGTCCGGATGAGACTGTTCGAACTCGTCCTTCAACAGGTACATGTACTGATCCGGGCGATCGATCGTCCAGATATCCAGCGTTACCGGCTCGGCTTGAGCGGCACCGGACATGAGCAGCGATGCAGCCGCGATCCATTTCATAACTGGTTTCATGCTTTCCTCCTCTTGTTGCTGGTCCGGCCCGCTCGCTTCTGGTGGCAAGATTGACCGAAGTCGAGTTTTAGGGGTTGGGGACGTATGAGCCGCCGCGGCTCTGCTTGAGATAGTTGAGCGAATGCACTTGCCCGGTCATTTCCAGTTCATTGCGATAAACCGGATCGTGCCAACCTTCGATGTCGATCGAGCCCGACCACCCGGCAAGCCGCAGTTCCGAAATCACATCGACCCAGTTGGTGTCGCCGAAACCCGGCGAGCGCATGAATACGAATTTCTCCTTGCCGAAGATGCCGTGCTCGCGGATGACCTCCCAGCGGATCGTCGCGTCCTTGCCGTGAACATGGAAAATCTTCGGTGCCCACTTGCGAATTTGCGGCAGCGGGTCGATCAGATAGACCATCTGATGGCAAGGTTCCCATTCAAGGCCAATATTATCGGCTGGAACCTCGTTGAAGATCATTTCCCATGCGTCGGGATTATGCGCGATGTTCCAGTCGCCGCTCGCCCAATTGCCGTCCATGGCGCAGTTTTCGAAGGCAAGTTTTAAACCTTTGTCGGCAGCACGCTTGGCCAGGTCTGTCCAGACCTTCTTGTATTGCGGCAGGCTTTCCTCGATTGGCTTACCGCGAACCCGCCCCGTAAATCCGGCAATCGTCGTCGCGCCGAAATGGTGCGCATTGTCGATGAGCGCTTCCCAACCTTTTAACGTTTCACGGTCTATCTCTGTGTCCTCGAGCGGATTGCCGAACATGCCCAGTGTCGACATGGTGACATCCGCGTCGCCGATCGCCTCCTTCAATTCCTCCGCAAGTCTTGGCAGGTCCTTGTTCATCACCTGCCAGAAGAACGGTTCGAAGCTTTCGAAACCGTGCGGCAAAATGCTTTTGACATAGGCGGCAGGGTCGGGCGCATTACCCTTGATCATGGTACCGATTCGGATGGCTTTTGCCGGGTTGCTCACTTCGAACTCCTTCAGATCGTAATTTCGATGCGTCGTCCGGATTCGGCGCTGTCGATTGCTCCGAACACCATGGCGAGGCTCTTGATATTTTCCGTGCCGGCGGTCTCCGGTGGCGGACCGCCCCGCGTGGCAGCAATAAAATCCTGCATGACTCCGAGGTGACCGCCGATACGATCAGACGCGTCGAGGGGAGGGATATCGACGGCGGTCACCCCGGAAAACAGGCCGTCTTTGCCGGAGGTGACGGCTTCGGCCCGTATGTCATCGTATCCGTCCCAGACAATTGACCCCTTGCTGCCGACAATACGCCATGCGCTCTCCCAGCTTGTGCGCAAACCGTCGGCGCACCAACTGCCGCGATAGGTGAAAACCGCGCCATTGGAGAATTCGAAGATGGCAGCTGCCGATGATCCCTGGCTGTACCAGGAATTGCCGGGCTCCCACTCGCGGGCATAGACGGCGCTGGCGGCGTCCCCCGCAAGAAAGCGGGCAGCATCGAAGGTATGGATCGCCATGTCGAGAAACAGAACGTGGCGCATTTCCTCCCGAAAGCCGCCGAAATGAGGAGCAAGAAAAAAATCGCAATGGAGGCTCGTCACGTCGCCAATGACGCCCGACTGGATAAGCCTGCGAATACGCCGGATCTGGGCAAGATATCGCCGGTTTTGAACGACGACGTGAACTCTGCCTGCGCCGTTCGCCCGGCGAACAAGATCGCGCGCTTCCTCCAGCGTTTCCGCCATCGGCTTTTCCGAAAGAACATGGCAGCCGGCGTCCAGCGCCGCAGCGACTGTTGTGTGCCGGGCGGCTGGTACCACGATATCGAAAACGATGTCGGGAGAGGTCTGAGCGAGAACCTCAGATAGATCACTGCCGATAGCCGCAGTCTCCCAACCGAACTCCCTGGCGCGACTTTCAGCGCGCTCGGTGTTGAGGTCGACGATGCCGACGATCTCGACATCGCCGATGGTGCGGGTGGCCTCGAACCATGCTTTGCTCATGGCTCCGCAACCGACTATAACGGCACGTTGCATTTTTTCTCCTCCCAACGAAAACCACAAAAATCAGCGAAATTGATTGCAAATGGCTTCCGTAAACGTTTACGATTTCATATCGGAGTTATATTTTTGTCAATCCCTCATTTCGGTGTTTTATGAGGGGCGGCCCTCATAACGAGCGTGCCAGGAGAAAAAAGTGTGAGTATTCGGGACCTTGCCCGCCATCTAGATATTTCGATCGGAACTGTTTCGCGGGCGCTGAATGGCAAGTCCGACGTCAATCCCGAAACCCGCGAGCGCGTGCTCCTCGCGGCGCAGGAACTCGGTTATGTCCCGAACCAGTCCGGCCGCAGCTTGCGACAGGGCACCACCAATACGATCGGTTTCATGATCGAATCGTCTATCGAAACGGCCGACAATGGTGGCAGCTTCTTCATGCCGGTTTTCGAAGGCGTACAATCCGTATTCAGGCGGCATCAACTCGATCTCGTGGCCTTGCTGTGTGGAACCGATGAGGATCCCGGCGCCTATCTCAATCGCGTAGTCGGGCGCCGCTTTGTCGATGGCTTGATCATTTCGGCCACCATGCGCAACGATCCGCGAATAACATTCCTGCTCGAGCGGAAGATCCCCTTTGTAACGCTTGGGCGCAGTGCCACCAGCGGCCAATATCCCTGGATCGATCTTGACTTTGAAGGGGTGGCGGCAACCGCGGTGACCCGGCTCATCAACTTCGGCCACCAGCGAATTGCTATTGGGGTACCGGCCAGTGACATCAATCTTGGGTACGTTTTCGTGGAAGGTTATAGACGCGCATTGAGCGCCAATGGCATCAGCTTCGACCCTGATCTTGTCTTTCCGGCAAACAGCAATGAAGAGGGTGGTTACCAGGTTGCGAGCGCGATGCTGGCGCAGAAGCAGATGCCGACTGCAGTCATTCTGGTGAATGAAAACATGGCGATCGGTCTTTACCGGCGCTTCTACGAATCAGGTATCCATCCGGGTCGCGATGTTGCCGTTATTGGTTTTCGCGAGAGTACGCAAAGCCGCTTCCTGTCGCCCACGCTCACATGTTTCCGGATTTCGCTCCGCGATCTTGGCATTAAGCTGGCTGAAGCATTGCTTTCAACCATGCCGGCTTTCAAGAGCAATTATCCGCAGAACGGGATTGAGCTGGTCTGGCCGATGGAATTGGTACCCGGCGAAAGCGATCGTCCTTGGCATGGAACCTGATTGGTATGTTGTTCGTATTTTTCAATTGACCCTCTGTCCTTTTTCGCTATCGAAAAGATGGACGTTGGAACTTTCGCCCTTGACCGCGATCCGTTCACCGACTTGAACGTCGGCAGTTCTCGGGAACTCGACAGTAATCAGCTTTTCTGTCCCGGCGTCGAGATAACCGAAGGTCTGGCTGCCAAGCCGTTCGACCACCACCAGCTCGCCGCTAAGCCAAGCGTCTTCGGTATTACAGACAGTGAGGTCTTCCGGGCGGATGCCGAAGGTAATGGTCCTTGATGCCTCGGAGGACCCGGCCGGGATATGGATGGCCGCTCTGCCTGCCGGCAACTGCACGACGACATTATTATTGGCGGATTCAACGACCCTTACTGGGAAGGTATTCATCGTCGGACTGCCGATGAAACGCGCAACGAACAGGCTTGCTGGTTTGCGATAAAGGGCGAGCGGCTGGCCGATCTGTTCGACGTGACCTGCGTTCATTACCACGATGCGGTCCGCCAGCGTCATCGCTTCTACCTGATCGTGTGTGACGTAAACGGTCGTTGCCTTCATGCGGCGATGCAGCTTGGCGATCTCGAGTCGCATCTCGACGCGAAGCGCCGCATCAAGATTGGACAGCGGCTCGTCGAACAGGAAAGCCTTCGGCCGGCGGACGATGGCGCGTCCCATGGCGACACGCTGGCGCTGTCCACCCGAAAGTTGTCCGGGGCGCCGCTCGAGATAGTCCTGAAGTTTGAGGATATCAGCGGCACCCGTTACGCGCTGGTCAATCTCGCTCAGGGGCTCGCTGCGCATTTTAAGTCCGAACGCCATGTTCTCTTCAACGCTCATATGCGGATAGAGCGCGTAATCCTGAAAGACCATGGCGATGTCACGGTCCGACGGCGGCAGGGCATTGACTACCTTGTCGCCAATCCTCAACTCACCGCCGCTGATTTCCTCCAGCCCGGCAATCATGCGCAATAGAGTGGATTTCCCGCAACCGGACGGACCAACAAGAACCAAAAACTCGCCGCTCATAATATCGATGTCGACGCCATGGATCACCGGAACCGTGCCGTAGAGCTTTTTAATCTGCTTCAAACTGATCGCTGTCATTCGATTGTTCCTCCACCCAAAACATACTATTGACATTCATTATCGATATCAATATCAATAATGATAATTCGCGCATTCTGCAACCAAAGGAGAGTTTGCGGTGTCCGACTCTATCGCCCCCCGGCCAACCCGCTCGCCGCGCAACCCACTTGCCGCCAAAACGTCCGTTGCATTCGACTCGCTCAAGCGCGATATCATGCTTGGTGAGTTACGCGCCGGAGAGCCGCTGACGGAGCTGGACCTCGCAGCCCGCTTCCAGTGCAGTCAGGGTACAATTCGTGAGGCCCTGTTACAGTTGCAGGAAGAAGGGTTGGTACGACGCCAGGGGCACCGGGGCACCCAGGTATCTGCCTGCACAGTCGACGAAGCCGTTGAGATGTTCCGCGTACGCCAGCAGATCGAATGTAGTGGCATCGTTCGCGCGCTGCGCCATAAGAGCCGCACTCTCGTTTCCGATCTTCAAGAACTTGCGGACGATATGGCAGAGTCTGCGAACAATGGCGACGAGCTCCAGCTCGCGGCATTCGACCGAGATTTTCATCGGCGGATTTTTCGCGATGCCGATCTTCCGGCACTTGACCCGATCCTGCACAGATGTCTCGTGCACAATCACCGGTTCAAGATATCCAGAAGTGTGGGAGAGCGTAATCTGATAGCAACCGCCTTGCGCCATCGCCCTATCATCGACGCAATCCGGCAAGGCGACGTCCGGGCCGCATCGCAAACCTTGCACCACCATATTGCAACCATTGTCGATTTCGGTCCGACAATATTTCCGGACGCCGAGCAATGACGACGATCCCGGATTTCTCCAGCGAGCTTTCAACCGAGATGAAAGAACTGATGCGCCGCGCCGAACGGGAGTTGGGGCCGCAGCCTGATCCGACATTGCTTCCTCCTGCCGAGGGCCGCGCCCAATCCGAACGTTCGAATGAGCGGAATAATGTCAACTTGCCGTCACTTGCAAAGGCAACGGACGTTATTGTTGCTGCTGACGCAGAACTTGGTTCACGAGCATGCCGTATGCGCGTGCTTGTTCCGCATGATGCGGGAGTCGGCGCTGTGCTGTTCGTTCACGGCGGAGGTTTCGCGTTCTGTAGTCCTGAGACGCATGAACGATGTGCCCGCGTTCTTGCCAATGAGACCAGGCTGCCCGTACTCGTTCCCGATTACCGTCTCGCGCCGGAACATCCGTTTCCAGCAGGCTTGCACGACGTTGTCGCCTGTCTGCGTGCGGCATTCGCAGCTACTGCAGAAGTAGGAGTATTTGCGGGACCGCTCCTCATCGCAGGGGATTCAGCTGGCGCCAATCTTGCGCTGGCGGCCGTCATGCACGAAGAGAGGGTGGGGTATTCATTGCCGTCAGGTATGCTTCTGTTCTACGGCACGTTTGGCGCCGATTTCAATACAAAGTCATACGGACGATTTGCCGAGGGGTCCGGTCTGACGCGCGGCAAGATGCAGCGATACTGGAACTGGTATTGCGCGGATGAGGATGCGCGCCGCAATCCGCTGGCCGCGCCGCTTCAGGCCGATGACGATGTTCTGCGTGCATTGCCGCCGCTCTATCTCATGGCTGCTGGCGTCGATCCCCTATTGTCCGACACGCTTCTCTTCGCTGAACGGCTGAAGGCCGTCGACCGCAACGATCCCCTGACCGTTGTACCGGGTGTAATACATGGATTTCTGCAAAACACGAATGAACTGGCTGCTGCGCGGGAGGCGCTTGTGGCGGCCGGGGAGGCTGCTCGAGGAATGATCCGCGGCAGTTGATGAACCATAACAAAGGTGGAGGAAACGATGAGCATTCTCAAAAAACTTGGTATCAGCTGCGCGTTCGTGGCCGGCTTGGCGGTGGGCGCGGCCAATGCAGCCGAGACCGTACGATTTTGGTATCATTTCGACAATCCGGAAAATCCGATGTCGGATCTCGTGGCGAAATTCGAAGCGAAGAACCCTGACATCAAGATCGAAGCAGAAAATGTTCCGTGGAACAGTTACTACGATAATCTCTATACCTCGCTGGTTGGCGGTAATGCGCCGGACGCTGGGATGGTCAAGCTTTTTGCCCAACCGCGACTAGCTGAAATGGGTGCACTCGAGCCGATTGGCGACCGTATCAACGCCTGGCCCGGCAAGGCCGATCTTCTCGACAACCTGCTGGAATTGAACAAGGGCCCGGATGGGCAGCAATATTATCTGCCGATCCAGTATGTGGTGCTTTATCTTTATTATCGTGCCGACCTTTTCAAGGAGGCGGGTCTCAATCCGCCGACAACATGCGAAGAATTCCGCACGGCAGCCCAGAAGTTAACCAAAGCGCCCGATACTTACGGCTTCGGCCTGCGCGGTGGCAAGGGCGGATGGGATCAGTGGGGGACATTCGTCTTTTCGCAAGGCGCTGAACTGAAGCCAGGCGGCCTGACCAACCCCGGGGCTGTTGCGGCCAACCAGTGGTTGATTGATCTGTTCCAGAAGGACAAGGTCATCCCGCCATCGGCTCCTAATGACGGTTTCCAGGAAATTGTCGCAGCGTTCAAGGCCGGCAAGACGGCCATGACCATTCATCATATCGGCTCGTCCAACGATCTGGTCAAAGCGCTGGGTGACAAGGTCTCTGCGGTTCCCGCCCCCAAATGCGGTGGAAAGCAATGGACCTCCTACGGCGACGAATCTCTGGCCATTTTCTCATCGTCACAGGTGAAGGATGCTGCGTGGAAGTGGATTTCCTTCCTGGCGGAAGGGGAGAATAACGTGGCCTTCAACAAGGCAACGGGACAGATGACCGTGACCAAGAGTGGTGCCGAACATTGGACGCTGCATGAACGCCGCTTCGTTGACGCGACGGTCCAGTCTCTGCCTTTTGCTCATGTACTGCCGCAGAGCACCGCAACAGCGGAGTTCGTCAATACCGCGTGGCAGACGTCGATGCAGCAGGCATTGACCGGCCAGATCACCTCGCAACAGATGATGGAGCAACTTGAAAGCCTGTTCGCGCAATAGCGCGGACAGGTTCCCTCATCTTGATCGACGACCGCCGAAAGAAGCTAGTTCATGTCTACGCTTGCACCAACCGCATCACACGACCTTGCGCAGGTTCGCCCGCTTCGCGGCAGACTGATGCCCTATGTCCTGCTGGCGCCTGCAGTGCTCGTGACATTGTTCATCGTATTCTTTCCGATGGTACAGGCGGTCGTCACCAGCTTCTATGATCTGGTGCTATGGAAGCCCAACGCCACGCGCTTTGTCGGCTTTGGCAATTACTTCAAGCTGCTGCGCGATCCGGTCTTCTGGATCTCGCTGGGCCACACCGCCATCTGGATCGGCTTGACGGTCCCGCTTCAAATGGGACTCGGCTTGCTCGCAGCACTTCTGCTCAATCGCGAATTCCCATGGCGCGGCCTGGCCCGCGCCTTGGTGATCATACCCTGGGCACTGCCAAGCGTCGTCATCGCTCTTATGTGGCGGTGGATTTATGATCCAACGACGGGAGTGCTAAACGACATTCTGCTCTATCTGTCGATCATCCATTCGACAGTGCCTTGGCTCGCCGATCCACACCTCGCACTCTACGCCGTGATCGCGACACTGACCTGGCAGGGATTCCCGTTCTTTGCCGTGATGATCCTGGCAGGCCTGCAGGGAATTCCCCAAAGCCAGTACGAGGCAGCATCGATCGATGGTGCCAGCCCTTGGCGGCAGTTCGTCCACATAACGCTTCCGGGCATCGCGCCGGTGCTGGCGACCGCCGGATTGCTGCGCATCATCTGGGTTGCCAATTCCATGGATGTGATCTTTGTGATGACCGGCGGCGGACCTGGTTATGCAACGCATACCCTGCCGCTCTACGCGTTTATCAGGGCCCGGCAGAATCTCGATTTCGGTTATGGTACTGCAATTGCCGTGACCTTCACAATTCTGCTCGGAGCCATCGTTGCGGTCTATATCGTTCGCACACTGCGCGAGGTGGAAAGATGAACAAGCCCTCGACGCTCCGGCGCATTCTCACGACTGACATTCCTGTTGTCCTGATCATTCTCCTTGCCATTGGGCCCTTTGTCTGGATGATCCTGACCTCCCTGACGCCGACCGCGCAATTGTCAGCAACGGGTGTGTCGTTGTCACCGGCGGGATGGAGTATGGATAACTACCTCCGGTTGCTGAAACAGACGTCGTTCCTTGTCAATATGCTGCACAGCCTTATCATTGCCGGTGGCACGGTCATCCTTGGTCTCGTGGTTTCAGTCACCGCTGCCTATGCACTTTCACGCTTTCGTTTTGCGGGGCGCAAGCTGATCATGCTGCAATTCCTGCTGGTCAACATGTTCCCGATCGTGCTTCTGATCCTGCCGCTTTTCGTGCTGTTTCGAAAGATCGGCATTCTCGACACGCATATCGGGCTGATCCTTGCTAATTCTACCGTCGCCATTCCCTTCGCCGTCTGGATGCTCACCAGTTATGTCGGTGCCATTCCGCGCAGCCTCGACGAGGCGGCGATGATCGATGGCTGTTCGCGGCTGCAGGCCCTGCGGCGCATCGTTCTTCCCCTGGCGATGCCCGGCATCATTTCGACTGGTATCTACATCTTCATTACCGCCTGGAACGAATATCTCTACGCCCTGACCCTTGGTGGCCGCAATGTTCGTCCAGTGACAGTCGCCATCCAGACCCTCATCGGTGAATATCAGATTGAGTGGGGACTGCTTGCCGCGGGTGGCGTTGTCGGTGCGCTGCCTGCCACCATCCTTTTCCTTCTCGTCCAACGCCGTCTTATCGGGGGTCTTACCCAAGGCGCGGTGAAGGGATGACCGTTTTTAATATCAAAGAAGGACCCATGATGAATCCCATCGGATTGATCTCCATGCAATACGCGAGGCCATTCACTGCCGAGCATTTCCACCTCTTTAAGAAGATGCGCGATCTAGGCTTCGACTTTGTCGAACTGCTGGTGCCCGAACCCGGGGAAATTGATCTTGCCGAAGCGCGGCGTGCCTTGAGCGATGCAGGACTTGGCGTCGTGCTTGCCGCACGCGTCAGTCTTCAGCGCAACCTCTCGTCAGATGACCGGAGCGCCCATCGCGCAGGTATTGACTATTTGCGCTATACGGCCGATTGCGCTGCAGCACTCGGTGCTACGGTCGTCGGCGGGCCGCTGACTGGCAATCCTTTGGTGTTCGCAGGACGCGCCCCTTTGCCCGTGTCGGAAGACGAGCGGTTGGCGCGCAAAGAACGTTGTGTTGCAGGCTTGAAGGAAGCCGGCGATCACGCGGCAAAAGCAGGCATCCTGCTAGCAGTCGAGCCGCTCAATCGTTTCGAAAGTGACGTCCTATGCACGACGCAGCAGGCCATCGAACTTCTTGACGCAGTCGATCATCCGGCGATCAAACTGATGCTGGATACCTTCCACATGCATATGGAAGAAGCGTCGATCGCCGAGGCCATCCGGCTGGGCGGCGCACATCTCGTGCATTTCCAGGCGAATGAGAACCATCGCGGTTTTCCGGGCACAGGCTCGACTGACTGGATTGCCGTCGGCCGGGCCCTGCACGAGGTCGGCTACAAGGGACCGGTATCGCTCGAGCCTTTCCGGCGCAATGATGACCGTTTCGGCGTTCCTTTCGCGCAGTGGCGTCCGCCGCACGAGGACGAAAGCGAGCGGTTGGCGGCGAGCGCGGCCTTTATCAAATCCCATCTCAAACTGACGGAATATCGGCGATGACATTGAAAATCGGCTGGATCGGTTGCGGAATTCACGCGACCCAGATGCTTCTTCCCCAACTGGTGCGCCACGATGTCGAGATCATCGCGCTCTGCGATATCGACGCCAGACGTCTTGCCGACGCGGGTCGCCAATTCGGCGTATCCCGCTTAACCAGCGATGCCGAGGAGCTGATCCGCATGTCGGGTATCGATGCGATCGGTATGGCGGTCGGTCCAGACCAGCATCTGCACTTCGGTAAACTTGCTCTTGATCGCGGTCTTCCCGTGTTTATGGAAAAGCCGCCCTCAGGCACCGCTGAAGGCGCGCGCCGGCTTCGTGCCGCATCTGAACAATCAGGCAAGCCGCTCCTTGTCGGGTTTATGAAGCGCTATTCTGTCGGTAACAAGATCGCCCACAACATCATCAAGTCGGGGCGCTTCGGACCAGTGCTGGGCCTAACGGGGTATTACATGACGGCGCCGGGCTATTTCACCGGCAATGTCGACTATTCCGGCTTCTTCCTGCATCACTGCGTGCATTACATGGATCTGGTGTCGTTCTTCGTCTCGCCGGTACGGACCATTTCGGCCCGGAAGGTCGAGAAGACACCGGGCAGGGTGCTCTTTCACGTCGGCTTCGAGTTCGAGTGCGGCGCAATTGGCAATATCGCCATGGGCACGATCCAGTCGCGCGGCGCGCCGGTCGAGCGCATCGAACTGATGAGCGATCATCAGCGGCTGGAAGTGGACAACGTGATTGAGATCCGGTGGAACCGCAATCCGCCCTTCAAGGTCGATGATCCAGTTGCGACACTCGCCGATGACTTCGATACGCTGACATGGAAACCGAATTTCACGGCAGCGGCAAATGAGGATCCGAAGGGTTATTATTCACTCTTGGCCGATGTGGTTCCAGCGCTTGGAGGCGCGTCGACTGCTGCCCCGACAATTCATGATGGAGTGATTGCCATGGAATGGCTCGAGACGTTGCGACGGGAGCTTGCTTTGTAGAATCGATGAATTGCCATTACGAATGGTCTCGGCAAACATCCCAGGATAGGCTACTGGGAAGTTGGGCTGCGAGACTCTGGCGTGTAGGAAGTTTGAAGATTTTCAGGCTACATTGGCCGGCATTGTGGAATGTATGCGACATAGATCACGCCAACCGAATCGATGACCTTCAACTTTCTTCGCCCGTTCAAGTTGGTTTTGGATCGAAGGACGCTTCTGATTGCAGCATTTTGGAAAATCTTTCTCCAATATGACATCGCCAAAAAATTTTGTGACAAAACCGATGAATGTGCATGCGGTCATATTGCAGCGTGAGCTGATACGAGACGGTCCGCTTCTCCTTAATGCACAGCGCCGCATCGGCATCTTCGTATATTGGGCGAGGGGCCGATGCATGTTGTGATCGGAGCGCGGTGGTTTGGCGACGCGGCTGTTGTAATCCGCCACGAAGGTCGGAAGCCAGGCATTCGCCGATCCGATGTCGCAGATGCCTTGTCGTAGTTCCTTCACAAGCCTGTCCTGCAGGGTTTTGTGCGCCGTTCGACCCGGCCCTTGGCCTAGCTCGAATTGGCGCAGATGATATCGATGTTCAGCTCAGTGAGAGCCCGGCCGAATTGCGCCTTCCTTGCTTGTAGACACGGAAAATCCTGTGCTTGTCTGAATAAGATGCGACTGGCTTGCCTGCTGATCGACATAGGCCCGTGTGGCGCGCATGTAGAGGCGAGGCATGCATTCTTCTCCAAAACTAACAGGTTGATATCCTTACGTGTCGCACTTCGAAACAGAATCCACCTCGGCTACAAGAATTGTGGCGGCCAAGTAGAAATGTCGCATCTCTCGCAAAGTAGAAATGTCATCCTGACAGGCGCCGAGGCGCGTCGCCGGGCAGGGCGGAGACCTCAATCTCGCAGCCCGGACCGGCGACATTCGACCGGGCAGCAGCGGCCTTTTCCCGCATTCTGCGCTCCCTTCGTTGCTCGACCCAATCGTTCTTCCGAGATGGTTTGCGCTCGCGTTTTTGATAAGCAATGCCCTCGCTGTTGGTCTTCACTCTCGGCGGCGGCAACGGATCCTGCTGAGCCTTGATAAACGACAGCACATCGCCCAGCCGTTTGTTCTCGGTCACCGCTGCATGGGTCACACGCTGATCCTTGTCGAACATCCTGTAGGGCAGGGTTATGCCTTTCCAGCGCATCTCGAGACGGCCGTCGGCAAAGGCGTAGGTGTCGATATATTTGCCGACAAGACCCCGACTGATCTCGTTCTCCTCCAGCATGATGCGCTTGCGCTCATAGGAAAACGCCAGCTGCTCCCCGACGTAACGCTGTTCCCGCTTGCACAGAATGTCGCGCATTCTGTCCGGAACGACATTGAGCGGCCGGTGCAGATTGTCCGGCTTGATCGGAGAAACCGCAAATCGCGCATTGAACCGCTCCGTGAAGCCGTGCAGAAACGCGTTGCCGGCAGTCATATCGCCGATGCCTGCCAGCCGCAGTTCCTTGACCAGACGGTCCTGCAAGGTGCGATTGACCCGTTCGACGCGGCCTTTCGCCTGGCTCGAATTGGCGCAAAGTATCTCAATGCTGAGTTCCGATAGCGCCCGGCCGAACTGGGTCATGCCCTGGCCGCCCTTGGCATCCTGCTTGGTAACCCGGAACACCGAGTGCTTGTCGGAGTAGAATGCAACCGGACGGCCATGGGTCTTCAGGTAAAGCTCCAGCGCCGCAAAATAGCTGAAGGTGCTCTCCGAGCGGACAAACAAAAGCTGCATCAGCTTCCCGGTTGCATCGTCGATGAACACAAGCAGCGTGCACGCATCGCCGCGATCTTCAAACCAGCGATGATCGCTGCCGTCAATCTGGATCAGCTCACCGTAATATTCGCGCCGTAGCCGCGGCTGGCGAAACGTCCGGCGCTGCTTGCGTGACAGCCATAAGCCATCATCCGCCATCCACTGGCGCAGCGTCTCGCGCGAAACCGAAAATCCATGCTCACCAAGCTTCTCGGCGGCCAGCGTCGGACCAAAGTCCGCATAGCGCTCCCGCACCAGCTGCAGCGCGAGCTCACGCACGCCGTCGTTGATACGGTTGTTCGATCGCCGGCCGCGGCTGCGGTGCCGAAGTGCCGTCGCACCTTCAAGACAAAATGTCCGCATGATCCGTTGCACCTGACGTACACTCAGCGACAGCACAATTGCCGCTGACGCAATCGTCCGACGCCGCTCAATAACCTCTGACAAAACCTCGATACGATGCAGTTCGCGTTCGCTCATTAAAATCAATCCCAAAATCCGCACCCCAAATCTCGTTGCAACAAGCGAGAAGGTGACACAGCGACGTTTCTACTTTGCAGAAACAGGACATTTTAACTTTGCGGCTACAAGAATTTGTGGCATAACAAGTATTATGG
>CAVZLS010000021.1:0-245146 GCA_963776115.1 uncultured Alphaproteobacteria bacterium | reverse complement strand
GGTGCCCAGACGCGGATTCGAACCACGGACACGCGGATTTTCAATCCGCTGCTCTACCAACTGAGCTATCTGGGCACTTCGTGGCGTTTCCGTTATCCGGCAAGCCTTGTCGACGGGTTGGTTTTCCGTCAGAAGCGCGTGGGTTATAACACTAAAAATCGTGCTGTCCAGCATCAACTCGCGAATTTTTTGCCGTTTTTCTGCCTCTTGCAAAGGGCATGCATTGGTGCGTTTGTTGAGGCTTGTAGACGGGATTCGTATTGCATGGATGAAACGGGGGAGAAGACAACCAAAGACCGGGTCTTTGGCTGGGGGATTATTGGCAGCGGCGAAATTGCCCGGCGATTTGCGTCGGACCTGATGCTCGTGCCGGGTGCCGCGCTTGTGGCCAATCACTCTCGGAGTGCGCCCAACGCAGAGGAGTTCCGCCGTGCTTTTGGCAGCCGCAGCGCTTATTCGGATATCGATTCGTTTTTGAGCGATCCATCCATCGATGCAGTTTATATCGCGACGCCAAATTCTTTGCATTTGGCCCAAGCGCTGAAAGCCATGCGAGCCGGCAAGGCAATCCTTGCGGAAAAGCCCCTGGCCCCCTCGCATACGGAAGCCTCCGTCATCCAGCGGGAAGCAGCGCGGGTGAATGTCTTTGCCATGGAAGCGATGTGGACGCGGTTCCTGCCGGCCATAGTTGCAGCTAAAGCGAATATCGATGCGGGCGAGATCGGCGCTATTCGCAAGATAACGGCGGAACTGGCCTATGCATACCAGTATGACCCAGAAAGTCGCTATTTCAGCCGATCACTTGGCGGCAGCGCCAGTCTCGACCTCGGTATCTATTGCGTATCGCTCGCTATGTACTTTCTAGGCCAGCCACAGAAGGTTTCCGGCCTTTGGTACCCTGCGCCAAATGGCGTCGACATGAGTTCGGATATAACGCTGCATTACGACGAAGCGGAAGCGCAGCTCACGAGCGGGTTCGACCGAGATGGTGCAAACCATTTCGTCATCGAAGGCACAAAAGGTATCCTCCGGTTGGATGCGCCCTTCCTGAAGGCGCAGCGACTGACGGTCTATCACGGCTTCGCGCAGCGCGCGCCCTTTGGCCCGCTGCAAGGGCCATCCGGGCTTGTCGGCAAAATACTTGATCGGCTTCCACTGCCCGGACGAAGGGTGGAAGACTATCCCTTCGAGGGCAATGGATTGCAATTCGAAGCGATGGCTATGATGGACGCGATGCGCAAAAACGAAAAAACCTCGACGGTCATGCCGCTTTCAGACAGCATCAACGCCCTGCGCGCCATCAACATCGTCTTGGCGCAACCAGCGACAACGCGCATCATCAAGCTTTAGAAAGTGCTTCGCATCTTGTAAGGCTGGGGCAGCGAAGCGGCATTGTTCAACGCGAGCGCCAACTCGGTGATGTGAAGCGCAACCTTGCCCGACGAAAACAGCGGCGTGCCTTGTTCGATGGCGTCAGCCTGCGCGGCAATGCCCCCGGCAAAATCGATCTGCGATGGATAAGCCGGGAGCTTCGCACGTCTTGCCGAATTGTCATAAGCGAGTTTGCGTCCCGGCAATGGCTTCCAGTGCAGGAAGCGCTTGAGATGCACTTCCATAAGATCGACAACCTTGGTGCGTAGCGTCCGGCCTTCTGCGGCAGTTTCAAGATAGATTGCTGATCGGTGATCCCAAAGATCCTCCGCCGTCAGTGTTCCCCTATCACCGAGAATCATCAACGATCGGTCGCGCGGCGCAGCAAGACCGCAGGTGAGACGAGCGATGACACCGGAATGAAACTGCAGGCAACCAACGGAAAAATCGGGCGCCATCTTGATTGCCCCGGTTCCAGGTCCCTTGTCCGGAAATGTGAGCGTCGAGAATGCGGCAAGGCTTTCGACAGGACCAAACAAAGAAACCAGCCAAGATAGCGCATAACCGGCGTGTTCGAGCGTACTGCCTATTTCGAACTCATGCAGACCGGGCCACCGCGCACCCGAAACGGAACGCCATCCCTGCCAATTGGCGCGGAAAACCGGACCGTCCTCTATCTGGGCATAGATCAGCCGTGGTTTACCGATATCGTCAAGCGACTTGGCGACGAGCCTGTACGCGTCGCTCATGGCGTTGGCCGGTGCTGATGCCAGGATAAGATCAAGGCGTTCGGCAAGCGCTACTAGTTCTGCCGCTTCTTCGTAGCGCATGGCAAGTGGCTTTTCGCAATAGACATGTTTGCCTGCTTCCAACGCCCGTTTCGAGAGCAAGTAATGGTTTTCGGGTGTCGTCAGATTCACAATGATACTAACTTCGTTGTCAGCGAGGATTGCTTCGAAGTCTGGATAGGTCGCGACCTTATAGTAATCGGCAAACTGTTTCAGGCGCGCTGGATCACGGTCATAGACGCCACCCAGCACAAGTTGCGGATGGTTGACGAGCGTCGTCATATAATAATCGGCAACGAAGCCGGTGCCGATGATCGCAATCTTCATGGAGCGTTCCTGTCCTGACCAGGGCAGAAATTACCGGCATCAAATGAAAAGAACGTGAAGCGGCTCAGCTATTCCTGCTCGTCGTCGCTGTCGTCCGCACTTTCGACGGCTGGTAACACATAGGCTCCAGTCAGCCAGCGATTGAGATCGATGTCGCGGCAGCGTGCCGAACAAAAGGGGTAATGTTCCCGTTGCGAAGGGCGCTTGCATTCCGGGCAAGGTCGCGTTGGCCGCAAGGACGTCACGTTTGCCGTGCTTTTCTTGGTCTCAGTCAATGGATCAGTTCCGTTTAACGTCCTGAAGATTGCCAGTTGGCATAGACCGGATAGCCTTCACCATGTAGAAGGCTGGCAGTCTCGTAGAGCGGCAGTCCAACGACATTACTATAGGAGCCAACCAGCTTGACGACAAAGCCGCCTGCAAGTCCCTGGATCGCATATCCGCCGGCCTTGCCGCGCCATTCACCAGAAGCAAGATAGCTCTCCAGTTCCTCGCGCGAAAGACGTTTAAAGCGCACGCGGGTTTCGACCAGATCCTGACGCTGCTTGCCTTTGGGTGTGATGAGACACAGCCCAGTATAGACGCGATGCGAACGACCTGAGAGTAATCGGAGACACGCAGTCGCATCGTCGAGGATTTCCGCTTTTGGCAGAATGCGCCGGCCAACCGCGACAACCGTATCGGCGGCCATGATATAGGTGTCGCCGAAATCCGTATCGTTCCTCAATTCGTCTGCGATTTTCTCTGCCTTCAGGCGGCACAGACGACGCGCGAGCGAGCGCGGATGTTCGGCCCGCAGCGGGGATTCGTCGACATCCGCAGGTAGCAGACGATCCGGCTCGATACCGATCTGGCCCAGCAGCGCCAGACGGCGCGGCGAGCCCGATGCAAGAACGAATTTGTGCTGGTCGCTCATTGACGTCGAATATCCTGCGGAACGCGGAGCTGATTATTTGAAGCGATAGGTGATGCGACCCTTGGTCAGATCGTAAGGGGTCATTTCAACGAGAACCTTGTCGCCGGCGAGAACGCGGATGCGGTTCTTGCGCATGCGGCCAGCTGTGTGTGCGATGATTTCATGATCATTTTCGAGCTTTACCCGAAACATCGCGTTGGGCAACAGCTCCGTCACGAGACCAGGAAACTCCAATACTTCTTCTTTCGCCATGCGTAGTGCTATCTCCGATAAGGGAATTTGAGGTCATGCTCGACCGCAATTTTGCGCGGAACCTATAGTATTGCGCACCATTTGTGAACAAGGGAGTTCGACACAATTATGAGGCCTGTAGAGGCGGCTCAGCCGGTTCTGCCGAAACGCTCCAGAATATGATGTTTCAGATTTTCCCGAACATCACGATATGCGTCCAATATCTGATTGCGACGGCCCCGCACCAAGGTAGGATCGGGGGTCGGCCAATATTCCACATGTACAGACGTGGTGCGGGTCAACTCAAGTGCCATATGATGGGCTTTGGGCGACAAGGTAATGATCAAATCGAAATAATCATCTTCCAGCTCTTTGAAAGTGCGCGGCTGCGCAGAGATTCGTTTTAATCCGACCTCTTCCAGAACCGCGTCCACAAAAGGATCGGGCTCGCCTTTCTCGACACCTGCCGAGGCGATATAGATCCTCGATGGCAGCAGACTGCGTGCGAGTGCCTCCGCTATCGGTGATCGGATCGAATTCAGGCCACAAATGAACAAGACCGCACTCGGCACCACCGCTTTTGCGGGTTCCTGATCGTCAGGCAGCTTTTCCGCTCCGATAGTCATTGGTTCGTCTAGCCCCGCCAATGCAGCACACATACCAACGTGAAAAGGCGGCGGGCGGTGTCGAAATCCACCTCGACCTTGCCATTCAAACGGTCCATCAATGCCTGCGAACCCTCGTTGTGCAATCCGCGCCTACCCATATCAATAGCTTCGATCTTGCTTGGGCTGGAAGCGCGGATGGCCTCATAATAGCTCTCACAGATCATGAAATAGTCCTTCACGACCTTGCGCAACGGTGTCAGCGACAGGATATGCGTGACAACTTCATCGCCATTTTCGCGTGCGATGGCGAATATCAGCCGGGATTCCACCAGTGATATCTTAAGCCGGTAGGGACCGCTCCCCTCATCGCCCACCGGGCGAAAACTGTTCTCTTCGATTAGATCGAAAATGGCGACAGCACGCTCGTGCTCGACATCCGGCGTAGAACGGCCGATCGTCTCGTCCAGCTCCACATCAATCAGTCGCGCCATGTCCGTCGCTGTCATTATTTCCCTACAGGTTCAACCGGATTGCAACGGAATTGCCATGGGCATCAAGGCCCTCTGCACGCGCAAGTTCGATCGCTGCCGGACCCAAGGCGCGCAGCTGCTCCACACCCAATTTCAGGATGGAGGTTCGCTTCACGTAGTCGAGTACCGAAAGGCCGGAAGAAAATCGCGCCGACCGTGCGGTGGGCAAAACGTGATTTGAGCCACCCACATAGTCGCCGATCACCTCTGGTGTGTAACGTCCGAGGAAGATCGCCCCGGCGTTGCGAACGCCTGCCAGCAGTATTTCGGGATCGGCAGTCGCGATCTCGAGATGCTCGGCAGCGATCCGGTTGACGAGCGGCAACGCCGACAACAGGTCGGATACCAGAATAACAGCGCCATAATCGCGCCAGCTGGCGCTTGCGGCCTCCGCTCGTGGCAATGTCAGTAGCTGACGTTCCACGGCTGCGATAACTGCGTTGGCCAAGGCCTCGTCGTCAGTGATCAGGATAGACTGCGCGGCGCTGTCATGCTCGGCCTGCGCCAAAAGGTCGGCCGCGATCCAGTCCGGATCATTGTCGCTGTCCGCCAGGATCAAAACTTCCGACGGACCCGCAATCATGTCGATGCCGACCTTGCCGAACACGCGGCGCTTGGCGGCTGCCACATAGGCATTGCCGGGACCTATGATCTTGGCGACCGGTGCAATCGTTTCAGTGCCATAAGCGAGCGCCGCAATGGCCTGCGCGCCACCAACGCGGTAAATCTCGGAAACGCCGGCAAGCCGCGCTGCAACCAGCACGAGCGGATTGAGCTTGCCCTCTGGCGACGGCACAACCATGACGATACGTTCGACGCCGGCGACCTGCGCCGGAACAGCATTCATAAGCACAGAACTCGGATAGCTCGCCGTGCCGCCCGGAACATAAAGCCCGACCGATTCGACTGCCGTCCAACGCGAACCGAGTTCTACACCCAGCGCGTCCGTGTAACGATCGTCCTGCGGCATCTGCCGCGCGTGGTGCGAATGAATGCGATTGCGCGCCAATTTCAATGCTTCGACCGTTTGTATAGGCGCGGACGCCACGGCTGCATCCATTTCAGCGGACGTAATGGCAATGCCATGCTGCACAAGATCGATCCGGTCGAAGCGTTGGGAATACTCGATCAATGCGGCATCGCCCTCTGTGCGGACGCGATGAATTATATCAGCAACAGCGCGGTCCACGTCCTCAGAAACCTCACGCTTGGTAGCGAGAAACGCAGAAAACCGCGATTCAAAATCGGGTTCGGACTGTCTCAGCACAAATGCCACGCTAATCACTCCTCAGATTTCGTGTTCCGGTTTGAACGTGGTTTCCCAAGCAGGACCGAGATCGGTCAACTGGGCCTCGATGGCTTCCACTTCCAGCCTCAGCGCCTTGTTGGCAGCGAAGGTCAACTCAACAATACCCGAAGGTGCGTCCGAAACGATGAAATGGATTGCAAGAAGCGACAGGATATCGTCCCCGTGCCGGCGATCAATGCCGGTGGCCTTGACGTTGCGCACCCGATCGAAAAGCAATGCTGTGCGGCGGCGTTCGAAGGTACGGCGGCGCTTGCCATCGACAGCCTGTTCCCAGACGAACCGATTCACGCCAAGAACAAGTTTCTTTTCAACAGCCAGATATTCAACGTCATCGACTTTCAACACAGAATCCTGCAGATGCGCTGAAAGGATCTGCAGATCTTCCTCATCAAGCGCGATGAGTTTGAGCGTGTCCATGTCTTCCCTTTGCAAAATTGAGCGAGATCGCGATGCCGATCCGGCACCACGGCATCTTTCCTGTTAGAGGAAAGTGTAGGGAAATGGAATTATGCGCGGCGTAGAATCTGTGTTGAAGCTACGAAAGTAGGATCAGTCACTGATACGTTCGACAACCGCGCCGCAGCGCGTCAGCTTTTCCTCGAGACGTTCAAAACCGCGATCGAGATGGTAGACACGATTGACGACTGTCTCGCCCTCAGCGGCAAGTCCAGCAATGACCAGCGAGACCGAGGCCCGCAAATCGGTCGCCATCACGGGCGCGCCCTTCAGCCGTTCGACACCTTCGATCTTAGCCGTCTGGCCCGATAGTGAAATCTTGGCGCCAAGCCGCGCCAGCTCCTGCACGTGCATGAAGCGGTTTTCAAAGATCGTCTCCGTGATGTGGGACGTGCCTTTCGCCTTGGTCATCAAGCCCATGAACTGCGCTTGAAGATCCGTCGGGAACCCTGGGAACGGCTGAGTCGTCACATCGACCGGCATGATACCATGGCCATTGCGGACAACACGCAAGCCTGAATTTGTTTCGGAGATTTCCGCCCCAGCCTGACCGAGCGTGGTCAAGGCAGCGCTGAGCAAACTGGCATCAGCGCCTTCGAGGATGACGTCCCCGCCGGTCATGGCTACCGCCATGGCATAAGTTCCGGTCTCAATTCGATCCGGAATGACGCGAACGCGTGCTCCGGAAAGGCTCACGACACCTTCAATGGTGATTGTCGGCGTACCGGCACCGCTGACCTTCGCCCCCATAGCATTGAGACAGTCGGCCAGATTGACAACCTCCGGTTCCTGCGCAGCGTTTTCGAGGACCGTCTCGCCTTTGGCCAGAGTCGCGGCCATCATCAATACATGGGTCGCGCCAACCGAAACTTTCGGGAAAACGTAGCGGGTACCGACAAGACCGCCCTTCGCACTGGCCTTGACATAACCATTCTCGATCTCGATATCGGCGCCCAGCGCGCGCAGGCCATCGATGAACAGATCCACAGGACGCGTGCCTATGGCACAGCCGCCTGGCAGCGAGACGGTAGCAACCCCCATCCGCGCAAGAAGCGGGCCAATAACCCAGAAGCTTGCGCGCATTTTGGAAACGAGTTCATAAGGCGCAGTCGTATCGACGATATTGCGCGCGGTGAAATGGATGGTGCGTGAATAAGCGCCGTCCTGGCGTTCGCGGCGTCCATTGACGGAATAATCGACACCATGATTGCCGAGAATACGGATTAGTTGTTCAACGTCTGCGAGATGAGGAACGTTTTCCAGAGTTAGCGTATCATCCGTGAGAAGTGACGCGATCATCAACGGCAAGGCCGCGTTCTTGGCACCCGAAATTGGAATGACGCCATTGAGCTTGTTACCGCCAACAATCTTGATGCGATCCATATTGTGTCACTTTCGCGGGAAAGTACCCGTCCTGTCGTTGAGACTCTTTGCAGAGCCGGTTGCTGTAAACCATCACACGAAATGGTTCAAGAAAGGCTTATGACCCAGTTTGGGCCATTCATGATTCCTCTTGGGAGGAATCGGAAGGCTTTTCGGTTGCGGCGACAATTCCCTCGTCGCGTTCATCGGCGCTACCCGCCCGGCGCGAGCGTGATTGCTGTTTTCGCCGTGCCAGATTCGCTCGCAATTGTTCGGACCGTCGCTTCTCGCGGTCAATTTGTTCAGAATTCGGGTTTTTCGACGGCGAAGTCATGTCGTGTCACATATATTCCAAATGGGTTTCATGCCATTTTATACCCAACGAGCCATCGCTTTTGCCGCGTACACATAATTTGGCACAGAGATTACGATTGCTTGCTTGCGATTTCAGCAATGATATGGCAGAAGTCCGCCGCGTTCGCAAATCGGCTGCAACTCAGGTAGAGCACTTCATTGCGAGGTGGTATACGGGAAACGAGGCGCGGTTGCGATCCGCATGTGACATGGAAAAGCTGTTGTAGCTCAGTGGTAGAGCGCGTCATTGGTAATGACGAGGTCGGGAGTTCAATCCTCCCCAGCAGCACCATCCCCCGCTTCTAGAGACTTTTATAACGTGCTACCAGCACTGCGAGTCCGCTTCAGTACTGCGAGTTCATCGCGGCTGGGCAGAGCCGTAAACGCACCCCGACGTTGTGCAGTCAGTGCAGCGGCGCTTTGAGCGAGATTGATGGCGGTCTCCTGGCCCAAACCCATCGCAAGCATCGCTGCAAACACTCCGCAAAAAGTGTCGCCGCAACCAGTCGTGTCAATTGCATGAATTCGTGCGGCTGGATAATGGCGGATCGTTCCTTCGCTATCAGATGTAAGGCACCCGCCTGCTCCAAGAGTGATAATCGCCATGGACGCACCGAGCCGGCACAGGGCTGCGGCGGCTTCGGTTGGTTCGGAAAGTCCGGTGATGGCCTCTCGCCTCGCCGCGATTTGTGACAACAATATCGCACAACGGCAAGAGCGGCCCGACCTCCCACCACAGCGGCGCAGGATTGAATAATGTTGTTGCGCCGCGGGCAGTTGCGGTTGCGAGAGCGGCCAGGGTACTAGCCTGTGTAAGATTGCCTTGCAGCAGCACGATGTCACCGGCGTTCGTCTTGGCGGCAAAGTTTTCTGCCATTTCAACAGTCAATGCAGCGGCACAACTTCCCATACTTACAATGCTATTTTCACCGTCCGGCAACACCATCAAAAGTGAGAAATCACTCGAATAAGGAGCCTGGTGCAGTTCGAGTTCCGTCATGCCTTCTGCCGCCAAGGCTGCTTCAATTTCTGCGCCTTGAGAGTCGCGCCCGATGGCAGTATGGAAGACGACCTGCGCGCCGGTACGCGCGGCGGCAACTGCCTGGTTGAGCCCTTTACCACCGGGTGCGCTATTGGCGCTGTCACCGAGCAGCGTTTCACCTTTTTCCGGCAAGCGCGGCACCTGGAGCGTTAAATCGAGGCCCGCATTGCCGAGAACGAGCACTTGGCCCACGACGTCAGCTCCGCGCTTTCTTGACAGCTTGCATGAAGACCTGCAGCCGATCCGGGTCGACCGGGTTCCACCAAGCGCCCTCATGTTTGAGATAACTTGCAACAATCACCGCGTCAGCAACAGTAAAAATGTCGCCTACATTATCCGGTGTAACGCCGGAACCAACGGCAACCGGCAGCGACGTACCGGACGCAATTGTCTGCAGTTCATCCATCGTGGCGCTATCGCCCGTGCGCTGGCCCGTGGCGATGGCCACATCGGCATCGAAAAACTCATTGTCGCGCGCGAGTTCAGTGATGGTGCGGTCGCCAGTAATAGCATGAGCGCCGTGCTTCACGTGCACATCGGCAAAGATGCGGACGGATTTAGCACGCAACCACGCCCGATAGCGCGCTGCCTCGCCTGCCGGTCCGTCCATCAGACCTTCATTGGCGACATAGGCATTCGACCATTGGTTGACGCGAACGAACGCTGCACCGGCAGCCTTGGCCACTGCCAACGCCTGGACCGCCCCGTTGGCGAGAACATTGACGCCGATCGGGCAGACCGCTATGGCGGCGAACAGCATCGGTCATGACTGCCATGGCAGCAGCGGTTTCCGGCCCAAGGTGATCCGGCTTGGCAAAAGGTATATCGCCATGGTTCTCGACAATCAGGCCATCCACACCTCCATCTTTGTAACGCCCGGCCTCTGCCACGGCGAAAGCGACGATATCCTCCATCGGCTCTCCATCATAGTTCGGAGAACCCGGCAGCGGCAGCGAATGAATCACGCCGATAACGGCCTTGCGCCGGCCGAAGATTTCCTGGATGGCATTCGGCTTGGCGCGATAGATGGACTTAGGTTGCGAGGTCATTTCAATACTTTCTACATGCGGTTATGCCGGAGAAGTACCGTCATGGCTCATGAACGAACGAGACCAACCTGGAAACTGTATCGATCCGCCCGATAGTTCAGCAGTACGTATTCGACAGGCTGCCTTGCCGAATTCCACGACATGCGATGGCAAACCAGAACCGCGGCCGGTTGATTTCAGTCCAAGGCTTCTAGCGGTAGTGGCATCGGCAATGGCGCCTTCGATTCGTTCATGCCCGCCTGTCAGTGCAACGCCTGCAGCCTCTTTGAGCCAGCCATAAAGTGATCCGCTGTCCAGAACAGTCGACCGTGGGCAAGCCCGACCGCTCGAATGCCACAGGAGCGAGATAAGTCAGCGATGTCGCCATCGGGCTTTCATCCGCCAGCAGAATGCGATCTATCTCGAGTACCGGAGAATTGGCGGCAATTTTCAACTCCGTCGCCACGAATTCGACTCGCCAGCGTAAGTTTCAGTGATCGTGTTCGATAACTGGGCTTCAGGCCCCTCACCGCCATGTCTTCGGAAAAAGATGAAAGACGATTTAGCGGTCGTTCGATGCGCGGTTCAATGACAATCGAGCCGCGACCCGACTTACGGCTTATCAATCCTTCCGCCTCCAGAAAGTCGAGCGCCGCACGCGAGGTCGTCCGACTCACGCCGAAACGGCGGTTTAGCTCCGCCTCACCCGGCAACGCCTGCGCCCGGCTTGAACGTACCGTCCTCAATAGCCCGCCGCAATCGCTCGGCGATCTGCGACCACATTGGCGCTGCTCCGCCTACGAGTTGTTTTTCATGCCACATCATGCCTAAACGATATGACGTCATGACATTTAGATCAAGCGCTTGATGTTCACTTATCGTGTTTCAGCCAAATCTCTCCAATTCCTGCTTGAAACGCTCCACCAGCCACGACCCGGCCGGTCCGAGCGGACTGTCCACCTGATAGAGTGCCAACAGAGGGATAGGCCGCTTCCGGATAGGGTTCGAGATCGAGGAGCACCAGCCTTCCTTCAGCGAGATCGTCTTTTACCATCCATTTCGGCAAACCACCCCAGCCCAGGCCGGCCAGCATCAAGTCGTGTTTGGTGCTCACATCTGTTAACCGCCAAGTCTTGTATGCAAACACTCCAAAATCCCGCCCCTTCGTTTGCTCGCTCAGATCGGTGATAACGAGTTGGATATGATCACGGATGAAGGAGAGCGGCACAGGGCCTTCATAAAGGGCCAACGGGTGATCCGGGGCGGCAACGGGTGTCATCGCCGTTTGCCCGACCTGAACCAATACAAGTTCGTCGTGGACTTGCATCGGGGGGCCGCCAATGCCGAAATCCGCCTGCCGTTTCAGAACGAGGTCCCAGACCATCCCGAGTGCGCCGACGTGCAATCGCAGGCTGACCGTCGGAAACTGCGTCTGAAATGCTTTGAGCACACATGTCAGTACCGGCGATGGCAGCGAAACGTCGACAGCCACAGCCACTTCTGCCTCCAGTCCCTGCTTGAGACCTTCGGCCCGAGACCTCATGCCCTGCAAGACGGAAACCATCCGCCGTGCATCTTCCAGCATGGCTTTTCCCGCTTCGGTCAGGCGCGGCTCGCGTGTCCCGCCGCGCTCGAAGAGCTGCAGCTCAAGCTGCGCTTCCAGATTGGCGATCGTATAGCTGACGACTGATTGCGAACGATTGAGCCGTCGCGCCGCCGCCGAAAAGCTTCCTGTCTCCGCAACAGCAACAAAGACCTGAAGTTGATCAAGTGTAGGGTTGGGTTGCATCGCCACACCTATCGATCATTCAGATGGATTAGATCGATATTTTCCCAGTTTTCTAAATGGATGTCGAGAACCAAATTACGGCAATCGGATTGTTCTCTCCGAGACAAATCAACTGAAGGAACTTAGGCTATGTCTTCCATACTTCTCGTTACATCGAGCCCACGCGGCGCTGCTTCCCATTCGACACGCGTCGCAACAGAACTCGCCAATAAGCTGCAGGCGAAAACGCCTGGTGCGAAGATCGTTACCCGCGACCTCGCAAGCAACCCGCTTCCCCATATTGATGCTGACTACGCTTCGGGCATCTACACACCTGTCGAGTCCCGTTCTGTCCAGCAACAAAATGTTGTCGGCGTATCGGACGCAGTTGTAGACGAACTCTTCGCTGCTGATGCCGTCGTCATCTCTACTGGCATGATCAACTTCAACATCTCGTCGACGCTCAAGGCCTGGATCGACCATATTGCCCGCGCCGGCAGGACGTTCAGCTATGGCGCCGAGGGCCCGAAAGGTCTTGTAACTGGTAAGAAAGTATATGTAGTGATCGCATCTGGTGGTGTTTATTCGGATGGTCCAGCCGCTGCGTTCGACCATGCGACCCCTTATCTGAAGACAGCACTCGGCTTTCTCGGTATGACCGATGTCGAGGTAATTCGCATCGAAGGCGTTGCCATGGGACCGGAAGCGGAAGCCAAGGCGATTTCTTCGGCCCTTGATCACACAGATGATCTGGCGCTCGCCGCCTAAGGGTTTTGCGCCGGACGTGAAAGAGGCGGGCTTCGGCCCGCCTCTTTTCGTTTGTCAACTGGGTGGCTGCGATCAACCGCGCCGACTCTTTTCGGCTTCATCAAGCCGCCTGAGCTGATCAAGAAGGCTTTCAGGAACCGCCTCCTCGATCTTGTATATGCCGGCAGCACGTATCGCCGATCTGTAGGACGATTGGGATATCTGTCGTCGCAAGATCCTTGAAAGTTCTTTTTCGTTGGGCCGGTTAATGCCGTCCATCGTTGCTTAAACTCCAACTTTCCTTCGTAGACTAAACCCATTCACTACGAACAAGGTTCCCTTTTCGGGCCTTGAGCCGTCTAAAGCAATGTGTCGCTGCGACGCAGTCTTTAGTCTTATACAGTTTTCCAATCCGCACAGCCGCTGAAGAAGAAACCAAGGAAAAGTAGCGCTTTCAGCGTCTGGTATTGCGATGCTGAAGAGACTTTTCCCACCGAAGCGCAGATTCGACGATTTTGTCGAGATCATCGAGCTTGGGTTCCCAGCCAAGATTGGCCCGGGCCTTGCTGCTATCGGCGACAATGGAAGCCGCGTCGCCGGGCCGGCGACCGGTCAGACGTGCGTCAATGGGCGAACCATGCACGCGCTCCACGCTTTCGATTACTTCCTTCACCGAATACCCGCGACCGTATCCGCAATTGGCGACCATGCTGCTGCCACCTTCCCGCAACCGCTCAAGAGCCAGACGATGCGCCGCAACGAGGTCGCTGACGTGGATGTAATCGCGGACGCATGTACCGTCTGGCGTTGGAAAATCATGACCGAAGATTTCCATATAACGCCTCTTTCCAAGGGCTGTCTCGCACGCAACCTTGATCAGGTGCGTTGCGCCTTTGGTCGATTGGCCGGTCCGGCCCTTTGGATCGGCGCCAGCAACGTTAAAATAACGTAGCGCGGTATAGTGAAAATCGTGCGCGGCCGCAGTGTCGCGGAGCATCCATTCGGACATTAGCTTCGATACACCATAAGGGGATTGCGGCTGAGTCGGAATATCCTCGGTGACCGGAGTCATCCCGCCATCGCCATAGACCGCTGCTGTCGACGAAAAGATGAAATTCTTCACGTCAGATTTTACGACTGATTCGATCAGTGACCGAGTTTTTGATGTATTGTTCTCATAATAGGCAAGCGGATCGCGAACCGAATCCGGGACAACGACGGAACCCGCAAAATGAATGACCGCATCGACGTAGTTGCGTTCGATCGTCTCACGGACCAGGCTTTGGTCGCCGATATCGCCGACGACGAGCTTCGCCTCGCTTGGTATAGCCCAATCGAATCCGGTGGACAGTCGATCAAGAACGACCACTGATTCACCAGCATCCAGCAACTCCCAGACCATATGGCTGCCGATATATCCGGCGCCTCCGGTCACCAACACTGTCATAGCCAAAGCCCCTTAATCTCCATTTATACCGCCTTGCGCTCATCTTGCCGCATTTAAACAGGTGTGCAAAGCTCGTTACTCACGTAATCGAGATACAGTAGCTTTTTAGGATGAATTGCGGCAATGGTGTCTTCCCACGAAATACTGCCCGGGTTTGTGACAAACCGTATAAATCTTGCCTCAGCCGGGCTGGGCGCCCAAGCTCTTTTTGCCACAGACGATTTTTTCGCTCCGGTAGAGCGGATGCTTTTCGATGGGCCGGCGGTCTTCATTCCCGACAAATACGATGATCACGGCAAATGGATGGATGGTTGGGAGTCCCGGCGCAAGCGGGGGCCCGGCCATGATTATGCTGTCATCAAGCTGGCGGCTCCCGGGATCATCTATGGTTTCGACGTCGATACCAGCCATTTTACCGGAAATTATCCGCCCGCTTGTTCAATCGAAGCCTGCATATCCGAGGCTGAGCCGACCGACGCTACCGCATGGTTCGAACTCTTGCCGCAAAGCCCACTCGGACCATCGAGCAACCATTTTTTTGTGTGCGCTGACAAGGGCGTCTGGACACATCTTCGTCTGCTTATCTACCCAGATGGCGGCATTGCGCGCCTGCGGGTTTATGGCGAGCCATGGCGTGACTGGTCGCAAATTCCCGCCAATGAGGAAATAGACCTTGCCTCCGCTTTAAATGGCGGACGTGTCGTTGCGTATTCCGATGCCCATTACGGCGCATTACACCGGCTCTTGTCTCCGGGCCGAGGCATCAACATGGGCGACGGATGGGAAACTCGCCGACGCCGCGAGCCTGGCAATGATTGGATCATCGTTCAACTCGGCCATCCCGGTCAGATAAGCCGCGTTGTCGTCGACACGGCGCATTATAAGGGGAACTATCCAGATCGCTGCTCTATCCATGGTGCCGATCTCGGACCGGTATCCGGCGGGCTGTCCCAGTTGATTGTCACATCCTCCATGTTCTGGCAGGAAATCTTGCCTGAGAAGAAGCTTTCCATGGATGCCGTTCATGACTTCAGCTCGAATGATCTTATATCAGCAAGCCGTGTCAGCCACGTACGTCTCAATATATTCCCTGATGGCGGTGTCAGTCGTTTACGTGTTTTCGGCACGATTTGACGGTTTGCCTGCGCTTTATACAATTAGTGAAGAGAGTTTCACCTTAACCGTGGCAAATTGCCCATAATCTCGTCATGGATTTTGGCTGGCAAAAACGCTAGTAAGTTCATGATACAGGAGCAATTCATGGACTATCGTCGGTTTTTCGAAGACGCGATTGACCAGTTGCACGCTGAAAAGCGCTACCGGGTCTTTGCTAATCTGGAACGGATCGTGGGGAGATTTCCGCGTGCGCTCTGGCGTGACGCCGGCAAGACCCGTGAAATTACGGTCTGGTGCTCCAACGATTATCTCGGCATGGGGCAGCATCCTGACGTCATCAAGGCGATGCATGACGCATCTAGCCGTATGGGCTCCGGTGCAGGCGGCACGCGCAACATCTCCGGCAATAACCACCCGCTGGTAGAACTCGAAATAGAGCTGGCTGATCTCCACCAGAAGGAAGCGGGTCTGGTTTTCACCTCCGGTTTCGTCTCCAATGAAGCCTCAATTTCGACCATTGCACGGCTTTTGCCAAATTGCCTCATTTTTTCCGACGAGCTGAACCACGCCTCGATGATCGAGGGTGTGCGCCGTTCAGGTGCGGAAAAGAAGATTTTTCGCCACAATGATCTCGCCCACCTCGAAGAGCTTTTGAAGGCCGCAGGCAAGGAACGCGCGAAGCTGATTGTGTTCGAATCGGTCTATTCGATGGATGGGGATATTGCTCCTATCGCTGCCATTGCCGACCTGGCAGACGAATATAACGCCATGACCTACATCGACGAGGTTCATGCAGTCGGCATGTATGGCAATCGGGGCGGAGGCATCACCGATCGCGAAGGTTTGTCACACCGTATTGATATTATCGAAGGTACGCTGGCCAAGGCTTTCGGCACGTTGGGCGGTTATATCGCCGGTTCCAAAAGCGTGATCGACGCCGTACGCTCCTACGCGCCTGGTTTCATCTTCACGACAGCACTCCCCCCGGTTATCGCAGCCGCAGCGACGCAATCTATCCGGCACCTCAAAGTATCTCAGGAAGAGCGGCGCAGGCATCAATGTCAGGCACAACTTACCAAAGATGTGCTGGCGCAGGCCAATCTTCCGGTTATGAAATCTGAGACACACATCATCCCAATCCATGTCGGCGACCCTGAATTGTGCAAGAAGGCCAGCGACCGGCTACTGGATCTGCATGGCATTTACATCCAGCCGATCAACTATCCGACTGTACCCCGCGGTACCGAGCGCTTGCGTATCACGCCGACGCCGTTCCACTCGAATGAACTCGTCGTTGAGTTGAAGGATGCACTGGTTGAGGTCTGGACGGCGCTAGGCATTCCCTTCTCAAAGGAGAGCGCACCATCTATCGAGACCAGTGACCGCGTGGTAACGCTCGCTATTTCCAAGGCCGGCGGTTAACGCCAGCTTCAGCGTTTAGAGATCCATTCCGCAAGACGGGCAGCTGCCTCTTCGACCTGATCGATCCGCCGGGCAAAGCATAGGCGAAGATAGGCTGCTCCTCCGTTGCCAAATGCGGTTCCCGGCGCAAGCCCAACTTTTGCCTGGTCGACGATATCGAAGGCCGCGCGGTAGGAATCGGTAATTCCGTCAATGCCGAACAGCAGATAGAATGCTCCAGCCGGCGGCGCCAAGCGCACCCTGCCCGTTGCCGCAAGCTTCGCACAAAGAATGTCCCGCGCCTGATGCGCCCGCTCCACCTGCATGCGGATAAAATCATCGCCCTGTTCAAGCGCAACAACACCGCCGCGCTGCATAAATTGGGCAACGCCAGAGGTCGAATATTGAATGAGGTTTTCCATCGTTTTGCCGAGCGAGGGATGTATCGTTAGCCAACCTATGCGCCAGCCGGTCATCGCCCAGTTTTTCGAAAAACTATTGACGAATATAACGCGTTCATCCGGGTCCATCACATCAAGGAAGGACGGGGCACGACGGGCGCCATAGTAGAAATGTGCGTAGATTTCGTCGGCGATGATCCACAAGCCATGATGACGGGCAATAGCCAGGATTTCCTTTAGCGTTTCGATGTCCGCCGTCCAGCCCGTTGGATTGGATGGTGTGTTTATGAACAGCGCCTTGGTCCGTGGAGTGATCGCATCGCGGATCTTCTGGGTATCGAGCGTCCAGCCATTGCCTGTGAAATCCTGTGTAACGGGGACCGGCGTAGCACCAGCGACACCAGCAGCCGCGGCAAAGTTCGGCCACGCCGGCGAAAGATAGACAACTTCGTCTCCCGCACCTGCCGTCGCCTGGATGGCGAGCTGAATCGAATGCATGCCGGAGCCGGTGATATAAAAATGCTCAGCAGGAAGCTCTGCGTTGAAATGCCGTTTGTAATAGTCGGAAAGGGCCAGGCGCAGTTCGGGAATACCAGCCTGCCACGTATAGAATGTCTCACCATTGGCCAAGCCAGCGCTGGCAGCGTCCCTGATAAAATCGGGCGTCGGCAAATCACCTTCGCCGGCCCAAAGTGGAATGATCCCCTCTTGACGCCGGCCGTGATTCATTACGGCAACGATACCGCTCTCGGGCGCCACCGCCGCCTCATGACGCAAATGCTCGAAAAGACCCATTCCGCTACTCCGCTAATATCGTGAAAGGCGTAGCGCAATGGGGTGCTGTTGGCACGCGTATATTTGTGATGTTTCCATCAGTTCGAATGATGGGCCGGTGACGTGTCCCGGCGCTACGACTTCAACCTGTCTTTGGCGAGCAGATCGCGTATTTCAGTAAGAAGGATGGTCTCCTTCGCAGGAGCAGGATCGGCCGCCGCTTCCTTCTTCTTGAAGCGGTTCATGGCCTTGACCACCATGAACAGAACCCAGGCTATGATCAGGAAGTTGATGAGGAGGGTGATGAAGTTGCCATAAGCAATAGTGGCCCCGGCTTGTCGGGCAGCTGCCAACGTTGGAGCGGGTGCACCTGAAAGCTGGAGATAGAGGTTAGAAAAATCAATACCGCCGGTCATGAGACCAATAATCGGCATCATGAGATCAGCTACGATCGACTCGACAAGCCTGCCGAAAGCGCCACCGATGATCACGCCGATGGCGAGATCAACCATGTTTCCCTTCAACGCAAATTCTTTGAATTCCTTCAACATGATATACCACTCTCCAGTATTGTGTGTTAATGCAGGCGAACTGTCCCTGGCGATGCTGTCGTGCTCGAAGAGACAGTAACAGAAGTTTTTAGAATATTAAGAGAGTGTTTGCTCTTTCTACCAGTATTAGGGGTCGCCTCAGCACATTATGCTAGTTCAGGCCGATCTAAAGTTCATTTGGACGGGAAGCGGCTAACGAAAGATGGCGGAAGGTTGTGGCCCATGATGGCCTTGGCTGCATCACTGGTCGTAATAATTTACTTTTCAATACAGTATTGGGTGATCAAGTCGGCTGATCAACAGACTGAAGCGAAGAGCAACACCTTGCGTCCGCTTCTTTATTCTTTGAGTCTGGCTGCGAGCGGCAGTTCCTGGATGTACTACGGATCCACCAGTTATGCCGCAAAGCACGGCATAGAATTTGCCGGTCTTTATGTTGGCATTGTTCTTGTTTTCACCTTTGGCTTTCCGCTCCTGCGCAAGATCGTCCAGTTAGCAAAATCAGAAGGTATCAAATCGATATCGGACTTCATTGGCGCGCGATACGGCAAAAGTTTTACTGTCGCTGCCCTGGTGACTGTAATTACCACCATCGGCCTCATCCCGTATATTTCGCTGCAGATGACGGCGATTCACTATTTGATTGACGTTTTTAGCGGCGTTTCTGATCCCAATGACATTCTCGATCAGCACAGACTGCACCTGTTTATACTCGCAGTAGAGATCGGTATCGGTCTATACACAGTCTTCTACTGCGCGCGCTCACCGCATTTCAAAGAGAGATATGAGGGGCTTATCCATGCCTTGGCTGTTGGCACCGTCATCAAATTCACTGGCTTCGTGCTGGTCGGAATCGCTGCAGTTACATTTTTATTTGGTTCGCCGACAGAAATTTTTACCCGGCTCATAGTGAATCAACCCGATATACCCGCGCTTCAGCAAGATATGTCAGCCGGCAATTTCATCGGCCTGATACTGATCGGCGCATCATCGGTCTTGTTGCTGCCCAACCAATTCTATCTAACGATCGTCCAGAATCGGGGCGCTTCCGAACTCAGGATGGCTCGATGGTTTGTTCCATTGTTCCTGCTGATTATCGGCATATTTGTCATACCTATCTCTGCAATCGGATCGATGGTCCTTCCGGCACAAGCATCTGCAGATTTTTACTTTCTGTCACTGCCTCTGGCCGCGGGCCAGCACTGGCTTGCCATTATAGCTTTTGCTGGTGGGGTACCCGCCGCAACCACGATGATAATCGCCCCCTCGATTTTACTCTCGGTCATGATTTCGAATGATCTTCTCTTGCCAGTGCTGCTCAAGCGAACTGCAGATACGCCGCCAGAGCTTGCAAAGGATTTCACCAAGATTATCCCCAATTTGAGACGTACAGCCCTCATAGGAATTCTCGTGGCAGCATTTGCCTATCAGTTTGTTGTCTCTGTTCGTGTCGACTTCGCCGTCATGGCACTGGTCTCAGCCATTGCCATGATGCAGCTCCTACCACCGCTACTTGGTGGGCTGTTCTGGCGTCGAGGCACGGCAAGGGGCGCGATTTGGGGGATGGTCGCTGGCTTCTGCGTCTGGGCCTACACAATGGTGCTGCCAACCATGCTCGACACCGCATCGCCAATTGTCGTGGACGGCCCGTTCGGCCTAGCCGCCCTCCGACCCCACGCCCTGTTCGGCTTAGAGGCCAGCAACTATATAAACTCCCTGTTCTGGAGCTTATCGGTCAACATCACGCTCTTTATCGCTGGCTCGCTTTCCAGAAGCGCCACTCCGCTTGAACGCATCCAGGCCTCGGTATTTATTGCAGACAGCGCCTTGTCCATGAATGCTGTCGGAAGTCTCCAGCCCAGTGTGACCGTTAATCAGCTCAAGGTGACAATATCGAAATATATCGGCAACGAACAAACTGACCTCGCTTTCAATTCCTTTCATAAGCAGGAAAATATCGCACTCGAGGGTAGTGATGCAGCAGATTTCAAGACTGTACACTTCGCTGAGCAGTTGCTATCCGGCATTGTCGGCTCACCTTCGGCGCGTATGATCCTTTCCTTGGCTATGGGCCCCACCGGCCCAGCCCAGCGTCGTGCTCAGATCTTGCTTGATCACGCGACCGACGCGCTAGCGCAGAACCGCCACCTTTTACAGACAGCGCTAGACCAGATGGATCAGGGCATCAGTGTCTTCGATCGACAGTATCGGCTTAGTTGCTGGAATACGCAGTTCCGCCTCATCCTCGATCTTCCAAAGGAGCTGCAACGGATGGGCACTCCCCTTAACCGCATACTCTCGTATCTATACCAGCGTGACGATCTCGCGGACTTTACTGACAAGACCTTCATTGAACAGTTTACCGACATTGCAACTCCCTGGCGCATCAAGCTTAAAGGAACCGGCCAGACGATCGAGATCCGTTCCAACTCGATACCAGATGGCGGCTTGGTGACAACGTTTACCGATGTGACAAACGCAGTTAACGCCGACAATCTGTTGCGCCAGACCAATGAGTCTCTAGAGTTGCGTGTACGCGATCGTACGGCGGAGCTTACGCTGGCAAATCAACAATTAGGAAAAGCTCAACGACGAGCCGAAGAAGCCAATCTCGGTAAAACGCGGTTCCTTGCCGATGCTGGACATGACATTCTCCAACCATTGAATGCTGCCCGCCTCTACTCCTCTTCCTTGATGGAGCAGCTTGGAAATTCGCGCGAAAAAGAGCTCGCCAGCAACGTTGATTCGTCGCTTGAAGCGGTTGAGTCCATCATCAGCGCACTCCTCGACATTTCAAGATTGGATACGGGTGCGTTAAAGCCCGTCATTTCTGTCTTTCGTCTCGATGCGTTATTGCAACAAATTGGGCGGGATTTTGCACCCACGGCGCGAGAAAAAGGCCTGGATCTGCGGATAGTTGCCAGTTCGGCAGTCATTGCGACGGACCGCAACCTTTTGAGGAGGCTCATTCAAAACCTGGTGTCGAACGCCATCAAATATTGCCGGTCAGGAAAGATTTTGGTTGGAGTGCGACGGCGTGGCAAATCCATAGAGTTGCAAATTCTCGACACTGGTATTGGTATTCCCCCCGGCAAGCTTGACCATATATTCCGCGAGTTTTCGAGGTTGCCGGAAGGGATGAAAGAATCCGATGGCCTCGGTCTTGGGCTTTCCATTGTCGAGCGCATCGCAAAGATCCTTGACCTGTCGATCATTGTCACATCGAGAGTCGGCAAAGGATCGGTTTTTTCAGTTACTATGGTAGCCTCAAACGTGCCGGTTCTACCCACGATCGAAGCAACGCAGACGGTAAAACCTTTTAGCGTCTTGACCGGGCTTACAGTCCTGTGCGTCGACGACAATGAGCGATCGCTTGCCGGCATGCAGGAACTCCTGACGACTTGGGGCTGCCAGGTCTTGCCCTTCAAAAGCGGAAAGACTTTGCTAGCCTATTGCGTCGAAAACCCTGTAGCAATCCCAGCCGTTATTTTGGCGGATTATAATCTGGACGAAGAAAACGGACTCGACGTCATTCAAAATATCCGCGAGCACTTGCAGCGACATCTCAAAGCAGCATTGATCACTGCTGACCGCTCGAATCACGTGCGGGAACGCGCGTTGCTAGAGGATATTTCGATTATCAATAAACCCGTGCGCCCTGCTATTCTGCGCGCACTGCTCTCGCATTTCAGTCAGGCAATTGCAGCGGAATAATCCACGGCAAATTAGTGAAGTCCGGTCGTCGCGCTTCAACTGGAAGCACCTCCTCTTTGAAGCGCGCCAACCGGATAACGGCCTGAGTCCGACTTTCGACGCCAAGTTTATAAAGCACGGCGGACACATGCGCCTTGATAGTCGCCTCCGAGACGTTAAGTTCATGCGCAATCTGCTTGTTCAACATACCATCGGCCATCATCGCGAGCACCCGACCTTGCTGCGGCGTCAGCTTTCGCATGCACAATATTAGTTCAACGATTTCTGGGTCGAGTTCCCCAACTTCGTCGCCCACCAACGGCGACCAGATTTGTCCGTCAAGTATAGTTTTTACAGCTTCGTTGATGGTTTCGGGGCTGGACGATTTGGAAATGAAGCCTGCAGCGCCGAGTGCCAGAGCAGCACGAATTGTGACCGCGTCGTCGGTAGCAGAAACAATTGCCACCGGAACCATTGGTTGCAGCACGCGCAAGCTGATAAGGCCAGTTAGCCCACCAATGCCGTTCAACGATAGATCTAGAAGCACCAGATCGATGTCTGAAGATCCTTGGATGTATGCTTTCGCGCTTTCCAAATCGCCTATTTCGACGATCTCGACATCATTAGTTTTTGACGTTAGCGCGAGCTTTAGGGCGCCACGGAACAGAGGATGATCGTCGACGATGACAAATGTATATTTCATTATTCAAAAGTCCTTAACGTTAAAAAAATTCAAAGTTCTAATCCAAAAGCCGTAATGCTAACGACTAAAGCCAAATCGACTGATATATCAAGAGCATTTTGACACGTGTCAAAGTTTTGAATGGAGAAAGCTTGCATGGCGATTAAGCTAGTCTATTCAAATGCCTTGGCAAAACCTCATTCCCGAGCGATTATTCGTTGTGGGGATTATTCTTGAAGGCGGGATGAATGATTACAAATACTCTTTACCCTGAGAACCAACCATATCTGGAACAGATGCTTCAAGTATCGGAATTGCATACCATTCACATTGAAGAATGCGGCAATCCTGATGGAAAACCGGTGATCATGGTTCACGGTGGCCCTGGGGGTGGGATCAATCCGACGATGCGACGCCTGCATGATCCTGAACGTTATCGGATCATACTTTTCGATCAACGCGGTTGTGGGAAATCGACGCCGCATGCAGAACTGGATGAGAACACGACTTGGGATCTGGTCTCAGATATGGAGCGCATTCGCGAACATCTCGGCGTCGACAAGTGGCAGGTTTTTGGCGGATCTTGGGGTTCCACTCTTGGACTCGCTTATGCGCAAACTCATCCCGATCGCGTGCGCGCACTGATTCTGCGTGGCATTTTCATGATCCGGCGTTTCGAGATTGAGTGGTTCTATTCGAACGGTGCAAGCATCATTTATCCAGATCGTTTTGAGGCATATCAAGAGCATATCCCTGAAGAAGAGCGCGGCGATATGATTGCCGCCTACTACAAGCGTCTGACCGACCCGGACCCTGCAATCCAACTGGCTGCTGCAAAATTGTGGGCACGCTGGGAAGGTTCGGCCTTGTCATTGTTGCCAGACCCGGCGCGCGAAGAAGCGTTTGGAAACGACCATTTCGCCATCGCCTTCGCCCGCATTGAGTGCCACTACTTCCAAAACAAGGGCTTCTTCGACACGGATGACCATATCCTACGCAATGCGCATTTGATCCGCGAAATCCCCGGTGTGATAGTGCACGGCCGCTACGATATGTGCACGCCGTTACTCAATGCCTGGCATTTGAAAAAGGTCTGGCCGGAAGCCGATCTGCGTATTGTCGAAGATGCCGGTCACGCAGTGAGCGAACCCGGCATCGTGCATGAATTAATTGCCGCGACCAAACGTTTTGCTACGTAATCCTGCTCTCCGCAATCGGCTCGTGTGGTGGCCGGTTGCATTCATGCAGCGATGTGCTTACGCCGTGATTTGACAACCCAGAGATGCCCGAACGGATCGGTAAGCACTCCGGCGCGATCGCCGCTATCCAACGTTTCGATTTCATTGCGTAAATTGCCGCCCTCTTCGATCGCGTGGTGCATCACGCGATCGACATCATCCACATGAATGTCTAGCATGACCGGCGTTGCTCCAATGGCGTGAACAGATCTTGGACCGCCAAGCGAAGCATCCGCATCGCGTTTGGGATTGGCTCCAACAATCATTACCACCGATGCACCCATGCGCAATTCAGCAGCGATCAGTTCGCCATTGTGCAAATATGGTCGTCCGACTACTTGAGCTCCGAAAACACTTTCGTAGAAATCCAGAGCCTTTTGCTGATCGCCATGGCGCACAAAAAGCCGTATCGATACCTCTCCAATCAGTCTTGGCACTGCAACCATCTCACCGCTCCCAGAGAAGAATTTCAAGCGGTTAAAGTCTATTAAATTATCGAACAAATCAAGAACAAACAACTCTGTGAAGCCTTGCCTCCTGCCAATCTCCTGTCACTCCGAGGTCAGGTTTTTTGCGGTGACTCCGGATTTGCAGGCTTGCTCTTGTCCTCGAATTCCTTGGCAATCCCCATGAAGCGACGCATGAACCTCTCCATGTAGCTCAGCCCTTTTTCAAAATCCTCATCGGATGGAAGGGCATCTCGAACAATTGGCGGCAGCTTACCCATGCCTGCAACCGTGTCCTCAAGTTTTGCGACTCTCGTCTTGAGATCGGCAATATCATCTTCATACGCCGCCCGCTCTTCAGCCGCCAACTTGCAGATAAGCTGATCCGACTTCTCCTGACAGATCGACATTTCGCCAGTCTTGTTGTTCATGCGGACATAGCCGCCATCGGTTCTCTGAAGCGTATAAGTCGTCGCTTCCTGTGCCGTGGCGGCGAACGACCATAGGGAACCAGCCAGCGCGATGAGTAAAGTTCGTGTTCCTAACATGGATGAACCTCCAACATTTACGTCTCAAGAACCTGACGAAATAATACGCCGAAAATCTGAAGTAAGGCGATATTTCTGTTACGGGCGTTCAGTCTGCCCTTTGCGCATCGGCGTTTTATGTCTAGTAAAGACGCTTATGACTCAACTGATCTACAAGATCGCTCCGCGTGCCCTTTGGCAAGCTGCAGAAGCGAGAGGCATATTCGATGGCGCGCCGATCGACCACGCGGATGGCTATATCCATTTTTCCACTGCGGCCCAGGCAGTCGAGACAGCCGCCAAGCATTTCGCTGGCCAGAATGATCTTGTGCTGATTGCAGTCGAGGCGGAGAGACTGGGCACAGCTCTTAGATACGAGCTCTCGCGCGGAGGCGATTTCTTCCCGCACCTCTATGCGTCATTGCCTCTCGGCGCTGTCTTATGGATCAAGCCACTGCCCTTGGGTAGCGACGGCAAGCACAAATTTCCGGAGTTGAGTGCATGAGTAGGTTGTTCGGGTCAATTGGCCGCAAAATGCTGTTTAGGCTCGACCCGGAAGATGCGCACGGTCTCTCGATCAAAGCATTGAAGACGGGCCTTGTGCCAGCATGTTTACCCAACAACGATCCGGCTCTGCGTGTCGCTGTCGCTGGCCTCAGTTTTCCTAATCCGCTCGGCATGGCCGCTGGCTATGACAAAAATGCCGAAATACCCGATGCATTGCTGCGGCTCGGCTTCGGCTTTGCCGAAGTCGGAACGCTCACACCGCGGGCGCAATCTGGCAATCCGAAGCCGCGCATTTTTCGTCTTGTTGAAGACAATGCGGTAATCAACCGGCTTGGCTTCAACAATGAAGGTCATGACCCGGCGTTCCGACGCCTGACCGAGCGACGCTCGCATGCCGGTATCGTCGGGATAAACATTGGCTCCAACAAGGACTCCACTGACCGCGTCGCGGACTATGTGGCAGGTATAAGGAAATTCCATTCTCTCGCGAGTTACTTTACCGTTAATATTTCCTCTCCGAACACGCCAGGTTTGCGCGATCTGCAGACGCGAGAAAGCCTTAGAGAGCTGCTAGGCAAGGTACTCGATGCACGGGACGCACAACCGGGCGTCAGGCGCCCTGTTTTTCTCAAGATCGCACCCGATCTAACCGAAGCCAGTCTCGACGATATTGCCGCCGAGATTGGCTCGCACTCGCTGGACGGGCTCATAATTTCCAACACCACGCTGTCTCGCGCGGGTCTGAAAAGCGGCAAGAGCACGGGCGAGGCAGGCGGCCTCTCCGGAGCGCCACTGTTCGAACGGTCGACGATTGTACTCGCCAAGATGCGCCAGCGCGTAGGAACCGATTTGGCGATAATCGGTGTTGGTGGCATTGACAGCGCGGCGACGGCCATTGCCAAAATTCGGGCCGGAGCCGATCTCGTCCAGCTCTATACCAGCATGATCTTTAGTGGTCCCGGCTTGGCAAGCGAGATCGTCAAGGGTATGTCGGCAACCTTGAAGCGCGACAGCGTTAGTACTATCGCCGCGCTACGCGATTGCGACGTTGACGATTGGGCCACAAAAGCAATCCCAGCCTAGTTGGCAAACTGTATTCGTGCCCGGCTCGGCAGAATCGCTAACAGGGAAATGCCGCGCAGACCAAGAAAAAGGTGCAGCGCTAGCCATAGCCCGTGGTTGCCGAAGAACTTCGGCAGGATGAAATAGGCAGCGAAATAGCCGATCAGCGACAGGATCATCATGTTACGCATGTCGCGCGACCATGTCGCGCCAATAAACACCCCGTCCATATGGAAAGCCAGCAGACCGACAACCGGCGCCAAGGCTGCCCACGGCAAATAAAGCGATGCCATTTCCTGCACCTCGTCTGATTTGATCAGGAACGCAACAATCGCATCACCAAAGATCAAAAAGAATACAGCCATCGCTGTCGCCAGCAACAAACCCCACAGGAACGACAGCTTTATCCCGCGGTCGAATGCCGGACGATAATGGGCCCCTACCGCACGGCCGGAAATCTGTTCTGCGGCGGTGGTTACGCCATCGATCAAATAACCGGAGATCAGCAGGAAATTCATCAACACCGCATTTGTTGCCAACGTCACCGCACCCGCTTCCGTTCCAGCGCGGGTGAAATAGGCATAAGCGATCAACAAGAAGAACGACCGCAACATGATATCGCGGTTGACCGTAAACATGCGGCGGATTTCGTGCATATCCAGAACGCGCGCTCGGGAGGGATTCGGTACCGCACGGAATTGCCGGTAGACTATGAATAGGCCAACCGCGAGCGCAACGGTTTCACCGAGCAAGGTACCCCAAGCAATACCGGCAACGCCCCAGCCCAAAACGAGGCCGAACCAGATTGTCATCACAACGTTAACACCGTTGAGCAGGAACTGAAGGTACAGCCCTTGCATGGCCTTTCCTTGACCGAGCAACAGACCCAAAACCACGAAATTGCCAAGCGCCATGGGCGATGACAGCAAGCGGATCGAGACATAGGTCAACATGGCATCCGCTACCGCCTTGTCCGGGTTCATGAAGCTGATTGTCGCTTGCAGGATCAAAGGCGTCGCCGCAATAAAGAGTACACCGGCTACGGCGGCGATACCTATGGCGCGCCAAAAGACCGCTTGCTGTTCTACATTGTCGTGCCTTCCCATTGCTTGCGCTACAAGCCCGGTCGTGCCTGCGCGCAAGAAATTCATTGTCGAAAACAGAAAGTCAAAAACCAGTGCGCCGATTGCAAGGCCGCCCAGCAGGTGCGGATCACCGAGCTGGCCAATCACCGCAGTATCGACCAATCCGAGCAATGGCGTCGTCAGCGATGCCAGCATCACCGGAATCGTAATTGCCAGCATCAACTTGTTGGTCACCTCGAACGGGCGAACAATTTTTGATCCGAGAGGCGAAGTTTCGATTGTCATGAAGCACCGGAGACTGCAACCACACGGCTACTATTGCTCTATGCCATCGGATCGCCGCGGTTTCCAGTGCAATCGCCGCAATCAGTGCTAACTTGCCAGAACCAGTGCCCAATAGCGCTCGACACTGCCATTTGTGGATTCGGCATAGGCCAGACCGAAACGGGTAAATTGCGGATCCAGCATGTTACGCCGATGTGGCGGCGATGCCATCCACCTGGCAAAAAGCTGGTCCATATCCATGCGCCCCATGGCGATATTCTCAGCTGCAAGGCCGTGAATTTCGTTATCCCTTACACGGGAGGCAAAGCTGCGACCCCAGCTAGTCGTGTGAGCCATGCGGCCAGCACTTGCCATGTAGGCCGCCTGTTGTAAGGCGGCACGTTCCAGCATGGGATCAGCGTTCAACCCGGCGAGGCCATTGGCGGAGCGGATCGCTTGCACGTTTGAATTAGCCGCAGCCGAAGCTCCCACAACTTTTCCTGGCGTTTTCATGGCAGTCTGGCAGGCAGATAGCGGCAGAACCGCAACCGCGGTGAGGCCAAGAAAGTTGCGGCGCGACAGATAAAAATTCTTTTCGGACATGAAAGATTCCTGAAGGAGACCGTCCGCCGATATCCGGCAATTGTGGCTCCTTCGGGCCGAAGTTGGCTGTAGCGGAAATTTAGCGCCGATAACTCAGCAAGCGCAAAATGATGAAGCACGGAATGACAACCACCGCGCCGAGCAGGAAATAAGCGGCAAAACGTTCGATAGCGCCAAAACCAAGATTCCAAATGCGGCGAATAAAGTTCTCGAAACCATAAAGAATATCGATAGGAGACCAGTCAAAGGCACTCATGACAACGCCCACCACCAGCGAAACCACGATTAGTTTCACGAGGACCCGACCGGGCGAGTCTCCCAGGAAGCGGTTCATTTTTTCCGACATTTGTTCTCCGGTGTTGGAAAAGATGGAGCGGGTGAAGGGAATCGAACCCTCGTATGCAGCTTGGGAAGCTGCCGTTCTACCATTGAACTACACCCGCACCTGCTTATCAATGTTCGTTGAAGCCCGTTCTTGTCAAGCACCCCTCGCGTATCATTTAAAGTGCTTTGACAATTTGAGGCCCTGTGCCTGGTAGTTGGAACCGAGATCGGTTCCGTAGAGTGCGCGCGGGCGCTCCAGCATATGCTCATAGATCAGGCGTCCGACGATCTGACCATGTTCGAGAATGAACGGTACTTCATGGCTGCGCACCTCAAGTACCGCGCGGCTACCGGTTCCACCCGCAGCAGTATGGCCGAAACCCGGGTCGAAGAAACCGGCATAGTGGACGCGGAACTCTCCAACCAGCGGATCGAAAGGCGTCATTTCTGCGGCATAAAGCGGTGGCACATGCACAGCCTCGCGCGAAACCAGAATATAGAACTCATCAGGATCGAGCACCAGTTCGCGTGCGCCGCGGTCATGGATCGGTTCCCAGAAATCAAAAAGGTCGTGCACACCGCGTCTATCCACATCAACGACACCGGTGTGATGTTTGCCGCGATAGCCGACGAGACCGTTCGCATCGCCAGTCAGATCGATTGACAGCGCGATGCCCCCCCCGGAAATGTTGGGCGTTTCGGACGCGACCAAGGTTTCCGCCGCATGCAAAGCCGTGAGTTCCACCTCTTCCAATTGCGCGCGCCCCGTGCGGAAGCGGATTTGCGACAGACGCGAACCGGCACGTGCCACGATGGGAAAGGTGCGCGGACTGACCTCAAGATAGAGCGGCCCGTGATAGCCTGCTGGCACTTTGTCAAATTCCTGCGCACCGTCGACGATGACGCGCGTGAAAATGTCGAGTCGACCGGTGGAGCTTTTCGGGTTGGCCGAAGCAGAAACCTCAGGCGGCAGGCTCAGGCTTTCCAATAAGGGGACGATATAGACACAGCCGGTTTCAAGCACCGCGCCTTCGGTCAGATCGATTTCATGCAGCTTGAGACGCTCAAGCTTGTCGATAACGGCGGTTCCAGGCCCCGGCATGAAACTGGCGCGGACGCGATAGGCTTTCGTACCAAGCCGCAGGTCAAGGCTTGCAGGCTGGATCTGATCAGCATCGAAATCCCGCTCTGTCCTGAGCGCGCTGGCCTGATGCAGAGCCCTGATGCCGCTGTCCGCCAGAATACCTGCTTGATGTCTACTCATGTCAATCGCCAAAACCTTACAGAAACATACAAAAGCTTTAGCGTCTCGCCCGGTTGACGCAAGCGCTTGAGAGGATTAAAGCAGTTTTATCCCGTGGTGATTTGGCCGGCCGGCTTGCAGCCACGTTAAATAATTTGCTAAAAGAGGCCCGGTTTCGTCCGGCCTTTTTGCGATTCACGCAAGGCCGGTTTTTTATTGGCCAGATTCTGGCAGATTGAGAAGACGATGACCGCGAACATCACCCGCAAGCTGCGCCCCGCAACCCAACTCGTCCATGCCGGAACGCTGCGTTCAGGCTTCGGTGAAACATCCGAAGCCTTGTTCCTGACGCAAGGCTTTGTCTACCCCAGCGCCGAAGCCGCTGAAGCCCGGTTCAAGGGTGAGGAGCCGGGCTTCATCTATTCCCGCTATGCTAATCCGACAACGGACATGTTCGAAAAGCGCATGTGCGCATTGGAAGGCGCTGAAGATGCGCGTGCTACGGCGTCAGGCATGGCGGCTGTGGCTGCAGCCATCATCTGCCAGGTCAAGGCCGGCGACCACGTTCTGGCCGCAAGGGCAATGTTCGGCTCGTGTCGCTACATCATAGAAACGCTTCTGCCGCGCTACGGTGTTGATTTTACTTTGATAGATGGCTCGAAGATCGAGAACTGGCAAAACGCCATCCGTCCGAACACCAAGGTGCTGTTCCTCGAAAGCCCGACCAACCCGACACTGGAAGTCATCGATATTGCGGCTGTGGCACAGGTGGCCAATTCGGTCGGCGCCAAGCTCATCGTCGATAACGTCTTCGCGACGCCGCTCTTCCAGAAGCCGCTGGAACTTGGTGCACACATCGTTGTCTATTCCACGACCAAACATATCGATGGACAAGGTCGTTGTCTTGGCGGCGTGATCCTTTCCGACAAGCAGTGGGTAGACGAAAATCTGCACGAATATTTCCGCCATACCGGCCCTGGACTCAGCCCGTTCAACTCATGGGTCATGCTGAAGGGTCTCGAAACTTTGGCCGTACGCGTGCGCCAGCAGACGGAGAGCGCAGCAAAAATCGCCGATTTCCTTGCCGATCATCCGGCGATCTCCAAGGTAATTTATCCGGGACGTGCCGATCATCCGCAGGCTGATGTCATCGCCAAGCAAATGTCGGGCGGTTCCACACTGATCGCCTTCGAAGTAAAGGGCGCCAAGAAGGCGACGTTCAATGTCGAGAACACCCTGGAAGTCATCCAGATTTCCAACAATCTCGGTGATTCAAAGAGCCTGATCACCCATCCGACCACAACTACCCACAAGAATCTCACGGACGAGGCCCGCGCCGAACTCGGTATTTCCGATGGTCTATTACGGCTGTCGGTCGGGCTTGAAGATGCGGACGATCTGATCGAGGATCTCGATATCGCTCTGAAAGCGGCACTGTAGATGATTAGAGGATATGCCGCGCGGAGACTGATTTTGGCGCGGCCCTTTTCCAGGCGATCGCCATGGCATTGCGTACCGCGTCCGGATCGGCGCTGTCCAGAACGACATAGGTCGAACCTTTTTCGCCCCAGCTTCCCGGCACAGGCTCAAACATATCTCTCGACGTCTCACGCAAGAGGGATTGATCTTCCCGAGTGAGCAACAATACACCGCGCAGCTTCTCAGGGCGCAGCGTTGCAAAGATTTTTCCATTCACCCTAAAATCGGTCGTGTTGAAATGACTTGCCTGAATAGTTTCAGGAAATGAAAGGGCCATTTCTGCAAATTCTTCGAGGCTCATCAACAGAATTGCTTAGCTCCACCGAACGGCTTCATCTCTATATTAGCGAGAAATGCGCCGATCACGAAGGATTTAAACCGGACTTTCTCTGGATGGTTGACGCGATGGCGCCGACCCGCGATATGAGGGACATAAACTGAGAGAACGTATGTACAAAGCCATTACCCGCGATATTGAGGTAACCGTCGAACCGTTCTATCTGGAGGAGCAGTCCAATCCGGAAGAGAACCGTTACGTTTGGGGATACCGCATTACCATCGCCAACGAGTCGGAGATTACTGTGCAATTGCGTGCGCGCTACTGGAAAATCACCGACGGTAATGGCCACATGGAGGAAGTACGCGGTCCTGGCGTCATCGGTGAACAACCTATTCTCAATCCCGGCGACTCCTTCCAATACTCTTCCGGTTGTCCCCTGACGACAACATCTGGCGTCATGGTCGGTCGCTATACAATGCAGACCGACAGCGGAGTACGGTTTGATATCGAGATTCCAGCATTCTCACTTGACCTGCCCGATCAGTTACGCACATTGAACTGATGCAAGAGACCAATCGCACTCAATCGCCTTACATCAAGGCTTTGGCCTGCTCTGCCGTTGCCTTTGCTTTGGCCATAGGCGCACAGTTTCTCGGCTATAGTCTGCCAAGCTTCACAACGAGAACGGAAGCTGTCAGTCAATTGATCGCGCTGGTGATGGTTCCCGGCCTCATCGTCGGCCTTCTGGCGAAGAAATCAACGAGAGTTTGGCCGCTTTGGCTGATTATCTGCGCATTCATCGCACTATTAATTGTGGTAACGATCGTTCACGAAATAACCGCGCCAATGCGTGCCTGATTGCTCAATTCTTTGGCAAAAACTCTGCCGGATCGAATTCATATTCTGTCGAGCAAAATTCGCAGGTGACGCTAATCTTTCCATCCTCGATGCTGTCGGTAATCTCTTCAGCAGTGAAGCCAGACAGTACGCCGGCAATTTTTTCCCGTGAGCACGAGCAATCATCGTTCACAGGCACTGCGTCGAAAACGCGGACGCCCCGCTCGTGGAACAAGCGGTATAGCAGGCGTTCGGCTCCAACTTGAGGATCGGTCAATTCCGAGCTTTCGATCGTCGCAACGAGTGCCTTGATTTCAGCCCAGTCATCGTCTTCGACAAGGTCGACTTCATCGTCGTCGTCAGATTCCGGCGCGTCACCCGCTGGTAGATCACGCTGACGCATGCGCAGTTCCGATTCAGGCAGGAACTGCACGATGAGCCCACCGGCGCGCCATTGCTCGACCGGCTTGCCGTCTTCGCCACGTTCGATCAGCTTTGCAACCGAAAGACGAAGGTCGGTGGGAATCTGCTCGGACTGGCGGAAATAGGTCTTGGCGATCTCTTCGAGGTTGGAGCCATCGAGCGCAACGATGCCCTGATACCGCTGGGTGTATTCGCCCTGATCGACGGTGAGTGCGAGCGTGCCGCCGCCCATCAGCTCTACCGGCGACAGTCGGTTCTCAGCGATGGCTTCGGCCAAGCGCTCCTCGTCGTAGCGCGCGTACGCGCGAACGGAATTCGGCGTGCGAAAGTCGACAACCAGCATGTCGACTGGTCCGTCCGACTGGGACTGGAAGATGAACTTCCCATCGAATTTCAGCGATGTGCCGAGCAATACCGTAAGGACGATCGCCTCCGCCAGAAGCTTCGCTACAGGCTCCGGATAGTCGTGGCGGCTCAAAATGTCATCGAGTGTCGGTCCGAGCTGAACGGCACGCCCGCGCGCGTCCAGTTCCTCAACCTGGAACGGAACAACGGCGTCATCGCCAGCGAATACATATTCGTCAGTGCGGATGGAAGAATCAGGCATTCGGGCGACCTCCTTCGAGGCACCAGGCAAGAATTGCCTTTTGTGCATGTAGACGGTTTTCCGCTTCGTCGAAAACGACAGAATGCGGTCCATCTATGACGGAGTCAGTCACCTCCTCGCCGCGGTGTGCGGGAAGGCAATGCATGAACAGCGCATCAGGGCCGGCATGTTTCAGCAATGCGTCGTTGACCTGGTATGGCATGAACACGTTGTGACCGCGCGCACGGCCTTCCTGCCCCATCGATACCCAGGTATCGGTGACGATACAATCAACACCTTCAACCGCCGAGATTGGATCAGTTGTCAGTCTAATCCTGCCACCAGCGCGCTTGGCCCAATCGAGATATTTGCTGTCGGGTTCACTGCCTTCCGGCGTTGCGATGTTGAGATTGAAATCAAACCGCGCCGCCGCCTCGACGAGCGAGTGCAGCACATTGTTGCCGTCGCCTGTCCAAGCGAAAGTCCTGCCCTTCACCGCACCGCGATGTTCCTCGAATGTCATGATATCCGCCATGATCTGGCATGGATGCGTGTCATCGGTCAGCGCATTGATCACTGGCACGGTGGCGTTTTCGGCCATCTCGGTCAGACGTTCATGTGTGGTTGTTCGCATCATGATGATATCGACATAGCGCGACAACACCTTTGCGGTGTCGGCAATAGTCTCGCTGCGGCCAAGCTGCATTTCCGATCCCGTTAGCATGATCGTCTCGCCGCCGAGCTGACGCATGCCCACATCGAAGGACACGCGCGTGCGCGTTGAAGGCTTGTCGAATATCATTGCCAGCACCTTGCCGGCAAAGGGTTTTTCGATATTGCCGGCTTTGAGACGCGTTTTGCGGTCGCGCGCGTCGTTGAGAATGTGCCGCAGATCACTAGGCGAAAGCGCCGAGATATCCGTAAAATGACGGAGGTCCTGTTTGATCATCATAAGACTTGTCTCTACGCGCTTTTCAGTCTGGCTGTGACTGACAGACGCTCGGCTGCAGCTTCGATCCGCGTGAGAGCCTCACGGGCATCCGCTTCGGTTGCAACCAGTGGTGGCAAAAGGCGGATGACGTTGTCGCCCGCGCCGACGGTAAGCAAATGTTCGTCGCGCAAGGCTTGAACCATCGTCGTGTTTGGTACAGCGCACTTCAGACCGATCAGTAAACCGCGGCCACGCACCTCGGAAATCGCTTCCGGATAGCGATCGGAAATTGAGGCCAGCCCCTGCTTCATGAACAGCGCAATCTGCTGCACATGATCAAGGAAACCTTCTTCAAGAACGACGTCAAGTACTGCATTGCCTACAGCCATGGCTAACGGATTGCCACCGTAGGTCGTGCCATGCACGCCGGCAGTCATGCCCTTGGCGGCTTCGGCGGTCGCAAGACATACACCGAGCGGAAAGCCGCCACCAATGCCTTTGGCGACGGCCATGATGTCGGGCTTGATGCCAGACCATTCGTGCGCAAAGAGCTTGCCCGTGCGGCCCATGCCTGTCTGAACCTCGTCGAGGATCAATAGCAAGCCGTGTTCGTCGCAGAGCTTGCGCAGCGCGCGCAGTTCCTCGTCGGGCACCGGACGCACACCGCCCTCGCCCTGGATCGGTTCGATCAATATGGCGGCGGTTTCGGGTCCAATCGCTGACTTCAATGCCTTTTCGTCACCGAAAGCTACCTGATCAAAGCCTTCGACCTTTGGTCCAAAACCCTCAAGATATTTCAGCTGACCACCAGCGGCAATCGTCGCCAGCGTACGGCCATGAAAGGCGCCTTCAAACGTGATGATGCGGAATCGCTCGGGATTACCGTTGACGTAGTGATAGCGCCGCGCTGTCTTGATCGCGCATTCGAGAGCCTCTGCACCGGAATTGGTGAAAAAGGCCTTGTCGGCGAAGGTATTATCGACGAGCCGCTGGCCCAAGCGCTTCTGGCCTGGAATTTCATAGATGTTGGAGACATGCCAAAGCTTCTCAGCTTGACTTTTCAAGGTCTCGACGAGGTGTGGATGCGCATGGCCAAGCGAATTGACCGCGATACCGGCAGCGAAGTCGAGATAACGATCACCGGATTCGGTAATTAGCCACATGCCCTCACCTCGCTCAAAGCGCAGATCCGCACGAGCATAAGTGTCGTAAAGCGGTTGCGCGTTTGCGTCCGTCATATCGTCAAGGGCCTCCAAAACCCAGTTTGCCAAAACTGCTGACTACAAAGAAAAAACCGGCAGCGATGAAATCAAAAAGCCGCCCCACAATGCCATTTTTGGGGGCGGCCATACAATGGTAATATCGTCATTCGAACCCCAATTGTCAAATGAACACTTTACAAGTCTTCACTGCGACCTGAGCTCTCGATGCATTTAAGATTTCGTCCCTGCAACTCTAACGAGTAAGTCCCAACCGCTTAGCGAGTGTTTTTTTGCAACAGTTAACCGCGCAAGTTGGGGAAAACCCCAAAAACCCATACCGTGACGCCCGCCCGACTCTTGTCACAGAGTCATCCAATATTGTACGTTGAGAAACGAAATAGCTAGATTTCGTGCGGCGTCCTCGTCATCTGAATAGATATAGTATCAGGCCAATCTGGAGCAATCCAGATACGAGGAAGGATTCAATCTAACGTCCGCACAAAACTGAGCCCCATATGGAGCTAGGAAACGATGAACTGGACAGATGAGCGCGTAGAGCAGCTAAAGAAACTTTGGGCCGAAGGTCTGAGTGCAAGCCAGATCGCAGCACAACTGGGTGGTGTCAGCCGCAATGCTGTCATCGGCAAAGTACATCGGCTGAAGCTGTCGGGACGTGGCAAGACCACATCAACCCAGACACGCAGCAAGAAGGTCAACACTAGTGCGTCCAGCGGTCATCGAAGCGCCGGCTCACTCGGTCACATGTCGAGTAGGGTTGTGAACCGCAGCGTCGGCGCAACTGCATTGCAGACAGAATACAGCACTGATCTCGTGACGCACACTGTCACGAAGACTGTGACGGATGTTGTCGTGCCGATTTCCCGGCGGCTCGAACTCGTGCAGTTGAGTGAACGGACCTGCAAATGGCCGGTCGGCGATCCGCTACAGCCGGATTTCAATTTCTGCGGCAATGATGTCGGAGAGGGGGGGCCCTATTGCACCTATCATTCCCGCTTGGCCTATCAGCCGGCGTTCGGATCGCCGCCGCATCCGGTAATTTCGAGTGTAGACAACCCATTGAGGCGCCGAGTGGCGCCTTTTTTGTTACGAGCTATGGCCTTTCAGAGGTCAAAACACGACGGTGAACGACGAGCCTTCGCCGACTTTGGACCGGACGATCAGCCGTGCGCGATGTCGTGTAAGGATGTGTTTGACGATAGCAAGGCCAAGACCAGTTCCCTTTTGAGCCCGGCTCGTCTCCAGGCTGACACGGTAGAACCGCTCAGTAAGCCGCGGTATATGCTCGTCCGGAATGCCCGGACCGAAATCCTGTATCGTGGCCTTGATGGACCCACCATCCCGCTTTAACTCGATGATAATCTTTTTGCCGGATTGGCCATATTTGCAGGCATTTTCCAGGAGGTTTTGGAAAACCTGCGTCAGTTCATCACGATCGCCGAGAACATTGATGGGGCCAGCATCGATATTGCGTTCAAACTCGACGCCAAGTTCGGCAGCGAGCGGACTAAGTGAGTCCGCCACGTGGTTCAGCACCACCGCCAGATCAACCTGATCCTTGACGGCAATATGTGCCTTCATCTCGATGCGCGATAGAGACAGCAGATCATCGATCAGCCGCGCCATGCGTTCGGCCTGTTTTTGCATGATCTGGAGGAAATTATCGCGCGCCGCCTCGTCATTTCGTGCGGGGCCCCGCAATGTCTCAATAAAACCGCTGAGCGAGGCGAGCGGCGTGCGTAGCTCATGACTGGCATTGGCGATGAAGTCCGACCGCATGCGCTCCAGACGATGCGCCTCGGTTTGGTCGCGGAATGACAACAGATATTGTCGATCTGCTCCACCCGCCTGGTCGAGCAGAAGCACGGTGGCGCGATACCAGCGCTCTACCGGAACGCGCTCAAAATAATCGACAGATCGTGCCATCGCATCCGCCACGACCGATTGGACCAGTGTCTGCATTTCAGGCGCACGAAAATGCATCAATAGCGCACCGCCTCGCGCCAATGGCGGAAAAGCGCCATTGGCCGCTGGATTGACGTAAAGGATCGTCCCCTCATGATCAAAAATGATCAGCGGATCCGGCAATTGCGCTGCAAGTTGCTGACCTGACAGGCTGAAGATTGCCGGATCGTGAATATTTGTATCGGTGTGTCGGGCTGTGTTGCGGGGGAGAGCCGCTGAAAGCATGACAACGGCGAGGAAAACCAGCATCAGGATGCCAAAACTCAACCACCCGGACGCACCAGAACTCAGAACCAAGGCTGTAATGAACGCAGCAACTCCCAGCACAAACCGCGCCTGGATCAACCTTTCCACAGCTCTTCGCCACAAGGTCCGGCTTTCCAGCCTCCATATGCGCATGTGTTAAACTCCTGTACTACAGTCCTTTTTCGCCTCTGGACGAGGCAACGCTCTCCCAATAACATGGCTTTATGTCAATTGAGGATGAATGAGTTGGGTAAAGATTCAAAAAAGAGATCGGAACGCCCGGACCAAGGGAAATCCACACTCAAACTGAAGATTGATGGCAAGAAGCGCAGCTTCAATATTGACGATCCGAAATTACCGGTCTGGATCGAGGATGGCGCGCTGGAATCCGGTGATTTTCCCTATACAGAAAAGATGCCAGAAGACGAATACGCGGAGACCCTCGAGAAGCTGCAAATCGAGCTGGTGAAGCTGCAATACTGGCTGCAGGATACCGGCGGCCGGGTGATGGCGGTTTTCGAGGGACGGGACGCGGCGGGCAAGGGCGGCACGATCTTCAATTTGCGTCAATACATGAATCCGCGCTCCGCGCGCAACGTCGCCTTGCCCAAACCCAGCGAGACCGAGCGGGGCCAATGGTATTTCCAACGCTATGTCTCGCACTTTCCCACCACCGGCGAATTCGTAACCTTCGACCGTTCCTGGTATAATCGCGCGGGTGTCGAACCCGTGCTAGGATTTTGCACCCCCGAACAGCATGAGACATTTCTCGAAGAGGCACCCGGCCTTGAGCGTATGGTCGTGGCCGATGATATTCATTTTTTCAAATTCTGGCTTGATATCGGCCAGATCATGCAATTGAAGCGCTTCCACGATCGCAGGCATAGCCCTTTAAAGAACTGGAAATTCTCACCGATCGATATCATGGGTGCCGAAAAGTGGGACGACTATACGAAGGCACGCGACCAGATGTTTGCTCGGACCCATACGCCTTACGCGCCGTGGACGATCGTGCGTTCCAACGACAAACGCCGCGCACGCCATGCAGTGATCCGCCGAATACTCTTGAGCCTACCCTACAAGGGCCGAGATCTCGATTTGATCGGCAACGAGGACGCCTTGATTATCGGTTCGGGTCCAGGCTTTCTCTAACCGCGGCCGGTCGGTGAGGCGTCTTTTCCCATAGAAAGGGCTGTGTGCAGAGCTGTTTGACCGCACGCCATGCCGCGACGGATACCAACATCCAATAAAACGGTATGACGCGCAGTATCGAACCCTTTATATCTTTACCTACGGGGCTACGCTTTCCCAGCGCGTGGAACGAGAGGTAACCCATAGTAATATTCATGCAATCATAGAGTAAAATACCGCGATCGGCGGTAGCAGCGTTTTCCAAAACAAGATTGACCCCCGAATACGCAATGAAAACAAGCATGAGCGGATACAGCAGCGAAGAGACAATTAATCCTGCTATCAACATGTGATAGACTAGAAACCGTCGAAAACCGAGATCGCCCAGAAACTGCCTCGGATGCCGCATCTCGAATAGCCAAGTCTGCATCCAGCCTTTCAGCCAGCGTGTCCGCTGCCGCAACCACACGTCGGTAACCGTCGGCGCATCTTCAATCGTTGGCAGCGACAACATCTCGACAAGAAATCCGCGACGAGCGAGCCGCGTACCAAGTTCAGCATCTTCGGTCATGTTGTATGGGTCCCAACCGCCGACTCCCTCTAGACAGTCGCGGCGAAAATGATTGGAACTTCCGCCGAGCGGTAACACGAGACCGTTGCGGGCAAGCCAGGGCAAAAGGCCAAAGAAATGCACGGCGTATTCAAATGCGAACAAGCGGGCAAGCCATCCTTCGTGAGCGTTCGCAATAACCAATGGAGCTTGCAGGCAGCCTAGATTTCCCCCTCCCACACTGAAGCGCTGCCATGCCTCGAGCAGTTGATCGGGATCCGGTCGGTCTTCTGCGTCATAAACAACCACAAATTCTCCGCGCGCCATTTGAAGTCCGTAGTTCAGGGCTTTCGGCTTTGTACGAGGCCCGATGCCGGGCACCGGAATGACCATGAAACCATGGGGTAGTTTTTGATCCTCGAACGCTGCAATGGTCGCGAAGTCATCCGCTTCGCAAAGGAAGGTTACTTCCAGCTTCGAGCGTGGCCAGTTGAGCTCAGTCATGGCCCGGACCAATTGCGGAACTACATCGGCCTCCTTGTAAAGCGCAATCATGACGCTATAGACAGGAAGCTCGCGCGCTGGAACGGTTGGGAGGACTTGCGTTTCTCTTCTTATCGTTGCCCTCATCGCCAATAGGCGCAGTAGGATGCATCCGGAAAAAAACACCGAGAAAAGCATATGAAAAATGAACCATAGGCAAGAAGGTGCAAGCGCAAGCCCGAATAGGATTGACGCGCTCGAAAGCCCGAGAAGGATGCCTTGGCTGCCGGTCACAACAATCCTTGCCGAGAATCCTCGACTAGTCGTTTCGACAATGTCTACGGCATTTTCCGCTAGCGCCCGCTCGTAATGCAGTCGCAAAAATTCTAAAAGGTGCGCGGGAGTCGTTATTCTCAGTCGGGCTGCGATATCCTGGCTTTGGGGAAGATGAAGTTTGAGCACTGCAATTTCTTGCAGCGTCGGCGCAATATAGATCAATGTCGTGTGATCACATGTTACGACTACTGCGTGTCTTATACGCCTCAGAGCCACTGAATTCGGTATCGTGGGGGCGACGACATGTACATCTTTAGCTATCTCATCAAACAACAAGCCTGCTTCATCAGCAATACACGAGGCGATCAGTGCGTCATCGGCACCATCGGATGCATAAAGCTCTTCGAGGAAGGAAGTCGCATTGTAACAAGATCGCCTGAACGCCGCGATGATCGGCGGCTTCGCCATTCCACCTGCGCAGAGGCGAGCGGCGAGCGAAATCGCTATTTCCTTGGTCATGGGGGGTATCTCTAATGAAGGATGGTGGCAACTACACTCCCCGGTGACATCTGGAAATAGCAAATGTAGTTACGCAACAATACCATTTGAAACCTTCAATCAAAAATTGAAATATAAAAATATCAATACACTAGAAGTAGTATTTCTCGATATATACATGCAGACTATGCGAAAGATTAACAATTAATATTGAAATTTCATGATTGTCATTAGTTTTTCTGAACGGACTGGAGCCAACCTGTCAAGGGCACCCAGATCGTGTTACTCTCACGGCAAATCACACTGTTACGTTGAGACCGAATGCATTTCCGCACACTCGCTACAACCACTCTAAGCATCGTCCTGATGGCGGTGTCGCCAGTCCATGCCGCGTCGAACTTTCCGCACTATTGGGACGGACGTGAACATGTTTCCAAGCCGAATCTTTCCACAATCGAGCGCATTCGTTTTGTGACTACGGTCGACTATCCGCCCTTCAATTTTATTGATAGTACAGGACGCATTTCCGGCTTCAATATCGATCTAGTGCGGGCGATCTGTGATGAGCTCGCTGTCACTGCAATATGTCAGGTTGAAGCGCGCCCATGGAATGAATTGCTGCCAACACTTGAAAATGGAGAGGCGGAAGCGATTATTGCTGGCCTAAGACCGACAGCAGCCTTGCGTCAGAAACTCGCCTTTACGACGCCTTATATGAGGCTGCCTGCACGATTTGTGACGCTGAAGGAAACGCCACTTACTGAACATCTTGCCGATACGCTCGAGAAAAAGACAGTCGGCGTTGTAGCAGGGTCTGTGCATCAAGTGATTTTTGCTGACTACTTCCCGAAGGGCCATTGGGTCGGCTACCCCTCGCGTGATCTCATGCTCAAGGATCTCCAAGCAAAGAAGATTGACGCCGTATTCGGTGACGGGTCGGATCTATCCTTCTGGATCGGCAGCATTGAGTCGGGCAACTGCTGCGCCTTCGTCGGTGGACCCTATATCGCACCCCAGTTTCTGGGTGATGGAATGACCATTGCGACCACACGTAAGAATAGCGAACTTATCGATGCCTTTAATTTTGCCTTGAAGGCGATGGAGGAAAAAGGCACTACATCCGAACTCTATCTGCGTTATTTTCCGGTCGATTTTTATCTGAGCTGATTGAACCATTTGAGATCAGCGCAGATTGTCTTCAAACGGGCACATGCAATTGACGCCAGCCACCTTGCGCCATAGTGTCCGCCCGCCTTACCAGACGGCAGGAACACAGGAAAAACGAATGACTTCGCGCCTTGATACCCAAATCGAACTGAGCCCCGAATTAATCGAGGCGGCAGCAGAGGCCAAAGCATGGCCTTTCGAAGAGGCGCGAAAGATCATTAAACGCTATGAAAAGACCGGTTACCCCGAGACGATATTGTTCGAAACGGGCTATGGCCCCTCGGGTCTGCCGCATATCGGCACGTTCGGCGAAGTGGCGCGCACTTCCATGGTGCGCCATGCCTTTCGTGTGTTGACCAAAGACCTAGGTCAACACCAAGCTGCTGTGCTTTTCTGATGACATGGACGGCATGCGGAAGATTCCGGACAACGTACCGGACCCCTCCTCTCTAGTGCCGCATCTGCATAAGCCACTGTCGTCCGTCCCAAATCCCTTTGGTGGCGATTACAGCAGTTTTGCTGACCACAACAACGTCATGCTGTGCCGCTTTCTTGACACGTTCGGCTTCGATTACGAATTTGCCAGTGCGACGGAATACTACAAATCGGGACGCTTCGATGAAGTGTTGCTTCGGGCGGTCAAGCACTACGACGACATCATGAAGGTGATGTTGCCAACGCTCGGGGAGGAACGTCAGGCAACCTATAGCCCCTTTTTGCCGATCTCTCCCACGAGCGGCAGGGTTCTCTACGTGCCGATGAAGAACGTCGACCCCAAGAACGGCACGATAACTTTTGACGACGAAAACGGCACCGAGACTACCGTCCCCGTGACGGGTGGCAATGTCAAACTGCAATGGAAGCCTGACTTCGGCATGCGTTGGGCGGCTCTCGGTGTGGATTTCGAGATGTTCGGCAAGGATCATCAGACAAATGCAATCGTGTACGACCGCATTTGCGAGATTTTGGGAGGCCGTGCTCCCGAGCATTTCGTCTATGAACTGTTTCTCGATGATGTTGGCCAGAAGATATCCAAGTCGAAGGGGAATGGCATCAGTATCGACGAGTGGCTGACCTATGCACCCACGGAAAGTCTCGGTCTCTACATGTTCCAGAAGCCGAGAACCGCAAAGCGGCTTTATTTTGATGTCATTCCCAAGGCAGTAGACGAATATTTCACCTATCTCTCCGCCTACGAACGCCAATCCTGGAAAGACCGGCTGAACAATCCCGTCTGGCACCTGCACAATGGTAGTCCGCCGATTGTGGAGATGCCAGTACCGTTCGCGCTTCTGTTGAATCTCGTCAGCGCTTCCAACGCCGAAAACCGTAGCGTTCTCTGGGGTTTCATTTCCCGCTACGCACCCGGCGTTACCCCGCAGAACAGTCCAGAACTTGATGCTCTCGTCGGCTACGCTATCCGTTATTTCAACGATTTCGTAAAGCCGACAAAGAAATTCCGGGCACCCGACGAAGTGGAACGTCTGGCACTCGAGGGGATGGACAAAACGCTCGCGACCCTGCCTGACGATGCCGACGGTAGCATGATTCAAAATGCCATGTTGGACGTGGCTCGCGGCATCGAACGCTATCAGGACCATACAAAAAAAAGCCCGGAGGGTGGGCCAGGTGTGTCCGTATCGTTCTTTCAGATGCTCTATGAGGTTCTTATCGGCCAGGAACGCGGACCACGTTTCGGATCGTTCGTGGCACTCTACGGGATCGCCGAGACGCGCGCATTGATTGCGAGGGCACTCACGGGACAATCAACTTGAACTGGTGCGGCTAAAATTCTCTCGGAGGGACGAATGATCGATCATACGGGTGTCATTGTGAGTGACTTCGAGCGAAGCAAGAAATTCTATCGCGAAGCGCTCGCTCCAATTGGATACGAATTGCTCCACGAAGTTCCAGCTTCAGTAACGGGAAGCGCGGATGTGGCGGGTTTTGGCGAGGGTGGCAAGCCCGACTTCTGGGTAACCAATGGCGAGCCGAACAAACCGCCGCTTCACATCGCCTTTCGTGTCAAAAGCCGCGATATCGTCAATGCTTTTCACGCGGCTGCCATAGCGGCTGGCGGTAGTGACAACGGACAACCCGGATTGCGCCCGCATTACCATCCCAATTATTACGGCGCGTTTGTGCGAGACCTTGACGGCCACAACATCGAGGCTGTTTGCCACGAAGCATAGCTATTCCGGGCGCGGTGGGAATGGGGCGTTTGGTACAGCCAATGGCGTCGGAGACGGTAGCGGCTCGGCAGGAGGTTCCGGCGCATCACTTACCGACGGGATGGGCAAGTTGGTTGAGGCTGGCAGTGCTGCGGGCGGCCTACCGAAGATACCAAGCTTGGCTTCCTCGGCTTTCTTCATCCTATCCGCCATTAGCGTTCCATCCTTCGCGCGCGCCCAACCATTCTGCACCAGCCACTCGGCAAGATCCGCGTTGCCGAGCCTGCATTGTGTGGCGATGATATCGTCGGGCGGTTGTCCCGGTACGTTGCATTCGACAGCGCGAGAGCGTAGCCAATTGCGGAACGCGGTCCGTGCAGCCATGCCACACGGCCATGCACTACCGCCATCCATAATGCAGGTTTCCTCCGGTTGAACTACCTCGATCCCATCCAGCGCGATTCGGTAACCACCTGCTTCAATTGTGCCAGCTGCGGTAGCGACGGGGCGATAAAGAAGTACTGGCTTGGCAGTATTGTCGACAGGCGTCGGAGGTGGCGCCGGCGTAGGAGCTGTCGGCGGTGCGGGAAGCATTTCCAGCGTTGTACTCAGGGGTGGACGAGGCTCCACCCGTTCGAGCGGTGCATTGTCAATGCCTGAGGGAGACATCGCATCCGGATCGACCTGACGCGCTTGCGGTGATGTAACCCTTCCCTGCGGCTGTGTGGTTTCAGATGGATCTTCTGGCGCGGCATTGGTCATCTCATCGGGCAGTTCGAAATTCTCTGGCGTGACATCGACACCTTGGCTTTGATTTGGCGTATCGATGGCACCATTAAACGGTGCGACGAAAGCGTAGATCAGCCCCAAAACCACCAGAACGGTCAGGACATAAAGCGGTAGCTGGCGCATGTAAAATGCGTTCCTATTGGCTTGCCCACAGGATCCGTGCGATCCAATCGATATGGACTGCATCGAAGGTGCGATTGGGATGCTCGGAATTCATCGATTGCAACTCGATCGTCCGCGGCGTCTGCCTCGCAAGTATCTTGGCCATGACTTCCCCGTCCTTTGTACGCACCACCACACGATCACCCCGTCGCACTGCCGCGCCGGGCGCAACGATGATCGTATCGCCGTCGCGATAGAGCGGCAGCATGGATTCGCCCGACACTTCAAGCGCATAAACAGAGTCGGCAGACCCTACCGGAAACTCGACGACATCCCAGCCTTGACCCACAGGAAAGCCGCCATCGTCGAAAAAGCCTCCAGCGCCTGCCTGCGCGAAGCCAAGCAGCGGTACAGCACGTGTCGCGCCACTATTCCCGCCGCTGGCCCTGCCCAGAACGAGCGTCATGAATTCGTCCAGAGAAGCGCCGGTAGCTTCCATGATCTTGGCGAGCGACTCTGTTGACGGCCACCGTGCGCGCCCGTCGACAGCGTAGCGCTTGGATTTGTTGAAGGTTGTTGGATCAAGCCCCGCACGCTTCGCCAATCCCGAGACGGAAAGCGAGTGGCGTTCTGCCAGCGCATCTATGGCCGCCCATATGCGGTCATGTGAAAACATGATGATATCCAAATAAAGGAAAAAATACCTTCAGCTGCTGTTTTATAAAGGAAACTTGACAAAAGTCGAGTAGAATCACGGAAAACTTTCTCATTTTTCACAGTTTTTTGACGCGCGTGGTCCAACACTTAATAGAAATCGTCGATTGCCGGCATCATCGCGACGTCGGCAACTGTCGTTGCATTGCAAAGCATGCTTCTCATGAGCTTTGTTGGACCACACGCAAGGGGAGAACATACAATTTCTCTCCACTCACCCTTATCAAGCAGCCTGTTTTTTGTCCTCTGCGGAGTACGGATTGAAACGGTCGTAGAAGGTCTCGCCTTTCTCAGCCATGTCGAGCAAAAGCTTCGGCGCCTTGAACTGTGCGCCATACTTCCGCTGCAGGCCCTTGGCGATTTCGACGAACTTCGCCGCGCCCATCCCATCGATGTAGGAAAGGGTTCCGCCAGTATAGGGTGCAAAGCCGAAGGCAAGGATCGACCCCACATCCGCTTCACGCGGATCAGTGACAATGCCTTCCTCCATGACGCGTGCAGCTTCCAGCGCGATCGTGAACAGGAAGCGCTGCTTCAGTACCTCGACGTCGATCTTGTCCGGGTCCTGTTGCGGATAAAGCGTCTTCAACTCGGGCCACAAATGCTTTTTGGCAGGCTTCGCCGGATAATCGTAGAAGCCCTTGCCGTTCTTACGGCCACGGCGATCATACTTATCGACCAGCGTGTTCGACGAGCTCAACATGCCGCGGATCGATAGCCTTTGGTCCAAGATCGGCCAATGTGGCCTTCAGTATCTTCTGCGACAGGTCAATCGCAGTCTCATCGTTCAGTGCCAGCGGACCGACCGGCATGCCTGCCATACGCGCCACATTCTCGATCATTGCGGGTGGAACACCTTCGATGAGCATGTTGTACGCTTCAGACATGTAACGCAGAACGCAGCGATTGACGTAGAAGCCGCGTGTGTCATTGACCACAATCGGCGTCTTCTTGATCGCACGCACGTAATCGAGCGCAACAGCAAGTGCCTTGTCCGATGTTTTCTTGCCAAGAATGACTTCCACCAGCAGCATCTTGTCGACGGGCGAGAAAAAATGAATTCCGACGAAATTCTTGGGACGTTGCGAGACCTTGGCAAGGCCAGTAATGGGTAGTGTCGATGTGTTAGATGCAAAGATCGCGGCGGGCTTCAGCACGGCTTCCGCCTTTTCTGTAGCGATCCGCTTGACTTCACGATCTTCGAACACCGCTTCGATGACGAGATCTGCGCCTTCGAGATCGGCATAATCAGCAGATGGTGTGATCAGGCCGAGAAGCTTTTCCTTTTCTTCTGCAGTGGCCTTGCCCCTCTGCATTTCCTTGGTAACCAGCTCGACGGAATGCGCCTTGCCCTTTTCCGCAGCCTCAAGGCTTTGGTCGAGGAGCACCACCGGGATGCCGGCTTTGGCAGTGACGTAGGCAATGCCCGCTCCCATGAAGCCTGCACCGATAACACCGATTTTTTTGAATTTCGTCGGTTTGACATCAGCTGGACGGCGGGCGCCCTTATTCAGTTCCTGCAAGGATACGAACAGTGAGCGGATCATCATTCCGGCTTCTGTCGTCTGCAGTATCTTTGTGAAGTAGCGCTGCTCGATCTTGAGCGCTGTATCGAAAGGTACGAGCAGGCCCTCATAGACGGATTTCAGGATCGAGGCCGCGCCCGGATAATTGCCATAGGTCTCACGGCGAAGGATTGCCGTGGCCGCCGGCCAGAGATTGGCTCCTGCCGCGAATAGATCGCACCGCCCGGGAGCTTGAAGCCCTTCTCGTCCCATGGCTGTACCGGCTTCAGACCGGCCTTGATCATCTTCTTGGCAGCGTCCACCAGCTTCTTGGCCGGAACGACCTCATGCACCAGCCCCATCGCCTTGGCGCGCGACGCCGTCAGACTGGAACCGGTCGTCATCATCTGCAGGGCGTCCTGCTGGTTGGTGAGGCGCGGAACGCGTTGTGTGCCGCCGGCGCCCGGAAAGATGCCGACCTTGACTTCCGGCAGAGCCATCTTCACCGACGGGTCGTCGGAAACGACGCGGCCATGGCAGGCCAACGACATCTCGAATGCGCCGCCCATGCAGGTGCCGTTGATCGCCGAAACCCAAGGCTTGCCGCAGGTTTCCAGCTTGCGGAAAAGGCCACCCATCTTGCCGGTATTCTCGAACAAGAGCTCGACCGCCTTCTTCGGGTCCTTGGCCTTCTCTTCCTGGAAGAGCTGGAACATGCGCTTGAGCATGGTCAAGTCGGCGCCACCGGAGAAGGTATCCTTGCCGGACGTGATCACGGCTCCCTTGATTGCTTCGTCCTTCGCAACGCGATCGACGATCGCGTCGAGTTCCTTCATCACCTCTTCGGTGAAGACATTCATGGACTTATCCGGCATATCCCAGGTTACGAGTGCAATACCGTCCGCGTCGACGTCAAATTTGAAGTTCGTATAGCTCATCTTCTTTATCTCCTCAGACGCGTTCGATGATAGTTGCGGTGCCCATGCCCGCACCGATGCACAGTGTAACGAGCGCAACATTGAGATCGCGGCGCTCCAGTTCATCAAGTACGGTGCCAAGGATCATGGCGCCGGTCGCGCCGAGCGGATGCCCCATCGCGATGGCACCGCCATTGACATTGATCTTGTCGCGCGGAATGTCGAAGGCCTGCATGTAGCGCAGCACCACAGCAGCAAATGCCTCGTTGAGCTCAAAGAGATCGATGTCCGAAATCTTCATCTTGGCGCGCTTCAAGAGCTTTTCGGTTACGTCGACTGGTCCGGTCAGCATCAGCGCCGGGTCCGAACCGATATTGGCGAATGCGCGGATGCGGGCACGTGGCTTTGAGCCGATCGCCTTGCCCGCGCTCTTCGAGCCAAGCAATACGCCTGCGGCGCCGTCAACGATACCGGACGAATTGCCGGCATGATGGACGTGATTGATCGTCTCGACTTCGGGATGTGCCTGAATGCCAACAGCATTGAAGCCACCCATTTCACCAGGCATCACGAAGGATGGATTCAGTGAAGCCAGCGCCTGCATGTCCGTGGTCGGCCGCATGTGCTCGTCATGATCGAGGATCGTCAGGCCGTTCTGGTCTCTTGATCTCGAGAACCGAATTCTTGAAGTAGCCTTTCTTCCAGGCTTCACCGGCTCGCTTCTGGCTCTCAACTGCGTAAGCGTCAACATCATCGCGGCTGAAGCCATACTTCGTGGCGATCAGATCGGCGGAAACACCCTGCGGCATGAAATAGCCTGGCAGGCCGACGGACGGATCCATGTACCAGGCACCACCCGACATGCCCATGCCGACACGCGACATGGATTCAACACCGCCGGCGATGACGATGTCGTCCGCACCCTGCACGATCTTGGCGGCGGCGAAATTCACGGCATCAAGTCCAGATGCGCAGAACCGCGATATCTGCATACCCGGCGCCTTGAAATCATAGCCCGCTTCGAAAGCGGAGGACCGCGGAATAACAGCACCAGCTTCACCGACCGGATCGACGCAGCCGTAGATGATGTCGTCGACCAGGCCCGTGTCGAGGCCGTTGCGATCGCGCAGCGCCTCAAGCACATGAGCGCCGAGACGAACGGCAGGCACTTCGTGCAGGCTGCCGTCCTTTTTGCCTCTGCCACGCGGCGTGCGGACGTGGTCGTAAATATATGCCTCAGTCATTTCATTCTCCCTGTTCGAACCGGCAGCTCAAAGGCTGCGGGCGATCAAAAGCTTCATGATTTCGTTGGTGCCGCCATAAATCCGCTGGACGCGCGCGTCGCGGAACATGCGGGCAATCGGATATTCGTTCATATAGCCGTACCCGCCATGCAGCTGCAGGCATTCGTCGACCACCTTGTTCTGCAGGTCGCTCAGCCAGTACTTTGCCATGGAGGCCGTAACCGGATCGAGCCCGCCATTCACATGGCGTTCGACACAATGATTGTAGAAAACGCGGCCGATCGTGGCCTCCGTCTTGAGTTCGGCCAGCTTGAACTGTGTGTTCTGGAACTCGATAACGGCCTTGCCGAAAGCCTTGCGCTCCTTGACATAGTCCGATGTAATCGCAATGGCGCGTTCTGCCATGGCAATAGCAGTCCCGCCAATCTGCAACCGTTCTTGTGGCAATTGCTGCATCAGCTGGACAAAACCCTGTCCCTCTTCCGTGCCAAGAAGATTGGACGTAGGCACTCGGACGTCATTGAAAAACAGTTCCGACGTATCGTTCGACTTCAACCCGATCTTATCGAGATTACGGCCGCGTTCGAAACCTTGCTGCCCGTCAGTCTCCACGACGAAGAGCGAAGTGCCTTTTGCACCCTGCGCCGGATCGGTCTTGGTCACGACGACGACCAGATTGGCAAGCTGGCCATTGGTGATGAATGTCTTCGACCCATTGATGACATAGTGATTGCCATCCTTCTTCGCGCTGGTCTTGACGCCCTGAAGGTCGGAGCCCGCACCGGGCTCGGTCATGGCAATGGCGCCGATAAGCTCGCCGGTCGCCATTTTCGGCAACCATTTCTGCTTTTGCTCTTCCGACCCATAGTGGAGAATATAGGGAGCAACGATGGAATTGTGCAGGGCTATGCCGAAGCCGTCGACACCGACATGGCTGATGGCTTCAAGAATGGCGCTTTCGTGCGCATAGGTGCCACCTGCCCCACCATATTCTTCCGGCATTGAGGCGCACAAAAGCCCGTTCTCACCGGCGAGCTCCCAGACCGAACGGTCGAACATTTCCTGTTTCTCAAAACGGTCGTAGTGCGGCAGAACCTCGGCCTCGAGAAATTTCGTGGCCATCTCTTCCAGCATCACAACGTCGTCAGTCTTCCAGTCGGGTTTTGGAACACCCAATACTTCTTCCGGTCGCAGACCCATCACAAACCTCCCGAGAGTCAGTAGAAGGAGCCGCGAGACCGCGGCTCGAAATGAGCGTGCGGTAGCTTAGAATGCTTCCGCAGCGAGCGCCATCATCGTATCCGCTCCCGTCTGAATGCGAGCAAGATGCGCCGACGTCTCCGGCATGACGCGCTCCATGAAGAACTTGCCCGTGACGAGCTTGGTCTCATGGAAGGCCTTGTTGCTGGTGCCTTCCGCAAGCTTGGCATGCGATGCCTTGGCCATTCGTGCCCACATATAGCCGAGCGAAACCAGGCCGAAGAGATGCATGTAGTCGGTCGAAGCAGCACCCGCATTGTCTGGATTCGCCATGCCGTTCTGCATCAGCCACATGGATGCCGCCTGGAGGTCATTGAGACCTTTCTTCAAATGCTTGGTGAAGAAGGACAGCTTCTCGTCGCTGCGATTTTCTTCGCAGAAATCGCCGACTTCCTTGAAGAAAGCCATGACCGCACGTCCGCCATTGGCACCGAGCTTGCGGCCGACGAGGTCTAATGCCTGGATGCCATTGGCACCCTCATAGATCATGGCGATACGCGCATCACGCACGTACTGGCTCATACCATGTTCTTCGATATAACCATGGCCACCGAATACCTGTTGCGCCATGCAGGCGTGCTCGAAGCCCTTGTCGGTCAGGACACCTTTCAACACCGGCGTCATCAGGCCGAGAATGTCATCCGCCAATTGCCTTTCGGTCTCGTCACCCGAGCGATGCGCAATGTCCGACTTCAATGCCGACCAGAGAATGAACGCGCGTCCGGCTTCGTTGAAGGATTTGATCGTCAGCAGAATACGGCGGATGTCCGGGTGGACGATGATCGGGTCGGCCTTCTTGTTTGGTTCTTTCGGTCCCGTCAGTGCGCGCCCCTGGATACGGTCACGCGCATAGATGGCAGCATTCTGGTAGGCAATCTCGCCGATGGACAGACCCTGCAGGGCGACGCCGAGACGCGCCTCGTTCATCATTGTGAACATCGCGCGCAGACCCTTGTTCTCCCCGCCGATCAGGTAGCCGGTCGCCTCGTCATAGTTCATGACGCAGGTCGAATTGCCGTGGATGCCCATCTTCTCTTCGATTGAACCGCACGATACGCCATTGCGCGTCCCAGGATTGCCGTTCTCGTCGAGGTTGAACTTCGGTACGATGAAAAGCGAAATACCCTTGGTGCCTTCCGGTGCACCTTCGATACGGGCGAGAACCAGATGAATGATGTTCTCGGCCATATCGTGCTCGCCGGCAGAGATGAAAATCTTCTGCCCGGAAATCCGATACGAACCATCGGCGTTCGGCACAGCCTTGCTGCGCAACAGACCGAGATCGGTGCCGCAATGCGGCTCCGTGAGGTTCATGGTGCCTGTCCACGTACCATCGGTCATTTTGGGCAAATAGGCCTGTTTCTGCTCGTCGGTGCCGTGCGTGAGAATGGCCGCAATCGCGCCCTGCGTCAGGCCGGGATACATGACGAGCGCCATGTTCGCCGAAGCCATGTATTCACCCGCCGCCACATGCAGCGCGTATGGCAGACCCTGACCACCAAATTCCTGCGGCACGGCAAGGCCCACCCAGCCGCCCTCGCGATACTGATCGAACGCTTGCTTGTAGCCCTTGGGGGTCGTTACCGAACCGTCGTCGTGACGTACGCAGCCTTCCTGGTCACCTATCTGGTTAACCGGGAACAGTGTGTTCTCGGCCAGCTTTGCGCCTTCACTGAGGATGGCTTCAACAATATCCGGCGATGCGTCGCCAAAACCTTGTAGATTACCGTAGCGTTCAAAACCCAGAACATCGTTCAAGATAAATAGCGTGTCTTCAACAGGCGCGCGATAGCTCGGCATCAGGCTTCCTCCAAAACAAAGCAAAAACGGCACGCAAGTTATGGCGCCGTTGAGATGTCGCTCAACCTAACAAATTTTGACGTTTGCGTAAACGTCAAAATTATGCTCGAATTCGCTTTTTTAACGATGCATTTAGGCGCAGTGCCCACCACTTTGAAGGTCGGCGGTGTCTTTTCGGGGCAAATCTCCGTTCTTGGATTAAGCCGGCCAAATACTTTTTTAACCACTTCATACAGGGTCTTAACCAGTTGTTTACCACGTTTCGCCAATGTCACGATGACGGTGAACCGTGTCTATGTGTGATTTGTTTTTCACGGCTTGTCGGATCGCATGGGGCGCAAGCCCTGGCTCTCCGGTTTGGCCCCGACGCGCACAGCGCTATTGGCCGTTTCCTCAGAGCGATGGTTTTTCACCCGCCACGGTGTGGCGTCAACTCGAGCAGACGTCCATGACGAACCAGAGGTCACTAATGGAACAGGTCAATGTAAATCGCGCACGCCGTGATGCGACGTCGCTCGACAGTCTCAACCGTACGCTTGAGGATCTTGAAAGCCAGTTGCGTGGTGCGATGGAGCCAAAGAAGGAAGTTTTTCCGGAAAATGAGGATATTGCCGACCGGTTTGCTGCCCTCGCCTCCCGTGCCGGTCAATTGACCACGCCCCGTTACCTTGCGCAGCCCAGGCACCTACTTCACACAAGCATGACCTCTCGGCAATTGCCGCTCAACTCAAACAGCTCCGTGAGGAGATGGAGGGCGAGATCAAAGCGCCCGCCCACTTTGCAGAACCACACAACGAAACGATTGGCAGACTCAGCCAGTCAACCGCTTCAAGTGATCGCCTGTTCAACCGAGCTTCTGCAAGCCAGCCGGAGACGGGTCATCTTTCCATGCTGCGCGGGGACCTCGATGAATTGAAGCGCACGGTCAATACATTGGCCCGCGAAGAATCGGTGCAGAATCTTGGCGATCGCTGGGATGCAATCGATGAACGCTTCGATGCCTTTGTACAACGTAACCCTTCGACTACTGGAAGTGGCACCTCGCTGCCTTCCAAATACATGCAGCAGCTCGATGAACGACTTGACGAGATCAGCCGCGCCATCGTCGCTACCTCGCAACCAGTCTCAGGCCAATCAATCGAAGTCGATGCCTTCGAACGCCTAGAGGCGCGCATTGCGGCGCTAGCGTCGCCCGACCGCACCTCGGATACGATCCTCAAGCGTATGGGCGAGCTCGCCGAGCGTGTTGATCAACTCACCGAGCAGAGCAAAACACCTGCGATCAGGTCTTGACATCTTGTCTGAACAGCTTTCGGCAGTGATGCGCCATCTGCAAACCGCACCGGCGGCGATCAACATCTCCGATTTCCGCGATCTTGAAAACCGCGTTCTGCAGATCATCGACAAGCTTGAAACCCTACCGCAGCCAGCAGCTGATCCTGAGTTCATCGAAAAGATCGATCAGCGTTTCGAAGAACTAACGCGCCGTCTCGACGACCACCACCTGATGAGCGAGAACAGCGACATTCGCTTGACCGACAATATCGAAGCCCGTTTCGAGGACATGGCACGCTACATTGCGCAAAACATGCCTCAAACCGAGAATACGCACGATGTCATCCGTAGTCTTGAACTGCAGATTGCGGGTTTGGCCGAGCATCTGGCTCAATCGAATGATCGATACGCAGAAATGTCCGCGATCCCACCACGCCTCGACGCGATCGAAGAATCAATGGCGGCAAACCGTGATCTCGTCGTAGAGGCTGCCCGCAACGCTGCGGCTGAGGCGATCCGCAACACTGCTAATTTTGGCAGCGACCACGATAGCATGATTGCCCGCGAACTCGCCGCCGACTTGAAGACGCTGGAAAAACTTTCACGCAAATCCGAAGAGCGCAACAGCAAGACATTCGAGGCAATCCACGATACGTTGCTCAAGATAGTTGACCGTCTTGCCTCGCTCGAAAGCGGGCCGGTTCCGGTCCACAGGCCCCTTGCAGCCCGGATTGAAGAAACAGTCATCCCCGAAGAGCCGGCGATGAAAGCTACGCTGGCTTACGATCCCCCCATAGATGTCGGGCCTGCTCTCGATACGGCGATCTTCTTGACAAGCCAGGAACTGCCATCGGAAGCGACGCGTGCTGATGTTGCGGAAGAGGGACCCCACGAAAAAAGATCTCTCTTCAGCAGCCTTGCCCGCGGCCTGAAGGGACGCAGCAGACAGGAAATGGTGCCACAGGACTTAGAAATCGATATCGTCGAGGAGGCAAAGAAGACGGATAAAGTCGATCTGGATCCGAACATCCTCAACCGTCCGCTTGAGCCTGGCTCCGGCATGCCAGATCTGAATTCTATCCTGAAGCGCGTTCGCGACGATCGCCGGGATATGCCACTTGCCGGCGGTACATCGGAAGGCAAGGCCGATTTCATCGCCGCCGCTCGGCGCGCTGCTCAAGCAGCAGCCTCGGAAGTCGAGAGCCAGAAACGCACTCCTGTGTCGGACAGGACTGACGATGCCAAGGACAGCCTGCTTACACGCCAGCGCAGGCCAATTCTCTTGGCGATCGGCGCGATCATGATCGCAATTGCAGGTCTGCAACTGAAGAATGCATATCTGAACTATGCGGACGGAATTGATAAGGCATCCATTGCCCAGCCTACGCCACCCGAACAAGTAGGCGATGTTGCAGCCAAAGCACCACAACCTGTAGAGCAAGGAAAGACTCCGGAACTGACAACTCCGACCGAAAACAGCGCACCGAAGGAACTGGCTGCCTCACAGCCCGCACCGGATAGTGTGGAAGCGGTTATCGCCACGCAGCAAGCAACACCATCCACCATCGATGCCACACCGGTCGCACCGGTCATCGATACTGCATCGACCACAGCTATTCCAACCATTCCGACTGAGGCTGGACCCCAACCGCTGCGCGATGCGGCAGCAAACGGCGACAGCAAGGCTCTTTTCGAAATCGGTAACAACTATATGGACGGGCGCGGTGTCAGCAATGACTTCGCCAAAGCAGCCGAATGGTACAATCTTGCTGCAGAACGGGGCTTCGCGCCGGCGCAATACCGTATCGGCAACTTCTACGAGAAGGGCCTTGGTCTTACTCGCGATCTGGCGAAAGCCAAGACTTATTACCAGCTTGCCGCCGAACAAGGCAACGCGAGCGCCATGCACAACCTCGCAGTCCTTTTTGCCGCCGGAACCGATGGTGTAGCCCCGGACAACGAAGCCGCCGCGCGTTGGTTTACCCAGGCAGCCGAACTCGGTGTCAAGGACAGCCAGTTCAATCTTGGCATTCTTTCAGCCAAGGGTGTTGGCATGCCACAGAATCTGGAAGAGAGCTATAAATGGTTCGCCATTGCGGCCAATGCCGGTGACAAGGACGCTGCTCAGAAGCGAGACGACGTGGCCAAGATCATGTCTCCCGAGCAGCTTGAACGTGCGAAGGCTGCCACCGAGCTTTGGAAGCCGAGACAGCTGAATCCCGACGCCAACGCTCTTAACGTGCCCGCGGATTGGCAGGAAAGCCCAACGACGACCGGTTCGATCGACATGGAAAAGGCCATCCGCAACGTTCAGCTCATCCTCAACAAGCACGGCTACGATGCCGGCGGTTCGGACGGTAAAATCGGCTCTAAAACACGCGACGCGATCATGGCGTTCCAGAAGGACAATGGGCTCAAGCCCACCGGCAATATCGACAAGGATCTGGTTCGCAATTTACTCAGGAAGAATGGCTGACCGCACGAAGCCAAAGGGGACAAATTTCTCGCCTTAAAACCATTGGAACAATGCCATTGCGACACATGGGTTCGCGTTTAAACCGCAATGTATTGCGGCCCTCAGTCAGAATTTGACTTGAGCCCGGCAAGCGGGCAAGAAACCTTAAAGAATTGCTGTCATTGTGGTGTTACGACGGTGTCCTGACACCACAATGGGTTTGGGGTTCGCATTGGGTATTTACCTGCCTATCGCCGAGATTTCGGTCAATGTCTTCGTGCTCTTTTTTATGGGCGCGGCGGTAGGATTTTTATCGGGTATGTTTGGCGTTGGCGGCGGGTTTTTGATAACGCCGCTTCTGATCTTTTATAATATTCCACCGGCGGTTGCGGTCGCCACTGGTGCAAACCAGGTCATCGCTTCGTCATTCAGCGGGGCTCTTACCCATTTCAAACGCGGCACACTCGACGTCAAGCTAGGTTCGTTGCTGGTTGTAGGCGGCATCGCCGGTGCAGGCGTCGGTATTTATGTCTTTGTTCTGTTGCGCGAACTTGGCCAGCTCGATCTCATAGTGTCGCTTCTCTATGTCGTCTTTCTTAGCACTGTTGGCGGTCTGATGTTGTATGAGAGCCTTCAGGCCATGCGAAGGACGAGAGCTGGCCAGCTCTCCAATCTGAAGAAGCCGGGCCAGCATAATTGGGTACACCGCCTGCCTTTCAAGATGCGGTTCCGCGCCTCGAAGATCTATGTGAGCATCATCCCCGTTTTGGTGCTCGGTGGAGCCATAGGGTTTCTCTCGTCGATCATGGGCGTCGGCGGCGGCTTTATCATGGTTCCCGCGATGATTTACCTACTGAAGGTACCGACAAACGTGGTTATTGGGACGTCCCTCTATCAGATCGTTTTCGTCACAGCCTTCACCACTGTCATGCAGGCAACGACCAATCAGTCAGTCGATATCGTACTGGCGATGCTTTTGATGACTGGGGGGGTGATCGGCGCCCAATATGGCGCTCGCATCGGCCAGAAATTGCGCGGCGAACAATTGCGTGCGCTGCTGGCCATGCTGGTTCTGGCGGTTGGTCTGCGTCTCGCGATTGAACTTTTCGTCACACCCGATGATCTTTACTCTGTCGCGGTTGCGCTCGCCACGAGGGCGCCATGAATACGCCCGCCGCTGCTCTAATTCTGATCATTGCACTCGCTGCGGGACAACAGGCCCGTGCACAGCAATTGCCTGGCAACAAGGAAACCGTTGAAATCGGCCTCTCGACCGATACGATCGCGATCACATCCGGCTTCCGAGGCACTGACCTGACGGTTTTCGGTGCGTTGGACAATGCTGATCCGCTGATCCAGCGGCAAGGTCGCTATGATATCGTTGTGGTTCTGGAAGGTCCCGAGAGGGATTTTGTCGTGCGACGCAAGGACAGATTTTTTGGCATTTGGGTCAATGCGGAATCCGTATCATTCCAACACATTCCGGCATCCTATTCGCTCGCATCAACCCGCAATCTTCAGGATATAGCAACGCCGAAAATATTCGGCCAGCTTAGCCTAGGGGTCAACAATATCTTCTACGAGCCAATACCTGACGGATTCGGATCGAGCGAATCCCTGAAGGAGTTCACCAAGGAGTTACCGCGGCTGAAGCTCAAACAGCGTCTATACAATCAACGCCCTGGCGACGTGCAATTCCTGTCATCCACGTTGTTCCGTGCGACCCTCTCATTGCCCGCCAACGTGCCTGTGGGCAAACACATTGCTCGCGCATATCTGTTTCGCAATGGTGAGTTCTTGCGTGAAAGCTCGACGAGCCTCAACATTGTCAAAGCGGGGCTGGAGTTCCGCATCTACCGCGCCGCCAATCAATACAGCCTGCTTTACGGTCTTTTTGCCGTGTTCCTTGCCGTCGTGACTGGTTGGATGGGACGACTGGTATTCCGCAAAGATTAATCAGATGTCGGGCTTCGCGACGACAATAAGCCCTTGCAGGGGTTCGCCCCGATCAAGACGGATGGTCTCCTGCTGCAAACTTACCAATGTCATGGAATTCTCCGCCAAGACCCGCCGAACGTAGCTTTCGGAATGGGTGTAACGTAGCGATGGCTGTAGGATCAGCTCATTGTCGCTCGAATGGTGCTCAACGGAAAATGCGAACAACCCATCCGGGACCATGGCCCCGGCGACATTGTTGAAGGCACGGTGGAGATCACCGACATAGACAAAGACATCCGCCGCAATGATGAGATCGGCGCTTTGGGCAGGCGTATCGAGTTCGTTGACATCGCCTTTGATAAGAGTGTCATAGACTTGTTTTTCGGCAGCCTTCTGCAGCATGGCTTCGGAGAGGTCCACGCCGCCTAGTTCATCGGCATCGGCGCGGAAATACGGGCCCATCAGGCCAGTGCCGCAGCCAAGATCAAGCACGGAGCGGAAACGCCGTTCCGGCGCAGCCACCTTGATGGCGTTCGCCAGCAATTCGGGGACGCGATACTCCAGCCTCTCCAAAAGCGCTATTTCAAAAGTTGGCGCATAAGCGTCGAATAGGGTTTCGACATAGGCTGTGGGCGGCGTTTCCGGTACGGCAGCGTGGCCGGTTGCTGCGAGCTTCAACCCTGCGCCAAAGCGATCGTCTGGATCGAGCTGCAGCAATTTGCACCAAGCTTCAGCCGCGGCATCACCCTGCCCCGCCGCCTCATGCATCTCGCCAAGGCGAAAAAGGCCGGCAGTCCAATTGGGAGTTATCTCCAGTGCCTGCCGCATGAGGTCTGCGGCCGCGCCATGATCTCCGGTTTCGAACAGCATGTCAGCATAGGAGGCACGGCGGTCGGCAATCAGATCGCCGGAAGATAGGAACGCGCGCTCCATCCAATTCTAATTCGTGACCTGGACGCGAATCGAGATGATATCGACCGACTTTCCCGCCTGGGTTATGTCCGAATTGATCTTGATCGCGCCGCCCGCAGCGGGTTTCTTGTCCGCCGGAAATTGCTTCTGCACCAGATACTCGCTGCTCGCATCGGAAACATCGAAACGCTTGCGTCCGCAATCACCCAGATCCCCGAAGTCGCAGCTCACCGCCATTTGCGTCCTCACACCATCCTCGCTCTTGGCTACGATATCGAACATCGTGTTTTTGCCGGCAAGCTGTTCTAGAACGCCTTGGCCGACCTCGAAACTAACTTCATCGGCTTCACCGGGCGACTTGATACGCAGATACTTTTCCACCTGATCGCCACCGATCGTCGCCGTCGCCCGTCCGGCGACAGATACCTGCGTTGTGTCGGACGGATCGAAAACCGTAATCCAGTTACCCTCAGGTGACAACTCGCCTTCCTTCAGCGGCTCATGGCTACCGCTTACGGCCGGATTGCCGGTGCTGGGCGGGATGCTGGACGGCTTCGAATTAATGATTCCGGAAGCAACAAGCCAGAGCAGACCGAGAGCTAGGGCCAGGATGGCGAGAATGATAACAAATTTGGTTAGGCCGCTCGCCTTCTTGCGTTCCGTGTTTCGCTTCAGCCGTGAGCGCAAACGGTCCGGGCGATAATTGTCGGCAGTAACAGGTTCATCCGATACAAGTTCAGGCGCGTCAAGTTCAGGTTCCTGTCCAACATCAATCGTTGGTTCGATCCTTGTCGCAGACTGCGAAAGCACCGGTTCGCGCCTTTCAACAATGGGAGCCGGTACCGGAAGCGTTATCGAACCAGTTGTCTGAACTTCTTTTTCGATCCTGGTGATTGCATCCTTCAGCCGTTCGCGGCGTTCGTCCCGTTGCCCATCGTCCAATGCCCCGTTTGCCGCAAGCGAACGCTCATGCGCTCCCCAGGCCGATTCGTAAACCTTCTGTCGAATCGTGGGGTTCCCGACGTCAACTTTGGCCAACGCATTCCTGATCGCTTGCTCGATCGCTTCCAACTCGACGATTATCCCTTCAACACGGCTTGCATGATTGGCTAGCCATAACGCATCTCGCTGCTTATTCAAGACTCGCGCGGCGCAATGATGGCGGCGGTTTCGAATTGTGAACGCTATTGTTCGACATGCTGCATTGCCGCTCGATCATAAAATCACTTACCTTTCGCTTGCCCCCAATGCGTCAGCTCTGGTAAAGCAAGTTACGTTTACGCTAACGTCAAAATTTGGAGATGGACAATGGCCTTGCCGGATATTTTGAAGTCGAAGTTGCGAATTCCGGTCGTTGGCGCTCCGTTATTTATTATTTCACATCCAGCACTTGTCCTCGCACAGTGCAAGGCCGGAATTGTTGGATCTTTTCCGGCTTTGAATGCCCGCCCCGAAGCACAGCTCGACGAGTGGCTCGCAGAGATTACGGAAGGCCTACGCAACCATGACGAGAAGAACCCCGGATCGTCCGGCTGCGCCCTTTGCCGTGAATCAGATCGTGCATCGCTCAAACAAGCGGCTCGAACACGATTTGATGATGTGCGTAAAATACAAAGTTCCTATCGTTATCTCATCGTTGGGCGCGGTTCCGGAGGTGAACGAGGCCATCCACTCGTATGGTGGTATTGTCCTTCATGACATCATCAACAACCGCCACGCGAATTCAGCTATTCGCAAAGGCGCGGACGGGTTAATTGCAGTCGCAGCGGGTGCAGGCGGCCATGCGGGAATGCTCTCGCCGTTCGCGCTTGTCCAGGAAATCCGTGAATGGTTCGATGGGCCCTTGTTGCTGTCGGGTGCCATCGCGACCGGCCGCGCCATTCTGGCAGCGCAGGCCATGGGTGCGGACCTTGCCTATATCGGCTCGCCCTTCATTACCACCACAGAAGCGCGCGCTGGCGATGACTATAAACAGATGATCGTCGATTCCAGTTCTTCTGATATCGTTTATTCAAATTTCTTCACCGGGATTCATGGAAATTATCTTAAGCCATCGATAGCCAAGGCGGGAATGGACCCCGATCACCTGCCAGAAGCCGACCCCTCAAAGATGGATTTCGAGTCCGCAACGACGGGCGCGAAGGCCTGGAAAGACATCTGGGGCTGCGGCCAAGGCATTTCGGCCGTTAAGGAAATCGCTCCCGCAGCCAGATCTCGTCGCCCGCCTTGAGCGGGAATATCGCGCGGCAAAGACGGCGCTTTGTGCAGCGTAACAGTGCTGTCGCCACGCCAAGAGAGATGTTTGTCTCACATCGGTCTGTTCGTGATCTCGGCAACAGCGCGTTTTGCCATGACCTTGACCAGATTGGCGCGATAGTCGGCAGAAGCATGCATGTCGGAAAGAAGGACGTCCGGATCTACAGCGAGACTATCCAGCGCTGAGGGGCTGAAGTTTCCGGCGAGTGCTGTCTCTGCATCCTTGAGACGAAAAACGCCGCCCTCGCCTGCGCCTGTTACAGCAACACGGATATTGTCACCCGATTTGGCAACGAAAACACCGGCCATTGCGTAAAGCGAAGCCGGATTTGGGAATTTTTTGTAAGCCGCCCTATCCGGCGCAACGAATTCCACGGCCACAATAATCTCGTTTGGCTCAAGGGCCGTTTCGAATAGGCCGATGAAGAAATCTGATGCGGGCAAGGAGCGTTGGCTGGTGATTATCGTCGCATCAAGCGCCAATAGCGCCGACGGGTAGTCAGCAGCCGGATCGTTGTTGGCGATCGACCCGCCAATCGTGCCCATGTTTCGCACCTGCGGATCGCCGATATGGCCAGCGAGATTGGTAATAGCTGGGCATATCTTGGCGAGTTCCTCATTGGTCGAGACATCGTAATGTGTCGTGACCGCGCCAATCCGCACGGTGCGCCCATCGACCGTGACACCTTTCAACGCTTCGATTCTCCTGAGATCTATAAGATCGCTCGGCGACGCCAGACGCTGCTTCATGGTTGGAATCAGGGTCATTCCACCAGCCAGGAATTTGCCATCTTCGGCTTCACCCATCAGTCTTGCAGCCTCTTCAACGGAGGCAGCCCGATGATACTGTGTCTCATACATGATGATTTCCCCTCACTTCGCAGCCTGGATGGCATTCCACACAGTTTGCGGTGTCGCCGGCATGGTCAGATTGTTGTTATGGATTGCATCAGTGATGGCATTGATCACGGCGGGGGGCGAACCAATTGCTCCCGCCTCGCCGCACCCCTTGATTCCGAGTGGATTGGACGGGCACGGCGTTTCTGTCGTCATGATGTTAAACGACGGCAGGTTCTGCGCGCGCGGCATGGTGTAGTCCATGAAGCTGGCAGTTAGCAGCTGCCCCGTATCGTCATAATGCGTGCCTTCCAGCAGCGCTTGGCCGATGCCTTGAGCCAGTCCGCCGTGGACCTGTCCTTCGACGATCATCGGGTTGATTATCTTGCCGAAATCATCCGCAGCAACAAACTGAATTATCTCTGTCACACCCGTCTCAGGATCAATTTCCACTTCGCAGATATGGCAGCCGCCTGGGAACGTGAAGTTGGATGGATCGTAGAATGCACCCTCTTTCAATCCCGGTTCCATGCCGGAGGGAAGATTGTGGGCGGTGTAAGCCGCAAGCGCTACCTGAAACCATGGCAGCGACTTGTCGGTGCCAACGACTCTCACATCACCGTCCTTGATCTCGATATCGGCTTCATCTGCTTCGAGGAGATGGGCAGCAATTTTCTTTGCCTTGGCTTCCACCTTATCCAAAGCCTTGACGACGGCTGACATTCCGACCGCGCCGGAACGCGAACCATAGGTCCCCATCCCCATCTGCACCTTGTCGGTATCTCCATGAACGATGGAAACGCTGTCGATCGGAACACCGAAACGCTCGGTCGCCAGTTGCGCAAAGGTAGTCTCATGTCCTTGGCCATGAGAATGGGAGCCAGTCAGAATTTCGATCGTGCCAATCGCGTTGACCCGGACTTCAGCGCTCTCCCACAGACCCACGCCTGCCCCAAGAGAGCCAACTGCTGCGGAAGGTGCAATGCCGCAGGCCTCGATGTAGCAGCTCAAACCGATACCGCGGAGCTTGCCGCGCTTGGCAGCCTCCTCGCGACGCTTCTCGAATCCTTCATAGTCGGCAGCCTTCAGCCCGGCATCGAGGGTCGCGTCGAAATCGCCCGCGTCATAGTTCATGATTACCGGCGTCTGGTGCGGGAAAGTGCGGATAAAATTTCTCCGTCGAAGCTCTGCCGGAGAAACCTTCAATTCGCGCGCTGCGGTTTCCATGATGCGCTCAAGCACAAAGCTTGCTTCCGGCCGCCCGGCTCCGCGATAGGCGTCGACGGGCGCCGTGTTGGTATATACGGCTTTCACATTGGCGTGGATCGCCGGAATATCGTATTGGCCGGACAGAAGCGTGGCATAAAGATAGGTCGGCACCGAGCTCGAAAACAGCGACATATATGCGCCGAGATTGGCAATTGTCTGCACCTTGAGGCCAAGGATCTTATTGTCCTTGTCAAAGGCTAGTTCCGCATGGGTTACATGGTCGCGACCATGAGCATCTGCCAGAAAACTTTCGGTCCGGTCGGCTACCCACTTGACGGGAACGCCGGTTTTTTTCGATGCCCAGAGGCAAATGAGTTCTTCAGGATAAATGAAGATCTTCGATCCGAAGCCGCCTCCGACGTCCGGGGCGATGACACGAAGCTTGTTTTCCGGAGCGACATTGTAGAATGCGCTCAGCACCAAGCGTGCGACATGCGGATTTTGAGACGTCGTCCAGCATGTATAATGGTCCTCGCCAGCATCATAGACACCGAGTGTAGCACGCGGCTCGATCGCATTGGGAACAAGGCGGCCATTGACGATATCCATCTTGGTGACATGCGCAGCGCCTGCGAAAGCATCATTCGTGGCCTTTTCATCCCCGATGTCCCAATCAAAAATCAGATTGCCCGGCGCTTCAGGATGAAGTTGCGGCGCCCCTTCGTTGAGGGCTTCGGCAGTTTTCACAACGACCGGAAGCTCTTCGTATGACACGTCGACTGCCTCGGCCGCATCACGCGCCTGCCCTTTCGTATCGGCGACCACAATAACCACTGCATCGCCCACGTAGCGCACCGTGTCGGTGGCAAGCGGAGACCAAGCGCCCATCTTCATGGGCGTTCCATCTTTGGAATGGATCATCCAGCCGCAAATGAGATTGCCGATCCCGTCCGCTTTCAGCTCCGCGCCGGTCAAAACGCCAATGACGCCGGGCATCTTCTTCGCTGTTTCAACATCGATGCCGGTGATTTTCGCGTGAGCATGGGGGCTGCGCACGAAGGCAGCATGCTTCATGCCCGGTACGGACATATCGTCGGTATAGCGGCCCTTGCCAGTGATAAATCTTCTGTCTTCCTTGCGAAGAACACGTGCTCCGATACCTTCAACACCCATGGCTTCGTCTCCCTGTCGCGAGCGCGTTTGCCTGGAAAAAGTTGACCTCCAAGCCACCGGCTACAAAACTGAAAATCCAAATGATCAGGCGGCTTTGACGGCGCCCTTGCCCATTTTGATCCGATGCGTCGAGCACGGCCTTGACGATGTTGTGATAGCCGGTACAGCGGCAAATATTGCCTTCGAGCTGATCCCGCACGGTTGCTTCATCGAGCCCGTTTGGGTGTCGCCGTATCATATCGACCGAAGTCATAATCATGCCAGGCGTGCAGAACCCGCATTGAAGCGCATGATTTTCCCGAAACGCGACCTGAAGCGGATGCAGTTCGCCGTTGGGACTAAGGCCCTCGATCGTCGTGATCGTCGAGCCGGAGGCCTGGGCCGCCAGCATTGTGCAGGACTTGACCGCCCTGCCATCGACGTGAACCACGCAGGCACCGCATTGCGATGTGTCACACCCGACATGGGTGCCAGTTAACCCAAGATTTTCACGCAGGAAGTGCACAAGCAGTGTGCGGTCTTCGGCTTCGCCTGTGACGGCACGCCCATTCACGAACAATTCCACTTTGGCCATAGGTTCCTCCCAGAACGTTGACGCAGGTGCCTCTTCCGGGCGTCATGTGGTAGAGAGAAGATTAACCGCTCTTTCGCACTTGTCTATCGTCAAAATAGAAAAATTCTAATTTGGCGATCCTGTGAGGATCGAGGGAGTTGGAGACCGGTAGTTTGACGATACGCACGCATCTCTAGGCTTGCATTTGCAGCACAATGAAGGTATCAGGCGCGACATCCGCCGGCACATCACGATGGCCGCTTTCAAGGATCGGGAAGTTCTCTTCCTGCCGCATTAGCTCAGTTGGTAGAGCACATCATTCGTAATGATGGGGTCAGGTGTTCGAGTCACCTATGCGGCACCAAACATTTCAATGACTTAGCGTCACTTTCCAGCCTGCCTGAGCATCGCTTTTTGCGCTCAGGTAACACGCGACGCATTTCAGGTAACGCCTTCTCAACCCTTCGCTGCCAATGGTTCCGCTGGGCGGAAACTTTATCGCTGGGGAGCATCGACATGGCGGACAAGACGTGGGAGCAAGCGGCTCTCGAACTGAAGCTGGAAATGATGGCCGTCGAGATGGTGTGCGGATATCTGCTGGCAAAGGAAGCGTTCAGGCATCCTGACCCGAAGGCGGCGCTTATGCAGGACACGGGAATTTTGATGGGGAAGGCCGACCAATTGGCGGCGCAGGCCGGTAGCGTCTCGCAACCGATAACCGAAGGCATGGAGCGCATTTGCGCCAACGCCGAAGCGATAGTGACCGGCCACAAGTAAGTGGTGCCGCATTTGCGGCAACCCTCCCGTTCGACCCTCGCCCGATCAATGCCGAACTGTCACGGCAACGCATGGCAGACGGCCCGGCTAGCGGATTGGGGTCATCTTCTCTTTGCCGATCTTCCCTCCATTGCCAATCCCGCCTCCGTGATAGTCGTCGATAAAGGAGCCTTCTATACTCCCGTCGCTGGAGACCTCATAGACCCCAAGCTGTGCGGTTCCATGTATGATGCCAGCCGTCGAAAGAGTTGTCCCTTTCAGCATGCAGATACCCTTCGAACCGTCGCTCCACTTAATCCGGCAAGTGTGTTCGGCTAGCATTTCGATTTCTACTGTTACCGAAAAATGTGAGTCTGCCGGGTCAATGCCTTCCGACCTATAGTGGCCGCCAATGCTCTCGGCTGCCGCAACACTGGACCCTGCGGCGATGAATGCGGCAAATGCAGCAATTCTGATAGCAGCCATGGATACCTCCCTGAGCACGTAGCAAGTGACGCTACTCCAATTGTTGGACGCCTGCACAATCTTTCCTGCAAGTGTTAAATACTATGTGCTTTTTTTGGCCTATTATTACGTGTTTTCAATGGCTTGGCTTATCTGTCTGTTGGCGTTTGTACCCGTCCGTTTTGGGCTGTCACAAAATTTGTAATGATGGGGTCAGGTGTTCGAGTCACCTATGCGGCACACCACTTCACTCATTATTCAGCTGCATTCGGTTTCTTCACAGCCCCTGCCGTTGGCAGCAGCACTGGCTTGAGCATGATCGCTGCCAGCAATCCGGTGATGGCAAAGCCTGCCGAGGTCAAGAAAAGCGGCGTGAACGCTGCAGCATAACTATCGGCAACCGCTTGTCGTGCTGCCTCTGGCAACGCACCCAGCATTTTCGGCGTCAACTGCTCAATGTTACTCACCCCGGGAATGGTGACACCGACACGGGACAGATTTGCTGCGACGATAGCGCCATAGATGGAAATGGCAATAGACGCTCCGCCCATGCGCGAAAGCGTCACCGCCCCTGTCGCTGCCCCGACGTCCCGGCTATCTGCTGCGTTCTGCACGCCGATCACCGGAACCTGTTGTCCAAGACCGATGCCGATGCCGTGCATGGCCATCAGGATGCCTATGAGAAACACGGGCGTTCCTGCCTGGACCTGCGTGAACAACATGAAGGCGAGGAAGCTCAAAGAAAGACTGGCTATGGATTGGGGTTTGTAGCGACCCGTCGTCGAGATCAGCCGCCCCCCCAAGAGAGACCCACAGACGATACCTCCGGTCAAAAGGATGAAAAACACACCCGCCTGCGAGGGCGACAGGCCCGTTGTCGTCTGTAGGAAAAGCGCGAAATAATTGACCATGCCGATGGCAATCGCACCGCTGGCGATCGAGATCACAAGCAGCAGCGAGAATGTTGGATTCCGGAAAAGTGTTGGCGGGACGATGGGCTCCACTGCGCGACGTTCAACGAACACCCAACTCGTGGCGCAGACGATGCCGAATGCAATAATGCTAACACTCTGGACCGATATTATCGAACCGAACAGCTCTGAGCTGTCGGCAACGAGCACGATACTGCTTGTGGTCAGGGCCAACAATATTGCGCCTGCATAGTCGATCTTTGGCTTGCGTTCCGGCTTGCGGTAGGGAAGCATCGTAAACAGGCCGGTCAGGACGATGATCCCAACCGGGATGTTGACCAGAAAAATCGATCGCCAGCCGAAAAGATCGCTCATCGTGCCACCGAGTACTGGACCGATTGCGCCGGAAGCCATGAGGACAAGGCTCGAATAACTCTGATACCGCGCCCTTTCTCGCGGTTCGAAAAGATCGGCGTTGATGGAGAAGATCGATACCATGATACCGCCGCCGCCGAGCCCTTGCAGCACCCGCGCAGCGATCAGCGTGTTCATCGATACAGCGAGACCGCACACGGCTGATCCGATGGTGAATATCGCAATGGCAGTCATCATCACATATTTGCGCCCGAACAGATCGCCCAGCTTGCCGTAGATCGGCATGACAGCGCTCGAAGCAAGCAGATATGAGGATCCGATCCAGCCGAAGCGTTCCAGATGGCCGAACTCGCCGACGATTGTCGGCAAGGCAGTCGAGACGATCTGGTTGTCGAGCGTCGCCATAAACATGGCCGAACTCAGGAAAAAGAAGATAATAAGCCGCAGACGGTGGTCCGTCACGAGCGGCGCGGGCGGTGCATGCATGTCCATTGAGCAGGATATCCGAGCTTGATTACTTAGATAAATGTGCTATTAGCATATAATTGTCAACAGCACTATAATGCCATTTGCATATTCATATGCGCAAAAGTATGACAGGCGCCATGACGACACATAAACGTGAAGCCGACAATCAGAGCTACCATGAAGACATCGTGCATATCGGTCAGGTAATGACGCGGATGCGCCTGTTGGTAGGCAGACGCCTGATTGGCCGCCTCGCGGTTCAAAACGTTGCGCCTGGCCTCGAACTCTCGCACCTCGACGTTCTTGACGCCGTAAGACGAGCTGAAACGGCCGGCGAAGTGACTGTTGGTGCGATCGCCGAAATTTTGCGCATCGATCCCTCCCGGGCTAGTCGCATTGTTGCGGAAATGGTCACACGTGGCGTCTTGCGCCGCAAAGCCTCCCAAGCTGACGCGCGGCGCATCGTGGTCGTTATCACAGCGCTGGGGCGAAAGTTGGTCTTGGAAATCAAGGCCCAGAAACTCGCTGTCGTACAGAAAATCGTCCAAGACTGGCCCGCCGCGGATGTCGAAGCGTTCGCTACGCTCTTTGACAGATTCATCAGCGAATACGAACAGACGTTCCTGCCTCGCAAGGATTGAACCACCTCCGTCGACCTGACCCGGATTTCTTCACGATATGTTGAAGGCTTGGCGCAGTTTTTTTCTGCCTGAGGCAAGCTGTCGCCTTTTATTCGCCTAGCACCCTTGCTATATGCATGACTGTTATAAGCATCCTTACGAGTTTTACAGATCTCCTCATGGACAATGCACCAACACTGAGTTTTCTGCTGCACGAGGTCGCACGCCTGTTGCGCAAGCGTTTCGAACAGCGCGCAAAGGATCTGGGCCTCACCCGGTCGCAGTGGCAAACACTGGCATATCTCTCCAAAAATGAGGGAATCCACCAGGCGGGTCTGGCCGAGCTTTTGGAGGTCGAGCCGATCACCTTGGTCCGCATCCTCGACAAACTTGAGGAACGCGGCCTGATCGAGCGCCGCAGGCATCCGACTGATCGGCGCATCCGGTTGCTGTTCTCCCGCGAAGAGGCAAAACCCCTTCTCGATGGCATTCGCCGTGTTGCAGACCTTACCCGCTCTGAAGCACTCGCAGATGTCCCGGATGCAGATCGCGAACATCTCATTCGAACACTGACCCTTATGAAGACAAATTTGATCGACGCATGCCAAACGCCGGTCGAGGACAGAGAGAAAAATTATGGCTGACGGTTCACCTTCCCTGCGGATACCTGCCAATTCGGACAACGCCGCGCGCAATGACGCAGTAATGGAAAAGCCCGATACGACCATCGAAACAGCGCCTGCCGTACCTGTGACCAAGGAAACCACGCCCCCTGCGCCTCACGCGCCGGCGCACACCCGGCGCAGCCTGAAGCGCCCGCTGCTTTTCGGGCTTTTGCCGGTCCTTTTGATCGTTGGCGGCTATTTCTATGCGACTGGCGGTCAGGTCATGTCGACCGACAACGCCTATATCCAAGCCGACATGGTCGGCGTTTCCACCGACGTGTCCGGTATCGTGCAGTCGGTGGATGTCCGCGACAATCAGCAGGTCAAGCAGGGCGATGTGTTGTTCCGTCTCGATGCGTCTCCCTATGCCATCGCACTTGCGGGTGCGAAGGCGCAACTTGGCGTCGTGCGCAATCAAATTCTCAACCTTGAAGCGAGTTACAAGCAATCGCTGACAGAGATAACCCAGGCCCAGACCGATATTCCATTTTTCCAAAAGTCGTTGCAGCGCCAGCAGGATCTGAATGCAAGCTCCTTCGCGTCCCGCGCGACCTATGACCAGGCCAAGCATGATCTCGATGCGGCCCAGCAGAAGGTCGACGTTGCGAAGGCAGAAGCTGCGGCAACCCTGGCGCAGCTTGGCGGCAACGCAGATCAACCCGTTGAAAAAAATCCTTCTTATCTGCAGCAGCAATCGGCTGTCGACAATGCCCAGCGCAATCTCGACCACACGGTTGTCCGTGCCCCGTTTGATGGCATCGTCACCAATGTAAGCTCTCTGCAGACCGGCGCATATCTTCAAGCGTCGCAGGCCGGTTTCAGTCTCGTCTCGACGACGCATATGTGGATCGCTGCGAGCCCGAAAGAGACCGAGCTCACCTATGTGCGTCCCGGCCAGACAGTCGCCATCAGCGTCGACACCTATCCGGACGTGAAGTGGAAGGGCACGGTCTCCAGCATCAGCCCGGCTTCCGGCTCCAGCTTCTCGCTGCTGCCTGCCCAGAACACCACAGGCAACTGGGTGAAAGTCGTCCAGCGCATTCCCATGCTCGTCAGCATAGATGACATGGCGGGTAAGCCGCCGCTACGGGTGGGCATGAGCGTCACCGTCGGTGTCGACACCGGCCGTGCCCGCGGCCTCCCGTCTTTCATGACAGACGTCGTCGGCCTTTTTGGCAGCAAGGATCATGTCTAATACCATCGCAATTCCCAGCGCCGCACTCGTTGTCGCCAACCGCGGCGCGATAACCGCCTGCGTCATCCTTGCAGTGATCATGCAGGCGCTCGACACGACGATCGCCAATGTGGCGCTGCCCTATATCCAGGGTAGTGTCTCGGCGAGCGCTGATCAGATCAACTGGGTCCTCACCTCCTATATCGTCGCTGCAGCCATCATGACGCCGCCGTCCGGCTTTCTCGCGGCCCGCTTCGGCCGCAAGAACGTCCTTCTGACCGCCATTGTCGGCTTCGTGGCCGCGTCGGTCCTGTGCGGTCTCGCCCAGTCCTTGCCGCAAATCGTGGTCTTCCGGCTGATGCAGGGCCTCTTCGGTGCATCGCTCGTGCCGTTGTCGCAGGGTATTCTGCTCGACATCTATTCGGTGGAAGATCGCGGCAGGGCCATGGCGCTTTTCGGCGTATCGGTGATGGTCGGCCCAGTGCTCGGACCGGTCATCGGCGGCTGGCTCACCGACCATATCAGCTGGCGCTGGGTATTCTATATCAATGTGCCCATCGGCATGCTGGCGTTCTTCGGTATTGTCGCCTTCGTTTCCGAAACGACGAAAGAGGTGAGCGCAAAGCTCGACTGGTTCGGCTTCGGCACCCTGAGCCTTGCCATCGCAACGCTGCAGCTCTTCCTCGACCGCGGCGAACAGCTCGACTGGTTCTCTTCCGCTGAAATCCAGATCGAAGCGTTAATCTGCGCCGGCGCCTTCTATCTCTTTCTTGTGCACACGTTCACGGCGAAGAAATCCTTCGTCAATCCGCGGCTCTTCCTCGACCGCAATTTTTCGGTCAGCATGTTCTTTATCTTCGTCATAGGCGTCACCTATCTTGCGTCGCTCGCCTTGATGACGCCCTATCTGCAGACACTGATGGGCTATCCCGTCGTCACCGCCGGTATTGTCATGGGGCCGCGCGGCGTCGGTACGATGGTCTGCATGTTTATCGTCGGCAGACTGATCGGCAAGGTCGATACCCGCCTTTTGCTGTTCCTCGGCTTCAGCCTGACCGCATGGGCCATGTATGACATGACCGGCTGGACGCCCGATGTGTCGCAGTGGACCATCGTCTATGTGGGCTTCATCCAGGGCGCCGGTCTTGGCTTTCTGTTCGTGCCGCTTACGACCATCGCCTTTGCCACCCTCCCCGCGCCGATGCGCGGCGAAGGCACCGGCCTCTACAATCTCTCGCGCAATATCGGTTCAAGCGTCGGCATCGCTGTCGTCACCGCGCTCATCACCGAGAATGTGCAAAGCAACCATTCGTCGATCGCCGCCTATGTCACGCCATTCAACCATGCATTCAACGCGCCGGCGGTAATGCAGAATCTCGATCCGATGAAGGCCGCAGGCCGTGCTGCGCTGGACGGAATGATCACAACGCAGGCGACAATTATCGCCTACATGGACGATTTCAAGCTGTTGATGATCATGTCGCTGGTCTCGATCCCGCTGGTCATGCTGCTGCGCAAGCCTGCGTCAAACGCCGCCCCAGCGGATCACGCGGCCGTTATGGAATAGCTTGCACGTCATTTTGCTTCCTTGAGGTCTCCGAGCAGCGTTGGAATCAGCTCAGATACTGTAGGATGTATCGGAACAGCCCATTTCAATTGAGGATAGGTCGCGCCAACGTTCATGATATCGAGAATGCCGTGGATCGCCTCGTCGCCGCCCGTCCCCAGTATGGCTGCACCGAGTATCTTCTGCGTCTGTGCGTCCACCACGACTTTCATGAAGCCTTGCGTCTCGTCCTTTTCCACTGCGCGACCGACACGGGTCATCGGCCTTTTGGAAATCAGCAATGGCCGCCCGGTCTTGCGAGCCTGCGCCTCGGTCAGGCCTACCCGTCCGAGCGGCGGATCGATATAGAGTGCATAGCCGAGGATACGATCGCTCACTTTGCGGTTCTCTCCGTCAAGGAGATTTGCCGCAACGATCTCGAAATCATTATAGGCCGTATGAGTAAAGGCACCGCGCCCGTTGCAATCGCCAATTGCCCAGATACCAGGGACATTTGTCTCGAGCCGATCATCAACCTTGATATATCCACGCTCATCGAGTCTCTATACCTGCCTTGTCGAGCCAAGATCGTCGGTGTTGGGCTGTCGGCCGATCGCCAGCAGCACATGTGAGCCGACAACGGTTGGCGAACCGGCTGTACAATCGACACCGACCTCCGCACCCTCGGCGTGAGGTTTGAACGATATGCATTCCGCATTAAGGCGAATTGCAATTCCCTCACCCTCGAGAATTTCCTTGATCGCTTCGGATATGTCCTCGTCCTCGCGCGAAACCAGCCGTGGACCCTTCTCGACAATGGTCACGTCCGCGCCAAACCGGCGGTACATTTGCGCAAATTCGAGGCCTATATAGCTGCCACCGATGACGACGAGGTGCTTCGGCACTTTATCGAGCGCCAGCATGGACGTGTTGGTCAGGATGTCGATGTCGTCAATGCCGGGCATGTCCGGCACATTGGCACGGCCACCAACATTGAGGAAAATCCGGGGTGCGGTGAAGACCGCGCCATCGATATCGATTTCATGCGGTCCGGTGAAACGGGCGTGACCCTGAATAACCGTGCAGCCATCCATGCCGCGCAAGAATTTCTCGACCCCGGTCCGGGCATTGAAGGACACAGTGTCGGCGCGCTGCTTGACCCGCTTCATGTTGATTTGGACAGGCCCACCCGTCTCGATGCCAAAATCAGCACCACGCCGGGCAAGATGTGCTGCATAGGCACTCGCGACCAGCGTCTTCGTCGGCATGCATCCTGTATTGACGCACGTCCCTCCGAATAGCTTGCGTTCGACCATGAGCACTTTCATGCCGGCGTTCGTGAGACGACCTGCCAGAGATGGTCCGGCCTGCCCTGCACCGATAATGATCGCGTCGAAAGCTTTGGTCATAGCTGCAGCATAGATCAGGGCGGATGCTGCGTCACCCTGTGCGCCACGTTGAAAGTAAAGATTGGGTCATCATTTGGAATGCCGGGTGAACGCCGGGTTCAGTCGCCGTTCAGATCGACAGCGATATCCTCAGGAAAGTCCACTGGGGTATTTGTCATGCTTGTTCAGCGTCTTGGCATCATTTTCGTGATTTTCGTCGCCTTCGCACTGTCCTTCGGCAGTTTCGTCAACCATGCGAAATCGAAACGCGTGGGGCATTACCAAAACAACCTCCTGCAGGTCAGAAACTAGAGCGCAACGAGATCAGCGGGTTTTCTTCCAGGCTTTTTCCGCCTCGTCGAGTCGATCCAGCAGGTCCTGAAGCAATTTGGGGATGTTCCTGTCGGCTTCCGATGGGCGAGCTGTTTTGGCCACACGGCGGAAGTCCGATCGAACGACCTGTTCTCGCAGTACATCCGCTGCGCGAGGGCGGGAACCTGGATGTTTTGCAGCCATCACCATTCCAATCACTCCTGTGCACCGCCAACAATCTGACCGCACATCTTCCGGACTTAACTTCCGTCCGGCGCATTTGTTTCAAATTCTATGGCTCTATAGTCAACAAATCCTGAATCGCACGACGAGCCTGACATCGATTAAAATTTACTGCCGGGGAACCTGAACCGGATCGCAGCGTTCTTCTCAAAACCTTAGAGGATATGCCTATGTTGATCCGTATCGGTTACGAGATAGCCATTCGCTGTAACGAACCCACGCCTATGACGACCTATCTCAACCTGGAATCGGGGCGTGTACCGGACATCCAATGCGAGCGTGGTCCGACCGCTACTCCGGACACAAAGCTTGAAACGTTTCGTGATCTTTTCGGAAACAGCTGCATCCGCGTCCTGGCTCCTGCGGGCAACCTCTCGTTGAAGTATGATGCGGTCGTCAAGGATGACGGGCTCCCCGACCCCGTCGACGAGGACGCAACCGAGGTGAGCGTCGACCAACTTCCGATCGAATGTCTCGCTTACCTGTCGGCCAGCCGCTATTGCGAAACGGATGAATTGAGCAACCTTGCGTGGAGTCTCTTCGGCCACGTCAAACCCGGCTGGTCGCGAGTCCAGGCAATCACCGACTATGTCAACCAGCGCCTGACCTTTAGTTATGGCTTTGCGCGGTCGACACGCACTGCAGCGCAAGCACATGAGGAGCGCGTTGGTGTTTGCCGGGATTTCGCGCATCTGGCCGTTGCCTTCTGCCGCTGCATGAATATTCCCGCACGTTATGTGAACGGCTATTTGGGCGATATCGGCGTGCCGGCTGATCCGGCGCCAATGGATTTCAACGCCTGGTTCGAGGTCTATCTCGGCGGCAAATGGCACACATTCGACGCCCGTCACAATCAGCGTCGCATCGGGCGGATTGTCGTGGCGCGTGGCCGGGATGCTGCCGATATTCCATTGATCCACACGTTCGGACCGCATGAATTGACAAATTTCAAAGTCTGGACCTTCGAAGAACACGATCCATCCTTTGCCAGTCAACGCTTCGAGAAGATATCGCTGGTAACCCCCTGGTTCAGTCAGCGCTGGTCGCGCTTGTCGCGGGCTGTCAGGGAACGATCGGAAACAGAGTCGACTATCTAGAGCCCGGATTTCCCGTTTGCCACATTTGAGAGCGGTCAGAAGCATATTGCGCTGCGGTAAGCCCTTTCAACTGCCGGTAAATTCTTTTCGATTTGCAACGCCACAATTGCGAAGCTATTTTCTCCTCCTTGTCGGGGTTCGTTTCGTCCAAGGGGAAAGGAATAGTTCTATGCCTTTCGATAGTCCTTCAAAGCCGATCTACTCCCAGGATGACTGGAACGTCATGCAAGCCGCCTACAACAAGGCAGCAGCGACGCTTGTGGTGAAATCAAGCTCGGAGGAAGACGCGAAAGTTATCGCGGAAACCGTGATGACCGCCTTCAATCGTGGCAATCGTGATGTCAATTCGCTGGCGGCTCTTGCAGTCATAACCGCAATTAACTCGCATCCGAGCGTCCATGGCGGCGAGGTCGATCAACAGAAGCGCTATGCGTAGGACAGGTCGCGCTACAACCAGGCATCAGCACCTACGACAACTTTGACTTTCATCGATGATTCCGGCACATCAGTTTGCAGTGGAGATTGCAGACGGGGGTCGGAAAATGAAATTAGTGATGGCTGCCATATTATTGTTCAGCAGCTTTGTTTTGGCCGGGTGCGGTTCCTACGCAACGTGGACTCCACGCCAGCCCGAACCAACCCAGATCAATCCGCCTGAGTGCCAGCAAGGCATCGGCATTTGTCCAGGACGATATGGACGCGCAGGTCAAATGCGGCGGCACACCTAAGAGACGTCTTATCCGGCAAAACTTTGTCGGAATAGTGCGTTCAGATCGTCGAGGACGTTCCGCGCAGGATGGTGCTGCAGAAGGCCCGCATTGAGCCGATCTGAAGCGGCTTCCTGAAAATTCATATAACCCTTATGGCGTGGGCGCACCCACGCAGCTTCAAGCGTCTTGCGCGTTGCCGTGTAGAAGCTTGTCGTCGCCTCATTGACAGTTTCGTCTTCCCAAGCGTCGGTATGAGCCGGTTGACCGCCCGCTGACGCATACGGCCCTCGTTGCACCTCGCCTCCGGCAATCCAGTAGGCGAAATCGATAGCCGCGGCGCGATTTGCTGAAAAAGCCGAAACACCGATGCCCGTGCCGCCCAGCGCCGAGCCGGCAGGACCATCATCTCCCGCGGCGGGAATATCAGCAAAGGCGACGAGATTGGGCCTGAAACCATCGATGGAATAATTGACGTAGCCGTAGATCAACGGCGAACAGGCAATGTGCGAACCGGCCTCGCCCATCCTCTCCAGTGCCGCAATGGGGTCCATTTCGAAGCACGCGGGATCAATCAGCGCCACAATTTCACGCATCATTTCGAAAGTACGTATTCCGCTTTCAAGATCAATCAGTTGCCCGGTGACTGCACACGGTGAACCAAGATTGCCGCTCAACGTATAAAACGTCATCAGCGAGTGGGGAGGACGCAGCGGCAACAAAACCTTGGCTGCTCTTGCCAGATTCACTACCTCGTCCCAGCTTGCGGGCGAATCTTCGAGCAGGTCAGGCCGCCACGCACAAACCTGCGTCGCAGTATCGATCGGAAACGCCCATTGCCTCCCCTGCCAATGATAGCTTGGATAGGACTGTCCGACGCTCCCGGCGGAAAGTGCATACTGCTCTGCCTCACGTCCCGGCGCGTCGAGCGGTGCAAGACAATTTTCGGCTGTAATCTGGCCGACATGCGGATGATCGATGACGATCAGATCATATTCCCGCGCCAGCTCCTCAACGGGAAAGGACTCGAAATCCTGCAGCGAGCGCTTTTCCCATTCGACGTCTATGCCGGTCTTCTCTTTCCAGAGTTTTGAACAGGCAACCATCGGGTCATAGCCGCGCGGATGGCTCCAGGTCATGCCTTTGAGTTTAATTACGCTCACAGCCCAAACTCCTTGCGGATCGCCTCGCTGTGTTCACCGATGCGCGGTGCGGCCCGATCAAACTTCGCGCGCAGCCCGTTTACCCGAATTGGCGAGCGCGTGGTGAGGATAGAAACATGATCGTCGCGCTCCACGGTCTGCAACATGTCGAGAACCTTGAAGCCTTCACTTTCCAGAAGCTCCTCCCAGTTCAACACCTTGGCACACCAGATGTCCGCCGGTTCGAGAATGGCGAGCCAATGGTCGGTGGTCTCGGTTTCGAGCCGGGCAGCGATGATGCGTTTGATCTCGTCGCGCGCCGTGAACCATGTAGCCGGGCTGTCGCGGTAGGGTGCCAGATCACCGAGCGAGAGAAGGTCCGCCAATTTGGGTAGCGGGGTCATCGCGAGCGCCAGATAGCTGTCCTTCGTGTGGTAGACGCCGTAGGGGGCAGAAAGATAGGCATGGGCACTGCGGAAATCCGAACGTTTTGGCAGGCGCCGGCCATCGTTCAAATGTGTGGTCAAAACTTCGAACTGGAAGTCGATGAGCGATTCCATCAGGCTTGTCTCGATGTGGCTGCCCTTGCCAGTGATGCCGCGCCTGACAAGACAAGCGAGAATGCCCTGCACGATTGCAGCGCCCGCCAGCATATCGCCCACCGCCAGTCCAAACGGCACTGGCCCTTGGCTCTCATCGCCGTTCAGCCACATCAGTCCGGAACGGGACTGCGCCAAAAGATCCTGGCCCGGGCGAGAAACCCAGGGGCCTTCATCGCCATAGCCGGAAATGCTGGCATAGACGAGACGCGGGTTGATTGCCTTCACTGCCTCGTAGTCGAGACCAAGGCGCTGGATGACACCGGGACGGAAATTCTGGATCAGCACATCGGCGTTGGCGAGCAATGATTTCAGGGCTGCAAGATCGGCCTCGTTCTTCAAGTCAATCGCGAGGCTTTCCTTGGCGCGGTTGATCGCATGGAAAATGGTCGAGTCGCCACCGATTTCCGTATCGCTCAGATAAAGCCGGCGAGAGAGGTCACCTCCATCAGGCCGCTCGATTTTGATGACGCGAGCGCCGAGGTCCATCAGACGCAGTGAAGCATAAGGTCCGGACAGAAACTGGCTCATATCGATGACAAGCAGGCCCGCCAGCGGTAGTTCATTATCGACAGTCATTATTTCTCGGTCTTTCCAACGAAATCGGCGGGGTTTTGGTACTTTACGGTCTGCAAATGCTCGCAATACAGAACGAGTTCACCCTCGTTCTTGTACACTTCATAGCTCGCACGGATCAGGCCCAACGCCTTGTAACGCGGGCGCTTATCCAGATTGGTACGGATCGTGTAGATCGTGTCATTGAGGAAGACCGGCTTGATGAAACGCAACTTGTCATAGCCATAGGAAAAGGCGTTGACGCAGTTGGTGGCGACAAGGCCAAGTCCCGCCGAAAATACGAAAGCACCTGCAACAAGCCGCTTGCCGAAGATGCCCTCGCTCTCGGCGAATATCTGGTCCTGCACATAAGGGTGAATGTCGGTTACCAGCATGTTGAACAGGTGGCTATCGCTCTCAGCTATTGTCCGGCGCAACGATCGTATCTTCTGCCCCACCGGCCAATCCTCGTAAAACCAGTTCTCGGCGTTCCACACGGGCAGCGCGGCATGGTCTCCCGGCATGTCTTTCGGATACGTGGAGGAGACGCCAACGGTCGGCGCAAAATCGGTCATGGCCGCAAGGCTACTGCCAGTGGACGTTGCCTCTGCAATCTCATGCGCCATCCTCCCACATCTTCTCTTGTGAATAATCTTTTCACATATGGGTATAGATGACAAGGGCAGGAAGCGTTAAATCCTAACTGTGGATGACGCCCTCGCCCAATAACCGCTCGCGATCGTGGGGACCTTCGAAGTCAATTTGTGGCCCGATGGGTACGATGCCGGTCGGATTAACGTGCGTGATAGAGTAATAACCGGCCTTGATTTGGTCGATCTTCACGGTGCTGCGAACATCCTGCCACTGGTAGAGCTCGCGCAAATAGTTGGAAAGATTGTGATAATCTTTCAGACAGCGGAGATTGCATTTGAACGCGCCATGATAGGCAGCGTCGAAGCGCACCAGCGTCACGAACAGGCGCCAGTCCGCTTCGGTCAAATAATGGCCAGCGATATATCGATGGTCGGCCAGATGCGCCTCAACCTTATCCAGCGCCTTGAAGACATCCGTCGCGGCCTCTTCGTAAGACGATTGAGTCTTGGCGAAACCGGCACGGTAAACACCATTGTTGATATTTTCATAGATGAGTTCGTTCCATTTATCGACTTCGGGACGCAGCTGCTCCGGATAGAAATCCTGATGATCTCCAGTCAAACCGTTGAAGGCGGCATTCAAAATTCGAATGATATCAGCGGACTCGTTGTTGACGATTCGGCCCTCCGTGCGATCCCAAAGCACCGGTACTGAAACTTTGCCGGTATAGGTGGGCTCGCTGGCGGTATAGAGCTGATGCAGATAGCGGATCGGCGGCGCCTTCGGCCCTGCATCTTGTTCCTTGGCGAAAGTCCAGCCATTTTCGCCGATTGCAGGTTCGGCGACGGAGATACCGATTATGTCGCGCAGGCCTTTAAGGTTACGGAATATCAGAGTCCGAGACGCCCATGGGCAAAGATAGGAGACAAAGAGCTGATAGCGATGGGGCTCGACCGGGAATGTCGGTTTCCCTTGAGTGTCTGGGGCACCATCGGCTGTAATCCAGCCGTGGAAGTGTGTCGCCTCGCGGTGGAATGCACCGTCCTTCATTTCGCTGGCGGCTACTTCACCCTCGACCCATTTTCCGTTGACCAAAGCTGGCATTTTGATTTTTCCTGACGTTCGAATTGTACGTCAGGATCGCATTTCGCCGCCTGGTTGCAAACCGGCGAAGCTTTGACAGACTGTATTTGCACCCGCGACAGTGGTTCACCTGATCGCGGTGATCAAATCCTTATCGGGAAAGCAGGTAGGCGTTAGGCCCTGTTTTGCCTGCCAATCACCAATTGAGCGACGAGTCTTGAAACCAGGAAAGCCATCCGCGCCGCCCGCATCATAGCCCTTCTTTTCCAGCGCCCGTTGAAGTCCCGCAATATCCGAACGATAGAGCCCCCCGACATCGCCCCAACTAGCAGAAAAGCCCGTGGAGCCGTGCGCGATACGATCTCCGACATGGCTGATAAACAGCGCATAGAGATCACTCATATTGTATTCCTTGATCACATAAAAATTCTTGGTGACGATGAATGCCGGGCCGTGCCGTCCCGCAGGCATCAGCAGAAAGCCTTCACGTTTGGTCTCGCTGGAAGGAAATGGCTTGCCGTTGACGCGGGCAATGCCGAGCTTTTCCCACGTCGCAAAAGGCTTGCCTTGGTCCGGACCTTCCAGCGCACAACTGACATTAGCCGGAACATTGACCTCGTAACCCCAGTCACGGCCCTTCTGCCAGCCATATTGCGCAAGGTAGTGCGCGATCGAACCAAGCGTGTCGGGTACAGAATTCCAGATGTCACGTTTGCCGTCTCCATCGAAGTCGACCGCGTGTTCGAGATAAGAACTGGGCATGAACTGTGGCTGGCCCAAGGCCCCGGCCCAGGAACTTTTCATGCTGCCGGCACCGATGTAACCTTTTTGAACGATCTCCAGCGCGGCAATAAGCTCCTCGCGGAACATATCCTTGCGCGTCGCCATAAAAGCCTTGGTGCCGAGCACGGTAAACGCATTGTTGGGAATTTTGACGCTGCCATAGCCGCTTTCGCGACCCCAGATCGCAAGGACGATCTCACCCGGCACACCATATTTGCTTTCGACTGCCTTCAGTATGCGCGAATATTGCTCGGCACGCGCTGTCCCGCCGGAGGTTACCGCATTGATGGTCTTGTCATTGAAATACTTGCCGGGCGAACCGAATTCGGATTGAGTTTGCTTCTTCGGTGTCTGGGGTTTTTCACCCGGCATTACGAGGTCGGGAAGCTCAAAATTCAACGACACACCCGAGAAAGCCTGATCGAAAACCGCCTTGGAAATACCTTTCGACTTAGCTTCCGGCCAGAGATCATTGGCGAGCCATGTTTGAAACTGTGCTTCGATCTCAGGCTTCGACGCGGCCAGCGCTGAAGAACTCAGAAGCGCTCCAATCAATACGATGGCAAATCTCATCGAGCTTGCAATCAAAGCGTTCTCCCTACAGCGATGTCCGCGCCCGCAGAGCGGCGGTCAATGTTCCTTCGTCGAGATAATCGAGCTCGCCGCCAACAGGGACGCCATGGGCGAGCCGAGTGATACGAACATCAAGACCTGAAAGCTGGTCAGTAATATAATGTGCTGTCGTCTGGCCCTCGATGGTGGCGTTGACCGCAAGGATTACCTCCTTGATCTCGCCTTCCGCCACCCGCCCAACGAGCGATGCGATATTGAGATCGTCGGGCCCGATGCCATCCAGGGGCGACATACGCCCGCCAAGCACGTGATAGCGCACGTTCATCGACCCGGCACGCTCCAGCGCCCAGAGATCTGAAACGTCTTCGACAACGATCAGTGTCGCTCGCTCCCGCCGCGGGTCGGTACAGATCATGCATGGGTCAGATGTATCGACATTGCCGCACGTCGAGCAGATGCGCACCTTTTCAGCGGCATCCTGCATGGCAGAACCAAGCGGTATCAGCAGAGCTTCTTTCTTCTTGATCAGATGCAGTGCGGCCCGGCGCGCCGAACGTGGCCCGAGGCCCGGCACTTTGGCCAGGAGCTGGATCAGACGCTCAATTTCGGGACCGGCGATTCGTTTCGACATAGCGTGGGTGTAGAGCAATTTAGCACTTTAGGGAATCAGAGACCGCATGAAGCGCAAGCCGATACAGGTGTCTTTTCCAATAAACTTGTAGTTGCCGCCCGAGTGGCTAAAACGGCAGCTTGAATCCGGGCGGGATTGGCAATCCGGCGGTAAGGGCCTGCGTTTTCTCGGCCATAATCGCCTCGACCTTCGTCTTGGCTTCGTTGTGCGCCGCGATGATCAGGTCCTCGATAACCTCGATATCGTCTTCCTTGAATAGCGACGGATCGATGGTCAGGGCGGTCAATGCACCTTTGCCGGAGAGCTTTACAGTCACAAGGCCACCGCCTGCCTGGCCTTCCGCTTCAAGAGCAGAAATCTCTTCCTGCATGGCCGCCATCTTGGCCTGCATTTCCTTGGCCTGTTTCATCATGCCCATAATGTCACGCATGGAAAACTCCTGTTGTTCAATCGTCTTCTTCGATGGGTTCCAGTGTATCACCACTGGTAGCCGCACCCTCGATGATTTCGCTGTCCGCCTGTCCGGCTGGCGCCGCGATGCGTACATTTATGATCTTCGCGCCCGGAAATTTCGACAAGATAGCCGCGACATCCGGATCTGACCTGGCATCGCTCAAAAGTGAATTGCGTTTCGCAGTTTCGGTCTCGTTGATCGTCGCATTGCCCTGCTCGCGCGACAGCGACACCATCCAGCGAATGCCGGTCCAGTCACTCAGCCTCTGCGACACATCCGTCAAAAGCGTCTTCGGTGCATTTTCCGTTAAATTGATTTCAAGCCGCCCGGGCCTGATGCTGACAAGCCGCACACAATTCTTGACCATGATCTTGAACTGCATGTCACGCTGCTTTTCCGCCAGCGCGATGATATCCTCAATGCTGTTGACTGGCACCGTGGGCGTCGGCTCTTCAATTACCGGGGGAACGATCGGTTCGGACCTTGCAGCAGGTTCGACCAGACGCATGGTCGCACCACCATTGGAGCTGACCGAACCGCGCGCCGAAGCGATCGCATCGGTAGAACGTGCCACGGCTCCACCGCCATTTCCGGGACGCGGGCCATCACTGCGCGGAGCCTGAGCGGTAAGGGTTCCACCCTCCTCCAGCGATTTCAACGCCTCGTCCAGCGTCGGCAGATCGGCAGCATGAGCAAGCCGGATCAGCAGCATTTCCGCCGCCTGTACGGGACGGCTGGAATTGTCGACTTCGGTTATGCCTTTAAGCAGCATCTGCCAGGTGCGCGACAGGACCCGAATGGACAGCTTTTCGGCAAAGTCCCTCCCGCGAAGACGCTCATCTTCCGATAGGGAAATGTCATCGGCCACGTCGGGCGTGAAGCGGATACGCGTCACCAGATGATTGAAATCGGCAAGATCGGTCAGCACAACACTCGGGTCTGCACCTACATCATATTGCGCACGGAATTCACGCAAGGCAGATGCAACGTCGCCGCGCATCAGCATCTCAAACAAGTCGATAATGCGAGCCCGATCCGCGAGGCCGAGCATTGAACGGACGGCCTCTGCATCGACGGTGCCCGCGCCGTGGGCAATGGCCTGATCGAAGATCGAGAGCGAATTGCGCACCGAACCTTCGCCCGCCCGGGCAATCATGCTGAGTGATGCATCGTCGACCGTGATTGCTTCGAGGCCGGCAATCTTCTTCAAATGCTCGATCAGAAGTTTTGTGTCGATACGGCGCAGATCAAAGCGCTGGCAGCGCGACAAAACAGTAATCGGAACTTTGCGGATTTCTGTGGTGGCAAAGATGAATTTTACATGGGGCGGCGGTTCTTCGAGCGTCTTCAACAGACCGTTGAACGCCTGATTGGAGAGCATGTGCACTTCGTCGATGATGTAGACCTTGTAACGCGCAGAAACGGGACGATAGCGCACCTGCTCGATAATCTCGCGGATATCGTCGATACCCGTGTGCGAAGCGGCATCCATCTCGATCACGTCGACATGGCGGCCTTCCATGATCGCCTGGCAATGTTCGCCCGGCACCGAAAGATCGATCGTCGGCTTGTCGATGTCAGTTGTCTTATAATTGAGCGCGCGTGCGAGAATACGTGCAGTCGTCGTCTTGCCGACTCCGCGGACGCCCGTAAGCATCCATGCCTGAGCAATGCGTCCCGTTTCGAAAGCATTGGTCAATGTACGGACCATCGGCTCCTGGCCGATCAAATCGTCAAAATTCTGCGGGCGATATTTGCGGGCGAGCACGCGATAGGCGCTGTCTGCCATGGTGTTCATTCCGCTCCTGCTTTTGGTCTACTCGCGTTGCGTAAGTTTGGACCGCCATGCACCGCAGCGTCAATGCCGATAACGGCTTTGACACAGGCAAGGTGACAAAGAAGAAAGGGTGGGAGGCTGGCACGGCGACCCGTGCCTGGCTCGTTGGGGCTGCTTCCTTCCGGACCTGACCCGGTTGGCGAGTGGCTCGTCCACCACCAACCTCCCGAGGCTCATATCGGCAATTCACACGCAAAAAGCAAGCGTACAGCCGAAAAAACTGCTATTTGTCGCAAATCATGATGTTCGAACTCGATAGCAAGCTTGCAGCAGACACATTTTCCATTGCGAGACTGGGTCTCTGCGACCTGCGCCTGATGAATGACCGTCGCTGGCCATGGCTGATCCTGGTTCCACAGCGCCCGAACATCTGCGAGATCCATGAAATGACCCCGCTCGATCAGACGATGCTCACCTTCGAGGCAGGAATCGCCGCGCAGGCACTGAAAGCCGTGGTCGACTGCGAAAAAATTAACACAGCCGCCATCGGGAATATTGTCCGGCAGCTGCATCTGCATGTCATTGCGCGCAACAGCGGCGATCCAGCTTGGCCCGGACCAGTCTGGGGCTTTGGGAAGCGCGAGCCTTATGAGGAAAAAGAAGCAAAGGCCTTTGCGAACGCCATACTGAAGGCTATCTAATTGCTCAATATACTTGGCTTCCCACGCCGGAGGCTTCTCTGGAGTTCCATCCATGCCTTTTCGCCTCTTCGATGCTCCGGATATGGAGCCAAGCCATTTCGTCGGCTTTGCCGGAAACAGGATCAACCGCCATTCAGAAAAGCGCAACGACGATGTGGTGGCCGCTGCACTTGCCAACGCCAACGCTCGTATCCTGCTCACTGGCCAGGGCCAGGTGCTGGTTATGGGTGGCGACATGGGCACTGCGCTGTTCAGTCTGCAAGACGCAACAGCACTGTTACCTGCCCCGGACAAGACCATTTATCTCGGTATGCAGGACGATATGCCGATCCTTGCCTCCGCCAGCGGTTTCGATTTTGCAGCCTTGCCGGAGACGATCAAGGCTTTCGACTATCGTTCCGTCTATACACAAGGCCTCATCCCGCCAGACCAGCTTGGCGCGATGGCGCAGGCCGTCTCGTTGCTGACATGGCACGAGAATCACAAGTTCTGCGGCCGGTGCGGCACCGAAACCGTGATGCGCGATGGTGGCTACCGGCGCACCTGTCCCAATTGCGAGGCACAGCATTTCCCCCGCACCGATCCGGTTGCGATAATGATGGTGGTCCACGAAGACAAGTGTCTTCTGGCACGCGGCGCGCACTTCGGCCCAGGCATGTATTCCTGCCTCGCGGGATTCATCGAACCAGGTGAAACGATCGAAAACGCTGTGCGCCGCGAGACGTTCGAGGAAACGAATCTGCCGGTCGGCCGCGTGCTTTATCATGCCAGCCAACCCTGGCCCTTCCCCTATTCACTGATGATTGGCTGCCATGCGGAGGCACTCTCCGCCGAGTTCACGCTGGACAAGGCCGAACTTGAGGACGGTCGCTGGTTCTCTCGCGAGGAAGTTGTCGCGATGCTCGATCGCAGCCATCCTGACGGGCTTATGACCCCGCCGCCAGGCGCCATCGCTGCGCACCTCATTCGCAGTTGGGTGCAGAGCGGAGTTTAGGCCCTATTCTTCCTCACCCTGCGCACTGCGGAAAGTCGTATCGGCGGGATAAACACCGAGGATCCGCACTTCCTTGGAGAAGAATTCCAGTTCGTCCAGGGCATGCGCGACATTCTTGTCGTCTGGATGGCCTTCGATGTCGGCATAAAACTGGGTTGCGGTGAACTTGCCGTCGATCTGATAGCTCTCGAGTTTCGTCATGTTGACCATATTGGTGGCAAAACCGCCCATCGCCTTGTAGAGCGCAGCAGGAACATTTCGAACGCGGAAAACGAAGGTCGTCATCATGAGTTCGTCGGACCTACGCGGCGCCCACTTCTTGGTCTTGGTCAAAACCACGAAGCGCGTCACATTGTTTTCAGTGTCCTCCACGTCCTCTTCGAGGATATCGAGGCCGTATAAACTGGATGCAAGCCGCGGCGCCAGTGCAGCCATCGTCTTGTCCTTGACCTCCGCAACGAGGCGCGCCGCTCCCGCCGTATCACCGGCAATCACCGGCTTCCAGCCGTTCTGACGAATATACTTTCGGCATTGGCCGAGTGCATGAATATGGCTGTGGACCGAAGTGATCTCGTTTCGTTTCGTTCCCGGCAACACCATCAGCTGAAAATGGATCGGCAGGAAGTATTCGCCGACGATGTGCAGGCGAGATTCCGGTAGGAGATGATGGATATCGGCAACACGACCGGCGATCGTATTCTCGATAGGGATCATTGCGAGATCTGCCGCACCGCTTTCCACGGCGTTGAATGCATCCTCGAATGTCGGGCACGGCATCGGTTCCATATCCGGGAACATGTCGCGGCACGCCGTATCGGAGTTCGCGCCAGGTTCACCCTGGAAAGAGATGCGGTTGGTCTTTGCCATGATGGATTGCCTTATATAGAGGTGAGAATGTCTCGTGCGCGTTCGAGGTCTTCGGGCGTATCGACGCCCAGCGGCACCGAATCGACGATTTCCACATCGATGCGCATGCCGGCCTCCAGCGCGCGCAACTGTTCAAGCCGCTCGCGGCGTTCCAGAGGCGAAGGTCCGAGGCCGACAAAACGTTCGAGAGCGGCGCGGCGATAGGCGTAAAGCCCGATGTGATGGTAGAGCGGGCCCTCGCCCCAAGGCGCGGTAGCGCGGGTAAAATACAGCGCGCGCAGCTGGTCTTTGCCCGTGGGCGAGCCAATGATCTTCACGACGTTTGGATTGGTCTTCTCATCCTCGCGCCGGATTTCGACGCCAAGCGTGCCTATGTCGGCGGGACCATTCTGCAGCGGTAGCAGTGCACGCTTTATGATCTCCGTCTCGATGGTCGGCAGGTCACCCTGAACATTGACCACCGCGTCGACATTCCCGTCGGGATCGAGGGCCAGCAATGCTTCATAAATGCGGTCGGAACCGGATTCGTGATCATTGCGCGTCATCACCGCCTCGAGCCCGTACGCTTCGACTGCCGCCTTGACGTCGAGATTGTCGGTTGCGACCACGGTGCGGCCAAGTCCCGCAGCCCTCGCCCGTTCCGCCACATGCACGATCATCGGCTTGCCGGCGATATCGGCCAGCGGCTTGTCCGGGAGCCGGGTCGAAGCCATTCTCGCCGGTATAAGTGTCAGTATTTTCATCATCGCAAACACGCCTACGGTGTCAAAAAGTCTCAGGCAGAACCGCCCTTATATGTGTTGCAAGTCTTGAGTAAAAGACCTAGTTTCCGCGCGATCACGAGGGAACTCTTGTCGAAAAATGCAGCGATCTGCATTGACCAGATATTGAGAACCTAAGCAAGTGTGCTGAACACAAAGCTCCGGCACTGCACAGGCAAGCGCCGCCATCGAGCTTTGTATTCAGTGTACTTGAACAGGACACAAGTGGAGCAATGATCGACGATGGAATCGAGCGCATTCAACAAATATGCCATGGCGTTTCTGGCAACCGTTTTCGTTGTCATGTCGGCAGGCATCCTGTCCGATGCTTTTTTCGATTCTCACGCCCCTGAAAAGCCCGGTTACATCATCCAGGCCGCAGAGCCCGAAGCTGGCGGCGCAGGCGGCGAAGCCGCCCCTGCAGCGGCTGTGCCGATTGCAACGCTTCTCGCTTCTGCCGATGCGACACGCGGCGAAGCGGTTTTCAAGCGCTGCCAGGCTTGCCACACCGGTGAGAAGGATGGCCCGAACAAGGTTGGCCCCAATCTCTGGGATATTGTCGACCGTCCGATCGCAACCCATCCGGGCTTCGGCTATTCCGGCGCCATCAAGGATTTCTCCAAGGGCGGCCAGGAGAAGTGGACCTATGACCACCTCAACCACTTCCTGACTTCGCCGAAGGGCTACATCAAAGGCACAGCCATGGGCTTCGCCGGCGACAAGAAGGACAATGAGCGTGCCGATCTGATCGCTTATCTGCGCACGCTTTCAGACAGTCCGAAACCGCTACCTGCTGCCGATGCGGCTGCTGCACCTGCAGGTGATGCAGCGGCCGCGCCAGCAGGCGATGCGGCGGCCAAGCCGGCTGAAGGTGCCGCTCCCGCTGCGCCCGCAGGTGAAAAGCCCGCCGATGGGGCAGCACCTGCTGCTCCGGCTCAGCCAGCGCCCGCCAACTGATTTTAATAGGCATTTCGCAATAAGCCGGGCCCAGTGCCCGGCTTTTTGCGTTCTTGGCGGCTGTTTTTTCGGTCGAAGGCCTGTTCTCTGCCGCATTTTCTCTTAGACTACCGGCAAAGAGAACCTGTGGAGATTTGATTTGCGATTTCGCCCCTTCGTTGCCAGCCTCGCTCTCCTTGCCATCGCTACCGCCAGCACCGTCCAGATAGCTCAGGCCGCAGAACCGGAATGGCGGACAGGGACAAGTCTTCTGGGTGAGCTCGAAATACGGTGCCGACTTCAAGCACTATGATTATGTCAATCCGGATGCACCCAAGGGCGGAACGCTCAACCAGACCAGCGAGGGTAGTTTCGACAGCCTCAATCCTTACGTCGTCCAGGGTACGCCTGCTTCAGGATTGGGCGCATTGGGAGGCGGCCAGCTCTACGATACATTGATGAGCCAATCCCTTGATCAGGTCGGAACAAACTATCCGCTGATCGCTCAATCCGTCGCTTATCCCGACGACTTTTCCTGGGTCAAATTCAAGCTCAATCCTGCCGCGAAATGGCACGACGGCGAGCCCATTACAGTCGATGACGTGATCTGGTCCTTCAACGTCTTGAAGGCGCAAAGCCCGCTTTACAACAAATATTATCACGACGTTGAAAAGGCCGAAAAAACCGGCGACGGCGAGGTTACCTTCACTTTTACCAGCGGCGGCAACAGGGAACTGCCGAATATCATGGGCGATCTTGTCGTCCTGCCCAAACATTGGTGGGAAGGGACAGACGCCTCCGGCAAGAAGCGCGATATTACCAAGCCGACAATGGAAATCCCGCTTGGATCTTCGGCCTACAAGATCGAGAGCGTCGTTCCGGGTAAAACGATTGTCTGGGGCCGTGTCGAAAACTATTGGGGCAAGGACCTCCCGGTCAATGTCGGCCGCAATAATTTCGACCATATCCGCTATGAGTATTTCCGCGACCAGAATGCCTCCTGGGAGGCCTTCAAGAAGGGCGGCTTTGAGGATTATCGAGGCGAAGCGAGCATTGGCCGCTGGATGCGCGGTTATGATTTTCCCGCTGTTGCGCGCGGTGATGTCATCAAGGCGATGTTTCCGCTCCGCTCATCGGGCCGCATGCAGGGATTCCTGATCAATACAAGGCGCGACAAGTTCAAGGATCCGAAAGTACGCGAAGCTTTGAACTGGGCCTATGATTTTGAAAGCATGAGCAAGAATCTGTTCTTTGGCCAGTACAAGCGCATTAACAGCTATTTTGCCGGTTCTGAGCTCGCTTCTAGCGGCTTGCCGAGCGGTAAGGAGCTTGAAATCCTGGAGACTGTAAAGGGCGAAGTGCCTGAAGAAGTCTTCACCAAGGAATTCAAGCTCCCGGTCTACGACACGCCGCAATCGCAGCGGGATAATCTGCGCCATGCCGTTCAGCTTCTGAAAGCGGCCGGTTACGACCAGAAGAATGGAAAGCTCGTCAATACACAAACGGGACAACCATTGACCATCGAGTTTCTGGCAGATGATCCGTCAGCTGAGCGCTTTATCGGGCCGTTCATGGCAAATCTGCGCAAGCTCGGTATCGACGCACAGATTCGCGTCGTGGATAGCGCACAATACACGTCCCGGCTCAACGATTTCGATTTTGATATCACGACACCAAACGTCGTCATGGCCCAAAGTCTGTCGCCAGGCAACGAGCAGCGCGACTTCTGGAGTTCGGCTGCAGCGGACACGCCGGGAAGCCGCAACTACATGGGCATCAAGAACCCGGCTGTCGACAAGCTGGTCGACCGGGTCATCTTTGCCAAGGATCGTGACGAGCTTGTTGCGGCGACGCATGCGCTCGACCGCGTGCTGCTCTGGAATTACTACGTCGTTCCGCAATGGTACGATGACAGAATTAAAATTGCGTACTGGAACAAGTTCGGCATGCCGGAGAAGCAACCCGAATATACCGGGATCGACCCTTTCTCCTGGTGGATCGATACCGCCAAGGAACAGGCCCTGAAGGCGCGCGCCGAATGACGCGACCTACCCGCCGCGATGTTCTGAAAATATCAAGCGCGACGATCCTGACTGCAATGGCGCCGCGCCTTGCACTGTCGGAAGTCGCGACCGGTGTGCCTCTGCATGGGCTTTCAGCATTTGGCGAGCTGAAATATCCCAAGGATTTCACACATTTCGACTACGCCAGTCCCGATGCCCCCAAAGGCGGCACCTTCGCCTTCTCGCCATGGAGCTGGTTTTTCAACCAGTCGACGCAGACCTTCAATACGCTGAACAGCTTCTCGCCCAAGGGCGATGCGCCGCCGCGCATGGAGCTGTGTTTTGACACGTTGATGGAAACCGCGCTGGACGAGCCAGACTCCATATATGGGCTGGTGGCAGAAACAGTGACTGTCTCCGCCGACCGCAATACGTTCACCTTCAAACTACGCCCCGAAGCCCGGTTCCACGATGGCTCGCCCCTCACCGCGCATGATGTGGTCTTCAGCTATCAGACGATACAGAAGAAGGGGCACCCTTCGCTTTTGTTGTTGCTGACCGAGATGAAGGAGATCGTTGCCGTCGACGATCACACCCTGCGTATCAGCTTTAGCGGCAAGCATTCCGACCGCGCCATTCTCGACATCGCCAGTACCATGCCAATTCTCTCAAAAACCTGGTACGCCACGCGCGATTTCGATGCCTCGACGCTCGAGCCGCCCCTGGCCTCGGGACCTTACCGGGTTGGCAGCGTTTCGGTCGGCCAGCGTATCGAATATGAGCGCGTCGAGGATTATTGGGGACAAGACCTGCCGGTCATGCGCGGCTTCAACCATTTCGACCGGATCAGAATCGATTTCTACCGCGACCGCCAGCCGGAATTCGAAGCCTTCAAGAAAGGCGATATCTTCTTCCGTCTGGAATCCACCGCCAAGACATGGGCGACGGAATATGATTTTCCGGCAATCCAGCAAAAGCGCGTTATCAAGCGGGACTTTTCCGGTGAAAAACGCCCGCAAATGCAGGCCTGGGCGCTGAACCAGCGCCGCGAACATTTCCGCGACCCGCGTGTTCGCGAAGCCATCGCCCTGTGTTTCGATTTCGAATGGACGCAGAAAAACCTGTTCTATGGCCGCTACGACCGTTCGCAATCGCTGTTCGAACAGTCGGATTTTCTCAGCTCCGGCAAGCCTTCGCCCGAAGAACTGGCACTCATGGAGCCGTTCCGCGACAAGTTGCCCGAAGCCATCTTCAACGAAGCGCTATTGCAAGCGCCGTCCGATGGTTCAGGCCGCGACCGCAAGAACTTGCGCCGTGCTTCCGAGCTTCTGGCCCAGGCCGGGTTCAAGCGAGAGGGCAACCAGTTGGTCGATGCGGGAGGCAAACCGCTGAACGTTGAAATGCTCATTCAGGCCGAGGTTTTCACGCGAGTCTATTCGCCCTTCATCAACAATCTCAAGGCAATAGGCATCAATGCGTTTTTGCGCCTTGTCGATCCCTCGCAATATCAGCTGCGCCTGCAGGATTTTGATTTCGACATGATGGGCATAGCCTATATGCTCGATGCCACCCCAACGCGCGAATCCCTGGAGATCATGTTCGGCTCGAAGGCCGCCAGCGTACCGGGCTCGTGGAATTTTCCCGGCACTGCCGATCCGGTTGTCGATGCGCTTATCGCGAAAGTCAGCGAGGCGCACTCCCGTACGGAATTGATTTCAATCTTGCGTGTTCTTGATCGACTCTTGCGTATAAGACGCGACTGGATTCCAAATTGGTACGCAGCGAATCATCCGATCGCCTATTGGGACATGTTCGGCTTCAAGGAGCCGAAACCCGATTACGGTTTTCCGGTTGAAACGTTGTGGTGGCTCGACGAAGCAAAGGCGAAGGCAATTGGCAAGGGTTGATTTACACGCGGCGGTGTTGAGAGGGGGCTCCTGATGGGAGCCTATATCCTTCGCCGCCTTGTTTTGATGGTTCCGACACTGTTCGGGGTTTTGCTTGTCTGCTTCGTCATCGTACAGTTCGTTCCCGGCGGTCCGGTACAGCGCATCATCGGCCAGCTTACCGGCCAGGGCGGCAATGCCATGGACCGCATCGGCGGTGGCGGTGCGGATTTCGGTCAGAGCCAGGATCAGCTTGGCCTTGGCGAGGGCAACTCAAAATATCGCGGTGCACAGGGCCTTGACCCGGCATTCATCGCCAGTCTGGAAAAGCAATTCGGCCTCGACAAGCCTCCGCTGGAGCGCTTCGGTCTTCTGATGTGGAATTATGTGCGCTTCGATTTCGGCAAGAGCTATTTTCGCGATATCAGCGTCATCGATCTGATCAAGGAAAAGCTCCCCGTCTCCATATCGCTCGGCCTATGGATGACGCTGCTCTCCTATATGATCTCGATTCCACTCGGCATACGCAAGGCAATCAAGGACGGCTCGACCTTCGATATATGGACCAGCGGCATCATCATTGTCGGCTATGCGATCCCGGGCTTTCTCTTCGGTATCATGCTGATCGTTTTCTTCGCAGGTGGCTCGTTCTTCGACTGGTTTCCGTTGCGCGGGCTGACCTCGAACAATTTCTCGCAGCTCTCGCTTTTCGGCAAGATCGTTGACTATGCATGGCATCTCGCACTGCCGCTGACCGCGATGCTGCTTTCCGCCTTTGCCACAACGACGTTGCTTACCAAGAACTCGTTCCTCGACGAAATCCGCAAGCAGTATGTGACGACGGCGCGCGCCAAGGGTCTCAGCGAGCGCAAGATCCTCTACGGCCACGTCTTCCGCAATGCCATGCTCATCGTCATTTCCGGTTTTCCGAGCGCTTTCATTTCAATCTTTTTCACCGGCCAGCTCCTGATCGAGGCGATCTTCTCGCTCGATGGGCTGGGATTGCTTGGTTATGAATCGATCATCAACCGCGATTATCCGGTGGTAATTGCCACGGTCTATATCTTCGCACTTGTCGGCGTCGTCGTCAGTCTCCTCTCCGATCTACTCTATACGTGGATCGATCCGCGGATCGATTTCGAGCGGAGGGACGTCTGATGACGAGCGAGGTTTTACACGCGCCCGCCATCCCGGTTCGGCGTCCACGCCTGTCGCCACTCAATGCGCGCCGCTGGCAGAATTTCAAGGCCAACCGCCGCGGCTGGTGGGCGCTGTGGATATTCCTGTTCCTCTTCATTGCCTCGCTGTTCGCCGAGTTCATTGCCAACGACAGGCCAATCCTCGTTTCCTACAAAGGCGAAATCCTCTTTCCGGTTCTGGTCGATTACCCTGAGGAAAAGTTCGGCGGCTTCTATGCGGTCACTGACTATCGTGATCCGGTAATTCAGGACGAGATCAACGCCAATGGCTGGGCGATATGGCCGCCGGTCCGTTATTCCTATCGCACGGTCAACAATGAGTTGCCCGATACGGCGCCGTCAAAACCCTATTGGCTGTTTACGCCCGAAGAGCGCTGCGCCCGCTATCCGCAAGGGGTCAACGATCCGAATTGCACCTTTGGCAATTTGAACATTCTTGGCACCGACGATCAGGCACGCGATGTCTTCGCCCGTGCGCTTTATGGCTTCCGCATCTCGGTGCTGTTTGGCCTCATCCTGACAGCCGCCTCGGCCGTTATCGGCGTTACCGCGGGCGCCTTACAAGGCTATTTCGGTGGCTGGCTCGATCTCATCGCCCAGCGCTTTATCGAAATCTGGTCCTCTGTTCCAACTCTTTATCTGCTCCTGATCATGGCCTCGATCCTGCCGCCGGGCTTCTGGATACTCTTGTGCATCATGCTGTTGTTTTCCTGGGTTAGCTTCGTCGGCATCGTGCGGGCCGAATTCCTGCGCGCCCGCAATTTCGAATACGTCAATGCCGCCCGCGCCCTTGGGGTGCGCGATCGAACCATCATGTTCCGGCATCTGCTGCCCAACGCGATGGTGACAACGTTGACATTCCTGCCCTTCATTCTCAATGGATCGATCACCACGCTGACCTCGCTTGATTTTCTTGGCTTCGGCCTGCCGCCGGGATCGCCATCGCTTGGCGAGTTGCTGGCGCAAGGCAAGAACAATCTTCAAGCGCCATGGCTCGGCCTCACGGGTTTCATCGTGATATCGCTGATGCTGTCGCTGCTGATTTTCGTCGGTGAAGCGACACGTGACGCATTCGATCCGCGCAAGGCTTTCAAATGAATGCTCTACTTTCAGTACGCGATTTGTCAGTCGCCTTCACCCAGAACGGCCAGGAGTCGCTTGCCGTCGATCGCATCTCTTTCGATATCGCTCAGGGCGAGACAGTCGCGCTGGTTGGAGAATCCGGTTCCGGCAAGTCTGTAACTGCCCTGTCGATCCTGAAGCTGCTGCCCTATCCGCCCGCATCACATCCATCGGGCCAGATCCTGTTCAATGGCGAAGACCTCCTGGACAAGGATGAGACCGATCTGCGCCGGGTCCGTGGCAATGACATTACCATGATCTTCCAGGAGCCGATGACTTCGCTCAATCCGCTTCATCCGATTGAGAAGCAGATCAGCGAAGTGCTGAAATTGCATCAGGGCATGGGCGACAAGGCGGCGCGTCAGCGCACTCTGGCACTGCTGGAGGAAGTTGGCATTCGCGAGCCGGAAAAGCGCATGAACGCTTACCCGCACCAGCTTTCCGGCGGTCAGCGCCAGCGCGTCATGATCGCCATGGCGCTTGCCAACAAGCCAAAGCTGCTGATCGCCGACGAACCGACCACTGCGCTCGACGTGACCGTGCAGGCGCAGATTCTGAAGCTGCTTGCGGAGTTAAAAGCCGCACAGGGCATGTCGATGCTCTTCATCACCCATGACCTCGGCATTGTGCGCAAGATAGCCGACCGCGTCTGCGTTATGACAGGCGGCAAGATCGTCGAAACCGGTCCAACGAAGCAGATATTCGACAATCCGCAGCACGAATATACGAAGCACCTGCTCGCGGCAGAACCGAAGGGCAATCCGCCATCCGCCGACCTTTCGGCTGAACCGGTGATGCGCGGCGAGAACCTCAAGGTCTGGTTCCCGATCAAACAGGGCTTTCTGCGCAAAACCGTTGATTACGTGAAGGCGGTCGATGGTATCGACGTGACGATCCGGGCTGGGCAGACGCTTGGTGTCGTCGGCGAATCCGGTTCAGGCAAGACGACGCTTGGTCTTGCCCTGTCGCGCATGATTTCGTCCGAGGGCGTGATCCGTTTCGGGACAAAGGACATCAACCAATATTCGTTCAAGCAGATGCGCCCACTGCGCCGCGAATTGCAGATTGTGTTTCAGGATCCCTACGGCTCTCTCTCTCCACGCATGTCGGTTACCGACATTATTGCCGAAGGTTTGCAGGTGCACGAGCCGAAGCTTTCAGTGGGTGAGCGGGATGCGCGCGTCGTCGCAGCGCTCAAAGAAGTCAATCTCGATCCGGAAAACCGTTTCCGCTACCCGCACGAGTTCTCCGGTGGCCAACGTCAACGCATCGCAATCGCACGCGCCATGGTGCTCAACCCGCGTTTCGTCATGCTGGACGAGCCTACATCCGCGCTCGACATGAGCGTGCAAGCGCAGGTTGTCGACCTTTTGCGCTCGTTGCAGCAAAAGCATAATCTGGCTTACCTTTTCATCAGCCACGACTTGAAGGTGGTAAAGGCACTTGCCAATGACGTGCTGGTGATGCGCAATGGGAAGGCAGTGGAATATGGCCCTTCGGAGGAAATCTTCGCGCGGCCCAAGACTGACTATACAAAAGCCCTGATGGCCGCGGCCTTCAGGATAGAAACGGCCGAACAGGGAGCGGTGAGCGAATGACTGGGAATGCGGATGACACAATCTTGTTGGCGGTGACGGGCTGGGACCCGGATGTCTGGCAAACCGAATTTGCCAAGGCCGCACCAGCGCGCAAGCTTGTGCTCGATGCCGACACGGCCAAGGACAAGATTCGTTACGCCTTGGTGTGGAAACAGCGGCCGGGATCTCTCATGGGCCTGCCCAACCTCGAGGTCATCTTCTCGCTCGGCGCCGGTGTCGATCATATCTTCCATGATCACCAAATTCCGGATGTTCCCATTGTGCGCATTGTTTCGCCGGACCTCACCATGCGGATGAGCGAATATGTCGTATGGCAGGTGCTCGACCATCACCGGCTCGGCCTGCGCTATCGCCAGCAGCAGACCCAGAAGGTCTGGCATGAGGATCGACGCCAGCCCGCTGCACATGAAGTGACGGTTGGCATTCTCGGCCTCGGTGTGCTTGGACGTGATGCCGCGCAGAAATTGCGCAATCTCGGCTTCCGTGTCAGCGGATGGAGCCGCCGCCTGCAAACCATCGAGGGCGTCACAAGCCACTTCGGCAAGGACGGACTGAAGGATTTCCTCAAGGATGTGGACATCGTCGTCTGCCTGCTGCCATTGACGCCGGAGACTAAAGGCATTCTGTCGATGAGCATGTTCGCACAGATGAAGGCCGAGGGTCCGCTTGGAGCGCCGGTATTGATCAACGCCGGTCGCGGCGGCTTGCAGAACGAACCCGATATTCTTGCCGCGCTTGATCGAGGCATGCTGTCAGCTGTGACGCTCGACGTGTTCAAAACCGAGCCATTGCCGAAGGGTAGCCCGCTGTGGGCACATCCGCAGGTTGTCATCACGCCGCACGCAGCTGCAAGTTCCAGCCCCCAAGCGTTGGTTCCGGAAATCATAGCGCTGCTTGAGTCTTATGAGCGTGGCGAGCCATTGAAGAACATCGTCGACAAAGCGGCGCAATATTAGATGCCGATTATCTCTCCCCTTGAGAGAGATAAGAAGAACTAAAGCCGGCGCACCGCTGTCGGCTTGCCATAAAGATAGGCGATGCGTTCGATGGCCTCGCGCAACGGTTCGAGGGTGACACTCATCGTATGGCCACTCGCATGCAGCACCATGGAGTGGCTCGCCATCATCGCCGCGTGACCAGTCCAGAACAGGAAGTCGCCGCGCTGCAGATTGTGATAGTCCTTGTCCGGTTCGATCAGCTCGCCGATCGAAGCTGCCTGCATATCGGAGTCGCGCAACACGCCCTGTCCGGTCATCAGCAGTGAAAGCTGGATCAGGCCTGAACAATCAATGCCAAATCCCGAAACGCCGCCCCAAAGATAGGGCGTGTGCATAAGCGTTTCTGCGACAGCGACGTGATCATCCGTCACCTCGTCTATGGGCACGAGATGTTTGGCGATGATCGCCTCGCCGCTTGGCAGCATGGCATAGAGCGTGCCGCGCCTCTCCTGCCCGCCGGTAACCGTAACCAGCGAGCCCATCGACAGCGCTTTGGTCCGTGGGAACTTCAGATCCGAACCCGGGTATACAAAGGTCCGCGGTGCGATGACGATATGGGTCGGTTCATCAGCGCGGCGGTCCAGCGTCGTATCCACCACATAGCCGACATAGTCGTCGCGCTCGTTCTGGATCCAGCACCAGCCATTGTCGTCTTCGAAGACGAGCACATCGTCACCGTAGAGAAACTGTGTGGTGATACCAGCGTCGCCCCGCGGTTCGGAGCGCACATCGACCACTGGATCGGCGATGCGCATCGGCATGCCGGCAACGAAGCGCTCCGCTTCAACCAGACCGCGCAAGCTTTCATCCGCAAGGTCGGGCCGGAATGCGTTCAGCCGCTTGTCGAGATTTACAGTTTCAGCTTTCAAAGCGGCAATCCTCTTGCTTTGGCGATAATCAGGTCGCCGAGCCGTTCAACATAGAGCGCACCTTTTACCGTTCTCTTGACGAGAACATTGCGCTTGTCCTTCTCATCGCGGTGTCGATCTACCAAACCGTAGGAGCCCATTGTGTCGAGAGCGCGGGTGATGACGGGTTTTGTTACGCCGAGCTTTGCCGCCATGCCGCGTATCGTGTGCGGCGGCGGTTCGAGATAGACCGTCAGAAGTACAGCCAGCTGCCGCATCGTGAGATCGTGGGCATCGTCGCGCACTTCCGACAGCGCAATTTCCTTCCACAATGTCAGCGCCTGAAGCGGTCTCAGCTCTACATTCATGAACGTTACCCGCGATCATTTCGGCTCCGTTCCATTCTAGACGTTGCATCAAGGCATGCAAGGCAATCATTTGCTCGGGTAACGCTCTTTAAGAAGATGGTAAAGTGCGCGGATAGCCTGTGCCTCGCCACCGATCGGAGCGTATGGCTTCTCCACCGGGTTCCAGCCGAAAATATCGAAATGCGCCCAGACCTTCGCCTTGCCGACGAAGCGTTGCAGGAATAGCGCCGCGGTGATCGATCCGGCAAAACCATCGGACGTGACATTGTTGATATCGGCGACACGGGATGAGAGTTTGGCGTCATAGGGTTGCCAAAGGGGCATGCGCCAGACGGGATCAGCAACCGTGTCCGCAGCATGCGCAACCTCCGAAGCAAATCCATCATTATTCGTATAGAAGGGCGGCAAATCCGGGCCCAGCGCGACACGTGCTGCGCCGGTCAGAGTAGCCATGTCGATGAGAATTTCTGGCTCGTCGTCATCGGCCAGTGCAAGCGCATCCGCGAGGATCAAGCGTCCTTCTGCATCGGTATTTCCGATCTCGACCGTCAGGCCCTTGCGGCTGGTCAATATGTCTCCAGGGCGAAACGCATTGGCGGAAATCGAATTTTCGACCGCCGGTATCAGCACACGCAATCTGACCGGCAGCCTTGCATCCATGATCAGTCCAGCCAGCGCCAGCACGTTGGCCGCGCCGCCCATATCCTTTTTCATCAGGAGCATGCCGCTCGAAGGCTTTATATCCAAACCGCCTGTGTCGAAGCAAACGCCTTTGCCGACCAGTGTCACCTTTGGCGCATTTTTCTTGCCCCATGCAAAATCGATCAGGCGAGGTTCCTGGCTTCCTGCCCGTCCTACCGCGTGGATCATGGGGAAATTCTTCTTCAATAGATCATCGCCCTTGATCACGCTGAGCGTTGCCGTGTGTTCCTCGGCAACGTTCCGCACCGCTGCTTCCAGCGCTACGGGCCCCATATCGTTGGTCGGCGTGTTAATAAGATCCCGTGCCAGCATGACGGCCCTGGCGAGCCGTCTCACATCCGTCTCATCGGCGCCCTTGGGTGTCGAAAGCGTGACTTCAGCATCATCTTTTTTCGTGTAGCGCGTAAATTTGTAACCTCCGAGGAGAAACGCCAAAGCAGTGAGATCTGGCTCGCTGACCGGGCTCGCAATGTGCCAGTCACCTTTTGGCAACGCACTGGCCAGCTTGCCGGCAACGAGCCGAACATCGTCCTTGCCAATGCCGAACAGAGCACCCGCAACGTCGCCGTTCTCCCCTGGAACAACAAGAACACGGGCAGCCTGGCCATCAAACCCATTGGCTTTGGCCCATGCAAGGGCAGTACTATCGAGGCCAGCATCTTCCAATTCGCCTTTTTTCACGAACCAGACCGGCTTGCTGCCCGCCATTGTTCCAACTTTGATATCACTAGCCATAACGTTCTCTTCTCGCTCGTACTTTTGTACCGCGCCCTCAGGTCATTAACCGTCCGTTAGGGTTAACAGAATATTTCTAAGCCAAGGAAATGGTTAACGCACAGGTGATTTGTGCTGCGGATGGGGCAAACTATGACAAGCGTTGGCATTATTCAATGTAATCGCCGCTTCATTTATGCTGTTGCAATTGTCGCGTTGGCCTCCGGAATTTCCGGCTGCACAACCACCGACAAGACGACGACAGGATCGATCACCCCGGCCGCTACTACCACCGACACGCTTCCCGCTGGCAATTTCGATCAGATGAACCAGGAACAACTGATGCAGGCGTCGTCCAGCCTCGGCAAGCGCTACGAAGCAAATCCCAAGGACAGGTCTGCGGCGCTGAATTTTTCCACTGTCTTGCGCATGACCGGTCGCAGCGATCAGGCTCTCGCCGTGATGCGAAGCCTTGCTATCGCCTATCCGAAAGATCGCCAGGTGCTTGCCGCCTATGGCAAAGCGCTTGCCAGCACAGGTGAGTTCGACGCGGCTCTCGACGCGCTGCGCCGCGCCCAGACGCCGGAATACCCGGATTGGAAACTGCTCTCGGCCGAAGGTGCCATCCTCGATCAAATGGGCAAGACAGGCGAAGCTCGTGATCTTTACAAGCAGGCACTGATCATCAATCCTAACGAAGCCTCGATCCTGTCCAATATGGGCATGTCCTACGTCCTCTCGGGCGAATTGGCCACTGCCGAACAATATATGCGCCAGGCCGTGAGTGCGAAGGGTTCTGACAGCCGCGTGCGGCAGAACCTTGCGCTTGTCGTTGGGCTGCAGGGGCGTTTTGACGAAGCCGAGAATATCGCCAAACAGGAACTTTCGCCCCAGCAGGCGCAGACCAATGTGCAATATCTGCGGTCGATGTTGTCGCAACAAAATTCATGGAACATGCTGAAAGACAAGAAGCAGCCCAAGAGCTGATCGCTTCGATCCGACGCAGCAAAACAGCCGCCCAGTTCAGGCGGCTTTTTCGTGAGCCAATTGGCTACAGGGGCTGTTGAATTCATGCTCTGACGTGACGAAAATGGTGGTTTTCGAGCACCGGAACGCAGCGTACTTTGAGGTACGTGAGTACCGGAGCGCAGAAAAACGCCATTTGCAGACCGTCAGAGCGTGAATACCAACCAGCCCCAGTTATTTTGGCGTTGCGGGGCCGAATATGCCACCCTGAGCCTGTATTTGAATGGCAGCGGGTCCAAGAATGACGCAGAACAACACGGGAAGCAGAAAGAGGATCATTGGCACTGTCAGCTTTGGCGGCAGTGCTGCAGCCTTCTTTTCAGCCGCCATCAAACGCATTTCGCGGCTCTCGTCGGATAGAACGCGCAAGGCGGTGCCGATCGACGTACCATAGCGCTCCGATTGAACCAGCGCCTGTACCACGGACTTTACGGTTTCAAGACCTGTGCGGATCGCAAGATTGTCATAGGCCTGGCGCCGCTCCGGCAAGAACGAAAGTTCCGCATTTGTCAGGACCAGCTCCTCAGCCAGCTCGCCCGACTGGACGCCGATCTCTTCCGATACCTTTTTGAAAGCGGCTTCGATCGACATTCCCGACTCGACACAGATCAACAACAGGTCCAGAGCATCGGGCCATGCCATTTGTATGGATTGCTTTCGCTTGCCAGCAACATTTCTCACATAGAGATTTGGCAGATAGAAGCCAACATACGCGCCGGCAAAGCACGCCGCCAACCGAATAAGCATCGATTTATCCGCAAGGCCGCCCAAACCGAAAACATAAAGAATCGCGAGAGCGAGCGTAATAAATGGCAGACCAAAACGGGCTGCCAGAAAGATATTCAGAGCATTCTGTCCGCGAAAGCCGGCCATGCGTAGCGCGGCGAGCGTCTTTTCGTCAGCGAGTGCCCGTTGCAGATCCAGTCTTTCGACAAACTGGCGTACGCCTTGCCGTTCCGTTAGCCGCAGTGACTTGCCGTTCTTGCGTCTGCTATCGCTTTCCGAAGCAAGACGTGACCTTTCGCGCGATCTGATCTGGTCACGCTCAAGAGCAACCGATTTCATGCGCGTTTTAAGCCCGGCCCCCGACAGCATGGGCATGAGAAATGTGACGAGCGTGGCAAAAATCGATACCCCGACCAGAATAGCGAAAATGAATGCCGGGTCCTGGATGGCTTTAGCAAAGGCGTTTACCATGCATCTCTCGCTAGAATTTGAAGTTGATCATCTTCTTCATCACCAGGATGCCGATCGACATCCACGTGCCGGCGCAAGCAAGAATGAAATTGCCGGTGTTGGTGTTGAAAAGAATCATGATGTATTGCGGGCTTGTCAGGTAAACCAAAAAAGCAACGATAAATGGCAGTGCGCCGATGATATAGGCCGAAGCCTTTGCTTCCATGGACAGCGCCTGAACCTTGGCCGCCATCTTTTTCCGATCACGCAAGACGCGCGACAGATTGCCCAAGGCTTCGGAAAGATTACCGCCCGCCTGAGCCTGGATCTGGATGACGATGCCAAAGAAACTGGCTTCTGAGCAGGGCATGAATTCGGACATGCGCATAGCGCCTTCGGGGATACTGACACCGACCTGTTGAGCATCGACGATGCGGCGGAATTCCCCACGCACGGGCTCCTGAGCTTCGTGCGCTATGAGCCGGATTCCATCGTTCAAGCGGAAGACCAGAACGAATAGCGCGGACAATCACATCGATGGCATTCGGGAACTCGTTCAGGAAAGCCTTGATGCGGCGGCGGCGGCGGAAATAGACGAACCAACGCGGCAGGCCAAGAGCCCCCGCCAAGAACAAACCCGGCGCAAGATAAAGCGGCGATCCGAACATCAGGCCGAGCACAGTGACCACGATGCCTGTAATAACCGAATAGAGATAAAATCGCGGCATGGTCACCTTCATGCCCGCTTGCTGAATGAGCATTTTCAACGGCGGCGACTTGATATTCTTGTCGCGCAGCTTCTGGCGTTGTTCAAGATCCTTCAATGTATCGTGAACCGACTTGCGACGCTTGACCGCCTCGGCCTGCTTGTCGCGAATCGTGAATTTGCCAAGGCTATCCGTTGCGGCGAGCTTGACCTCTTTCAGTCGTTCGTCGGCCTTTTTCTGCCACGCGATAGAATCAAAAAAGAATACGTAGGCCAATGCGGCGACGGCGAGCACAACCAGTACGATGAAACCAAGCTGCGCGAGATCAAGCCCGAACATTTTTGCGCTCCGATCCCACCATCATAGCTTCGCTGCTTCCATGGAATCGAGCGCATTGGCAAGCCGCCGGTCTTCATTGTAGTAACGCGCCCGCTCCCACATGTGCGGGCGGCCAATGCCCGTGGAGACGTGCTTTCCGATGAGACGGCCATTGGCGTCCTCGCCTGTGATTTCATAGACGACAAGGTCCTGCGTGATAACGACCTCGCCTTCCATGCCGATCACCTCGGTGATGTGGGTGATGCGCCGCGAACCATCGCGAAGGCGTGCCGCCTGAATAATAATGTCCACCGAACCCACGATGATTTCGCGCACGGTCTTTTGCGGCAAAGCAAAGCCACCCATGGCAATCATGGATTCCATACGGCTAAGACATTCCCTCGGGCTGTTCGAGTGGATCGTACCCATGGAACCATCGTGGCCGGTGTTCATCGCAGAAAGCAGATCGAAGACTTCAGGTCCGCGCACTTCGCCGACGATGATCCGTTCAGGGCGCATACGAAGGCAGTTCTTGACGAGATCGCGCATGGTGACCTCGCCCTCGCCTTCGAGGTTCGCCGGCCTTGTTTCAAGCCGCACCACATGCGGCTGCTGAAGCTGAAGTTCCGCAGAATCTTCGCAAGTGATGATGCGCTCATCCTTGTCGATATAATTGGTCAAGCAGTTAAGGAGAGTCGTCTTGCCAGAGCCGGTACCTCCGGAGATAACGATATTGCAACGGACGCGGCCAATGATTTGCAGAAGCTCGGCACCGGCAGGAGAAATGGCGCCGAAACGGACAAGTTGGTCCAGCGTCAGCTTGTCCTTCTTGAATTTACGAATGGTCAGGACCGGTCCGTCGATCGCAAGCGGCGGTGCGATAACGTTGACACGCGAGCCATCGGGCAGACGTGCGTCGCAGATGGGACTGGACTCGTCGACGCGCCTTCCTACCTGGCTGACTATACGCTGGCAGATGTTGAGGAGCTGCTGGTTGTCGCGGAAACGAACGCCGGATTCCTGTACCTTGCCGAGCACTTCGATGTAGGTCTTGCGCGCACCATTGACCATGATGTCGGCGATGTCATCGCGCGCCAGTAAAGGCTCCAGTGGCCCATAGCCTAAAACGTCATTGCAGATATCGTCGAGCAGCTCTTCCTGCTCCGAAATCGACATGGCGAAATTCTTGATCGCGATGATGTCGTTGACGATATCGCGGATTTCTTCGCGTGCCACTTCCGGATCGAGTTTCGACAATTGCGCAAGGTCGATCGTGTCGATCAGTGCGGCGAAAACCTGCGATTTCGTATCGTAATAAGCTTCGTTCTTTTCGCGCAGCGGCACGACAGGCTTCGGCGTTTCGACGGGCGAACGCTTGGGCTCCAATATATCCCGCGGCAGTCCGGCCGGCGCGATGACCCCTCCCCCGAGAGGTAGCGCCGTCTCCAGGGCTGGCGCCCGAAACTCCTGAACCTGGCTTCCACCGGCCCCGCTTGATTGGGGATTACCGCGTTTACCGAACATGATTTCTCTTTACTGTTTCTTTCGCTTCAACCGGGAGAGTACCGACGACAATCCAGGCTTCTTCTTGGGCTTCAGTGTCATGCGACCAGTCAGGATATGCGCGATCTCGTTAATGCTTTGAACAATGGGATTGGCCCCATCCGTTTCCGCCAACATCCGGCCATTGTTCGCCGCGCTCCCGAACAGCGCAGGCTCGAAGGGGATCTTGGCGATCGGTAGAATTCCAAGCGGGCTGCAGAAATCGAGGGGGGCAATTTCAGGGCGTTTGGGCACGCCGACCTGATTGAGGATCAGTCTTGGCGGGGCGTCATTGGGGCGAAGTTGCTTCAGGGTATCGAGCAGGTTTTTTGTATTGCGCAGATTTGCCAATTCTGGTGATGCAACGATAACGACTTCATCGGCCCGGGCCAGCGTTGTGCGCGTCCAGCCGTTCCATGTGTGCGGCACGTCCAGAACGACGTGGGGAACGGATCTTTGCGCCACGTCGATCAGGTGCGCAAAGGAATCGTCGCGGAAATCGAAAACGCGATCAAGCGTCGATGGTGCCGCAAGCAGCGAGAGATGTTCCGCGCATTGTGCCAACAGACGGTCGAGATACACGTCATCAATGCGTTCTGGCGAAAAGACCGCTTCGGCAATTCCCTGCGCCGGGTCCTGGTCGAAGTTGATATTCGCCGTGCCATAAGGCAGATCCATGTCGGCAATAACCACCTCATTCTTGAAGAGCGACGAGATGGCCCAGGCAATATTGTGCGCCATTGTGGAGGCGCCGACACCGCCTTTGGCGCCGATGAAGGCAATCGAATGGCCGAGCGGCTTTGCTTCCGGATCGACGAACAGGCCGCCGATGACGCCGACAATCTCCGACAGATCGATCGGGGCAACCATATATTCCGAAATGCCGTTGCGGATCAGCTCGCGGTAGAGCCAGACATCATTGAAATGTCCGATGATCACGACCTTGGTCGAAGGGTCGCACACCTCGGATAGAGCTGTGAGATTTTGCAGCATGTCGCGCGGGGCCGCCGACGTCTCAAGCAGAATGAGATTGGGTGTCGGCACAGTCTGGAACAGTTCAACGGCAGTATCTACGCCACCCATGTGAACCTGAACGTGGGTTTTGGCCATGCGCCTGTCTTCGCTGGCACGAGCTATCTGCTTCGCAACGCCATCGCTTTCGCAAAATGCCTGAATCGATATGCGGGGTATCGGCCGGTGCGCGTGCAAGCCTATACCCGGTGATCGCTCGCCGCCAGGCTGGTTTTCTGTTTCGAAGGCCACTTGACTCATTTTAGCATTCCGCTTTTCAAAGAGAGTTGGTTGCTCAAGTCCAGCTTAGTACTCAACTTCCTGTGCCGAGGATGATACGGGCGTGGGGGCATTCCGGTAGTCATCGATTATGACAATTCGCCGTTCCGCATCGATCGGAGACGTTGCGCGCGGTCCGAGCAAATCGGCCGGATTGGCGAGTTGTGCAGCAAAGTTATTTTGACTTGCGCAACCGAAATTGGCGTAGTGTTTGTTCTCGGCTGTTTCGAGAAGGTCCTTTGGCCATTGGCCGCACGTATTGGTCGATGCTGTCATGGCCGAAAAGGACAGCCTGATCGGAGCGGATTCTTCTGGACCAGCCCGATAACGTTCGCTGGAGATATTGAATGGCTTCACGCCATTCCTCCGCAACGTCGCGGCGATATCCCCGCGCAACCTCGCTGCAGCACGTTCATTGGGCGAACCGTCGGGAATGAGAATGTGGATAACACCGGATCCGTTTGCCCGGTAATTGGCTGCAGCATGATCGACAATGCTACGCTGGGTGATCGAAAGTTTTGTATCGGCGTGGCCGACCGGTATATCGGCGACCTGCTCTTTTTCTGAAATGACGATCGGATGATTGGTCCGGTAATCATCCGGAATGCTTCCCGTCACATCGCGTTGCTGGGCGCATCCTGCAAGCAGGGTTACGGCCAGCAATGCCAGGACCGGCTTCATGCGGAGTTTTTTGTTCACGTTCGACATGATCCGTTCCTCGTTCATTTGTAGATGTACCCGACGGTGCCTTCGTAGCGGCCTGCAGGCAGACTTGCTTCCTTGGTGCCGTAGACGCGATTGACCTTGCCGAGGAAAATACCGGCAGCATCGCTGGCTGCGTTGAGATTGTCGTCAGGGCGTGCCAGCGCGGTGCGTGCGACCGGGCGGACGAGGTATGGCGTGATGATGATCACGAGTTCGCTTTCGTTCCTGACGAAATCGCGACTGCGGAACAATGTACCGAGGATCGGCACCTTCGAGAGGCCCGGGAGGCCGGAAATGGCTTGCCGCGTGTCGTCACGCATCAAGCCGGCAATCATCATCGATCCGCCCGATGGCAATTCGACCGTGGTATCTGCAAGACGCTTGCGTATGGAGAGGATGTTCGGTGCTCCCCGGCCGGTAACACCCGGCGCTTTGAGTGAGCCTTCCAGGGTAGGCTCGGAAACGGACGTGCGAACTTTGAGGCTGATCCGGCCCGGAGAGAGAACGACCGGCACGAACTCAAGACCAATGCCGTACTCTACGGTCTTGTGGTCCGTGGTAACCGAGTTGCCGTTTTCGTCTTCGGTGACTTGCTGACCCGTGAAGATATTGTATTCGCCGCCTACCTTGAACGTTGCCTTCTCGCCGGAAATTGCTGTCAGGGAGGGTTCGGCCAATGTCTTCATGACACCAGCCAGTTCCATTGCATTCAGATACGCAGCAATCGTGGTGTTTCCGATCGAACCGATTGCACCGAGATGTGAATTGGAGAGAGGCGTCCCCAAGCCTGTGAGGTTTTCGCTGGCAAAGCTTATTCCGTTGCCGCTGTTGCTGGACGCAATCAAATTGACGCCGAGCTGTTTCATCACCGTCCGGCTGACTTCGGCCACTGTCACCTTCAGCGTGACCTGATCTTCACCCGCGATTTGAATGAGGTTCACGATCTTGCTCTTCTGACGCGCCTCGTCCTGATCGCCGATGACGACGCTGGTGCCACCGGCCCCGCCGCTGACAGCAGTCTGCTGATATTGTCCCGTCGTCGCCTCACCGCCTGAAACAAGCAATGTGGCGAGATCGGTTGCTCTCTTCGCATCGAGCGGCGTCTGCACCGATCCTGTCAGAATGACGTTGTCATTCATCAGCTCGACTTTGATGTTCGAGTCCGGAATATATTTTTTTAAAGCGTCTTCGAGACCGGCGACATCACGTTCGATCATCAGATCGAAGCTTGCCAGCTGCTCGCCATTCGGTCCAAAAACGAAAATATTCGTTTGCCCGACCTGCTTGCCAAAGAGATAAATGCGGCGTGCCGTGCGGGTCACGGCATCGGCAACGCTCGGATTGGCCACGAGGATATCATAGGCGTCCGCTGGAAGATCGACGACCAGGGATTTGTTCAGGCCAAGATTGATGCGCTTGTTCATGCCCTGGCCCTGGTTGAGCCTCACGACATTGCTTTCGGCAATCGCCGTGCTTTGTATTGCAGGAACCGCGAGAGTGCAGCCGAGGGCGAAAGCCATTGCTATCGATGGGCGCCGGAAACCGTATTTGAACATCTTTGTCTCGCTTCCCATTTTATTATTTCCGCCCCAGGATTTCGGTCACGGTGCCGGACTTGATCAACTTCACGTTGCCTGCCCTGCCGGGTGAGTTGACGAGATATTCGGCGCCGGGTCCCGTCTGTTCCTGCGCATCCTGTACGGAGCGCAGAACCAGCGACAGGCGAGCAGCCATCTGCTGGGCGACCGTCAGGATTTCGGCTTGCTCCGGCGTGAGTTCGAGCGTGGCGGTGGAACCAACCTTGGTCTTGTCACCCTTTTCGTCCTCCTGAATTGTCTGGTCGATCGCCAACACGCGAATGTTGCTCAGAATGGTTTCAGTCGCGTACTGCTTCTGCTCGCCTTCCATCTGCCGGATCATGATCACATCGACATAATCATCCGGCAGGATAAACCCGCCAGCGCTGGTCTCGGCTGCAATCTGCGTCGCAACGGCGCGCATGCCTGCCGGGAGCTGTGCGGACATGAAGCTCTGGCCCTTGCCGATCAATTTGGCTTCACGGATCGGCTCTCCGGGGAAAATCTGCAGGCGGACTGTTGAACCTTTCAGTTCTTCTTCCGCATTGGGTCGTTCGGAACGCTTGATGTATCCGTCAGCGACGGCGTCCTCTGGCCATTGCTGCCAACGCATCTGCCCTTGCACTTCGGCTCCGACGCCGAGATTTTCGGTGGCGACCAGAACGTCCTGCAACTTGATCTGCGGACCGGCGTCGGCGACAACCGTAACATTGGGCTTCATGTGCGTGGCGATGTAGCCAGCCGCACCCGCAGCAGCGACCGCTACGACCAATATGACAAGACGAGCTTTTTGCATTGATGTGCCCCACTAGACTTTCGTCTTAGATACTTTGGTCGCACATTGACGTGTTAATCGTGTAATTAAGGTTAACGTATTGCTTAAAAGTATGATTAACGGCGCTTAACGTTTACTATTTAAGCTATTGCTTGCCCGGAAACTGCGCTTCGGGATCAAATCCCCAAACATTACTCAACTATGAGCAAGACGATCGATAACCCAAAGGCCGAGGGGTGACGACGGAAAGGCCAGCAGTCCGGCCAATCCGAGCGCTATTCCATAGGGCACGCCTTCGCCTTTTTGTGCGAGGCGGCGCATGAATTCAAATCGCTCCGTATAGACCCGCGCAACAAACGAGCCGCGGTAATGCAGGATCAACATCGTCAACATTCCGCCAAACAGCGATAGCGTTACCAGGTACTGCACCAGTTCCAAATTCCAGCCCAACCAGAGTGCCGTGGCGGCCATGAGCTTCGCGTCCCCGCCACCCATTGTTCCGGTGGCAAACAAGGCAAAAGTGGCTGCAAGCACTGTCACAGCCGCAACAAAGTGCATCCCATAGACATCCCAGGCCATACCGGTCAAAGGCGCAATGATCATGAAGGATACAATCAGAATAATTGGAACCCTGTTCTGTATCGTCATGGACAACAGGTCCGACGTGGCGGCAAACACCATGGCAAACGGAAAGATGACGAGTATAGCTGCTTCAACCATGGTTGTGTTCCGGCGAAAAAGTGATCGATTCCTGTCGGGTCATTTGTTGGCGGCTTCCGTCACGTCATTGGTGAAACTCGCGTACAGATCCTTCAACGATGTGCCGAGCGTACCTGCACCAACCATAATGCCTATGCTGATGATCGAAGCGATCAACGTGTATTCGATGGCTGTCGTGCCCGATCTATCGCGCAGAAAATCGGCGAAGACGTCGAAGATGATCTTTACGGGTCGCTTCATGTCGAACTCACGCTCATGCCTCTGGCGTCACTGAATACTCATGGAAAGTAGGTGCCGCTCATTGCATTCGGCTTAAGAAATACCGTTACGAAAATGTAAACCACCATGAAACCTTAAATCACGTCACCAGAGGATGAAAAATACCGATCCGATTTGGTATAAATTCTAACTATACTGTTTCTACAAATTTAACCGCCTTGGCGAGTCTCGTCGGCGAAGGCGCAGCGGAACGGCTGCCTCGCATATACTTTCATTATCTATTTGAAGATTTAAGCTTTCCTTCACCAATCCCCGCCATGGTTAACCGAACAATTTTCGAAGGGCTATCCTATGGTTCACGTCAGAAGCCGAAGCATCCGTTCCTGTGTCCTCACAACGGCGCTGACCCTGGCTGCAGTTTTGTCGGTTGCGCCGGCAACGCAGGCCGATACCGGCATCCACATCGTGATGAACCAGGCAAGAATCCTCAAACTCGCCCGTCCAGCCGATACGGTGGTCGTTGGAGACCCGGAAATCGCCGATGCGGTGGTCAAGGATTCGCGTACGGTCGTTCTGACAGGCAAGGGTTTTGGCATCACCAATATCGTCATCATCGATGCGGACGGCGCTGCTATCGTCGATGACCAGGTCATGGTCAGCCGCAGCGTCGCCAATACGACCCGCGTCTATCGCCGGGCCTATGTCCAGACGCTTTCGTGCACACCCTATTGCGAAACCGCGCAGAAAACCGAGGCCGAGAAGGCATCAGACTCACAAATTGGCGGCGGCGCCGAACTAGGGTCAGCGCGGGATAGGGTTGAGAAAAAGTAAATCCATTGCCAGCAATTTGCCGTTGTCCCCAAACGAGATTCTAATATCTGATGTGTAAGAGTTCCTTCGGGCTAATTGCGCGGGGAAACTATGTTCGGGAAAATCCATAAACTCTTTGGCACTCGACACGCTGCCGAAGCAACTGATCGGCCGAAGAGCACGCGCCGGTCTACCGCGGCGCGGTTCTTCGCCAACAAGCGTGGTACGGTTGCAATCGAATTCGCGATGATAGCGTTGCCCTTCTTCCTGCTGATCTTCGCTGTGATCGAGGTGAGCCTGAGTTTTACAGCCCAGCAGGTCATGGCGAACGCAACGGACGATATTGCACGCCAGTTACGCACCGGTGAGATCAAGACCCTCAATCTGACTCAGCTGAAGCAAATGGTTTGCACCAGACTGCTGATGCCGGCGACGAACTGTCCCGACCTGGTTGTGGATTTGCGCACCTACACCACCTTCGCCCTCGTTCCGAAAACGATCCCGCTCAAGACAGGTGGCGATGTCAATTCGACTGGATTCAAGAGCGCACCGGGCGGCGCCAGCACCATCAACCAGCTGCGGGTCTTTTATCGCTGGCCGATTTTTACCGATCTTATGAAACCTCGCATCGCCACCATCGACGGAACAGGAAAGATACTGCTTTTCTCGTCCGCGACCTGGAGAAACGAACCCTATCTCTGAACCGGCACCTTCAAACAAGCATTCCTTTCATTCTTCCGAAAGTGTGACGCATGGAAGCCTATAACAAACAAAAACCGACCGCAGTCTCGTTGCTGAAATGGATGCGGAGCTTTCTCCGCGATCGGCGCGGTGTCGCGGCGCTGGAGTTCGCACTGATCGCGCCTGTCATGATCGCGCTCTATATGGGTAGCGTGGAGGCTACTGCGGGACTTGATCTCAACAAAAACCTCGGCCGTGCCACCAGCATGGTCGCAGATCTGGTTACTCAGCAACAGACCATCACCAAGGCGGATATCAAGGATATCATGGATATCGGAACGGCGACGCTTCTGCCCTATACGCGCGACACGCCGCAGATCACCATCACCGCCATCGACATATCTGCAGCCAGTGTGGCGACAGTTGCGTGGTCGAGGCGCAAGGTCAATCTGATCTACTCGAAACCTTATGTGGCCGGAAGTGCAGTAGCTCTTGATCCAAATCTGCTGATCCCGAGTACGTCGGTGATCCGGGTCGAGATGTCGATAGGCTATGTGCCGCTCATGGCCTTCTATATGAAGAATGTGATCACGACAGCAAACGGCACGTCGGCGATCGGAATAACCATGCCCAAGACCGCCTACGGACGCGTGCGGCAGGGTAGCATCAGTCGCCTGTTCGGACTGCTAATCGCAGACATTTGTCATTGCGCAAAGTTTCACCTATCTGTGGGGAACAACCCTATCGGAGTGAGGCATGTCTCGCGCTTTCCTTTTTGTACTCGATTCCTTTGGTATCGGCGGGGCGCCAGATGCAAAGGCGTTCGGGGATGAAGGTTCAAATACATTCGGTCATATTGTCGAAGCCTGCGCAGCCGGGGCCGGCGATCGAGCCGGACTGCGTTCCGGTCCACTCCACCTGCCGAACCTGAAGGCACTCGGTCTCTTCCACGCCGCCAATCTCGCGTCAGATCTACCGTTCCCTTCGGAGCCGCTCGCTCCGTCCGCACTATGGGGTGCAGCGGAAGAAGTATCCAGAGGCAAGGACACGCCGTCCGGCCATTGGGAGATTGCCGGCGTGCCGGTTACGTTCAACTGGGGCTATTTCCCCCAGAAAATTCCGACATTTCCCGACAGTCTCGTAGCAGATGCCATGCAACGTGCACAGATACCTGGCATCCTCGGCAACAAACACGCATCCGGGACGGACATCATCGATGAATATGGTGAGGAGCATATCCGCACAGGCAAGCCCATATTCTACACGTCGACCGATTCCGTCATCCAGGTTGCCGCGCATGAGGTGCATTTCGGTTTGGACCGGCTCTATGAACTCTGCGCTATTCTTCGCGAGCTTGTCGATCCGCTCAATATTGGCCGCGTCATCGCAAGGCCTTTTATCGGGGACACCCGGGCAACCTTCACGCGGACCGGCAATCGCCGCGATTATTCTGTCCCGCCGCCGGAGCCGACATTGCTGGACCGGCTGACAGACGCGGGCCGCATGGTGATCGCCATCGGCAAGATCGGTGATATCTATGCTCATCGGGGCGTTGGCCAGGTGCGCAAGGCCAATGGCAATATGGCGCTCTTCGATGAAACGCTGGTCGCCATGGACGACGCACAGGACGGCGATCTGGTCTTCACCAATTTCGTCGATTTCGACATGCTCTATGGCCATAGACGTGACGTACCCGGGTACGCGGCAGCGCTGGAAGCCTTCGACCGGCGGCTGCCTGAGGCATTGGCCAAACTGCGTCAGGGCGATCTTATGGTTCTCACTGCAGATCACGGCTGCGACCCGACCTATAAGGGAACTGATCATACGCGCGAACGTGTGCCTGTCCTCTGCTACGGTCCAGACCTTCCCCACGCCTCATTCGGCATTCGCCCGACCTTCGCCGATATTGGAGAAACGGTCGCCGCCCATCTCGGTATCGCGCCGGGCTTGCATGGCAAGAGTTTCCTGAAGGGAACCGGAGACCTCTCTCCAGATGCCTGAGCTACCAGAAGTTGAGACCGTCAAACGCGGCCTGCAGCCGGTCATGGAGGGCTCGACGATCCTTGCCGTCGATCAAAATCGTCCCGATCTGCGCTTTCCTTTCCCCGAACAGTTTGCCAAGCGGCTGACAGGTCGTCACATCGTGGCGCTCGAACGACGCGCCAAATATCTGATCGCGCATCTCGATGACGGTCTTGGCCTGATCAGCCATCTCGGCATGTCCGGCTCCTACCGTATCGAACACGAGGACGGTAGTGATATGCCCGGTGCCTTTCATCATGACCGATCGAAAAGCGTTGCACACGATCATGTCGTGCTACATCTGGACACGAAAGACGGCAAGCGACGCATCATCTACAACGACCCGCGACGCTTCGGGTTTATGTTGTTCTCCGAACCCGGCAAGCTCAATGCGCATCCACTAATCAAGGATCTCGGCACCGAACCTACAGGCAACCGTCTGGACGGGTCGCTTCTGGCGAAGTTGTTTGCAAACAAGGCCGCTCCATTGAAAGCCGCACTGCTCGATCAGAAGCTCATAGCCGGTCTCGGCAATATATATGTGTGCGAAGCGCTATGGCGGGCTGAACTTTCGCCATCGCGTATGGCCGGGAGCATATCAGGCGAGAACGGCATCGCCACGGACATGTCCAGACGTCTTGCCACTTCGATTCGCTCTGTCATCGGCGACGCGATCAAGGCGGGTGGATCGAGCCTCAAAGATTATCGGCAAGCCGACGGCGCGCTCGGCTACTTCCAGCATTCCTTTTCCGTCTATGACCGCGAAGGTCAGCCTTGCCCGCGCAAGGGCTGCCATGGCACGGTGGCGCGCATGGTTCAGAGTGGGCGTTCAACGTTTTATTGTCCCGTCTGTCAGCAATGATTTGGAGGAGTTCGGATGACTTACGAAAATATCATCGTCGAGACGCGCGAAAAGGTCGGCTTCATTCAACTCAATCGCCCCAAAGCGCTCAATGCCTTGAACTCAGCGTTATTGGCCGAACTTGCCGAAGCGCTTGAGGCTTTTGACAAGGACAATACCATCGGCGCCATAGTGCTCACCGGTTCGGAAAAGGCCTTTGCAGCGGGTGCTGATATCAAGGAGATGCAAACACTGGAGTTCGCCGATGCCTATCTTGGCGACTATTTCAGCGAATGGGAGCGGGTGACGCGGTTGCGCAAGCCACTGATCGCCGCCGTCGCCGGCTATGCGCTCGGGGGCGGCTGCGAGCTCGCCATGATGTGCGACTTCATTATTGCCGCCGATAACGCAAAATTCGGCCAGCCGGAAATCACACTCGGCGTCATGCCTGGCATGGGTGGGTCGCAGCGGCTTACCCGCTTCGTTGGCAAGTCGAAATCCATGGACATGTGCCTGACCGGGCGCATGATGGATGCTACCGAGGCGGAACGCAGCGGGTTGGTCTCGCGCGTGGTGCCCGCCGGTGAACTGATCGACGAAGCCATGAAGGCCGCGGGGAAAATTGCATCTTTCTCCTTGCCCGTCGTCATGATGACCAAGGAGACCATTAACCGTGCCTATGAAACCACGCTCGCAGAAGGCTTGAGGTTCGAACGGCGTGTGTTCCATTCCATGTTCGCGCTTGAGGATCAACGCGAGGGAATGAATGCCTTTGCGGAAAAGCGCACGCCGGATTTCAAAAACCGGTGAGGGGCAAAATCGCGTAGATTCCAAGTTGACGCAAAAGCAAACGTCATCTATAAGCCCGACAACGTTCGGTGGCCTCTTGGCCGCCCTATTATTTTGTGACGGCCGCTTTAACGCTGCCGATTAGCTGACAGAAAAGAGAGGCAACATGGCCAACACTCCTTCGGCCAAAAAAGCGGCGCGCAAGATCGAAGCCCGCACCGAAGTCAACAAGTCCCGCCGCTCCCGCGTGCGCACCTTCCTTCGCAAGTTCGAAGATGCGGTAGCAAGCGGTGATCAGGCAGCCGCTTCCATCGCCTTCAAGGCGGTTGAACCGGAAGTGATGCGTGCTGCATCGAAGGGTGTCTTTCACAAGAATACCGCTTCGCGCAAGGTGTCCCGCCTGTCGGCTCGCCTGAAGAGCATGTCAGCCTGATCAAACGTGTCATTTTTATATATGAAGACCCGGCTGCTCGTTAGCCGGGTTTTTTGTTTTGAGTGATTCTGTGGGAATAAATTCGTTTCCCAAGGAAAAGATCGTGGCTTATCAAAACCATGACATATGGCGGTCACAAACTCGCTAGGACAAAAAGCGTCAACCATCAATTTACCTTTGTTTTCAATGGGTTATAGAAGGTAGTCGTTATGACGTGTAGCAGGCGGGGAGAATCTCCCGCCTCAGCCTCTGTCAAGCGATAATTTAATATTTTTTTTTGCCAACATGAGTCCGCACTGCAACAAAATGTACAGCCCAAAAAAGGCTTTGAATCAGAACGATTTTTCCTCTTTGTCTCAAAGACTGTTAAAAAAAAAGCAAAATCGTTAACCTTTAATTCATCAAAAAACCCTTGGGGCGCACTTGCCCTTCCTGCAAAGGTTTTTGTAAGGTCCAGACATCGAAGGGGTGGGCAAAAACCCATTTAACAGGCTTAGTAAATGTAGGGTCGGGCGCAGATGTTATCGTTTGCGTGACGAGTAGATTTTGTCAGTACTCAAATCTTGCGATTTGAGTTGTTTCAAAAAAAGAGCGAGTCGACGACGCTGGCGAGAGCCGGGCGGGAGTCTTACTGCGCCTAAACTGAGAGGGATGCGAGCGTGGTAGTTATGAATATTCTGGACCACATTTGTTTAGTCCGGCACTGCGTTATCGCCAATACCTCTACCTTTTAGCTTTTCTAGACTGTTCGGGCTGACCACTGGGGCGGTTGGCTGGAATTCATTTGCAAAACACGGGCGTGAACGAGACCCGAACGACAATATCAGGATGAGGCGATGACGATGACCAGCGGAATAATGGAGAACGGCTCAAAGGCAGCCATGGTCCCGCTCCATATGGAAGGGGATAATATGGACACGGCCGGTAACCAGGGGGAGCTGATTTTTGAGCGCGTCAAGCTCAAGCTGAAAGCGAAACTCGGAAGCGAGGTTTATTCGAGCTGGTTCGGCCGCCTGAAACTAGATGAGACATCAAAGAGTATCGTTCGCCTGTCGGTTCCGACCGCCTTCCTGCGTTCCTGGATCAACAATCATTACTGCGACATGATCACTGCACTCTGGCGTGAAGAAGATGAGCAGACGCTCAAGGTTGAGATCGTTTTCCGCAGCGCCAGCCGCGCCACCCGCCCGGCTTGCGATACGGAAACCACGGTGCGCGTCGACAGCCGTGCCCTCCTTCGCGAAAAGCCCGTCTTTCCAGTTGGCAACACCACGCAGGACAAGAAAGCGCCTACGCATTTTGTCGACCGCGCCCAGAATTCCGTCTTCGGTTCGCCGCTCGACCCGCGCTATACATTCGACACCTTTGTCGATGGCACGCCCAACCGCGTTGCGCTTGCTGCTGCGCGCACGATTGCTGACGCAGGCGCCAGTGCTGTCCGCTTCAATCCGCTGTTCATTCACGCCTCTGTCGGTCTCGGCAAGACGCACCTCTTGCAAGCAATTGCCGCTGAAGCGTTAAAGCGTCCGGAGCGTGCCCGTGTCGTCTATCTCACCGCCGAATATTTCATGTGGCGCTTTGCAACCGCCATCCGCGACAACAACGCATTATCGTTCAAGGAACAGCTCCGCGACATCGATCTACTGATCATCGACGACATGCAGTTTCTGCAGGGCAAGTCGATCCAGCATGAATTCTGCCATCTGATCAATACGCTGCTCGACAGCGCCAAGCAGGTCGTAGTGGCTGCGGATCGCCCCCCGTCGGAATTGGAATCGCTTGATCCACGCGTTCGTTCGCGGCTCCAAGGCGGTGTCGCGCTTGAGATGATCTCGCCGGACTATGCGATGCGCCTCGAAATACTGAAGCGCCGCCTTGTCGCCGCTCAAACGGAAGACCATTCGCTCGACATCTCGCCGGAAATTCTTGATCACGTTGCCCAGTCCGTCACCGGCAGCGGCCGTGAACTCGAAGGAGCATTCAATCAGCTTCTCTTCCGCCAGACATTCGAGCCTAATCTCTCGGTCGATCGCGTCGATGAGCTGTTGAGCCATCTGATGCGCGGCGGCGAAGCCAAGCGTATCCGCATCGAGGAGATCCAGCGGATCGTTGCTCGGCACTACAACGTGTCAAAGCAGGATCTTCTATCGAACCGGCGCACGCGCACGATCGTCAAACCTCGTCAAATCGCTATGTATCTCGCCAAAACGCTGACACCCCGCTCGCTGCCGGAAATTGGCCGCCGCTTTGGTGGCCGCGATCATACCACGGTTCTCCACGCGGTCCGCAAGATCGAGGATATCGTCGGCAAGGACCAGAAATTGTCGCAAGAGCTGGAGTTGCTCAAGCGTTTGATCAACGACCAAGCGCAATAGTTTATCAACAGAAAGCCTGCGGTATGGTACGCTGATGCCAGCCGCAGACTTGCTTTTTGCGGTAAATATCTGCCAATTTGCCTGACCTTGGGAAAATTGCGTTTCCCTCACCAGAAAAGTGCGGCAAACCCGCGGTGCTTTGGCTGGAATTGAAGTCAGCGAGACCGGTTTATCATGCGTGTAACTCTTGAACGTTCCAATCTTCTGAAGTCGCTCAACCATGTGCATCGTGTGGTCGAACGGCGTAACACCATTCCGATCCTGTCGAATGTTCTGTTGAACGCCGATGGCGCCAGCCTCGCCCTCAAGGCCACCGACCTTGATCTCGAAGTGACGGAAGCGACGGCGGCGCAGGTGGACCAGGCTGGCGCGACAACAGTTCCAGCGCATCTCCTCTACGATATCGTCCGCAAGCTGCCGGACGGAGCGGAAGTCTTGCTTGCAACCAATACCGACGGCAACTCCATGGCCGTTACCTCGGGCCGGTCGAGTTTCCGCCTGCAGTGTCTGCCGCAATCGGATTTTCCCGAGCTCACAGCCGGCTCCTTCACGCACACATTCCGCATGCCAGCAACCGCGCTGAAAGGCTTGATCGACCGTACGCAATTCGCCATTTCCACCGAAGAGACGCGCTATTACCTTAACGGTATCTATTTGCATGCGATCGAGAGCGAGGGTGCGCTGAAGTTGCGGGCAGTTGCCACCGACGGCCACCGCCTTGCCCGTGCCGAGCTTGAAGCCCCGTCAGGTGCTGAAGGCATGCCCGGCATCATCATTCCACGCAAGACCGTCGCTGAACTGCAAAAACTTGTCGATGATCCGGATATCGTCGTGACCGTCGAACTCTCGGAGACCAAAATCCGCTTCACGATTGGCTCGGTCGTCCTCACCTCCAAGTTGATCGACGGCACCTTCCCTGATTACCAGCGCGTCATTCCCTCCGGCAATGACAAGAAGCTGACGATCGACCGCCAAAGCTTTGCTTCCGCTGTCGATCGCGTCTCGACGATTTCGAGCGAGCGCGGCCGCGCCGTCAAGCTGACCATCGCCGATGGCCAATTGACACTCACCGTCAACAATCCTGATTCCGGCAGTGCCACGGACGAGCTTGCCGCGGACTATGATTCAGATCCGATCGAGATCGGCTTCAATGCGAAGTATTTGCTCGATATTACGGCCCAGTTGACGGGATCAGAGGCGATTTTCATGCTGGCCGATGCAGGTTCGCCGACGCTGGTGCGTGATACGGGCGACGAGAATGCGCTTTATGTGCTCATGCCCATGCGGGTTTGACGACATTAGCGTCAAACTCACATGACCGATGATCCGAATACGGACGCGGGCAAACCGGCCCGCGTTTCGATCAGCCGGCTGAAGCTTGCCAATTTCCGCAATTATGAAAACCTGTCGCTGCGGCTGGCGCCTTCGCATGTGGTGCTGACCGGCGAGAACGGTGCGGGCAAGACCAATTTGCTCGAGGCGATTTCGTTCCTGTCGCCGGGTCGGGGTCTGCGCCGCGCAACCTATACCGACGTCACCCGCAACGATGCGGCCGACGGCTTTGCCATTCACGCCGCCATCGAAACAGCCGAGGGCACCGTCGATGTCGGCACGGGGCTTGCCGGTAATGCGTCCGGGGACAACGCGCGGCGCGTCCGCATCAATGGCGTAACGGCGGCGGGCGCCGACGAACTCCTGGAATACTCCCGCATACTCTGGCTGGTTCCAGCCATGGACGGGTTGTTCACAGGCCCTGCCGCTGATCGCCGCCGCTTCCTCGACCGTATGGTCCTCGCCATTGACCCTGCACACGGCAGGCGCGTCCTCGACTACGAGAAAGCAATGCGCAGCCGTAACCGCCTGCTTACGGAAGAGCGCGGCAACGATGCCTGGCTCGATGCGATCGAGACGCCGATGGCCGAACTGGGCATCGCTATTGCTGCGGCGCGAGCCGAGCTCATGCGCCTGATCAATGGCATGATCGAGCGCTTGCCCGATAACACCCCCTTCCCCAAGGCGGATTGCCTGCTCGAAGGCGAACTCGAACAGCGTATCGGTATCGAAGCGGCAACCGATGTCGAAGAAACGTTCCGCCGTGCGCTGCATGACGGACGGAGCCGTGATCGTGCCGCGGGGCGCACGCTCGATGGCCCGCATCGCTCCGACCTGCTCGTCCGCCATCGGCCAAAGGCAATGCCGGCTGAACTCTGTTCGACCGGCGAGCAGAAGGCATTGCTCATCGGTCTCATTCTCTCCCATGCGCGGTTGACGGGCGAACTTGCCGGCATGGCACCAATCCTGCTTCTGGACGAGATCGCCGCGCATCTGGATGAGGGCCGAAGGGCGGCGCTATTTGACATCATAGAAGAACTTGGCGGCCAGGCTGTCATGACCGGTACGGACAAGGCGTTGTTCAGAAGCCTCGAAGGACGGGCCCAGTTCTTCGATGTTTCACATGGTGCGGTACAACCGGGCTAAGCATATCGAGAGGTCGTTCGACACGATCATTCCGTTGGTTCATGGCTTGGCGGTGTTTGGACTTTCCGGGAGTCGCGACCGAGCACAAAGTGCGACAGGATCAATACCGGTTCAAGAATGACAATGCCGATCAGGATGCCCGCCAGGCGGTCAATACCTGGATCGACGACGGCATTCGAATAGCTGTCCGGCACCAGCACCACGAGGAAGGCCAGAACGAACTGCGTGCCGATATAGCTGGTTGCCGCATTGCCGTTTTCGATATGCCGTCCCACCAGCACGCCGAGGCATACGGCCAGCGTCATGAGAACCGGTGAGTGATGACTTCCGAAAAGAATTGCGATGGCCAACAGGCCGCCGGCACTGCAGCCGACGAAGCGCAACACCAGCTTGGAGGTCACTGGATTGAGCGGGTCTGCGCCAAGGCTCGCCACCGGAATCATCATTACCGCCATGATTGTCACACTTGATTGCGCTAGCGAAGTGATGCCCAGCCACGCCCATATCCATGGAATGAACGCCAGAGCGATCGCGGCCTCGACCGAATGCCTGACTGCACCCGAATGCCAGAGGGACGAATGCCGTACTGCGGTCTGCACCGCAGTTTCACCGCCTTGCACATTCAACCTGCGCCGAACGAGAAATGTCGAGGCGGCACTCACCAGAATGCAAGCGACAGTGCCCGCCACGATCTCAAGGAGGCGCGACTGCGCAAAGGGCAGCACGCTCTCCGTTGGATGTTTCATCCCTTCGATGACGATCATGCAGAATGTGAGCCCGGTGAACAACCAGGCATAACTGCGCCGGCCAACCAGCGCGAAATAGAGGGTGACGCCGCCGAACACAGCGAGCGCGACGCTCATTACCGCAGGTGACTTAAGGGCCATCGGTGCGACCAGCAGCGCCACGCCGGCGCCAGCTGCAGTCCCGACCAAACGCAGACTCCCGCGCATCAGGCTCTGCGACACATGCGAACGCATGACCATATAGCCGCTGAAAGCCGCCCAGCCGACATTCTGCGCCCCAAGAGCATGGGCAAAGACGATCGCGAGCAAGACCGATACCACGCACTCGAACTCGTCGATCATGCGTGGCCCAGGATGATGTATCGAGCGCAACTCGCGCATGAGTGCCGGCCACAGACCGGGGATATCACGAAAAATGCGCTGGACGTAACTCATGCCAGACTAATAGCAGAACCTTCGCGCTATTGCGCAATGACCTGTTGAAGCACCGGAACCATCACCACCGGGGGCGGATTCCATTTCCCTGTCAGCGCGTCCATTTCCGGCCCATAGAGCCGCATGGTCAGGTTGAACGGTCCCGCCGGTGCAGGCAGCCAGTTGGCCTCCTTATCCTTGCCGGGGCTCTTTTCCTGGAAGTGGATATCAAGCGAACCATCGGCATTGTACTCAAACGGCATCCAACTGCTCACGGCGAACCGATTGATGCTGTTGGCAACCTGGAAGCCCTGAGGATCATAAAGCGTAATGGACCAGAACGCCTTGACTGGCGGCAGCGACGCCTTATCGAAATGAATTGTGTAATTGTTCGCTCCGTTCAGCGGGTTGCCCTTTTCGTCGCCGAGATTGAGCGGGTAGACGGCGTCTTCAGGAAGATTGGCGCCGAGCCCCACCTGCGCGACAATGGCACGCTTCAGATAGTAATTGCCGTAGACACCCATCGTGTCGGTATTCATCGACCAATTGTTCGCGACCCGGGCCAGGGTCGCCATCTTCCATTCCATCAGTTTGTTCGCCTCCGCCGGCACACCTTCGAGCGCCTTGGCGACGGCGGGATCGAGCTTGGTAATGTCGAAGCTCTGACCAGGCTCTATGCCGATCCGTCTCATCTGGGCGATGATGGGCTGATCGGTCAGGTGGGGCGGATTGATTTTCAGGATCTCTGCGGCTCGCGCGAAAAATTCACCGGCCGACATTCCGTCCACAGTGGTCTTCGGCGATGTCTTCATGTCAACTGCCGGGTCGATCGTGACTTTGACCGGCTCCGGCGTTTTGCCCCATTGCGACAGCGGCGTTACCTTGTAGCCGGCCTGTATCTTGTGGACCGCATCATAGTCCGGTGGGCCGTCGGTCTTGGTGCGCCCGATTATCCAGACGAAGGGTGTCGGCGCGTCTATACGCTGCGTTCCCTCGGGTAATCCTCCGCCCTCCCACTTTGGCGGAACGATAGCAAAATCGGCTTTGGCGGTGCCTGTCGTCCGCCAGCCGGGTGAGGCAAAGACGTCCGACCACATGTCGAGCATTGGCAGCAGATAAAACCGCCCGTTCGTGTCCGGAACCGAAACAATCATCGGCTCCTTGGTCATGTCCAGCCAGGCGACTGAATAAAGCGTATCGAAATTGACGCGAACGACATCGCGCATGTCAGCCGTCGGGAATTCCGGCACGTTGGTGAATTCATTGGCCGGTCCGCGGCCCATCACCTTGCCAGCCTCGATATTGGTGGCCTGTTTGCGGGTGACGTCCATCGTCACCAGCGGATAAAAATACACATAGGCGTCCAGGCCTATGGAATGCGCTTCCTGCTCGGTAATGGCATCGGCGGCGCTATGATGCACAGTCGACGCAATGAACAATATCGTACAGGTGATAAGTGCGAACAGTTTTGCCTTCATGATTGTACTCCCCGTTTAAAAAGGCCATTTCTGCTTGATCGGCTGGCGAGTGCGAGCAACTTGGATTTCAATTGTTCATGGGCTGCAGGCAAAGGCGATCAGCTTGGCACCGGGTCAGCTTTCAATATGTGGGCGGCGCGCGCTGAAGTCAGCGGACATTTTGTCCGGCAAGCATTGTCCGGCAGCGTACAGAGAAACAAGTACGTTACTGTAACACTGCCGCCGAAGTTGGGCTGCCTGACCTTGGAACAACGCCTTGTAGGTGTTCTGGTGATGCTGCAGGCCTACGTCTTTACCTGGATGATCGTCACACCACCCTGATCTGGACAATAGCAACTCAATAAAACAAGGGGGCCACAGGCCCCCTTTCTGATCAGGTCCGGGTAATTGAAACGCCCCCATCCACCAGGGACGCCGTTCCCGTTACAAATGATGCGTCGTCCGATGCGAGATACAGTACCGAGCGTGCCAGTTCTTCCGTCGTGGCAACCCGCTTCAAGGCATGCAAATTGGTGATGAATCCCTGCTTTTCCGACGTATCGTTCATTTCACGGTACATATCCGTATCGACTGCACCCGGCAGAATGGCATTAACCCGTATCCCCTGTGGACCGAATTCAGCAGCAAGCGCCTGCGTCAGCCCTATTAGCCCGGCTTTGCTCGCCGCATAGGCGGCAACGCCCGGAAAGGCAAAACTGTAGCCGACAAAGGTCGAGGTGAAGATAACCGAACCGCTCCCATGTTTGACCATTTCGCCGATCTGGTGTTTCGCGCCGAGGAACGAGCCGGTGAGGTTGATCGCGATGGCATCGTTCCAACCAGCCTCGGATACACCTGTGCTTGGTCCGGCTTCGCCCAGTGTGCCGGCGTTGTTGAAGGCAATATCAAGCTTGCCATACCGCTCGACGGCCAGCGCAACCAGTGCCTTTGCGTATTCTTCGGAGCGCACGTCCCCGGCCAAGGCGACGGCTTCACCGCCATCGGCTTCGATTTCTGCGACCAGCGCATCGAGTTCTTCCCTGCGGCGCGCGCCCACAACCAGCTTGGCGCCTTCTTGCGCAAAAAGCTTCGCCGTGGCGCGGCCAATGCCAGCGCTGGCGCCGGTAACGATTGCAACTTTTCCAGATAGGCGTTCCATGTTCATTCTCCGATTGGTCGGGAGCGGTGTTCCCGTTGTTGCCATAGTATGGTGTTGCACGTCTGTTCGGATAAGTCAGTGAATACCGGAACTCGTATTCGAAAAAGCGGACAATCCCGATAAAGTGCTGGCGTGGAAGCTTTTCCGTTCCCATGTTACGGTCAGCCGAAGAATCACCCCCCAGCCAAACTCCGGAGTTTCTATGCCTGATCTATCAGCCTTCCCTATTGCCAAACGATGGCCGGCAAAACATCCAGACCGCTTGCAGCTCTATTCCTTCCCGACGCCAAACGGTGTGAAGGTTTCGATTGCGCTCGAGGAAATTGGACTTCCGTACGAAGCGCATGCAGTGGACATCGGCAAGAACGAGAGCTGGACGCCAGAATTTCTGTCGTTGAACCCGAACGGCAAGATCCCGGCGATTGTCGATCCCAATGGACCCGGCGGCAAGCCGCTGGGACTGTTCGAGTCCGGCGCCATTCTGCTTTACCTCGCGGAGAAGACCGGCAAGCTCATGCCTGCGGATCCGGCTTTACGGTATGAGACCATTCAATGGGTGTTCTTCCAGATGGCGGCGATCGGACCGATGTTCGGCCAGGTCGGCTTTTTCCATAAATTCGCCGGCCGCGACTATGAGGACAAGCGCCCGCTAGAGCGTTACCGGGACGAGTCGAAGCGGCTGCTCGGCGTTCTCGAAACGCGTCTCGATGGACGTGACTGGATCATGGGTGACTACAGTATAGCGGACGTTTCGATGCTCGGCTGGGTTCGCAATCTCGTCGGCTTCTATGGCGCACGCGATATCGTAGAGTTCGACAGCCTGAAACGCGTGCCCGCATGGCTGGAACGCGGTCTCGCACGACCGGCGGTGCAGCGCGGCCTCGATATTCCCAAGCGGCCTTAAAGAGTACGCGGTCCTGCGGTTACGGCAGGCGTGTAGGATCAAGTGCAGCTCCGTCGTCCTTGGATAACCCAAGGGCAAGGAGCAGCTAAGATGGCACAGCAGGACAAGATTACCGTCGAAAACATCAACCATCCCGGTAAGTCCCGATCAGTCGACCGGGCCAGGTACGACGCCATGAAAAAGGCCTACCTCAAGGTGCTTCCGGGCAAGTCGCCCGGCCTGACGCTTGCGGAAATCAGCGTGCGTCTATCCCGCGAACTATCCCAGGAACTTTATCCGGACGGTGCAAGGGCAGGCTGGTGGGCCAAGACTGTCCAGCTCGATCTGGAGGCGAAGGGGGTGATCCGACGGGAGAAAACCAGCCCGATACGGTTGTTCAGGGCGTAAGAGCATCGGAGCGCAGAAAAACCGCCATCTTCAGCCCTCCGTGGCGGATTTTCGTTTGGGCTCTCAGTGGATGGAGATAATCCCGTCCACCGCCCGCCATTCGCGCGGCTCGATCAGGCGCTGGTGAACGATGCGAATTGAATGGAGTGGCCCCTCGAGGTCCTTTTGCCAGAAATCAAGAAAGCCTTTCAATTCCGGGAAGTTCGGCGCAAGATCGTATTCTTGCCATATGTAAAGCTGGAGAAATTTGGGGTGGTCGGGAAGACGATAATGTATTTCGGCCGTCGTCAGCCCATAGCCCTTCAACTGAAGTTCGAATGCTCTGCCGCTCATGATATCATCCTTATGGAACAACTCATGTATTGCAGTGAATCTTGCCAGATTCTGTATTGCTTTCAAGGGGAAAAAGCCCCACGAACCAGGGAGTGAACGACGATGGCTGCAAAAGAAGTCAAATTCGGCTCTGAGGCTCGCGATCGAATGCTGCACGGCGTCGACATACTCGCCAATGCCGTCAAGGTTACACTAGGCCCCAAGGGCCGTAACGTCGTCATAGAGAAGTCATATGGCGCACCGCGCATCACCAAGGACGGCGTAACGGTCGCCAAGGAAATCGAACTCGAGGACAAGTTCGAGAATATGGGCGCGCAGATGCTGCGCGAGGTCGCGTCCAGAACCAGCGATGTTGCCGGCGACGGCACGACGACGGCGACAGTGCTTGCCCAGGCGATAGTCCGTGAAGGCGCCAAGGCCGAAGCGGCCGGCATGAATCCGATGGATTTGAAGCGCGGGATAGACCTTGCAGTTGCTGCAATTGTCGAGGAACTGAAGCGCAACGCCCGCAAGATTTCGAACAATTCCGAAATCGCCCAGGTCGGCACCATTTCTGCCAATGGTGATACGGAGATCGGACAATATCTGGCCGATGCCATGGGAAAGGTCGGGCACGAAGGCGTCATCACCGTCGAGGAAGCCAAAACGGCCGACACCGAACTCGAAATCGTCGAGGGCATGCAGTTCGACCGCGGTTACCTCTCCCCATACTTTGTCACCAATCAGGAGAAAATGCGGGTTGATTTTGAGGATCCCTATATTCTCATTCACGAAAAAAAACTCTCCAATCTCCAGGCTATGCTGCCTATCCTTGAAGCGGTCATGCAATCCGGCAGATCACTGCTCATCATAGCCGAAGATATCGAGGGCGAAGCTCTGGCAACCCTCATCGTCAACAAGTTGCGCGGTGGTCTGAAGGTCGCTGCCGTCAAGGCTCCGGGATTTGGTGACCGACGCAAGGCCATGCTTGAGGACATCGCAATTCTCACCGGAGGAACGGCGATCAGTGAGGATTTGGGGATCAAGCTTGAAGGCGTGACACTTGAAATGTTGGGCAGCACCAAAAAGGTTGTAATCGATAAAGACACCACGACGATTGTCGGTGGTGCTGGTTCGAAGACGGAGATCGAAGGGCGCGTCGCCCAGATCAAAGCGCAGATCGAAGACACGACATCCGACTACGACCGCGAGAAACTGCAGGAGCGTCTGGCAAAGCTTGCCGGAGGTGTTGCGGTTATTCGCGTAGGCGGTTCAACGGAAGTCGAGGTCCGGGAGAGGAAAGATCGCGTCGATGACGCCCTGCATGCGACGCGGGCAGCCGTCGAAGAAGGCGTCCTTCCAGGTGGTGGTGTAGCGCTCTTGCGTGCAGCCAAGGCACTTGATGGGCTACAGGCTGCAAATGCCGATCAGCGCGTTGGCATCGAGATCGTACGCCGTGCCACCGAGACACCGGTTCGTCAGATCGCCGAGAATGCGGGTGCTGAGGGATCGATCATCGTTGGCAAGCTCCGCGAGAATGCCAATTTCTCTTTCGGCTGGAATGCCCAGACCGGGGAATACGGCAATCTCTTCGACATGGGCGTCATCGATCCTGTCAAGGTGGTCCGGAGCGCGCTGCAGGGTGCCGCGTCCGTCGCCGGCCTGCTGGTGACGACCGAGGCCATGATTGCCGAACGCCCGAAGAAACAGGCGGCGCCGTTGCCACCAAGCGCAGCAATGGACTACTGAGCTCAAGAAGCCGGTCCCAAGCCAGCCTGCTCTCTGATCGCGCTGAATTAGGATCTGGAGCCTAACACCGCGCATCAAACCGCGCCTGCCCTTGGCCTGAGCCGAACGCCGCCGCATCAAAACGCGCCGCGGCGGCAAATGGTCAACAAGGAGGATAGAATGCCAAAATTCGTGATCGAACGCGACATGCCAGGTGTCGGCAAGTTGACACAGCCGGAGCTCAAGGGCGCCTCGCAGACATCCTGCGCCGTGCTCCGCGATCTCGGGACAGATATCCAGTGGATCCACAGCTACGTCACCGACGACAAGATTTATTGTGTATATCAATCTACAAGTGAGGAACTGATCCGCGAGCACGCCAAAAAGGCTGGCTTCCCGGCGAACAAGATCTCGCAGGTACGCAACATTATCGAGCCGGCCACAGCCGAATAAAACGCAACTTTCCGGTTGCACTTTGCGACTGATGTGGCATGATAAGGGCAACCAGGAGGTTGCCCTTATGTCTGATCGTATCGAAAAAAGCATAGACTTGAATGCGCCGGTCGAGCGGGTCTGGCGCGCCCTTACAGATCATATTGAGTTTGGTGAATGGTTTCGCGTCAAGCTCGAAGCCCCGTTCAAGCCCGGCGAAGTGGCCAAGGGCCGGATCACCTATCCCGGCTACGAGCATCTCAAATGGGAGGTGACGGTAAAGACGATGGACGAGCCACGGCTCTTCTCCTTTACCTGGCATCCCTATGCGGTCGAGCCCGGCTTCGACTACTCCAAAGAACCACCAACGCTGGTCGAATTCAAACTCAAGCCCAAGGGCACAGGCACAAAGCTGACTATCGTCGAATCCGGCTTTGATGGCTTGCCGGCGCAGCGTCGGCCGGATGCCATGCGCATGAATGAAGGCGGCTGGGCCGAGCAGATCAAGAACATCAAAAAGCATGTTGATTGAAACACCTGGGCGCGATACCGCGTCACTTTTCGCAGCCTTGGGCGACCGCACCCGCCTGTCACTGCTGACCAAGCTCAGCGACGGGCAGGCACGTTCGATCGCCGGGCTGTCAGCTGGCACGGACCTTACCCGTCAGGCCGTCACCAAGCATCTGCGCGTTCTCGAAGAGGCGGGGCTGGTCATCAGCAGCAAGGTTGGGCGGGAAAGCCAGTTCGCTTTCCGGCCCGAGCCTATCGATGATATCCGCGCCTATCTCGACAGTGTCTCGCAGCAATGGGGCGATGCCCTTTCGCGTCTTCGAGCTTTCGTGGAAACGTAAGCATTTACTTACCTGCCGTTTCGTTTTCACGCTGAAAGACGGAGCGATGCAGATCACCGATCAACGCGCAAAATCATTAGTGTTGACTAATCAATGAGTATCTACTAATGTATTTTCATGATTGAAGCCACCGCCATCGACGCTGTCCTGCGCACGCTTGCTGATCCCACCCGGAGAGCCATATTCGAGCGTGTCGTCAATTCCGACGAGATTACCGTCGTGGAGTTGACGCGGGGTAGTGGCGTGACACAGGGCGCCATCTCCCAACATCTCAAGTCGCTGAAGCAGGCCGGTTTGGTCGCCGAGCGCCCTGAGGGTCGCAACGTCTATTATCGCGCTCAGCCCGAAGGCCTTGTACCGCTTGCCGACTGGATGAGCCACTACGGTGTCTTCTGGCGAGAGCGCTTTGCAAATCTCAAAACACTCCTGGAGGAGATTGACCCATGAAAGACGCAGCATTGAAGTCCGACACACAAGACATCGTGGTTGAGGAGATCTTGCCGCATGCGCCGGAGACGATCTGGAAAGCGCTGACAACGGGCGAATTGATTACTCGCTGGCTTGGTATGCCGACAAGCGGGTTCGAGCCCGTCGTGGGCAAGCGCTTCACATTCAAAACGACGCCGGCCGGCGCGTGGGACGGTTTCATCCAATGCCAGGTGTTGGAGGCAGTGCCGAATGAACGGCTCGTTTATACCTGGCAAGGCGGGCATGAGGGAAATGTCGGCTATGGCTCGCGGTTGGAAACTGTGGTCACCTGGGTTCTTTCCAAGGCTGAAAATGGCACCCGCCTTCGCCTTGTCCATTCAGGATTCGTGCTGCCGCACAATGATACTGCTTTCAGGAATATGGGCGCAGGCTGGAAGAAGGTCGTTCCAGGTATTGGCGCCATCGCAGCGGAACACGCCTCGTTGAAAAAGCACAATTGAAGCAACGATCGATTGCATCAGACGTTGGAAAGGCACTCAACTCATAGGAGGTAGCTATGAAGAATCCGGTCGTTTCACGCGATGAGTGGCTTGCAGCCCGGCTTGCGCTGCTCGAGGAGGAAAAGCAGCTGACGCGCCGCAGTGACGAGATCGCGCGGCGAAGGCAGGCTCTGCCATGGGTCAAGATCGATAAGGACTATGAATTCGATACAGACGAAGGCCGTGCGTCGCTGGCAGATCTCTTCGAAGGGCGCTCGCAACTGCTCATCTATCACTTCATGTTCGGGCCCGATTACAAGGCGGGGTGTCCTTCCTGTTCGGCGATCGCCGATGGCTTTAACGGCTCCGTTGTTCACCTCGCCAATCACGATGTAACGCTCATCGCGGTGTCGCGGGCGCCGCTTGCCAAGTTGCAGGCATTCAAACAGCGTATGGGGTGGACTTTCCCCTGGGCATCATCATTCGGCAGCGACTTCAACCCGGACTTCCACGTCACATTCACCGAAGAGCAGCAGCGCAAAGGCACCATCGAATACAACTACGTGCGCGAGGAGCCCGCGCCATCCGGCGACGATGGCTCTGAAGGGGAGGATATATTCGCAACCATGGCCGGTACAGATACGGCTACGTACGCACGCGAGAGGCCGGGCATAAGTGCATTCGTGCTCGAAGACGGCGTCGTCTATCACACCTATTCCGCCTATGCGCGCGGGGTCGACGGCATCTGGGCCATGTATCAATGGCTCGACCGCGCACCCAAGGGACGAAACGAAAAAAGACGTCTGGTGGCGTCGCCACGACGAATACAGGAGGGAAGCATGAGTGAAGTTTACACGGGCGGATGTGCTTGCGGCGCGATCCGTTATCAAATTTCCGCCGAACCGGTTGTCATGCTCGATTGCCAGTGCCGCCAATGCCAGCATGAAAGCGGTACAGGCCATGCGTCACATCTGACCTTTCCGCGTGCGGGAGTAAAGGTTGAAGGCGAAGCGACGCTCTGGAACGCGACTGGCGACAACGGAACTGTCAAAACCCGCGCATTCTGTCCTACCTGCGGATCGCCGGTCTATATGACATTTCCGGATATGCCGGACTATTTCGTCGTGCGTGCGGGGAGCCTTGATGATCCTGGCCGATACAAGCCACAGTTGGTTTCCTGGGCAGCCGCCGGGTACGCATGGGACCACCTCGACCCGACCCTGCCGAAATTCGACAAGATGCCGCCGACGTGACGGTTTGTTGACCAGCGGCAACAGGCGTATAGTCGTGGAAGGCGGAGGGTGGATCAGTTCGCGGCCGCCGGCGTGAGCCGGGCCGCGTGGGAGGTTTGCCATGACCACTTACGTAATGTTGATCAACTGGACCGAGCTCGGCGTGAAAAATGTACGCGATTCGCCGGCAAGGCTCGATGCAGCCAGAAAGCTGCTCGGCGAGATGGGCGGTTCCTTCAAGGAATTCTATCTCACCATGGGCGAATACGACATGGTGGTCATCGGCGAAGCGTCCGATGATGCGGTCATGGCGCGGTTCGCTCTTTCCCTTGGCATGAAAGGCAATGTACGCACGAAAACCCTGAAGGCCTTCCCCGAAGCAGCCTATCGCGAGATCATCGCCTCGCTTGGCTAGGCTGCCGATAAGGAATGGACGTGCGGCACGTCAATTATCTGGAGGCGATACGCGACGACCCGCCCGGCAGGCGCGCGACCACGACAAGCTGCGTGACCTCGCCACGCTTGAAGGCGGCGAGGAAGCGGCGATAATCCTTGAAGGACACACAGCCGTTCGAATCTCCGCGCGGCCCGAGCATATAGGTGTGCGCCAGAAGCCCGTCACGCCCGAAGATCTTGCCCGGTTCGACAGGGTTGAGCCTGATTGCCTGTACACCGTGGAAAAGCTTCTCGCGCATCGTGAGATTATAGGTATGCGGCGGTGTGGCGCCGCGCATCCTCTTGTGGACGTAACGCGGATTGTCGAGCATCGGCCCCAGCCCGGAATGCGCCTCCAGGCGGTCGCCATTCGGCATGTAGACGGTTTTCGCCTCGATACTGTAAATGGCCGTGCGGCCGCGTGAGGCAAAGAGCGGCGCAGGCCTGTAGCTTGGCGCATTATCCTGAATGGCATTGTCCTGCGGCGCATAGGCCAGCATTTGCGGGGCGGCTCGCTTCAAGGCTTTCGTCGACGGCAAGATCACATCGTCTGCCGGGCGGCGCGGCCTTATCCCCGGCAGCGGCACCGCAGCGATATCATCCTCTGCGGCTGGTTCCTCCTCGGCGAGCACGAGGCTGAACGGCCCTTGCGGCGAGGTTCCGACCGGCGGCGGCGCGTCCTGCAAGGCAGCCAGCGCAATCGCAGGCGCCGGGGCGGAAGGCGCAGCGACAGGCGGCTCAGCGTCAAAAGCGGTGTATGTCTGGATCGAGGCGACTTGCATCGTATCGATGCCGGAAGCGCGGGCACCAAAGGCATCTTCGGCCAAGGGTCCGGCCCGCACCACATCAAACCGCGCACCGAAAGACTCGGCGGCCAAAGGATGATGCACGGCGGCCACCACCTTGGGCTTTGGCTGCGCGATGACGCTGATCTCTCCGGTCGGCAAGATCACCGAACCTTCGTCCATGGTGCTGGCCTGCCAGGCCGTGTGTTTCAGCTCCGGCACGCGTGGAAACTTCGAGGTTTTGGGTAAAGTGTCCAAAGACCTGACGAGCGCGATGGAAGGCGCCGAAAATGCCCGCTCTGCCCGACTAGGCCTCCGCGGCATGAGAGCCGAAAGCGCCTTGCATGGTTGCCACCGCGGCGAGCGCGCCGAGAGAAGCCACGGCACTAACGCCCGCAAGCAAGCCAGCGGACAGCAAACGGCGGCCACGAAAACGGCCCCTCTCGCCAGAAGGCGCAAAGCCCCTGGCGGATCTGACTGCAAACCCCATGATACACGCAACCCACGCTTGGACACCAACGCGTCAGCCTGCGCAAAACCCTATTCCCGTGGCAAAACTGAGGCCACAAGACGTAAAACCTGGCTCGCGCCGTCATGCTGACTTTATGGACAATGAAGAATGTTGGTTACCAACCCGTTTATGCAGCGACGAATGTTTGAATGAATTTTGGCACGGGGAGCAGCGGGAGCAGCTCACCACTCCCTCGTGGTGAGCCACCTCCAGTTCAAGCCTCGACCTCGACGACGAGTTCAATCTCGATCGGCAGGCCGAGGGGCAGGCTGGCAACGCCGAGCACCACGCGGCCGGAGAGCTTTTCCTCTCCGAATACCTTGAGCAGCAGCTCGGAAGCACCATCCGCGACTTTCGGATGATCTCTGAAATCACCCTCGGTGGCGATGTAGACGCCAAGTTTTGCGACGGCCTTTACCTTGTCGAGAGAACCGAGATGCTCCCTCACTGCCGACAGTGCGCTCAGCGTCGCCACTTCCGCGGCCTTGCGGCCGTCCTCGGCGGTGAGTTCACCCCCAACGCGTCCGATGAACTGGGGCTTGCGGTCGATGACAGGCAACATCCCGCTGAAGAAGACGAGGTTGCCGATCGTCACGGCTTCCACGTAAGCGCCAAACGGGGTTGGTGGTGGTGGAAGCGTGATGCCCAGTTCCTGCAGCCGCTGTTCTGCACCGGCTGCTGATGCTTTCACAAGGTCTACCATTTGCCCAGATGTGCGCCGCCATCAACGTGAAGCACCTCCCCTGTTATATGCGGAGCTTCCGTCAGGAAGACGACCGCATCGACGATTTCCTTGACGGTGGAAATGCTCGCCATCGGCGACAAGGTCCGCAGGAAGTCCTTCGGATTGTCCTTGTGCAAAGGTGTATCGACCACGCCCGGAGCGACAGTGTTAACCCGGATACCATCGCTTGCATATTCCATCGCGATGTTCTTGGAGATAGCGTCGATCCCGCCCTTGGTCATCATGGGGACCGAGGCGGAGAGGCCGGCGATCGGGTGATCGATCAATGGCGTGGTGATGCTGACGATGCTGCCGCCGGACTTCTGCGCCAGCATTTGCCTGACGGCCCGCTGGGTTAGATGGATGAAGCCCTCGAGATTGGTCGAGGACAGCTTCCTGAAGTCGTCCATCGTATAGTCGATGAACGGCTTGGTGTAGAAGATGCCGGCATTGTTGACGAGAGCATCGATCGAGCCGAACCGGCTGATTGCGGTTTCTGCAACTCGCCTTGCCGTTTCGGGATCACCGATATCGCCATCGACGACAGCAATCTGATTCGAAGCCCGGAAGGCATCTGACGAGGTAACCTGGCGGGACGTCGCGACGACATTGTAGCCGCGCTCGGCAAAGGCCGTTGACGATGCCTGCTCCGATACCCTGGGAGGCGCCCGTGACGATAACAGTTTTAGGTGTTGGCATTTTAATCTCCATCGGTTGCTAGCGCAGCAATTGCGCTTGTTGCCGATGAATATGGCCGAGACCCTATTGCGCGATTAGATGGAAATATCTGGAATCTATTTTCCAAATATGCAAAAATCCAATTATGACGGACTTGAATGATATCGCGGTTTTCGTGAAGGTTGCCCAGTTCGAGAGCTTCAGCCGCGCGGCGCGTTCACTCGGGATGCCAGTATCGACCGTCAGCCGAAAGGTCTCCGCGCTGGAGGACCAACTCGGGGTCACCTTGATCCAGCGCACGACCCGCAAACTGACGCTGACGCTACAGGGCCGTGCGTACTACAGTCAGTGCAGCGAACCTCTCAGCCACTTGTTTGATGCCGAGCAGGTTCTGACCCAAACGCAGAAACAGCCGGAGGGCCTGCTGAAAATCTCGGTGCCTGTGCTCATGGGGCAGGAACCATTTTATGAGTTTCTCTCCGCCTTCCTGAAAAGACATCCGCGCATCGAGGTTGATCTCTTCATCACAAACCTCTTCGTCGACCTGATTGCGGAGAATGTCGACGTCGGCATTCGCTTCGGAGAGTTGCGCGATTCAACAATCGTCACGCAAAGGATCGGCAAGAGCGTCCGCTACGTCGTCGCGGCACCGGACTATCTAAAAGGCCGGACGGCTCCGGAAAAACCGGAGGATTTGAAGGACCATAGGTGCATCCTGCTCAACGGCCGCAACAATGAGGCGGAATGGCATCTGGTCAACGGACGCAAATCGCTCAAGCAGCATGTGTCAGGACCGCTCTCGAGCCGGGATTTTCAGTCGGTCGCCGCGTTCACCTACCGTGGCCACGGGATCGGCCTTTTGCCGTCGACCTATTGCGACGAACAGATAAAACGCAAAGAACTCATCCGCCTGCTGCCGGACTGGTCATCGCCGGAAATCTTCGTGCATGCCGTCTATCCTACCCGCCGGTATCTGCCGGCAAAAGTGCTGGTCTTCCTCGATGAACTGAAGGCGTGGAAGAGCCCGCTATGGATTCCATTGCGCTGACAGCCATGTAGTTTGGCCAGTAGCATACATCGAACTACTTAGAGAGACCGACCGCCGCAAAGTAAAAATGCCGACATCAGGGCTCAAAGCTTGCCGTTTTGAACTATCTCGGCTACTTTTGACAATTGCTGCAAGTTAGTCGAGGACGGCTGTCAGCCGGGTTTCACATGTCACATAATCTTATGGTCAATGGCAATGACTATGCCGTCGATGTGGATGACGACATTCCGCTTCTGTGGGTTCTTCGCGACACCATAGGTCTTACAGGCACGAAATTCGGCTGTGGCATTGCCATGTGCGGTGCCTGCACCGTGCATGTGGATGGCATGCCGGTGCGGTCGTGCATCATGCCGGTCGCAGAGGCGGTGGGCAAGCCTGTCACCACGATCGAGGCGATTGGCGATACTGCCGAAGGCGCGCGAATACAGAAGGCCTGGCTCGACATCGATGTCGTCCAGTGCGGTTACTGTCAGTCCGGACAGATTATGTCGGCGACTGCCCTTCTTGCTGCCAATCCATCGCCGACCGACGACGATATTGATGCGGTCATGGCTGGAAACATCTGTCGATGCGGCACGTATCCGCGCATTCGGGCAGCCATCAAGCAGGCGGCGAAGGCGGGGTGATGCGATGTCCATTCACGACAAAGTCAACGTTTCCGTTTCACGCCGCCACTTTCTGATCGGCGCATCGCTAACAGGAGCTGGCCTCGTTTTCGGGTTGCGGCCGTCGATTTCTTCAGCTGCCGCAGCCGGGTTTGAACCAAACCCCTTCATTCGCATTCCTGCCGACGGCAAAATTGTTCTCATCATGCCAGCCGCGGAGATGGGGCAAGGCATCTATACGTCGATAGCGATGCTGCTCGCCGAAGAACTGGAAGTCTCCCTCGACCAGGTAGTGCTGGAGCATGCACCTGCTGATCCTACCCGTTACGCAAACCCGTTGCTGGGCGACCAGATCACCGGCGGTTCACTCTCCATTCGCGGCGTTTACGAGCAGATGCGCAAGGCCGGTGCCAGCGCCCGTATGGTGCTGATCAACACCGCAGCGCGAGGCTGGGACGTTGCGCCAGATACTTGCACGGCCGAGGCCGGGGAGGTCGTTCACGCCGCTAGCGGACGCAGCGCTGCCTATGGCAGCCTTATTCGGGCCGCTGCAGCCGAGACCGTTCCACAGGACGTGCCACTGAAACCGGCATCGAGCTTCAAGGTTATCGGCCAGGCCATCCGGCGCCTTGATAGCCCGCAGAAAGTGAACGGTACTGCAAAATTCGGCATCGACGCCCGTCCGGAAGGCGTGTCCTACGCCGCAATCGCGATCTGTCCGCACTTCGGTGGCAAGCTGCGCAGCGTCGATGACAAGCCGGCAATGGCGGTCAAAGGTGTCAAGCAGGTGGTCCGCATCGAGGATGCGGTTGCGGTCGTGGCCGACAATACCGGTGCTGCGCGCAAGGGGCTTGCGGCGCTCGCCATCGAGTGGGAGCCGGGTCCGAGTGGCGATCTCACATCGGCCGAACTTGAGAAGCGCGTGGAGGATGCGACGAACGACGGCAAGGCACTGCCTCATATAAATGAAGGCGATGTCGTCAAGGCTGAAGCCGAAAACGGGCCCGTTCATGAATTCGTCTACCGCATGCCGATCCTCACGCATTCTGCGATGGAGCCGATGAACTGCACCCTTCACGTTCGCAAGGACAGCTGCGACGCGTGGACCGGCACCCAGGTTGCGGGGCGTGCGCGGCAGGCCGTTGCGGACGTCACAGGTCTGCCTCTGGATAAGGTCGTTGTGCATAACCAACTCCTCGGTGGCGGTTTTGGTCGAAGGCTCGACGTCGACGGCGTCATTCTGGCGGCGAAGATCGCGAAACAGGTGGATGGCCCGGTAAAGGTCACCTGGAGCCGCGAGGAAGACATCCGCCACGACTGTTATCGCTATCTGAATTACAGCAAGGTCAGCGCGACGCTCGGCCCGGACGGCATGCCCGTCTCGTGGCGTCACCGCGTGATCGGTCCCGCCGTCATGGCGCGCTGGCTGCCGGCCTTTACCAAAGATGGCATCGACCTTGACATCATGGGTGGTGCAGAATCGTCCTACGCGATCCCGAACAAATTTACCGAGTTCGTTCGCCATGAGGCGCCCGACGGAATGTTGACGGGTAACTGGCGCGGCGTCGGCGCTACGCGCAACATCTTTCCGATCGAAGGCAGCATCGACGAACTGGCGAACGCCGCCAAAATCGATCCGCTCGAGTACCGCAAGCGCCTGCTACAGCATAAGCCGCGTCTCCTGGGTGCTCTTGATCTGGCCGCCGAAAAGGCCGGCTGGTCAAATGCCCTGCCTCAAGGCAAAGGACGCGGCATCGCCCTGTCGGAGGATTTCGGCAGCTTTGCCGCAATGATCTCTGAAGTAAGCGTCGGGGACGACGGAAAACCCAAGGTCGACCGCATTGTCTGTGCAGTCGATTGTGGCCAGGTCGTCAATCCGGACACGGTGGACGCCCAGATATTGAGCGGCATCGTCTATGGGCTGAGCGCTGCACTCTACGGACGCCTGACCGTCCAGAACGGTGCCGTCGTCGAGAGCAACTTCGACGACTCCCCCGTATTGCGCATACATGAGACGCCGAAGATCGAGGTCTACATTGTCCCGAGTTCGGAAGCGCCAGGCGGTATAGGCGAGGTCGGCACGCCGGGCGTTGCCCCGTCGCTGTATAATGCGATCTTTGCAGCGACGGGCAAGCGGCTGCGGTCGCTGCCGATCGACCACAACGAATTCCGGAGAGTGTGATCATGGCCATGCGTTTTGCCGCCATTGCAATCGCATCCGTTCTCGCGACAGCCGGAACATATGTCGTCATGGGCCCCCTCGAGACGTCCGCTAGCGGCCCGCTCAAGGCCATCTCCGATTTCGATGCGATAGCGGACACGAGCGCACGCTCGAAGGCCATCTTCGAAGAGGCAAGCCGCGTCCTGACGCATCCGCGCTGCATCAATTGCCATCCGGCAACCCGCAGCCCGACACAAGGGGAAGACAAGCATCCGCACGTGCCGCTGATGATCGCCAGCAACAGGTCGGTCGGCCCGCTCGGTCTTGCATGCAGCGCCTGCCATGGCGCGGAGAATCGTTCGATCGTCGGAAGCCGCATGAAATCCATCCCCGGCAACGCACACTGGCAATTGGCCCCGGCCAGCATGGCCTGGCAAGGGCTGACGGTCAGCGAAATATGCCAGCAGGTGAAGGACACGAGCCGTAACGGCAATCGCTCGCACGAGGATCTCATAAAGCATATGGGCGAGGACCATCTGGTCGGCTGGGCCTGGCACCCGGGCGATGGACGAACCGCCCCGCCCGGATCGCAAGAGACATTTGCCGCGCTGATCGCCGCGTGGGTGAAGACCGGAGCCGACTGTCCCGATTGATCAACCGCGCCCGGCAGGACACCCAACAAAACTGTGATTTTGCCGAAATGGAATTAGCGGTTACGCTGCCAGCGCATCACAGAAAAGCTCAGGAGTTAGACGATGAAGACAATCCTCGTACTTGCCGCTGCTTTCGGTCTGACCGTGTCGGCCGCCTCGGCCGATTGTGCCGGACACACGGCCTCCGTCGACAAGGACATGACGACAGCCAGTGTCTCGAAAGACCAGACACCCATTCCGGCTGAGAACCAATCAGTCAAACAGGAAAAGCCTCAACAGGAAGCCGAATAGCTCGAGCTTTCGGGGGGTGTGACGTATCGGGCGATTGGTGAGCTGATGCTCCCTCGCCAGTAACGCTGCGGGTGCGCCCAAGGGGTCGCTCAAGATGCTTGAACCGTGCCAGCGTCGTCACAGGCGGTATCGCCTCCCCTCTCCGTCATCCTTTCCCTCTCCGTCATCCTCGGGCTTGACCCGAGGACCCACTACAGAAGAAGGCACTTCATGGAGCGCACCACCTCCCTCATGGTGAAATCAGCTATCACCTAATGATTTGAAATCGTTATGGAATTAAGTAGACCGGATTTATTTCCCGGTAGCATTCCTAGTTGCACCTTTTAGGCAATGCGGCTGATCAGTTAGCGAGTTCGGGCTCCGGACGCGGCCATGTACCTTTGATAATGCCTTCCTCCGGACCATACAGCCGCATTACCATGAAGAACGGGCCATTTGGAGTTGGAAGCCAATTCTTGCCTTTGCCGGGGTCTGTCTTGCTCAGCGTGATTGTAACACCGCCATTCTCGTCCTTCACCAACCCCTCAGTACGGTCGCCGATGGAGTAACGGTTGATCGCGTTGTCGACGAGAAGTCGCTGGGGAAGATTGTACATTGTCAGCGACCAGAACTGCGAAACAGGCGGTGCTTCCTTGAAGGCCAATTCGTAAGTCTTCGTGCCTTCGAGCGGTTTGCCTTCCTTGTCGGTCTGGTAGGAGAAATAGACAGCGTCCTGTTCGTTCTGGCCGTAAATCCCCATCATTGCTCCGAGTGCCCGCGCCTCGTATTCTCCCTTGAGGTATTCGCGCGACCCGAACAGACCGATGTTGTCTTTATTTGTCGTGGCTCTATCGGTGAGCTTTTTCAGTGCAGCATCAATGCCAGCCTGAATTGCGGTTGATGTTTTCTTGTCCAACTTTGCTGCATCGAATGGTTTGCCCGGACCAACGCCAATAGCGGCGAACCGTTTCAGAGCATCCGCATCGGCCGGATTTGGCTTGGCATGGGCGAGCAGGAAGTTTAGGTAGCTGGCACCAGCGACATTCCGAGGTACGAGAAATACAACGCGGCTACCGGTTCACACCTCTCAGCGCCTACACGGCTGAGAAGCCTCCCGCGCCTGCGCCTTTGTTGGATTTTCCCGTCTGGCATGAGGAACTCGCAAAAGGCACTGCCTTTGGGGCCCGCAAACATGAAAGTGCCGCCTTTCGTGCCCGTCAGGCGCGAACCCGGGCTCGCAAAGATGTGCGTGTAGAGGTCTACCCACTGGAAGACATTGTAGCGGCCTTCATCGATGTCTGGCGTCTGAAAAATGATCGGCTCACGACGTAGGTCCAACCAAGCCCACGAATAAGTTGTATCGTTGTTCGGCGTGACGATATCGACATCGGCAGGTGTCGCAGCGCGGGCATAGTGACGATATTGCCCAAACCCTCCAACGTAACCGGGGAAAGTTGCATCTTGGGTCTGGTTGTACAGCGTCTGGTACCCGTAAAGCATCGGATAAGCAAAGATGTACGCATCTTCCGCGATGGCTGTCACGTCCGAAGGTTCGGCCCCTACGGTCCTCGAACCGCCGTGTGCCACGAGCAAGCAACTCGCAACGAGCAATACCAATGATATCTGTCGCATCGCACTTTCCAAACACGTTGAATTTCGACGAAGGCTCGCATGAAGCCTATCCAAATCTTCGATATTGCAAAGTACGTTACGGTAAATGCAAGGTTCCGCTGCTACTTGGAATGAGCAAGACCGAGAGATGGCGACAGCCGAGCTTATTTACGTTGGCGGCAAGCACACTAATCGATCAGCAGTGAGGAAATTCCCCTAGTTCCACGCTTCAGAGCCTTTAAGCTGTCCGTTGGTACCGCCAACCCCCAATTATCTTGCGCTTTTACAATCTCGATCGGAAGCAAAGCAAGCCGTTTCCCCCTTCACTCCCCTTGAACCTAACCCTCAAAATTACTCATCCCCTCGCCGCCTTGCCAATTCCTCCCCTGATCCTTACATAAATCATTGGAGGACGGCCTCCACGCTTCCCAAGCGTTTCCAGACAATCCGGGACGGCCCGATCGAACATTAAAGGATGGTCGTCATGGCCTGGATTATTCTCATTTTGGCCGGTCTCTTCGAAATCGGCTGGGCCATCGGGCTCAAATATTCCGATGGTTTCACCAAACTCACCCCGTCTGTTCTCACCGCCGGCAGCATGGTCATCAGCGTCGTTCTGCTCGGCCTTGCCTTGCGCGATCTGCCGGTCGGCAGCGCCTATGCGGTGTGGACCGGCATCGGCACGGTCGGCACGGCGCTGCTCGGCATGTATATCTTCGGCGAACCGGCAACGGTTGTGCGCCTCGTCTGCATCGGGCTGATCGTTGCGGGTATTGGCGGGCTGAAATTTCTGGCCTAGCACCACTTATCTCCCCCCTTGCGGGGGAGAAAGCAGACTCTTCTTCAGCATCTTAGCCCTTGCTAAGTGCTAGAAATTCAAGAGAGGGGATTTGCAATAATTATACTACCCCCTCACTTGGCATTTTCTAAGGATTTAGCAAAGAGGCTAAGATCCTGAAATCGCTTTCTCTCCCACAAGGGGAGAGATAAAACAGCGTCATGACCGAACAGCAGATCACGCCCCTCACCTCTTCCGAAATCGAGCGTTATGCCCGCCATATCATCCTTGGCGAGGTGGGCGGGCCCGGCCAGCAAAAGCTGAAGCGCGCCCGTGTGCTTGTCGTTGGCGCCGGCGGGCTCGGTGCGCCGGTGCTGCAATATCTGGCGGCGTCGGGCGTTGGCACGCTCGGCATTGTCGATGACGACCGCGTGTCGCTGTCGAATTTGCAGCGGCAGATCATCCATTCCACCGAGCTTGTCGGCTCACCCAAGGTGGAGAGCGCGGCGCGCGCCATCGCCGCGATCAACCCGCATGTGACGGTCGAGGCGCATGAACTGCGCATCGCGCCGGACAATGTGGCGGATCTCGTCAGCCGCTATCACATCGTCGTCGATGGCTCGGATAATTTCGATACGCGCTATATGCTGGCGGATACTTGCCTTGAAGCGAAGCGGCCGCTGGTTTCGGCGGCGCTCGGGCGCTTCGACGGCTCCGTGACGACGCTGATGCCCTACGCGTCGAATGCGGCGGGCGAGCCGAACCCGTCCTACCGCGATCTCTTCCCCAATCCGCCGCCGCCCGGGCTTTTGCCCGCCTGCGCCGAGGCCGGTGTGCTCGGCGTCCTGCCCGGCGTCATCGGCACCCTGCAGGCGACCGAGGTGATCAAGCTCATCACCGGCATCGGCGAACCGCTCATCGGGCGGCTGCTGCTTTATGATGCGCTGACCTCGCGCTTCGAAACCATCAAGTACAAAGCCCGCAAGGCCTGAGCGATGGCGCTCGCGCTCTCCGCCGAGCAGCAGGCGATTGCCAATGGCGCGCGCGGCGAAGGCATGGCCATGGCCATGCGTATCGTTGCTGCCACCGCGCGGCTGATGGGTGCGCCGTCGCTCATTCCGATCGCCTCGGCGCATATCGACGGCGCACTCTATCACGGCGATAGCGGTACGCTGTTTGCGGAAAAGCTGGCCCTCGGCGGTGGCAAGGTTGCGGTGCGCGCAACACTGAATGTCGGCTCGCTCGATCTGACCGGCTGCTCGAAGAACCGCCTGCCACCCCATGAGCGCGGCATGGCGCGGCGCATGATGGATGCCTATCGCACGCTCGGCTGCGAGCCAAGCTGGACCTGCGCGCCCTATCAGGCTGGCCATCGTCCGGTGCTCGGCAGCGACGTCGCCTGGGGTGAATCCAATGCAGTTGTGTTCTGCAATTCCGTGCTCGGCGCGCGCACCAACCGCTATGGCGATTTTCTCGATATCGCCTGCGCCATATCCGGCTTTGCGCCCTATTACGGCCTGCACCGGCCGGAAAACCGCCGCGCCACGGTGGTTTTCGATGTGTCCGGGCTGGATCCGGCATTCCTCGGTTCGGAGGTCGCCTGGCCGATCCTCGGCAGTCTCTATGGCCGCGAGATCGGCGATGCAGTCGGCGTGGTTGCGGGCGTCGCCACCCACCCCGGTGAAGATGCGCTGAAGGCATTCGGCGCGGCATCCGCTTCGGCCGGCGCCGTCGGCCTGTTCCATGTCGCGGGCGTCACCCCGGAAGCGCCGGACCTTGCAACCGCCCTGCATCACCAGCCGCCACAGGCGGTGATCAAAGTCACGGCCGGGATGATCGCGGATTCGCGCCGCCTCCTCTCCACGGCGCTTGACATGGACCGTATCGACGCCGTCGCCATCGGCAGCCCGCATCTCTCAATCGCGGAGTTCGACCGTTTGGAAGCGTTGATCGGCAAGCGTACGCTCAAGGTTACGCTTTACGCCTGCACCGGCCGTCATACGCTTGCATCGCTGGAGAAAAATGGCCGCCGCGAGGCGCTGGAAGCTGCAGGCGTTGTCATCGTCGCCGACACTTGCGTCGTGGTCACGCCTATCCTGCCGGATATCGAAGGCGCGGTGCTGATGACCAATTCCGGCAAGTTCGCCCACTATGCGCCGGGCAATACCGGCTACGGCGTCATCTATGGCTCCATGGCCGAATGCGTGGAAAGCGCCGTTCTCGGCCACCCGGTGTTCGAGGCTGCGGCATGAAGGCGGAGGTCCTTGTCGCGGGCCAATCTGTCGAAGCGCCTGCCCTTGTGCTCACCGCCCCGATCAGCTTCTGGGGCGGCGTCAATCCGAAAACCGGGCTGATTGCAGATGTGCGGCATCCACAGCATGGCGTTTCGATCAGCGGAAAGGTGCTGTGCCTGCCCGGCACCATCGGCTCGTCGTCGGCTGCCGCCGTGCTGCTGGAGCTGGTCAGCGCAGGCCTCGCACCGGCAGCGCTCATCCTGCATGAACCCGACGCGATCCTGCTGCTCGGTCTCATCGTTGCGCAGGAGATGGGCCACGTAACGCCGATGGCGCTGAGATTGGATCGCGGAGAATTTGCGGGATTTGCGGGTAACAAGCTGGCCATTGGTACCGACGGGACGGTTCTTATTACCCGGTGAGAAGCCTCCACCTCTCCGTCATCCTCGGGCTCGACCCGAGGACCCATGCCTGAGCAGGTGGGAACACAGCACAGCGCTGGATGACGCCGAGATCGGTTTTAGCTCGATGTTCCTTGGCCGTGGGTCCTCGGGTCAAGCCCGAGGATGACGGAGAGGGAGGTGTTCGCCATCCGAGAAAACCGCATCAGATGGCCGTCAGGGTGGATTGTCACCGGTCTCGGGGTAGGACCCGGTCGGGCGGGCGGTGCCCATCGATGAAGGCGCGGATGTTGATGATCACCTTCTCGCCCATGTCGATGCGGCCTTCGAGCGTTGCCGAACCCATATGCGGCAGGATCACGACCTTGCCTTGCCTTGCAAGCTTGCGCAGCTTGGAGTTGACCGCGGGCTCGTGCTCGAACACGTCAAGCGCCGCGCCCGAAAGTTTGCCGTGTTCCAGCTGCTCAATCAGCGCGTGCTCGTCGATGATCTGACCGCGCGCGGTGTTGACGACAAACGCCGTCGGCTGCATCAGCGCGATGCGCCGGGCGGAGAGGAGATGGAAGGTCGCGGGTGTCGAAGGACAATTGACCGAAATGATATCCATGCGGGCAAGCATCTGATCGAGGCTCTCCCAATAGGTCGCCTCAAGTTCGTCTTCGGTCTTAGGGCTCACCGGCTTGCGGTTGTGATAATGGATCGAAAGGCCAAACGCCTTGGCGCGGCGGGCTACAGCAGTGCCGATCCGGCCCATGCCGACAATGCCGAGGCGCTTGCCCCAGATGCGGCGGCCGAGCATCCACGTCGGTCCCCAACCTTCCCATTTGCCATCGTCGAGCAGGATCGATGCCCCCTCGACCAGACGCCGCGGAACGGCCAGCATCAAGGCCATGGTCATGTCCGCCGTATCTTCCGTCAGTACATTGGGTGTGTTTGTAACGGTAATGCCGTGTTTGGCGGCGGCCACGACATCGATATTGTCGGTGCCATTGCCGAAATTGGCGATGAGCTTGAGATTGGGACCAGCCGCGCTGATAATCTCTTCGGTGATATGGTCGGTAATGGTCGGCACAAGAACGTTGGCGTGGCTGACAGCCTCGATCAGTTCCGCCCTCGTCAGCCGTCGATCATCGACGTTAAGCCGCGCTTCGAAAAGTTCGCGCATGCGCGTCTCGACGGAATCCGGCAATTTGCGGGTGATGACGACCAGAGGCTTTTTGCTCACCAATATTACCCTCCCAATTCGCAACGCATTGAGACCTCTTTAACCAAGTCATTGCAAACTGCAATTGCTCGTGGCGTTCTGCACCTGTCTATCAAGGCGGCGTACAGAAGACAAAGAAAAATAGGGATCGTTCTCCATTCGGCCGCAATTTGGCGGTTGCAAACCCGGGACGATGAAGGACTGACTTGTTGAATATTCGAAATTTTCGCCTTTTTGCTTTTGCGGCTGCGATCGTTCTGGCAATTCCACTCGGCATGCCGGCGCTGGCCCGAGCCGCCGCTGCGGCGCAGATAGGCCCGAGCGGCCTGCCGCTGCCGCGTTTCGTCAGCCTGAAGCCGGGGCGCGTCAATTTGCGCGTCGGGCCCGGCCGCGATTATGCCGTGACCTGGCTGTTTCTCAAATCCGGCCTCCCGGTCGAGATCGTGCAGGAATATGATAATTGGCGGCGCATCAGAGATTCGGAGGGCACGGAGGGCTGGGTCTATCAGTCGCTGCTGTCTGGCAAGCGCACGGCAATGACCGCGCCTTGGCAGCGCGACAAGGATGGCGTGATGCTGAACGTCTATCGCAGTGCCAACGATACGGCGAGCATCGTCGCCAAAGTGCAGCCCGGTGTTCTGGGAAGCCTCAAGACCTGCAATGGAAATTTTTGCCGCGTCGTATTCAGTGGCGCCAGCGGCTGGATGCGTCAGTCGGACATCTGGGGCGCCTATCCAGACGAGAAGTTCGACGACTAGACGTCAGGAAGCCGCGGCACAAGGTCGCCATTGGCTCATTTCGCCTCATAATTCCCCTTTGCGGACCGAAGGTCAAATTTCGGCCCGACTCTTTCGCTAGCAGCCCTTTGGACCTGCCGTCATGCAATCACCACAACCGATTGCTAGTGGTACGGCTGCATATATGCGAGCAGACGATTCGAGCACTGGGCACACACCCCTGAAGGAGAACGTAATGGCTAGAGCGGTTTGTGACCATATTGGATCAATCCTGTTTCTCGGATGGCGAGACAATCCACGAGGAAGGTGGCGAGGTCGATGCCCTTCCATCGTCCGACGCCGCCTGACAAAGTGGTTGGCCGCCAGCCGGAAACCCGAAGGGCCGGGTGAATTTGGCTCAATTCCATCGGGCTTCGGCGTCGTCCGATGCAACCACATCGACCTCGCCAAACCCCTTGACCTTGAACCAAATTCCCTCCGGCAGGATGATTCAATATGATCACAAGCCGCTCTAGAATGCATGCTATCGTCGGGCGTGCCCGCCGTGTGATTGACGAATCCCTTTTAAGCAACACGGCGCGATCGGTCCGGCGGGATCGACTTACATACCTGTCACCACGGAAGCTGAGGCGCCTTGAAGCCGCATTGAGTGAGATCCAGAAGCGGCGGGTGCCCGGCGATGTGGCGGAGTTCGGCGTTGCCCTCGGCGGAAGCGCGATCGTCCTCGCCACGACGGCGACGAGCCAGGGGCGGAGCTTCCATGGCTTCGACGTTTTCGGCATGATCCCTCCTCCCACTTCGGAAAAGGACGACGTGAAATCGAAGGACCGCTACCAAAAGATCGCGAGCGGAAAGTCCTCGGGGCTCGGCGGCGACGAATATTACGGATATCGCGACAATCTCTATGACGATGTCTGCCGCTCATTCGCGAAATACGGCCTCGATGTCGACAGCTCGAACGTTGATTTGCACAAGGGATTGTTCGAAAACACAATGCCGAACGCCAAAATGGAACGGATGGCCTTCGCCCATATCGATTGCGACTGGTACGATCCGGTCATGTATTGCCTGAACAAGGTCGCTGACCGGCTGAGCCAGAATGGCGTCATTTTAATCGATGACTACCACGACTACGGTGGATGCCGGACCGCAACGGATGAATTCCTGCGCCAGCGCCGGGATTTCACTTTTGATGACGGAGAAAACGTCATCCTTCGCCGGACGGGCACAATCGCCTGACCATCCAATTCAGCCGGACAGAATATTGCGTCGCAGCAAAAATTGTTGCAACGCGTCAAAATTTACCTATGCTGCCCGGTAGAAGATTTCCCGAAATTGGGAGTTTCGACAAGCCCATGAGCGCCGTCACCGCATCAAAAACATTCCGCCCGGACATTGAAGGGCTGCGTGCCCTGGCAGTTTCTGGAGTGATCGCCTTCCACTTCGGCTATTCTGGACTGCCTGGAGGTTTTGTCGGCGTCGATATCTTTTTCGTCATATCCGGCTATCTCATTACCCAGCATCTTCAGCAGGAAATCGCCAAGCACGGCACGGTCAATCTTTGGACGTTCTATGCGCGGCGGGCACGCCGTCTGCTTCCAGCCTCGCTTTTTGTCATTCTCGTTACCCTCGTCGCCGGATATTTTATCCTCGCGCCGTCCGAGCAGGAGCTTTATTCCAAGGGAGCACTGTTCGCTTCAACGTATATAATCAACCTGTGGCTCATCCGTTGGTCTCTAGACTATTTCGCTGTCGACGCCACGAACAACCCGTTCATTCATTTCTGGTCGCTATCGGTCGAGGAACAGTTTTACCTCGCCTGGCCTGCACTTCTCCTGCTGTTCACCCGGATACGTCCGGGTAGACATGGTGTGTTTCTGCTGATGGCAGCCGTAGCCGCCATTTCGTTTGCGCTTTGCGCGTGGTTGACCACCGTTTCTCAGCCCTGGGCGTTCTATTTTTCACCTCTCCGGGCTTGGGAATTTGCGATCGGAGGCCTTGCCTCCATGGCATTGTTGAACAATTGGGCAAAGCGATTTCCCTATTCGCCGGCGATGGGCTGGATTGGCCTTGCATTGATCATTGCAGCCTATTTGCGCGTGTCCGAGCAAGATCCCTTTCCTGGCTTTATCGCACTGGTCCCTGCCCTGGGAACTGTAATGGTGCTGCTTGGCGGCGTGCACCAAAGCGCCTACGGACCAAAGGCCCTTCTCGCGGTCAAGCCCGCTCAGTGGGTTGGGAAGCTGTCGTATTCGCTCTACCTCTGGCATTGGCCGGTCATTGTCTATGCGGCGATGCTGGTACCTGATCTGACCAGCGTGCAACGTATCCTGCTCATGCTGCTGACCCTTGCACTGTCGATTTTCAGCTATCGTTTCGTTGAAAATCCGATACGCAGGAATGCATGGCTCATGGCCAGCACGCGCCGTTCCCTCGCCTTCGCCGCGCTGCTCACAATGACGGGCGTGACGGTTGGCTATGCGAGTGCCACCCTTGCAAAACACAATATCACTTCGCAGCAACGCATGATTGCCGAGACAGCGGAACGCCCGTCCACGGTGCGCGCAACGGATGAAAGCTGCGTGCTGGATCTCGAGACGGTCAAGCCGAAGCCTTGCATATTCGGGTCGCAATCTTCCAGTCAAACGATCGTGCTTTTCGGTGACTCACATGCCGATCACTGGTCGACGCCTCTTATCGATATCGCCAAGAAAGACGATATCCGCCTCGTTACATACCTCAAATCATCGTGCCGGGCGACGCGGGTCACGACATGGTCCATCAAACTCAAACGCGATTACACCGAGTGCGATGAGTGGAGAGATTTGGCGATCAAGGAAATGATCGCAATGAGGCCTCAGCTCGTCATCATCTCGCAGCTTTCGATAAGTCATCTCAATGAGGAGATCAGTGACTCGTCCGAACTGTCGCCGCGCAGGCGACAATGGGCTGACGGGATAAAGTCAACGATACAGCCGCTAGTCGACGCAGGCATCAAGGTGGTTTTCCTGCGCGATGTCCCAACGCACAAAGCGTATTTGGACAAATGTGTGGCGCGCGCTCTCTGGCAAGGCAGAGACCCGTCGATTTGCGATACGCCACGCGCTGCAGCGCTCAATGAGGGTGATGCTAAAATTGAAAAAGGCATCGTGAGCAGCATCCAGAATGCATCATACGTCGATATGACATCATTTTTCTGCAGCGACACGCTGTGCCATGCCACGATCGATGGAAAGTTGATGTTCCGGGATCGTCACCACATTGCCACCGCCTACGCCGAATCCTTGGCGGGGCCACTCGAACGCGCAATCTTGAAACCGGCGATAGCAGGTGCTGTGAAATCTCAGCCTGCCAGTGAGAAAAACCTTTAAACGGAATAGCTTGTTGGGGCGGCGATGACCTCCATCGTCGCCCCAAGCTTTGCTGCCCGCCCCAAAATTGCCAATTAGCCCACAGAATGATGCATCTCGTGCCGCCTGCCCGGAGAGATTGCATTTGAACGCGTTTATTCGTTATAAGCCATTGTTTTCAGCGTCATATTTTTGAACGACTAAGATGACACATCCAGCTTGGACACCACACTCGCTTATACGTATCGTAATAGCTGGCTAAGGGTCAGGACCTAATGAGCGGGGAACCAGTATTGAAGACACTTCTTGGGTTGTTGAGGTCCGACAGGCCTGCGCCGCGGATCGCAAGACGCCGTCTTTCAATCGATATCTCAGAGACGGCCGTTTACACGATCGGCGATGTGCACGGTTGCTACGATCAGCTGCTTGAACTGGAAAGCATGATCACCGAAGACGCTGCTGGGTTGCCCGGCAAAAAGCTCATCATCATGCTTGGGAGACTATGTCGATCGCGGGCCTGCCTCAGCCCAGGTTATCGAACACCTGCTCCACAAGCCGCATGCCGATTTCCAGCGCATATGCCTGACCGGCAATCACGATATGGCTATGCTCGACTATCTGGAAAAGCGGCTGTCTCTATCGGGATGGTGGCACATGGGAGCCAACTCGACATTGCTTTCCTACGGCATTGATGTGGAACGTCTGAGACTGATCCACCGTACTCCGCAAATGCTGGATGACACCATCCGCGCTTCAATTCCCCATCGGCATAAACAGTTTCTGCGTCACTTGCCAATCATGATCAACGCCGGAAGCTTCCTGTTTGCGCACGCCGGTATAAGGCCCACCCTTTCGCTGAAGGATCAGAAAGATGACGACCTCGTTTCTATCCGCAGGGAATTCTTCGAAAACGGCCATCTGCTCCGGCAGTGGGTCGTTCACGGCCACACGCCGATAGAAACCCCCCGCCAGGAAGGCAGGCGGTTTAACCTCGATACCGGGGCCTTCTCGACAGGCAAACTGAGTGCGTTGCGGCTCTGGCAGAAGAAGGGCCGCGTGTTCACGACGTAAGGGCTCTATGTTTTGGTTGGGGGCATTCGTGGCGTATCGAGATAGTAGCTTGAGTATCGCTCCATGAAATGCTCGGTGCTTCCGTAAGAGCTGTACTTTGCAAGCCGCTTCATATCGACCTTGTTGAGGACCAGTCCGAGAATCTTCGGCGCGATTTCCGCCTCCGCTTGCAGCACGGACTTGACGAGTGCGCGAGGCGTGACACCCCACTCTGCCACCATGACGAAGCCATCGGCCATTGGAGCGAAGGCCTTGGCATCGACGACCGGGCCAAGAGGTGGCAGGTCGATGACAATATAGTCGAACACAGTGCGCGCTTCATCCAGCAGTTTCTTCATACCCTGGCTTGAGAGAATCTCGCTGGTGTGACGCAGATTCCGGTGAAGCACCGTTGGAATGATGGCCAGCTTGGTCTTGTTCTCGACCTTGACGGAATTTTGCCAAGGCTGACCATCCATGACCGCCTTCACGAGGCCTCGTTGGGTTGAAAGCGACAGGGCGCGGGACAGACCTGGATTGCGCAGATCGCCATCGATGAGAAGCGTCTTGGCCCCCTTTGCGGCCAGCAATCCCGCAAAATTTGCGGCAATCGTGGTTTTGCCTTCGTGCGGCAAAACGGAGACGACGCCGATGACCTTGCTTTCCTTGCCCTGCAGCACAACGTCCGCAGCGATTTTGACGTTCCGCAATGTTTCGGCAAATTGCGAAGACGGGTTATCGACAGCCAAGCGGATTATATTGGTACGGGCAGGCGGCGCGGCTTGTCCCTCCAATGCCACAGGCGCTCTCTTGGCCTCTGTTATACCCTCGAGTTTTGGCACAAAGCCAAGGAACTTGACGCCGAGAAGCGTGCGCACATCTTCGCCAACCCGGAAAAAGCGCTCACGGTATTCACGCCATGCGCCAATGCCAGCGCCAGCAAAAAGGCCGAGCAGCAGGGAGGCTGCGAGGGCGAGCTTCTTCTTCGGGCTCGATGGATCCGTCGGCGTCGATGCAACCGAGATCACGCGCGCCTTGGCGATCGGGAAGGACTGCTGCTGTGACGCTTCCTGATAGCGGCCGAGATAGGTTTGATAGAGATTGGTCAGTGCTTGAGCATTCTGTTCCAGATCTCTCAAATGCACCAGCGCTTCGTTTGCCACGGACGTTTTTCCGGTGGCATTGTCCAGACCTTCCCGCAGCGATGTCTCGCGCGACTGCGCAGCCTCATACTGATTGCGGTAGCTTTCGGTTATTTGCTGGAGTTCCTGGAAAATCTGCCGGGAAACGTCCTGCTCCTCGGTGCGAAGACTGACGGCTTGCGGATGATCCTGGCCGAAACGGCTGACGATTTCCTGCTCGCGCTTGGTGATCGTCAGATAGCGCGCCCTCAGGGTTCCTATCACCGAGGTGCCGCTCTGGTCCGATACAACAGCCGCATTGTTGACAGCGCCCTCGGGACCCGAGGCCAAAATCGACTTATATTGATTGTAAAGTGCTCGCGCCCGCGCGGTATCCGCCTGGGCCAGGATCAGCTGGCTATTGATATCAGAAAGTTGTTGCTCGGAAACCAGCGCTCCCTTCGCCGCCGTCAGACCATTGGCGGCCCGGAAGCGCTCAGTCTCGAGGGCTGCTGCCTGCGAACTTTCCTTCAGTTCATTCAAGCGGCCCTGAAGCCAGACGGTCGCTCTTTGAGTCGCATCGAAATTTGCGTCCAGCTGATCCGAGAGATAGACGTCGGCATAGGCCTTCGCAATTCTTCCGGCGAGCTCCGCGTCGTTTGACGTATAGGTGAGATCGATGACAAAGCTGCGTCCTTGCCGTTGGACATCAACGTTGGACTGCAGGAGCGATGCCGCATATTCGACTTTGAGATCCGCAGCGGATAGGCCATCCGTATTGGCCGGTTTGCTACTCCCGAAAAGCCCGACGATGGACCGTACTCCAGAAATGGCGGTTGCGAACAATAGAGCGCGGCGGGTTCATAAAACCATCGTTCTCGTCGAGCTTTTCCTTTCTCACCACCTTTTCCGCAAGCTCGGCCGACTTCAAAATCGCGATCTGGCTGAGAATTGTTGTGTCTGTCTGCATATTGGCCGGCGCAGGCGAAGGCTCATCAGCGAATTTGCCAAGATTGTCGTCGAGCAAAATGCTGGTCGCGGCGGTATAGCCCGGTTTGGCGGCAATGATGTAAATAAGGCCGAGTAACAGACCCACAGCAGCGGTTATGGCGACCGTTTTTGCCTGCCGCCGGGCGATAGTCATCAAGTGCTCGAGGTCAATGAAATTATCGGAGTGGGCTTGCCCTTCCGGGCTTCCCGCTAGCCGAACATTAAAGAGTTGATTGCCTTGATGCATGTTACCGCCGATTGTTGCGTTCGTATAAAAAATTGACTGGGCCTGCCTGCCTTTAGGACGGGATCAAGCGCTTGAGACGTATTCCGATAGGCATAGAGAGATGGCGAAGCGCCGCAGGGTCCTTCAATACCACCTCGATAATCCCGCTGATCGATCTGCGTTTAATATGACCGACGAGAGAGAGGAAGGATTTCGCCTCCTCCAGGCTGCGCGTCCGTCGCGCTTGGGCAGCCTTGGCCTCAGCACCGAGTTCGAATTTTGCCAAGAATGTCTTGTCCGCCTCTAACATGGCGATGATATGATGCGTTTCGAGGACGCGTGAAATAGAGCCAGGACGCACACGATAGGCATATCCGACTGATGGCTCCACGACGCATTTACCTCCCTTCGCCAGAATGGACGCGAGGAAGATATAATCTTCTCCGATGCGCAGGTTCTCTTCGTAACGCAGACCATGCGTCTCGATGAACCGGCGCTCAAAAATCGGCTTCATGTAGCCGAAATTGAAGGTCGTCACGAAAACGAGGTTCGAAGCTATGAAATCCGCCAGTGAAATCTCGCGGATTTTCGCAAGATAGTGGACGGGAAACATCGTCTCTCCCTTTGTCTCGCCGTCCTTTATCACTTCGATATTGTCCACGGCGGCTTTCGCGCCGGTATTCTCCGCACGCGTTATCATTGCCGCGATGCGGTCGGGAAACACCGTGTCGTCGGAATCGAGCACCGCAATCCAGCGGCCCTTCGCGAGGGCAAGAGCGGCGTTGCGGGCGCAACCAGGACCGCTATTGCTTTCCAGCGTGACGACGCGTACCCGCTCGTCCGCAAACGAGCCGGCGATGGCGGCGGTATTGTCGGTGGACCTGTCATCGACGACTATGACTTCCACGCTCGCTCCACGCTGTGCGAGCGCGCTTTCTATTGCGCGCTGGATCGTGTCCGCGGCGTTATAGGCGGCGATAATGAAGGTGACATCAGGCTGCACGGGATTTATCTCTCCTCGCTGGCACCATCGCTACCTCTCCATATTGCTCGATCTCGCGGATGCCTATCAGGCCGCTGACGACACCCACATGCATAATGCCGCGCAGGAACCATCGGTTGCGCCGGGTAGCAGAAAAGGCCGTCACGAGTGCCATAGACCCGCTAAAAGCAGCCTTTGCACCTGCAGGCACTATCTGCGCGGCGCGCTTCATGCCGGTTGATCCACTCCTGAGCATCCGCCCGTGCGTCTGACCGACGCGGAAGCGCCGTTTGCAAAGCCACGAAAATTTGGCCCGCGCCTGCGGCACCGGTTCGAAAACCCAAGCTTGGGGTGCGTATGAAATCCTGCCGCCCGCTTCGTGAATTTCGGTGAAATATTGTGTGTCTTCACCGCCGCTTCGTCCCAGCGCCAAACTGAAACGCCGGTTCCCGATGAATGTCGAGGAACGGCGCAAAAGGACGTTGCAGGTATAGCCCGTGAGGATTTCCTCGCGTACCCATACGGGAAACGTCGAATGGAAATCACCCTTACTCATCCAGCGTGGCGCATCGCTTGCATAAGTTGCTTGTACGGGTCCGAGTACGGCATCGGCATCCGTATTTAGTGCCGTGGTCAATAGACGTTCTATCCAGTCCTCCGACGCCGTTTCGTCATCGTCGATGAAGGCAACATAATCGCCGGTGCTGGCGTCGAGGCAGGCATTGCGAGCCAATGATATGTTTGCTGCCGGGCTGTGGATATAACGCACTTCAAACGGAAGTTCCGCCGCGATATCGGCAACCCGATCTTTGGCGCTGGGCTCGAAATCATTGTCGGCGACAACAACGCGTACGCGGCATTTTTCCGGCAGGTTCATTTGGCCGAGCGAAAGCAGGGTCGCCCTCAGCTCCTCACGACGATACGTACAGACACAAATGTCGATCCAGGTCTCACCTGGCACTGGATTGATTGATCGAGCCAGTCATCAGGGCGTATCCCCCCGTCTGCGCGAATCGAACAGTTGCAGCCAGAAACCAGTGGACCAGGCGAGATGCATGATCATCGCTGATACGGACGCCAGCGGACCGTAAGGATTGCGTTCGCCAACGGCCAACCACACGCCATAGCCCATGCAGATTGTCATCCATAGTACGGCCGGTACCGCCGCCCACCAGCTGAGGGCAGCGAGAAAAACGCCGGCGACGACAGGAAGGACCATCAAGGGCAAGCGCCTGACGAACCTTCGGAATCATGCGATGTTTCAGGAGGTTCTTTGCCCTGCCTCTCCCATAGCCGAGATACTGCTTGAACAGTGCCGATGCCGATGACCGCGGATAGTAGACCATGAAGGTCTTGTCCGTCATCCATATGCGTGCACCGGCAGCCTTCAGCCGGCAATCAAGCTCGGCGTCCTCGTTGTGGGTGAAGCCCTCGTCGTAACCGCCAACCTGGCGGAACATCGAAACACGCATCAGGGCATGATGGCCGTGATCGGTCCAGTGGCCTTTTGCGCCATGGCGATGCCGCGCGCCACCATTACCAAGTTTGGAATTTTGTGCGAGAGCTGTCGCCTTTTGAAAGGTCCCGAACCCCTCGGTCGCCATGCCGACGACGACGGAATCGGCTCCCGTAGCTGCCGCTTCATTGAGTAGTTTTTCGCAATAATCGTCCGGGTATTTTCCATGCGCATCAATGCGGATGAGATAGTCGTGGCCGTCGCCATAGCTCGCCACCGCCAGATTGATTGCGGCGCTCTGGATGCGTTTCTCATTGTGCAGTAGAATGACACGTGGATCGTTCTGCATTATTTCCGCAACGATCTGCTGCGTTCCGTCACTGCTGCCGCCATCCGCAACGATAATCTTCAAGTCGAAACGCCGGGCTTCGGCGCCCAGTTTTTCAAGAAGCGCGCGAATGTGCTCGGCCTCGTTGAGGCAAGGCACCACAACAATGCAACGGCCGACAAAATCCGTTTTTGTAGCGCTTGGCATTGACGTCACTTCTCCTGTTTTCATTTTTGCCGATCCGGCATTCCAGCTGGTCAAGCTGCGACCTGAAGTACGGCGCCCTGTTCGTTTGCATGCGTGAGCCGCCCAAGACGTTCCACCAGTGTGCGGCAATCGTTCTGGTCGAACACCCAGGTCGCACGTTCCTGTGCTTCGACTTTTTCACAGGCGCGTTGCGTAGCGATCGGTATCCATTTCATCGAACAGGGCTGCAAGAGCCTCGACCGTCGGTTCGCCCAATGAGAAACCGATGCCGCGTTCTTGCAAAAACAGCGAGGTTTCGGTGCCCTGCATCGCTATCGGCACAGAGCCATAGCGACATCCTTCATAAAGCCGGTTCGGCAGAAGCCAGTCGGAATTTTGTCCGGCCTCGTAGAAATCGATAGCCCATGAAAAATGCACCTCGTCATAGATCTTCTGCAGATCTTCCGGGTTTGCGTAGGCGCCATGGAATTGCATAAAGGGTTCATCGGCGACGAAGCGGTCGAAATCATCGAACTCCGAATAGGCGGGGCGACCCCTCAGAACGATTTCAACGCGGCCCTCCATCTTGCGCGAGAACGCAGACAGGAGCTCCAGCGAAGTGCGGCAGCGCAAGGCACCAAACCAACCGATCTTCCAAGGCTCGTCCTTGGACTTGCCCGCGCGGTTTATGGCCTCCGTTTCCTGAGGCCCGAGTTCCAGAACCTTGTTCTCCACCACTTCGACCGGCAAGTTGATCTGGCCAAAAGGTGCGAAATATTGCCTGACGAATGCGGGCGAAGACGTAATAAGAAGCTGTGCATTGTTGCTGAGCGTTCGTTCCACGAAGCGCAGCGCCTTACCTGTCATATCCCGGCGCAAAAGCAGCCGATGAATATCAAGGCATTCGTAGACAATTGGCACGTCACCGGGAAAAAACGCCTTCGCCCGATTGGCGAGTGCCAGCATTTCCAGGTTGCGTCCGATGATCAAGTCCGGTCTGGCAACACCCTTGAGCCTCGAGCCGAGTGTCAACGCGGCACGTGCAACAGCGGCGACGCGTTGGGTAAACCTGCCGTCACTCGTTCTGCCGAGATCGATCGGAACGATTGACGCAATCTCGCTGATCGGTTCGCGGCTTCGTGTGAAACCGGCAACAGTGACGGTTGCACCGCCGGCTTGCATCATGATCACGCGGCGCCGGACCGCAGGGTCGGACAGATCATGCACGAGGTACAGGACATGCAGCATGAGGTCATCCCACGATTGATCTGCGTAGGCAACTTAGTATGGCTTTTACTGCAGTGCAACATTTTTGCTTCACTGCAGCAAGTTCCATAATGAGCCCTGCGGCATTATTGTAATGAATTGGGCGTAGGTATGTTGCCATCGAAAAAATCAATCCAGCGAACACGCAACTGATTCAGGGAACTGGCAAGCTTCACCCAGCGCAGTAAACGCAACGCGGCCAAACTCGGCCGAAACGGGTGTGCTGGGCATACTGAATGCTCCAAGCCAGGATTTCATCTTGTCGCTGGCCCAAAGGCTCAAGAATATCTTCTGCGGGTGGGTAGGCAGGGCCGCAGGATCGGTGACAGTGTGCACCAATTGACCATTCACATAGTAGCGCAGACGATCCTTTTCCCAAACGAAGGCATAGTCATTGTACTTGCTGTCTGCGCCTTCAGGGACCGCGACCAGTTTCTCGTGTCCGCCCTTTCCGTTGACATAGGTATTCAACTGAACCCTGGAGGGGTCCTTTCCAAGAAACTCGAAGTCGATTTCGTCCCATGGTTGCTTTTGCTGGGGCCCGATATAGGCGAAAAAGCTGGTGTTGAACCCTGAACCCGCGGCGGCCTTGATTCGTGCTTCATAGGTACCGTAGCTGAAGCGCTCATTGGTCTGGATCTCGCCGCACACATAGTCGCGATCCTTGGTTTTTTGAGGCGCAAAGCCGAGGGTCAAGGTGTTGTCCTTGAGACCCACCTGCCCCTTGGACCACGTGCAATTCTGGTGAGCGCCATTGGACCAGCCGTCCGAAACGTACCAGCGCTTCTTGTCCAGGCTGGCAAAGTTTTCGACGAAGGATTTTCCTGGCTGCTTCTCTTGGGCAAATGCGAGAACCGGTGTCATGCAAAGGCCAAGCGCTATGCTGACGAATGCTATCCGGGATGAAATCGGGGCGACCATCGATCTTCCTTTCTTTATGGGAAAAGGCGCATCAGCCAGAAGCCGAAGTTGGACATAATCCTAAGAGTGCATATTATCTTTGCTGCACTGCATCATTTCACAACGCGCCGTGACGACTGTCAACCGCGTAAAAAACTGAAAAAAGCAATGTCTTTCTAGTTCAAATTCAATGAGTTAACTGGGTGGCGCCGATCTCGACACGAGAATCTTTGCCTTTTTAAGGTCGCATTCGCCCTATCGGAAGCGAGACTTCAATCGGATTTCGGTTCCACTTGGCCAAGGCCATTCGCATTCTCAAACGTCGTTATGGCCTCGTCCATTTCCTGCATGAATGCCATCTGTTTTTCCAGGAAATCGATGCGCTGGGAAAACCTTGTCAGTGCCTGCGTCAGATTATCCACCTGCGCAGACACCTTTTCTGTTTCGCCTTCGTTTTCCATGTTTTCGAAGGAAAATGCGGCATTGACCGAAGCGTCGTCATAACGGCGGCGAAAGCCGTCGCGCTCACGTTCAGTCTCAACAACGACATCCCGTATCGCCCGCTTGATACTCAGGAAACGTGTGGCATCCGACAGACGATCTCTCTCGGGATTTCTTGTCCGGAAGCGGAATAGTGCCATCTTTCACCCCATTTCCCAAGGCGCAAACGCGCCCTCAACAACGTATCCTGAGCCGTAGACAAAACTTGTTACGCAATGGTTGTTTCCGGTTTCAATCCTGTCAAGTCAGATAACGAAAACCCCTGTATCTGACGCATTTAACCTTCCGGAAAAACGACTGCGGTTTTTTTGAATTTTACAAATTCCGCCGATAGTGCCAGTTTCCCGTACAATAAGGAAGCGATAGAGCTCAAATCATCTCTGGACGACCAAAAATGGAAATCCGTCCAAGAGAAAAACACAATGCTCCCATACGGACGTCACGATGAGAATTGCAAAATCCCTGCTTGTCGAGCCAGGCAAGAATTTTTGGTACGGAACGCTCGCCGTAGGCTTATCGGTCTTCGTTTTTGCCTATTCGACAAACTTTGGTTTTCTATCCATTCTGGTTTTCTACGGGCTGTGGTTGCCTCTGGTTTTGGTCGACTACCGAAAAGTCATTGGTAATTACGCACGTTTCTATTGGGTATTGCCCTTCGTCCTCTTGGCATGCATGTCGTTTTCATGGTCGGCCGCGCCCCCTGTCACCCTGCGCGCCGGCATTCAATATTTGACGACGATAATCTGCGCCTTGATCGCATCCCGCATCATAGACGCGCGAACCTTTGCCAGCGGGGTAAGTATGGGGGTTGCGCTGGTCCTGCTTTATTCGCTTGGCTTTGGCCAATACCAATACGATGCGCTGGACGGCTCCTATAGTTTCGTCGGCGCGTTCGCGTCCAAGAACCAGCTTGGCTTCTTTGCATCCCTGGGTCGTCTATTTCGCCTTCGCCAGTTTCTTCGTGTTGCAAACCAGCAAAATATGGCGATGCATCGCAGTCGTGTGCGGGATCCTGTCTGCCTATTGCCTGGTGGCTTCCAGTTCGGCTACCTCGGTCATCGCAACGATTGCGATATTCACCAGCACCTTGATCGTCGGCGTTGTATTGAAATTTTCGCCGAAGCACCGCCGGTCCTTTTTTGTAGTCGGCGTTGCCGTAGCGTTGGTGCTCGTGGCCGTGGCTATCAATGCCGGCGCCATTGATCTGGTACTCGGCGCTTTCGGCAAGAATTCCACGCTCACCGGACGTACCTATCTTTGGCAGGAGGGGTTCAGAGCTTCTCGCGAGGCCCCACTTATGGGCATTGGCTATCAGGCCTACTGGGTACAAGGCTTCTCTGAGGCCGAGCGATTATGGGCAGAATTCTACATCCCTGCGCGTACCGGATTTCATTTCCACAATACCTATATCGAAGTGCTTGTCGAACTTGGCTATGTCGGCGTTGTTCTGATCAGCCTGCTCCTCGGGGGTGTGGTGATCGGCTTCCTGCGGCGTCTGCTGACGGAAGGATATACGCCGCAAGGACACCTCATGTTTGGCATTGCGCTGCTGTTATTGATCCGCTCGTTCTTCGAGATCGACTTCATCCAGCCTTACACGATCGGGTCGTTCCTCCTGTATTATTCGGCAGGATTGCTCGCCATCCCTCAGCGCACACCCTTTAAAATGATGCAACCGACGCAATTACAGACATAACAATATCGTGATGAGGCGGAAAAAAGGTGCGATATGGAACGGGTCGGAACCCGCTCTTTCGCCACTTCTTTATGCATCATGGGGATTAGTGCACTGCAGCATAACGCCCCGTTTGCGGCCCCGAAAAAGTTACCGCATTCGCGTTATGACCTGTATCAGACGCCTATTTTGCGCTGAACCATGCCTTAAAGCGCAACCACTGCCAAATCCGCCACAGTACAATGCAAATAGCGAATAATAGTCGGCAAAACGTCTGCAAGTTAACAGACGTATAATATAGTCGAAGAGGTCAAAAATTGGGCAACTTATGGGCAATTTCTAGCCATCACTTAGTGTTTCAAGCCTGTTAATTTTTTGTGTTGCATTGCACCATATTTTTAATGCAACTTTAGATGTAGCCTTGGATGTACCGTTTGATACCGTCGCATCAGCCCATTCGATCACCCGACCCCCGGAGTTGCGCCATGAGCGATTCAGTCAAATCGACCGATTTGAGCTATTCCCACGTTGATACGGATTTCGACCCTGCTTTGGGCGGATTCCTGAAGCGTGGATTCGACATTGCTGGGGCTTTGGCAGGCCTCATTGCCCTTAGTCCCCTGTTCCTGCTTATTGCACTCCTCGTGAGGTTGTCCGATGGCGGGTCGGTGTTTTATGGCCATCGCCGTATTGGGCGGGGTGGCAGCATTTTCCACTGCCTTAAATTCCGGACGATGGTTCCGGATGGCGATGGCGTGCTGGCCAGCTATTTTGCCGCCAACCCCGATGCAAGGGCCGAATGGGAAGCCACTCGCAAGCTCAGGGACGATCCGCGTGTCACTCGCGTCGGAGCTGTCCTGAGAAAGCTGAGCCTTGATGAACTGCCACAGATCATCAACATTCTTCAGGGCCACATGAGCATTGTCGGACCCCGTCCCGTCGTGCACGACGAGCTGGAGAATTATGGCAACGCCGCAGTATTCTACCTCAAATCACGCCCTGGCCTCACAGGGCTTTGGCAGGTAAGCGGGCGCAACGACGTTTCTTACGACAGCCGCGTGGAGTTCGATCGGCACTATGTCGAGAACTGGTCGTTGAAACTCGACTTGCATATCATCATCAAGACTGTGCCTGCCGTTTGCATGGCCAGAGGCAGTTACTGAACAGCTCAATGACAATTGCAGAAACTTGGTTGCGGGCATTCCTTATGGCCCGCGATTTTAATGATTATAGGTGACCGGATCCAGATGCGATCCGATGTCTTTGCACAGGAACAAATCCAATGAATTTAACAGTTTTTGGAATTGGCTATGTCGGTCTTGTACAGGCCGCCGTACTGGCTGAGGTGGGGCACAATGTTTTGTGCGTCGATATCGACGCCGACAAGGTAGAACGGTTCAATCAGGGGTTGATCCCGATTTACGAGCCAGGTCTCGAAAGTCTCGTCAAGAGAGAATCACGCAGCGGGCCGCATCACGTTCACGACGGACGTCGCAGCCGCAGTCAAACATGGCCAGATCCTGATGAGTGCGGTCGGTACGCCGCCCAGCGAAGACGGATCGGCCGACCTCAAATATGTGCTGGCCGTGGCAGAGGCGATCGGGCGCGAAATGGAGACGCCAAAGATCGTTGTCAGCAAATCGACAGTGCCGGTAGGAACCTGCGACAAGATAAAGGCTGAAAATCGCGGAAGTGCTCAAGGCGAGAGGACGCGAAGAACTGGACTTCGATGTCGTCTCAAATCCGGAATTCCTCAAGGAAGGTTCGGCCGTGGTGGATTGCATGAAGCCTGACCGCATCATCATCGGCACCAGCAGCGATAACACCGAAAAGGTGATGCGGGAGCTCTACGCTCCCTTCAGCCGCAATCACGATAAGATGATTGTCATGGACGTGCGCAGCGCCGAATTCACGAAATATGCGGCCAATTGCATCCTCGCGACCAAAATCAGCTTCATGAACGAAATGTCCAGTCTGGCTGAGCGGCTCGGTGCCGACATCGAGGAGGTCCGCAAGGGCATCGGCAGCGATCCACGCATTGGCTACGACTTCATCTATCCGGGAATAGGCTATGGCGGGTCGTGCTTTCCGAAGGACGTCCGCGCCATGATCCAGACGGCAGAAGGCATCAGTTTCGATGCCAAGATGCTGAAGGCGGTCGATGAGCGGAACAACGCGCAGAAGTCCATCCTGTTCGAAAAAGTCCACCGCTATTTCAAGGGCAATCTCAAGGGCAAGGTATTTGCGCTTTGGGGGCTGGCCTTCAAACCGAACACCGACGACATGCGTGAAGCGCCTTCGCGCACGCTGATGGAGGCGCTGTGGCAAGCCGGAGCCAGCGTGCAGGCCTTTGATCCGGAGGCGATGCAGGAATGCCAGAGCATTTACGGCCAGCGCGATGACCTGCTACTTTGCGGAACCAAGGAAGCAGCGTTGCGCGGTGCCGACGCCCTGCTGATCGTAACCGAATGGAAGAGCTTCCGGGCGCCATCCTTCGACCTCATGAAGGACGCGCTTACGACGCCGGTCGTCTTCGATGGCCGGAATATCTACGATCCCAAGGTCATCGCCCGTCATGGTCTGGAATATTACAGCATCGGCAGGCAGGCCGCATAGGTCGCCGGTGGAAAACAGGATACAAGGAGCCACGCGATGAAAGTACTTTTTGCGGGCGGCAACGGCTACTATCCCCAGTTCAGCGGTGGCGTTCAATCCAGTACGCATCATCTGGTCGAACAATTGCGCAATCAGGGGCACGAGGCCTCGGTTCTGGCTGCCTTGTTTGGCCAGGGGATGTTCGGACTGAAGGCGCGCGCCAAGATGAAGATCATGGGTCAGCGGGCGGCAGTCGACAGTTTTCCGGGCTATCCCGTGGTCAGGGCCTGGTTTCCCTGGGAGGCCGCGGGCTTCGCGGTCAAAAGGCTCAAGCCCGACGTCGCTGTCGTACAATGCCACAAATCGGTTCCGATAGGGAAAGCCCTGCAAGCTGAAGGGATACCCTTGGTCATTTACCTCAGAAACGTGGAATTCCACGAACTTGCCGGCGATCTGCGGGAACTGGATTCAGCACTCTACATCGCGAATTCCGAATTCACCGCGAGGACCTACAAGGAAAAGTTCGGGATCGATTCGACCATCATCCCTCCGACGATCGACCCTGTCCTGTACGGAACGCCGACGACCGGCGAATATGTAACGTTCATCAATCCCTACAACGAAAAGGGTTTTGAACTGGCCGTCCAGATTGCCGGGCAGTGTCCCGACATCCCGTTTCTCTTTGTCGAAAGCTGGAAGCTTGCCGAAGATCACCGGGCCAGCATCGAAAAGACAATCGCACCCTTGAAGAACGTCAGACTCGAAAATCGCACCAGCGACATGAAAACGGTCTATGGGCGCACCAAGATCCTGCTCGCCCCCAGCAAATGGGAGGAGGCATGGGGCCGCGTCGCGTCAGAAGCGCATTGCAGCGGCATTCCTGTCGTGGGGTCACGCCGTGGCGGACTGCCGGAAGCGATTGGCGAAGGCGGCCTTGTCTTGGATTACAACGCGCCGCTGGACGATTGGGTCGGCGCAATCCGCACGCTTTGGACTGACAAGGGCGAATACGACCGGCTTTCGGCCGCTGCAAGGAAATTCTCGGAGCGGCCGCAGATGGATCCGAAGACCCAGTTTTCGACCTTTCTCGGCGTTCTTGACCAAGCTGCCAGCCAGCAGAATATCAAACAGGTGGCGTGATAAGCGCCGCTCATATCCATATTTAAATATGTTGAAAGAATGCTCGGTAATGAGAGTTGGTTTTGTTGTCGACAAGTTCCCATCATTGTCCGAGACGTTCATTTTGGATCAGGTAAATGGATTTCTTGAGCGCGGTATCGAGGTGGGCGTTATCTGTAACGAGAACCTCCTGAAGCAGGGCAGTGCTCGAACAAAGCATTGGCAAGCGCTGTCTGAAAATACGGTTTGCTGGTGGGGTGCTCTGGCGCCGTTGCGCCCGATCCTTCGAAAACTGCCAACAACCCTCTGGGACAAGATTTCGACGGCATTCGACATTGTCTTTTCGCGAAAGCTCCGAAATTTCGATGTCATAATCGCCCATTTCGGCAACAACGGCTTGCGTGTGGCTCGCGTGTTGAAACGTAAGAAACTTGGCGCTCCCCTGGTCACGATATTCCATGGCCGCGATGTCGGTCGTCCTGCTTCGCGATAACTCCCTCTGGCAATATAATGTCCTGTTCGACCAGGGTACGCGGCAACTGACAGTCAACGATTATTTCCGCAATGCGCTTGTGGACGCCGGCGCGCCAGCAGCAAATGTCGCCGTGCATCATATGGGCGTACGGATCAACGAGATCGAATATGCGTGGCGCTCGTGGGATCAAGGCACCTTGAATGTCATTTCGGTCTGCCGCTTGACCGAAAAGAAGGGCATCGAGTTTGCCTTGCGCGCGCTGGGCCAGCTTTCGATTTCAAATCCAGACCTCGATTGGGCCTATACGATCATAGGCGGCGGCGAATTGCTCGACGATCTGAAGCACCTCGCCAAGGATTTGAATATTGCGCACAGGGTGACATTTCTCGGACCGCGCCCTCACAGCGAGGTCAAGCAGCGCTTGCGTGAAGCACACGTGTTCCTGCTGCCGAGCGTGACGGCACTGATGGAGATGTGGAGGGCATTCCGGTTTCCCTCATGGAGGCGATGTCTGCCGGGCTTACGGTGCTCAGCACATATCACTCGGGGATTCCGGAACTCATAGAAGACCAGAAGACAGGATTTCTCGTCCCCGAAAGGGATATCGAGACCCTCGCGGGAAAACTCTTGTGGATCGCCGAACACCCGGCCGAGTGCGAGCGCATCGCCTTGGCCGCAAGGAGAAAGATCGAGGCCGATTTCAACGCCGATGTTTTGAATGATCAGTTTGCTCATATGATCACGCGTCTGGCCGAAGTGAAGTTAAGCGCGTGAGTGCCGAACCGCTTCAGTTTGGACGCGTTGCCCTCCGCGGCGGCCTTTTGACGGTCATCGCACAAGGCATCAAAATCGTTGTCCAGTTCCTCTCCGTCATCGTCCTGGCGCGCCTGCTCATTCCGGAAGATTTCGGACTTGTCGCCTCTGTCAGTCCGATCGTGGCCTTCGTTGCGCTTTTCCAGAATCTCGGACTTCAGCAAGCGGTCGTTCAGCGCAAGGAGATCAGTCAGCGGCAGCTCAACCAGGTCTTCTGGATGAGTGCATTTGCCGGCCTCGCCAGCACCGCCGTCGTCGTCGCGCTCTCCCCAGTCGTCGCTTCCTATTATGGTGATGCGCGCATGGTCGGGATCACGATCGGCGCCGGCCTGCCGCTCTTCCTCGGAAGTCTGGCAGCCATGCCGCTCAGCCTGATGAACCGCCATCTGCAGTTCGGTCAGCTCGCGATCAACGATGTCGTCACCGCCATTGCGGGCTTTGCAACAGCTGCCGTGGCCGCCTATGCCGGCATGGGCTATTGGTCGCTGGTGCTTGGCCCGGCAGCGTCGGCGGCGGTTGGATTGCTTGCAGCCTGGCGTGTGGCGCGATTTCAGGCCGGACAAGCCGGTCTTGAAGATCGATCGCGACATCATGTCCTTCGGCGCCAACCTTACAGGCTTCAACCTCGTCAACTTCTTCTCCCGCAATCTCGACAATATTCTGATCGGCAAATTTTCTGGCGCGATTGAGCTCGGCTATTACGACCGCGCTTACAAGCTTCTGCTGTTTCCGTTGCAGAACATCAATCAGCCGCTGACACGCCTGATGATCCCGCTGCTCAGCCGCATACAGGACGACAAAAAACGCTTTCGCGATATCTACATGCAGACCAACTGGGTCCTCGCAGCCGTCACAGTACCCGCTATCGCGGCACTGACCCTTACCTCGGAACAGGTGGTCGGCATTCTTTTCGGCGACAGATGGCTGCCCGTCGCACCGATTTTCGCATGGCTTGGGATTGCCGGCCTCATCCAGCCCATTTCGAGCACCACTGGCTGGATCTTCATCTGCCAGGACAGAACAAAGACCATGTTCCGCTGGGGCATCTACTCTTCGATCACGACGGTGGTTTCTTTTATCGTGGGCCTGCATTGGGGTGCCGTCGGCGTCGCCGCGGCCTATGCCATCAGCGGCTATATCCTGCGTGTTCCCGTTCTCGCAGTGCTTGTGCAGCGCGTCGGCCCGGTGACGGCGATGGATGTGCTTCTGGTGCAAGGCCTCTTCATCGTTTCGGCCCTGCTGGCCTGGCTCGCCTACTGGCTGCTGCCCCTGTCGCTGATTGCCCGCTCGGATTTTCTCGCAGTCATTCTGGCTGTTCTGCTGAACTATGGGTTCGCGTTCGTTCTGATGCTTTTGCTGCCCCAGTCACGCAGCGCTCTGTCGGCTATCTGGTCCAAGGTCGCGAGCAACATTCGCTGATGGCGCGGCAAAAAGCGGCCGCAGAAGCTCGGTTGCCGACATTGCCGATGCGTGCTCATCAAGAACAGCCTTGAGGCTCGTCTTGCGATAATGTTCCAGATTCTGGATGAAGGTATCGAGCTTTTCACCGGCTTCTTCCACCGTCACAGTGTCGATGTCGAGCAGAACGTCGGACACACCGATACGCTTGGCGACTTCCCTGGTCTTGAACTCGTAGGCGATCGGCAGCACCGGCGTACCGACGCACAGCGACATGATCATCATGTGCATGCGTGTGGCGACGACGAAATCAAACCCTTTTACGAGAGCCATCAGTTGCTCCGGCGTATGAAATGACGCGTCGACGCTGACATGGCTGGCAATCTCGGGATCGAGCTCGGCAACGATCGCGTTGGCTGCCTTGGAATCGTCATGGGCGTATTCCGGCACGCCCTGGCAAGTCGACAGGAAGGTCACCTCTTTGCCCTGGTCCCGCACCAGGGTGGTGACGATATTGCGGATGGAATCAAGGTAGCGGCGCATGCCGTCCCCGCCGCCCTTGACGTAGTTCCAGTGCCGGACGGAAATAGCGACGCGACCCGTTTTCGGTGTCTGGTCCGCAGCCAGAATCCCTGCGATCCGGTCCGTGTCGGCGAGCGCGAACACCGCATCCGCCACCACATGACATTTGTCGGGGTCTTCGACGAGGTCAACAATATGGTCCTTCGACCGGGAATCGCGAAGAAGAATGAGCGGGCTCCGGTCAAAGACGGGTTTCAGTTCCTGGCGATTATAGTCCTTGTTGAAGGGCCCCAGTGACTGCGTGAAGAACACGGGATCCTTACCGACTATCGCATCGATGCGGAATTGATTGAGACGCCGTTCGAGGTTGTAGTTCTCGACGAGATAGGTTCCGCCCGTCGTGATGACGAGGTCGGCGTCCCGGTAGATCTCAAGCGAGCGGCGATCACTGTCGCTAAACAACATCTTGTCGATGGACCCGCCCCTGCCGAAGCGGCGCAGGGCCTCGAGTACAATTCGATTGTAGAGCGGCTTGACAGCGTTCTTCAGGACGTTTTGATCGTAGCTGTACTTGAAGACGGACTCCGACAGGAGTTTGTGAAATTCGAGATCCGGATACTCTTTCGAAGGGTAAAGTCGTGCCGCCACTTCTGGCTGGCTGTCGAAGACCTGAAAATGCAAATCCTCGCCCCAGACGTTTCTCAGGATGTGCCTGATCGCTAGAAGAATGGCGGCGTCGCCCGTATTCAGGCAGACCGTGTTCTCGACAATGATTTTCATAAAACTAACCCTGGTATCTGATTGGCGGCATGGGGTTTGTTGGCTGCAAGTCAATCATAACCGCATCCTTTGCGCGCTCAGTTGTCGAAACCAACTGAGCAAATCCGCTCATATTGACCCCTGATCTATTCTTGAGACAGACTAGTCCATTGTGTCTTTTTGTGCAACGCACAATAAATTTGAACTGTTATCCGCGTCAGGCTCACTGCGTTTTGGCAGTTGCCGGAAAAAGATAGCGTAGCTCCGGTTTGACCTGGGGGGCAGTCGATCTGTTTCTGATGGCTCCATCGAACTTGTCGGTCAAGATGCCCGTTGCGATTGGAAAAACCGCAGACGGATTGCGCAGACCATAGACAGCTGCCGCAACGAGCCCCTTCTGCGACTTGATGTCCAGAAACTGCCGGTGATGAAATTTGGAGCGAATGTGACGCTCATGCTCGCGGACTGCCTCCAGCCCCCCTCCCGACAGCATACCGCTATCCAGAAGCGTCCTGTCGGCATCGGCGAGTTGTTTCAGATCGTCCGTCCTGTGCCGCCCACTCAGCGAATCCGCACGGACGACGGCGCCATATCCACAATTGTTGATGATCTGAAACCGGGCACCCAAGGCCAACGCTCTCGTATAGAGATCGTAATCCTCGCCGAGCCGCAGCTTTTCATTGTAGCGCAGGCTGTGGCGATCCAGAAACTCGCGCCGGATGACAGGCTTCAGGAAGCCGAGCTCGCCGCGCTGCTTGTTGCGCCTCGATATATTGCGGTCGACGAATGTCGGCAGATCGAGAAACCAGGTTTCCGGAGAAAACTTGTCAATGGCGAGTGTGTTGAAGTGGCTGACCCAACGTTGATCGACGAAGACGATGTTGTCGGCGGCCATATCCCAGTCCCGGGTTGACAGCAAATGGGAAAAGCGTCCCGGGATAAAGAAATCGTCGGCGTCGAGAATACTGATCAGGGCCGCCGACGAACAGGAGATGGCGTGATTACGTGCATGGGACGGGCCCCTGTTCACGTCGAAACGAATGATGCGCAGCCGCCCGCTCGCGTCATCGGCCTCCCTAGCGGCTTCCGAAGTACCATCGGTCGAGCCATCGTCGACGACGATCACTTCTGTCACGTATGTATCCGCCAAGGCGGAGGATATGGCGGCCGCGATTGTGTCGGCTGCGTTTTTCGCAGCGACGATCACACACACACTATTGTCCGGATTATCTATAATTGCCCCTGCCCTCGACTGTGCGGGTCTCTACTGGGTGCACGAAGGCGTGTTAGCGCGCACCACGTATGGTCTGTGGGCGTATTGCCGACACCAGACCGATGCAGCAAGGATACAATTATTTCGGCCTCCCGCAAGAGGCAGACGTCTAGAGCAAGGTTCTGACGCCCGGAAGTTGCTCCGGATCGCTTAAGGGTCTGTTGAGATTCATGTCAGGGCGAGGCGAAAACGGTGGTTTTCGAGCACCGGAGCGCAGCGTACATTTTGGTACGTGAGCACCGGAGCGCAGAAAAACGCCGTTTGCAGGCCGCCATGGCGTGAATATCGACAGACCCTAGTGCGTCTCTGTGGGTGTAATTGACTTAAATGGAGGCTGCTTGTTGGCGACAATGCCGGTTGGCTCATTAGTCCCGGACTGCTTCCACTCGGACGTCCGCGGCTTTTCGCGCGCGACAAGGAAAAGCACCACCGCGAAATATCCGACCTGGATGACCACTGCACAAATCAACGTCTGGACGATTGTTGCCCACAGGGATTGCGTGAGAACGTAGGTCGTGATCGCAAATGCAATAAGGACGCCGAACATTCCAATTAAAAAATTTGGAAATCTCATGCTCAGCTCCCGTTCTTTATGCGGAGAAAAGCTGGCGTATCGTTTCTTGTCATTTTGTCTCCCCCCACACACGCTAAAGCGCGTACATGAATGTTTTTTTGACTGCCAATTTGTCTATACCAAACCCCTTGAGTTTAGATGAAAGCACCTCGGCTAATTTTAAGCCGGAATATAACAGTTTTCTTACCTTGTAACCACAATTTTTCTGCGCTTTTGGAGCCGGCGAGGTATTGCGACCCGCGAATACAGCATACAACGCACGCGGACGGCTGAAGCACGTCCTGTCTTCACTCAAAAATAACGAAACACGACACATTTCACGCTATGTTGCAGCGCAAATAAAAAAATTACACAATATTCCACAGCTATACAACCCATCCAATTCTCTAGAAGGAGACAAAACTAATTACAATCACTCAACTATATAAGCATATGTAATTATGTTTTTGGCCTGAACGAGCGGAATTGCGATCACAAATTACATAACACTCCGGTAAGATACACCGTCATTTCCGGCGATTACGACCAAAGAATGCAGCCAAAATGCCATTCAACTCGCATGCTGCAAACGACGTTCTGTTGCAACGCACAATTTTTATGTTATCGTTCGAACATCATTCGCGTCCGTTCCGGGCTGACTGGAGCGGATATACGAGGGCAGCGGTGTTACATTCGACGAATGCCTTGTTTTCGACAAGCATTCCGTTGAAATTGGCCTTTTCGGAAGGACATTGTGATCGTTCGCAAGATCATTCCCGCCTCATATATGTCACACGATCCTGCTTATGAGGCCTGGGCCGGGTGGCTTTGCTGAGATTAGGGCGGAACAGCCACACCGATCCCGATTGATTTACAGGAGTAATTGTTGGAAATGACCCCGATTTCCCCGTCAAGTGCGTGCTCAGGCATGCCACGCGGTTTCACCGCTGCAACGCGCTGGTTCTTTTATGGCTGCATGCTGCTTCTCATGATGCTGTTTGCGCCGGGTGCCCATGCTGCGGACTACGCGTTGGGCCCGATGGACAAGGTCACCATACGCGTGATCGAATGGCAGACCGCAGAAGGCACCTTTCGCGAGTGGCCCACGATCACAGGTGATTACAGGGTTGGACCCTCAGGCACCTTGTCTCTTCCCTTCGCGGGTGAAATAGCCGCTGGCGGCAAGACCACATCCGAAATTGCCAAGGAGATCTCCGAGAACCTCCGGCAGAAACTCGGCCTTAGCGATCTCCCGGAAGCTTCCGTAGAGATATCCGAGTTTCGGCCAATTTTCGTTTCAGGCGACGTGCAGACGCCAGGCAGATATGCATTCGAGCCGGAAATGACGGTTCTCAAGGCTGTCAGCCTTGCTGGCGGAATGCCGCGAACGACCGGGCAGCGCTTCGAGCGGGATTATTTCAATGCGCGCGGGGACTATGATGTCATTGTTGCCGAGCATGACCGGGCGGTGGTCAAACTCGCAAGACTGCAAGCCGAATTGGCCAATGTGCAGGAAATCAAGGTTCCGGACGATTTGATCGAGAAATCGAACGCCAAGAGACTGGTCGACGATGAAACGGCAATCATGCGGACGAGGAAGAATTCCCTCGATCTCCAGATCAGTGGGCTGAACGACCTCAAGACGCTCTATACGAACGAAATCAGTTCGCTTGAGAAGAAAATGGGCGTGCAGAACCGGCAGCTGGATCTGACCCGCAAGGAACTTACAAGCATTGGCGGACTGGCGGATCAGGGCCTTGTTGTGAACTCGCGCCTCCTCGGGTTGCAAACCTCGGTTGCAGACATGGAAGGCAAACTTCTGGATCTTGATACCGCGTCGTTGCGTGCCAAGCAGGAAATCAGCAAGTCGACACAGAACGAGACCGACCTTGATAATGAGCGCAAGTCGGAATTGGCAACCGAGATGCAGGCGACGCAGGCCGCGCTCGATGAAAGCAATCTGAAGCTTCAGATGAACAAAAACCTGATGACCGAAGCGCTGGTCAATGCGCCGGCTGCCGCGGGCAACGGCTCAGATCCTGTTGTCATGCAATACAGCATTGTCCGCAACTCCAAAGGAAAAACCGAAGAGACGACCGCTGAAGAAGGGACCACCTGCTGCCCGGCGATGTGGTCAAGGTCAAAATCGACACCGAGCGTTCATGAACCTAGCAATTCCAGGAAAAGTGGGAACCGATTTTCCGTCCGGAATTGCGTAAAAACAAAGAGTCTAGAGCAATTCCGTGATTCGAAGTAAAACGGAATTGCTCTAGTCGCCTAACGCGGATCAATTATTTCGCAAGGTCTCGGCTTCAGCGTAAAAACGTTTTTCCCATTCCTTGTGGTTGTCGAGACCTTCACGGATAAACGGCGTGAAGATCGCCAGATTCATAAGCAGCCAATTGATGAAACTGGCGGGAAATTTTAGCGGCTTCACGAAATCCACGAACAGGACGACGCGCGTCTTATCCGTATGATTCCAGGCTTCATGCTCGTAGGCATCATCGAAGATCAGGGCTTTGCCCTCTTGCCAATGACATATCTTGTCTTTGACCCGGATGGCGAGCTTGTCGCCCGGCTCCGGCACGATCAAACCGAGATGAAGGCGCAATACTCCGTTGTAAGGCCCTCGATGAGCAGGCAGATGTTTGCCAGGTTCGAATATCGAAAACATGGCTGTCTTCAGGTGGGGAATCTTCTGCACCGCCGCCCATGTCTTGGGACATGCTCGAATGTTCTGTTTTGACTTCACGCCGAATCCGACCAGGAAGAAGGTTTTCCAATCCCTGTCCGTCGAGATTGTTTTGACGTCCGTCGAAATATCCTGAAATGCCGGCAGATCGCTTTGACGCAGAAGAACGCGGTCGAGTTCAATGCGAATGTCCGGCCAAGCTCGTTCTATCTCGCTTGTCCAGGGAAAGACCGCATTGTCATAGACTGGAGGGTTGCCAAATCTGGCGTATTTGAGATTGAGCTTCTCTGCCCAAGAGACGATGCCCATGAAAAAGCGTGTGGTCCTGCTCGGGCGAGCCATTGGCGCAATTCCGGCTGTCCCGAATTCCTGCTCGACTTCTTCGGCCCCCGCTTCCTGAAGATTTGGTTCCTTCAACGTTCCTTCGGTCATAATCATTCCAATGCGTTGCTGGCTTTGCGGAACGGGACGCAATGGCGGATACGTTCGGTTCCGATGACGGGATTCTATTTAGGCGACGATAGACCGGTACGCCAGATCACTCACCAATTTTTGCTCCGGGGTGTGTCGTTCAGGTCAGGGTTCATGAGCACCGGATCGCAGAAAAATGCCATTTGCGGCCCTCCCTGGCGAGTTTTCGTTCAGGCTCTGAGGCTGTCCACTATGCCGCCAATCAGGTCCTCTGTCGTTTTGTACTCATCAACATCAAGGACCTTGCAGCCGTGCTCGCTAACAAGTTCGGCGGTCTTTCGATCGAATAACAGCGTGCGTTCGAGAAATCTCGAGATCATTCCACGGTTCTGTTCGCTGGCATTGTGGAAACCGCTTGCTTCATAAATCCGCGTGCGCAACGTGTCGGGGCTGGCTGTCAGCCAGACAGTTCCAACTTCCTTCATACGGTGTCCACTCGTGATGAAAGGCCAAAGTGCCGATCCCTCGAGCACCAATTTCTCCGTGCCTCCATCGTGCACCGTTACCCGGACCAGTTCCGCGACGAGTGGCGACATCTTGCGGTGATGCAGAATGACGGATTCCAGCAGTTCGTTGGCCTTTAAACCAAGATAATGCTCGGCTACGTGGGCGGGAACTTTCTTGTTTGACTGTCGCCATGGCCTGCCAGGGTGCCTGGCAAGGCTGTCCGTCGAAACACAGCGCCAGGCAATTTTCTTTGCCAATGCGCCTGCCACCCTTGATTTCCCGACATTGGACGAGCCCCCGATCAGTATAACCTTAAGATGCGGATCAATCCGTGTGTTCAAGGGCATTGTCCCGGTCGAAAGTGCAAAAGAATTTCAAAACTGTTTATCGCTGACTATTTTACGATTTTCCATCATCTGCAACCAGAATGTACCTTCACGCAAAGAGCAACAAAAAACTGATCCCAAACATAACCGGGTAACAAAACGTTTGATTGTCGCCGCAACCCGCACCTCTCCCACCGAAGCGGACAAATCCGTGATAAGCGGGAGATCCGTGTCACGTTTTCTTTTCCATCCGAACGCTTCACCTTCCTGACCGCCTGAATCTTGACTTTTTATCGAGTAGTCTTCGTCTCAATCTGCCTGAACGGATATCCCTCCATGACCAACATCACAACCATAGTATCGACCATGACGGCAGCCTTCCTCGGCTCCTTCGTCGAAGTCGTCGAAGCCTTTACCATTATCCTTGCCGTCGGGGTTTCCCGTAGCTGGAAGCCCGCATTCATCGGCACGGGGCTCGCGCTCATCGTGCTGGCCGCTCTGGTCATAATCCTCGGGCCGCTGCTCGGGCTGATCCCGATCGAGCTCCTGCAATTCGTCATCGGAACCCTGCTGATCCTGTTCGGAATGCGCTGGCTGCGCAAAGCCATTCTCCGCGCTTCCGGTTTTATCGCCCTTCACGATGAGGCAGCGGCCTTCGCCAGGGAGACCGATCAGCTCAAACGCCAGGCGGCCGAACGTCGCGCGGACTGGATCGCTGGAACCGCCGCGTTCAAGGCGGTATTGCTTGAGGGTATCGAAGTGGTTTTCATCGTCATCGCGGTTGGCGCAGGGCGCGGCATGCTCGGTTATGCTGCGCTTGGCGCGGCTATAGCCTGCCTCCTGGTGCTGATCATCGGTTTCGTCGTGCACAAACCATTGTCGCAGGTGCCCGAGAACACCTTGAAATTCGTCGTCGGCCTTCTACTTACGGCATTCGGCGTCTTCTGGGTTGGTGAAGGCCTTGGCGCCGATTGGCCGGGCGACGATCTGTCGCTGATCGCGATCCTTGCCGTCCTTGCAATCTTCTCGTTTGTCGCCGTGCGGATGCTGCGCGGCTATTACAGCTCCAACGTAAAGGCAGTCGCCTGATGAACATCATACGCATCACCATACGAGAACTGATCGGCATGTTCATCGATGACGGCGCTCTGGCACTCTGGTCAATTGCATTGATTGGCGTCATTGCGGCCGCTGTGGAATATGCCGGATTGTCTGGATTCGCCGGTGGTATCCTGTTATTGGCGGGCTGCATCCTCATCCTCGCAGAGAGCACGTACCGTGCCGCGAGGAAAAAATCCCACGGATAGTGCTGGAGTAAACTGGAATTGGTTAGCTTACTGACGTCCGGGCAGTCGCGCCGACGGCCTGACCTATCGCCGTGACATCGACGGCCTTCGGGCCATCGCGATTTTGCCGGTCGTACTTTATCACACGGGCATGTCGGGCTTTCAGGGCGGGTTTGTCGGCGTCGACGTATTCTTCGTCATTTCCGGCTATCTGATGGCCTTGCGGATCATTGGAGGAATCGACCAGGGCGATTTCAGCCTTTGGCGGTTTTACGAAAGCCGCATTCGCCGCATTTTTCCGGCGCTTTTCGCAATGATCGCAGCGTCGGCAGCGATGGCATGGATATTTTTCATGCCGGTCGAATTTGAGTATTTTGCTCGCAGTGTGAAGGCGGCCGCTCTTTTTGTTTCCAACATCCAGCTCAACAGGGAGAGCGGATACTTCGATATAAGCGCCCAGCTGAAGCCGTTGTTGCACACATGGTCGCTCGCCATCGAAGAACAATTCTATATCGTCTTTCCCCTGATGCTCCTTCTCTTGAGCAGGATCGGCCGAGAACGGATAAAGCCGGCGCTCGTTCTGCTGTTTGTTGCGTCGCTCGGCGCGAGCATCTGGGGCGTCGAGCATAGGCCTGTCGAGGCGTTTTACCTGTCGCCTTACCGCGCCTGGGAGCTGCTTCTCGGCGCTTTGCTCGCGTTGGGTGTCGTGCCCCGGCCGAAACAGCAATTTATCGGCGAAATCCTGGCCGCTGTCGGAATCATCCTGATCGGCTTTGCGATCTTCGTTTATAATGACAGCACGCCGTTTCCCGGCCTTGCCGCACTCGTCCCCTGCATTGGTGCCGCTCTGATCATTCAGGGACGAGCTGCGCGCGGTCCAGCGGGATTGTTTCTCACGTCCTCGCCGCTCGTGTTCACCGGCCTGATTTCCTATTCGCTCTATCTCTGGCACTGGCCGATTATCGTCTTCACGCGCTATCTGAATGGTCACGAGCTCACCTTCATCCAAAACGGTCTGCTCGTGGCTATTTCGTTTATCGTGGCTGTTTTTTCCTGGCACTTCATCGAGCGGCCGTTCCGCGGACATACCAGCCCGATTCCCCGCAAACCCGTCTTCGCCGCTGCGACGGCGGTTATCGTAGCGGTCGTGGCTTTCGGCAATTATGTCATGACCGAAGTCGGGCTTCCCAGCCGCCTTACTCCGGTTGCCCAGAAAATCTACAACGCCACCTATGACGAAAGCCGGTTTTCCGGCCCCGAATGCATGCAGGACACCAGTGGAAAGGGTCCTTCCCTTTCCGACATCCAATCGGGCAACCTTTGCCACCTGGGAATTCCCGGGGCGGATAGTGTCAATTTCCTCGTTTGGGGCGACTCGCACTCCGGTTCAATGGCACCAGCCATTGACCTTGCAGCGACGAGGGCCGGTGCCAGTGGTATTTTGGCCGCACGGGCCTCGTGTCCGCCACTTCCTGATGTGGAACTGAAAGACGAAAAAGATACGCTGCGCTGCGTCGACTACAATGCGGCAGTGCGAGACCTCATCGTTCGCAAGCGCATACCGTTGGTCTTCATGATTGCTTATTGGCCCAAATACGTCCTCCGCTCGGAGTTGCCTAACCAGGGGCTCTATTTCGATCCCAAGATCCGTCCCGCCGCTTGACGACGAATCGGCGCCCATTGCTACCGCACTGGACCAGACCCTCGCTGACCTCAAACGACACGGTACCCAAGTGGTGCTTGTGATGGATGTTCCGGAGATGGGGCACTACATGCCGGAAGCCCTGGCCAAAGCGGCAACGAGAGGCACATCTACCGATATTGCACCGTCATGGGCCTATACTTCCGAGAGGCAAGCGGCCTCCCGCGACATGCTTAGCGAATACGCTGCAAAATATGGGGCAATAACAGTCGATGCGCTTCAAGGTATCTGCGACAATGGCCGCTGTGACAGCATGCGAAACGGCCTGCCCTTGTACAGGGATTCAGACCATATCACGGCCACGACCGCCCGCAGTTTGAGCTACCTCTATACCCCGGTGTTCAAGACATTGGCTGGCGCCTTGGGAATCGCTATCGACTAGTGGTCCGATTCTAACATTTGCATCCCACCTATACCAATCACTCACAAATGTTAGAATCGAAAGACCACTAGTAAATTCAACGTGCTAGTGGAGCCTTGGATTTGACATTCGCTTAGAGAGCGATGTCACGCGGGATGCGAATTTCAAATCCGCTCCACTAGGCGCAGGACTGATTGGTCAGGATGACTTTCCCGAAGGCGTGGAACTACCTGTAGGCCACGTGGAAAGCGCTTGCTCGGCAACAGCCTCCAGCATGTCGCGGCTAAAGCCGGCTTTGGCCTGCACCGCCATGCCGTGAGAGACGGCCATCACGAATGCCGCAAGGGCTTCAGGTTTTGCCGTCTCCGGTAAGTCGCCTTCGGCCTTTGCCCGTTCGAAGCGTTCACGAAGCTGCGCCTCACCGCAGGCGCGAGCTTCGATCAGCGCTTGTCGCACTGGCTCCGCTTCATCAGATCCTGCCAAAACCCCGTTGATACCGAGACACCCCGTATGGTGGGAATAACGCGTATTGAGTTCGGCCGCACTGTAAAGGATATGCGCAGCAGCTGCCCGCGCTGTCGGGAACTCAAGCGACTTCGGGATGAAATCCAGGTATCGCTCATAATAGCGATCCAGGGCTCGGCGGAAGAGAGCTTCCTTGTTGCCAAATGCAGAATAGAGGGCGGGCCTCTCTACGCCGGCAGCCTCGGTCAGGTCAGCGTAGGATGCGCCCTCGTAGCCCTTGCGCCAGAAAACGCACAGCGCGGCGTCGAGCACCTTCTCCACATCAAATTCGCGATGGCGTCCCATCAGATCAACTCAGCCATTTTTTCATAATGGCCATTACTAAACCACTTGACAGCTCATGTCTACATTTCATAACAATCGTTACCGTAATGCCTGTTATGAAAACAGGCCAGTTTCGCTCACCAAGATCAGGCGACGCCTTGATCGTCCACAGAAAAGGGATTCTCATGTCGAACACATTGAAGGGCAAGACCGTGCTCATTACGGGTGGCTCGCGCGGGCTCGGCGCCAACATCGCGGAAGCCTTTGCCGATCAGGGAGCTGATGTTGCGATAAGCTATGTCGCGTCAGCCGAGAAAGCCGAAGCTGTTGTGGAGAAGCTCAGGGCAAAGGGCGTCCGCGCTCTCGCGATCCAGAGCGACCAGGCCGACCTTACTTCCGCCAAGCCTTTGATCGAACTCGGTGATTGCTGAATTCGGCAAGCTCGATATCCTCGTCAACAACGCGGCAATCGTCGTACAGGGCAAGACTGTCGACGATCCGGATCTCGACACGATCAATCTCGACCGTCTGTGGCAGATCAACGTCATGGGCGCGGTGGCGACCACGCGCGCGGCAGCGCCGGCGCTCCCCGATGGCGGGCGGATTATCTTCATCGGTTCTCTCAACGGCACCCGCTCCCTGTTCCCCGGTGTCGCGGACTATGTGGGAACCAAGGCCGCCATCAACGGCTACGCGAGGGGCATTGCCCGCGATCTGGGCGGACGCAGGATCACCGTCAACGTTGTCCAGCCCGGTGCCATGCCGACCGACATGATGAAGCAGGTTATGGGCGACGGTGATGCTCCCGACGCGTTCCTCGACCTTCACCCCATCCGCCGCATCGCAAAGCTCGAGGAAGTTGCCGCGCTCGTCACCTTCCTCGCGGGACCGAACGCCGGCTACATGACCGGCGGCGTTATCGACGTCGCCGGTGGTCTCGGAATCTGAGCGTCGAACGCGAGGGAAAGCGATTTTTCGTTACGGGTGCATCGCGAGGAATTGATAAGCGCTGCGTCGTGAACGTATGAGTTTACGACCTAAACCACGATCTGCGACAAGAGCGCGCTGTTATCAGCCGCGCTTCTTGCGCAGGCGGATAATAATGTCGACGTTGACGATTTCCATGCCTTCCGGAACCGGAGGCAAATTGCCAACCATGGTCGAACCACTCGGGATATCGATCACCTCATTTTCGCCTTCAACGAAAAAGTGATGATGGTCGGAAATGTTCGTGTCGAAATAGGTCTTTGCGCCCTCGACGGCGAGGATGCGCAGCATTCCGGCCTGGGTAAATTGATGCAGTGTATTGTACACCGTCGCCAGCGAAACCGGCACATTGGCACCAAGCGCCTCTTCGTGCAGTTCTTCGGCGGAAAGGTGCCTGTCACCCTTGGCAAAGATCAGGCTGGCGAGCGCGATACGCTGACGGGTCGGCCGTAATCCCGCAAAGCGCAAGCGCTCCTGCAAAGATACATCAGCGTCAATTTCATAAGAAATATGCATGGCCCGTCTGCCACTCCGTTAACTCATATCGAAAGTCCCACCACAGACACATTGTCCGTCGTGTTACATGATTGATATATGCTGTCTTGCGAAATCGATCAATAGGCAGCATTTACACCGTTTGTCTAAGGAAAAGCGTGGGCACAACTGGAAATCGCATGTCGCACTAAATTCGCAGAGGGCTTCGATCCGGCGAGGGTTCCATTTGACCGTAGTTTGCTCTATGCAGCGTTTTCAGGCGGAAATACACTATGATAGGTTCCGCCCGCGCCGGAACATATCCAGGCGCAAGCCTTGACGTTACCGATGGGAGAAAGAATGCCAGAACAGAAATCAAGCTACGGGTATGAAGAGCTCCTTGCCTGTGCCCGCGGAGAGATGTTCGGTCAGGGCAACGCCCAGTTGCCAGCACCACCTATGCTGATGTTCGACCGTATCACCGAGATTTCTGAAACAGGCGGCGAGAATGGCAAGGGCTATATCCGCGCTGAATTCGATATCAAGCCTGATCTTTGGTTCTTCCCCTGCCATTTCATTGGCGATCCTGTGATGCCCGGCTGTCTCGGCCTCGATGCCATGTGGCAATTGACCGGCTTTTATCTCGGCTGGCTCGGTGAGCCCGGCAAGGGCCGCGCCCTCTCCACCGGCGAGGTCAAGTTCACCGGCATGGTCACGCCGAAAAACAAACTTGTCGAATATGGCATCGACTTCAAACGCGTCATGCGCGGCCGTCTGGTGCTTGGAATTGCCGATGGCTGGTTAAAGGTCGATGGCGAGACTATCTATAAAGCAACTGACCTGCGGGTTGGCCTATTCAAGGAAAGCGCTGCCTGACAAATTTGGCAACGTATTACCTTTAAGGAGATCGCGATGCGGCGAGTGGTTGTGACGGGCATGGGTATCGTGTCCTCTATCGGCAACAATGTAGGGGAGGTGCTGGAATCGCTGCGTGCAGCGAAATCGGGCATCGTCTTTGCTGAGGAATATGCGAAGCACGGTTTCCGCAGCCAGGTCCATGGTGCCCCGACACTCGATCCGTCAACTCTGGTAGACCGCCGCGCAATGCGCTTCCACGGTGGCGGCACGGCCTGGAACCATGTCGCCATGGATCAGGCCATCGCTGACGCCGGGCTCGATACGGATCTCATTTCCAATGAGCGCACCGGCATCATCATGGGTTCGGGCGGCTCCTCCACCCGCACGATCGTCGAGGCTGCCGAAAAGACCATCGAATCCGGCTCCAGCAAGAAGGTCGGTCCCTTTGCCGTGCCGAAAGCCATGTCTTCGACCGCCTCGGCGACGCTTGCCACATGGTTCAAGATCAAGGGCGTCAATTATTCAATTTCCTCAGCCTGCGCGACATCCAATCATTGTGTCGGCAACGCCTATGAGATGATCCAGTACGGCAAGCAGGACATGATGTTCGCTGGCGGCTGCGAGGATCTCGACTGGACGTTGTCCGTGCTTTTCGACGGGATGGGCGCGATGTCCTCCAAATTCAACGACCGGCCATCGGTAGCCTCACGCGCCTATGACAAGAACCGCGATGGCTTTGTCATTTCGGGTGGCGCGGGCGTCCTCGTTCTCGAAGAGCTTGAACATGCCAAGGCGCGTGGCGCAAAGATTTACGGCGAACTCGTCGGCTACGGCGTGACCTCGGATGGTGCCGACATGGTCGCACCGAGCGGCGAAGGCGCGGCGCGCTGCATGCGCATGGCGATCGCCAACGTCAAGGGTCCGGTCGACTACATCAACCCGCACGCGACCTCGACGCCTGTCGGCGATCTCAAGGAAATCGAGGCCATCCGCGAAGTCTTCGGTTCGGGCAACCAGTGCCCGCCTATTTCGGCGACCAAGTCGCTGACGGGCCATTCGCAGGGCGCGACCGGCGTGCACGAGTCCATCTATTCACTTCTGATGATGAATCACGATTTCATCGCGGAGAGTGCCAATATCGAAGAACTCGATCCGGCATTCGAAGACATGCCCATTACGCGCCGGCGGATAGATAACATCAAACTGAATACGGTCCTGACCAATTCCTTCGGATTTGGCGGCACGAATGCTTCGCTGGTTTACCAGCGTTACGAGGATTGAGGAAACAATGGCAGATTTAATGAAGGGCAAACGCGGCCTTATCATGGGGGTCGCGAACAGCCACTCCATTGCCTGGGGGATCGCCAAGGAATTGGCCGACAATGGCGCTGAGCTTGCCTTCACCTACCAGGGCGAAGCCTTCGGCAAGCGTGTTGCACCTTTGGCAGAACAGCTTGGCTCGAAACTGCTGCTGCCTTGCGATGTCGAGGATATCGCGACCGTCGATGCGGTTTTCGAGACGCTGGAAAAAGAATGGGGCACGATCGATTTCGTCGTCCATGCCATCGGCTTTTCTGACAAGTCGCAGCTCAAGGGCCGCTATGCCGATGTGACGACGCGGGATAATTTCAGCCGCACCATGGTCATCTCCGCTTATTCCTTCACCGAGGTCGCTCAGCGCGCGGCAAAGCTGATGAAGGAAGGTGGTGCGATCCTGACGCTGACCTATGGCGGCTCCACCCGGGTCATGCCCAACTACAATGTGATGGGCGTGGCCAAGGCTGCTCTCGAAGCGATGGTTCGCTATCTCGCCGCCGACTACGGTCCGGAAGGAATTCGCGTCAATGCAATTTCTGCGGGTCCTGTGCGCACATTGGCGGGCGCCGGCATCGGCGACGCGCGCGCCATGTTCTCCTACCAGAAGCGCAATGCACCGCTACGCCGGACGGTCGACATAGAAGACGTCGGCCGGTCGGCCCTCTACCTCCTGTCGGACCTGTCGAGCGGTGTCACCGGTGAAATCCACTACGTGGATTCCGGCTACAACATCGTGTCGATGCCGACTCTGGAAGAGCTGAAGAAGTCCGACGACGGCAAGGAGTAATTCTGGCACGGTTCTATCCGGAAGCGGGACGAGTTTTCCGCAAGTTTTTGCAAAAATGACGCAAGAGCCCGCGAAACTGATGCAAGAAATGCCGAATCAGACATGCTTTTTGCTACTGCGGGTGGCATTTTAGTTGCGACAGGTAGAAATTACTTCTTGGCTTCGATGATCTTGTAGCCGGCATTATCCTCAAGCGGCAGCACCGATTTGAACAGTGCTTTCAGCCCCGCCTCATAGGGCATCTGCCGGTTGGCAACGAGAAGCAGCTTGCCACCTGGCTTCAGCCGTTTGGCAGCCGCTGCGATGAAACCCTGCCCCATCGTCGGGTCGGCGCTGCGCCCTGCATGGAACGGCGGGTTCATGACGATCGTATCGTAAATCTCTGTAATCGCTTCACTATTCACGTCATGCCAATGGAATGTCACCGGGATTTCGCCCCCATTGATGTTCAATTTGGCGGCTTCCAAAGCCTCGAAATCAGCCTCGTATAGTGCAGCGATTTGAGCTTTTCCGGGTGGTTCAAAACTTCGCTGGCGAGATATCCCCAGCCCGCGCCGAACAGCGATTTGAGTTTCTCCGAGTGGTTCAAAACTTCGCTGGCAAGGTAACCCCAGCCCGCGCCGAAGTCTGCCACGTGCCCGCTGATACGGCCGGCGAAGTGCTTGACCAGCATGGCCGAACCCTTGTCGATCGCGGCATGCGAGAACATACCAGGCGCCGTCGTGAAGCGATCTTCGAGCTTTGTCGGCTCGCCCGTAAGCCTTTCAATTTCCTCACTATTTACCATTTCTGGCCGCATGAACCAGAAGGCGACGGCATGATGTTTTGATAGCCTATCGGCGACCGTAACGATGCTCTCCACTGTCTTTCGGAAGCTGTCGACGCCGAGCTTCTTGTCGCCTGAAACCACGATCTGGCCACCGGGTTTGACGTGTTTCAGTGCCTGCGCGAGCCAGTTCTCATTACGTCCTTTGTGCTTGCCCAGCAAGATCAATGCGCCATCAAAACGTTCATCGCCCTGCAACCTCGGAACGGCATTGAAGCCCGCCTTCTGCAATGCAAGGTAGTCGGGTTTGAACGGCTGCAGGCAGGTCAGGACGCCTTGCCACTCAGTCGCGATTCTCCGTTCCGCCTCGGCACCGAGAAACAACCATGCGGCGCCTGTTGTCCGGTAAGGGTAGTATCTCGTCTTCAAAAGGCAGGAAGAGCGTCTGCAGGGCGCCGTTGGCCATAAAGGATCCATCTATAGATATGTTGTGCCAAGAAAAAAGCGCGCCACAAGGGCGCGCTTTCACTATGGTCTATTCAAAAGATTACTCAGCGTCTTCCTGAGCCTTCTTTTCCTGAACGATTTCCTTGCCAGTTTCCTGATCAACGACTTTCATCGACAGGCGAACCTTGCCGCGTTCGTCGAAGCCCATGAGCTTGACCCAGACCTTCTGGCCTTCCTTGACCACGTCCGAAGTCTTGGCAACACGATCGGAAGCAAGCTGCGAGATGTGAACCAGACCGTCGCGTGGGCCGAAGAAGTTTACGAACGCACCGAAGTCAGCAGTCTTTACAACTGTGCCTTCATAGATCTCGCCTACTTCCGGCTCTGCGACAATGGAATGGATCCACTTGCGTGCAGCCTCGATCTCCTTGGCAGAAGACGATGCAATCTTAACTGTACCATCATCTTCGATGTTGATCTTCGCGCCGGTCTTTTCGACGATCTCGCGAATGACCTTGCCACCGGAACCGATAACGTCACGGATCTTGTCGGTCGGAATGTTCATGACTTCAATGCGCGGTGCAAATTCGCCAAGTTCCGAGCGGCCTTCGGTGATGGCCTTCGCCATCTCGCCGAGGATGTGCAAACGCCCATCCTTGGCCTGCGCCAAAGCAACCTTCATGATCTCTTCGGTGATGCCGTCGATCTTGATATCCATCTGCAGTGCAGTGATACCATTTTCCGAGCCGGCAACCTTGAAATCCATGTCGCCGAGATGATCTTCGTCGCCGAGGATATCGGAGAGAACAGCGAACTTCTCGCCTTCGAGGATCAGGCCCATGGCGATACCGGCGACCGGACGGAGCAGCGGAACACCAGCATCCATAAGGGCGAGCGATGTGCCGCAAACCGTAGCCATCGAGGACGAACCATTGGATTCGGTGATCTCGGAGACCGTGCGGAGCGTGTAGGGGAACTGTTCCTTGGCAGGCAGAACCGGGTGGATAGCGCGCCAGGCGAGCTTGCCGTGACCGATTTCGCGACGGCCGGGCGAACCCATGCGACCTGTTTCACCGACCGAATAGGGCGGGAAATTGTAGTGAAGCATGAAGGTTTCTTTGTACATGCCGGTCAGCGAGTTGACATATTGCTCGTCTTCGCCGGTGCCGAGCGTCGCAACGACGATGGCCTGAGTTTCACCGCGGGTGAACAGCGCCGAGCCGTGTGTGCGTGGCAGAAGGCCAACTTCCGAAACGATCGGGCGAACTGTCGAAAGATCACGGCCATCGATACGGCTGCCGGTGTCGAGAATGTTCCAGCGAACGATCTTCGCCTGAACCGACTTGAATACGGTTGCGATTTCTTCAGCAGAAAACTCTGGTTCTTCAACGCCTTCCGGGAAGAAATGCGCCTTGACCTTGGCTTTCGCTGCATCAACGGCATTGTAGCGATCCTGCTTGTCGGTGATCTTGTAAGCATCGCGGAGATCAGCCTCAACAACCTTCAGAACGGCTGCTTCTGCGGCCGAAAGGTCGTCCGTCTGGAAATCACGCGGCTCTTTTGCGGCAACTTCAGCGAGCTTGATGATCGCATCGATAACCGGTTGGAAAGCGCGATGGCCGAACATCACGGCGCCGAGCATGATGTCTTCAGCCAATTCCTTGGCTTCCGATTCAACCATGAGAACCGCGTCACCTGTACCGGCAACAACGAGATCAAGGCTCGATTCCGGCATTTCGTCAACGGTAGGGTTCAGCCTGTATTCGCCACCGATATAGCCGACGCGCGCGCCGCCAATCGGGCCCATGAAAGGCACGCCGGAAAGCGTCAGGGCAGCAGAGGCGCCGATCATCGAAACGATGTCCGGGTTGTTTTCGAGATCGTGCTGGATAACGGTCAGAACAACCTGCGTGTCGTTCTTGTAGCCATCGGCAAAAAGCGGGCGGATCGGGCGGTCGATCAAACGCGAAACCAATGTTTCGTTTTCGCTCGGACGGCCTTCACGCTTGAAATAACCGCCGGGGATCTTGCCGGCTGCGTAGGTCTTTTCCTGGTAGTTGACGGTCAGCGGGAAGAAGTCCTGACCGGCCTTCGGTGCCTTGGCGGAAACAACCGTCGCGAGTACGACGGTTTCGCCGTAGGTGGCGAGAACGGCGCCGTCAGCCTGACGGGCGATCTTGCCGGTTTCGAGAATGAGCGGACGTCCGCCCCATTCGATTTCAACTTTGTGTTGATTAAACATATCTTGTCCTTCAGTGGAGAAAGACGCGCTTCCCTTTGGATAGCAGCATCGATCTCCCGTTTCGATTTAGACCAATCACGGGCAAGACAATTTGCAACTCGCACTTTCGAGTTGCCAGCAATCCTGCCCCATGACCTGTCTCATGGTAGAATTCATTCCTCACCGGAATGAAAGAAACCGGCGGAACGCAACGCGTATCCGCCGGTTTAATCCGTTATTAGCGGCGCAGGCCGAGCTTTTCGATCAGCGTCTGATAACGGCCCTGATCAACTTTCTTGAGATAATCAAGAAGGCTGCGGCGCGTCGAGACAAGCTTGAGTAGACCACGGCGGGAATGGTTATCCTTCTTGTGGTCCTTGAAATGTTCGGTCAAATTGACAATGCGCTCTGTCAGAACGGCAACCTGGACTTCCGGAGAACCGGTATCGCCTGGCTTCGTTGCATATTCAGTGATCACTGCCTGCTTGCGTTCAGCGGTTATCGACATCGTATATCCTTTCATTTGAAGAGGAAAACAGGATGCCCACGGCCGGGATGTCGTCCAGCGGGGGCCGGTTAAAGCGACAGGCAAAGCCATCGCTGCGGGCCGTATAGTCGAAAATGTGACAAATTACCAGCCGCAAATGATTCCGGTCATTTCACGCCGTGAATACGCGCTTTGGCTGGAACTGGCCTTTCTCGATAAAACCGATCGCCAGCAGCTTGCCCTTGGCAGTCACGCAGGCTTCGTCGGCTTCGACAGGTGCATCGCGCCCGCGCAGTATCACAGGATTGCCCATGCGGATGCGATGCGCCTGATCATCAGAGACTGCAACCTGCGGCAGGCTTTCCAACGCTGCGCCCGTATCGATCAGAAAAGCATCCATCACCGAGAAGCGCTCGGCCAGCCGCTCATAAGATCGATCCTCACCCTCTTCCTCCGTCGGGACAGGAGGGTGGGCAGCTTCCAACTCCGCCAGTGTGACGAAATCGGACTCGTCGAAGGGTGCAACTTCAATGCGGCGCAGGTCGGAAATGTGGCCATAGCAACCAAGATCGCGGCCCATGTCGCGTGCGAGAGAGCGCACATAGGTGCCTTTACCGCATTCGACTTCGAAGATCGCCGTCGCGGCATCGGCCTGTTCGATCAATTCCAGTCTGCCAATTTCCACTTCGCGGGAAGGTATCTCGACGTCTTCGCCACCACGGGCGAGATCGTAGGCCCGTTCGCCGGCGATTTTGATGGCCGAGAATTTGGGTGGTGTTTGTTGGATGACGCCGATGTATTTCGGCAGCAGTGCTTTGATTGACGCTTCGTCCGGACGCGAGTCCGAGGTCACAGTCACCTCGCCCTCGAGATCATCCGTGGAGCGTTCAGCACCCCAGGTCACTGTAAAGCGATAGATCTTTGTTCCGTCCATGACATAGGGAACCGTCTTTGTCGCCTCACCCAAAGCGATCGGCAGCATGCCGGATGCCAGAGGGTCCAGCGTGCCCGCATGACCAGCTTTCTCGGCCTTGAACAACCATTTGATCTTGGAGACGGCCTCGGTGGATCCCATGCCCTTCGGCTTGTCGAAGATCAGCCAGCCGGAAACCGGGCGGCCCTTTTTCTTGCGCTGCCGTGTCATCTCAGTCGTTACCGTCGCCGTCGTGGCCTGGCACGTCGCCCGGATTGGGATCACCACCGTCGTCATCCTCATCGTCGACGAGGTCGCGGGTGACTTCCGGCTTGCGCAACAGAGCGTCAATCTTGGCGTAATTGTCAAAGCTGGTGTCAATGCGGAACCGGAATTCCGGCATATATTTCATCTGCTTGAGATGAGCCGCGGCCCGGCCGCGAATGAACTTGGCATTCTTGTTAAGGGCGCTGATGACGCCATCGCTGTCGATGGCACCAACCGGCGACACAAAGCAGGTAGCGATTTTCAGATCTGGCGACATGCGCACTTCGGAAATGGCAATCACCGCATTTTCCAGCGTGTCATCACGAACATCGCCGCGCGCAAGCACTTGCGAAACCGCATGGCGCACTTGCTCACTGACGCGCAACTGACGTTGAGAAGGGCCTGTTCCTGTAGCAAAGCGAGCCATTAATTATTGTATCCCAAAAATTCGCATCCCAATAAACAATGGATCGCCGGCTTTTCATTCCGGCGATCCTATCCTCAGTGATTTGGTCGCTGCTCCTTAGAGCGTGCGGGTCACGTGTTCGACGCGGAAAGCTTCGATCGTATCGCCTGCGCGCATGTCGTCGTAATTCTCGAACGCCATACCACATTCCTGACCGGCCGGGACTTCGGTAACTTCGTCCTTGAAGCGCTTGAGCGTCTTGAGCTTGCCTTCATGGATGACGACGTTATCGCGGATAAGGCGGACGCCCGCACCACGTTCGACCTTGCCTTCCGTGACACGGCAGCCAGCGACCTTGCCGACCTTGGTGATGTTGAAGACTTCCAGAATTTCCGCGTTTCCGATGAAGGTTTCACGGCGCTCTGGTGAAAGAAGACCCGACATCGCTGCCTTCACATCATCAACGAGGTCGTAAATGATGTTGTAGTAGCGGATTTCGATGCCTTCACGCTCGGCCAAATCACGGGCCTGCTTATTGGCACGCACGTTGAAGCCGATGATCGCGGCGTTGGAGGCCTCCGCGAGGGCGATATCGCTCTCGGTGATGCCACCGGCACCCGAGTGGATGATGCGCGCACGCACTTCGTCGGTACCAAGCTTATCCAGGGCGCCGGCAATGGCTTCGATCGAGCCTTGTACGTCGCCCTTGATGAGAAGGGGAAATTCCTTCAGCCCGGTTACCTGCAACTGGCTCATCATCTGTTCGAGCGAACCGCGCGAACCAGCCTGACGTGCCACTGCCTTTTCACGGGCAAGACGTGTACGGTATTCGGAAATCTCACGCGCCTTGGCTTCGCTTTCAACGACAGCAAAGCGATCACCAGCCTGGGGCGGTCCGCCCAGACCAAGAACCTCGACCGGCATTGCAGGTCCGGCATCCTTGAGATTTTCACCTCGGTCATTGACCAATGCACGAACACGACCCCACTCGCTGCCTGCGACGATGATATCGCCCGGCCTGAGAGTGCCCTTCTGAACCAGAACGGTGGCAACCGAACCGCGGCCACGATCAAGCTTGGCTTCGATCACGACACCTTCGGCAGTCCGGGTAGGATCGGCTTTAAGGTCGAGAACTTCCGCCTGCAGCAGGATCGTTTCAAGAAGCTTGTCGAGACCGGCACCGGTCTTGGCCGAAACCTCGACGTCCAGCGTTTCACCGCCCATGGATTCCACGAAGACTTCGTGCTGCAGCAGTCCATTGCGGACCTTCTGCGGATCAGCAGACGGCTTGTCGATCTTGTTGATCGCTACGATGATCGGAACACCTGCAGCCTTGGCATGGTTGATCGACTCGATCGTCTGCGGCATGACGCTGTCATCGGCAGCAACGACCAGAATGGCGATATCGGTTGCCTGTGCACCACGGGCACGCATGGCCGTAAAGGCAGCGTGGCCCGGCGTATCGATAAACGTGATCTTCTGGCCGTTCTGTTCAACCTGATAGGCGCCGATATGCTGGGTAATACCGCCAGCTTCGCCGGAAACGACGTTGGCCTTGCGGATCGCATCGAGCAGCGAGGTCTTGCCGTGATCGACGTGACCCATGATGGTGACAACCGGCGGACGCGACACGAAAGATGCCGTGTCGTCCTGGACGTTGAAGATACCTTCTTCGACGTCGGATTCAGCAACACGGCGGACCGTGTGGCCGAATTCCTCGGCAATCAACTGAGCCGTATCGGCGTCGATCAGATCGCCCGGCTTCATCATCTGACCTTCCTTCATCAGGAATTTGATGACGTCGACGGAACGCTCGGCCATACGCTGGGCGAGTTCCTGGATCGTAATCGTCTCCGGCAGGATGACTTCACGCGCGATCTTCTCACGGGTTTCCTGCTGCATGCCGCGCTTGAATTTCTCCTGGCGGCGGCGCATGGCAGAAAGCGAACGGCTGCGGCTTTCATCATTGAGCGCAGTGCCCAATGTCAGCTTGCCGCGGCGGCGTTCATCTTCGCCCTTGACGACCTTTGGTGCCCGGACTTCCGGCTTGGCCGGAGCAGCACTGGTGCCACGGCGGGCGCCAGCAGGACCACGACGATCGTCGTCTTCTTCGGCAGCATTCGGCTTGCGCGCCGCTGCCTTCAATGTTGCGTCGTCGGCTGTCTTCAACTCGGCAGGCTGGCGCTTGCGAGATTCTTCTTCCGCACGCTGCTTTGCCTCGGCCTCTTTGCGCAGGCGCTCTTCTTCCTCAGCCTGACGGCGGGCAGAAGCTTCACGTTCCTGAGCACGCAGTGCGTCATCTTCAGCACGGCGGGCGGCTTCGATGGCTGCCTTGGCACGATCTTCCGCATCACGAGCCTTGGAACCTTCAAGCGCCTTGCGGCGCGCTTCGAGCTCGGCTGTGGACAGCGTGTTAAGCACCATACCGGAACGATCATTCGGGCGCTGACCAGAAGGACGATACGGCTGTTGGGCGGGGCGCTGCTGGGCTGGCGCAGCGGGACGCGCACTCGTCTGGGGCGCTGGTGCCGGCGCGGCCGGAGCCGCCGGACGCGGCGCCGGTGCAGCAGCAGCACTTGGCTGCGGTGCAGCAGGCTGGGGCGCAGGGCGCACGGGCGCAGCTGTCGGCGTTGGCGCTGGAGTCGCCGCAACAGGAGGTGCAACCTCCGGTTTCTGATCCGGGAGGCTGAACTTGCGCTTCTTTGTTTCAACGACAACAGACTTCGTACGCCCATGGCTGAAGTTCTGACGCACGGTGCTCTGTTCAACGCCAGGCCGCTTCAGGGTCAGGGTCTTCTTATTGACGCCTAGCGTCTTGTCGTCTGTCGATTTTGTATCGCTCATTCCGTTTCCGTTTCCTTCGCGACAGTCGCCGCTTTAGCGTCGGCCACATCCGTGGGGCCATCGCGAAAATGCTGTAGAAGCCAGGCTCGTTTTATGAACCCGGCAGCTGCCTTCCCCTTGAGTACGGCAGCATGTATCACATTTACCCCACCCAATGCCAAATCCATTTCACTGCTTTCGAACAATGAAAGGGCGGGTATTTCAGGTCCGCCCGCATAAACAACCGAACGACGGGCCTGGTCAAGTTTGCGGACACCATCTTCCGCCGCTTCAAAGGCATGAAGCACGAGTGCAGCGGTGCCGTTGCGGATCGCAATATCCACTTTTGCGGCCCCTGTTACCACAACCCCGGCCTTTCGCGCCAACCCAAAACTGCCTAACGCCGATTTTGCAAGCATCTGGTCCACTGCCTGTCCCAGATTATCGGGAGCCGTGACGCTGCTTTTCAATCCGCGCGGAAAAAGCTTTCGCTTGACCGCTTCATCAATGTAGCGCCGCTGGGCTTTCACCCAACAGCCTCGGCCGGGAAGATTGCGCTTCAGATCAGCCACAACCGTGCCATCGGGACCAGCGACAAACCGGATCATGTCATCGACAGAACCGCTTGTCCGCGTGACAATGCACGTTCTGTCGTTCATTTCCGGTTCCACGTCTGGATCGCTCGAAATCAGCCAGCGACCTCTTCTTCTGCCGTTGGTTCAGCTTCGGCAGCAGCAAGATCCTCTTCCGTGATCCATCCGGCTTTCAGGCGTGCAGCAAGAACCATCTGTTCCGCGTCGGCACGGCTAACTTCGAACGACGACAGAATGCCCGGATAGTTGATTGTCTCACCATCCTTGCGTTCACGCCAGCCGGTCAGTTCGTCGACTGCATAGCCCGCGAAGTCCTCGACCGTCTTGACGCCATCTTCACCGACAGCAACGAGAATAGCGTTGGTCATGCCTGGCAAGTCACGAAGCTCGTCCGCAACACCCAATTCCTTGCGGCGAGCGTCGCGTTCCTCTTCGATACGGCCAAGATATTCCTGGGCACGCTGCTGAATTTCAGTTGCCGTATCCTCATCGAAACCATCGATGGAGGAAATGTCGTCGGCATCCACATACGCGATTTCCTCGACGCTGGCAAAACCTTCGGAGGCAAGAACCTGGCCGACCATCTCGTCGACATCAAGTGCTTCCATGAAGAGGTTCGAGCGTTCGACGAATTCCTTCTGGCGACGCTCGGATTCTTCCTGCTCGGTGAGGATATCGATGTCCCAGCCAGTCAACTGCGAAGCCAGACGCACATTCTGCCCGCGACGACCGATTGCAAGTGATAGTTGGTCATCCGGAACCACAACTTCAATACGTTCGGCGTCTTCATCGAGAACAACTTTGGAAACTTCTGCCGGCTGCAGTGCATTGACGATGAACGACGCGGGCTCAGGCGACCATGGAATAATGTCGATCTTTTCGCCCTGTAGCTCACCGACAACCGCCTGAACGCGCGAACCGCGCATACCAACGCAGGCTCCAACGGGGTCGATCGAAGAATCACGGGAGATAACCGCGATCTTGGCGCGTGAACCTGGATCGCGGGCTACCGACTTGATCTCGATGATGCCATCATAAATTTCCGGCACTTCCATGGTGAAGAGCTTTGCCATGAACTGCGGATGAGTGCGGCTCAGGAAAATCTGCGGGCCTCGCTGTTCGCGGCGTACATCGTAAACATAGGCGCGAACACGATCGCCATAACGGAAAGTTTCGCGGGGGATCAGCTCGTCGCGGCGGACAATGGCTTCGCCACGGCCGAGGTCGACGATCACGTTGCCATATTCAACGCGCTTGACACTGCCGTTGATGATCTCGCCAACGCGATCCTTGTATTCGTCGTACTGGCGGTCACGCTCGGCTTCGCGCACTTTCTGCACGATGACCTGCTTGGCCGATTGCGCAGCGATACGGCCAAAATCCATCGGCGGCAGCTGGTCGGCAAGGAAATCGCCGGGCTGCGCATCCGGATTGCGATCCCGCGCAGCTTCCATGCTGATCTGGGTGACCGGGTCTTCGACATCGTCGACCACCTCAAGCAGGCGCTGAAGCTTGATTTCACCGGTCTTGGCGTTGATATCGGCCCGGATATTGGTTTCCTGGCCATAACGCGAGCGCGCGGCTTTCTGAATGGCATCGGCCATCGCCGCAATCACGATCTCGCGGTCAATCGACTTCTCGCGCGCCACCGCATCGGCGATCTGCAGAAGTTCTAGCCTGTTTGCACTGACTGCCATGTTCTTCTCCTTGAAGTTCCCCTTGGGGTTCATCGCCGCATTGCTTCTGCGGGCGTATGAAATATCAATCCTGTTTTGTCTGTTCCTGCCCAGCCGTCGAAGCTTCCGCCTCGTCTGCCTGGCCAGCGCTATCTTCCGGGATCCGGCCTTCGCGCAAATCCTTGTCGCGGCGCAGCGCATCACGAATGAGGTCGTCTGTCAGGACAAGCCGTGCATCCGAAATCAGCTCAAACGGGACCTCCACGACTGGTTTGTCGCCGTAGCTTGCCTGGTCGCTCTCGACCGTGACACCTTCGGCGGAAACCTCGGCTATGCGGCCGCGAAACTTTTTGCGTCCTTCGTGAACGGCCGATGTATCGATCTTGGCGATATGGCCGATCCATTTGGTAAAATCTGATTTGCGCACCAACGGTCGGTCAATACCCGGTGAGGACACTTCGAGATGATAGTTCCGGTCAATTGGATCCTCGACATCGAGCACCGGTGACAATGTTCGACTGACGAGTTCACAATCTTCCACGGTCATCGTGCCATCGTGACGCTCGGCCATGATCTGCAACGTCAAGCCATTGAGACCGGAAAGCCGGGCGCGGACCAACCGAAACCCGATCGACTGCAGCACCGGTTCAATGATACCGGCAACGCGGGCATCGATACCCGTTTCAGTAATGATCCGCTCTTCCGCACCCTCGATCGGGGTCGTTTCCTGTTCCGTATCAGCGTTGTCTGTCACGCAAAAATTTTCCCTGTTTCGGCCCTAAGAAACAAAAAAGAGCGGGACCGGTCTGGACCCACTCCTGTTCTATCGACCAAGAATATGACGCTTATATACCGAAATGGTACGCGAGTTTCAAGCGCGGAGGTGATTTTCTGCTGACTTGTTTACAGGCGCCAATCTCGTCATGCGTTTTCGCATGGCTGCCCTGCATTGTTAGACCTAAATTTATCGGCCTGTTCATCCTATCTATGCTGCAGTGCAATATAGACTAAAGGATGAAAAAATGTCCAAAACTCAACAGCTTTCAAAGATTGGTAACTTCTTCCGTGCGTTTGGAAGTGCGGTCGCTGTCGCCGAAGCTACTCGACTTGGCCACCAGCCCGTCGCGTCTGACCTGCGTGCGCTCGGTATCGATCCAGTACAGTTCAAATCCATCTACCGGCGCTAATCCCCGGTAGATGGCCTAGCAGACCTTCTCAATCCTCGTTCGCCGCGAGGGCGGCTAGGACTTTACCCTTGCCTCGCGCCCGCAGGATAAGCGGGACGACAACTGCGCATACTGCAAGCAACAGCAGTATCACCGATATGGGCGAGCTGACAAAGACAGTGAAATCGCCCTGGCTGATCTGTAGTGCGCGGCGGAAATGTATCTCCGCCATAGGTCCGAGAATGAGCCCCACGACGACAGGCGCAATCGGATAACCAAAAAGCCGCAGGAAATAGCCGAGCAGGCCAAACAGCAGCAACATGCCTAGCTCGAACGTCGAGGGATTGGCGCCAATGGTTCCGAGTGTCGCAAAGACAAGGATGCCGGCATAAAGCCAATGTCTTGGGATGGATAGCAGTCGGACCCATAATCCGACCAGCGGCAAATTCAGTACCAGCAACATGAAATTGGCTACGAGCAGGCTGGCGATCAAACCCCAGACGAGCTGCGGATTGGTTGCAAACAACAGCGGGCCGGGCTGCAAGCCGAACTGCTGGAATCCTGCCAGCATGATGGCTGCGGTCGCGCTTGTCGGAAGACCAAGTGTCAGCAGGGGAACAAGCGTGCCCGCGGCCGATGCATTGTTGGCCGCCTCGGGACCGGCGACACCTTCAATGGCGCCATGGCCGAATTCTTCAGGTTTTTTCGAAAGCTGCTTCTCCACCGAATAAGACAGGAACGTACCAATCTCGGCACCGCCCGCCGGCATCGCACCGATCGGGAAACCGATAAATGTCCCCCGAAGCCAGGGTTTCCAGGAGCGTGACCAATCTTCCTTGTTCATCCAGACTGACCCTTTGACGGGCTCGATTTTTCCTTCGCCAGTGCTTTTCGATGCAGCGACGCTCAACGTTTCACCAATCGCAAACAGGGCAACGGCAAGCGTTGTAATTTCGACGCCATCGGTCAGATCGGGGATGCCGAAGCCCAGGCGCACCTGTCCCGACAGACCGTCGGCTCCTATCAAACCAAGCGCGAGGCCAATGAACAGTGCAGTCAATCCGCGCAAGGTGGAATCGCCAAAAGCTGCCGAAACAGTCATGAAGGCCAACATCATCAGGGCAAAATATTCGGCCGCGCCAAAGGAAAGCGCAAATTTGACAATGGTGGGAGCAATCAGCGCCAGCGCCATGGTCGCGATCAACCCCGCCACGAAGGAACCGATCGCGGCCGTCGCCAGGGCGGGGCCACCTCGCCCGGCACGTGCCATCTTGTTGCCTTCGAGCGCAGTGACGATCGATGCGCTCTCCCCTGGCGTGTTCAAAAGAATCGACGTGGTCGACCCGCCATACATGCCGCCATAGTAGATACCGGCAAACATAATGAGCGAACCTGCAGGATCGAGTTTATAAGTAACCGGCAGCAACAAAGCGACCGTTAGGGCTGGTCCGATGCCGGGCAGAACGCCAACGGCTGTACCCAATGTTACGCCGATGAGCGCATAAAGCAGATTAAACGGCTGGAATGCGACGGCAAAACCATGTGCCAATAGGGTAAAACTATCCATAGCCGGTCCTTAGATGAGACGTTCAAGCGGTCCAGCCGGAAGGGACAACTGCAGTCCCTTGGCAAAAATGACCCAGATTATAAATGACAAAACAATACCGACGGGAACTGTCATCCAGAGCGGTCCCTTGCCGAAGCCGCGCGCAGTAGCGGCGAAAAGCAGTCCGGTCGCAATGGCAAAGCCCGTTATATGCAAAAGCAGCATCTGGGCGACGAGACCGCCTACAATCCAAACAACAGGCTGGATCTGCTGTTCCTCACGTTCCGGAAAATCACCGCGCATAGCCTCAAACGCAGTCCAGATCGCAAGAATGAAAAGACCGCCGGCAATCGTATAAGGGAAAACCGCCGGACCGATGCGCGTCGCGCTGCCGCCAACGGCGGTGGCCGTACTATAGGCGATTATCGCAGCAACAATTGCGATACCAACGGCAATTGCCAGCGCCGCCCGATCGGGGCGGCGCGCTTCGGAACTCGGTGTCTCTTGTGTCATTTCACGAGGCCAATATCTTTCAGGATAGCTGCTGTTGAGTCGGTATCCTTTTTCAGCTGAGCCTTGAACTCGTCACCGGCAAGATAGGTGTCAGCCCAGCCCTTGGCTTTGAGCTGTTCCTGCCAGGTTTTCGACTTTACCAGTTTTTCGACGTCTGCACTGATCGCAGCTTCCTGTTCCGGTGTGATACCGGGAGGGGCCGCGATCATACGCCAATTCTGGATAGCGACATCCACACCGCCCTCCTTGAAGGTCGGTGCATCGATGCCTTCGACCTTTGCATCGCTGGAAATGCCAATGATGCGCAGAGCGCCGGACTTGATCTGCGATTCGAATTCGCCGTAACCGGAAATGCCGACCGTAACCTGTCCGCCAAGGAGTGCAGCCAAAGCTTCACCACCACCGGAGAAGGCAACGTAGTTGATCTTTGTTGGATCGACGCCGACAGCCTTTGCAATCAGACCAGCTGTGATCTGATCAGTACCGCCGGCCGAGCCACCGGCCCAGGAAACCGCTCCAGGGTCAGCCTTCAGCTTTTCGACCAGTTCAGCCATCGTCTTGATCGGCGACGCAGCCGGAACAACCACAGCCTCGAACTCACCTGTCAGGCGAGCGATCGGAGTAACCTGATCCAGCGTTACAGGGGATGCGTTCGTCAGAATGGCGCCCACCATGACGTAGCCGCCGACCATGAGTTGCGAAGGATCGCCCTTGGCCGAGTTGGCGAATTGCGCCAAGCCAATAGTACCGCCCGCACCCGGCACATTCACGACCTGAACGCTGCCGGAAATCTTCTCATCCTGCAGTGAGCTCTGGATCGTGCGAGCGGTCTGATCCCAACCGCCACCTGGTGCTGCTGGAGCCATGATTTTATAATCGGCGGCGAAGGCCTGGCCGGACAAGACCATCGCTCCGGCGGCCGCAAAAGCAAGCAACATCTTACGCATTCTGGAAATCCCTCCCATGACGGCCATCGGCCGCCTGTTTTTGATAGATACTGAAGAAAAACGGGAAGATGCCAAAGCGTATCAAACCGGATGGCAGATGCCAAAATCCCTGGTTCGATAACTTTAATATACGGACAGCCTCCCAGCGGTCTCCTCATCCTTAAAATGATACTAGGAAACTGTCAGGAAGCTGTCACGCGAAATGACGAATTAACCGCGATCGCATCGTAGATTGGTATTACAGACGCAAAAAGGTCAGGTAAGCACCGATACGGCCTTCACGATGGGCTTTTTGTTCGTAACGAGTACCCGGCCACGCTTCGTAGGGCGTATGCCAGTCGGCGGAAGTCTTCGCCTGCCACTCAAATTGCCCGTGCGCGTGGCAATGTTGTAGCGTCCAGTTGACATAAGTGTCGATGTCGGAAGCAAACCGGAAACGACTCCCGGACTTCAGTACGCGGGCAAAACGGTCGAGATTCTTCTGGCTCACGAAGCGGCGTTTCCAGTGCTTCTTCTTCGGCCATGGATCGGGATAGAACAGATCAATACCGTCCAGGGAGTTGTCCGGCAACCAGTCGAGGACCTGTGTTGCATCATCATCATAGAGCCGAATGTTCAGTATCGGATCATCATGGAGATCGACGACGAGTTTCGCCATGCTGTTGACGAACGGCTCCACGCCGATGAATCCGGATTTCGGACAACGCCGCGCCTCGTGCAACAGATGTTCGCCGCCGCCAAAGCCAATTTCCATTCGGACCGTTTCGACCTCCGCAGAAAACAAACTGCGGAGGTCGCCGGGTGCCGGCGCACCAATATCGAGCTTGAGCAGTGGCAAGAGCTCATCGCGGATGGAGCGCTGCAAAGGACGCAGCGCTTTACCGCTTCTTCTACCGAAGAAGGCCTCCGTTGAACGCTCGCGCCGTGCCTCAGTCATAGGATTGCAATGGCCGCTCAAGCGGCCAGAGCGGACTTCAACTGCTTGGCCAGATCGGTCTTCTCCCAAGAGAAAGAGCCGTCGCGGCCGGGCTTGCGACCGAAATGGCCATAGGCGGACGTCTTGGCATAGATCGGCTTGTTGAGGTCGAGATGCTTGCGGATGCCGCTTGGTGAGAGATCCATGACCTTGCGAAGCGCGGCTTCCACCTGATCCTCATTCACGCTGCCGGTTCCGTGCAGATCAACATATACCGACAGCGGCTGGGCAACGCCAATTGCATAGGAGAGCTGGATCGTGCAGCGATCGGCAAACCCGGCAGCAACGACGTTCTTCGCAAGATAGCGGGCGGCATAAGCGGCGGAACGATCGACCTTGGTCGTATCCTTGCCGGAGAATGCACCACCGCCATGGGGCGCGGCGCCACCATACGTGTCGACGATGATCTTGCGGCCCGTCAGACCGGCATCCCCATCGGGCCCGCCGATAACGAACTTGCCGGTAGGATTGATGTACCAGACACAATCGTCCGCGATCTTCAGATCGCCCATCGCTTCGCGGATATACGGCTCAACGACCTTGCGAACCTTCTTGGAGTCCCAGCTGGCATCGAGATGCTGCGTCGAAAGCACGATCTGCGTAGCTTCGGCTGCAACGCCGTCCACATATCGCACGGTAACCTGGCTCTTGGCATCCGGTCCGAGCTTGCCAGCATCGCCCTCGCCCTTGTGGCGAGCACCAGCCAGAAGTTCTAGAATTTTGTGGGAATAATAGATCGGAGCTGGCATCAGGTCTGGCGTCTCGCGGCAGGCATAGCCGAACATGATGCCTTGATCGCCAGCACCTTCTTCACCCTGGCGGTCGGCAGCATTATCAACGCCCTGCGCAATGTCAGCTGATTGTGGATGCAGGAGCACTTCGATCTTTGCCGTCTTCCAGTTGAAACCATCCTGCTCATAACCGATATCGCGGATGGCGCGGCGGGCAGCGGCGCGAAAGCGCGAGGGATTGATAATCGGATGTCCCTTGGCGTCTTTCAGCACGACGCCGTTCTTGTCTTTCTTCAGCAATGTGTCAGGCACACGCACTTCGCCGGCGATCACGACGCGGTTGGTGGTTGCCAGCGTTTCGCAAGCAATGCGCACAGTCCACGGGTCAACGCCCGTTTTCTTTGCCTCTTTGTAGATCATGTCTACGATTTCATCGGAAATGCGGTCACAGACCTTGTCTGGATGACCTTCAGATACGGACTCACTGGTAAAAAGATAAGAACTGCGTGTCACGGGGAACCCCTCTTGAAAGCGAACGAATGCTCAATCAGCAAAGTCTGAATTGGGCAGCGTAGTCTTTGCCAAGGTCGAGAGGATCAGTCAATTGCTTTCGTTTTCAAACAAACGGCAGTTTGAGAATTTTTTTCTAAGGCGTGAGAATGCGCTTTCATCTCCGAACACGCATTTCAGCCGATTATTCTTCTTCGTGACCCAATGTACGGACAAGATCGAGAATTTTCCGCCTTATCTTTGCATCGCCGATTTTCGCGAATGCACGGGCAAGCTGAATCCCCTCGGAACTGTTAAGGAAGCCGACAACATAGGTGGTCTCGCTCTCCTCCTCAAATCCTTTGGGCTTGTCGGATTGTCCGGGCATGTCGTCGAAGAAAAATGTGACGGGTACATTGAGAATATTCCCAATGGCCTGCAAGCGGCTGGCGCCGACCCGGTTCATGCCCTTTTCGTATTTCTGGATCTGCTGAAATGTTATTCCAAGGCTTTCACCAAGTTTTTCTTGGCTCAATCCAATCATGTTGCGTCGCAACCTAATGCGTGCACCCACGTGTACATCTACTGGGTTTGGTCTCTTCTTATTAGTATCAGTCATAAAAATCTCATTCGTATGAAATGAAGCTTAAAACGAATTTTATCATCAATGCATCAACGGGCCAAATAAGGCTTTATTCGATAGGTCCACGTCTGAAATGTCAACTAACCCTCGGTCTATGGCGAAAAAAATAAGCCAGCGTTACAACCAGAACAATGCCAATTACAATCCAGAATTGAAAATGGCGCGCACCTGCACGAATTGGTAGTTCCACTTTCGTTGGAAGAGCGACATCGATCACGCCAACAGCATTGAGCGCCAATGCATCAATGATTCGGCCATACGGATCTACAACACCAGAAAGCCCGTTGTTGGCAGCCCTTACAAGCGGCAATCCCTGCTCCACAGCGCGCAATTGCGCCTGCCGGAAATGCTGGTAAGGACCGGGAGTGTCTCCGTACCAAGCGTCATTCGTGACGTTGACAATAGCGTCGGCACGGGGTCCTTCATAGGACATTTCAGCTGGAAAAATCGCTTCGTAACATATGAGGGGCAAGGCGGTGAAATTGTCGCTTACGGTAAGCGAACGGCGGGTCGCCGCTGCTGTGAAGCCGCCAGGAAGCTCGATGACTTCGCTGATGCCAAACCGGCGCAGAATGTTCTCAAGCGGTACATATTCTCCAAAAGGAACGAGATGGACCTTGTCGGCCGCTCCCGTAATTTCTCCCTCGGCGTCGATTGCATAGATCGAATTGTAGTAGAGCGGCGCATCGCTGCCGCCGGGCTCTTCCATTCGAATGGCGCCAGCTAACAAAACCTGATCATCCGTCAGGATGTCGGCAATACTCTTCAGTGCTTCCGGCGTCTTCGTCAAAATATATGGAACCGCTGTTTCCGGCCAAACGATGAGCTGTGGCTTGGGCTTGCCGTCCCTAGGTACTTCGCCGGTCATGGCGAGATACTTGTCCATTATACCCCGCCGTGCATCGGCATCCCATTTGAGATCCTGCGCGATCGATGGTTGGACCACGCGCACTTGCAGCCCTTTGGCTTCGACCTTTGCATTGCTGAGACGATAGACACCGAATCCGACATGGGCGCATATCAGGACAAGGGCGAGAACAATACCTGTTTTCAGACCGCGCCGGTCCGCTAGCAACGCAGGAATGGAAAAAACGACCACGGCCAAGGCGTTCATCGCCAGCAGCCCCACGATGACTGATGATTGCATCAAAACCGGTACCGGCATAGCCGCGTAGCCTATGGCGTTCCAGGGAAAGCCCGTCAGAACGAATGATCGCAGCCATTCGGCAATTCCAAAGCCAAAGGACAGCGCGAATATTCGGCCAAGACCATCGCTCCACAAGAGCCGCGCAAGCGCCGCAGCAAGGGCATAAAAGATGGCAAGGAAAGCAGGAAGCCCGAGAATGGCGAAAGGTATGGCCCAGGCGAAATTGGCGGCGTCGACAAGCAAAGCATTGCCGATCCACCAAAGCCCGAATACGAAATAGCCAAAGCCGAACCACCAGCCCACCATCGCGGCAGGTAAGAGACGGCGGATCGGCCCGGCGCCAGCATTGTCGACGGCCCCATCAATAAGCCAGACAAGAACCGGGAACGATATGAAACAAACGGCAAAGAAATCATAGGGCGGAAGCGCAAAGCTTGCGAGCGCGCCCATAAGGAACGCCAGCGCAACCCGCCTCCAGCCCGACAGAAGAATGATTTTCCCCGCCAACCGTTGCACTACGCCCGTCTCTGTTTCGGCTCGGGATATTGTGACATTCACAGGCGCGGCACGAGGAAAATGATCATTGGCCATGATCCGAGGGCTGATCCGCAGGATCTTCTTGCTTGGCGAGGCGGGTTGGGCGGCGTTCTGCGTGGCGTAGAGGCACAATACGTACCTTGCGAATGCGGCGGGGATCAGCTTCCAACACGTGAAACTCATAGCCAGGGACCGCCTGCACCATCTCGCCGCGCACCGGGATACGGCCGAGAATTGAGAAGATCAGTCCGCCGACGGTATCGACATCCTCGCCGTGTTCACCGACGACGAAACCAGCTCCGATCTTTTCGGAAACCTCATCGAGATCGGCGCGGGCATCGGCAATGAAAACGCCTTCCGGGTCTTCAACGAGCATCACTTCATCGTCGTCATGCTCGTCTTCAATATTACCGACGACCATCTCGACTATGTCTTCCAGTGAAACCAGACCGTCGGTTCCGCCATACTCGTCAATGACAAGAGCAATCTGGATGCGTTGTGCCTGCATGCGGCCCATCAGATCGTTGGCTAGCATCGATGGCGGCACAAACAGGATTGGCCGCATCAAACTCAGGTCAGAAATGGTTTTGGTCAAGTCGACATTGGACAGATTGAACTTTGCAGCAGCAGGAATCTTGGACGCCCGGGCAGTTGTCCTTCGCGGTTTGATCCTGGAAATATTGGTGATGTGATTGACGACATCACGAATATGAACCATGCCGCGCGGATCATCGAGCGTTTCCGCGAAAACCGGCATACGCGAATGGCCGGACTTTTCGAAAACCTCCAACAGGTCGCCAAGCGTTGTGGAAATCTCTACGGCCTCGATATCGGAGCGCGGGATCATGACGTCCTCGACCCGCAACTCCCGCAAGCGCAGGATGTTGTGCAGCATGGCGCGCTCTTCGGGCGAAAACGCCGTATCTCCATGTTGGCTTTCGGCAAGGGCCGCATCCAGATCTTCCCGGAGAGACGTACCGGGGCGGGCGCGCAGAAATGGAAATATGGTGGAAAGAAGCGAGCGCTTTTCTGGACCTTGCGCTCTGGTACTACTCTGCCCTTCGGCATCACTGTCCTGCCCCGACATTCCCCTCGCGGGAGCGGCGGCAGAATCGTTCTGGTGTGACGTGTCAGACATGGTCCTCAATCGAATTGATCGTCAATGACGGATAGCGCATATGGGTCGGGGATGGCAAGACGTTCAAGGGCTTTGCGTTCAAGTCCTTCCATCTCCTCCGCTTGCGTCTCGCTAAGATGATCGTAGCCGAGCAAATGCAGAAATCCATGAACGATGAGATGGCTGACGTGGTGATCGAAAGGCTTGCCTTCATCCACAGCTTCGCGCGCCACTGTTTCATGCGCGATGACAATATCGCCGAGCATTGGCCCAGGCTTCTGACCAGGCTTTAGCGCAAAAGCTGGGAACGACAGGACGTTGGTGGGCTTGTCCTTTTCACGCCAGTCATTGTTGAGTTCCTTGATTGTTGCATCATCGGTGAAGACCAGACTGAGTTCGCTTGCCGGTTGTTCCCCTCGCTCAAGCGTTTGCCACGCAGCGGCAATGGCATTGGTCGCTAGATGGCGCAACATGGATTCATCGCCCCAGTCGTCCGTTTCAACCAGTATGTCGATATCGATCAAGACAGTATCGCCAAGTGTCAGGGCTTGGCGCCTTCCTTGTCATAGGCACGGACAATTGCGGCAACCAGCGGATGGCGTACCACATCTACATCAGTAAAGCGTACTGTGACGATCCCGCTGACACCGTCAAGAATTCTCAGCGCCTCCACCAATCCGGATTTCTGGCCCGGAGGCAAATCGATCTGGCTCGGATCACCGGTGATGATCATTCGGCCGTTTTCACCCAAACGCGTCAGAAACATCTTCATCTGCATGGCAGTCGTGTTCTGCGCCTCGTCGAGAATGATTGCCGAATGGGCGAGTGTGCGGCCGCGCATGAAGGCGAGCGGCGCTATCTCAATGACGCCAGCCGCAATCGCCCGCTCCACCTTGTCGGCGGGCATCATGTCGTAGAGCGCATCGTAGAGCGGTCGCAGATAGGGATCGACCTTTTCCTTCATGTCGCCCGGCAAGAAGCCGAGGCGCTCGCCTGCTTCCACTGCTGGACGCGAGAGAATGATCCGATCGACAAGCCCGCGCTCCAGCAGCATGGCTGCGTGCGCGACTGCGAGATAAGTCTTGCCAGTACCTGCAGGCCCGACACCGAACACCATTTCCGAGCGATCCAGCGCCCGCATATAAGCATCCTGCGTAGGCGTGCGAGCAAAGATCGTCTTTTTGCGGGTCGATATCTGGGCTGCAGCCATCTTGCTTTTGTTTTCCATCGTCGGGAGCGTCAACTGGTCATCGGCAGCAATTGCCATGCGCAATGCGCCATCGACATCGGACGCGGAGATGTCATGGCCTTTCTGCAGAAGTTCATAGAGCTGATCGAGCGTCCTGCGTGCCTGTTCCGTTGCGCCAGGCTCACCCCGAATGGCAAGCTGATTACCTTTTGAGCGAACATCGACACCGAGCTTCTGCTCGATGCGGGCGAGATTTTCATCGAACTGGCCGAACAGCGCACTCGCCAGCCGGTTATTATCAAATGTCAGTACGATATGCGCCAGATCTGAAGCTCCATGGGGGGCTCCCGAGGGAGCGGGTTTCAGTTTTTCGGTGGCGTTCAAACGGCTCTCCTGAATAAGTGTTCAGCCTTTTATATAGTCCCATTGCTCGCTGAGTTCATCTCCCGAATGCCAATCAGACTGTTGGTACCCGTGTCGATGATTCGTACATTGATAATGTCGCCGATTCTTGCCCCGTGTACATCGATAATTACAGGTTGTAACCAGGGAGATCTTCCGACCATCTGGCCGGGTACCCTGCCGGGCTTTTCGATCAGCACATCCATGCTCTTTCCAACAAGGCTGCGCTGAAACGCGTATTGTTGCTCACTGAGCAAAGCCTGCAGGCGCTGGAGTCTTTCATCCTTCACCGTTTCATCGATATGGCCGTCCATATCGGCGCCTGGCGTTCCGGGACGCGGCGAGTATTTGAACGAATAGGCTGCAGCATATGTAGCATCGCGTACAATCTGCATCGTAGCCTCGAAATCCTCTTCCGTCTCGCCCGGAAATCCAACAATGAAGTCACCGGACAGGGCGATATCGGAACGGGCCGCGCGAATACGCTCGATCAAACGCAGATAGTCGGCGCTTGTGTGCTTGCGGTTCATGGCTTTCAGGATGCGATCGGACCCGGACTGAACGGGCAAATGCAGATAAGGCATCAGCATATCAAGATCGCGGTGCGCGTTGATCAATGTATCATCCATATCGCGCGGATGACTGGTGACGTAACGAAGCCGCACGATTCCAGGGACTTCGGCCAAACGGTAGAGCAGTTTGCCCAAGCCCCATTCGCGCCCGTCGGGACCCTCGCCGTGCCAGGCATTGACGTTCTGACCGAGCAGGGTCAGCTCACGCACGCCCGCATCGGCAAGCTTTTCGGCTTCTTTCAGAATTTGTGCGACGGGACGGGAAACTTCCGAACCACGGGTATAGGGAACCACGCAGAAGGTGCAGAATTTGTCGCAGCCTTCCTGCACCGTCAAAAACGCCGTCACGCCACGGCTTCTTGTCTGCTCTTTTGCAGGCGCAGGCAGATGCTCGAATTTGTCTTCTATCGCATATTCGGTCTCGACTACACGCTCGCCTTGGCGAACGCGGGCCAATGCCTGGGGCAGACGATGATACGTCTGAGGACCGACGACGAGATCCACCACCGGCGCTCGGCGCGTGATCTCATCACCTTCTGCCTGCGCAACACAACCGGCAACACCGACGGTCAGTTCGCGACCCTCCTTTGCCCGCGCATCCTTCATCTTGCGCAGGCGGCCGAGAGCCGAATAGAGTTTTTCGGAAGCCTTTTCGCGAATATGGCAGGTGTTGATCAGCACGAGATCCGCGTCGTCAGCGGTATCGGTCGGACTATAGCCTTCGGCCGCGAGGCTGTCGGTCATCCGCTGGCTGTCATAGACATTCATCTGGCAGCCATAGGTCTTCACATAGACCTTGCGCGTATTGGCGAGCGCCGGCGAATGCGGCGCGGTGCCGGAAGCTTCGCCCGGCTCAGTTTTGATGTTCATGTCGTCCATTTGCAGGCTTCTAAAGCTTTTTGGCGTCGTTGAGAATAGCTGAGTCGCTTTCGGCGTCCGGATTGACAAAATCACGTCCCATCACCGAAGAGCGTACCATTGCGCGGACCCGCTCTTCCATCGTCCGTGCTAAAGCCTTGCGGTCACTTTTCCTGTCGATGACGACTGGTTCGCCAAACCAGACATCGACGTCGATAGCGCCATCTTTGAGAAGACCAATCAAACTTGGGCCTAGCGGTACGTCACCCGGCCAAGCAACAAGCGGTCTATGCGACCGTCCCATCGGTATGCCATGAACCCGAGTGTAGGCGATCGCCACCGGCTGTACAGTGACCGTTTCTGCACCCGCATCGCGAATTGCCACCTGTGCGGCGCCAAAAAGTGATGTCTTGAACGGAAGGACACGGTTGCCATCGGAGGTTGTTCCCTCGGCAAACAATACCATGGCGTCGCCTCCAGCGAGCCGGGTTGCTATTTCACTGGCTTGATGATGGGTCTTGCCGCGTTTTTCCCGTTCGATAAAGACCGTCCGTTGCAGCTTGGCCAGCATGCCAAACAGCGGCCAGTTCGCCACTTCCGCCTTGGCGATAAAAGCCATCTCGTGCAGAGAGCCGAGAATGACGATATCCGTCCACGAGGAATGATTGGCCGTCAACAGAAGGGGCCGTCCCTTTGCCATCTCGCCATGAATATGAACTCGAAAACCAAGGAGACGTCGCACGATCCGATGAAACAAAATTGGCGTGGTGGTGCGCGGCCGCCACCCCGTTTTCAGGAACACGAACTGCAAGGGCACCAGTAGTACTATAACGAGAACAAACGCCGTCGCCGTCACCAGAAAACGCAACCACGCGATCATTCAGCGGCTCTTTTTCAAATCGCGGCGCATCGTCAAGGCTGCCGAGCGTCCTGCCGCCGTTTCATAGTAGCCCGGCCGCTTTCCAACCTGCTTGAAACCAAGCCTGCGATAAAGTGCAAGTGCCGGTATGTTGAGCTCATCGACCTCGAGAAACAGCATAGTTGCGCGCGCATTGTGAAGATAACGGAGCGCTGCATCCATCAAAGCGTGGCCAAGACCCTTACGCTGTGACTGGGGTGCAACGGCGATAGTCAGGATTTCCGCTTCGTCCAACACAAGACGCGCCAAAACGAACCCGCCCGGTTGCGCTTTTCGGTTCCCCTCCTCCCGAGCGATAAACCCGAAAACCTTGTCGTCGACGATAAGTGCATGAAATTCCTCATCACTCCACGGTTGCCGAAATGTCTTCTCATGAATCTTGGCCAGATGTGGCGCATCCTCCGGAAGAACCGGCTCAATCACAAAGGATTGCGATCGCATGGTGTCGAATGGAAAGCCGATCATTCGACGATCTTCCTTTTCAGAACAAAACCCTGCTGCTGCTTGACATCAAGACCACGCAGATAAAGCGGCCTTGGCGCTTCGCCGTCGTCCCTCCGCAATGCGCCAAGCCGCGCGAAGGCTTCTATGCTTCCTGTCGCCGTGGATACGGCAATGTCGAGAGGACGACCAAGCTCTTTTTCGATTAGAATTGCACCCGAACCCGCGAGCACATGTTCACTGCCTCGTTCTTCCAATTGTTTCACAATCAAGGGCAATGTCGTCACCATTGGCTCCGATGTCGCTGATCCATCCTCGCCAAAGAATTGAGCATAAAGCTCGTCACGCCGTGCATCGATAATCGAAAGGATTGGCCTATGCGAAAATTGCCTTGGCAGCATCATAAGCGAGTGCCTGAAGCGTGCTGATGCCAACTGCCGGACATTTCAGCGCAAGCGCAAAACCCCGCGCCGTGGAGACGCCGACGCGGACGCCGGTGAATGAACCCGGGTCCGATGCTGACAGCGATCTTGCCAATATCCGTGATGGAAATTTGGGCCGTAGTGGCCACCTGCTCGATCGCGGCCATCAATCGCTCGGCATGCCCTTTGCCGATATCTTCGCTGGACGCCGCCAGTATAGTCCCGCTTTCAACGTCGAGAACGGCGACGGAGCAGAGATTGGCAGCGGTATCGAGCGCAAGCAGTTTCATGGGCCTCGCCTAAACAAGAATCAGCCAGCACACAAGTAGGCGGATGTGGCAGTTCGGATATAGAACTCACGTTCCGTGCAATCCCAACCCATCTCCCTTCTATGAAATCGGGCAGCTTCCGGCAGTTACATCGAAACTTTTTGATACAAGTTCCCTACCCGACAGGTCACGCAACGAGATCGTCCACGCACCGGAGACGAGTTCGAAGTCCTTTTCGAAAACCCAGCCAGCATAGCGCCGCAGGGAGGTCGCACTGTCAGGCCAACTGCTTTTCAGCATCGATCGGCCGTCCTCTGTTTTGATCATTGGATGGAAAACCACGACCGTTATTGGAAGGACCGCTTCACCGACATCCAACGTTCTGTAGAGAACACCGAAACTTGTGCCGATGCATGCTCGGATTTTCGTGGTTCGCGTGACATCGACCGGACCTTCGACCAGCCGGTTCACACCCGTTGGCGTATCGGGTGAAACTTCGGATCCGACTTCTTTCGGGCTCGTCAGCCCCCAGTCGACGATCTCTACTGCCGATGTTTGGCTTTCTGCCGCCAGGCCAGTGTTCCACACCATCACAGCGGTGAGGAACACAAGATATCTGACGTAGTGAACCATGTCCGTTGACCTAGATTGCGGTCTGCTTTGCCTTCAGCTCGAGCCGACGGCGATGCAAGACCGGCTCCGTATAGCCATTTGGCTGTTCGCGGCCTTTGAAAACGAGGTCGCAGGCCGCTTGAAAAGCAATTGAACCGTCGAAATCAGCGGCCATCGGGTGATAAAGTGGGTCGCCAGCGTTCTGCTTGTCGACAACCGCTGCCATGCGCTTCAGCGTCTCAAGCACTTGCGCCTCGCTCGCCACGCCGTGATGCAGCCAATTGGCGATATGCTGGGCGGAGATACGAAGCGTTGCACGGTCTTCCATCAAGCCCACATTGTTGATGTCCGGCACCTTGGAACAGCCGACGCCTTGGTCGACCCAACGCACGACATAACCGAGAATCCCTTGAGCATTATTGTCGAGTTCGCGCTGAATATCTTCCGGCGTCCAGTTGGGGCGAGAGACGACGGGTACGGACAGAATATCGCTGAGCTTGGCGCGCCCGCGCTTTTTCAAACTGGCTTGGACCTCGGCGACATTGACCTTGTGGTAGTGCGTGGCATGCAGTGTTGCCGCTGTCGGGGATGGTACCCAGGCGGTATTGGCACCGGCTTTCGGATGCGCGATCTTCTGCTCGAGCATCGCCTCCATCAGGTCGGGCATGGCCCACATGCCCTTGCCGATCTGCGCATGACCTGAAAGTCCGCACTCAAGACCGACATCGACGTTCCAGTCCTCATAGGCGCCAATCCAGGCGGCCTGTTTCATGTCACCCTTGCGTATCATGGGACCGGCTTCCATCGAAGTGTGAATTTCATCGCCGGTACGGTCGAGGAAGCCGGTATTGACGAAGACGACGCGTTCCTTCGCAGCACGTATCGATTCCTTCAGGTTGACCGTGGTGCGTCGTTCCTCATCCATGATTCCCATCTTCATGGTGTTCGGCTGCATGCCAAGCAGCGTCTCGACCCTTCCAAACAGCTCAGAAGCGAATGCTACCTCTTCCGGACCGTGCATTTTTGGCTTGACCACATACATGGATCCGGCGCGGGAATTCATATGGCGGCCGCTTGGCCCTATGTCGTGGAGCGCAGCCAACGCAGTAATCGCCGCATCCATAATGCCTTCGGGAACCTCGTTGCCTTCCTGGTCGAGGATGGCAGGATTGGTCATCAGATGGCCGACATTGCGCACCAGCATCAGCGAGCGTCCAGGTACGGTCAGAGGCTTGCCGTCCTTGCCTGTATATTCCCGATCTGCATTGAGCCTACGCGTAACCGTCTTGCCGCCCTTCTCGAATGTATCGTCGAGATCGCCATTCATCAGGCCGAGCCAGTTGCGGTAGACAGCAACCTTGTCTTCCGCATCGACAGCAGCAACGGAATCCTCGCAATCCTGAATCGTGGTCAGAGCCGATTCCAATAAAACATCGGCAATATGTGCGGGATCTGTCCTGCCGATCGGATGATCGGCATTGATAACGACCTCAACATGCAGACCATTCTTCACGAGAAGAATTGCAGTTGGCGCTGTCGCGGCGCCCCGATAACCGACAAACTGTCCTTCATCCTCTAGCCGAGCAAGCTTGCCATTGGCCTTCAGAATGAGTTTATGATTTTCGATACTCAGGCCGGAAACGTCTGCCCAGTGTGCACCATCCAGCGGCGCGCTGTCGTCGAGAAAGGCCTTGGCCCAAGCAATGACCTTGGCCCCGCGAATGGGATTGAACGCCCTGCCTTTTTCAGCGCCGCCCTCATCCGGAATGGCATCCGTGCCGTAAAGAGCATCGTACAGCGAACCCCAGCGCGCATTGGCGGCATTGAGCGCATAACGGGCATTCATGACGGGAACGACAAGCTGCGGACCAGCGACAACAGCAATTTCAGGATCGACATTTCTGGTTGAAACGGCGAAGGCGTGCGCCTTCTGGCAGCAGGTAGCCGATCCCCCTCAGAAAGGCCTCGTATTCTTCTTGGCTGTAGCCGCTGTCGCGCTTGCTCTTATAAAAAACATCAAGCTTCTGCTGAAATGCGTCGCGTTTTTGCATGAGTGCGCGGTTTTTTGGAGCCAAATCTTCGATGATCTGTGCAAAGCCAGACCAGAATTGCGCCGCATCGATACCAGTACCCGGGATAGCTTCATTGGCCACGAAGTCGTGGAGTTGTTTCGCTATCTTCAAGCCATTGATCTCGATGCGTTCAACCATGGTTCATTCCTTAAATTTTCTTAGGCCTACCCTTGAACACGCAGAAGCATTGTCAGTCAATTCTTCAATAGCAGCAGAATTCGAGCCTAATTGGAAAGAATGTTTCAATGCGCAATGCGCGGCCTGCCGGAAGCCGTTGCTATCACCACCGCTTCGATGAACTTGCGCTGATCCTCGACTGTGGCGGCGTTGATGTCGCGAGCGATGCTGATTTGCGCATCATCGGTTCCAGCTTCCAATGCCAACTGCCCGACTTGATACTCCAGCGTCGTTTCGGCAAAGGCGATCGATTCTTCCTCAATCTGGAAATCCCTGACGACCTCCCCGGCCATGACGCGGAAGATGCCCTCGGCGGGCTGGCTGATATGGGCCTCAACCGAAACACGAACCTGGCCAACGACAGCGCCCAGAGCGTTGGCGACGTCCGTGTCTACAGGGACTATGCATTCTGTGCCAAGCATATCACCCACGGCCGGATAATAGACCGGTGCAGATGCGCCCAGTCCAATCAATGGCCGGTCTATGTCCAGCTTTGCTCCGGCAATCCCGCTCTCGCCCGAAAGGGCCCGCTGAACCAATGGACTAGCCACCGTTTCCAGTCCCTCTAGCCCATCCTCGGCGAAAACCGTCTCTAGGACCACTTCGGACGAGCGCCGGATCAAGGCGTCATAGGTACGGTGGGAGACTTCCTCGGGTGTATCGCACAGTGGACGCCCGGCACCATCCTTGCGCCGTGCATAGAGTATGGCACCATAGCGTGCTGCCTCTGCATTCCAATTATTTTGCAGCCCAAGAACATGGCAAGCATCTGACGGAGTGAAACCCGACAGATGAACTAAACCCCGCGCCACAAGCCGGTTGACTGTGGTTGCCTGGGAGATCGAACTCAAAAGCCTGTCCAGCGGCTGCGGTTCGGTTGTGATGCGTCCATATAGTTCGGCTTCATTTTTGCTCAAACCGGATGCCATTTGCGCCGGAACACCGGTAAGAAGCGCAAAACGCCCATCCAACCGGCCGGCAGTGGCTGCCTTTGCTTGCCGCTTCAGATGGTCGATGACCAATGAGCCATGATTGGCGGCAAGCAACGACAAGGGTACGAGTCGTCTCGGGCCAAGCTTGATGCCTGGAACCATGGAATTATCGTCGAGGGATACTTCCGAATCTCCCCCAAGACCAAAAGTATGCATGGCGACCGCCTCAACCATCGTACGGAAACCACCGACTGTGGCGCCGTTGGGGTCGAGCCGAGGTCGACCTTTGTCGAGAACTGCGACATCTGTGGTCGTGCCCCCGATGTCGGAGACGATCGCATTATCGAGGCCCGTCATGTACCGTGCACCGACAAGACTGGCCGCTGGTCCCGAAAGAATGGTCTCAATTGGCCGATGCCGGGCAAAGGCGGCAGAGACAAGGGCGCCGTCGCCGCGCACCACCATGAGCGGGGCGTGGATGCCGCTCCCATCGAGAAAACCTTCCGTTGCCGCCACTAGCCGATCAATCATGGCGATGAGCCGGGCATTGAGAACAGTGGTCAACGCACGCCGGGGGCCGTTCAATTTGGCCGAAAGTTCATGGCTGCAGGTGACGGGCAAACCGGTTTCTCTTCGCACGAGATCGCGAACTGCGATTTCATGTTCAGAGTTGCGCACGGCAAAGTAAGCGCAGACGGCAAAACCAGTTACCTCCCGCATCAACCGTGGGAGGGCCTCGCTCAAGGCACTTGTATCGAATGGCTGCGCCCGGCCATAGACGTCATGTCCACCGGGGATGAAGATGACGGGATCTGATCCGAGGGCCGTGCCAAGATCGGCCTTTTCCAGATCAGCTTTGGAGAATCCGACCATGACGAGTGCGATGCGGCCGCCTTGCCCCTCTACAAGTGCATTGGTGGCCAACGTTGTCGACATGGAAACAAGCCGTATGTCGGCAGGAGCGACCGATGTTTCAGCCATGATACGCTTTACGGCGCCGGAAATGCCCACGCTCAAATCATGCCGCGTCGTCAAAGATTTGGCTTTGGCAATGACGCCGCGCTGCTCGGACCAAAGCACCGCGTCGGTATAGGTACCGCCGGTATCCAACCCGAGGAAGATAGCATTTTCAGTTGTGGATTCACTCATGATGCCCTGCACTATTTGAGGCAGGGTTATCGCATGAATGGTCGAAGAGCTAGCGCCATTCCGACCATCCTCTGCCGCAAGCTTGTAAGACACGTGGTCGCGACCAGCCCCCGGAACCAATCAAATCATATGGCGTTTCGCAAGGTCAGGGGAAACGCGATGTCATCACAATCAGCAACGACGCACGCTGGATCGAAGAAAGTGATCTACGCTGCGATCCTTGGCAATCTGCTCATTGCTGCAACCAAGTTCATTGCGGCCTTTTTCACCGGCAGTTCGGCAATGCTTTCTGAAGGTGTGCATTCCCTGGTGGATACCGGCAATGGAGGGCTGTTGCTTTATGGGCTTCGCCGCGCTGCGAGGCCCGCAGACAAGACTCATCCGCTGGGCCATGGACGTGAACTCTATTTCTGGAGTTTCATCGTGGCACTGCTCGTCTTTGCGGTCGGTGCCGGCGTGTCGTTCTACGAAGGAATTATCCATATCCTGGATCCTGAACCGGTCGCCAACCCGATTGTGAACTACGTTGTGCTGGGCTTTGCAACTGTTTTCGAGGGAGCATCGTGGTTGGTCGCCCTGAAGGAATTTCGAGCGGTGAAAGGCGAACTCGGCTATGTCCGAGCCGTACAGCAGAGCAAGGATCCGAGCGTTTTCACAGTGCTGTTTGAGGATACAGCGGCATTGCTGGGGCTAGTCATAGCCTTCATCGGTATCTCCACTGCACAAATCTTTGCCATGCCGGAGCTCGATGGTGTTGCATCGATTGGCATTTCGTTTGTCCTTGCGGCGACAGCGATTTTCCTGGCGCGTGAAAGCAAAGGCCTCCTTATGGGCGAATCGGCGTTGCCCGAAGTCGAACAGCAAATACTCGACATCGCCAACAGCGATCCGGACGTTCAGAAGGCCAATGGTGTTTTGACTGTGCACATGGGCCCCAAACAAATCGTGGCCGGCCTCAGCGTCGAGTTCGAGGATCGCGTCCAGGCACCCGAAATCGAAGCCTGTGTAGAACGGCTTGAAGCCGCCATGAAAAAGGCCAATCCGGATATTGTCACGCTATTCGTCAAACCGCAGACGACCGGTACCTGGAAAGCACGGCGTCAGAAAATCGAGGCGGCTTAGAGTGTTTGGACCCGGATGGACACGCTTCTGTCTAAGCATGAACGGGTCTTAATCGTCGCCGTCAACCACCCGCAAGCGCAATTGACCTGTTGCCGAGGCAGCGGAACGTGTCGTTTCGGCATCTTTAAGAGGGTCACTAACCGGCGCTTCGGCAAACTCCAGGGCTTCAATCTTTTGGCCGCGCTTGGTCACCTTGCTGGAAGAGACCAAAATGTCGTCGATATCCTTGTTCGCCTGACCGAAATGCGTTTGCAAGCGGCGCACCCGGTCATCCAGCCGTACCACATCCTCCATGAGCCTTATGACTTCGCCCTGAATGAGATGCGCCTGCTCACGCATGCGGACATCCTTGAGGACGGCTTGAATAACCTGGATTGAAAGCATCAGCAGTGAAGGCGAGACGATCACGATGCGCGAGCGATGCGCCTTCTGGACCACAGCCTCAAAATTCTCATGAATTTCCGCAAAAATCGATTCGGACGGCACAAAGAGAAATGCCGTATCCTGGGTCTCGCCGTTGATCAGATATTTCTCCGCCACGTCCCGAATGTGAATCTCGACGTCCCGGCGGAACTGAGCGGCTGCAATCTTCTTGGCGTCTGGTGTTTCCGACTCGCGGATAGCATTCCATGCCTCCAGTGGAAACTTTGCGTCGATAACGAGATTGGGCGCGCCATTCGGCATACGCACCACGCAATCCGGCCTGCTGCCATTGGAGAGCGTCGCCTGGAACTCATATGCGCCTTGGGGCAGGCCATCAGCGACGATCGCTTCCATCCGTGCCTGGCCAAAGGCCCCGCGCGTCTGCTTGTTTGCAAGGATTGCCTGCAGTTGCACAACTTGACCGGCGAGAGCCTGTATGTTGTTTTGGGCAGTATCGATGACTGCCAGCCGTTCCTGCAATTTCGTCAGATTTTCGTGTGTGGACTGCGTTTGTTCCGTCATGGTCTGGCCGATGCGGCTGGTCATACCATCGAGCCGTTCGCGGATCGATTGATTGAGTTCCGCCTGCCTTGACCCGAACAGCTCGGCCATTGTCTGCATCCGGCCTTGCATCTCCGACTGGCTTTTCAGAATTTCGCCCATACGGGCTTCCGCATCCCGCGCCCGGTCTTCTGCCTGGATCTCGGCGACCATCCGCATCCGGCTCGAGCGCAACACTGCAATGACAGCGAAGAGCACGATAAACGCTGTGGCGAAACCCGCTGTCAGCAAGGCCATACCGAGCGATACAGAGCTCGAGCCAAGTTGAAACAAAGTTTGATCCAGAGAAATTGACGTTTCCATAATGTGCAGACTAACCGATTCGGATGGCAAATGTGAGATCAAAACGAGAACATTTTTATAAACGACTTTCAGGCCGGATTGACGGTTGAAAGCCGAGATATTAGGTGATGCTCATGTCTATAAAACCACTTGTCATTCTTCCCGATCCATTGCTGCGCCAGGTGTCAAAGCCTGTGGAGCGTTTCGACGCCGATTTACGCAAGTTTTCGGCTGATATGCTTGACACCATGTATGACGCACCCGGCATTGGGCTTGCGGCCATTCAAGTCGGTGAGCCACTGCGTATGCTGGTCATCGACCTTGCCAAGGAAGATGAGCCCAAAGCCCCTCAGATATTCATCAATCCGCAGATATTGTCGTCGAGCGATGAACGTAACGTCTATGAGGAAGGCTGCCTTTCCATCCCGGACTACTACGCTGAAGTCGAGCGGCCGGCACAGGTGCGCATTTCTTATGTCGACGTTGATGGCAAACAGCACGAGGTTGCCGCGGAAGGGCTCCTCGCCACTTGCCTGCAGCACGAGATCGACCATTTGAACGGTGTTCTGTTCATCGATCACATTTCGCGATTGAAGCGTGAGATGGTGGTGAAGAAATTCAAGAAACTTGCCAAGGACCGCCCGCCAAGCCGGCTGGCGGTGTGAGCACAATGAGCCTGCGAATTATCTTCATGGGAACACCGGAATTTTCGGTGCCCATCCTCAACGCCCTGATCGGCCAGGGTCACGAAATCATTGCGGTGTACAGTCAGCCGCCGCGCCCTGCAGGACGGCGCGGGCTGGAGCTGACGCCCTCAGCGGTGCAGCGCAATGCCGAACAGTTCGGCATTGAAGTACGGACACCAAAAAGCTTGAAGTCCGAGGAAGAGCAGCAGGCGTTTCGGGACCTTCAGGCCGATGTTGCTGTGGTCGTGGCTTACGGGCTTATCCTGCCTGCACGCTATTCTCGAGGGCACGCGGCTTGGCTGCTACAATGGACACGCTTCGCTGCTGCCGCGTTGGCGCGGAGCTGCGCCCATTCAGCGTGCGATCATGGCCGGTGATGATGAGACCGGGATCATGATCATGAAAATGGACGAGGGACTCGACACTGGCCCTGTCGCCATGGCTGAAAAGGTGAAGATTACGGCTGATATGACTGCCGGCGAATTGCACGACCAGCTCAGTATGGCTGGCGCCGATCTGATGGTCCGCGCCATGGCGGCACTGGAGCGCGACAGTCTTACGCTCACGCCGCAGTCCGAAGACGGCGTTACCTATGCCTCCAAGATCACCAAGGCCGAAACGCGCATCGACTGGACGCAAGCCGCCATTGATGTTCATAACCGCATACGCGGCCTTGCCCCGTTTCCGGGTGCGTGGTGCGAGATGGAAATCGGCGAGGAACTCGAACGGGTAAAACTGCTGCGTTCGATCCTGGCCACCGGAGTAGGTGATCCGGGAACGGTACTTGGCGACGATCTGCGGATTGCTTGCGGCGAAGGCGCTATTCGCCTGCGCTCTTTGCAGCGTGCGGGCGGCAAAGTCATGGATGGTTTGGAGTTCCAGCGCGGCGCCAAGATCGCACAGGGGACGCGGCTGCCATGAACGGCAAAATCTAAGTGCCTCGCTACAAGCTGACGATCGAATATGACGGTACGCCCTACGCCGGGTGGCAGCGGCAGGAGAACGGCCACACTGTTCAGGCAGCCATCGAACAGGCGATCTTCAAATTCTGCGGCGAAACGGTTGCCCTTGGTGCCGCTGGGCGTACGGACTCCGGTGTGCACGCAACCGCACAAATCGCCCACGTTGATTTGACGAAAGACTGGAGTAGTTCGAAGGTGCGCGAGGCGTTGAACGCCCATCTGGTCATCGCGGGGGAAACCGTCGGTATCATCAATGTTGAACTCGTCGGGCACAATTTCGATGCGCGGTTTTCGGCCACGGGCCGGCACTATCTTTACCGCATCGTCAACCGCAGGCCCCCAGCTCCGCTTGAAGCGCATCGCGCGTGGTGGGTAAAGAAACCGCTCGACGAAATGGCCATGCATGACGCGGCGCAACGGCTTATCGGCACCCATGATTTCACCACCTTTCGCGCAACCCAATGCCAATCAAAGAGCCCGGTAAAAACGCTCGATCATCTGAGCGTCGCTCGCAGCGGCGAAATCATTGAAATCAGGGCGTCCGCGCGATCATTCCTGCACAACCAGATTCGCTCTTTTGTCGGAACACTCAATGAGGTCGGGTGCGGGAGATGGGATGCAGATGATGTCACCGCTGCGCTTGCCGCCCGCGACCGCAAAGCCTGCGGGCCCGTTGCCCCGCCTTACGGTCTTTATCTTGTCGGCGTCGACTATCCCATCATCACCGGTTCGGGCAGAGAAATTCCCAGCAAACTCTGAAGCAGGATCATCAGGAACAGCGAGCCGACAATCATGACCACGAAAAATGTGGCCGTATAGGCATGGGATTTTTTCAGCGCGACATGCGTCAAACGGTAGGTCAGGTACATTATGCCTCCATAGAGGACAAGGCCGAAACCTGTTGCCAAAGCGGGCCAACCGGGCAGCAGTAGCCGTGCCAACGTCGCTGGGACCATGAGCCAGGCCGCGATCGCGGTTCCCCAGTTGCTTGCCACGACATAGGGACTGAAACGCTTGTTAAGGCCAAGCCGCTTGGCACTGAGGGCGAGAACCACCAGCGGTACCACCCACGATGCAAGATCGACGAACGCCACCCGGCCCATGATGGAAAAGCGGTTACCCGTTTCCGGCTGCAATGAGATCATGTCATTGGCGAAGATAATCCAGCCGAGGATGAGCGGCGGCAAGGAAATCGTAATCGCATGGAACGACTGCCAGAAACCATCTTCGGAGAAATCGAGTTGGTCAAGCCCGTCGGCATGACCATTCATCATCCGCCAGGCACCCCACAGATACTGCTGAATCTCGTCAAAATCCGGCATTTCACTCGTAGTCATGCAAAAAAATCCGCGATGAACCGTTCGTAGATTTGCGTCAGTGTTTCAAGATCGGCAATCGCCACCCGCTCGTCAACCATATGCATCGTCTTACCGACAAGTCCAAATTCGACGACGGGGCAATAATCCTTGATGAAACGAGCATCCGAGGTGCCCCCGGAAGTTGATAATTGCGGGCGCTTTCCTGTTGTCGCTTCGACCGCCGAGGTCAAGGTTCCGATGAGCTTTTCATCGTGCGTCAGAAAAACATGGCTCACGCGGTTACGCCAAGTCAGCTCGTAGTTCACCGGCGCCATTTTGCTAGGTCGCAGCTTGTGACGACCCGCAGCCTTATCGAGACGGTTGTGGATCTCGGCCATCAGTGTCTCATCGGTCCAGGTGTCGTTGAAACGAATATTGAACGTTGCGGTAGCTTTCGCCGGGATCACATTTACCGCCGGGTTGCCGACGTCAATCGTTGTAAATTCGAGATTGGTGGCCTGGAAGTCTTTTGTTCCGTTGTCGAAGGCGGGATAGAGCAAGCTTTCAACCAGTGTCACCAGCCCGCGTACAGGATTGTCTGCCAGGTGGGGATAGGCGACATGGCCTTGCACGCCATGAACGACGATGGTGCCTGACAACCCGCCACGGCGCCCGATCTTCATCATGTCGCCCATCTTTTCGGGATTGGTCGGTTCGCCAACAATTGCAGCGTCCCAGCTCTCGCCTTTTGCCTTGGCCCACTCCAACAGCTTCCCTGTCCCGTTGATGGAGGGGCCCTCTTCATCGCCGGTAATCACAAAGGATATCGAACCGTTGAGTCCCCCGTGCTTTTCCAAATGGCGCCCTACAGCCGCGACAAAGCAGGCAATGCCACCCTTCATATCGACGGCGCCGCGTCCATACATTTCGCCATTGTGAACCGCGGCCGAAAATGGCGGATGGGTCCAGGCTTCTGCGTCGCCGACGGGTACGACATCAGTGTGACCCGCGAACATCAGATGAGGTCCGTTGCCGGAGCGCCGCGCGTATAGGTTTTCGACATCCGGTGTATCGTCTTCACGGAAAGTTTGTCTTTCCACGGAAAAACCCAACGGTGTCAACATGGCTTCAAGTACCGTCAACGCACCCCCTTCCGCGGGTGTTATCGACGGACATGCGATGAGTTCAGCAAGGTTCTGGACGGGGTCGATCAAGGATTTCATGGTCAAAGCGATAATGGAAAAGCACGATCCTGTCACGCACTGGATGGGGGTTCCTGCGTCTGATTTAATAACACCAGCGACTCAACCAAGGACCAGCAGCATGATCGGAATTGATAGCCGCATCGTCATAGCCGGCGCCGGGTCGATCGGATGTTACGTGGGCGGACGTCTCGCTGTGGCAGGCAAGGCAGTGACCTTGTTGGTACGGCCTCGAATGTTTGAGGGACTTCGGCAGGAAGGCCTAAAAATTATTGACCCGGATGGATCGGAAGAACTTTTAGAGCCTGAGCAATTTTCCCTGACTAGTGATCCTGAGATCGCGTTCCGGCAAGCCGACATTATTCTCGTCACCGTCAAGAGCGGCGCAACCGAAGAGATGGCCAAGTCGATAAGAGAAAGTGCGCCATCCGATGTCATTGTGGTCAGCCTGCAGAACGGCGTCGGAAACGCTGAAAATCTCCGCCAACATCTGTCGCCGGAAGCGACTGTTATCTCCGGAATGGTTCCATTCAATGTCGTTCAGTCCGAGCCCGGCGTCAGCCCACTTAATGTAAGGCGGACAATGCCGGGGACCATTCTCATCGACGATACCCTGGACGGTGTGGCAGAGGTTCTTTCGGTTCCGGGGCTCTCGGTCCAAGCGCACCCGGATATGCAAGGTATCCTTTGGGGCAAACTGCTGACAAATCTCAACAACGCTCTCAACGCCCTTTCAAACCTACCACTCGTGCAACAGTTGGCGGATCGAAATTGGCGGCTTTTGCTGGCGGATCAGATGAGCGAAGGTCTCAAAGTTGTAAGAGCGCACGGTATCACGCCGGCAAAAGTGCAAGGGGCACCGCCCGCCGTGCTCCCCTGGATTCTCCGATTGCCGAATTTTCTGTTTCGCATCGCCGCGGCGCGAATGCTTGCGATCAACCCGCACGCCCGCTCATCCATGTGGGAAGATTTGTCGCGCGGGCGCCTCACCGAGATCGACTATCTGCAAGGGGTGATCATCCGGTTGGCCGACGAGAAAAACATCGCCGTTCCGCTCACCCGCAAGGTGCTTTCCTGTGTGAAACAGGCCGAGGGCAAGCCGCTGCGAAGCTATTCTGTCGAAGAAATTCGTGGGTGACCATTCAGGAAGAGGGTCTGACACCCTCTTTCCTGAATTGGATCAATCGCGCAGCAACTCGTTGATCGAGGTCTTGGAACGAGTCTTTTCATCGACGCGCTTGACGATCACGGCGCAATAAAGGCTGGGACCCCAGTTCTCGCCCGGGACATTCTTGCCGGGCATTGACCCGGCTACGACCACCGAATAAGGGGGGACTTCGCCATAGAAAATCTCACCGGTAGCGCGATCGACGATCTTGGTCGATTTACCGATAAAGACGCCCATACCAAGAACTGAACCTTCGCGAACGATGCAGCCCTCGACCACCTCGGAACGTGCTCCGATGAAGCAATTGTCTTCAATGATCGTTGGTCCGGCCTGCATGGGTTCGAGAACACCGCCAATGCCGACGCCGCCTGACAGGTGAACGTGCTTGCCGATTTGTGCGCACGAACCAACCCCCGCCCAAGTGTCGACCATGGTCCCCTCGTCGACGTAAGCGCCAAGGTTGACAAAAGATGGCATCAGGATCACGCCGGGGGCAATATAGGCGGAGCGGCGGACAATCGACCCGGGAACGGTGCGAATACCTGATTTGGCAAATTCAGTCGCGCCCCAGCCGTCAAACTTCGATGGCACCTTGTCCCACCAGGTTGCGCCGCCTGGACCACCCTCGATAATGCTCATTGGGTTAAGCCGGAAGGAAAGCAGGACCGCCCTTTTCAGCCATTGATTGACTTTCCAGTCGCCGTTCTCCTGCTTCTCTGCAACACGGGCTTCGCCGCTATCGAGCAACAACAGAGACGCCTCCACTGCTTCCCGGATTTCGCCGCGCGTTTCGGTGCTGATTGCATCGCGTTCTTCGAAGGCCTTGTCGATCGTCTTCTCAAGACTGGTCAGATCGGGCTTGGACATTTTCAGATCACTCCATTAAACGGGCGGGTTATGGCTAATGACAAGGGCTACTATGTTAAGTCTGCGAGAGCGTCAATTCGCAGCGCCACATTGTTGGATGACGAATCGATTTTTATGTCTCTAAGCGCCATAAGTGTCCGCAGAAGGAGAAAAACAATTGAACACTGATGAAAAACACAGCTGGACGCCGTTCTCGCATTCTTCCGAGGCCGTGCGCCGCGTAGAGAGCGCACCGGAAACGCCACAGACCCAATCATCTACCTATCGCCTGGCCTTTGCCGATCCCGATTTCATGACAAAGCGCGAACTTCGCGCTGTGCGTCTGCAGCTCGAACTGCTCAAGCCGGAGATGGCACTGGCCGAGCGCGGCATTCGGTCGACCGTCGTGCTTTTCGGCGGGGCGCGCATTCCGGAACCGGGCGGTGCTGCCTGGGCTGCAAAAAACGAAACCCAGAAGAAGAACCTCGAAGCCAATTCGCACTATTACGCCGAGGCACGCAAGTTCGCACAGCTATGCTCGACTTATTCTTCAACGACCTACAATCGCGAATTCGTTGTCGTTACCGGAGGCGGCCCCGGGGTGATGGAGGCCGGCAATCGTGGCGCCGCTGACGTCGGTGCGCCAACGATCGGCCTCAATATCGTGCTGCCGCACGAACAGGCGCCTAACGCCTACGTGACGCCGGAGCTTTGCTTCAACTTCCACTATTTTGCCATTCGCAAGATGCATTTCCTCATGCGTGCCAAAGCTATGGCGATCTTTCCCGGTGGCTTCGGGACGATGGACGAGACGTTCGAGGCCCTCACTCTCATTCAGACCGGACGCATGGAGCGCATTCCTTTTCTGCTGTTTGGCAAGCCATTTTGGGAAAAGGCAATCAACTTCGATTTCCTGGCGGAGCAGGGCGTCATTTCGCCATCCGATCGCGAGCTGATTACATTCGTCGATACTGCCGAGGAGGCTTGGGACGTGATCAAGACCTTCTACGAACTGACCTAGAGCCTTCAAGCAGGTACATTCAGCGCCGTCTGACCGGGCAGGATGGCGCTGAGGAACGAGGCCAGGTTGTCCGTAACATAGTCGACGTGATCGGTATGACCCGGATCGCGCTCCCAGATTTCCGAGAATGTCGGTTCGAAATTGTTGGGAACGATCAGGACCGTCGTCATCCCCAGAGCTTTCGGCACGATAAGGTTGCGCGCAAGATCTTCGAACATCACGCTGCTTGCCGCGTCGATCTTGTGCAGTGCTAAAAAGCGGTCATAAGTCTCTTGAGCAGGCTTCGGCAGCAATTCCGCCGCGACAATATCGAAGATGTCATCGAACTCATCAAGAACGCCAAGCTGACGGGCAGCGCGCTCGGCATGTCCGCGATTACCGTTGGTGAAAATGAACTTGCGACCAGGCAGTTGCCGGATGGCGGTGGCCAATGAAGGGTCCGGCACCAGCCAGGAATAATCGATGTCGTGGACTTTCTGTAGAAAGTCGTCCGGATCGATCTCGTAACGGTCCATCAATCCTTTGAGCGTCGTGCCGTAATCCTTGTAAAATTGCTTCTGCATCTGCCGCGCATCGGTCCGGGACAGCTTCAGAAGATCAGCAACATAGTCCGTCATTTTCACATCGATCTGGGAAAACAGATTTGAATGATGCGGATAGAGGGTATTGTCGAGATCGAAGACCCAATCGGTCACATGGGCAAAGCTCAAGGATTCTGGTTGATTTGTCATACGCGATTAAGGTTCCGCCGTTTTCTGATAGGCAAAAGCAAATGCAGAAAATTCTGTTTCGCTCTCGAATCAATAGACGAAAAGAGTCTGAACTACGACCGTTTTTAAATTTTTCGCTAACAACCGCTTCATTTGTTCCTCGTATTGGTTAAGAGCTGTCTCCGAGGTCCGATGTCCAGAATTCTCCTCAAATGTGCAATGGTTATGGTCGTTTCCGTTATGTGCTCCCTGCTGATTACCGGGGCCATCATGACGGCCAACGATATGCATGACGCAAGGGGATATATGATCGCGACCATTTGCCCCTTGATGATTTCTCCAGCCATTTCCTTCATCGTCTTTCGCCAGTCGGAAAAACTGCGGCTGACCCTCGAAAGACTCAATCACGTCATGCGGGAGCTTGAGACCACCAATGCGAAACTATTCGAGAAGTCATCACGCGATAGTATGACAGGCCTGCTCAATCGCGAAGCGTTCTTCAACCATATCGAGGATGTCCGTACGCGAGAAGCAAGTTCTCTTCTGATCATAGACGCGGATCATTTCAAAAAAATCAATGATGTTCATGGCCATTACAATGGCGATGGCGCATTGATGGCGATTGCTCAGAGTATCGCTGGCTGCCTTGGAAAAGAGGACAGTATCGGACGCATCGGCGGCGAGGAATTCGCTGTCTTTCTCGCAACGGATGATGAGGACAATGTCAAATCCATTGCCGAAACCATTCGGGCGGCAGTGAACCGCATTGAGTTCCGCACTCCGGAAAACGAACGCGTCTCGCTGAGTGTCAGTATTGGGGGCATTGTTGGGCTGGCAAATGGAGCGATCGCCGATCATTTTCAGATCGCCGATCGCAGGTTGTACGAGGCCAAACGCAATGGCCGCAATTGCGTGATCATCGAGTCAAACATGAAGAATGCCGCCTGAGATGACCCATCTTTAGCGGCTTGTTTTCGGCTGTCTCAGACCATTGCCGGATCCAATGGATCAACATCTTTCCAGCGCGCAATCAGTTTCGCCATGTCGGCTTTCTCAAACGCATCTCTCAACGCGGCGAAGGATGGCAACACGAAATATGCCCGTTGGAACTTGTCGATTTCATATGCCGTACGCATCACCGTTTCCAGATCGAATGGTACGTGATGGGCGTCCGGACTCGTCACAGCGAATTGCAGTTCACTGAACGACGACATAAGACCGGCACCAAACGCTTTGAGTGATGCGCCCCCCTCACGCATAAGACCAAACTCGGCAGTGTACCAGTAAAGCCGGCCTGCCAGCTGTTCCCCGCCCATGCGTGATGCTGCTCCACCCTTTACGCCGTAGAGCTGCATGAAATCCGCAAATACCGGTTGGCTGAGAATAGGAACGTGACCGAAGAAATCATGAAACATGTCCGGCTCAACGATATAGTCGAGTTCCTTCTTGCTGCGCAGCCAGTTCGTCACCGGAAAGCGCCGGTTGGCAAGATGGTCGAAAAACGGCTCATTCGGGATAAGGCCTGGCACGGCAACGATTTCCCAACCGGTCAGTTTATGAAGCCGCTCGCTTACCTCGTGAAAATCCGGTATTCGGTCGAGAAGTCCTAGGGCATCCACGCCGTCGAGATAGCTGTGGTGCGCAAGCTTCTCCGTCAATTTTGTCTGGCGATCGCACAGAGTACGCCAGACCTCCTGGTCTTCATCGGAATAGTCATATTTCTGTTCAACGGTGAAATCCGCCTGGCAGACCGCGTAGTTACCGCGAAGTCCCTGTTCGGCACACTCCCGGGCATAAGCCTCAACGCTGATAGTCATCGTTTCCTCCTCGATTGATTTCCAAGGAGGATACGACGGGAAAATGAGGGGATTTGACTTAATCCGCTGCGCTAAGCATCATTATGAGTGAATTAACAAATGATAAGGAAAGTTTTGAGTGACTTCACCTCAATTCAGCGACTTCGAAATCAAGATGCTACAGATTCTCCAAAGCAATGGGCGCGTTGCGATAACTGACCTCGCCCAATTGATCGGCCTGTCCGCCACGCCCTGCGCCCGCCGCTTCGAGCAGCTGCAGGAAAGCGGGGTGATCAAAGGCTTTGCAGCCACCATCGACAGACGATCGATCGGACTGATGGTAGAAGTCTTCATACAGGTGCGTCTCAACACCCATAGCGACGATTCTCCCGAGCGCTTCATCGCAGAAATTCAGCGTATGGACGAGGTTTCGTCTTGCTGGACCATGACCGGAGAACATGATTTTCTCCTGCACGTCATGGTGCCCACCGTAGACGATCTCAATGCTTTCGTCATGCACAGGCTGATGCGATTGAAGGGCGTGCGAGATGTGCATACCCAACTGGTGCTGCAGAATATCAAAGGGCCCGGGAAAATCCCGCTCGATCATCTCAAAAAGTGATCAGGGAACGAGCAGCGTTCCTGCACCGCGTTCTGTGAAAAGTTCGAGCAGAACCGAATGAGGCGTCTTGCCATTAAGGATGACCACGCCCTCGACACCGCGATTGATCGCATCGATACAGGTTTCGACCTTCGGGATCATGCCCCCTGATATAGTGCCGTCCTTGATCAGCGCGCGTGCCTGCGCCACGGAAAGTTCCTTGATAAGCTGCTTGTCCTTGTCGAGAACACCGGGAACATCCGTCAGGAATAGAAGGCGAGAGGCGGCAAGCGCGCCGGCGATAGCGCCAGCGAACGTATCTGCATTGATATTGTAAGTGTGGCCATCACGCCCGGGCGCAACAGGCGCAATGACGGGTATCATCTCGGAACGAGCGAGAAGATCGAGCAGCGTGCGGTCGACTTCTACCGGCTCGCCGACAAATCCGAGGTCGACGATCTTCTCGATGTTGGAATCGGGATCGATGATGGTCTTCTTCGCCTTTTCGGCAAAGACCATATTGCCATCCTTGCCGCACAGGCCGATTGCCCATTCGCCCTCGGCATTGATCAAAGCGACGATTTCCTTGTTGATCGAGCCAGCGAGCACCATCTCGACGATTTCGAGCGTCTTCGCGTCGGTTACGCGCAGGCCGCCTTCGAACTTGGACTCGATGCCCATGCGTGCCAGCATGGATGCGATCTGCGGTCCGCCGCCGTGGACAACGATGGGATTTATACCGGACTGCTTGAGAAGCGCGATATCACGAGCAAACGCCTTACCGAGAGCTGCGTCACCCATGGCATGGCCACCATATTTTACGACGACAGTCTTGTTTTCATAACGCTGCATATAGGGCAGAGCAGCGGAAAGCAGACTTGCCTGAATTTCAGCAGTGTGGTCGGCGTCGGATGTGGAGGACATGCGCAAGCTCCAGCTTGGGAAGGACGGGGGTTCTTAACGCTAAAGACGGTTTCGGGCAAACATGATTTAGGCCATTTGCAGACGTTTTTCTTATCCGCCATTGACAGTGCAACCCCTCGGCAGATTTAAATTGAGCGATAAGAGTTGGAAACGCCATTTATATGACGCCTGAAGGCATATCGGAGCTGATCTCGCGAGTTTCGCTACGGGACCGCGCGGCCTTCGATGTGCTGTATGCCGCCACAAGCGCGAAACTTTTTGGTGTATGCCTGCGTGTCTTGGGTAATCGAACGGAAGCAGAAGACGCGCTACAGGACATCTACGTCAAGATTTGGAACAAGGCGGGCCGATTCGCCGTCGCGGATACCAGTCCTATTTCATGGCTGGTGGCGATCGCCCGCAATCACTGCATTGACGTATTGCGGTCCCGCAAGCCTGCAGCAGTCGAATTGGATCAGGCTGCAGACGTTTTTGAGCCGTCACCCAATCCCGAACAGGCTGCTGTTGCCAGTGGGGAAGCGCAACGGATCTATGATTGCCTCGGCCAGCTGGAGGCAGACAGAGCAGCGGCCGTCCGTGGCGCCTACCTGAATGGCGACAGTTACGAGGTACTGGCCAGCCGCCATAATGTGCCGTTGAATACAATGAGAACCTGGCTGCGCCGCAGCCTGATAAAACTGAAGGAATGCCTAGAGGGATGAGCCCGACTGAACCCGATGACAACATGATACCGGAGGGCGATGATTTCATCGCCGCCGAATATGTGTTGGGTGTGCTCCCCGAGCAGGAGCGTCGGGAGGTTGCGCGCCGTATCGAAACGGACAAGCCGTTTGCGGAACTGGTTGCACGCTGGCAGACACAATTCGACCCTCTCAACGATGAGTACGACGCGGCGCAAGCCCCGCAACATCTGAAGAGCCGGATCGATCAACGTCTCTTTGCCATCGAGGTGGCCGCCAGTTCGTCGTTCTGGAACAATATTGCCTTTTGGCGCGGACTGGCCTTCGCCGCACTTGCTTTTGCTGTGATCGGCATTGGCCGTGATTTGATCGAGCGCCCTGCCCGGATCAGCGAGCAACTGGTCGCATCGATGGAGACACAAGGCAGCACCGTCCACACGCTGGCGATTTTTGATGACCAGACCAAGAAACTGAAAGTAACCGTCGTCAGTGGCGACATGCCGAAGGACCGCTCGCTTGAACTTTGGCTGATTGCCGGCAATGAAGCGCCCGTCTCGCTCGGCCTGATGGTTTCGCCGCAAGTGACAGAGTTCAATCTACCGTCGCCATTACTCGCCAAACTGCGTGATGGCACGACACTGGCGCTGACTGTAGAGCCTGTCGGAGGTGCACCAGGCGGCGCGCCTACCGGCCCAATTGTCGCTGCGGGCATCGTGCGCAAAATTTAGAGCGTTAATTTTGACGACGCCTGAAACTTAAGCCTCCAACCTCCCGTATCTCCATCTGTCCTCACCTGAGGGGAAACAAACAATGGAGATGAACTATGTTGAAGAAATCATTGGGCCTGATCGCACTTTCGGCCATGCTGGTTGCCGGAACTGCGTACGCCAAGAACCCGACTGTGGGCGGTGCGGCCATGTACGAGAACAAGAATATCATTGAAAATGCAGTGAACTCCAAGGATCACACAACACTGGTGGCTGCAGTCAAAGCGGCCGGCCTTGTCGAAACGCTTCAGGGCAAGGGGCCTTTTACGGTATTCGCCCCTACAAATGAGGCATTTGCCGAGCTTCCGAAAGGCACCGTCGACACGCTGCTAAAGCCTGAAAACAAGGAAAAGCTGGCGAAGATCCTGACCTGTCACGTCGTTGCTGCCGACGCTTCATCCAAGACCATCATGAAGATGATCGATGATGACGAAGGCGCTCATCCGGTAAAGACGGTCGGTGGATGCGTATGGACCGCCAAGTACAAGGGCAAGAAGCTTACTCTGACCGATGAAAACGGAACGGTGGCTACAGTTACCATCGCCAATGTCAAGCAATCGAACGGCGTCATCCATGTGATCGACAAGGTTCTTCTGCCAAAAATGTAGTCAGAGACCCCTGGTTCATTTGCGCAGAGTGCACCAGGCTTTTGCCCCGCCGATCCGCTGGATCGCGTGGGGCTTTTTTATTTACGCTGTTCTTCGAGAAGCTGGGCAATTGCCGCCCGGAGTTCATCCAGCCCGCCACCTTTTTCAGACGATGTCGCCAGGATTTCCGGATAGGCCGCGGCGCGCTTTCTGATGGCCTGCGCTGTCTCTTCGATCAAACGCGGCACTCCGGCGGGTTTGATCTTGTCGATCTTGGTCAAGACAATCTGGTAGGATACAGCAGCTCGATCAAGCAGGTCCAACACCTCGGCGTCATTCTTCTTCACCCCGTGGCGGGCATCAATCAGCAGGTAGACACGCTTGAGCGTCGTACGTCCGCGCAAATAATCGAAAACCAGCCGTGTCCAGGCATCGACCTGTTCCTTGGGCGCTTCAGCGAAACCATAGCCCGGCATATCCACGACCGCGAGGGGAGGAAGATCGCCGTCTTCGCCTGAATGGCCATCTGGAACGAAATAATTGAGCTCCTGTGTCCGTCCAGGTGTATTCGATGTTCGGGCCAAGCCCTTCTGGCCGATGATCGCGTTGATCAACGACGATTTGCCGACGTTGGAACGCCCGGCGAACGCGATTTCGAGCGGGCCCTCCGGCGGCAGAAACTTCATCGCAGGAACGCCGCGGATAAAAACCCAGCCCTGTGCGAAGAGCATTCTGCCCTTCTCGATAAGCCTGTTGGTGTTTTGCTGCGTTTCGCTCAATTTCTTCCATCCATTTGCCGCAGACGGCCATGCTTGCAATCAATGTTTATGGGAGGCTTGTCAACCGCGCAAAAGAAAAGCCCCCGATCAAGCCGGGGGCCTTCTGCTTAACTTAGTGATTCACTGACTATTCGGCGGGTTTCGGTTTCTTGCGGAAAAGCCCGGTGAGATTGTCCCACAATTCGACCTTGACCCCCTGGCGCTTCATTATGATGCCCTGCTGGATAATCGACAGCGTATTGTTCCACGCCCAGTAGATTACCAATCCTGCCGGGAAAGTCGCCAACATGAATGTGAATATGAGCGGCATCCAGTTGAAGATCATTTGCTGGGTCGGATCCGGCGGTGTCGGGTTCATACGCATCTGCAGGAACATCGTGACGCCCATGATCAAAGGCCAGACGCCGATCATCAGGAACGCAGGGACCGCCCACGGGATAAGGCCGAAGAGATTGAACAAAGATGTCGGATCGGGAGCAGCCAGATCCTGGATCCAGCCAAAGAACGGCGCGTGGCGCATTTCTATGGTGACGTAGAGGACCTTGTAGAGCGCAAAGAAAACCGGAATCTGAATCAGGACCGGCCAACAGCCGGCAATCGGATTGATCTTCTCCGTTTTGTACAATTCCATCATGGCCTGCTGCTGTTTGACCTTGTCATCCGCATACTTCTCGCGGATTTCGGTCATCTTCGGCTGTACCAGCTTCATCCTCGCCATAGAGGCATAAGACTTGTTGGCAAGCGGGAAGAAGAAGGCTTTCAGAATAACAGTCACCGCCAGAATGGCGACGCCGAAGTTTCCGATAGCCTTGTAGAGCCAGTCGATAAGATAGAACATCGGCTCGGTGATGAAATAGAACCAGCCCCAGTCGATCAAGTTCTTGAAGAGTGGAATATGCAGGTCATTCATATAGGTGTTGATTTTGCCGACCTCTTTCGCGCCTGCGAATATGAGATTGTCGGTCGATGCCGATTGACCCGGCTGGATTGTCGCCGGATCAGACAGATAGTCGCTTTGATAGCGCGGACGTCCATCATCGAAATATGAAAAGCGTATCTTGAACGGCGTTGCCTGTGCTGGAACGAGCGCAGCAGCCCAATACTTGTCGGTAATTCCAACCCATCCGCCGGTGGTCGACCGGTCCGGCGCAACTTCGCGCTCTTTTTCAATTGCGGCAAACTTGTATTCGATCAACTTGTCGTTGACCACGCCAATCGGGCCCTCATGCAGCACGTAGGTGCTCGGATGCAGAGGCTTCGAGAAGCGCGTCACACGTCCGTAGGACGCCAGCGAAACAGGTGCTGCGGTCGTGTTGGTCACAGCGTCCTTGACCGTGAACATGTAGTTCTCGTCGACACTGATCGTCCGCTTGAAGACCAGACCCTTCTCATTGGTATAGGACAGCGTAACAGGTGTGGACGCCGTCAAATCATTGTTGCCCTCGCGAGTCCAAACGGTCGTCGGGCCTGGAACGGTCCCGGTCAGATCATTTCCCGTGAACCCAACCTCAACAAACTGGCCATCGGTCATCTGCGCAGGGCTTAGCAACTCGATATTGGGCGAATTATCGTCGACGGTCTCGTGATAATGCTTCAACTGCAGATCATCGAGCCGCGCTCCGGTCAGGCTGATCGAGCCGCCAAGGCTGGGTGTATCGATCTTGATACGCTGTGTCTGACCAAGGGCGGCGGCACGCGTGAGACTACCCGCCTGAGCAGCATCTTGCGACTGGCCTGGGACATTTGCGGCTGGATTGCCAGAAGTAGAAGACGGGAGATTATTTGCTGCATTGCCGTTGGTGGCAGTGCCGGCCGGCGTGCTCGCCTGTCCGTCAACACGCGTTTGTCCTTGCCGCGTAGCCTCGATCTGGGCCTGTTCGCGCTGCGCTTCGATCTTGGGGTTCATATAGAACACCTGCCAAAGCGTCAGGATCACAATGGACAAGGCAATGGTGATGAAGAAATTACGGTTGGTTTCCATTGTCAGTCCTTGGGTCGGGTTCGCGGGTACCTGTCAAGGCTTTGTCGAACGCCGGGTCAATATTTTCCTGGAAACCCGTTTGGAGAGTTCCCGCGTCAAGTCAGCGAACGGCGCGTTCAGCGCATCGCGGCGAGCAACGATCACATAGTCGGTTCCAGCTTGCATGTCATCAGCAACATTGACGCGCACCGCCTCTCTGAGGCGCCGCTTGATGCGATTGCGGATAACAGCATTCCCGTTCTTTTTGGTGACCGTGAAACCTACACGCGGAGGTCCAGCCTGGTCCTCTCGCTCTTTGACTTCGACAAGAAAGTAGACGCCGCGGCGCTTTTCTCCGTTTCGGACAGCCAAAAACTCCGCTCTCTTGCGAAGGCGGAGTGGTTTTTGCTCATTCATTCTATAGTGCCAACTCTGGCCAACCGCACAAATCTGCGCGGAATGCCTTATGCCGACAACCGCTTGCGACCGCGAGCGCGACGCGCTGCAATAACCTTGCGGCCGCCTGCCGTTGCCATACGGGCACGGAACCCGTGACGACGTGCGCGGACAAGCTTGGATGGCTGATAAGTACGCTTCATTTGTTAAATACCGCGGTGTGCGGCCCTTCTTGTGGTCTGTTCTTGACAGGAGCATATCAGGACCGCCGTTAGCATATGCGAATATGCCGTCGATATTCGTCGTGGGGGCGGTCAGCCCGGACGTGCGCGGCTTATAGAGGCACGATGCTGATAAGTCAATTGATTGACGCGATTCAAAAATAGGCAAATCCACGCAACTGATTTATTGTGCTGGGCAAGCATTTGACCTACATCGAATGCCGATGGAGCGTATATGACGGCAACTCAGCAAAAGCCAGAAAACACGAGTGTGCCTCTGCATGCCAGTCGGCGTTTGCCCGTTCTGAAACGTCTTTCCGGCAAGTTGCTGCGCCTCACCCTCTTGTTCGGCCTTCTCGCAGAAGTGATGATTTTCGTACCTATCATTGCAGATATGCGTATTCGCTGGCTTTCCGACCGGCTCAACACCGTTGCTGCGGCGAGCGTCGTGCTAGCTGCGAGCGATAGCGAGAATGTACCGCAATCAGTGCAGAATGATGTCCTTCTTGCGACAGGAACGAAAGCGATCGTTTTGCGCGAAAAAGGAGCCTCCCGGCTTCTTGCCGTATCGGAAATGCCTTCCAAAGTGGACAAGCACATAGATATCACTGTCACGGATCCGGTTACGATGATCCGCGATGCATTCGATACGCTGATCAACGGCGGACATCGAATTATCCGCGTTTATGGTCCGGTCGGAGATACCGGCAAGATTATCGAACTCCTTACCTCCGACGCCCCGCTGCGGAATGCGATGTTGCGCTATGCCGGGAATGTCGCACTGATCTCGTTGTTTATTTCGCTCATTACCGCGGGCCTGGTTTTCCTGACGATCAGCCGCCTGCTTATCCGACCGATCCAGCGCATGAGTGACAACATGCTGGCCTTTGCCCAGGCACCAGACGATCCGCAGCGGATTATCAAGCCGGAAGAGCGTGAAGACGAACTCGGCATCGCCCAGCGGGAGCTTGCAGATATGCAGCACCAGTTGCAACGTACGCTGTCGGAACAGAAACACCTCGCCGACCTCGGCCTGGCGGTTTCCAAGATCAACCACGACATGCGCAATATTCTGGCCTCGGCCCAGCTCATATCCGATCACCTCGCAAACACCAGCGATCCGGCGATCCAGCGTTTCGTGCCGAAATTGGTACGTACCATCGATCGCGCGATCAATTATTCGCAGACCGTGCTCGCCTATGGCGGCACACAGGAAGCACCGCCGCAAAGACGGCGGGTCAAGCTGCGCACGATCATCAGCGACGTCGAGGAGATGCTTAATCTCGACGCAAAATCGGAGATCGAATTCAAGAACCTGGTGCCGGCCGACTTTGAAATCGATGTCGATCCGGACCAATTCTTCCGCGTCATTTCCAATCTGTGCCGCAACTCGGTTCAAGCTATGGCCAGCGACACCCGAAGTGATCCGTCCGTGGTCAAGCGATTGACAATCACTGCAGGACAGATCGGCACGACCTCTATCATCGGCATTGACGATACCGGGCCCGGCCTGCCTCCCAAGGCGCGCGAAAATCTGTTTACAGCCTTCAAAGGGTCGGCGCGATCGGGTGGCACCGGCCTTGGTCTTGCTATTGTCCATGAACTTGTACGAGCTCACGGGGGAACGATTGAGTTGCGGGGAGGCGATGGAGCGGGAACAAGTTTTGAAATTCGTATTCCGGACCAGCCGGTATCCTTGGCCGAATGGCGTTCCCGCCGGGACTCAGCGTCCTGACATGAAACGCCGCAATGGCTGATTACCTCTATACCCACTTACCGCATATCTTCTTTGTGCTGTCGATCGTTCTCGGCGTCCCGGCGGCCGTTCACGCGACAATGACCAAGGAAGAGGTTCGCGCCGCCATCGGTTGGGTCGGCGTGATCATCCTTTCCCCGGTCATCGGTGCACTCATCTATGCCGTCGCAGGGATTAACCGCATCAGACGGTCGTCCATCTCCTCGCAACGCAAATTCCTGCACGAGATTGGCCAAGACGTCTTCACGCGTTTCGATGCCAAGGACAAACATGTTCTGGCGCATTTCGAAAAGCGTTTTGCGGCAATGAAGACACTTGGAGATCGCGTCAGCCGATGCCGGCTTACGACCGCCAACAACATCGACATATTGCAAGGCGGCGATGAAGCCTATCACGCGATGCTGTCCGAGATTAACCAAGCCAAGCGCAGTATTCTGGTTGAGACCTACATCTTCGACCGAGACAAGCTTGGACTGCGCATAGCCGATGCGCTGATCGCGGCCGTCAAGCGTGGGGTCGAGGTGAGAATATTAATTGACGCGGTGGGTGCTCGATATTCCATTCCGAGCATCGTCGGCTATCTCGCCAAACACAACATCAAAGTTGCCGTCTTTAACGGTAATATTATCATGGGGTTACGCTTGCCCTATGCCAATCTTCGTACCCACCGCAAGATAATGATTATTGACGGGCGTGTAGCCTTTACCGGCGGCATGAATATCCGCGCTGGATTTTCAGAGGAGGTAGTGGGCGAAGACAACGCGCGCGACACGCACTTCCGATTGACCGGGCCTATCGTGACGGACCTGTTTCATATTGCTTCCGAGGATTGGCGATTTACAACGCACGAGATGCTGACGGGTGAGCCCTGGCACCTCGCCACGCCGGAAAAGCAACCTGGAGAACCCGTATTCATTCGCGCCGTGCCATCGGGACCAGATCGTAGCGTCGAAGCAAATCACCGAATGCTGATGGGTGCCTTTTCCGTCGCCCAGTCCCGCATTCGCATCATGTCGCCCTACTTTCTGCCGGACCGCGAATTGATCAGTGCACTGGTAACGGCTGCACGCCGCGGGGTCGAGGTGGATATCGTCGTGCCTTCAATCAACAACCTTAAACTGGTGGACCGCGCCATGACGGCTCAGTTCGATCAGATACTTAAAGGTCACTGCCGCATCTGGCGCGCCCGTGGCAACTTCAACCATTCCAAATTGTTGGTGGTCGATGGGCAGTGGGCCTACGTCGGATCGTCAAATCTTGATCCGAGGTCGTTACGGTTGAATTTCGAAGTCGATCTCGAGGTGATGGATGCAGCATTTGCGTCCGAAGTGGAAGCGCTCGTCGAGAACGCAATGGCCTCAGCGAAACCGGTTCTGCTTCAAAACCTGCGCGCCAGGTCGTTCTGGGTACGCCTGGTAGAGCGAATCATCTGGCTAGGCTCGCCCTATCTTTGATTTCTTCCGTTTCGGCCAACGCCGATTTCAGGTCGACATAGGCCTTGATCGGCAAATGATCGGACGCAACACGCGCCAAGGGTGTGTCGTGAACCTCGATCGTCGTAACAAGGCTGTGCGGATGGCCAAGAACCCGGTCCAACGCCAGGACAGGAAACCGCGACGGAAAGCTTGGCACCGCATTTTTTGCCGGATCGAAAACCGGGCGAAGGAAGTGCAATGACGAACCTCTGCCCACGCGCCATTCATTCAGGTCGCCCAATAACAAAGTCGGACGCGATGGATCCGCCTTCACGGCATTCAAAATTGCTTCCGATTGTTGTTGTCGCGAGTGTCTGAGGAGGCCGAGATGTGCGGCAATGATGCGAAGTGGGCCTGCTTCCAGATCGATATCGACCACCAATGCACCGCGTGGCTCAAGGCCGGGTAGTACAAGTTGCTGAACACGGCGAACGACGCCCTCGCGGAACAACAGCAGATTGCCGTGCCAGCCATGGCCTTTTGGGTAAAGCGAAGTTACCGGAACTGGAACAAGGCTGTTCTCGCGATGGAGACGGGCAAGATCGAGCAAGCCTGTCCTTTCGCCAAAACGCTTGTCGGCCTCCTGGATGGCGATAACGTCCGCTCCAATTTCGCCAATCACGTGGGCAACGCGATCTGGGTCGAATTTCTTATCGATCCCGACACATTTGTGGACATTGTAGGAAGCAATCAGCAGATCGTTGCGCACGACTTGGGTAATGCCAACCGGGCGTTTGTTGCGGTTCCTGACCGCGGCGAGAATGCTGGCGGAGACGCTGGGTCTGGTGTGCCGCATCGGCTTCTTGCTGTCCATCGCTTAGAGATATGTCGGGATGCCAAGAATGGCAAGCGAATGAGTAGATGGGGTTAACAACCGGCGATAGTCGTGTTCGCTTAAAACCTGTTCCCGACCATATGCGCCAGTTGCGCACCGACTTCATAGTATCCTTCACGAAGTGTCCGCAAACCCTGATCCTTTGGCCGGGTTACCGGCAGTGGCAAGTCCGCCTCGGTGATCTTGCCGACTATATGCTCAGCGAGAAGACGGCCAAATACTGTGCCCGGCGCAATGCCACGGCCATTGTAGCCGCTGAAACTGATAATGTTCGGAGCGAGCGTGTGGAAGCGCGGCAGGCTGTCACTCGTCATGCCGATCTTGCCGTACCAGCCAGCTTCAAATTTCACATCCTTGATCTGCGGAAAGAGCTTGCGGATGGATCTCGCAGCCCACGCCTTGTGCACGGCCATGCCGGTGCCGCGCAATGCACCGACGCTACCGAAAATCAGTCGCCCTGCCCGGTCCATGCGGAAGGAGCTCAATATTTCTCTCGTATCCCAGCCGCCCTGCCTTTCGGGAAGGACTGTCTTCCGCACTTCGTCCGGCAGCGGCGCCGTGGCGAAATTGAAATAGGGGAGATGCAGAAGTTCCGCCCGCAATTCCGGCCAAGGCGATGTCGTGTAGGCGTTAGTCGCGACGACGACCCAGTCGGCCGATAATCGTGCCTGATGGTGTTCGCACTATCCAACGCTTACCCGATTGCTCCGTCGCCACTATCGGCGTCCCGGTATAAACAGCAGCGCCGGCCCCGAGAGCAGCTACCGCGAGCCCGCGAACATAGCCCAGCGGCTGTATAGTGCCCGCCCGGTTATCGAGAAGCGACGCAGCCAAAAGCATTTGAACCAACCTTGGCAGCGGTTTCCTCTGCATCCAGCAGTCGAACCGCTGCGCCACGGGCGAGCCACTGTTCGGCGCGTTGCTCGAGCTGCTTCAGGCCTTCCTGGCCAACCGCACAGTGTAGCGTACCATTGCGCTCGAGTTCGCAGTCAATCTCGTGTCTATCGACGAGATTGAATACCGATTGCGGCGCGTTTCCGAGCAGTTCCAGGAGGCGCTCGCCATGAAGCTCTCCCAATACCCCCGGCAGATCATTTGGCATCACCCACATGCCCGCGTTGACGAGGCCGACATTTCTGCCTGAGCCGCCGAACCCTATCTCAACGGCATCGACGACCGCCACCTTCGTTCCTGCTTCGGCCAGATGCAACGCGGCGGAAAGCCCGGTGAAGCCTGCACCGATCACTGCAACGTCGACGGAGATATCCCCATGCAGCCGTTCCGTCTTTGGCGCGGGCGGCGCCGTCTTTTCCCACAGGCCGTGGGAACGCTCATCATTCAGCATGGGATCACCGTCAGGTCGGCCAGAGATAACCGGCGCATTATCATGTCGTTATAGGGTGTGATCTTGCCAACGGAAATGAAATTTCTTGAAGACATGATGCGGTTATCGAATGATTAGGGTCGTGTCGGTCGTTCGGTGACCTGATCGGCTATCCAGGTGAAGAAGCTTTGTGCCAAAGCGTTCTCCTTCTTGTGGTCGGGCACCACAAGATAGTAGCTGTTCTCGGTCTGGAGTGGCTGCTCGAACAGCACGAGCAAACGCCCTGATGCGACCTCTTGCTCAATCAAATAACGGGGCAGCAACGCGAAGCCCAGACCGGCAAGCGCCGCCTCTATAACCATGGAGAAATGTTCGAAACGATGCCCCTTGTAGGGCGTGGCAATCTCTGCCTGCACTGTTTCGAACCAGGAGGCCCAAGCCTTGGGCCGGGTCGAGAGATGCAGCAATGGCGCGGAGCTCGCCAGTTCAGCTGGTGTCTTGACGGGATTGGCCGCGCAAAGCTCTGGGCTCCCCACGGGTACAATCAGTTCACTGCAGAGATACGTGCATGTGGCATGCGCCCAGACCGGCTGGCCATAATGGATCGCCAGATCGAACGGCTCCTCCTCGAAATCAAAGGGTTCCGAACGCGACGCAACGCTGAGTGCCATTTCGGGATGCTGGCGCAAGAAATCGGGAAGCCTTGGCATCAACCAGCGGCTGCCGAAGGTAGGCAGCGTGGCGATATTCAGGGATGATGCCGACTGTGACGCCGCCATGGCACGCAGCATCGTCTCTTCAGTCAAACCGAGCAGGCGCCGTACTTCCGGAAGAAACTTCTGCCCTGCATCGGAAAGAACAACACGCTGACGAATGCGCTCGAACAACAGCACGCCGATCTGGCCTTCGAGTTCGCTCATCTGCCGGCTGACAGCACTCTGCGTAAGATTGAGCTCTCTCGCCGCTTGAGTAAAACTACCATGCCGCGCCGCACATTCGAATGTCTGCAGAATATCGATGTCCGGGATCAATCTGCGGCTTAACTTCATTCTTATCTCGCATCAACCCAGTTTGAATCATCGCAATCCGCGAGCCATTATCTTATCTATAATCCAGTTTAAGCATGACGGCGATGAAATTTGCTGTCGCACCACTGCAACGGAACCATCATTGTGAAATCAACAAGTTTTGTCTCGACAGATGCTATCCGCGCATCTTTCTCTTCAGCCATGTCATCCATGTACCGGACGGAAGTTCCCGCCTACGGAACACTTCTGTCGCTTGTCGCGAAAGTGAATGCACAAACGCTTGCCGGATCGCCGGAACTGAGACATCGCCTGGAAAAAACCGACACGCTCGACCGTATTTCGGAAGAGCGGCACGGTGCTATCCGTGTCGGCACGCCAGCAGAACTCGCCATGCTGCGCCGGGTCTTCGCCATCATGGGCATGTATCCGGTCGGTTATTACGATCTGAGTGAAGCCGGCGTTCCAGTCCATTCCACCGCCTTCCGGCCGTCAAGCGATGCAGCGTTGAAGATCAATCCGTTTCGGGTTTTTACCTCATTGCTGCGGCTCGATCTCGTTACGGATCCAGAGCTTCGCGACGAAGCCCGGAAGATCCTCGAAGCACGGCAGATTTTCACTGCAGAGGCGATTTCTCTCATTGAGAAGGCCGAGACTGAAGGTGGCCTCAACGCTGACGATGCGGCGCTTTTCGTACAGGAAATCCTCGAAACCTTCCGTTGGCACGATCATGCCAGTGTTAGCGGTGCGCTTTATGACCGCCTGCACGATGCGCACCGGCTGATCGCCGATGTCGTGTCTTTCAAGGGGCCGCACATCAATCATCTGACGCCGCGCACACTGGATATCGATGCCGTTCAGGACCTGATGCCAGCACACGGTATTTCGCCCAAGGCGGTCATCGAAGGCCCTCCGACCCGGGCCTGCCCCATTCTCCTGCGCCAGACCTCTTTCAAGGCGCTTGAGGAAAACGTCTCGTTTCGCAACGCTCAAGGGCAATGGGAAGCCGGCTCGCATACGGCCCGCTTCGGCGAAATCGAGCAGCGTGGCATTGCGCTGACACCTAAAGGTCGCGCGCTTTACGACCAACTCCTGGCCAAATCGCGTGAAGTAGTTCGTCCTGCCGCCGATGGCTCGAATGCCGAAGCCTACGTTGCTGCGTTGGCTGGTGCGTTCAAAGCCTTCCCGGATGATTGGAATAATATCCGCATCAATGGGCTCGGTTATTTCCGCTATTCTGTCGCAGAGTGCTTTCCACAAAACACGCTGTCGTCTCGCGAAGCCGCCAACATCGAAACGCTCGTGGCGATGGGGGCCGTCCAGTTTGATCCTATCGTCTATGAGGATTTTCTGCCGGTGAGCGCAGCCGGAATTTTCCAATCCAATCTCGGCGACGATGCGAGCCAGAAATTCACGGCCAGCCCTAGTCAACGGGAATTCGAGGGCCAGCTTGGCGTACCGGTTCTCGATGAATTCGCGCATTATGAAAGCCTTGAAAAAGCATCTATCGATGCGTGCCTGAGACACTTCAAACCCATCGCGCTCGCAAGCTGAGCAGCGGCTGTATCAAAAATTAGAACCGCCTGATAAAAGCTGCCCCAAACCGGCAGGCAACAGACAAAGGAAAAGCAAGATGACCATTGCTCAAGAAGTGAAAACACTCCTTTCCAAGCTCGGCGTAGCTGAATCCGCCTATACCGGAGGCAATATGCCTTCTTTTAGTCCCGTAAGCGGAGAGAAGATCGCCGATATCGTGGTTCATTCGGCAGACGATACGGCAAAGACCATCGAACAGGCTGACGCAGCGTTCCGCGAATGGCGTCTGGTTCCGGCCCCAAGGCGCGGCGAACTCGTGCGTCTCTTCGGCGAGGAGTTGCGCGCGCTGAAGAGTGAACTCGGCCGCCTCGTTTCGATCGAAGCTGGCAAGATCCCGTCAGAGGGTCTCGGCGAAGTCCAGGAAATGATCGACATTTGCGATTTTGCTGTCGGCTTGTCGCGCCAGCTTTATGGCCTGACCATCGCAACCGAACGTCCCGGACACCGCATGATGGAAACCTGGCACCCGCTTGGCGTCGTTGGGGTTATTTCTGCTTTCAATTTCCCGGTTGCCGTCTGGTCGTGGAACACGACGCTCGCACTCGTCTGCGGTAACGCCGTTGTGTGGAAGCCATCGGAAAAAACGCCTCTAACCGCGCTTGCATGCCAAGCCATCTTTGAGCGCGCCGCCAAGCGTTTTGGTGACGTTCCCGCCGGCCTTACCCAGGTGCTGATGGGCGACCGCACCGTTGGCGAGACACTCGTCGATCATCCGAAGGTTGCGCTCGTATCGGCGACGGGATCGACCCGCATGGGCCGTGAGGTCGGGCCGCGTCTCGCCAAGCGTTTCGCCCGCTCGATCCTCGAGCTTGGTGGCAACAATGCCGGTATCGTCTGTCCGTCGGCCGATCTCGACATGGCACTGCGTGCTATTGCCTTCGGCGCAATGGGAACCGCCGGTCAGCGTTGCACCAGCCTTCGCCGTCTGTTCGTACATGAAAGCGTCTATGACACGCTCGTGCCTCGTCTGAAGAAAGCCTATGAGAGCGTTTCCGTCGGCAGTCCGCTCGATACATCGGCATTGGTCGGCCCGCTCATCGACAAGGCTGCCTATGACAATATGCAAAAGGCGCTGAGGCAAGCGATCGATCATGGCGGCAAGGTAACGGGCGGTGCGCGCATCGATACCGGATACGACAATGCCTACTATGTCCGCCCGGCTCTTGTCGAAATGCCGCAACAGGATGGGCCGGTAACCGAAGAAACCTTCGCTCCTATCCTCTATGTCATGAAATACCGCGATTTCGACAAAGCGATCGCCGATCACAATGCAGTCGGAGCCGGACTTTCGTCTTCGATCTTCACACTCAATCTGCAGGAAGCCGAACGTTTCCTCAGCGCTGACGGGTCAGACTGCGGTATCGCAAACGTCAATATCGGCACATCCGGCGCCGAAATCGGTGGAGCCTTTGGCGGCGAGAAGGAAACAGGTGGCGGGCGCGAATCCGGATCGGACGCATGGAAGGCCTATATGCGCCGTGCCACGAATACGGTGAACTATTCGTCAGCCCTTCCCTTGGCTCAGGGCGTGTCATTCGACATCGACTAATCAGATTTCAAACGCCGTTCCCCGGAAACGGGGGACGGCGTTGTGCACAGACTATCATGCCTGAAATTGTTCGCCGACAAATTCCCAGTTAACAAGCTTGTCGAGAACTGCCGCGACGTGTTCCGGACGGCGGTTTTCATAATCGAGATAGTAGGCATGCTCCCAGACATCGATGCCGAGCAGCGCTTTCTTGCCCTCTGCGAGCGGGTCACCTGCATCCTGCATGCCAACGATTGAGAGCTTGTCCCGTCCTTGACCAGCCATACCCATCCTGTGCCGAACACGTTGTCGCCCTCGGCGGTCATCTTCTTCTTCAGTTCGTCAAACCCGCCAAAGTCCTTTTCGATGGCTTGCAGAAACTGCACCCTTGGGTGCCGCAGGTCCGCCTTTGAACTGTTGCCAATAGAGATTGTGGTTCCATGCCTGTGCGGCATTGTTGAAGATCGCTGTATCTCCATCCTTTTTGGCACGCACGACCACCTCTTCCAGCGAGAGGTCCGCATAGGGTGTCTTTTCAACCAAGGTATTAAGCTTCTTGAAGTAACCGGCATGGTGTTTTCCATAATGGAGGCCAACGGTTCTCGCCGAAATCACCGGCGCAAGCGCGTCTTCCGCGTAAGGCAGTTCCGGCTGTTTGAAGGGCGCGGCTGCGCGAGCCTTGATGGCTGGGGCAAAGAGCGTTGTCGCAGCAGCGGCTCCGGAAATCGCCAGGACATGGCGTCGGTTCATCTGCATATTAATCTCCTTCGGTCGTCTACGGACGCAAGCCACAGATATCTCATAAATGACGCCCAACTGCTTTAACTTGTTTGTGATGGCGAAGCGCCAAAGCAACCTCGTCCGTGATCGATTTCTCGGCTGTATATAGGCTATCCGATGGTCGGGGTGATCTTACCCGCGTCCAAGAGTCGCTGGATTCCACGCAAACATCCCGCACGCAACGATGCGCCGGGCCGACAATCACCGCGCGAAATTCGTCAACAGCGATCTCTCAGGCGCGCCCCAGAGTTTGCTCGACCTGTGCCTTTAGCCTTGGATCGATCTTAAGAGCACGCGCGAGCCCGTCGAGATAATTTCTCTCAGCGGGTGTATCGACCGCTATCGCCAGAACTGAAGCCATGTAAATCTGGAGCGCTACCTCCGGCGAAGTCGCAGCGTTCAAAATCTCTCGAAGATCCACAGGCGTCGTCAGCTGTTCCGCCAAGCCGCGGCGATCAGCGGAACTGATACCGAGCTGATCAAGGCGCCCGGCCAAGTTGCGCTGTTCATCTTCGTCGATGACGCCATCGGCTTGTGTCGCGGCCACCATTGCCTTGACGAACACACCTGAGAGGGCATCGGCACCACCAGGCGCCTGCGCTGGATGAAAACCATTGTCGGCTGGCGGCACCACTGCAGCCGCATCTGGCGACTTTACCCCCGATTCTCCTGCTTGCTGTGCCTGATATCGCTTGAACGTCTGGTAAGCGAGCACGCCAAGCACCGCCATGCCGCCATAGCGGACGAGATCATTCGTTCCTGCCTTTTGTGGCATTTGGGCCTGCGGCTGGGGCGATCTCGTTGGAGCGCTGCCACTGCTCACGCCGTTGCCGGCCGCTGCGCCCCCTAGGAGACTGCCCAGAATGTCGCCAAGCCCGCCGTTGCCAGCAGGAACCGATCGGCCCACGGTTGCTCCGCCCTCACCCGCTGCTGGGCTCCCGCCCAACAGGCTTCCCAAAATATCGCTAAGATTGCCCGACCCGCTCGGCGCCGGCTGGCTAGGCGTATTCGTTCCTTGGCCCGAGCGGAGTCCACCTCCCTGCAGGGCAGCTTGAAGCAGCTGCTCTAGCACTGATTGGTTGCTGGCCATTGAAACGTTCCTCCCGTAAATGTTGATCTGGCCGTTCAAGCGGTGAGCTTAAGCGCCTTCGAAATCTCGTCCAGAGTGGCTTTTTCCGCATCGCTCACCCGCACGCCGCCAAAACCCAAGAAACCACCTTCGCTGGCTGCATTCGCCACGCGTTCACTGATGCTATAAAGCCAAGCCTTGAATCCGGCAGCGTCATCTGGAGCTTTCGCGTCAACGAGCGCAACGGCTTGGCTGAGCGTTTCCAGGATAGCGCCTTTCATTTCGGCAGCCTGCTTACCCGCAAGCTTGTTTTTGATCAGTCCGCGCGCCGCTGTGCGTCCCTCGGAAGTCTCGAAGTCGGATACCACCGACTTGATCAAGGTGTTTGAATTCGGATCGGTCTTGGCCGCAATCAGTGCGCTGCCACTGGCCAGCCCTTCTTGGGTCATGCCGATGAGGCCGCTTGGATCGGCCAGCGTAACGGCCATCCCCGCCATCATCACGCTGCCAAGCACTTCGCTCCATTCCTCTGCGGTGAAATCTGTCTTGGTTGCCATGGGGAAGTTTCCCTTTTCTGTCAATAAGGCCTTCACGGCCCCGCCAAGCATTGTCATACATCATTGCGCCATACGCGGTGGGAATCAACGCAAAGTTCGCCTTTAGGCCAAAGGCTGCATCGGTTCGAGACATTATACTTCCCACGCGTCAGGTGCATGACAGGATTGGAAGCTGTGACCTTTGCCTTCGGAAACCGCTCAGCTCACTTTCGATTCCCGAGCCGACGCTGCGGATGGTGGGGTCTGTGGTCACGGGGCCATCAAACCTGCGCCAGCAATATCTCGGTCAGAGCTTCTGGTTCCAAGCGTGCAATGTTGTGCCCACAATTGAGAGCGAATGTCTTCCACTCCGGGTCGACGCTTAAGCGTTTGTAGAGATCGAGGAACGGACTTCCTTCCCATCCATGCGCTCCGACGTATGTCTTTCGCGCAACTTGGCGCCAACGCCCGGATAGATCAATTGCCTGGAGGAATGTTCCTATCGGATGAGGACGGCATCGGGGGTCAAGATTGGGGGGCGGGGCACAGCTCAATCCGTCGGCCATCGCGCCGGCGATGAAGGCTTCGCGGAAGCGGGGGCTTGTCAGCGACCACACAAACTCTCCCGTCTGAGGCACATAAGCGTCGGCATAGACCAGCGCCCGGATATTGGTAGGTTCGACGTCAGCTGCACCAGTGATGACCATTCCACCGTAAGACTGGCCGACCAAAACGAGATCGCCAGAACATTCCCTGATCGCCTGGACCGCCTCGTCAATGTGAAATGCGAGATTGGTTGCTGGGGCTGGAACCTCGCCGAGACCGGCAAGAGTGAGCGCCTTGGCGATGTGGCCTCGTTCAATAAGCAGATTTGCGACTTTTTCGAAAGCCCAACCGCCCTGCCACCCTCCGGGTATCAAAATGAATGTCACCATTTTAGCACCTTTGGTCCACAGCAGCTTCGGCATATGGTGGCTGAAATGGAATTACTGGGCAAGTGTAGCTGTACACATCAGGTGCATGACAGGATTGGAACCGGTGTCCGCTGCTTTTCGGAATCCTCACAGCTTCCTTGCACACAACCGAAATTCGCCATTGAAGCCTTGGCTCGCATCGGTTAGAAACGCTTCGCGCATGTAAGGTCAAGCCTTGTATCAGCACCCGTAGCTCAGCTGGATAGAGTGCTGCCCTCCGAAGGCAGAGGTCACAGGTTCGAATCCTGTCGGGTGCGCCAACAAAATCAATTACTTAGAGAAATACCTGAGTTATTCGTCAAATATATGTCGAATAAACGTCCCAGTGCGCCGGTGGATGATGAAACGCGTAGGCGTCAGTAAATTCTCAACACAGTGCGACCTCGGCGAACCTCGAACGATGTAATGGTGATTAAAACGAGAACGTCAGGGAGTCAGAATGAAATGGCGCCGGGGTTTTCGAGCATGGATTGCCCTGTCAGTGATTTGGGTATTCGTGGTTGGGTTATTCACGCACGATCAAATCGGCTTGACTATAAGCTGGACTGTCAGTGGTTTCGTTCAAAGACACCGTAAAGGGGTAAAGTCGAGCCGTGAAAAAGCTGATCCCAAATTGAGAGAAACTTCCCTACCGTAGCCTATGCGCATATGCGCAACCATCATTCTGCATGGTATCCCTTTCCTCCTTATCTTGCTCAATCTTCGCTTCCGTGCCGTATTAGGGTTTGGGGACAGAGGTGCAACCGCCTCGAGTTCTCGGTTGTGAAGTGAAAAAGCTCTGGCGGCGGCGCATACTAAATGAACCGTGCCCACATCATGGACCACTGTGAACGCAACTTCGAACGTCCACCTTGCGCCAGTTGCGGTCATTTCATCAATGTCGGCTTTGCGCCCTCATGTCAGCCGTTGAGGTCAGTTTTGCGACCGCCTGAAAGCAGACATTGCCGAC